>JBGARF010000034.1:0-131684 GCA_044230345.1 Limisphaerales bacterium
GCCGGCCCAGCCGCCTCCCAGAATCCAGGCCCAAACGCCAACACCGACGACCTCGTTGTAGTGAAGACCTAGCTGATGCCTCGCCTGATTTGCAGGCATTTCCGCGGTTCGTACCCCTCTAATCCGCTAAGTCGGGCTAGGGGTGGATGCCGCTGATTTGCTGATCAACGGGGTGCCGGCGTTCGGCGTGCAGTCAAGCGGCGCCGGCAGCGCGCCGAGCACGTTCACGTTCAGCTTTTCCCAGCCCCGCTCCGGCCCCGTCGATGTCACCTGGGCGGTTGGGAACGACATTCGCGATCTGGCGGCTGCGCCCAACTTTTTCAACTCGACCGGAACCAATGCCGTGTGGAGTTACACGCTCGACGCGCGCACGGTGCTGCTGCAATCCAACGCAACCTGGCGATTCGTCAAAGGCACTGCAGAGGCGTCCGCTCCGGCCAACGCGTGGCGCTCGCCCGAGTTCAATGACGCCGGTTGGACTGCCTCCGCCGCTCCCTTCTTCTTCGGCGACGCCTACGGCTCCGCCAGCAACCCGGGCACGTCCCTGGACGACATGGCCGGCAACTACAACTCGGTCTACCTGCGCCGTACGTTCAACGTGCAGAACGTCGGGGTTTACACCAACCTGTTTCTCAGCGCCCAGGTGGACGACGGCTTTATCGCCTGGATCAACGGGGTGGAGGTGGCCCGGTCCGCCAACGTGCCAGCCGGCGAGATTCCCTACAATGGCGCCACCACGGCGAGCGCGAACGAACCAGCCGGCAACGGCGCGGCTTACATCAACTACGCGCTGCCCAACCCGCAATCCTATCTGGTCGAAGGGGCCAACACGCTGGCGGTGCATGCCCTCAACCAAAGCCTGACCAGCACCGACTTCGGCTTTAACGCGCAACTCTACTCGCTGCTGCTCGACCCAACCACGATCGCTCCCTACATCACCGGGGTCAGTCCCGGCGCCGGCACGCTGTTCGTCCTCACCAATCTCACGATCCGCTTTTCGGAGCGGGTCACCGGCATCGATGCCGCCGACCTTCTGGTCAACGGCCAACCCGCCAGTACGATCGCCACCACCGACGGGCTCACCTATGTCCTCGGCTTCACGCAACCTCCCTACGGCGAGGTCACGGTGTCCTGGGCCGGCAGCCATGGCATCGTCGATTTTGACAGTCCGCCGAAACCGTTCGACGGCGCCGCTGTCGTCGCCACGTTCCACTACTCGCTGCTTAACCCGCGCACGCCCACCATCGTCGGGCAATCCCCGGCGGCCGGAACGACGGTCGACAATTTCACGCGCCTGACCATCTCCTTCAGCGAGGCGGTGACCGGCGTCGACGCCGCCGACCTGCTGATCAACAGCCAGCCGGCGACTTCGCTGCAAATGATCTCCGCCTCCACCTACGAGTTTGGCTTCCCCCGCCCGGAGTACGGACCGGTGACGATCAGCTGGCGCACGAACCATGGGATCGTCGATCTGGAAATCCCGCCGGTGCCCTTCGAACCCAGCCGGCAAGGCAGCACCTGGAGCTATCTCCACCAGGACCAAACGCCACCCCGCGTCGTCACCATCAACCCACCCGCCGGCACCCAGGTCACCAACCTGACCCAGGTCACGGTAACGTTCAGCGAACCCGTCACCGGCCTCAATGCCAGTGACCTCCGCATCAACGGCCAGCCGGCGGCGAGCCTGCAGATCCTCAACGCATCCACCTACCGTTTCACCTTCCCTCAACCCAACGCGACGCTCGTGGAGTTCTCCTGGATCCCCACGCACGGCATCCGCGATCTCGCCGCCAGCCCCAATCCCTTCGACGGGACCGGCCCGGGAGCGACCTGGACTTACGCGACCCCGGACAATGTCGCTCCGGCCGCCGCGCTCACCGATCCTGCGCCTTTCGTCACGCTCCGCTCGCTCAGTTCCATCCGCATCACTTTCACCGAGCCCGTCACGGGCGTGGACACGAACGACCTCCTCATCAACGATCGCCGCCCTCTCTCGGTGAATGGTTCGGGCGCCGGGCCGTATTCCTTCAGCTTCCTCCCGCCCACCAACGGGCTGGTCCGGGTTCGCTGGGTGTCGGGCCACGGCATCGCCGATCTGGCGACCCCAACCCCGAATCCGTTCGCCGGTGGGGAATGGACCTACACGCTCGATCCGGCCGCGAACTTCGCCGGCAAGGTGCTCATCAACGAAATCATGTTCAACCCGCTGGGCGGCCGCCCGGCCGACGAATGGCTCGAACTCCGCAACGTCAGCACGGGGCCGATCGATCTCGCCGGCTGGCGCCTCACGCGCGGCGTGCAGTTCACCTTCCCCACCATGACGCTGGCGCCTAACAGCTATCTGGTGGTGGCCGCCGACCTCGCCACCTTCCAAAGCCTCTACCCGAACGTACCCGCCATCGGCGGCTGGTCAGGCCGCCTCGCCAACAGCGAGGAAACCCTCGAACTCGAAACCGCCCTCGGCGAATCCGTCGATCGTGTCCACTATGCCACCCAGGGCGACTGGGCGCGACGCGAACGCGGACGCGGCGCCGCGCTGGTGGAAAGCATCACCCGCACTGGCAGCACCGCGACAGTCCGCATTTTCGATCACAACTACACCGGGCAGGATCTCGTGCTGCTCGAAGGGGCGGACCAACCCGAGTTCAACGGCGTCTTCCGCCCCGGCTCCATCGGGTCCTCCACGTTCACCATCACCGTGCCCACCAGCGCCCCCACCACCGCCACCGGCCGCATCATCGCCCGGCAGATCGTCGACGACGGCGCGTCCGGCTGGGCCTGGTTCTCGGCCGCCGATGGATTCGGCAGCTCCCTGGAGTTGATCAATCCCGCGTTGGGC
This sequence comes from Limisphaerales bacterium, assembly GCA_044230345.1. Classification (GTDB taxonomy): domain Bacteria; phylum Verrucomicrobiota; class Verrucomicrobiia; order Limisphaerales; family JADJPG01; genus JBGARF01. The sequence goes on from JBGARF010000034.1 coordinate 2,840, forward strand.
AATGATTCCGGACAAAACTGGGCCCCGAGCGCCGGCCTCGGCGGGACCCCCGGCGCCCCCAATTCCCAGGCGCGCACCAACGTCGCGCCGCTCATCCTCGACGTCACGCACGCGCCCGCGTTGCCGCGGTCCACGGACCCGGTCACCATCACGGCCCGGCTTCTCGACGAACAGGCCAGCGGCGTGGCGAGCGTGCGCCTCTACTGGCGGACCAACGGCGCCACGACGCCCCCGCCTTTTGCCAGCGCCAACCTCCTGGATGACGGCGCCCACGGCGACGGCTCCGCCCGGGATGGCCTCTACGGCGTCGTCCTGCCCGCCGCCGCTCGCGGCACGGTCGTCGAGTTCTACGTCGAAGCCACCGACACGGGCGGCCTCACCCGAACCTGGCCCGCCCCCACGTGGGAAACGAACCAGACGTTCGCGCCGCTGGCCAATGCGCTCTATCAGGTGGATGACGAGGTCATCGCGGATTCCATGCCCGCGTTGCGCGTGGTTCTGACCGGCTCGGAGAACGCCAACTTCCCGTGGTCAAGCCGCGACTCGGACGCCGAAGTCAACGCCACACTCATCTCCACCGACGGCGACGGCACCCACATCCGTTACTTGTGCGGCGTTCGCATCCGCGGCGCCGGCTCCCGATCGCAGACCGTTCCCAACAACCGGCTGAACATTCCGAATGACCATCCGTGGAACGGCCTGACGGCGATCAACCTGAACAGCCAGTACATCCATTCGCAGTTGATGGGCGCCGCGGTCGCGCAACGCGCCGGCCTTCCCGCCTCGCAAGGCCGCCTCGTTCAATACCGACGCAACGGAGTCAACCCCGCCCGGCTCGAAGCACCCGGCGGCGGCGGTGGCGGGTTCGGCGGCCGTGGCGACGGCTACGGCGCCTTCATCATGCTCGAACCGGTCAACGGTGATCTCGCCGCGCGCCTCTATCCGCGCGATGGCGATGGCAATGTCTACCGGGCTTCCATCGGCCAGCATACCGCGCAGTTGAACTACCGCGGGACCAACGCCGATGCCTACCTCGACGACGGCTATTTCAAAACCTCCAACGGCACCGAGAACGACTGGACCGACCTGGCCAGCCTGACCTTCGCCTTCTCTCAGACCGATGTGCCGCTGGGTGACTACGTGGAAAGGATGAGCACCAATGCCAACGTGCAGCTCTGGATGCGCTACTTCGCGATCGGCACGCTGGTCAACTTTGGGGAGACCTCGATGTTCAACGGACGCGGCGACGACTACGCGCTCTACCGCGGCGTGGACGACCCGCGCTTTGTGGCCATCGGCCACGATTTCGACACCATCTTCGGCCAGGGCGACACCACCGGTTCCTTTACCACCACGACCAACAACCTCGGCACGCCGACCATCTTCATGATGCTGAACCCGCCGAACAGCGGCGGGTTCAACGGCCCGAACATGCCGCTGTTACGGCGCTTTCTAACCAACGGCATGTTCGCCCCGATCCTCTTCGAGGAAATCAAACGCCTCTCGGACACGGTCTTTCATCCCAGCCAGATGGGCCCGCTGATGGACGATCTGTTGACGTGGCCCAACGGTCCCAGCCGCCTCACCATCGACGCGATGAAGACCTTCTCGGCCAATCGCCGCAGCATCCTGCTCTCGCTCATCCCCACCACGCTCACGATCAGCAACGCCCTGCCCCTCTCCAGCGGGCTCCCCGTGTCGACCGCGGCCAACGTGCCGCTTTTCGGAACATTCGACGCCATCCAAACCCGCAAGGTGCTGGTCAACGGCACGCCCGCCGGCCTGTCGCCATGGGAAGGACGCTGGACCAACACCACCACCCTGCGCCCCGGCATCAACCGCGTCCTCGTTCAATCGCTCGGCTCCAACGATGTCGAGTTCGCCCGCGCCACCGTCGATCTCTGGTACGACGACGGCTCCGTGGAGAATGTCTCCGGCGAACTCTCCCTCGACGCCGTCTGGTCTCCCGCCACCGGCCCTTACCAGGTCACCAGCACGCTGACCGTCGGCTCGGGTGTCACGCTGATCATTCTCCCGGGCACCACCGTTTACTTCAGCGCCAATGCCAGTCTCGTCGTGGCCAGCGGCGGACGTCTGCTCGCCGAAGGCACGGACACGGCCCGCATCCGTTTCACGACCGCGCCCAGCGCCAGCGGCTGGGGCGGGCTCGTGATTAACGGCGCGGTCGGTTCTCCCGAATCGCGCATCACTTACGCCGACCTCGCCGGCTACGGCAACACCGGCATCGACGTCAACGCCGGCGAGCTGTTCCTCAGCCACTGCACATTCGGCAACAGCACCCGGCGTCACCTCGATCTCGACGGCGCCTCCTTCGTGATCGAACACTGCTATTTCCCCGCTTCGACGGCGGCCTTCGAGCCCATCCACGGCACCACGGGCATTCGCGCGGACGGACACGGCATTTTCCGCCGAAACTTCGTCGGCCGGGTCCGCGGCTACAACGACGCCATCGACTTCACCGGCGGCAACCGCCCAGGCCCCGTCCTTCAGGTGCTGCACAATGTCTTTATGGGCAGCGATGACGACCTGCTCGATCTCGACAGCACGGATGCCTGGGTCGAGGGCAACATCTTCCTGCACACGCATCGCAACGGATCGCCCGACAGCGCCAGCGCCGTCAGCGGCGGCGCCGACAACGCCGACACCTCGCAAATCACCATCGTCGGAAATCTCTTCTTCGACGTGGACCAAGCCGCCAACGCCAAGCAGGGCAACTTCTACACGATGCTCAACAACACCATCGTGCGCCAAACCCGCGAAGGCAGCCAGGACACGGAAACAGCCGTCCTCATCGTCGCCGACGAAAATCAAGGCGGCGGCGGCCTGACTGCCCCGGGCCTCGGTTTCTACTTCGAAGGAAACATCATCCACGAGGCCGAAAATCTGGTGCGCAATCTCACCACCTCGCAGGTGACGTTCACGAACAATCTCATCCACGGTCTCGCCGGCCCCGCCTGGACCGGGCCCGGCGGCGGCAACCGCTCTGACGACCCGCAGCTCACGTTCATCCCGTCGCTCGCGGAAACGACCAACTACAACTCCTGGGCCGACGCCCAGGTGCTCTGGCGATACTTCCGTCCGCGCGCCGGATCTCCAGCCACCGGAACGGGCCCCAACGGACGCGATCTCGGCGCCGTCCAACCCGCCGGCCCCACCCACGACGCGGTGCCGCTCAATCGCCCGCCCTTCGCCTACGGCCTGTCCATCTCCGGCGAACCTCCCGCCGTCACGCCGCTCAACCGCGCCACGCTCCGCGTCGATCCCATTCGCACCGGATTCGGCATTCCCACCAACGGCTTCCCCAACGGCTCCGGCTATACCCATTATCGCTGGCGCCTCGACGGCGGTGCCTGGAGCGCCGAAACACCAACGTCGACGCCCATCCAGCTCTCCAATCTGGGCTCCGGTCCGCACTTCGTCGAAGTCTCCGGCCGCAACGACGCCGGGTTCTACCAGGACGATTCCATCTTCGGCGAAGAGGCGGTCCAGACGATCTCCCAAACCTGGACGGTCGATCCCACCGCCTCACCCGTGCGTCTGAGCGAAGTTCTCGCGAGCAATGGCGGATCGCTGGTCCACAGCGGCACCACGCCCGACGCCATCGAACTGCACAACGCCAGCGATGAAGCGCTCAGCCTCGCCGGATTCCGCCTAACCGACGACACCACGAACCCTGACCGGTTTATCTTCCCGCTCGGTGCCTCGATCGCGCCCCGCGGTTACCTCACGGTCTACGCCAACAACCCCGACGGCACCCCGGGCTATCATCTCGGCTTCAGCCTCAGTCAGAACGGCGACGCGGTTTATCTTTACGCCCCGGTCGCCCAGGGCGGTCGCCTGCTGGATTCAGTCCGGTTCGGGCTCCAGCTGACGGACTATTCCATCGGCCGGCTTGCCGACGGGCGCTGGACGCTGAACCAGCCGACGTTCGGCACACGCAACCAGCCGGCCCCGCTCGGCGACGCCAGCGGCCTGCTCATCAATGAATGGCTCGCCATCGCCGAAACACCGTTCGAAAACGATTTCATCGAGCTCTTCAACCCGGACCCGCGGCCAGTGGCGCTGGCGGGCCTTTATCTCACCGACCAGATTCTCGGCTGGCCCGATCGCCATCAGATTGCCGAGCTCAGCTACATCGCCGGCACCGGTTTCGCGCAGTTCCTCGCGGACGCCCGCCCCGACGCCGGGCCCGATCACCTCAACTTCAGTCTCAGCGGTGAACAGGGCGCCATCGCGCTGAACGCCGCCGACCTTTCATTGATCGACAGCGTCATCTACCTCGGACAACGCCCCAACGTCTCCAAGGGACGCAGCCCGAACGGCGGTTCAACCTGGGTCACCTTCAACGAGCCCACGCCCGGCGGCCCCAACCCGAACATCACCGGCCCCGCGCCCTTCGGCGGTGCTCTGGTCATCAATGAAGTCCTCGCCGCCAACAGCGGGTTGGCGGAGTCGGTGGGAACCAATGTGCTCACGCCTGATTGGGTGGAGCTCTATAACGGCACCACCAACGCCATCGATCTCGGCGACCTCAGCCTCAGCGACAACACCCAACTGCCCCGCAAGTTCGTCTTCGCGCCCGGCACCATCATCGCCGCCGGCGGCTACCTTCGCGTGCTCTGCGCCGACACCCTGCCCGCCTCCTCCAGCAACACCGGCTTCGGCCTCAAAAGCAGCGGCGGCGCGGTTTATGTCTTCGACCGCAGCGCCAACGGAGGCGGCCTGATCAACTCGATCGTGTACGGCGTGCAAACCGCCAACTTCTCCATCGGCCGCGTGCCTTCCGGCAGCGCCAATTGGACGCTGACGACGCCCACGCCGAACGCCGCCAACAACGCCGTCCCAACCTTCGGCGACCCCGCCCAGCTCAAGGTCAACGAGTGGCTGGCCAATCCCGCGGCCGGCGACGATGACTGGTTCGAGCTCTACAATCCCACGCCGCTGCCCGTGGCGCTCGGCGGCCTGCATCTCACCGACGATCTCAACAACCGGACAAAGCATCGCATCGCCGCGCTGTCGTTCATCGGCACCGATACCAACGCATTCCTCCGCATCCACGCCGACGGCAACACGGGCGCCGGCGCCGATCACGTCGCGTTCTCGCTCCGCGCCGATCGCGAGGACGTCGGTATCTCCACCACCAACGGCACGCTCATCAACGGTGTGTCCTACACCAACCAAATCACCGGCGTCTCCGAAGGCCGATTCCCCGATGGCGCTTCGACGATCGTGGCCTTCCCCGGCACGGTCTCCCCTGGCCGCGCCAATTGGCGCCAGCTCACGGACGTCGTCATCCACGAGGTGCTCACGCATACCGATCTGCCGCTCGAAGACGCCGTCGAGTTGCGCAATCTGTCAGCCGGCGCCGTCGACGTCGGCGGATGGTGGCTGAGCGACGACGACGGTGCCCTCACGAAATACCAGATCCCGGCCCCGAACATCATTCCGCCAGGCGGCTATCTGGTGGTCTATGAGAACGCGCTCACCAACGCCGAAACCGCGGCCATTCCGTTCGGGCTCAGCTCGCTCGGCGACGAGGTGGTGCTGAGCGCCTCCACCAACGGCCGCCTGACCGGATGGCGGGCCCGCGTCGACTTCGGCGCCTCCGCCAACGGCGTTTCCTTCGGCCGTTACGTGAGCAGCGACGGCCAGGCCCAATTCGTCGCGCTCCGCGCGACCACGTTCGGCGCCGACGATCCCGGCAGCGTCGAGGAATTCCGCACCGGCCGCGGCGCCGCCAACGCCGCCCCCCGCGTCGGCCCCGTTGTCATCAGCGAGATCATGTATCATCCGCCAGATCTGGGGACCGACGACAACGGCCGTGATGAATACGTCGAGCTGCGCAATATCACGACGGCCAGCGTGCCGCTCTTTGATCTGGCGCACCCCACGAATACCTGGCGCCTGCGCGGCGCAGTCGACTTCGATTTCCCGCCCGACGTTTCGCTCTCGGCCGGGGACTCGCTCCTCGTCGTCAGTTTCGACCCGATCAATAATCCCACAGCGCGCGACGCCTTCCGAGCCACCTACCATCTGAGCACCAGCGTCCGCCTCTTCGGCCCTTGGGCGGGCCGCCTGGCCAACGACACGGACGATCTCGAACTGCGCCGGCCGGACCTGCCGGACGCCAACGGTCAGGCGCCCTACTACCTCGTGGAACGGGTGCGCTACGCCGACACCGCGCCGTGGCCGCCCCAGGCCGATGGCACCGGCTACGCCCTGCACCGCGTGGCCAACGACGCCTTCGGCAATGACCCGGCCAACTGGATCGCCGATCCGCCATCGCCCGGCCCCGCCGCCAGCAACGGTGACTCTGACGGAGACGGACTCCCGGATGCGTGGGAGACGCTCTACAGTCTCGACCCGCTCAATCAGAACGATGCCGGCCTGGATTCCGACGGAGACGGCCTCTCGAATCTCGACGAATACCGGCTGGGCACCAACCCGCGCGATGCCTCAAGCGGCCTTCGCCTAACCATTGCCCGAGCCACCGCGGGCGGCGGTCTGGTCTTGAGCTTCACGGCCAACGCCAACTTCGGCTACGTCATCGAATTCACCGATGCGCTGGGCAACGCCTGGCAAACACTGCAAACGTTTGCCGCCGCTCCCGGCACCCGCGTGGTGCAGCAGGCCGTCGCGGCGACGACCGCCCGACGATTCTATCGTCTGCGCACGGAGTCCGTCACTCCGCCGGCCGCGCTTCGATTCAACTCCATCCAACCGGCCGCAGCCGGCCAGGTGCTGCTGAACTTCACCATCCCAGCCGGCCAATCCGGCACGATCCTGTTCACGCCAAACCTCGGCAACGATCCCTGGACAACACTGACCAATTATCCGTCAGCCACGGATGCGCGAACGCTCCAACTGACAACCCCGCGCCCAGGCACGCGCGGCTTTTACCGGTTGCGCGCGCCATAGATCGGGTCGCGACCTCCCCCGGGGACGTCGGCGCATCGGGCTGCGCCCGTCCCCGGACGGTCGACACCGCCACGTCCGGAAAGTCGGCGGAGCGGATTCGTGCGCAGAGCACGCAAACTTTGTCGCAAAACTTTGCCGCCAACCCAATCGGAAGGATTCGAATAGGTTGGGCTGCCGACGAAGTTTGCGCAGAAGTTTTGGGGACGGCTCATGGGAAGCCACCCGTTCTTTTTCGACCTGCTCACCTGACATGAACCAGCGGACTGCTCGGACGGACCGCGGGCTTTCAGCCCGCAGCGGCGCGAGCCGGAGACGACGCCTGAGGGTTCGTTCGTGCGCCGCCGATTCCACCCGCTGCGGGCCGCAGTCCCGCGCTCCAGAGGGTCGGTTCAGGGGAGAGCCACCCTCTTTTTAGGCCTGCTCACAAGACATGAACGACATGAACCGGCGGACTGCTCGGACGGACCGCGGGCTTTCAGCCCGCAGCGGCGCGAGCCGGAGACGACGCCTGAGGGTTCGTTCGTGCGCCGCCGATTCCACCTTGCTGCGGGCCGCAGGCCTCAAGCTCCGGAGGGTCGGTTCAGGAGAGCCACCCTCTTTTAGGCCTGCTCACAAGACATGAACGACATGAACCGGCGGACTGCTCGGACGGACCGCAGCCAGCCCGCAGCGGCTCGAGCCGGAGTCGACGCCCGAGGGTCTGCTCCGTGCGCCGCCGACTCCACCTGCTGCGGGCCGCAGGCCCGCGCTCCTGAGGGTCGGTTCAGGGGAGAGCCACCTCTTTTTAGGCCTGCTCACAAGACATGAACGACATGAACCAGCGACTGCTCGGACGGACCGCGGGCTTTCAGCTCAGCGCGGCGCGAGCCGGAGACGACGACTGAGGGTTCGTTCGTGCTGCCGATTCCACCTGCTGTGGGCCGCAGGCCCGCGGCCCGGAGGGTCGGTTCAGGGAGAGCCACCCTCTTTAGGCCTGCTCACAAGACATGAACGACATGAACCAGCGGACTGCTCGGACGTGACCGCGGGCTTTCAGCCCGCAGCGGCGCGATGGAGACGACGACTGAGGGTTCGTTCGTGCGCCGCCGATTCCACCCGCTGCGGGCCGCAGTCCCGCGCTCCAGAATGGTTCAGGGGAGAGCCACCTCTTTTTTAGGCCTGCTCACAAGACATGAACGACATGAACCGGCGGACTGCTCGGACGGGACCGCGGCGCTGGCCAGGCCTGCAGCGGCGCGAGCCGGAGACGACGCCTGAGGGCTCGTTCGTGCACCGCCGACTCACCTTGCCGGGCCGCAGGCCCGCGCCCGGAGGGTCGGTTCAGGGGAGAGCTACCTCTTTAGGCCTGCTCACAAGACATGAACGACATGAACCGGCGGACTGCTCGGACGGACCGCGGGCCAGCCCGCAGCGCGGCTCGAGCCAGAGTCGACGCCTGAGGGTTCGTTCGCGCGCCGCCGATCTGCTGCGGGCCGCAGGCCCGCGCTCCGAGGGTCACATCTAGGAGAGCCACCCTCTTTAGGCTCGTCACAAGACATGAACGACATGAACCTGCGGACTGCCGGACGGCCTGCGGCTTTCAGCCTGCAGCGGCTGAGCCGGAGTCGACGCCTGGGGTTCGTTCGTGCGCCGCCGATCTTCCACCTGCTGCGGGCCGCAGGCCTGCGCCCGGAGGGTCGGTTCAGGGGAGAGCCACCTCTTTTAGGCCTGCTCACAAGACATGAACGATAAGCGTATCCAGCGGACTGCTCGGACGGACCGCGCGGGCTTTCAGCCCGCAGCGGCTCGAGCCGGAGTCGACGCCGAGGGTTCGTTCGTGCGCCGATTCCACCTGCTGCGGGCCGCAGCCGCGGCCCGGAGGGTCGGTTCAGGGGAGAGCCACCCTCTTTAGGCCTGCTCACAAGACATGAACGACATGAACCGGCGACTGCCTGAGGGACCGCGGGCTTTCAGCCCGCAGCGGCTCGAGCCGGAGACGACGCCTGAGGGTTCGTTCGTGCGCCGCCGATTCCACCCGCTGCGGGCCGCAGGCCCGCGCTCCGGAGGGTCGGTTCAGGGGAGAGCCACCCTCTTTTTAGGCCTGCTCACAAGACATGAACGAGCGGACTGCTCGGACGGACCGCGGGCTTTCAGCCCGCAGCGGCTCGAGCCGGAGACGACGACTGAGGGTTCGTTCGTGCACCGCCGATTCCACCCGCTGCGGGCCGCAGGCCCGCTCTCCGGAGGGTCGGTTCAGGGGAGAGCCACCCTCTTTTTAGGCCTGCTCACAAGACATGAACGACATGAACCTGCGGACTGCTCCACCTCACCCGGTCCCGGCGTCAGCTGACTTTCCGCAGCTTGGTCACGCGGCCGGTGTGCACCCATTCAGCGACGAAGATGTTTCCAGCTGAATCGAAGCAGGCGTCGTGGGGATGCAAAAATTTTCCAGAAACCCATTCGCTGCCAGTCTTGCTCGAGCGCAGCTTCATGCCGTCCTTTAACACGGACTCGCGCCAGGCCGGATCTTCGCCCAGGTGCGTGATGACTTTGTCATTACGGTCCAGCAGGGTGATGCGTGCGCTCAGATCGGGCACCAGCATGACGTCGCCGTGGGTATCCAGATTGGCCGGCAGGATGAAACCTGGGAGCGTCTTCAGATGTTTGCCTTCGAGCGTGAACCATTGCAGACGTTTGTTCGCGCGATCGGCCACCGCCACCGACATCTCCCGGCCGGGCCGGCGATCGATCCAGATGCCGTGCGGCGTGTCGAATTGTCCATCGCCCTTGCCGGGCTCGCCAAACATCGAAAGCCAGTTGCCGTTCTTGTCGTAGCGATGAATCCGGAAGGAGCCATAGCCGTCGGCCAGGAAAAATCCGCCGTCCGGCAAGAAGGCATAGTTGGTCGGCATGAACGCATTGCGTCCCCAGCGCTTGACCGGCTTTGTGTCTTCACCCGCCGGATACAGCTTCGAATCCATCGGGGCGCGTTTTTCCCAGACCAGCTCACCCTTCAGGGTCAGCTTCGCAAAATTCTTCAGCTGCTGATAGCCGGTCACGTAGAGGAACTGCTCGCGACCTTCCGTGACCACTTCCAATCCGTGGCCGCCGCCCTGGAATTGAGCGCCGAAGGCACGGACAAACTTTCCGGTGCCATCGAAGACGAAGATGGATGGATGTTCTTTTTGATCCTCGCGACCCTCGTGGATCACATAGAGCAGGCCGTCGCGATCAATCGCTACGTTGTGCGTCGTCTGCCACGTGTAACGGTCGGGCAGCTGAGGCCAGTAGTGCATGACCTCGTAGCGATGCTCCCCTTCTCCGATGACCAGCTGCTTTTCCGTTTTTTGCGCAGTCAGGATCTGCGGCAGGGACAGCGTCGCCGCCGTGGCCCACCCGGTGCGGCGCAGGAACTGTCGACGATTGACCGCGGAAGACGCCGGATGATTGGTTGAATGAAGGCGAGGTTTCATGGAGCTCAAATGTGAGGTTGAGGCTGGGAGAAGGGAGGTTGCGGCAGTGAGAGCGCCGTCGTCACTCGACCTCGAGCGCGCGGTCCAAAAACTGGTTCAGGTGCAGCAGCAGCGCGTGGTCGTTGACCACCAAGGTGGCACCGGCCTGGGTGGCGGCCTGGTGCGCGGGCGTGTTTTCGCCCGAAGCGAAGGCAACGACCGGGATGTGGCGGGTGACCTCACTTCCGCGCAGCGCGGTAATGGCCTCACAAATCCTCGCGAAATTCGGCTCCAAATCGACGAAGGCCACCAACGGTTTCTCCCGCTCGGCGATCGGCGTAAGCTCCGCCGGCGCGGGCACCGGGAGGACGCGGTAGTTCAAATCCTGCAGGCGATGCACCAACTGGCTGCCCGGGAGCAGCTTTTCATACAGGAGCAAAGCGAGCGGTTGCTTCACGCGCGAAATGGTGGGACACGCCTATGCAAAATGCAAAGGGTTTTCCCGAGCCCAAAAACAGGCTCGCCTCCGGAACGAAAGTCGACGCGCGATCCAATCGACACGGGCGACCTCCCATTTTCGATTTCGGATTTCCGATTTCCGATTTGACGGAACGCGGAGCAGGTGAGGTCTCCGGCGCCGCATTGGTCGGCTCCAGCGCCAACGGCGCTGAGCGGATCGCAAGCGCTTACAGCCTCCCTTGGTCGTAGCGGAATTCCCGAAAGGCTTTGAGCCTGCAGCGCGCCGCCCGTCCGAGCAGTCCGCCGGTTCATGTCGGGTGAGCACGTCAAATAGAACGGGCGGATTCCCATGAATCGCATTTGGAATTTCGAATTGAGAAATGGTTATTGGTGATCGCGAGGAGGCAACTGATACGGGTCGATTCCCAACAACCAATGAGCACGCCCCAAAAGGAACGGGCGGCTCACCGACGCGGCGGAATTCGCCGCCAACCTCCAATTCATTTCCGAAACGCGATACCCTACCGGCCTGGCTTCCGCGCCTGCAAAAAAATCCGGGACCCGTAGTAAACGGACACCCGGGCGCCCGGAATGCCGGCCGCCTCCGCCAATCGCCGCCACTCGGCCACGCGCCAGCCCCGACGCACCGAAACCACCCCATCGGAAAGAAACTCCCGCGTTACTCCCATCGCTTTTAAAATGATCCAGATCACCGTCATCGCACCGACGTTTCGATGTGCGTCGGTCAGGAAAAGCACATCGCGGGTCACCCGCCAGGCCTCGCGGAAATGTTCCACCGTCTGCGCGTCGGTCAGGTGATGGGTCATCTGCGAAGCCATCACCACGTCAAAAGTATCGTCGGCAAACGGCAGCGCACAGACATTGGCGGCAATTCTTCTTGGCCCGGAACCGAGGCGCAACGCGCGAACGCTGCCGTCCAGGCTGGTGATGCGCCAATCCCAACCGCGCCGTTGCGCCCACGGCTCGAGCTGAGCAGCGAGCGCGGCGTTGCCCGCGCCGAGGTCGAGGAAACTCAGTCGCGCCGCCCGGGACCTTCCCACCCAGCGAACCAGCAGGCGTTGAAAGGGGTCAGCGACATGAACCAAGCGATTGAAGCGGGATAGCTGGTCGTAGTTGGCGACGAGATCCGCGTCCGGAAGATCCGGCCGGTCGCAATATTCTGCTTGCGTGGCTCGCGCGCCCAAAAACATGCTCTGCCTCTACGCAAAGCATGGGCCAAACACAAGCGAAAGACCCGGGCCGCCCAGCCGGGCGCTGGCCCCAGATTCGGCGCACTCTCCTCCGACTCGGGCTGTTCGTCCTGCTCGCGCTCACCATCGGAACCGCTCTCAGCCGAATCGCCGGTCAGGTCGAAGGCGAAGGCCAGGCCCCCGCCGGCTTCGTCCGCGGCGTGGCCCAAGGCGCCCTGATGCCCCTCGCCCTGCCCAACCTGCTGGTCGGACGCGACGTCCCCATCTACGCCTCCCGCAACACCGGCCGCTTCTACAAGCTCGGCTACACCGTCGGAGTCAATGGTTGCGGCGCCATCTTCTTCGGCCTCCTCTACTGGCGCCTGAACCGCCTGCGCAAACGCCTCGAAGCGCGGGCTTAGCCAGGTAGGGCGCGCACTCCGAGCGCGCCGCAAACCACAATAAAGACAGGTTTTGTCGGCGGGCGACGGAGCGCCCGCCCTACCCACGGTGTTCCGCGCCCAGGGTTTGCGTTTCAACCTGCCTCCATCCCTGCCTACTCCGCGCGCAAGCGGAAGAAGGACGACGCCGAAGCCGACGTCGGCCGCGTGAAGGTCAGCGGACCGCCCGTGCCCGCGTTGGTTTGCACGGGCGTCCACACCGGATCGGCCAGCGAAAACTTGCGCTCCACGATGTACCGACGACCCGAAACGGTGGCGAACCGGAAGCCCACGTTCCCTGGCGCGGCCGGCACGGGCGCAAGATTTGGCGCCGCCACGGTCAAGGTGGCGCTGGCGCTGGTGACCGAGCTCACCGCATTGCTGACCACCACCGAATAAGCCGCAGCGTCACTCGCCTGCACGTTGCTCAGCGTAAGCGCCGCGGTGGCGGCACCGCTGACCCGTCCGCCGTCGCTCAACGGCACCCCATTCTTCCGCCAACGAAACGTCAGTGTTCCTCCACCACTCGCGGTCACATTGAAGGTGGCGGTGGTGCCAAGCACGGCCACCGTGTTCGCCGGCGGCGACGTGATGCTGGGCGGAGCGCCCGAACCCGACAGCGCCTGATAGCGCGCTTCCGCGCTGGTGCCCTCGGTGATCGTAAACGTAACGGCACTGGCCGCCGCCGGACGCTCGATGCCGTTGATCACCCAGCGATCGAAGGCGCGCCCGCCATACGTCGCCGGCGCATTGAGCGTGAGCGGAATCCCCGCCGGATAAACGCGGCGAAAATCGCCCTGGCCATCACGGCGTCCGCTGACATCGGGCTGGTTCAGAGCAATCACCGGCTGCAGATCGTCCGTCACGGTCACATCCAGCGTGCGGAATCCGGTGGGTTGGTTGGCATATTCGTATTCCACGGTGATGCTCAGCTGATCGAGCGCGAGGTCGATGCCGTTGTCGGAAAGCACTTCACGGCGGATGAGCAGATCAGCGTCCGCCGCAGGCCGCGAGAACAGCAGCATGTTGGCGTCCGAGGGCTGGCTCAGCAGCGCGCGCAGGAGGGACTGGGACGAGGTGCTGAGCACGCTGCTGTTGGTGGTGTGATGCACCGGATCAAAGTCCGTGCTCCACGCAATGGGACTGACGGTCGCGGACTGGTAATGGCGGAAGCGGAAGTTCTGCCCGTTGCGCGTGATGCGGGATTCGCCCAGATGATTGAAGTCGATGAACATCACGGCATCGCCGCCCAGCGACCCGCCTACTGGATGAGCGCGGATCGCGCTGACGCGCAGATTAACGATGCGGATGTCCTCGCGCGTGCTGGGGAACAAGCGCGGCGTGCGCTGAGCCAGATTGATGACCAGATTGGTGGCGTTCAGCGTGCGCAGTTCCTCGGGCGTCAGATCGAACGTGCGCGGCGTTTCCCGCAGCGGCGCATTGGCGTTGAGGGACGCCATCACCGAGTTGACCGTGTTGGCCAGGTCCGCCTGGAAGAGCTGCTTGAGATTCTCGAACTCCTGCTGGGTCAGGAGATGCCCGTTCGGCCCGGCCACCAAATCCTGAAACCGCGTAAAGAGGGTGTTCAAATTGAAGTTGCCCGGGAATCCCTGGAGCATTCGATACTGGAAAGCCTGCGCCGCGAAGTATTGAAACTTGAGCAGGCGATCCTTCGCGCGGCGTTCCATCTCCTTGATGTGCATGAGCGCGTTGTGATCCAGCAGCGCGAACTGATTGGCCACGCGAACTTCCATTTCGTCGACCGCCAGCTGGTTCTCGGTCATGTCACTGGCCAGCGTGGCGATGGCCTGCAAGGCCGACGCCAGCTCCGCGGCGAACCGTTCCTTGTCCTGGTTGAGGACGGCCAGATCCTCCGTGAGCTTCTTGAACACCGGGTCCGAGGCCTTGACCTTTTCGATCTCGGCCTGGAGCTCCTTGTCGTCGACCTGCACCTCCTTGAAGATGGAGGCGAGCTCCTTGAATTCGGCCTTGAGGAACTTGCCGCAGTTGCTGAGCTGCTTGAGCTGCTCCTTGCGTTTGGCGCGATTCACGGTGTTGGTGCCTCCCGGCTGATTGGTGCCGTTCGTGACCGAGCCGCTGAAGCAGATGCTCACGTCCTTGTTGGACAACACGCCAAAGACGTTGGTGATGCGCAGCGCGCTTTGCACCGGATGTTCCGGATCCACCTGCGTCAACAATTTCAAACCTTCGCCAATGCGCCCGATGGTCGGCTGCCCCACCGGCACAAGATCGGCCGCCACGGCAAGGACGCCGATGGCCTTTTTCCAGAACGGAACCTTGTGACGTTCCTCGACGTTCGCCTGCGCACGCGCCACCAACTGCTGTTCCAACGACTGCAATTCGGCATGCAGCTGGTTGATGCGGATCTGAATCTCGGCCGAGCGGGTCTTGAGCCCGGGCAGCGTGGTCTGCACCTGATTGTAAGCCTTCACCATCTCGGCATATTCCTCCCGCAACCGCCGCAGGGTTTCTCCCGCCGCATTGGCGGAGTTTTGCAAGTTGGTCGCCGAGTAGTTGAGCCAGTAGGTCAGGTAGAGAATGGGGATGGAACGGTTCACCTCATCCTGAAAGGCCGTGAGGTTCGCCTCAAAGGAAAGCATGGGCACCCATCCAGCCGGGTTCCCGAAGAAATCCAGATTCATGTCGATGCGATCGACGACGGAACCCATCTCCTGCGACACCTGATCGAGGCTCGTGGTCTCGGCGAACTCGGCCTCGCTCAGATTCGTGACCGAACCCACCTCCGGCTGCAGCACCTGCAGCAGGTCGCGATATTCCGACAGCATCGTCCGGGTTTCCGCGACGCGCCCGTTGAGGTAGGCGTCCTTGGCGAAGCGCGTGATCGCACGCAGGCCAAAGGAATGCAGCCATGACGACGGATCCCGAACCAACTCGAAGCTTCCCGGGGCGCCGGTGGAGCCGGTCGGCGCGATCCCAGCCGTGCCCCGCTCCCGGGGCGCGGGCTGACGATCGGTGACAATGCGCGGGTTGTTCCCCGATCGAATCAGCGTGTAAGTGTGGGAGTATTGGAAAAAAAGCGTGCCGCCAAGATAGTTGGTCGGGCTGGGAGCCCCGGGCATCCCTCCGGTCAGTGAGGCATAGGATCGGAGATCCAGCGTCGAGCGGAGCACACCGCCGCGCCCACCTTTGCCCGGAACGCCCGACGGCACCGCCGGCTCGCCCCGCGCGACCGCGCCGCGAACGCCGCAGATGTTGTTCGTGGTGATCGGACCGGTGTTGAACTGCAAGTGATCTTCGTGATACTGCACACAAGCGTTTTGGTAAAAGCCGCAGTTCGTCTCGTTGCCCGCCCGCGCCATCAAACGGAACCAATTCCCGTCACCAAAAAAGAACGGCAACATGGTGGTCCCCCCGGTGGCCGGGTCAGGAAAGCCCACGCCCTCATCATACCCATTCCGGCCTTCGCCAGGTTCGCCGCCCGCGCCGCCCTGCAAAATGAACCGCGCCGCCGGCGATGGATCCGCGTAAAATCGCTCCACGTAGACGTCAGCATTGCCGCCATCGTGCCCGGGATGGCCCGGCGCGGCCGTGAAATCGTTGCTCGACCAAGCCAGCGGAGAGATCTGATCCGGCTTCAACCAACGCGCCAAAGGCGTCGTGTCAATCGATCCGTTGCCCTCAAAACGCAGCTCGCGCGCCCGGATGGTGACGTGGGTTTGGGGCAACAGCAGCGGGCTCCGAATGATGACCTTGTCCGCGTAAAGACGCAGTTCCTTGAGGTTGTCCCGCCCATTGTAAACCCGGTGCAAATGCGCCGGGTGGGTCGCTTCAAACACCAACGTCTTGCCCGAGATGTCCACCGTGAACACCTGATTGCTCACGCTGTTGAACAGCTCCATCGCCGCACTCGGAGTCTCATTGATGGTGATGTAATCGCGGCTCTCCTCATCCGGCATGGGACGGTCATACTGGAGGACGACATCCTCCGGCGGCAAAGTCTGCAAGGGCGTGATGACGGTGGTGGCCGTCAGCGCGCCGTTGACCGAAAAATTCAACGTGAACGGAAGATGATCTCCGGGAGCCGGGACGTACCGCACGCGCCCAGTCGCCGGATCGAACGTGAACGAACCGGCCGGCGGCGGCACTGCCGCCACTTGCAGGACGCCACCCGACGGCACGCCGTTGACGAAGAACTCCAGGGTTTGCCCCGCCCGCGCATGCTGGTCCGGGACGGTGCCCAGCGCGAAAGTCTGGATCGGCGTGAACGCCACCGAGACCACGGACGTTTTCCCGCCCACCACATAAAGATCGGTCGGGGCCGGCGCGCTCCAGTTCGGCAAGTTGCGGAAGCGCAGCGTGTGCCGACCTGGCGCCACCAGCCCGTTCGTATAGCCCGGGAACATTTCCGGGCCATTGTCCAACGACCATCGCGCCCCTTCCGCCACCGCTTCCGCAGGCTGCACCACGACCGCCACGCCGCCAGGCAAGACCATGAGCCCCGGCTCAGCCGGCGTCGTAAAGGTCTGGTTCGTACCCGTCACCCGAGACGCTCCAGCAGCCAGCACCGCGCGATAATGAAAGGTCCCGCCCGGAATCAGGTTGGAAACCGTCTCCGCAAAAGGAACCGGCAACCCACCTGTCACCGGCCGCGGCGGCGTCTCGTTGCCATAGTCAGTCGTGAAGCCCCACTCGAACCAAACGGTTGCCGTCGCGCCCGCGGGACTGGCCAGCCCATTCAACGTCGCCAGGGTCTGCGTCACGCCGGACGCCGCCAGCGATTCCACGCCGGGCCCAAGCGTCTTGAAATTCTGATCGACACCGTAGGTGACTCCGAAGCTGTTCGAAGCAACGGCGCGGTAGTGAAACGTCGTGCCAAACGGCAACGCCGACAGCACCGCGCTGAACCCAACGTCAATGTTGCCACTCCCCACCGCCTGGGGCGTCGTCACTCCGTCATAGTTCGTCGTGGTGCCAAACTCGAACCACGCGTTCGCGCTCGTGCCCCGCGGATTGGCCGCGCCGTTTATCACCGCCGAACTCACCGTGACGCTAGAGGCAGGCAAGGTGGTCGCGAACGGACCCAGCGCACGAAAGCTTTGATCGCCACCGAACTGGATTCCCACACTGTTGGAAACGTAGGCGCGATAATGATACTCCCGACCGGGGGTCAGACCGGTCACCGCACGGCTGAGCCCCAACCCTCCCGTGAAACCAGCTCCGCCCATGGTCCCAAGCGACAGCACCTCGCCGTAGTTCGTGGTCGCGCCCCATTGAAAGCCCGCCGTGACCGTCGCGCGGTTCGGGTTCACGATGCCATTCAAGAACGCTTCCGTGGCGCCCACACCGCTGGCAGCCGAGGTCTGGACGGAAGGATAGACCCGCGAGAACAAAGACAACCCGTTCCAAGTGCCGTTGTTGATGCCGCCCAGCGCCGCGCTGTCTCCCACCGTCAGCGAGCCGTCGGGTTCATCACAGCGATAATACGCCAGCCGGCTCCCTTCCAAGCCCGTCGCGAAACCGCTTCGGCTGTTGGCAATCTGGCTCGGATTCAACGCCGCATTCCACACGCTGACGTCGTCGAGAAAGATCGAGCCGACGAACCCAAGATTCCCGCCCGGATAACTGCCCATGCGCATCTCCTGCGAGGTGGTCGCAGCGCCGAACGCCCCGGTCCAAAGTCGCGAAGCCCGGTTTATCCCGTCCACATAAATAGTGGCGCCGGAGGAATCCACGACCAACGCAAGGTGATGCCAGTTGCCGTCAGCGATGAAGCCGCCATCGAGGCCATCCCCTCCGCCGTAGACATTGCGCGTGCTGCTGACGAAATACCACGCGCGCACGCGTCCGTTCAGTAGAAAGAGGTTCCAGCCATTGAACGAGTTGGCGACGTATTTGTTGACGAGCCCTTGCTGGCCCGAGGTGACGCTGGTCCTCACCCAGGCCATGACCGTGATGGGCAACGAATTAAACGCCGCCGTGTGAGGGACCGAGACGTAGTTGATGGTTCCTGCCACGTAAAGTGAATTGCCTGGATCCGATTGCGCCCGCCCGCCGGGAACGAAGAACAACGAGAAGGCCAGCGCGACGGCGCCGAAAACGCCGGCCCGAACCAATGGCAGGAAGGGAATGATCATAACGATGAATGCAGTTTTGGGCTCGCGCCCAGTTTTTGGTCCGCGCCGAGCCGCGATCCGCTCGCGTCCCGGCACAATCCATCCAACCTGCATTCCGGAATTCGCCCGCCCTCCTTACGGGAGATCTTTCCACCCTTCCGAGAACTCATCCGCATTCTGCGTTACTCGGAGCGAATTCCAGAATAGCCGCGAAAAGGCACCAAGGGCACAAACACAAATCTCGGCTTTTGTGCCCTTTGTGCCTCTTTGTGGCCATTCCGGCGCTTGGATTGTATTTGGATACCTTCCACGGCTCATGGCCTGTGAGCAGGTCCGAAACCCAACGATCGACAGGCAGGCTCGCGACGCGGAGAGCCAGGGCCATGCAAGGCCGAGAAGCTGACGGAGGAAACCGGCAGTGGCGGCGGTCTGAATCACCTTGGATCCCCGCACACCACTGCCGGCCGGTTGGATTATTGCGGGTTTGGAAATTCTGCCAGCGCGGGAGTCACTGCCGACCCGGCCGCCACCGTCTGCGTTCCGGCCCGGACCCGAGGGCGGGACGCCGGGCGATAGACGTCGCCACCCGTCTGCTCCCAAGCTTCCATCTCCATGCGGCGCAATTCGCGCAAATACGCATGGCTGCCCTTCAACTCCAGAGGAGCCGGCCAGGGATGAGTCAAACGCGGAGTCCGCAAATCCGGCGAACTAGGCGAACCCGAGAAGCCCGGCCGGGTCGCGGCGACAGGCTTGACGCTGCGACGGCTCCGGCGAAAATGCCGGAAACTCGTGAAATCCAGACCCACTTGCTCGCGTCGCCCCGCATCAATCCCCGACCAGGGGGTCGGCGTCGCCGCCACCGTCATCGCATGAACTTTTGTCATCGTCATGGCGACATTTCTACCGGGCTTCCACCCATCGGACAATGGAACCAAAGGAGTAGACGCACGCCGTGAACACGACCACCTCCACCGACGGTGATCCGGGAGGTCAATGCACCAAAAGGTGCAATGCGCCGGGCAACGAATCAGGACAGGATCAGTCGATGTTTCGCCTGCTTTTTGAGCGCAGCGCCGACGCGATCTGGCTGTTTGATCCGCAGGAACAGGTCTTTGTCGACTGCAATACCGCGGCCGTGCAGCTCATGGGCTGCTGCAACCGCGAACAATTGTTGCGCCTCCGCCCGGACGAACTCTCCCCCGCCCAGCAACCCGACGGACGCAGCTCCGAAGAGGCCGCTCGCGACATCGCCACCCAGGTGGAAGCAAAGGGCGCTCATCGCTTTGAATGGACCGCGCGCCGGTTCGACGGCACCGAAGTCCCCATGGAAGTGATTTCCACCATGATCAAAAACGGGGACAAACCCATGCACGTGGTGGTCTCGCGCGACATCTCCGAGCGGCGACAGGCCGAAAACGCGCTGCGGCGCAGCGAGCACTTGCTCCGCTCCATCTCGAACAACATCAGCGAAGCGGTTTATCGGACCGGACCACACCACGAGCTCGATTACGTCAACGAGGCGTATCTGAAGATGTTCGGCTACGAAAGCCTGGAGGTTTTGCAGGCCATCCCCCGCGAAAGTCTCTACGCCCACCCCGAAACGCGCCAGCAGCTCCTGGACGCGCTGGCCCGCGACGGCCGGTTCGCCGCCGAACTGGAATTCGTCCGGCGCGATGGCTCCCACTTTTGGGGACACATCTCGTCCCTCGCCATCCGCGACGAGCTCACCGGCGCGACCGCGTTCCACGTGGGCACCATCACCGACGTCACCGCCCGCCGCGCCGCCGAGGCGCAAATCCGGCAGCTCAACGCGAGTCTGGAGCGGCGCGTGGAAGAGCGCACCGCGGAGTTGTCCCGCAGCGAGGCGCGACTGCGCACGTTGATCCAGCACGCCCCCGAGGCGATCGTCGTCTTCGACGGCGTTTCCGGCCGCTTCGTCAGTTGCAATGGCAATGCCGCCCGATTGTTTGGCATCGGTCGGGAACAACTCGAACAACTCCACCCGGCCGAGGTCAGTCCCGTCGTTCAGCCCGACGGCCGGCTCTCGATCGATGCTGCCCGCGCCTACATCGAAAGCGCCATGACAGGCGAGCCCGTCGTCTTCGACTGGGTTCACCGCCGTGCGGACGGAAGTCTCGTCCCGTGCGAAGTCCGCCTCGTCCGGCTCCCGGGGGACAGCCCCGCGTTGATCCGCGGCAGCATCATCGACAATACCGAACGCAAACGCCGCGAGCAGGTGCAGCAAGCAACCTTCGATATCCTTGATTCCGTCCACCAGTCGCGCGACCTGCCCAGCTTGTTCGAACGCATCCACGAGATCATCAGCCGCCTCATGCCGGCCCGGAATTTTTACCTCGCCCTCTACGACCCGGCCACAACCCAGATTTCATTTCCCTACTACATCGAGGATGACGAACGCCATCACCTGGAACCGCGCCCAATCGGCACTGGATTGACCGGCTACGTCCTGCGCACCGGCAAACCCCTGCTGGTCGACGCCGCCATGAACGCCCGCAAGCGACAGGTCGGCGACGCCGTCACGTTCGAAGGCTACGATCAGCTCACCTACGTGGAAGTCGGTCGCCCCGCCGCCATCTGGCTCGGCGTGCCCCTGATGCTCGAAGGCCGGGCCATCGGCGTCATGGCCGTGCAGGATTATCACGACGAGAAAGCCTACGGCGAAGCCGAGAAACAAATCCTGACCTACGTCGCGCGCCAGACCGCCCTCGCCATCGACCGCAAGCGCTCCGAACAGGCGCTCCGCGAAAGCGAACAGAAATTCCGCGCCCTGTTCGAAGCTTCCAGCCAAGGCGTGATGCTCCACGACGAACACCAGTATCTCGAGGTCAACCCCGCCACGGCCCGCATTCTCGGCTACGAACGACCCGAACAACTGGTCGGCAAAAACCCCGCCGAAACGTCACCCCCGTTTCAACCCGGCGGCATCCCAACCGCAACCCTCGCCCGCCAACACATCAACGACTGCCTCACCCACGGCAGCGCCCGGTTCGAATGGGTCGCCTCCCGGGCCGACGGACATGACGTCCCCCTCGAGGTCATCCTCACCCGAGTCGAAATGGGCGGCCGCCAAATCATCCAGGCCGTCATCAATGACATCACCGCCCGCAAAGAGGCCGAAGCTGAACTGCTCCGCGCCCTCGCCCGGGAAAAGGAACTCAGCCAGCTCAAGACGGATTTCGTCTCCATGGTCTCCCACGAGTTCCGCACTCCGCTGGGCATCATCATGAGCTCGGCCGAAATCCTCGGCGACTACTTCGATCGCCTCGAACCCGAAGAACGCGGACATCACCTCAGTTCCATCGCCCGCCACAGCCGGCGCATGTCCGAGATGATGGAGGAAGTGCTGGTGCTCGGACGCCTCGACGCCGGCCGGATGAATTTCAAGCCCGGCCCAATCGACATCATTCCCTTTTTCCAACGCCTGGTCGACGAGGTCCATGCCGCCACCGAAAACCGCTGCCCCATCAAGCTGCAGGTCGGCCCAATGCCCGCCACCGGCCAGGGCGACGAACGCCTGCTGCGCCACATCGTGCTCAATGTCCTGACCAACGCGGTCAAATACTCCGAGCCCGGCCAGCCAGTGGAGTTCACCCTCGAACATCACGACAAACTTCTCGTCGCCCACATCCGGGACCGCGGCATCGGCATCCCCGCCGCCGACCAAGCCTGGCTGTTCAACGCCTTCCACCGCGGACGCAACGTCGGCCAACGACCCGGCACCGGCCTCGGACTGGTCATTGTGAAACGCTGCGCGGAACTGCACAGCGGCGAGGTGCAACTCGACAGCGAACCCGGTCGCGGCACCACCGCCACTCTCCGCCTGCCCCTGTTTTGAACCCCGTTCCCCCCACCAAGAGCAAGAGCACGAACCGATGAAAAAAATCCTGGTCATCGAAGACGAGCCGGAAATGCGGCGCAACATCACCACGGTCCTGCGCATGGAAAAGTTCGATCCCCTCGGCGCCGAAAACGGCCGGGCCGGAGTCGACCTGGCCCGACGCGAACGCCCCGACCTCATTCTCTGCGACATCATGATGCCCGAGCTCGACGGCCACGGCGTCCTGGCCGCCCTGCGCGAAGACAAGGCCACCGCGAGTATCCCCTTCATCTTCCTGACCGCCAAAGGGGAGAAGGCCGACATCCGCTCCGGCATGAACCTCGGCGCGGACGATTACCTGACGAAACCCGTTCCCAAGGCGGACCTGCTGTCGGCCATTCGCAGCCGCCTCGAGCGCGCAGCGCAACAATCACGTCCTGAATTCAAGCCCGACTTCAGCTCCGCCGCCCCGCTGGAAAAAGTTCTCGGCCTCACGCCGCGCGTGGCCGAGACGCTCCTCTGGCTCGCCCAGGGCAAAACCAACGGCGACATCGCCACCATCCTCGGCATCAGCGAAGCCACCGTGAAAAAGCACGTGCTCGAAATCTTCGGCGCGCTCGGCGTCGAAACCCGCACCGCCGCCAGCCTGCGCGCGCTCGAAGTGCTGAGCTCGCCGGCCACCTGAGCACACCGCGATATGTCATCATCGGACGACTTGCTAGGCCAAACTCGCCCGCGACTAAAAGTCGCAATTCCATCGTTCACAAAGCGTTTTGAAAACCCTCACCGACACGGGATCCTTGATAGGCCAAACCGTGTTACGACGGTGTTCCAGGGAGTTGCCCGGTAAGGACGGTTCCGAGCCCCCAACCGCCTTGCTAGGCCAAACCTGAGCGACGGCGGTTTCCGCAAACGGGTCCCAACCAGAATGTTCGGCGATCTCTCCAATTCGCCGATCCCGTGATAGGCCAAACTGTGTTACGAAAACCGATTCCGATCGCTCGGACCGCAAAAGACCGGAAACGTGATAGGCCAAACCTGAACTTGCCAATCCGTCGCAAAGCATTAGTCTCCAACCAGATTGAAAACCTCGGAGAAAGTCCCAAACCTTGATAGGCCAAACCGGTCTGGCCTAACTTTGGCTCAATACACCTGTTCGGGCCTTTAGGATCACGCCATGAACGAAACGACGCAGATCATCCAAAGTTCGGGCGGTGTAGGCTTTTGGCAGATCGTGCCAGTCGTTAACATCTTGCTCGCGATCGTCGCGACAATACGTTGCGTGCGATCTGGACGGCGAGGTGCGGGCCTGGCGTTGTGGCTCTTGCTGGTCTGGCTTTTGCCGGTCCTTGGACCGCTTATCGCGTTGCTCGTTGTCCGACGATCTGCGACCCCTGCTTAGCTATGGCTTTAAACTCACAGAGGCCGAACCATCGAGTCGACCGAACCGCCGCCCAGCATCGCAGTTCCGTGGCTGACGTCGGGAGTTTGAGGCGCCTCTGCGATTTCGTTGCCGGGCGGTCAGCGGCGGTCGGTCACTCCCATCGTTGGGCGGATTAACGTGTATCACCGCATCTACATAGTCGCGGCTTTTGTTACCGCCGTCTTCGCGACCGGAATTGGTTGGTCACAAAGCTTGATCTATAAGGCTACGCCGCTACGCCCTTTGGCTTTGTGGTTTCCCCTTGTAGTTCTCACCCGCGCGAATGATATCGCAGCTGTCGCTGTTTCTTTCATTCAGTTTCCGCTGTTCGCCATTGGTTTTAGTTTCGGCATTCACCGGTGGCCAATTCGAAGAGTCGTCGCGACGCTTATGATTATTTACGTGCTCCTGGTTGCAGTTGCGCTCACCATGGTGAGGTCACTATGACAGCAGCGCCCAACAAGCGCGCTTCAGGGCAACGCCGGTTGAGCCTCTTGGTTCGAATCGAGCGCCGTTGGCCCGGCGTGCCTGAGCGCGGACGTTAGCCCCACGACGTTAATCATGATTTTCGTCGAGACTTTTCCAAATGAAGGAGAGGAAGCGCTGTCGGAAGCAGTTCGTCGCGCATTGGCCCCCGTCTGTTCAGAACGGGTTCCACTCTTCGAATACGGTTGGTTGATTGAGTGGAATCAAAGATACTTTCGAGAAGTGCGAGTCACGCGTAATCACGAGGAGTATATGGTTCTGGAGGAGATTATTTTCCTCAGTGCCAAGACGGATGATTCCCGAGCGACCTTACAATTGGGTGCTTATCGGGGTATTCAGGACTCAGTGTGGATGACACCTCCTCCATTGGGTGCTCAGATTGCCGCACAGGTTATTGACCAAGGTTTTCAGTCCACTGTGAGGCCGTTCGTTTATGAACACAGGGGCTAACAAAATCACTGGAGCGAACAGCCGCCCCGCCCCTGCGTTCGGAGCGCGGCTGCCGTTCGCAAGGCCGTCGATCGCTCCACCGATACTGTCGGCGGCTGCCGCTCAGTTCTGTCGTTCGGGGAGAGTGGGAATCCCGATGATCTCAGGACGTCCGAGTCGTCAAGACCCGAGCACGTTGGTGCGGCCGGACACGTTCGTTCCCCGAACCAGGCGCGTCAGCCAATGCCGGTTGGCCGCACTGATTGCAGCCGGACACGGTTGGCCCGGCATGCCTGCGCTTTGCGTTCGGCATTTCGGGTCCGCCCCTGCCAAATGCGTCGGTTTAAACAGCAAGCTCTTCGTGCCGCAGGGACTATTGTCTTATTGGTTTGCTCCTGTTCCACTCCCAGCTCAAAAGATTTGCAAGCGAAGGCGATTCGGCTTCAAAAGGCGCAATTGATTGAAGTAGACATTTTCGTTCGAGGAACCATGCGCTTGACGAAGGTCCATGTTGAGCCTGCGGTTCTCGAGAAAGTCCGTTCGTGGATCAATGAACATGCGTGGCCACCTATCGACCCTAGGGCAACAGGGGCTGTTGCGCCGCGTGGATACTTTACGATTTTCGAAAGTGCCTCTGATACGTCGTTCGCTTACCGCATTTACGTTTACGGTTCTACTTCTCGTACGGAACCAACGGATGTCCATGTTTCCAACGAGGCCTGGCAAGCGCTTCTTAAGCTGCTTTCGGTAACAAAATGACAGCTACTCATAGACAGCCATTGCCGAACAAGCGCGCTGCAGGGCAACGCCGGTTGAGCGTCTGGATTCGATTCGGACGCCGTTGGTCCGGCGTGCCTGAGCGCGGACGTTAGGCGGCATCACGCACCATGCGAGCAATCATGTCATTCAGTCATGGGTATCGCGGAGCCATCGAGTTGGCCGTTGCACAGCAGCTCATCGCTCTCGTCGCCACCGCCTTCCTGCTAGACGGCGGGGTGCTGCTACGAGCGAGTTTGTTCGCCATCGCCACACACTGGGTCGTCATTCTTGCAGTCGTTTTGCGCCGCCCATTGTCACCGACACGATTTGACCTAAGATTGGTGCGCTTCGGGTTCATTCCCGTTGGCGTCATTGCCAGCGTCATCGCTGCACTGATGGGGAGAGGAGTATGACCACACCAAGGCCGCCCAACCAGGCACGCCAGCCAATGCCGGGCGGCGATCACGATTGCATGCGACCGCCATTGGCCCGGCATGGCTGCGCTTGACGTTGGCCTGATCCCGACTGCGCTCTGAAGATGGCTGTTTTCACGGCTTGCAGGTAGGCGCGTTTCGGCGACAGTTGAGGCGTTCAGTCGGTCGTGGAGTCGGGCATTCTTACATGACGACATCGTTTACAATTTCTCGGGCACGGCGAGGAGGCGTGAGTTCCACGTCGAGTTCCGGGATCGCAGGCCGGGCCGAGGCCAACAAGTCGGAGGAGGCGAACCGTCGCCAGGCGTCTCCGTCCAGAGCGGGCCAGCATTTCGCGCACGCCGTTTGCGCCCCGACACCGCCGTCGGCGCCGGTCGCTCACCTCGATCGTTCGGCCGTATGATACCTGCGGCAAAGTATCGAGCCTCGAAGTACGGGCTCACGGTCGCGGCGCTGGGGATCGTCACCGGCGGACTCCTGAGCTGTGATTGCCCAGGTTGGTTTCTTTGTACGAGCATTGCGGCGGTTGTTCCGGCAGTCTTGGGAACGCGATTTTACCGCGCAGCAGGAGTTTGCTTATGCCTCGCCAGCATCGCTTTTGCAGTCGTACAGTTTAATCACGAGCGGGCACGGGACTCCCGCATCAAGCAAACTCGGGAGCGAGCGTTGGAGTCTTCGCAGCAACGATGACAACCCAGCCGAACAAGGCAGCGTCAGGCAACGGCGCGATGGCGCTCTGCTTCCATGCTGCACCCCGTAGGCGCGCTGTGCCTGCGCTGCGACGTTGGCCGGAATCCACGCTTGCATGAGTTTGACGCTGCTGGTCGATCAGAGGCGGCGAAGGGTTGCGATCGTTGAGTGGTTTCGAGAAACCAATGGCGGTGTCGACCTCGCATGTGGCCCAGCCAGCGACATTGCGCTGGAGATCTTTCGCGAATCCGGGCATGAGCGGACGATTCGTCATTTCGCCGACTATGCGCGGCGGCGGATTTCCGAACCCGAGGCCGGCAGAGTCTTCGAGCCGGGGCAGGCAAGAAAGGTCATGAGTGGACGACAGGCAGTGGAGATTCACGAGGATCCGCCGGGCATGATGGAGATGTGCCCGATGGCCATCGACAAGTACAGCCTGTCACATCTCAGACGGATTGACGGTAAGTCTGCCGTAGCACTGAACAGTTCGGCGGACGTATTCTGGCACACGTTCGACGAGGTGTTGGGACGTGCCGAGCCAGACGAGCCCGCACTTTGACTATGATCGCGCCGGCCAACAAACCAGATGCAGTGAACCCGGCGATGGCGCTCTTGTTTGTAATCGAGGATCGGTGGCGCCGGGTCACTGATCTGGGGCGTTGGGGCCACACTTCACGCTCGCAATGAATCGACGCCGCAAACAGCTTCCACTCGCCGTTGCCTGCATTGTGTTATTGTGCGGCTTCGTCGGCTGCTCACGCCAAGACACAAAGAATATGCAGACCCTGCTCGACAAGCTTTCGCACGGCCCAGAGACTGCCGTTGGCAGTCTGATTTACGGCTACAGCCAGGCTGCCCCGGGCGCACAGCAGGTGCTCATGGGCATGGTTCGTCCACTCCGAGCGCCGTCACCCGACAAGCACATGAGCATCGAGGCGTCGCGTAGTGCGGGTCGTTTCACCATGCTTTCGGTGCGCGTTCCTTGGCCTCAGCCGACACAGGGCTACGGGTTTCAGGCCAGCTTTCAGCCTGTCCTCGTTTACCATCACGACGGAAGCGATTTGCTCGCCGGATACGTTTTGCCGTTCAACGATATCTTCCACCACTTTGCCGGAGCTGACATGGAGAGCATCACTGAGCTTTCCCAGTGGTGGGTTGAGGCGTATGGAAAACGTTGACGTGTGGCCCAACCAGGCAGCGTCAGGCAACAGCGCGGTCGCGTCCCGGTTTCATTCCGCAGCCCACAGGCGCGCTGTGCCTGCGCTGCGACGTTGGTCGAAATGAGGCTGACCGCATTATGAGAATGAAGAACTCCCTTCTCGTGCTTTTCCTGTTGAGCTGCGGCTGTGCGCACCGTTCTCCATCCCATGTTACGGCTCAGCCGGTGCCGACTTCCGCTCTTTGCATGCGCCCCAGTGGTTTCTGCCCCGAAGTGCTCCACGGAGTTCACTGCGCGCTCCTGCCATCTGATCCGCGAGAGGTATGGGTTGGGCAATGGCAGTCGACAGACGTTTCACCGGGTGACTATCAGGCTCAGGAGGTGCGGAATCTCCTGCGCTCTGGATGGTGGTTGACGCGTCCATCCACCCTGCCCGACGGATCAATCGTAGGGTCGGTAACCTTGATGAGACCGTTCACTGAGCGATGAAACGACCGCCCAACCAGGCAGCGTCAGGCAACAGCGCGGTCGCGTCTCGATTTCATTCCGCAGCTTACAGGCACGCTGTGCCTGCGCTGCGACGTTCGGGGAGAGTGGGAATCCCGATGATCTCAGTCCATCTTTGCGTCTTTGCGCCTTTGCGCCTTTGCGTTATCCGGCAAAGCGACCGAGGTCCCACCGGGCACCGAGAGGGAGGCGACGTCCGAGTCGTCAAGACCCGAGCACGTTGGTGCGGCCGGACACGTTCGTTCCCCGAACAACAGTCCTTGGGGTCAGATCTTACAATTTGACAATTGACCGATGAAAGGCTGATCAAAGGGAGCGACAACGGAGCAGGCCACGGTGCGCAATGTTCACGAATTGTTCAATTGATTGTTAGATCTGACCCCTGACTCGCAGGCCACTGGGCGGTTGGGATTCCCGGCGGGGCCATTGCGACGGCTTTCTTGGTCGTTGCCCGCACTTTCCAGCGCCGCTGCCGGCGTGCCTGACCGCGATCGCCTCGCGGTTATCCGCGGAAATCCGCGGATCCGGCCAGAATTCCCATCCCAGTATCGAAAGTCGGGTTAAGGCGTCGCGAGTTGAATCCGGAAAAATCTCCGCGGCGCGGCCCCGGTCGAGATCGTGTAGGAAACGGAGGCGCCGACCGCCGGGAGATCGATGAGGTCAGTCCAGCTCCCGGTGTTCAAGTCGTCCTTAAACTGGATCCGATAGGTCTTGCCGGCCTCAGCTGACCAAGCGATCACCAAGTCACCGTTCGGCGCCGTGCTGGTCCCGGTGATGCGAATCTCCGCGGGCGGTGCGATTGAAAGAACATTCGCGGCTCGAGGCGTGGGTGTGGGCATGAAGAAAATGCTGGTACTGCCGTCCGGCCACCGCCCCTGGCTCACATTGTTGGTCTGCGCACCGAACGTCACGGAGTCCACCACGGTGCCATCCGGCGCAAAGAGCCCGATCGCTTCACCACCCTGACTCAGTTTGAAACCAGCGTGCAAAGCTGACGAATCCGTGGCGTTTCGCCCGGTGTCTTCGTCAGCCCAGACAAAGAGGAAACCACGGCTGGGAATGACGGTGCCGGCCGGAAAATTCCAACGCCCCGCTGTGCCCGTCAGTCGATCGGATAGCGAATACCCGGTGAGTTCCGCCGGAGTCGGGTTTGGATTGTACAATTCGATCCAGTCATCAAAGACCCCGTCCGTCGGATCGACGACGAATCCAGTGTTCGCGGCCATCCATTCGTTGATGAACAGGCGCACGGGCGGCACGGCGTTGTTGTTCGTTGCGCCCGGACTCGGGAAGAAGAACGTTTGGCGCGCCCCGGGTTTGCCGTCCGGGTGGAATCCAATCGAACGATCCGCCGACGCGAGCTCGTAGTTGATCGCATCGAGGACGGTCGCGCCGCCGCGATAGGGAAAGATCAATGCGACGGATCCGTTTGTTGGCGAAGCGCGGAAATTGGCGTGCCATGCGCTCGCGGTCGATTCGCCCGGCTCTCCGTCCAGCCAGACCAGGCGAAATTGGCCCGGCCCAATCGTGGCGTCGGAGGGGAAGGCCCAGCGTGTCAGGTTCGTGTAGTTGTCGCTCAAGTACCATTCGCGCAAGCTGACCGTATTCGTGCCGGCGTTGTAGATCTCGACCCAGGGATCGCGATCGCCGGCATTGTCAGCCTGGCCGGAGAGATTATTCGGCAGCAGTTCGTTGATCCAAATCGGCGGAATCGGCGGGAGACTGGCCGTGTCGATATTGTTCGAACCTGGAGTTGGCTTCATCACGGCGGGCGACAGAAGCGGCGCCGGCAGCGAGAACGGAGGCAAGACCTGCACCTGCGCGTTGGTCGTGGCCTGAAAACCAGCGCCGGGAAAGGTCCGCATGGCCAGGGTCTGTGCATTGGTCGTGGAATAAAACCAGTAGCTCAGCGTGAAGACCGTGCCGTTGGTCGGCGCACCCGCGATCACTTGCCGCACCACGGACGCGGTTCCGAACACGCCGTTGGCAACCACGTGAAGGCTGGAGGAACCGGAGTGGCTGACTTCCGTGCTCACCACGGAATTGCTGTAGGCGCCCAAAGCGGCCCAGGTAGACGAAAAGTCGCCCTCGAAGTCCCCATTCTGCAAAAGGTTTTCGCCGACGTCAGGCACCGTTCCGCGCACCAGCACCAAATCGTCCACGTAAACGTCAGAGCCCGCGCTGATGTAGACCCAGAAATTCATCGGGTTATTGGTGGCAATGACCGACGTGTAGACCCCGCGCCGCCAGCCATCGTTCGTGGCGCCCGGAAAACTGATCGGCAGACCGTACTCCGCTGGAATGTAAAGCGTCGACCAGTTCAAGGATCGACTGTTGTCCTGCGTCGCGTCGATCAGCTGGATGGAAGACGCGGTTGGGATGTCGTTGGTTCCGCGCGGCCAAGGCCTGACGGATTCGTAACGCACCGTGTTGATGACCTTATCCTCCGCGGGCGTGGTCCCGGGGCGGATCAAGGAAATGTTTTCGCCACCATTGTCGAGTTGGCCTTCATACTCGCCGACCACCGGGATGGCCCAACCGTAGGCACTGCCAAACTCCGTGCGATTCTTGCAAACAACCAGGAACCCGCCGCGGGCGATGATGCTCCCGGGCGGGAACGTGAAACCGACCCCGTTTAATCGCCAGCCGGACAGGTCAAACGCGCTCGTCTCTGAAGTATTCAGGATCTCCAAAAACTCTGCGTCAGGCGCGAGTGGGTTGTACATGATCTCGTTGATGACCAGATGATCGTCGGGAGACTCCTGCACTGTGTTGGCGGTTACGCTGATACGATCGGTGAGGTTGGAGAGGATCGCGCCGGACGCGTCATAGGCTTCGAGTGCGAACGTCGTCGTTCCAGGGGCAACCAGGAAACGCATCGTCCAGTTCGAAACCGTGGTCCAGGTGACGGGGTACTCAACGCCGTTGACACGAATGCCTTTGACACCGGTGGGCGCCGTGCCGGAAAGCGTCATCAGGTTGGTGTTCACGGCAAAATCATTGCCGCTGTTATTCGTGATGGCGAAGCCCGTGCTGATCGCATTGAGCTGGGTTTCAAGATAAGTGCGGCGCTGATTGAACCAGTTCTTGACCGCCGTCGGCGCCACCAGTGCCTGCCCGTCGCACAACGTGATTCCATTGGCCACGAGCGAAGCGTACTTGGCGTCCATGACCGCCTCGTACTTGGCCGGGACAAAGGCTTCATTCACTGCTCGCTGGATCGCCCGGAAGTAAGCACGACGGAAGGGCGGATGAGCGTACATCCGAATGATGGCCGGGTCATCACACACAAACAGCTGGGTCGTGTTTCCGACCGGGTTTGCCGGATAACTGCCGGCGGCCACCAGCATCAGCCAGTCAAGGTCAAACATGTAGAGTTGGGCCCGGCCGTTCTCCGGAAAGTACATGTACATGTTCTTGCCAATGTCATGGCCCCAGCTGTCGAAGTTGTTGATGATATGCTCCGCCGCGAAGATCCCCATCCATTGTTCAACGTCGGCGAGGGCCTCCGTATGAGCCGTATAGGGCTCAGGACTGGTCGTGTTCAAGGCGTCGGCCATGGCAAACACGCTGGTGTAATCGTTGGCGCTTTCGAATGAGCGCTTGAGCCAATACCAACGGTATTTTTCGGTTTTCTTTTTGCGCCCTCCGTTCACCAGATCAGGCGTCGAGTAAAGCAGCAGTTGCGGCTCCGGGTCAGCGGCCAACGCCCCGGCATCATTGAATTCAAACGCGCGATCAATCCGGAAGAAGTCTCCCCCCGTGTCGCCCGGGGACCACTGCTTCAGAAAATCGCTGCCTGGCTGCAGCGCGGCTTCGAACACACCCCCGCGCTGCATGTCAGTCACGCCGTTCACCGTCAGCCGGATGAAATACCGATGGCTGAAGGCCACGTTCATCTGGTCCGCAATCCAGTAGGCCATTTGCTCCTGGATCGCCGTGTTCTCGTTCCCGTGCCCGCCCGGCCAGTCGAGGTTCAGGCCGGTATCGCCCAGGAATGTCTCATCCGGCGGAAACTCCACGGCATAACCGCAGCGACCCGCGGTCGGCGTGGAGAAACCCGGGGCGATATAGGGACTGCCCGCGAAGGACGCTCCCGCATTGTAAATCACGCGATGATTGCCCAGCACGAAGGTCACGTCATTCAGGGTGTTGTTGAGATTGTTGCGTCCGTCCCAGGTGTTGAATGTGGCCTGGGTCATCCAAATTCGATAGGACGGGAAATTTCCCGCCGGCACACTCTCCCCAAAACGCACCAAACATTCTCGCGTCGGAGCGTTTTCGGGAAATGTCGCCGTCGCGCCCGGGCTGAACCCGTCGGTGGCCTGCAGTCGGAACGCCGCCAGTGTCCCGGCGGCTTGCCCGGGCAAGAGTGCGCTGTAGAGCCCGTCGCCCGCCACGGCGTCGCCGCCGGAACCATTGTCGAGCATTGCCACACTGTTCGAGGCTCCGGATGGTTCAAGGCGATAGATCAACTGGACCGAAGCGACGCCGTCCGAATCGTGCACGCGCGCGGTGACCACGACCGGCTCATTTGCCGCCGGCACGGGCGGGTAATGAGTCACGGAATGAATCGCGGGCGGCGCATTGTTAATCGCCCGGCTGTTGCGGGCTCCGGGCGTTCCGAGGTTCCCCGGGAGATCCATCCTCACCGCAGCTTCCAGCCAATTGCCGCGGGTTCGGAACAGGACTTCTGGATGCCCCTTGAGCCACCGGACGCGACCACGAATGGTATTGGTCGTCCCGCTCGCCGGCGCCGGACTCAACGGCGTGCGGATACGGTTCACCTGATTGTCGCCCCGATCCGAGGCGCGCACATGATACGACCGTGCCCCAGAGAAGGCCTCGCCCGATTCCAGGCCCGATTGTTCCTGCGTCCCCTCGGCCGTCCAGCCGGTCGCCCCGCCTTCAAACGACGAATTGGCGACGAGATTGACGCCGGCCAAGGTGCGAACTTCGACCTCATCGATCAAACATTCACCGGCCCCTTGCAGCAGCACTTGCAGCTGATCCGCCGCAGCCGTTCCATTGTCCAACACACCACGCACTTCGAACGTGGTCCACGGTGCTTTGGACGTTTCATCGCTATCCGCCCAGTTGGCGGCCAACCGATTATCGCTGCGCGCATCGATCAACTCGAGACTGCTGCCCCCGCCATCCGACCAACGTCCCCAACGCCCGCCGTCGCGATAGGTGACCTCATCCATCACGACGTAGCTGACGTTGGTGGTGATCACATTGTTATTGGTGGTCAACGACGTGTCGGGACGGGCCAGTGCAACCCGATCACTCCCGTTGCCCAGCGTGCCGCTATAGTTGCCCACGGTATTGTTGGCATTGAGGTTCGGGTGACGCGCCATCAGCCGAAGGGCATCGTGGGCCACGACGAGATACCCGTTGGCCGGCACTGAGGCATTCGCAGGAAAAGTCAATCCGATGCCTCCGAGGATTCGCCAGCCGGCAAGGTTAATCGGGCTGCCGCCCCGGTTGTATAGCTCAACATATTCGTCGTCGCTATCGCCCGAAATGGGGTTGTACATGATCTCGTTGATCACGAGATCGCGGAGCAGCAGGACGCTGTTGCTGGTCCCCGGAGTCTTCGCCGCCAATTCGCTGAAACCCGGCGCGCCATCGGGGGATCGCCCGGTGGAAACTCCATTGGCCTGTGCTTCAAAACGAACGGCGTCCAGCACGCGGGTATTGGCCGCGTTGCGGAAGAAAATCCGTTCACCCGCTGAGCTCAGCGAGAATCCGAGTTGATTCTCGTTGTAGGAAACAAAACCGCGCGGCGGAAGGATGGTATTCGCGGGAATGGCAAACTTGTTGGTGTTGCGAGCGTCACTCAGGAAACATCCTGAAATGTCCACCGGCTGGTTGCCGTGATTGTAGAGTTCGATGAAATCCAAATCCGGCAGGTCCGTGTGCGCGAGGAACTCATTAATCACGACATTCCGCAGCGGATCGATGGTCACCGGATCAATCCTCCCCGGCGACCCTCCCACCGCATCGCTGGCGGCCCACGCCTCGATCTGGCCCTCGCCGTAGGAAGGACGGGCCAACACGAGCGAGTGCCCGGCGCCATCGGCGGCAATCGGCCACGGTGTCTGGGTGTCATAACTCGCCTCCAAAAACACCGCGCCGGTACGATGACGAAGCTGAATCGTCCCGCGATCGTTCGGCAGACTATTCGTGCTGGAAAAGGGCCCCAGCACGCCGCTAATCCCATAAATCGCCTCCACGTCCGCCGGCGCCTGCGCCACGACCAGAAAGCCGCCGGCCGGAATGATTGTCCTGGCCGGGAAAACAAAATCCGCTGCTCCGTCCAATCGCCACCCCGAAATGTCCTGGGGTTCGCCGAGGGCATTGAACAATTCAACGAACTCCGCGTTCCGTCGATCC
Organism: Limisphaerales bacterium; assembly: GCA_044230345.1. Taxonomy (GTDB): domain Bacteria; phylum Verrucomicrobiota; class Verrucomicrobiia; order Limisphaerales; family JADJPG01; genus JBGARF01. Next base: position 37,518 of record JBGARF010000034.1, read on the forward strand.
GCACGATCGAGCGGGTTGAACATGATTTCAGAAATGACCAGGCTGGTGCGCCGACTTGACTGACCGAGTGGTTCAACCGGCCATGGACCGGCGTTGACCCCGGCCGACACCACGTTGGCAAAGTCGCGGAATGCCGCCGTCGTGGTCTGATTGGGGTTGTGACTGGCGACGGCCAAGCCCAGCGAGATACTGGCCGCCATCGTGATGGAGGTCGACCCAACCTGGGTCCAGTTCTGGCCATCGAAACCCGCATACCCAGTGAATTGATTGCCGACACGTCGCAGCCGGAGCCAGGTATTCGGATAACCAACCGGAAACGAACCGGTCACCACCGCGGCGGCGTTGGGTGCGCTTCGATACTGAAAATAGGATCCGCTGACCGTCGGCGTGGCCATGGCGCTGGCCATGCGACTGCCCACGCTCAGGTCCTCGCGCGCCACAAGGCCCGCCTCAGACCATGCGTCGGCCAGAGACAACGCTTCCACGCGCACCTTGACGTCAAAGTCGCCGCTCCGCGTCTGATAGCTGAAATGAAATTGGTCGTTCGTGCCTCCGACGTCGCTGCCTCCGGCCGAAATATTCAATCCGCCGGCTACGGGCGAAACGCTGCCCGCCGGCAACGGCGAACCAATCGCCACCGGACTGAAGGAAGTTGCGGTAAAGACCGCACGGCTATTGGCCGCGACCACGATCAATCCCGTGCAACCGTCGGTGACATTGTTCACGATTACCGCGTATTCCGCCCCATCCGTCATCGGAGACACGCTTAAGACAACATTGCTGCCGGTCCCGTCGATTTGCGCGTTCGCAATGGGAAGAGGTCCGCCGGCGTTGGTGACAGCGAAGTTGTTCCGGCTATTGGCGGTTGCCGGGTTAACGCGCTTTCCAAACTGCACCAGCACTTGACTGAGGCTCAGGGCCTGGGCACCCGTCAGGGTCAGCGGCGTGGTGTCCGCGGATACGGTCAACGTCGCGACTCCGCTCGTCGCGCTATACGTAGTATTGCTCACCACATTGCGTGCGATCACGTGGTAGTTCCCGGCGTCGCCGGAGCGCGCTGAGGCAATGCTATGGCTGGCGTTGGTCGCACCAGCGATCAAAATGCCATTGCGATACCATTGGTAAGTCGGCGCCGGATTGCCGCCTGCACCCACCTGGAACGTCGCCGGATTGCATTCCAGCACGCTCAAGCTCTGAGGCTCTCCGGTAATCGTCACCGACTTCTGGGCCAGCACGCCAGGCGACACCACAATGGCCGGCAATCCAGCGGCCTTGATCAACACGTAGTCCACGTCGAACTCCGCCGTTCCCCCGCTGCTCGTCGCCGCAATTCCGGCAAAACCCGTCAGCGCGGAGCGCGCCGGCGTGTAATCAAAACTCGTTTGCCACGCCGCAGGTTCGGGCTCTGAACCGTCCGCTCGCCAAATCTTCCCAAAGACATCGTTTGCCCCACCCTGCGACGCCGCGTTCGGTTCGTGCCGCAGTCGCAGCCAGTACCAAGTGTTGTTTTGCCAGGCGAAACCAAACTCGGTTCCCCAGGCTCGTGCATCGTCCAGAAACTCGACGTGTCGCTGACCGGGATTTGGTTCATCGCGAAACATCAAATTCATACCCCGGCTGGTCGCCGAAGCAGTGGCTGTGGCCAGGCCGGCGCGCGGCGGATCGCCGCTGCCAAAATTGGTGATCCGAATCCGCGCCAGAACCTCCTGCACGCTGTTGTCGTAGCCCGCCGCTTCGTACAACAAATGGTTGGGATCGCCCGCGACGGTGGTCACATGCAGCATGCCGCCGCTGACCGCGAACGCAGCGCCGCCCCGCGCGACCCATCTTGGATCAAGCGTCCCACCCTCGAAGTCATCCTGAAAGCCGTTCACGGTCGTGCCTGCGTCGACGGGTGCTTGTTGAGCACGCGCCTCGGACGGAATCAGCGTGACTGCGGCCAGGTGAATTGCCGCCAACAACCAATAAGACAGGGTCGCGTTTTGCATGGATTGGCCTGGAGTCTACGTGGCCGGACGCAAAATTCAATCCGCATCAGCACGTTGGGATCCGCGCATCCGCGGGAAGGGCGTGAGCATTTGGATGCACGTCGCTCTGTCGTCGGACCGGAACATGCCGGATTGGAAACCCGGGAAGCCAACCTGGGACGGGCGACGTACTGGACGCCGTATTTACTGACTCAACCGATAAAACCGGTGGGCCGTGAGGGCGGATTGAATGACGGTATTGAATCCATTCAACACGACGGGCGCCGGAGTGACGTTGCTCCAACTGACGGGGGAAACAAGGGCGGGCGCCGATTGCAGAGTGAAACTGAGGGCGCTTTGCGGCCAGGTCAAAATCGCGTTTCCAGCGGAGTGCGTGATCGAGAGTTGCGGTTGGATCGAGATGCTGAAGACCGTGCCATTTCCGTATGCTCCGCCGGCGCGGGTCGTGCCGTACAGAATGTCGTCAGAAATCATCAAGCCAGCGTAGGGATTTGCTCCGTCGCTGTTGACGGAATTCAGGCCGGAGGTGGCACTGAACTCATGAATGATGGAGAATCCTGTTCCATTCGTGAGCAGCGCGAAAATAACCCCGGTGCCGGATTTACCTCCCATGAAGGTGGCGCCGAAAAGAGTTTTACCCCACAACGTCAGGCCGGAGAACTGAATAGGATGCGCGCCGCCACTGTTGGTAAAGATGCCGCTCTGATTCCTCGTCGTCGCGGCGAAGTGGTGCAGCACGGAGTAGCCGGAGCCATCGAGTTGCATTCTGAAGACCGTCCCATTTCCGTTTGCGCCACCCCAGTAGGTTGTTCCGTATAGCGTCGAGCCGCTGATCAGAAGGCTGGCTGGTAAAAAGCCATCGACATTGGTGTATGCGGGCTCGAAGCCGGGTCCTTCCAACGATGGAGCATAATTCGTCGCGGTAAAGGTATGGAGATTGGTGAAGCCAGTGCCGTCGAAGTTGAGCCTGAACACTGAACCCCGGCCTGATTTCAGTCCTGCGGCGGCGCCATACAGCTGATTTCCAGCCAGCACCAAAGGCTCCGGCGTATCGCCTTCGCCAGCGGTGAAACTATGAAGGTTGGTAAAACCAGCGCCATTTCGCCCGACCCGAAACAACCCGCCAAGACCCGAAGCGCCGCCATTCTCGGTCGTGCCGAAAACGAAGTCATCCGCAACGACGAGGCCCGATTCCGGATTCGCTCCTTCCGCATTGACGCCAACCCCGGATTGGTCGGGCACAAGCGGCTTGAAGTGATGAAGGACGGCAAAGCCACTGCCGTTGGCGCCCACCTTGAACACCGTTCCGTAGCCGTAGAGGCCGCCGTCGTAGGCCGTGCCGTAGATGGTAGTGCCCGAGAGGACGGGCGTACTGTCAGGATACGCGCCATCGGAATTGGTCTCGTTAATGAGCGTTGTAAAATGGTGAAGCGTCGCGAAGCCGGCGCCATCCTTATTGAGCTTGAAGAGAGTTCCGCTATGACCCGCCCCGCCAGAATCCGCCGCACCGTAGAGTGTGTTCCCGGCGGCCACCAATCCTGACTGTGGATTGCGTCCTCCGCTCGCGCCGTCAAAAGAGTGCAGGACGTTAAATGTCTGGGCCGCCAGCGAACACGCACTCGTCAGGGCGGTCGCGCCGAGAAGAATGACTTGGTTGAAGAACGACCATTGCATGAGATCTAGGTGGTCATTCTACCATGCACGCGACCTGCGTCAGCATGATTTTTCCGTCCCTCTCGTTGCACGGTGCATCTTGAAGTTGTTGGATCGGAGCGCGGGCCTATGGCCCGCAGCGGGTGGAATCGGCCTTGCGCGCTCGAACCTTCGGGCGTCGTCGCCGGCCCAAGCCGCTGCGGGCTGAAAGCCGGCTGAAAGCCCGCGGTCCGGCCAAGTACGAACTCTTACCAACAACTTCGAGATGCACGGTGGTCCGTCGACTCGTCAACTCGCCAATCGAAAACGGGACCCGCCTCGAACTCGTGTGGAATCAAATAAACGCTTGCCTGCATCCGGGGCGGTTAATAGATTCCCGGTCCCTTGGGCACCCATAGCTCAATTGGATAGAGCATCTGACTACGGATCAGAAGGTTTTAGGTTCAACTCCTAATGGGTGCGCCACCTCGACCAATCGATGGATCGCGGCGACCGCCGCAAGCAAAAGGCGCTTTTGCGTTTCGAAACTGCGGCGGATTTCTCGAAGGCGTTTCACCTAGGTCTGTTTGTTCGAGCTACGGCCCATGATACCCCGCCTTCGCTCCAACCTACCGCTATTTGAAGCGGCCGTGATCGCCAGCCTGTTTGGCATTGGCTGGGCTCTCTTGCATGTCTACGGCACGTTGGGCGACTTGGCGCAGCGCCCGCCACCCACCGTGCCGCGCCCGGAGGCACGCCAGGTGGCGCGCCTCACGTCGTTGGTGGCCATGCGGGAGCAATACCTGGTGCTGGCGGATCAGGTCACCACCGGCCTGCGTTCCCTCCGCGTCACGCTGGAGAATTATGAGCGGGATCGTTCCGGGGCCATCGTTCAGTTCATTCGGGAGCGGGAACATCTGCAACGGCAGTTGAACAAGTCCGGACAAATCCTGGCCAGCGGCGCTGCCCGTCTCGGGCCCGGCGAACTGGTCAACCTGCTGCAACTAAATCCCGACAGCGCCGACGCGGCGGACCTGCGCCCGGCCCGGCTGGTGTCCCAACTGGGCGCCGCCACTTCGAACTACCTGGCGGCGCTTAACATCAGCGAATCCACTCCTTTGTCGCCCGATATCATCCGGCGGAAACTACAACAAGCCGGCGAGGAAGAAACGGCGGCGCTCACGTTGGCGGCCGACGCACGAGCGTGCGCGGGGCGCATCGATTCCCTGCTGGAACGTCATGCCGTTGACTTGGTGACGCCACCCGGGTCTCCGCTGCGCAGCGACGACCTCGCGGGTGAATTTCAAAGCGCCAGCGAAGTCACCCTGCGACTTCTGGCCGGCGTATTTCTGCTGCTGGCCATCGTCCTCATCGTTTCCATTTATCGCCGTGTGGTGGTGGTTCCATTGCATCATCGCATGATCGAAAGCAGCGCTCTGGCCGAGTATCAGCGCAAGCTCGACCATTTTGCGCGGGTGGCGACGGGCCTGGCCCACGAGATTCGCAATCCGCTGACCGCGATCGGCATCCGGCTCTTCACCCTGCAGAAATCGCTGCCGCCTGGAGGTCCGCAGCACGCCGACACGCTGTTGATTCGCGCCGAGATCGATCGGCTCGAACAGATCGTGAAGAATTTTCTCCGCCTGGCGCGGCCGTCCGAGCCGCGTCTGGTGCGACTCTCCGCCCGCCCCATGCTGGACGAAACCCGGTCGCTGCTCGCGGACCAATGCCGTCAGCAAGGCACTGAACTTCGCGTGGAATCCGTCACGAACACCGAGTTCCCGGGAGACAGCGCGCAGCTCAAACAAGTTTTGATCAATCTGGTCCAAAACGCGGCGGAAAGTGTGGGGGGATCTGGCAGTGTGACCCTGCGCGCCTACGACGACGAAGATCAAGGGCCGGACCGGCAAGGTCCTCGCCGGCCGGTGGTCGTGCTGGAGGTGGCGGACACGGGCGGGGGCATTCCACCGGAGATTCAGGAAAGATTATTTGACCCGTTCTTCAGCACGAAGGAGAATGGTACCGGTTTAGGGCTGCCCATCGCGGCGAAAATCGTTGACCAACACAGCGGCCGGGTTGAATTCGAATCCCGGCCGGGCGAAGGGGCGACCTTCCGAGTAATCCTGCCGACCGTGAGCCAAAAGACCTTGCATGGCTGAAGTCTTGTTGATCGAAGACGACACATCCGTGGCCACCGCCCTGCGCGACTTGCTGCGGGACGAAGGCTTTCAAGTGACGATGTCGACCGACTCGCGCGAGGGCCTCGCCAGCGCGAGGACCGGCAACTTCGACGTTGTCCTGACGGACCTGCAGATGCCGGGCGTCAATGGCATGGAGGTCATCGAACAGTTGCAGCTCGACCGGCCGTTTCTTCCGGTGATTCTCCTCACCGCGTATCACACCACCGAGGCGGCCATCAAAGCCACCCGCCTCGGCGCCTTCGACTACGTGACCAAACCGATCGATCCGCAGGACTTCCTGCGCATCGTCAAGCGCGCGCTCGAAAGCACCCGCTTACTGGCCAAACCGGTCAGCATTGGCGAAGCCGCCACCGCCCGGGACGCCATCATCGGCAAAAGCCGTGTGATGCAGAATGTTTACAAGGAGATCGGGCGCGTCGCCGCCCTGCCTGTCATCGTCCTGCTGCAGGGTGAGACCGGCACCGGCAAGGAGTTGGTCGCGCGCGCCATCCACCAATACGGCGATCGGGCCAACGGGCCGTTTGTGGCCATCAACTGCGCCGCCGTCCCCGAGAACCTTCTCGAAAGCGAGCTGTTCGGCCACGAGCCAGGCGCCTTCACCGGAGCCCGCCACCGCCATATCGGGCGCTTCGAACAAGCGCACCGCGGCACCCTGCTGCTGGATGAAATCGGCGACATGAGCGCCCACACCCAGGTCAAGCTCCTCCGCGTTCTGCAGGAAAAATCCATCCAACGCGTCGGTGGCAAGGATCCCATCCCGGTCGACGTCCGCGTCATCGCGGCCACGCACCGCAATCTCGAGCAAGCCATCGAGAACAAAGAATTTCGACCCGATCTGTATCATCGGCTTAACGTGGCCGCGATTCACCTGCCGTCGCTCGCGGAGCGCATTGACGACATTCCGGAGCTGGCCAGCTATTTCGTGAGCCGCTACGGCGCGGAATTCGGGATCGAACGGCCGTCGATCACTTCGGAAGCGGTTGAATTCCTCCAGCGCCAGCCGTGGCCGGGCAACGTGCGCGAACTTGAAAATGCCGTCCGCAAGGCGCTGCTCGCCTCGCGCGGATTTCCGATCGGCATCGAACATTGTCGCACCGCCCTCGCCCGGCCCACCCCGGCCCGACCGGCGTCCGATCAAAAATTTGCCGAATACATCTCAGCCCTGCTCGCCCAGGCGCAGGCTGGCGAAATCTCCGATGTCGAAGGCACGGTCATTCAGGCCGTCGAACGCGAGCTCTACGGACAAGCCATCCGCCTCGCCAACGGCGATCAGACGAAAGCTGCTCGCTGGCTCGGCGTTTCCCGTCCCACCATGCGCGACAAGCTTACCCGCTACGGCTTGTTCCCCACGCGCTCTGACTCCACCCGCGCTGAGACCTCGGCCCATCCGCCTGGATTTCAGCCCGGCTCGGAATCTGGCGCGGCCGGCGCGCTTCACCCGCCCGGCGCCGGGCCATCCCCAAATCCGTCCACGTCGAACGAACCCCGTCGCGCTCCGTAGCGGAGCTCTTGCTCTTAATCCAGCTCTTGCCCCTCCCGAAGGGAGCGAGAGCGAGGGAGTGCTTCTGGATTCGCCCTTCCCATGAACCTGCCCTCCGGAGCGCGGGCCTGTGGCCCGCAGCAGGTGGAATCGGCGGCGCACGAACGAACCCTCAGGCGTCGTCTCCGGCTCGCGCCGCTGCGGGCTGAAAGCCCGCGGTCCGTCCGAGCAGTCCGCAGGTTCATCTGCCGTGAGCAGGTCAAAAAAGAACGGACGGCTTCCTCGGTTCAGCGATCCGAATTGTTGGTTTGTTTGGCCGTTTGCACGGCGGGAATGAACATCGGCATGCGGAACGGCAGTGGAGGCTGGGTCCGGAAACCGGGCGGGAACGGCGGCAACACGGGCGAACGTTTCACCATGTTTTTCCAAGCCTGCCGCTCTTCCGGCGTCATCTCCCGCCATTCCTCGGCGCTCCGGAGAAACTCGGCCCGCTCCGCGGGTGACATGCCGGCGAGCTTGGGCACGTTGCGGATGCAAATGCTGCGCTGAATGGGACTCAAATGCTTGAACCGGGCCAGCGCGCGCCGCATTTCGTCCTGCTCCATCTCCGTCCACGCCTTCCCCTCGACCGACGGGGCGTCGCCCGACTCGAATACCTTGCGAAACGCGTCCTCGGCGGCGACGCGCTTGCCCTCCGGCAACTTGTTCCAATCCCGCACGGCGGCCTCCACTCGTCCGAGTTCGTTCGAGCCAAGCGCGGCGCCTCCGCGCACCGCCGCGGTCCGTCCAGGGGACACGGACGTCACGACTCGCATCAAGCGTTCGTTCCCCAGCAAGTCGCGTTGCACATCCGGTGCGAGCTGATTCCAGTAGTTCAGCCGTTCCTGGACCAGCGGCCGGGCTGCTTCGGACAGACGCGTTACGGCCTGGGTCCGCGCTTCCGGCGCCAGGCGCAAAATGGCGGTGATCCGATAACGCAGTTCCAGCGCCTGCAAGCGTCGCTCGCGCTCCTCGGGGCTGCAGCGTTCATACTCCTGCAGAATGGCGCGAAACTGCGCGTGCTGCGCCGCCGGGCGAGTTGCCAGCAATCGCTCCCGATCCTCGCCCTTCGCGGCCAGCAACTGCCGGAAATAATCCACCGGCGTTGATTCCACCGGCTGCGGGGGGCGGGCGGCGTTGGGCCGCCGCACGGCCGGTGGAGCAACCGTGCCCGTCGCACCCTGCGCCTGCGCATTAACCCCCACCGACCACCCGGCCAGTGCCGCGATGATCAACGCGAATCCCAACAGCGGCAACAGCGCCCACGGCCAGCTGCGACCGACGCAGGCCCGACCGGGCTCGGCCACCCCTGATTGTCGACACGTGTGATTCATTGGACTGCGGTTCATCGACAAATCAATTCCCCAGCAAGGCATACAACGCCTCGTCGGTCTGATCGATCTCCGGTCGGAACTGGCTGAACTCCCGGATGGCGTCGAAATCCTCCAACGCTTCCACCGGCGTTACCGCCGCCATGGCTGACACCGATTGCATGCCTTGGGCGACAAGGGACTGATCGTGTTCCTGGTATTGGCGATACCCCAGGCCACCGATCCCCAGCACGAGCAACAGGCTCCAGGCCAGACGCAGGCCACGCACACCCCAGAAGCGCCGAAGTCGCTCTCCCAAGCCCAAGGCTGGCCGGCGCGCCGCTGCGCGCTGCTCCAACTCCACCATCTCCAACACGCGCGACGTAAAATTGGAGCTCGGCGCCACGGACGCCAACCCCGCCAGCGCACGATTCACCCCTGACTCCGCCTCCCAACGCTCGACGTCTTCCGGATGGGCAGCCAGCCAGGCCTGCAGTTCGGCTTCCTCGGCCGGCGTCAACGGACCACGCCAGCTTTTCTCCACCAATTGCTCAAAGTTTGAGTCGTTCATGCTGAACTAGTTCTAAAAAACCGCGTTGACCAAAAAGTTGCGCATCTTCCGTCCGCCGCCCCACTGAATCGTTCCGTGGCTCAGTCACGAATTCTCCTCCCACGCGCCCGTCCGCAAATAAGGCTTCAACCGTTGTTTCAAGGTCTCCCGCCCCCGATGGATCAACGATTTCGTCGCCTGCACCGAGCACTCCAAAATGGCGGCAATGTCCTCGTAGGAATGTTCCTCGCCCCGACACAAAAGAATCGCCGTCCGCTGTTTCTCGGGCAGTTCCGCCAAAATCTCGTCGATCTTCTCGTGCAGTTCCCCCTCCAAAACCGTCTCCGTCGGCCCCTGTGTTCGCGCATCCGGAATCTGCCGCACGGGACTCTCGTCGCCCTCATACGTCGCATCCATCGACTCGGCCGGATGCCGAATCCGCCGGCGAATTTCGTTTAAGCAGAGGTTTCGGGCAATCGTGAACAGCCAGGTGGAAAACTTGGCTGAAACCTCGTAGCGATGCGCCGCCTTGTAGACCTGAAGAAAGACATGCTGGGAGACATCCTCCGCCTCCGTGGCGTCCGGTAATGTCCGATAGACGAGGCTCATCACGGGGCTTTTGTATTTCTCCACCAAGGTCTCGAATGCCGCCATGTCGCCCTGCTTCACGCGCAGCATCAGGGCGGCATCCGGATCGATGTTGTCGGCCATGTCGGTCAACAGGTTATCCAAACACCAGTCCGGTCACAAGGTTGCGGATGTCCAGGTCAAACCGGTGAAACCGGTGCATCTCCAAGTTGGTGGACCGGAGCGAAAATCCCGCCGCGTCAGTGCTCCTCCCGAAGGGCGCGAGCGCAAGGAAGTGCTTCCGGATTCGCCCTCACCCCAACCCTCTCCCCCGGGGAGAGGGGGAACCTCAGCGGCCGCTTGGTGGCGTGCATGGGCGTCGGCAGCAGCGATACCCTTCTGCGAGCAGGTGACTGATCGTGACGAGAGTCGACGAACATCCGAATCGAGACGTGGCTCGCCCTCACGAACCGGCCTCGATCGGTCCTCCCTCTCCCCGGGGGAGAGAGACGGGGTGAGGGCGAATCGCATGCGCTTTTCGCCTTTCGCGGTCGCCGCGGACTGACCGAAGGGGAATAGGCGCCAAGCCCGGTCCGGCGCGGCGGGAACTTCTCACCACAACTTCGAGCTGCAGGGAGGGCAAACGCGCGGCCGGAATTCAGATTGACCGCATCCACGGATATTTCCACGATGCCGGCCATGTCCCAATCCACACGCGCTCTCGCCCCCGCTGTTGCCCGGATCACCACTTTAGCGGCCACTGCCCTGACTTTGCTCAGCCACGCCTCCTCATCGCACGCCGCCAACGGTGTCCGCATGACCGAGCTGCCCGACCGCGTCCGCGTCGAGGTCAACGGCGAACCTTTCACTGAGTATTTTTTCACCGATCGCCTCCATCCGTGGATGGGCAAGAGCAAGGCGGCCGACGGCTCCACGGTCCCCACCACCAATTTTCCGAAACACGTTTATTTTTATCCACTGCTTGGCCCCGGAGGCGCCCGCATGACTCGCAATTGGCCGATGGCCGACACCGCCGGCGAGGAAAAGGATCACCCCCATCATCGAGCGCTTTGGTATTCCCACGGCGCGGTGAACGGGGTCGACTTCTGGTCCGAGGAACCCAAGGCCGGCAAGATCGTGCACCAAAAATTTCTTGAAGTTGCCAGCGGCCAGGAATTCGGCGTGATTCGCTCCGCCAACAAATGGATCGCGCCCGACGGCACCGTGAAGCTGACCGATGAACGCACGTTCCGGGTCTACGCGCGTCCCGCCAACGAACGACTCTTCGATTTTGAGATCACGTTGAAAGCACCGGCCGATGAGGACGCTGTGCTCGGCGACACGAAGGAAGGTTCGATGGCCATCCGGGTGAACGAAGAGATGCGCCTGACCCATGGCAAGAACCAGCCCGGCAAAGGGCACATCGTGCTCAGCACTGGGATCAAGGACGGCGAAACCTGGGGCAAACGCGCCGAATGGTGCGATTACTATGGCCCAGTCGAGGGCAAAACGGTCGGGATCGCCATCTTCGATCATCCTTCAAATCCGAAGCACCCGACGTGGTGGCATGTGCGTGACTACGGGCTGTTCGCCGCCAATCCGTTTGGAGTCCACGATTTCGAGCGCAAAGCTGCCGGCACCGGCGACGTCCGCATCCCGGCGGGACAATCGATCACGTTCCGTTATCGGTTCTACCTGCACGAAGGCGACACGACCCAGGCCAAAGTGGCCGAGCGCTACGGAGAATATTCCGCGCGCACGAAGTAGGGCGTGCGTCAATCGGCCTGTCGTCCGTCGCCTGTCGCCAAACTTCTTCGCAAATTTCGTCGAGGATCTGCCCACGAGACGGGAACCAGCGGACTGCTCGGACAGACCGCGGGCTTTCAGCCCGCAGCGACGCGAGCCGGAGACGACGCCTGAGGGTTCGTTCGTGCGCCGCCGATTCCCTCCGCTGCGGACCGGAGGTCCGCGCTCCGAGCGGCAGGTTCATGGGAACCTTTCACGAGGTCCCAACTCGTGCCAACTGGCCCATGAACCGGGGAATGCTCCACCTCACCCGGTCCCGCTGCGCGGGCCCACCCTCCCCCGCAGAGCGGCGGAGAGGGCTTCTGCGGAGGGCAGGTTCATGGGGTTGGGGCAACCACCGGCGACCCATGATCAACGCCATTCTCAATGCGGCTCATGGATCGAACGCTCGTTTTAGCTTGAACACGCGAGCGAACGCCCCCATCCAACTCCCGCGATGAATACCGCGCCAAGCCCCACCAACCGGAGTGCCAATCCCCAAAGCTCGCCACCCTCGTTCACGGCCGCGCAGATCGCAGAGCAACTCAAAGGCGAAGTCATCGGCGATGGCTCAGTCCGGTTGACGGGCTTCGCCTCCGCGGATCTCGCGCGTCCGGGTGATCTCACCTTTGCTGAAAAGGAGCCTTACTTCACGGCCGCCGACGCCAGCGCCGCATCCGCCATTGTTGTTTCCGGCCCGTTCACGTCGTCGTCCAAGACGCTCATCCGCGTGCCGAATGCACGCGTCGCCGTGGCGCGGCTCCTTCCGCTTTTTTTTCCGCCCGAGGCCACGCCCAGCGGGATCCATCCCAATGCGGTCATCGCGCCATCGGCTGAGATCGATCCAACGGCGCACGTCGGACCCGGCTGCGTCATCGGCGCACGCGTCAAAATCGGTGCTCGCTCCGTGCTCATGGGCGGAAACCACATTGGGCCCGGATGCGAGATCGGCACTGACGTCTGCCTTTTCGCCAACGTGACGCTTTACGCGCGCACCCGCCTGGGCAACCGCGTGGCCATTCACGCCGGCGCGGTGATTGGTTCCGACGGCTATGGCTACGTCTTCGACGAAGGCCGTCACCGCAAAGTTTTGCAGGTGGGGAATGTGGTCATCCACGACGACGTCGAGATTGGGGCCAACGCCTGCGTCGATCGGGCCGCGCTTGGCTCCACCATCATCGGGCGGGGCACCAAGATCGACAATCTGGTCCACGTCGCCCACAACGTCGTGATTGGCGAACATTGTCTGGTCATGGGGCAGTCGGGTTTCGCGGGCAGCACGAAGCTCGGCAACTATTGCGTGATCGCGGCGCAGTCAGGAATTGCCGGCCATTTGACCCTGGGCCATCAGGCGACTGTTGGCGCCAAATCGGGCGTGATGCGCGACATCCCGGACAAAGGAACCGTGCTGGGGATTCCGGCGATGCCGGATCGACAGATGAAACGCCAGTTTATTGCGGTGCAACAATTGCCCGACTTGATTCGGCGCATGCGCGAGTTGGAAAAGCAGGTGACCGAACTCTCCGCCAAAGTGAGTGGAGCCAACGCCCCGCTCACCGCGTGAACCGCGACCGTGTTCCTTACGGACCTGCTCACGGCAGATGAACCGGCGGACTAAAATCCCTTGGTCATCTTCCAAGAATCGCCGAGCCGCCGAAACTCCATTTCCATTGGTTCGCTTCGAGCGTCAAACTTTACCTTCAGAGTCTGACGCCCGCCCGGTGCGTCCTCCCGTCCCACGACGAGAAATCCAGTTGGCGTGAACTCTTCCTTGAGTTCTTCGAGGAAGCGATTGCGAGCTCGAACTGGATCCTCCTGCAATTGACGCCGGAGTGATTCGGCTTCGCTGTCTTCCAGCAGCGTGGCGAGCAACTCCAGGTTGGCCTCGCGCATGGCATAGAGGACCGTTTGCAGGGCCGCCTCCGCCGTTGCGTTGCCGACATTGGCCCAGGCATTGCGCGCGACAAAGCCCGACTGATCAGCGAGGCGCGGTGGACGAACATTCCCGATGTTCAAGCTGGCTTGGAGACGTTCATTCTCAGCTCGAAGCAGTCCTGGATCCGTTGGCGCGGCGCGCAAACGCCGGACCGCGTTCCGCAGGCGCAGCAGTTCGGATCGATCGAAATCCGGTGACTGTTCGGGCGGAACGGCCAGGGTCCGTTCCAGCGCCGCAATTTCGTTACTCAACACCCCGGCAGATGTCTGCGCTTCGCGCTGGGCGAGCGTTTGTCGGCGCAGGGTGGCAACGGCGCGCCACTCCCAGGTGCCGAAAGCGAAGACCGCAAACAATAGCAGGCCGAGCATCATTTTCATGGCTGGGAAATTCGCATGATCCGCCATTTTCCATCGACCAGTTCGAGACGATGATTGGGGCCGAGTTGTTGGACACTGCCGTCGGACAAACCCACGTTGTTGTGAATGGGGCAACGCGTCAGGACGACGCTCGGATCCGCGTCATCGCCGCCGGGGTTGAGAAATTCATAGCTGACGCTGCTGCCATTGAACTCCTCCCACGAGTTCGCGCGCTTGCGGGCGGAGTCGCTCACGCAGGTAAGAATTTTGGGCGTCACCATCTCGTTGCTGGCGCTCTGAAAGGCCAGGGGAAAGATTTCTTTGTTGTCATTGGCCCACATGCGCAGGGCGAGTCCGATTTGCTTGAGGTTGTTGACGCAATTGATGCGCTTGGTGCGCTCCTGCGCCGCGGCGAACGGGTCTTCTTCCGGTTCCTGTCCGGCCTGTGCAGCCGCAACCTGGGCGCGGAGACGAACGTTTTCCTCTCGATGGATTGCGGCTTCCCGCTCGCGGTCGGTCAAGCGAGCGACCTCGTCCCGCAACTTGAGCAGCTCCGCTTGTTCCTGCGCGTCGGTGGTTGCACGCTGGCGTTCGGCCACTCGCGCCCGCAGCGCGTCCCGCGTGGCTTGCAATGCATCCTGATCGGGCTGCAGCGCCTGATTCTCGCGTTGGACGGCCCGCCACTGACCCGTTTGCCATGCCACCACGACGCAACCGCCGAGCAGCAATACCGTGTAGGCCAGCGTGGGAAACCAACGCCGCCACCCCGGGTTGACGGACCCAACGGGAGCAGCGGGGGATGCCCGCAGCTTGGCGCCCGTGCCACGCTGCGGAAGTCGGATGTCTTCCATCAATTGCGCCTTCAAACCCGGGGAAGGGTCAGGACGGGGCGGGTGCCGCAGGATGGATTCAATGAGAGAATCATTCATGGGATCAGGGGATGGAGTCATTTAACGACCAAGGATTTTCGGCTCCGCCATGCGAGCGCGAAGCGAGTCCAGCGCCTGGCGCAGACGATACTTCACCGTGCTGACGGCGACATGGAGCACCTCGGCTGTCTCCGCCAGGGACAGGCCTTCGTAGTAATGGAGATGAACGGTCTGGCGCGTGTCCTCATCCATTTGTTCGACCAATGCAAACAGGCTGCGCGCCCGATCCCGATCAGCTGTTTCCTCCGACGGGCTCGGAACGTCAGACGTTTGCGCCGCCCACCATTCCTCGGATTGTGGATATCCGGGGCGTTGGCGACGTCGCCAGTCCAAGTAGGTGTGATGGGCGATCCCGTGCAGCCATGTGGAAAAACTGGACCGTCCTCCGAAGGTGCCGAGAGAAGCCCACGCCCGGCGGAAGGTCTGCTGGGTCAGGTCCGCGGCATCTTGCTCATGCCCGGTCAACCGGTGCAGGTGCCCATAAACACGCAGATAAGTTCGCTCGACCAATTCCCGGGCGGCCGCGGCGTCGCCGACCTGGGCCCGGGAACAAAGGATTTCAGACGACTCGCTCATGTTGCAATGTTCGATGAGTGAGTCGAGAGAACCTCACGAACTGGACAAAAAAATCTTCCGAAAACCGGCCCGCAACGCTCAATGCCGGCGCAACGTCAGCTGATGATCAATCCGCCGCGTCTGCACGTAGTCCAGCGGCGGCAGGTCGGTCAGGGTCGGCGACTCGGTTTCGTTGAGAATGCCCGCCGCCATGGCTTGCAGCGCTGTCCAGCGCGGCCAAGGCAGCGGGGGCGCCTTGGCAATCTGCCGCAACAGGCTGCGCCATTCGATGATCACCCGGTCGATATCCCCTGCCCCGAGGAACTCGGTGATCCACCGGGATTTGCTGGCGGGATTTTTATGCACGCCAGCCACGATCTGTTCCGCTCCGCTGCCATAGCGCGGCGGCAGGCCGTTCTCCAGATACCCCGGAATCGATTGCAGGCCGAACCGCTCGTAACACGCCATCGGAATGCGCCCGGCCCAGCGATTCTCCTCGCGACAAAACCGAAAACCCGCGTCGAGATTCGCCAGATCGTAAATCAATTCATCCAGCGAGTAGGAGTTGTCCTCGAGCGCCGCCCCGATGGCCAGGCCATCGCCTTGCTGAAAGAAACTCACCAGCCGCCCGCGCAGCGTCGGAACACCACCTGGATCGATCAACCCCAGGCGCCGCCAGGTCAAGGCCACACCCGGCGACGGCGCCAGGTTCCGGCAGGTGTTCAAGAGCGAGCACGTCGCGCATTCCGGCGGCAGGATCTCCCGCTCGAACGGTTTCCACAGGACAACTCCGTGGGCGTCGAGCGCTGCCCGCGTGGGCAAATCCGCGATGCTGACCAGCGCGACCATCTTCAGCTCGCGCTGCTCGAACCGAACCAGTGGCGTCTTCTGCTGCGCCAATCGCTCCGTCACGATCTTGGAGAGTCGATCATCCCACTCGGCCCGCGTCGCCTGACGCCCGTGCCAGCCCGTCAGACGGCGCAGCCATTTCACCAACAAAACGCGGCCGTCGTTTAGGATCTCCGCCACCGTGAAGGATCGTCCGTAGATCGGGCGACCGGCTTCTTCGCCGATCACCTCCAACACACCGTGCCCCACCTTGTCCACCGCGCGCGCGTCCGACAGCGCGGGAACGAGCGCCAACTGCACCGGCTCCGCTGTCGTTTCGATCGGAGCTGCCGGCGCGGGCTTCGTCTTCGGCGGGTCCGCCGGATGTTCCGGATCGCTTTCCGGCCCGGGCTCCGCGGGCAGCACCCGATTGCGCAGCTTGAGCAAATCGAGCGCGCCCTCGGGCAACGGCGCCATCACTTGCACCTCACGCAAGGGACGTTCGACCAGCGCCCCTGTTCGCTCCCACTCGCCCCGGCTGTTTAGAAACTCCCGCAGCCGCTTGCGCACATGACGCGAGCGTTCCGCATCCGTCTTCAAGCCACAGGGTGTGACCGGATTCTTCAGGGATTCTTCCACGCCCAGGACGATTGGCTTGGTGGTGAACAGGCGTTCCTGGACCTTGACCGCCTCCGCGAACGGTTCGCGTCCTTGCTCCGCGGCCGCCGCCATGATGCCCAGGAGCGCGCTCCAATCCACCAACCCGCTGCGCGCCAGTTGCGCCGCGTAGCCTTCGCGTAGACGCACTCCTTGCTCGCCCACCACGACATAACCCATTTCGTCGATGCCGCGGCGGCCGGCCCGGCCGAACATCTGCAGGATTTCATCGGGGCGGATGGCCTGCTCGATGTTGTCGCGTCGGTATGAATCCGCCGACAACGTCACGCTGCGCAGGCTGAAGTTGATTCCCGCGGCGAGACCCATCGTGGCCACCACCACCCGGAGCTGGCCGGCCTTGGCGAGCGGCTCGATCACGCCGGCACGCGCGCCGTAGCTGAGGCCGCTGTGATGAAACGCAATCCGGCTGCGCAACATGCGGGCGAGGGATTCGCCGACCAACAACTTTTGGTCCTGGCGCAAGGCGAGCGGGTTCGGGTTCGGCAAGTAGCGCGCCAGTTCGGCGGCCAGGGATTCGGCCGATTGTCGGCGCGGCGCAAAGATCAGGAGCGGTCCGAGATTTTCCGCCAGCACCTTCGCCACGAAACGCGGCCAGTAACCGCGAATCTCGCTCGGGACATGATAACTGAGGCTGTTGAGATGAACCTCCTCCAGCGGAACCGGGCGTTCGTCATGGCGAATCAAGCGCGCGTCCCGGCCCAGGCGACGCAGCCATTTGACCACGTCCTGCGGATTGGCCACGCTGCCACTCAGCAAGAGCAGCTGAGTCTGGGCAGGGGCAAGGGCGATGGCCAACTCGTAGTTCAACCCCCGGTCCGGGTCTCGCAACATTTGATATTCGTCCACCACCAGAAGGACCGGGCCATCCCCGCGAATCAGCCGATTCTTCTGCGTCTCCAGCGTGGCCACCAGCACCGGCGCATCGAGATTTTCTGCGAGATCGCCGGTCGCGATGCCCACGTCCCAGCCCCGCGCCCGCCATTCCGCCAGTTTGTCGTTGGCCAGGGCCCGGGTCGGCACGGTGTAGATCGCCTGGCCCCGCGGCTTGCCCTGGTTTGACCACAGCTCGAACACCAGCGTCTTGCCTGCACCCGTCGGGGCATGCACGACAACGTCCTGGCCCGATCGCAACGCCGTCACCGCCTCCTGCTGCCAGAGGTCCGGCAACGCCACGTGATTCAGGCTCGCCGCGGCTTTTTCGAATTGTTCGCCCAGGTTGTGCACAAGAGACCCACGAATGAATGGCAGACGAACGAGCCGAAAGCAAACCCCACGGCAGCCGGATCTCCGCGGTGGAATCTTTGACCACGGATTCACACCGACAAACGCCATTCGAAAATTCCGCTGCGACCGCTGGAGGCAGGAATCGCTGGCGATTCGCCCTCACCCCAACCCTCTCCCCCGAGGAGAGGGAGGAACGATCGCGGCCGGATCGTGATAGCGAGCCACGTCGCGATTCGGATGTTCGTCGACTCACGCCACGAGCGCTCACCTGCTCGCTAAAGGGCATCGCCGTTGCAAGCGCCCAACCGCCCCACCACGCGGCCACTGAGGTTCCCCCTCTCCCCGGGGGAGAGGGTTGGGGTGAGGGCGAATCGCCAGCGCTTTCTCGCTTTTCCCGGTCGCAGCGGAATTTCCGAAAGAGATTAGGCTTCCAGCCTGCGCCCCGCTGCCACGAACACAAATTCCTCTAACCGGCGATTGACGAACCGACCGGTGTTCTCTATTACCTCTCGGGCAGAAAGTAGGTTATTAATGCCCGTTCAATTGCCGTAGAATCATCGATCAATCTTATGCCACCGAAAGCCGAGAAAGCCGAGAAAGCCGCCGTCATCGAAAAGGCCGCCGACAAGTCCACCAGCATCAATCCGGAAGCCGCCAAAGTCAGCGCCGCCCGCTTCCGCGAGCTGGAAACCGCGATCGCTTCCATCACCAAGGCTTACGGCGAAGGCAGCATCATGCGGCTCGGCGTCGCCGTCGCGAATCGCAAAATCGAAGTCATCCCGACCGGTGCGCTTTCAATTGATCTCGCCCTTGGCGTCGGCGGTGTCCCGCGCGGCCGCATCGTGGAAATCTTTGGCCCTGAGTCCAGCGGCAAAACCACGCTGATGCTCCACATCATCGCCAACGCCCAGAAGGCCGGCGGCCTCGCCGCGTTCATCGACGCGGAACACGCCCTCGACCCCGGCTACGCCAAGAAACTCGGCGTGAACCTCGACGATTTGCTGGTCTCCCAACCCGACAGCGGCGAGGAAGCGCTCAGCATCTGCGAGACACTCGCCCGCTCCAACGCGCTCGATGTCATCGTCGTCGACTCGGTTGCCGCCCTTGTTCCCAAGGCGGAGCTCGAAGGCGAGATGGGCATGGCCACAATGGGCATGCAGGCCCGCCTGATGAGCCAGGCGCTCCGCAAACTCACCGCGTTGCTCGGCAAGTCCAAGACCACCTGCATCTTCACCAACCAGCTCCGCGAAAAGGTCGGGGTCATGTTCGGGAATCCGGAAACCACCCCGGGCGGCAAGGCGCTGAAGTTCTACGCCAGCGTCCGCATCGACATCCGCCGCAAGGACGCCATCAAGGACGCCGCGGGCGCCGTGCTCGGCCATCACGTCAAGGTCAAGATCGTGAAAAACAAGGTCGCCCCGCCATTCTCCGAAGCCGAGTTCGACATTGTCTTCAACCACGGCATCAACAAGGAAGCCAGCATCCTCGATGTCGGCGTCGATTGCGGCGTGGTCGACAAGAAAGGCGCCTGGCTCCAGTTCGACGGCGAACTCATCGGCCAAGGCAAGGACGCCGCACAAAAGGTCCTGGCCGAAAAACCCGAGCTGGCCCAAAAGATCATCGCGGCGATTCTCGCCAAGAAGAACCCCGACGCCATCGCGTCCACCGCGGGACCTGCGGCCTAGCCCCGAAGGCCCGCCCCTCTGCCCACGAACCGTCAGGTAGGGCGCGCTCTCCGCAGCGCGCCGGACCGGCGGACGACTTCACCGTTGTCCGCGAGACCCTCTCCGCCGCCCCGCGGGGGAGAGGGCAGGTTCCGATCCCGCATTGCGGGATCGGAACCGGGTGAGGTGGAGCAGTCTGCTGGTTCATGTCAGGTGAGCAGGTCTAAAAAGAACGGGCCGCTTCCCATGAACCGACAAGGTAGGGCGCGCTCTCCGCAGAGCGCCGCCGTTGCGGTCAACTTCACCATTCTTCGAGCACGACCGGGTAAGCAGTTCGCAACACGTGGGGGCGACCCGGCTTGAATTTTCCGACGCTGGCGGCCGATTCCACCCCCTGCGGACTTGGAAGTCCGCGCTCCGTCAGCTCTACTCCGTGCCACTCACACAGAACAGGTTCTTCGTCGTCCGAATGAACAGCTGTCCCTGGCTTGGCACGACGCACGAGCGCAGCGATTTTTCGTCCGGGTCCGCCATGCTTGCCGTGTGGAGCAATTTGAACTCATCACCGCCCGCCTGGACGACGAACACTTCGCCCGCATGGTTCATGGCGTAGATCTTCCCGGCCCCGGCAGTCGGGGTGTTTTCAAAAATCGCCTTGCCGGCCAGCGATCCGCTCCAAAACACCTTGCCCGTCTTCGGGTCCATCGCGAACAGCTGCTTCTTGCCGCCGTTCAAAACGTAGAAACGCCCTTGGTAATACAACGGCGTCGGGACGTCGGACGTGATCTCGCGATTGTTGAGCGACGGGCCGGCTGTGGCGGCGTCTTCGTCGACCTGCACGTAGCTTTGCCAAGCCAGCGCTGAGTTTGGGAGCGTGCCGTTCCCGCCGAGTTTCACCGCGTAGACTGGAGAATTCTTCGGACCGCACGCGAGAGCCACGCCGTCACCGGCCGCCGGCGACGGCACGAGGCGCCAATGCGTGATGCGTTTCGGGTTCCAGGTGCCCCAGCGCCAATATTCCTTGCCCGTGTCGGGATCATGCCCGGAGATGCAATCACCGCCCGTGATCAGCAGTTCATCACGTCCGTTGTGTTTATACGGGGTCGGCGTGCTGAACGCCTCGAGCGATTCCTCGCGAGCGTCGGCCGGACGAATCACCTTCCAAAGCTCCTTGCCTGTTTTCGGATCGAGGGCCAGCAGGTAGGAATCGTTGGGACCATCCTTGCGCCCGCGACCGTTCACCGGCGTGTTGCGCTGCAGGACTTGGAGATAAAGCCGGCCGTCGTACAACAACGGACTGCTGCTGAACGTCCATTGAAAGGCGAACTGGCCGTAATCCTTCTCAATGCTCCGCTTCCAGATTTCCTGCCCCTTGAGATCCAGGCAAAGCAAGTCCCCGGTGCCGTAAAAAAACCAAACCCGCTCGCCGTCGGTGACCGGCGACGAATTGGAGAACGTGCTCATGCGATCGCGACCGACGCCATCGACCGCCTTGACTCGCCACAGCTCCTTGCCGGTCTTGCGATCGAACGCCATGGCCACGCACGTCTTGGTTGTGTCGTCGGTCGAGGCAACGAACACGTAGTCGCCGAAGACCACGGGCGTCGCGCCGCTGGCGCCTGGCATGGGTGCGGTCCAGGCCAACCCTTCGGTCCGGCTCCATTTCGTCGGCAACTTCTTTTCGGTGGTCGATCCATTGAACGCCGGCCCGCGCCACTGCGCCCAGTTCTCGGCCTGCACCTGCGACGTTGACGCGGCCACCGTCAGCGCGCCGGCCACCAACGCCGCGATCGTTCCCTGTTTGCACTGGATCATAAGCAAAAAGATTTTCGGAATGAGTTTCAGTTTAGTCCGGCGTTGGACGCCACCTCGCGGACTTTGATTGAACGAAGTTTTTGCCGAACAGGGCCGCACTTCTCGCCCAACAAGGCGGCACCGCAGATGCGCGCCGATAAACGCAGATAAAGCGGGACTTCCCATTTTCGATTTCAGATTTCCGATTGGCGATTTAGCGGGCCGCTTTGGGCCGGACGATCGACGACGAAGCTCACGACGCGGAGACTCGGCCACCTACTATTGAATGAGCCACCGCGCAAACCCTCTCCGCCGCCCTGCGGGGGAGAGGGACAGTCCAGACTCGCGTCTCAGCGAGTCTGGACAGGGTGAGGTGGAGCAGTCCGCTGGTTCATGTCTCGTGAGTATGTCAAAAAGGAACAAGCAGCTTCCCTTGAACCGCCCTCCGCCCCTTTGCGGTGGTGGTCAATCCCATCTCCTGGTCGACCCCGAAATATCTGCGTCCATCTGCGTTAATCCGCGGTTTTCAATGCGGTTTTCAATCGGATTGCCATCGCACGCGGGCGATCTCACACTCCGCCGTGCCGCCGGCCGAAAATCCATCTCTCAATCTCGACCTTGAGCTCGCCGCCGCCCAGGCCGCGCTCGAGAAGGCGCGGGCCGGGCTGTCTGCACATCGAACGTCCGCCGGCCACTGGACCGGCGAACTCTCGAGCAGCGCGCTGTCCACCGCCACCGCGGTCACCGCACTCGCCCTGGCGCGCGCCGCTTCCGCGCCCGCCACGGCGCAATCCGCAGCGGCTGAATTGACCGCCAAAATCGACACGGGCCTGCGCTGGCTGGCCCGACACCAAAACGCCGATGGCGGCTGGGGCGATACCGTCAAGAGCCTCTCCAACATCAGCACCACGACGCTTTGTTGGGCGGCCTTTGGCGCTGTTCCTGGCGGCGATGCGCAACATGCGGAAACGGTCGAACGTTCCGCCAGGTGGCTCAAGCAAAGTGCAGGCGGGACGGCTCCGGACATCCTTGCCCCCGCCATCATCGCGCGTTACGGCAAGGATCGCACCTTTTCCGTTCCCATTCTCACCCACTGCGCCCTTGCGGGTCGCCTGGGTTCCGGACGCGAGGCTTGGAAGCACGTCATTCCGCTCCCGTTCGAACTTGCCGCGTTGCCCCATCAGTTGTTCGCCGCCGTCCGCCTGCCCGTGGTCAGCTATGCGCTGCCGGCGCTGATCGCGATTGGTCAGGTTCGTTTCCATCATGCCCCGCCAGCGAACCCGATCAGCCGACTACTGCGCGCTTCGGCCCGACACCGCACGCTCCACGTTTTGATCGGCCTCCAACCGGAGAACGGCGGATTTCTTGAAGCAACCCCATTGACCAGCTTCGTCACCATGAGCCTGGTGGGTGCGGGACAGGCGGAGCACATCGTGGCCCGTCGGGGCATCCAATTCCTGATTCAAGCCCAGCGCTCCGACGGCAGTTGGCCCATCGACACCAACCTCGCCACCTGGGTCACGACCCTCGCCATCAATGCCCTCGGCGGCGACTTCCTGAAGGCCGCGTCGGGGTCCGAGTCGGCGGCGAAAGACGGCCATCCAGCCCCGATCGCAACACTTCGGTCGTGGCTGCTTACCCAGCAATACCGAGTCGAACATCCCTACACCCATGCGGCGCCGGGCGGCTGGGCGTGGACCGATTTGCCGGGAGGCGTGCCGGATGCCGACGACACGGCCGGGGCGCTGCTTGCCCTGCGTGAACTGAGTCCGACCGACGACGCGAGCAGAGAGGCGGCCTTGCGCGGGCTCACCTGGCTGTTGGATCTGCAAAACCGTGATGGTGGCATCCCGACGTTTTGCCGGGGGTGGGGCGCGTTGCCCTTCGATCGCAGCAGCGCCGACATCACTGCCCATGCGCTGCGCGCGTGGCAAGCGTGGTCGGCCGAGGTGCCTGTCGCACTCCAGCGCCGACTCGATCAAGGGCGGGAGCGCGCCATTGAATTTCTCGTCCGCACCCAGCGATCGGACGGTTCGTGGCTGCCGCTTTGGTTTGGCAACCAGCACGCACCGGACGACATCAATCCGCTGTATGGAACCACCCGCGTGCTGTGTGCCCTTGCAGCGACCTCCGCGCGCAGCGCCCGCGAAGCAGCTTTGCGCTGGCTTATCGATGCCCAAAATGTGGACGGCGGCTGGGGCGGCGCCCACGGAGTTGAATCTTCGGTGGAAGAAACCGCGCTTGCCGTCGAAGCATTGGCCATGAACCGGGCCTTCGCTTCCGAACCGGTGGGCGAAGCCGCTTCATCGGCGTGGAAACGCGGCCTCAGGTGGCTCGTCCAAAGCGTGAACGATGGCGCATGGAAGGAACCGGCCCCGATCGGGTTCTACTTCGCGAAGCTTTGGTATTTCGAGCGGATGTATCCACTGGCCTTCACCGCCGCCGCGTTGCGTCGTTCCGCGTACAGCCTGTCGGAAGATTCGAAAACGACTCCGGGGCGGCGCTAAACACAACGTCACAAATAATTGCCCACCGGGGGTGGAAGCTACCGGGCCAGTCGATAGAACCTGCTGACACCCTCCGGATTGACGACCATACGCTTGCTGATGCCGTCATCCAGAATCGGCCCCGGCGCATTACTCCAGACGCCAGTGTGGATCGCAGACGTGTTCTGTTGGAGCGTCCATCCTGTAGATGGTGATGGCCAACTCACCACGCAGACAGAGGAGCCTTGAGACTGAACAAAAGCCACCGAAAGAGCCACCGGCTCAGGCTCGGGCAGATCAATGATCTGACCACCTCCAAAAAGGCCGCCTTCCCCGGCGAGCACTCGATGGGGATTACCGGTCAACACGCTGTAGAGTGCGAGCCCATTCAGATTAAGCGTCGCTCCCGGCAGGACTGCAAGCGTGCTGGCATAAAGTGCCTCTGAGGAGGAGGGGCGGTTCCCGTTGTCGATCGAATCGGTCAGAACGACCCGCGTTCCGTCGCCCTGGACGATCAGTTTCTGGAGCTGGAAGTTCGGCGTGCCAAACCCGGACCAGGCTGGCCCCATGTCGGTTCCCCCGATCTCCAATCGCTGGGCTGACTGACCTCCGCCCATCATGAAGGAGGGAGCGCCTCGGTACCAGCTGGCCTCATTGGTTTGAGCAAAAGAGAGGTTTCCCTCGAGCTCGATGGTTACCCCGGTTCTCCAGCGGCGCGTTCAGTGTGCCGGCACCCTGAATGGTGTGGTTGGTATCGTTCACAAAAACCCTCGATGCGTAGGTGGTAAGGCTCGGACGGGCAATCGCGGTCGGGAGCAACAGCAATCTCCCGGATCCGGTGAGCCGTGCGCTGGTCACCGTCGCACCGCTCTGATCACCTGAGTAAAGCATCGCGGCGCCATTCAGGCGCATCGTACCATCGTTCCGAATCACGTGCGGTCCGGGAATGACGGCGATTCCGGCGCTCAAGCCGGAGGAGCTCGCGACAAATTCCACCACGGTGTTCGAGGAAAAATGATGAGTTCCGGTAAGGAGGACTGCCGGCACAGATCCGGAAAGAGGGTAATGGACCTCCACCCGACCCTCCGCCCATTCGCCGTCAGCCACCGTTGCGCCGGTCAGTCTGACGATTCCACTGCCGGGCGAGAGCAGGTTGGGAGCGCCGGAGAATCTGCTGAGGATGGCGCTGCTGGTGAGCTCGAGGACCGCGTTCGAGGTGGCTCCGATAAATCCAGCGTTTCGAATGACGGCCGCCAGCTTCATCGTTCCGCCTTTGGCCACCACATAGCCCTGGTTCCTGAGCGCACCTCCCGTAATCTGGCCGAGGCCCTCGACGGTGTGACCAGGCTCGTGAATCAGCTCGCTCAGGGGTCCGATGTCCACAGAGCTTCCAGCGCCGTTCAGAACCACCCGCCCGGTCCCGCTCAGGATGGCGGTGCTTCCGACCGACGAGGACTTGTCCCGAATACTGATCTTGTTGTCCGCAGTCTCCAACCGGAGGGCGCCGTTGTTCGTGAGTCTTGCCTGGTCCGCCAGATTCAGGTCCACCGGACCCGATCCGGGCCGAACACCGATTCCCGCCGCCGACAACACCACATTCGCTTGAAGCATGTTCTCGCCCTCAAAACGAAGTCCCGGCCATTCAACCCCCATCTGTCCCCCGCCGAGCGTCACGCCCCGCAACGACTCGGAGGTCACAAAACGCACCCCGCCGCCATTCGCGTCAATCACACCGCCCCTGACGCTGGAGCCGATGAGAATCACGCTCCTTAAAGGGTCGAACGCGGCTCCGTCGGTCGTGAGCACGCCGCCTTCGTTGTCGACCGCAGCATAGACTCTGAGCGTGCCGCCGCGGGCGGCACGGATCGCGGCGCGATTCACCATGACACCCAGGATGTCGCCCTCTCCGTCAATCATCTGGTTATTCTCAAACTGTCCGACAAGATGTTGTCCCGGGTGAAAAAGAAGCAGGCTTCCAGGGCCGGAAATAGTCGTTCGATCGAGCTCTCCATTTCCGGAGGCCAGCATTCCATAGACAAAGATCAGACCTGAATTTTGGATCGCCGGCGACGGATTGGCCTCGCTTCGCATGAACCCCAGCACAGCGGACTGCTGGATCGTCAGGCTGTTGGTTCCGACGATGTCTGTCGGCAGAGGCGAAGTCCGTGGCCCAAGGGTGAGGGAGTTGATCGCGATGGCCTGACAGCAAGGCAGACTGACTGAACTTTCCTCCAGACCCGTGGACGGTGCATTGATCGTGACGAAGGTATTGGCGGAATCTTGAACTCCCGGAATGCCTATCGGTTTCCAGTGTTGGGCGTCAAACCAGCTTCCGGAGCCGCCCATGTTCTCCGTATCCCAACCAAATCCCAAATCTGCCCGCGCATGGATGCCGAGGAAAACGGACGCGACGGCGAGTATCGCGGGAAGACAAATTCCACTACTCCGGCGGCAGCCCGGACGACGACGGGATGGGCACCGCTCGGGGGCGTAAATGTTCATGCGCCAATATGGCGACCGGGGATGGCCACACACTGGCGGCGATTGGCAATTCCTCACCCGACCTAGCCGAAGCTCGCCGGCATATTTCACGGTTCTCTTCGCGGTTAACTGTCGGAGCATTTCCCAATTGCCCAACATTCCTCATCCGCTACACTCCGGCGCATGTTCGCCAAGGTGTGTGCTGCAGCGGTTAACGGCATTGAAGCGTACCCCGTCGAGGTTGAAGTCAACGATGGCTACGGGGATTCGGCCATCGTGATCGTCGGTCTCCCGGATGCCGCGGTGCGCGAGTCACGCGATCGCGTTTCCACGGCGCTGCAGAATTCCGCCTACAAATTTCCGATGGGCCGACTGACGATCAACCTCGCGCCGGCCGACGTGAAGAAGGAGGGCCCGAGCTTTGATCTGCCGATTGCCATTGGCATCCTCGCTGCGAGCGAACAGATCGATCCCATCAGGCTGGAGAACTTCGCCTTGGTCGGTGAGCTCGCGCTGACCGGCACCGTAGGGCCTGTTGGGATTTTGTCATCTCTTCAGAAGTAGGTAGATGTGAGAACGTTATCTCGATTTCGTCTCCCGGCCCAACTACGATCTTTTCGACAATCGTTTCGACGATCTTCCGTTTGTCTTCGGTAGGAATGCTGGGCCACCGGGAGTAAAGATTGTTTGCTTCGGCGAGCACCTCATCGGCCGACAGGTCGTTCACTTTGAGGTAGTCGACTTCGGCTTGGAGTTTTGGCAATTCGGTCTGGAGCTGTTTCAGCCGTTCTTCCATTGGCCCGTAGAGCTCACCAAAGCCTTCAACGGAAATCTTCCCGGCGATATAGATTTGGTGGGTCC
Organism: Limisphaerales bacterium; assembly: GCA_044230345.1. GTDB lineage: Bacteria > Verrucomicrobiota > Verrucomicrobiia > Limisphaerales > JADJPG01 > JBGARF01. The sequence goes on from JBGARF010000034.1 coordinate 64,862, forward strand.
GATTCATCTCATCGCGTAGTTTGGCAATCTGGACCTCGTGATTGGCAAGCAATGGCTTCGCCGTTCGTGAAGTATGCCTTCAGCTCTTCGTAGAGAATTCCTTCGAGGTCAACGATGGGTATCTTGTTGTGGCACTTGGGTTTAATGCAGACGTATTTCGGAGAATTGGAGCGGACATACATTTTCTGACCGCAGCCGCAATATGCGATTCCGGCGAAGAGCTGAACGGGCTTTTTGCCGGGCCGTTTTCCCTTCTTGTGGTGTTCCTCCAGCAACTGATTGCACTGAGCCCAAAGGCTTTCCGGGACAATGGCTTCAATTTGCAGAGTCCCCCACTCGCTTTCGGGCTTTTCCTCCCATTGCCAACTGCCAGTTTGGCGTATCTTGTTCAAGTGATATACGCCTTTGGCGCTGGGGCACTTCAGGACCCTATCGATAGCGATATCGCTCCACTTCGCCCCGATGCGGGTGCGGTGTCCGGCTTCGTTGAGAAGGCGCGCCACAACCCCTTTGCGCCGATGTTCCAAGAAAAGCTGGTAGGCCAGCTTTCGGACGGGCGCCTCCCCGGTGTTTATGACCAGCTTTTTGTCCTCCCACTTGTATCCGTATGGTGAAACTCCGCTCAACGGTTTGCCTAGTTTTGCCCTCACGGCAACCGAGGCTTTCACGCGGTCGGCGATTTCCTCTCGCTCCCATTGGGAAAGAGCGGCAATCATCGTGTAAAACAGGCGACCGGCTGGAGTGCTGGTATCGATTTTCTCTTGGAGGGACACCATGTCCGCATTGTGGGTTCTGAAGATATCCGAGAACTCCAGCAGCTCCCTGGTATTGCGGGCAAGGCGGGCAAGCTTGCTGAAAATCAGGGCAACGATATGACCTCGTTTGATATCCGCGAGCATCCGCTTGGCTTCTGGATGCTCCATCACTGATTTACCCGAAACCCCGGCCAGGTCGTAGACCTCGATGACATTCCAGCCGTTGAATTTTGCATACTCGCGGGCACGCTGTTCGTGATGCTGAGGACTGTCTCCTTGAGCTTGGTCTTCCGTAGAGACGCGAATCCAGATACCAACTCGCCTTTCGCCTGTAGGAGGAAGAGCTTTGCCTTTCACGGGCAAATGTTAATCATATTGATTAACGCTAGCAAATAAAAAGTGACGGCGCCGCCGCGAAACTTTTAGATTCTTGGTCATGCGGCACGAGAAGTTTTTGCAAGAATCCGAACTGGCGGCACTGGCGCGCGACTACAGAATCGCGTCAGGAAAGAATCGAGCGGAGGTCGCACGGGAACTCAAAGTGGGACGGCAAGCGGTGAAATATGCCGAAGATTGTCCGGAGAAGTCGTTCACCAAGCTGCGCTGCAGAATGATTGAGGCATATTCCCCGTATAGGGTCAGGGGGCCGGTGTTTTTGGTGATCAAAAAGTAGGAGGCAAATCTCGCCGTTCATCACGCGTGCGCAAGAATATTGGTAAAACGCGAACTCAACATCTGAAAATATAACCCACTGGAAAACATTTTGTCCATCATCCCGAACTCTCCGCTATTTCCTAACTCCATTTGTGGGACACTTTCTTTGTTGAAAATTTGAGGCCTGTAGCCAAACGCCACACCGGTGGTTTCCGTTTTTAATTCGAGACGTCTAATGACCCTTGCGGTGTAAACAGGCATTTACCAAGAAACTAGAAACTGGCGAATCCGCATTGTTTGAATTGACATTTTCTAAGGATCACCAATAGCATCTTACTGCGATGTGAGTCCGAGTGCAGTAGGATGCAACTGCCAGCTCCCCAACCGTCGCAATTGAGATCTTTGAACCAGACAAGGGAGTCGTCCCCTTGCTAAATTCAAAATCTACAACAGGGGCACCCCGTGTATGATCGCTTCTATTGCTCAGACACCTTCAGTTGTGATATGGTGTAAATATTAGGGGTCGATTACACATAGGTCCTTTTCAACCCCCATTCTAACCCCGTCAATAAGCCTCCTCGACTGGATATCGAGGAGGCTTGGGTGCGGGCAACCCTAAACACGTTTTTCAGACTATGAATAAGGGTAAACCGGCAACTATAACGTTAACATACGAAACATTCGCACGCAACTGCGAGGTGCACTTGATGCTCGTGAGAGTGGTCGACCAACATTTGAGCATTTGGAAGGCAGATGATCACTACCTTGTTTTGGACGAATACGGAGAGTTACCCCATCCCATCGTGGTAAAGAGTTATGAAAATGCCCTAACCGCAGCTGAATATCTACTGGGGTAGCAAAACCATTGCCGTCGACCGGTTGAACTATCGCTCCATATCAGGGAGAGACAACCAAAAGCGTAGCGCGTGAAGTGCCGAGCATGTTCAACTATTAATTGCGCGAGTTGGCGCCAGGTAACGCAATCAGTTTTCAGCATATCTGCAGTATAACCAAGCTCTCAGGGACCGGGCAACGAACGCCAAGGAGGTGGGGGTTGGGGAACCCCGCTGAAGAAACGTTCCGTCACCCGATCCGCTCAAAACACTGCGCTCATCGCTCTACGCTGTCAAGGAATTGGATTTCATTTAATCTGGAGATTGGACACGATAATCTCGTCCCGGCACTCCAATGACGTTAAGGGAATAACTGTTGGCAAGGCGAGCCAAGGCCATCCTTGTCACAAGCACAGGCGACTCCACGACAGTGACCGCTCCTGTGGCCATATGGCCCCCGACGACATCAGTAATAGTGTATGTAAAGCTACCATTCCCGGCGTTAGTTGCTGGGGCATGTATATCACCGTCTCACCAACCATTGAAACAGATGCTCCCGCTGGCAACGGGTTTCCCACCGCAACAATATTCAAGAGTTCCTCATCTGCATCTGTGTCATTGAAAAGGAGCTCGCTTTTGCTCACGGTGGCTTCGTTGCTGAGGTTCAGTCGGACCACGGTGTCAACTGCCGCCACTGGCGGATCATTCACTGGCGGAACCGCGATGGTGAATACCTGCGCTGCACTGGTGCCCACTCCACCGTACTCGATGCCTCCATCATCATGCGCCGTTACTGATACTCGCGCCACACCTATACGTCTCCCGCCACCGTAAAGGTCAATGTACGGATTGTTGCGTTCGACGGCTCGTCGAGGAACAATCCAACATTGACGCTCGTCACCACAAACGACACCCGCTTGTCTCCCTCGCTAATTGCGCCTGGTGATATATTCGCGACGAATGAGGCGAGAGCTTGAGGCTCTTCAACTCCACTTGACATCAAGGTCCGCGGCAATGCATCCGTTGCGGCTCCGAGATAGCGGATGTATTGGGGGCTTCGAGAATACGCGCGATGGAGGGCAAGGCTGTTTACGAGGGGTATCTTCCGAACTACGAACCGGAAGAATTCTGCTGCGACTGTACAGAAACCTATGCTGATCATCGTGCATACACCACGAGCAGGCGTTCGAATTGGGAACCACAGCGAACAAGGCATTCCCGCCCCGTAGTGGACTGTGTCGGCTTGGCCTTCCGGATGCCGGTGGCCAGCTCAGTGCCCCTACTTCCTTCACCATGCAATTTTCCCTTGCCGTATCGTACGTTCCGATTACCCTCCTGCCATGCGCCATGATTCGTACAGCGAATGATGCCGACGAAAGCGCTTCCCTATAGTCACGCCAAGGCCGATGCGGACAGAATCGGGCGCGACACCATTTTCACACAGCGGCTAAAAGCCTTGATCCAACATCCGACACCAACAGGGCCTGACACTAAATGCCCCATCTACTCTCAGCTTTTGTTCCTACTTATTTGCGCCTTGGACCCACACAACCTTTATGAGCGACTCTTCTGTTCATTCTACGAAGATCGAACAATTCACAGCTCATCCGATTGACCACAAAAAGGACAAACCGACACAAGCATCTATTCCAAAAGGCGCTGAGCTGGATTCATATCTACGCGGCCTTCTAGAATGGGCATACAAGGAGCAAGACGTGCGTCAGTTCTCGTTTGCACAGACTTCCACGCAAGTATGCGCCGCCTTGTCGAGGGTGATAAAAACAAAAAAACTGGCGCCCGAGGCGAACATCATAGCATTTCGGCTTCTGCAAAAGGAGAAGGAAGCGCATAAGGCAGTAGAACATCTTAAGGGCGTTCATGAGGGGATGCTCTTGCAAGCACTTTTCAAACGCGATGGAGTCGAAGGTATCCTGCTTGCCAAGGTCGATCTCTCGGAGTTTCTGGGCAGAGAGGACTTTCGTTCCCGCAATGGCATTGACAAGAAGCACCGCCTCTTAAAATTCTGCTTGATTGAAATTTCTAACAAACTCGAAATTGCCGCAGTGAATGTGGGTGACACGAATGCAACAATCGCTGCATACTGGTGGAAGGACTTTCTCGAACTAAGTGAGAAGCGCACGGATAGCTCCAACACCAAGAATGCCTTTGCCATATTCGACACCTTTCTTGCTAAACAATTGAGACAGGATCATCCTCGCGATTATCCTATCCTATTTAACGCCGTCCTCGGCCAATTCAAACGCAAACAGCCATTTAAATTCAAACCGTTCCTAAATGCCGTCTTCGATGGTTATCAACCCATTAGCTCAAGCCTCGATGTTGCGCAGCTAAAACAACGAGCAAACAATCTCCTTGATCTGAATAGATTTGACGCCAATTTCACAGTCCTACCCGAGGAAGTGCAAAAAAGGTTCAAGAAAACCTACACGCTTACCCCGCAGATTGAAGTCACCGTGGAAGGTGAACTTGCAAATCTTGCAGAGTCAATATCGGCTCATAAGCTCAGCGATGGAACAAAGGGCGTATTCATTAAATCTGACGCGGGATACGAACAATTCCCCCCTCGTCCAGAGCTACAGACCGCTACGGTCACTGAACCAACAAACTATACCACCTACCAAGGCGATAGCGCATCTCAGGCAGTCCATGTTGGGCAAAGGGACTAAATCTCCATGGTTCGCATTGACCGGTTCGCCAGATTATTTGGAGAGGCAAGCCTCCGGAAAGCGGCTGAAACACTTCGTGATGGCGTTTGGCAGTTTACCGTCTCACCATGGCGACCGCCCGTCGCAGAAACTCTACGAGTAGCATTGAGCGGTTTATCTCAGGGAGACAAGGCCTTCATCTCCGTGAGTGTTGATGGTGCCAGCAGCACAAACTTGGATCATCATGCGAAGGACGGCATCAATCTTTTCATTGATACCCTCAGTTCTTACCACGCGCTCGACTCCGGCAACAGCTCAATTGACCTTGAGCTCAGGATCGCCAAACAACTCCAAATTGGACAGTTTTGCCTCTATAGCCTTACGCATTTCGAGCAAACTATCGCCCGTCTAAGCATTAAAGAGACTCTCGCTACCTTCGACATTGTCTGCTCAGGCAATCATCGTTCCACTATTCTACTACTTGATGGCACACCTGCTTTTGCAACAGATGTTCTGCAATTTGTCAGTACAACGAGTTCCCGTTCCTCCTTCACCCGCGACGCTGCTGTTACGGCAAGGAGAGATGCCTGCCACTTTGACGGTCACCAGGGCTCCTTTCTACCGGATGATTTTCACTTAATCACCCGCGCACGGTCCGAATTATTGAATCAAATTCTTGATCGTCTTTGCTTAATGACAACTCTTGCGAGCATTTGTGATATATCATCTTTAAATGCCGATGACACATTCTCATTTCAACTTAGGGGCTACAAGGCCGTCACTGGAACAATTAGTCGAGAGATAGTATGTAAACATCTATTGGAGGAGTTATACAAGATTTACCAATGGGCCTACGGGTCTGGGAACCTGGCTGATAAGCTGGGTATCGCTCGCAACATAATTTCTCTACATTGGAGTGGCAATGTTACAGAGCGACCCGACTTCGGAATGTTCGACTCTATTTTATCTGGATTTGACATTTATCTTAAAGAGCGCGTCGACCAGTATATCAGTCTGAAGAAGAGCCTTTGTGATTACCTGAGCGACACGTCTCAGAAGTCTGCCAGACTCGCTGAGTCGATAAGTGATAAGCTTGAAAAGAATTTTTCAGGCTTTGCAGTATTCTTCATCTCTACAGTGCTTCTCAAAGCAGTAACAGAGAAAGGCTTTCCCGGAGTTTTGCCGGAGCATTTGCGCAAGATAGCGTGGGCTCTTGTGGGCGTGTCCTCAGTTCATGCAATCGCGAGTCTTTTCTTTGCTTTGCGTGAACGCATTCGCATTGTTGAGGATTTCGGCCTGCTACGATTGCGCTTCAGCGATTTGTTGCACAAGTCAGACTTAGATCGTGTGTTAAACTCAGACCAAGGGCTCAAAAGAACGCTCGCTCATCTGAATTTTAAGTTGATACTTTTTTTTAGTGCGTGGATTACGATGCTACTGATTTGCTGTTGGCTAATCATTGGTTTGAGTGGTGACAACAGTCGGCTCCCGTCATCGATATTGAACTCAGACAACGTCAGGAACTCTCCGACCAATGCCATAATCGGTAACAATGCGCCGAGTAATAACGCGATTGCTCCTCCGGCGCGTTCGCCTTAAGCTATAGGTCAATGCGGGATCCGCTTGTGGGTCGAAATGCATGTCCTCCTTTTTGAGGCAATCGAATTTGTTAACTCAATGGGGTTGTAGGGCACTTATTCCCGACTTTCATTTGGCGAGTCGAAACCAACCACCTTTTAGGAGGTGCGTTGCGCAAATAACTGGCATTGGAGATTTTAAGACCACCCACTCCGCAATCGGCTTTTGAGTGTCGGCAGAACATAAGCACCAAAGGAAGAACTTCGTCGCGCTTGCAGAGTGTGGCAGTATTCTTTCGCTCCCCAGGGCTTGAAACTTTCGACGTCAGGGGGCATTCTTGTGACGAACAGCCTACCAGTTCTTAGGAGTTAGGAGTGAGGTCTTCGAGCTGGCGAGCTGGCGATTGGTAGCTGAGGTAGCCGTGTAAGGATATCTTTGAGATACTGGTAAGGCTGCACTAGGTGAAGGCGGCAGTTGGCGCTCAGATTCTACTTAATCGCAATGCGTTGACCGGCTGCGTCGCCCCCGAAGACAAAACAGCTTTTCTCTTTCGGGCCTTTCCGGCACACCATCGCTGCAACCTCGTAAGCTCTTCGCCTCTGCGGCTACCCAACGGACCCAAGACTCGCTGTTTAGTTGACCACCAAATTTGACATCTCTCCTGATCTGTGGCGGAACCTTCAGGCCCCTATGCAACCCCGGGCAAGTACGCAATAATCGGAGATGCTGGACCACTAATCTAACTTAGCGCTTCAGCTTCACATGAAAAAGACAACAAATGTGTTTCCTATTCCCAACACAAAAATTTACAAGTGCGACAACTGCATCCTCAATGCTGCTAAAATGTTTTTGCCAGATGCTCCGCCATGCCACGATTGTGGCAAACCTTGGTATTATTGCGCTTGTTGCATAAACTGTTGGCGACTTACCGCTGTGCATTTAATCAAGGCAATCGCACCATCAGTAGACGTCGACGAGTATAAAGAGACTCTAACTAAGTGCATCACGACACTAGCCAAACGAAACAATATCCGTTTCAAGCCGGAGGATTTTGACTCCATGGTTGATCGAGTAATGGATGGACGCATGCATTAGCATTAAGCTGCAACCTATCTTATTCTCCATAGCCTACAATTGGAGATGGGTTCAACACCTCAATCATTCACGCTGTGCGGACAATCTGTTAGATTTTCAATTCAAGAAAGCAAGAGTGGAGACTTACACGCTGAAGGGAGAACCGAGTCGGTTTGCACGTCGGTGCTCCGTCGAGGCGGTAACCGTAGGCCGAACACGCGAGCCGACTAGTAGTTCGCTTCATGATTACGATAATTATCATTGACACAAGTCCGGCAGTCGTTAGCGTCGCGTAAGGCGTCAATCAGATTGGTCCTAATCTAGTTCTGATTGTCGCACTATAGGAAGTGGTTGGGGAAGGGATTGGCAATGTCATAAACGTCATTGCTCGTTCTGCTGCACGGCCGCATAAAAATGGAACCTGCTTCACTTTAAAGGACTTATGACACCAACGACCCCTATTCGTTCGCGAACCGTCGCTCTGCGATCACTCAGTCCCTCACCCGTGTCAAAGGCCCTTTGGTCTTCAATGGTGATCATGAGCTTGTGTCTTTCGACGGCGGACGCAGCCCAACTCAGAGTGATGAGGATGGGATTGGGTTCAGGAACAATCACTTCAAGTCCACCAGGTATCAATTGCCCCGGGGACTGCGATGAAAATTTTACGGGCGGAACTGTCGTTACGCTGACCGCCACAGCAGCTGGATTTACCGGATGGCAAGGAGATGCCACCGGAGCGGGAACCTCAGTCACCGTAACAATGAGTGCCGACCGTTCGGTGAGGGCCGTATTTGACTTGGCGACTCCCATTCCAACTTTGGCAGGATTCACACCCACGGACATACAAAACTACCTCACCGCCAATCCAATAGTAAACACCCCTGCTCGGTTTCTTAAGGCCCTGCCTATCGAGTTCAAACAAAACTGGCTCTTGATGACCCGATCGGAAAGCCTGCAGACGGGCACTGCCGAATCACCTCGTTTGCTTTTGCCCAGCGCTGATGCTAGGGCCGTATTTACAATCGGCATGGTGCAGCACCTTTCTTACCCCGGCTCCCATCCCAATGCGATTGAGTACATGCAGTGGGATCCTAGCGACAGCAACTTCCGTTTCCATGAAATCGTTTTAGATAGTATCCCGGACATGGGTGAGGCGTTCACCGGCGGAACCTTTTCTATCCCCGCGAGATCGCGGGGTGTCAGTGTGGACGATGCCAAGTGCTTCAAATGTCATTCGACTCGCAATGTCTTCAATACGAGTCCATACCCAGGCACAACCGGCATTCCGATAGGTCTTGTCCAATGGAAGAACAAGCCAAACTGGGACACGTATGATAGTTGGGCCGGGTTAATGCCTTTCAATCGAGACCGCATATATCAAGGGTCTGTCGAGGCAGCCGCGTTCAGAAAGCTGCTGAATTGGTGGACTTGGAGCGCGAATGACTCGATACGGGAAATCATCGAACAATTGGCGCTCCAGCCCCCAGGTGTTCCGGCGGCAGATGCCATCACGCGAACCATCGGAGGAGCCAACGATGGTCACGTCAATTTCTCCTTCGACGGAGGTCTCGTTCTGTCCGAACCGACGCCCGTTGGTTCCGTCGCATCAGTCAACACGGACTATGCCTTCACTGGTGTGGCAGTCACGCCCAGCACCACTGACGGAACCCCGGTCATCCGTGGCGGCTCATATGTCACCCTCCATCATTCAGCCACTCCCGGCAATGTCGAAGGACGCGCCGTCCAGTTGTTTGATCTCCTCGGTGGCGCGGATGGTTCTCTCAACCAACAACGCGTCGCTGACGAGCTAATTAATCATCGATTCGCTACTGGGAGTGTTCCCATCGATGTTCGACCCATTGCCTTGGCCATTGCGCGGGGATGGATTGCTCGCTCGGGAAGCACCGCAATCAGCACTATCGGCCCCGCTCTTACCAGCGGCGCCCTCGCCTTCTTCAATGGTCGACACGGAGTGGCAAACTTTACGGCATTATTCAACGACACAATGAGCCGTGCGCAGAGCATCCCCCGAAGAAAAGCGGACGCCCAGAAAAAGAATTTTGATCGAAGCACTGACGAATATCTTTCCCCATTTTCAGGGGGCTCAGCAAATGGCATCATCCAACAGTATGGCGCAGCCACCGCAGCAGGAACGTCGACCCTCATCAGCAGGCTCAGACAAGAGGTTTTTCGCCGGCCCATCGAAAGTGGCATTGGTGTTGGCGATACTGGTTCCCCAGCTCCAACAATGGGAGGAATTTATGTTGATCGAGAACTTTACTCGGTAAACACAGAAAAGGTCGCCCTGTTTCGATACTTCCTCGAACCCTTGGGTGTCTCCGTTGACAAGTGGTCCATGGGTGTTCGAGGCCGATCGCGAACATACACATTTGCCGACATTTTTGACCTGGGGACAACCACCGATTATCTCGGCAAGCTACGAACCGAGTTGTCGGCCAGCTTGGTGAGCGATCCGTTTTCCGGATTAAGTGACCCGAACAACGGCGCTCAAGTAATTACCGCGGTGAATACCATCCTATCCTCACTACCGGGCGTCAGCGATTGCCCCACCTTTACGGATGTTCAAAGGATTTTTAACAAGAGCTGCATCGAGTGCCACGGCGGCCTGTTGTATCCTCCGTATCGCAATACCTTGCCACCCACCTTGGCTCCGAATGCCCACTTCGACCTGTCAGAAGACGAGAACCCTCCAATAACTACAGGTATGAGTCCTCGTCTCGCCCGTTCATACGGCATGGCCGTTGCGCGCACCTCGGCGGGCGCTTCTGGCATAAGCTCGCTCTACACGAGACTCATTTCGACCAGCGAGTCTTGCCCATTCGGGCTCATGCCCTGTGGCGGCCCCGCGCTCAGCAAAGTGGACATTGAAACGATTCGCCGCTGGATTGATTGTCCGACTGGAGCGTTGCCCAGCACCGCTGGAGATACGCATATTCGGACCGTCAACGGGGTGAACTATGATTTTCAAGCCGCGGGAGAGTTTATTCTCCTCCGCGATGAATACCTCGAAATCCAAAGCCGGCAAACAGCCGTCGGGACCGATGGTCCGCTCGGACCGAATCCACATACCGGCCTTTCAACTTGCGTCAGCGTGAATACCGCCGTCGCCATTCAAATTGGCACCGACCGAATTACCTACCAACCCAATTTGAGCGGCGTCCCTGATCCAACTGGGCTCCAACTACGAATCAACGGCAAATTAACGCCACTGCCCTCTCCGTCCATTCCGCTTCCCTCCGGAGGACGGTTGATAAAGAGCAGCGCACCCGGGGGTATCCAAGTTGAAGCGCCGGGCGGGGCTGTCATCGTCATTACACCAGGATTCTGGGACCACTATAAACTGTGGTATTTGAACGTCGATGCCCGCAATGTCCGCGCGACGATGGGGTTGATGGGAACCATTTCGAAGGACAACTGGTTGCCTTCGCTTCCAGACGGAACCCCGATGGGCCCACGACCAGCTGGCTTAGTGCAACGATATCAAAACCTCTATGACGTGTTTGGGAATGCCTGGCGGGTATCTGAGGCTACATCGCTCTTCGACTACGCGCCGGGCACTTCGACTGCAACATTTACCGTCGCCTACTGGCCCAGTGGAGTGTCCAATCAATTCTGCATTCCCCCGCCACAACCCAACATGATCAACAGGGACCCTCAAAAACGGCTGCCGTTTGCCGAAGCCGAGCAGGCATGCAAGGGCATTGTCGATCCAGATCGGAGGGCCAACTGTATCCAGGATGTGGCGGCAACCGGGGAAATGGGATTTGCAGTCACCTACTTGCAGGCAGACCTGATTGCTCGCAACCTGACTCCTCAGGCACCGAGCCTTTTGTCTCCCGTTGATTTTCCGAGCAATAAGCTCGTCAGGCCGGTCACTTTTGCCTGGAACCGCGCAATTGATGAGAACAACGACCCTATCAATTACAAGCTCAACATCTGGTTAGCTGGAGAAACTCCCAATATCAACAACGCTCAAGATGTCTCGGCTCTCGGCAATCTCACAATCAGCTTGAAGAATGGTGTCGCGGTAATCGAGTGGGGAGGGCTTGGCGATGAACTCCAGTCTGCCCGCAATCTCAACGGTCCCTGGAATAGCATTGCGAATGCCGCAAGTCCACATGTCGTAGATACTGCCGGACCCAGTCAGTTCTATCGCCTAAAACTCGGCGGCGGACAACAACAGATTTCAACGACTGTTTCTGCCCTGGTATCGGGGCGGCTATATTACTGGAAGGTTATCGCTGAAGACGGAAAAGGGGGCACCGTCGAAAGTGAGACTCGGGCTTTTGAAGTTGAGTAGTTTACTGCTCGCGCTGACGATCAGTGAGCAATTTGGCCTGCCAGCTGAAAACTGCGAATCTCCTGGGAAAATTGCGAAATTCTGGCCAAGTTTCAGAATCTGACTTTCACCCTCATGACGCGAGACATTTTCAAACCCGCTCTGGGACGATGAAAATCCCATATCTCCATCCCGGCGAAACTAATTCGGGACGAATTTCACCAAAAAGTGGTCCGTCGTGCGGGTCGCTAATGTTTCGGGTGATTTCCGTTAAGCTATTATGCCGTTAATCTATTGTTGGTAGCGACCATTAAATTGCGTGACCGACTCCTTGCGAACGAATCTCGGCAACTGGCCTTAGCCTCGCCACAATAACATTCCGAAGCCCGTATGCTCCAAATAGAATCGTCGCCCAAAAAACGTCCCCGGCAAGTGTGAGCTTAAAGAACGGCAAAGCGGTAACGTAACAAGCCACCAACCCTTGCCAGCTTGCCTGATACATTCCTGAAAACGCCCATACTGCAAGATTGGTTGAACCGTAAAACAAAACCGAGCCCGCAAACGATGCAATGATTACACTTGCCGGGTTCATTTGCCTTCTCAAGAGAGGACCTAAAGCGGTCGGCAGCAAAATTCCGCCATAAACGGTTACGAGAATTCTTGGGTCGTAAAACCCAATTGCGGCGTCGGTAACAAGCATCGCCGCTAAGGTTGGCAAAACGGCTAAGCCGATCCTGCGGAAATAAAATCCTGCAAAAAGTGATATTGCCGCGAGAGGCGTAAAATTCGGCGGGTGTGGAAGCAATCGAAAAGCGATACCCAACACCGCCAAAACAAGAATTAAGAAGTAATCCGAACGCTTCATTTCGTTATTTTTTCCCTTCGCGATAGAGGTCAAACCGCCATGTTACAACGTCATCCGGCTGTAGAACCTGGGTGCCGGCGCCGACACTGGCGTAATCCGTATTGAGCCAATACTGCCAGTTCTTTTTGTCTTCGCCAGCCCCTTGATTCTCCAAGTCGTCAATTTTCTTTACGAAGTAACTGGCTCCGCCACCTGATGCAACAACCGTAATTCCGTGGGGTTCACTCTGGGCCTGCTTCAACAAGTCCGCAACTGTCAACCCCTTTTTCCACGACAAGGCCTTAAAGATTTTCGCCGACCCGTCGCCATAATCAATGACCAGACGAACGTTTTCGGCTCCCAAGCCATTTGTCGAACTAGCGGCCATGAAAAGGCCGGCAACCAAAGCAAATGCCAGACGAACAAAATTTCTTGTATTCATGCAATTCAGTCCATTTTTTGCGAACCGGCAAAACGAATAGCCGGTCGTCCATCAGAACGCAAGCCCACGCTTGACATGAATCAAAGTCACGGCTCAGGAAACGCAACTGATCGAACGGCTCCGGCAACAGCCGGAGATGGCAGCTCGAATGCAGAGCATTTTCGATCTGGCGCACGCCGCCGACGGTCCGCTCAAGTCGGCCGACGAGGTGGAAGAGTTTTTGATCCGGGAGTTGCGAGAGTTGGGCCGTTCGACCATGAACCAGTGGGCGACGCAGGCCGAGGTGCGTGTGGGCGACGAACTCAAAAGCCAGGATGCCACCGTGCGCCGTCGTAAAAAAACGCTGAGCTGGTGGTGTGTCTTTGGAGTGGTCGCCGTGGTCGATCGGATCTGGCGCAGCCAGAGCCAGAGTTATATCCGGCCTTTGCCCGGACGCTTGGGCGTGACGCCACGGGGGCGGTCGCGGCGTTTGGAGCGGGTTCTGACGGACTTCGGTTGTGAACATTCCGTTGCCCGTGCAGCAGGCAGTGTCCTGGAGCACTACGGATTCGAGATTGGGATCAGCGCGGTGCGGGCCACCACCTTGGACCACGCGCAGAGAGCACGGGCCCAGATGGAGGAGCAATACGCCCAGCCCTTCCGCATCCTGCCCGCGGTGGCCCAGCCGCACGTGATCGCCGAGGCCGACGGCACGATGATCTGCACGGTTGAAGCAGGGCCTAGAAAGGGCAAACGCCCGCGCCAATGGCAGGAAATGCGACTGGTCGCGGCGCAGGCCAAGGACAGCAGCACGACCGTCTATGGGGCCACCTTTGGCAGCGTTGAGGCAACGGGGCGCCGCTGGGGCCATGTGACACGGCAGGCCGGCTGGGGCTTGAACAGTCGGATACATACGGTGGGTGACGGAGCCGAGTGGATCCAACTGCAGAGCCGGGAGGTCTTCGGCAAGCAAGCCCACTTTCTGTGCGACTTTTTTCATGTCAGTGAATACCTGGCCGCCGCCGCTCTTGTGTGCCGACCCAACCAGCCCGATCCGTGGCGGCACACCCAGCAAAGGAGACTCAAGAGTGGGGCGGTGCCGCAGGTCATCGCTGCCCTGACCGAACATCTGGCACCGGAGACAACTCCGGACGAGGAAGCGCCGGTGCGCCAAGGCCATCGCTACCTGAGCAATCGACTCGATTCTTTGGACTATCCCGGAGCCTTGGCCCTGGGCTTGCCCATTGGCTCGGGTATGATCGAAAGCGGACACCGACATGTCCTCCAAGCTCGACTCAAAAAGGCCGGCTACGCCTGGTTGCGCGACCACGCAGACCAGATCGCCCACCTGCGCGTCCTCCGCGCTAACAACCAATGGAGCTCAATCTGGAATTAGCCTCACCCGGAATTAATCACACCCCAACGTCACCCAAGAATGCGGAAAAACGTTCCATCTCCAAGGCCATATTGAAGAAGACTTTGAGCCGCCGCTAGCAGGCAGCGGCCAAGAGACAAGCGTATCGAACCATCGTTGAATCCTTATCTTCAATCGGCCCGAATTCGACTATCGGTGCCAACAACTCCAAGGGGACCTGGCTTTTGGACATTTTGCGTTCATCTATAAACTTTTTTGCCCTTTCGAAGAGAACGATACTCCGTTTGATACGCCACAGCTGAAATGGCCCTGCCATCAGCAAACCGATATCCCTTGTGAACGGATCAAGAAGGTTTTGCAACGCTTGCTTGATTGGACCCGGCACCGAGGTTTTGCGCCGCAGTTGCAAACTTTTTTATCAAGCTAGCCTCGTTCAACATACAAGTGACCATGGACTAAATTGAACAGAACCGCTAGCAATTTGTTGAACGCTTCTCGAACACTCACTGGACCATCCCAATTCCCTTCTCGCGATACCCATTGCAGACACCCAGACATCCGCCGTTGAGCTAATGGCAACCGCTCTAACCAAGCCCGCCCGTAGTAGCGCTTCCTCCATGGCTGCAACTGCAGATGGTTGCCTCCGCCGTCTCTCTCCCGCGAACCGAACGACCGAAGAATCGCTAGCTAGCGCACCGCAAATTTGACACTTCTCCTTATTTCTGGTGTAACTTCCAAGATCCTATGAATTCTGCGCCAAGTACGCAATAATCCAAGATGTTGGACCGCTAAGCTAAATTAGCGATTCGGCATACCATGAAAAAGAAAATAAATAGCTTTTCCATCCCCAATGTCAAAGTTTACAAATGCTCCGAATGCAAGCGTGATGCTTGTAATATGATTTTGCCAACCGACCCGCCATGCCGGAACTGCGGCAAACCTTGGTACTATTGCCCTTGTTGCATAGATTGCTGGCGAATTACGGCCGTACATTTGCTCGATGAACTTGCATTTTTAGTACCAGTCGAAGCGTATAACAAGGCGCTGACTGACTGCTTTACGATGCTGATTAAGCAAAACAATGTGCACTTTGCGCCAGAGGATTTCCGTTCCATGGCTGACCGGGTTTTCGCTGGACCGCGCTGTTAGCTTTGCAAGGCATTTTGCTGCTCACCGGAAGCCGCTAAGATCTTATTCTCATTTATGACCACTGGCCTAGCATGGGAGCCTTCGTGCTCGAGTTTTGTCAGTGGCTCAGAATATTCGGAACGTCCGCATTTGGACCGTTAGTTCGGGCCGGCAGATCAACCGCTTGACGACCTGCGGCGCGCTTGGGATGGTTGGACACCATGAAATCCCGCCACGTATCCTCCATCCTCAGCCTCCTGTTCTTCCTGTATTCGCCACTATCTGTTCACTCCTGGAACGATTGTGGTCACATGCTGGTTGCAACAGTTGGATACCAGGGACTTTCTTCCACGGAACGAAGCGCAGTGGATTCGATTCTGAAGGCTCACCCAAGGTATGCGAGTTGGGCGTCGGCCCATGCCTCAGCAGGATCGACTGTTTCGTTAGGACAGTTCATCTTTCTGCAGGCGAGCACCTGGGCCGATGATGTCCGCAACTACAGTGATCCAAGCACACACGCCAATTGGCACTTCATTGACTATCCACTACGCCCCCCGTCCTTCCTGTATAAGAAACCCGTCGACGGCAGCGACAACGCGGTCGTTGGAATTCAGAGCCTCGTTCGCTCGCTCGACGACCTGCACCTTAGTAAGCGGATTCAGGCAGAGAACCTTGCGTTCCTGATCCATTTCATAGGAGACATACATCAGCCGTTGCATTGCGCCACGCTCATCAATTCGACATTCTCCGATCCAGTAGAGGGAGACCGTGGAGGTAATCATTTTCGGGTCAAACTTAAACCCAACAGCGCCAATTCGACCAAACTGCATTCTCTCTGGGACGGAATGGTCGGCTCCTCCTCAGACCCAGATACGATCAATGCCCGCGCCTCTGTGATAGTAAGTGAGTATCCAAAATCGCAATTCACTACCGAGCTGTCCCGAAAGAGCCCGAAAGACTGGAGTGTTGAAATTCGGGGCCACGCCATCACTAATGTCTACAAGCCGTTGAGTTCGTTGGACGGAACAGCCAGTAAACCTGTCATTGTACCGTCGTCGTATCACGAGAATAGCCGACAATTGTGCACAAATTTGGTCGCCTTGGCCGGATACCGTCTCAGCGACACTCTGAGAGAAATCATTGCCGACCGCACGGACGACGAGAACTAGACGAGATGCGCCAGACCCTGCTTCTGCACTCGTACACTCTCCAAATTGCCTTGCCATTGCAAGATCATGAGCAGAGTTCTTCGACATTCGAAAACCGAGGTGTTCCTCGTCGGTGCAGCAGGATCGCCGGATGTAAGGAAAAAGGTCGACGATTCTTCAAACGTCCTCGAAAATCTGTCACTGACGCTGGCGTGGTTTCGCAGCTATTACAACGGATTCGCCGGGATCTCAGTGTACTTGATACCGCTACTTGTGTGTGTTGTTAGCGCTTTCCAAAAGTCGTTTAGTGACGGTAGTCGATTACTGCTCCTTCTGTCGAGCTAAGCCAATAAATAACCTGTCGAGCTTCCCTTTTCAGGCGGGTCTTTGGGCGTATGAATCAGGACCTTCAGAATGCCGAAGAGCTCGTGTTGCCACCGGACTAGTTCGCGCACGCGCCAAACGCATCTAATGGGTTGATGGTAGGCAACAGTTTATTAAGAGTGGTTGCACAAATACGGTCCAAGGCCGGAAATTCCTCAGGTTTGGCCTTGCGATAAATGAACCAGCTGTCGTATGTTTTGTCAGTGTGAGGTTGCAAATGAACCCATCACAAACGATCCGTCGGTGGCAGAAAATGGCCATTGGAATACCGTGATTGCCAAATACAATGCCTAGCAAATCGGATCCGCACGAACGCGGCTCGTTGGCTCGGCGCCGGTGAGCCCCTACTGTAGGGCAATCACCTCCTTTGCCAGGAATGCAACCGGCCAGTGCATCGCAGGAATGTTTCGAGCGGCGACCCCAACGGACTAATCCGAACCTGCGAGAGTTCAACCAGGAATTCTGCAAGGGAGCTAGCATCTAATGTATTTTTCGGACGCAACCGTTGACGATTTGCTGCGCCGCGTTATCGACAAGCTCCTGAGCACAAAAAGGAGAATTACCGCAACCCGGGGTGACACGATTGAATTGACTGGGGTGCTTCTCCAGTTAACAAATCCCCGTGCTCGGCTGAGCCTAACCGAGAAACGCGGAAAACTGTTTAGTTGTTTGGGCGAGCTCCTTTGGTACCTTTCGGGAGAGAATTCAGTCCACTTTATCGCGGAGTACGTGCCACGATATCGCGACGACTGTGAAGATGGAAAGACAATCCACGGGGGCTATGGACCGCGCCTCTTCAATTGGAAAAGGAACGATGCAACGCTTGATCAAGTAAATAATGTTTTGCAATTGCTCCGGCAAAAGCCGCATTCCCGACGCGCAGTGATTCAGCTATTTGATGCGGCGGACATCGCAAACTCTCACAAAGAAATTCCATGCACATGCACTCTTCAGTTTGTGGTTCGCAATCGACGGCTGCATCTCTTCACTTCGATGCGATCAAACGACGCCTTCCTCGGACTGCCTCACGACATTTTTGCCTTCACGATGTTGCAGGAGATAATGGCACGGAGCTTGGGTATTGAACTTGGTCGCTATAAACACTTTGTAACTAGCTTACACCTCTACACTCGGGACCTTTGCGATGCGCAGCAATACCTCGATGAAGGATGGCAGCCCAGAAATCTGGCCGAAATGCCTCCAATGCCAATAGGCGACCCTTGGCAATCTGTCAAAAGTATTTTGACTATCGAGCGCCAGATCCGTGACGGATCCCGAGTCAATATACCTGCACTGGGACTTCCTCCGTATTGGACCGACCTCATTCGCCTTTTACAGATCCACCACTGCGCAAAGAACGGCTGCACAGATGAAATAACGCTCTTGAAGCGCGCGATGTCATCGAGGATCTATCACCCGTATATTGATCGCCGACATCAGCGTGCCTCCCGTCAGAATAGACACCGCGCTGAACAACTGCACTTGCTTTGAGATCGTGAAACAGGGTAACCTCCAATCACAACAATCTCCTAATGGACAAAGCCTTATCAACGTTGGTCGAACGACTTCACAAGGGCACACTCTCTCGGAACAAAGTTATTCCATGGAGTTGCCCCGTTCCATCCTTTGGGGACCCATCGCGATCGAAAGTGGCCACGCTGGGGCTGAATCCAAGCAACCGAGAATTCATGGACGACGCTGGGCGAGAACTTGACGGCAAGGCTCGCCGTTTTCACACTTTAAATTCACTCGGCATTGGCTGCTGGAGCGAAGCGCGCGAAAGACACTTGGATCTAATCACAGATTCTTGTCATTCATACTTTTCGAGAAATCCATATGACAAATGGTTCAAAAAACTCGACCACCTTATCTCAGGCACTCGCTCCTCATATTACGCCAACTCTCAAGCGGCTTGTCACCTCGACCTCATTCCATATGCCACAGAATGCAAGTGGACGGATCTAACGCACGGTCAAAAGTCTCTATTGCTGGGAGCCGCGGGTGATGCGTTAGCTCTTGTGTTGAAAAACTCCCCGATCAAGTTGCTAATTCTTAACGGCGCCACCGTTGTGAGGCATTTTGAACAGATCGCCGGTGTTGAACTTAAGAAGGTGACGATGGCAAGTTGGGCTCTTCCAAGAAAGAGTGGAATGGCTGTCACTGGATTCGCATTTACTGGATCAGTCCGAAGTCTCTCGGGTTTTGCTTTGCACCGCGAGCTGACAGTGCTCGGCTTCAATCACAATATCCAAAGCAGCTTTGGTGTTACGAAGAAGGTGACGTCTGCGATTGGGCGGTGGATCGGTGAAGTAGGGCGGGAGGTTCTCCAATGAGGCCGAAGGATCGCAAACTAGCTGAGCGGATCGAAATCGCACTGCGTGAGTTTGACGCGCGCATCTATCCGCTGCCGGGCATTCGAAATGTTTCTGCAAGAAGAGCCTTAACTGAGCAGATCTTGGAAAGCATACATCGGGTACACTTCATTGCAGCTATTTCGGCACGCGACATAAGCCCTTCGCGTACCGACCCCGCCAACCCGCTTTTTGATCCTATCCGAGCCGCATTACTCCGCAAACGGCAAGGTCGCATCGACGAAGCATTCTGGTTTGTCTTTATCTTCGTTCACTTTGGAAAACACCTCCGTGACGGTTGGCTCTTGGCGCGGCAATTCTATGGAGCACTTGGCGAAGCCCCCTCCTGGGACTGGGCCCGCACCAGCGTAGAACCTCGCGCTTTGAGAGAATGGCTTGCGAAGAGTCGCAACAGAATTACAGGGAGGTTCGGCAATCATCGTAAGTACGAAAGCCTGGAAGCTTGGGCACCAACAGGAACAGGTGCCGCAGTGGAAAGTTACGTCGATTGGGTTCGTGCTGCTGGAGGCCATGAGAGCCTTGTGCGAAAGGCCGTGTATGAGTGTGCGAATGATCGCCGCAAAACATTTGATTGGCTCTATCGATCAATGGACAGCGTCGCACGATTCGGAAGAACTGCCCGATTCGACTATTTAACAATGCTCGGAAAGACTTGCTTGGCTCCAATCGAACCTGGCTCCACGTACATGACAGGTGCAACTGGTCCGTTTTCTGGTGGCTGTTTGTTATTTGGAACGCCAAATTCGATCGGCCGAGTTGAAATGGATGAACGCCTGGTGAGATTAGGAGATCATCTTGGCATAGGTATGCAAGTGATTGAGGATTCATTATGCAATTGGCAGAAATCACCAGGAACCTTTGTCCGTTTCCGAGGTTGATTCAGTAGCATTCCAGGTGAATCGTCGTTTCAGATTATTGAATTGCTGATGGGTTAATCGTTGATAGTGTTGAAGCTGCCCTATAACAATCCCGGGAGAAACGCCGATTTCGCGGGCGAATTTGATAATAGCCATTCCATTCTGTGGAAGGCATAACATGGCACCGCGCAATTCCCGGGGAATCAGAACCTCTTCTGCAAACTCGTTTGCTTCACGTTCTTCATCTTCGGAAGATGGGATCTCGGCTCCCTCAACGAATAATGTCGTGTGTCCATGAAGCAACAAGTGCCCCGCTTCGTGAAAGAATGTG
This sequence comes from Limisphaerales bacterium, assembly GCA_044230345.1. Lineage (GTDB taxonomy): Bacteria > Verrucomicrobiota > Verrucomicrobiia > Limisphaerales > JADJPG01 > JBGARF01. Next base: position 85,582 of record JBGARF010000034.1, read on the forward strand.
AACCAAAAGTGATCGTCCGAAAGATACCGAAAGCTCAGGAGGATCATCGCTTTCGTTGGTGACAAAAAGCAAGTCACGCCGCTAGCGCGACAACCATTTGGAGCGCGCACCACAACTACTGCAACGCCGCACGAAGCGCAGATCACTTGAAGTGCGGAAATAAAGGAAGACGGATACTTCTTACGAGTTAATTGCCGGATCTTCGGAAGGGCAATCTTGAAACGCTCGGGTTCCCAAACATCACAATGAATGCGTTCAGCCTCGCGTTCACCTTGGCGGATCCAGGCGGCGGTTGCCCCCAATCCCGAGTCGAACGATGGTGATCTCCTGAAAGCAACAGACTCCACTACGTCTCGATATTTCTCACGCCAGGCACAAATATCCGTAACCCCAAAAAACTCAATAAGGTTACGCGTAACGTTTGTACTAGAACTAGGAATCCAACCAAAGTTTTGCATGTCGCCTATCGGAAATTCGCGAAGCCACTCCGCTTCGGATTCCGTTTCGCGCTGCAGCCGCAAAAGATCCGCCCGGTATTGCGATTCACGGTTAAGCCAGAATCCAACTGACCCGCCAATATGTTTTTCGAGTAGTTTTGCAATGCTGCTCGTGATTACGGCTTGCCCATTGACCAGCGCATTAGCTTTGTCAGGGGCGATTCGCAACACTCGAGCAAACTCTGCCGTGGTAAGACCCTTCGAGGTAAGAATTTCAAAGATCGTATCACCAGGCGCTGAAGCCCACCGCGGCAAAAAGCTATCTGTAGCGGAAATCTTCATGTTTCGATTCTCAAAATCTTGATGCGAGTCACTTTCATCCAGTCAGCACCACCAGCGGCAAAGCCTGGCACAGCGTTGTGATTCGGACAGAAAATCAAACGACACCCATCCCAAATCTCCATCGAGACTTCGGCAACCTTGGTATCTTTGGAGTATTCCCATCTGCCAATTGCAACGTCCCTTAATATGGTTGCCGCTCGTAAATCGGCAAGACGCTGCTGGAGCCTTCTTGCGGCAATTTTCCCCAACTGTTGTTCTGCCGTGATTGGATTTTCACAGAGTTGGCGGAGCGATTTGTTGGCGAATGCAAGTTCCAACGCCGCAAGATTATGAAAGAATATGGATCTTGGCAATCTAGTTTCCCGTTCAGATCTTCGACTCTGCCTCTCAATTTTTGGCGCGGATCATGATTTGCCAAGACTGGTGACAGTTATGCTGAATGCGGAAATGTGCAGGAAAATCGGGAAACCACAATTTCCCACAATTCTTCTTCCTTGCGAGTTTCCCCTTGACTGTCGCTCACAATGCAATTGCAACTGCAAAGACCGCGGACGCCTGACCCTCTTCACTTTCCGGAAACGACTTGAATATGACCACACAACCGGTGATTTCATATTGGTTAAACGCTGAACGAGCTGTTCCATAAACGCTCATTCGTAATCCAATTCCCGATCATCCCCGGGAACTGGTTGTGTGTGAACCCGTCCGTTGGCGTGAGCCGTCGCGTGAGCGACGAGGGAGGTTTTTGCCGAGCACGGCTTCCATTGTGAAATGGAGCCGACCTGCGAGGCATATAACCGACCGAAGTCGGGGGTCAAGACCAGAGGCCAAACCACAGGAATGCCGCTCATCATGAGCGTATTTTCCCCAGCCAGGCATTCCCCGCTGTGGGGAAGGGTGTGGGGATACCCTCGAATGGTTCGAATCCCGCCATCTCAGGCGATGACTGATATGGATTTGTCGGTTCAATACCTCACTCGCCACGGGAGACCGTGGACCAAACCAACAACGGCCAAGACTCACTCAACGTCGCCGACAGTTCAAATCCAGTTGGACCCGGGGCGCTATGCACGAAGCCGTTGGAAAGGTTCGATTCCTACTGAGCGCACGAGCTACTCGTCCGCCCTGACGTCCGAGCGGTTCGATCCTGGTCATTGCCTCGTTCTGAAGACTTCGGGCACAGGTGCACTATCGTCATCGTCGGCATCTAGGTCTACAACATCACACTCAAACGAATGCAATCCAGTCCGGTTCGATCCTGGTCAAGGGCGTTGCACGCTCCTCACGCTATCGAGCTCGGCCGGCATGGCCATCCTCCGGGGCCCTGTGCAGTGCCTTCACATAGACGACGACTCCGTGAGAATCTCTAGTCAACTGGAGGCTCAGCTAGACGTTCAAAATGGGTTCGAAGATGGTATATCGAGCACCAGTTAGAACTCCACCAGTTTTGGTCATGCACGAGTGAGGGGTTGTCTGCGAGTTGACGATGCAAATTCCCCAAGAATGAGGCCGTAAACTGGTAAGGCTCAGCAAAATCGAAGGCCACCTGTTTCCCCGTCATTATGCCGACAGCCACGTTTTCTCGCGCGCCGAATGCGACGTTGAGATTAACCGGCGTACTTCACTTAAACTCTGTCACGTGCTAGGATCGCCACTGTCCTAACAGGACTATTGGTAGCACCTGCCCGGTTACTAGTCGGCAGTGCCGATTGTTTCTAATTCAATGTCTTCTCAACACACATTCTTTCTATATGCTCGTAAAAGCACGGATGATCGCTCGAAGCAACTTCACAGCCTGGAATCCCAGATCACCCACTGGCGTCCGATCATCACCCGGGACAAGCTCGTGGTTAAAGACATTCTCGAAGAAAGTAAGACGGCAAAGAAACCAGGTCGTCCGGTATTTAACAGAATGCTCGAACGAATAGAGCGTGGCGAAGCCAACGGAATCCTTTGTTGGGACATCGATCGCCTTTTCAGAAATCCCATCGATGAAGGGCGTGTTCGTTGGCTACTCCAGCACGGCGTCATTGCCGTGATCAAAACTCCGACGCGAAGCTTCTTTCCCTCCGACTCAGGTCTTCAATTGAGCATCGAAGGAGGGCGCGCCGCTGACTACCTGACTGGATTGATAAAAAACGTCAACCGAGGAACAGAAGACAAACTAAAGCGCGGAGAGTGGCCCTTTGCCCCGACTCTCGGATACATTTACGATCGCGACAAAAAGAACATCGCTCCACATCCGAAAAACTCGCAAATCGTCCAAACCGTTTTCGATGAATTTGCTCGCGGCGGCCGAGGACTCAGCTGGGTTGCAGAAAAGCTCGGCACTCTTGGCGTTGTCTCTCGGAACGGTACTCTCTGGTCTAAATCGAAAACCCGATATTTTTTGACCAATCGTCTCTACATCGGTGTGATGAAATGGAAAAACAAAATATTTGAGGGTAAATACAGAATTTTTATCACTCCAGAACTTTTTGCCAAAGTCCAGACTGTACTCAAAGATAGTAGTAAGCCAAGGAAAGTGCGTGCAGGTCATAAGTTTCCATTTTGCGGCCTGTTTAGGTGTTCGTGTGGGTCAATGATTAGTGCTCAGTGGACCAGAGGGCACGGAGGATTATATCGATATTACCGATGCAGCCGCAAACGCTCTGTTCAATGCCGGGAGCCATATGCCCAGGAACTTGCAGTCGTAAACCGGTGCATACAATTAATCAAACGGATCGGGATTACTCCAGAACGCGCAAACTATTTAAGAGTCCTCCTTAATTCTACGATTCATGAACAAGCGAAGTCAGCTGATGCGTTGATTTCTGATATTGCAGAGAAGCTGTCAACATTACAGAGCAAGCTCAACAAGCTCACTCGCGCTTTCATTGACGAGGTGGTGGATCAAGACAGCTATGAGATCGCAAAGGCAGAAATTATTGCCGACAAAATGAGTTTAAAGCTCAAGAAGCGGCACGCCGAACGCACGGGTTTAGGAACATGGAACGAACCTACCCTCGATGTGATAAACACGTTAGAATTAGCCGCCAAATTGAGTATCCAATCATCCCCAAAGGAGATTGCTGACTTAGTTCGCAAAGTCGGAACGAACCTTATAATGACGGGGAAACAGGTGGCCTTCGATTTTGCTGAGCCTTACCAGTTTACGGCCTCATTCTTGGGGAATTTGCATCGTCAACTCGCAGACAACCCCTCACTCGTGCATGACCAAAACTGGTGGAGTTCTAACTGGTGCTCGATATTGTACCATCTTCGAACCCATTTTGAACGTCTAGCTGAGCCTCCAGTTGACTAGGAGATTCTCACGGAGTCGTCGTCTATGTGAAGGCACTGCACAGGGCCCCGGAGGATGGCCAATATGCCGGCCGAGCTCGATAGCGTGAGGAGCGTGCAACGTGCCCTTGACCAGGATCGAACCGGACTGGATTGCATTCGTTTGAGTGTGATGTTGTGACCTAGATGCCGACGATGACGATAGTGCACCTGTGCCCGAAGTCTTCAGAACGAGGCAATGACCAGGATCGAACCGCTCGGACGTCAGGGCGGACGAGTAGCTCGTGCGCTCAGTAGGAATCGAACCTTTCCAACGGCTCGTGCATAGCGCCCCGGGTCCAACTGGATTTGAACCGTCGGCGACGCGAGTGAGTCTTGGCCGTTGTTGGTTTGGTCCACGGTCTCCCGTGGCGAGTGAGGTATTGAACCGACAAATCCATATCAGTCATCGCCTGGAGATGGCGGGATTCGAACCATTCGAGGGTATCCCCACACCCTTCCCCACAGCGGGGAATGCCTGGCTGGGGAAAATACGCTCATGATGAGCGGCATTCCTGTGGTTTGGCCTCTGGTTTGGCCTCTGGTCTTGACCCCCGACTTCGGTCGGTTATATGCCTCGCAGGTCGGCTCCATTTCACAATGGAAGCCGTGCTCGGCAAAAACCTCCCTCGTCGCTCACGCGACGGCTCACGCCAACGGACGGGTTCACACACGAAAGGGTTTTCCAACGTGTAAAGGACACGATGTCCTTTACGATCTCCAACCTGTTTGACGATTGACATTGAGGCAACCGTGCCGCACCCGTCCATTTCCTCGCTCAGGCTCAATGTTCATGGGCGGATGCCGAGCACCCGCCAAAATGCAGGGTGAATAGCAAACTTGCAATCTGGGGATATTTCTGACCGAGAAAGTGTTCGTCGACCACTCGTCGACCACTCGTCGACCAAGTGAAGGCTTCTGAAGTCCGGAGCTTAATTCCAACCAGGCCAACCCGGTAAAAAGCCAACATAGTCGCCGCTTTAAAATCCTGAAAATCAATTCCGCAGTTAACAACCTGTTCTGCCAGTCCACTGAAAATGTCGCCCTGCTGATGCCCGTCTGTGAGGAACGACAAACAGAAGTTGCCGCAGACTGAATCCTCCAGATCTTCGAGGCGAAAATCCTTAGACGAACCACGCAGGATCAAGGCGAATTTCAAGAGGTTTGGATAGTCATCAATCCACTCGTCAGCAAGTGACCGGAAGCGATCACGTGAGTATTCACCCTCTGCTTCGCGAAGCATCGCGGCGGTAATCTGAGGTCGATCGATCGCCTTTTGTATGCAGGAGTTAAAGAATAGAATTAGATCCCGTGGACGCATCATCGTCCTCTTCAACATATAGTCCATTGTGGACTCGTCTCCGATTCTGGCCGGCAATACATCCCGCCAGCCGACGCGCTCGCGGGTATACCGTTGTTGAATGAGCTTATTGATGCGGAGTTCAAGAATTTCAATCAGGCTATCCTTTGTCCACTGAAGAGGAAGGTACAGCGATTCATACTTTTCTTCTTGAAAGCCGCCATCTCGTGTTAGCCGGAATACCCGATCCAAGAGATCCCAACGAATGGCGACGACGATCTTTGAGTTCTTAACTCGTCCAAAATCTTTAACGGTTTCAATCAGAGCTCGGATCAGCCGGAATCGCAATTTGTCCTCGACCCAATCCTCGTCAAGCCGATCAATAGTGATAAAGTATCGCTTCTGTTGATCGTTAAGGACATCATTTAAGAGGTCCAGTATCTCGGAAAGTTGACGAATTTGAACTTCGTTCACGACATGCTGAGCGCGCTGAATGACTTCCGTTTTCTGTTCCTCGGATAGGCGCGTTACGCCTTCGTGCGTGAACGAAAGATTGGGAATCTTAGCAGCAGTCGCCAATTTAAGATCTTCCTCCAGCTTCGTGGTTAACTCCTTTATTCGATATTCAGTCTCTTCCCAAAATGATTCACCCCATCTCCGCAAATATTCGATCGCTTTTGTGTGCTTTTTATCGCGGAATAAATTACAAATCCGACTGATGAATGAATCCCTTTCTTCCTCCGTATTTATGTTGAAATGATACTTCAAGAGTTCAACCGTAAATACGTGTCGCCATAGCAATCGGAAGAATATATCCAACTTGACTCCAAGTTCGGAGAAAAACTGCAGTACGGATGAATTGGAAATATAGGAGAGCGCCAAGCTCTCGGGGCGCACTTCTATCACCCGCTCCTCTTCGGAGACCAATTTAATGAGAAGCGCAGACTTACCGCTCCCAGTTCGTCCAAGCACCAAACGGCGAGGGCTCGAGCAATCTCTCAAGGCGTTGAGTTCACCCGTATTGACGAAGCAGCTACGAAGAAAGTGATTATCCTCATCGGCGTCCGCGGCACCGACTGAGTCCAGTTTTTTGAAACGAAACCTTCCTGACTCTTTCATCTCATCAATCAGGCAATAACAACGTATGGCTAGAACAATTGCAAGCCCAGGATTGGTTCCTCACTTCGAGGGCTCTTGCATCTCAACGCCTACACGACGAAGATCGCGACAAAGGCGTTCAAACGCCTTTTCGAACTCATTGTCGTTCCTCCAACGGGAGAAGTCAGGGATGTGATAATCTCGAACTTCTACGGCAATGTCTCTGCCGGAATCGCTATCGAAGCAAACCCACTGTTTAAGATTGGCCATGTCGCAAAGCCGCAGTGGAAATAGTTTCCGCTCTCCCTTCGTCACTTCCTGCCTTCGCGCACGACGGATTTCCGTTTCGACCCAATGGCTTTTTATACTCTCATTCGAGAGAACAATAATTAGCTTATCATGCACCTGAATTGCATGATCAATCTGCTCGTAAATTTTCCTACCACCCTTCATTTCCTCTGGTGCATACCATACTCGAATCTTCTGTTTTCGCATTCTCTCCCAAAGCATCCGTGCAAAAGCCTCGTCAGTGTGGCTGTAACTTACGAAACATGAATGAAACTGTATCGGAGAACCCGCCTGTATGAGTGAAGGGAGATAGTCTATTAGAATTCCCCCAAGTCCAACGCCTTCGAAAAACTTGATAGGTAAATTGTTTCCCGCACGATAGAGGCATTCGACTCCAACCGAGGACGGCGATGCGTGTATCACCTTTTCGAGCCCAACCCACGTTTCCAGTTCAACATTCGAAAATGTCGTTCTGCCAATAATTGCCTCTCTAAAAATGGTGCGGTACAGATTTGAGCCAAGAAACACCGCACCTTTCAGATTTGCGCCGTAGAAATTCGCCTTCGAAAGGTTCGCTGAGGAAAAATCCACATTTTCGAGATTGGCGGCACGAAAATTTGCACCTGACAAGTCAGCTTCGATAAAACTTGTATCTCGGAGATCGCATGAAACGAACTCCGCATTTCGTAGAGCGGCTCGACCGAAGTCTCGTTGACGCAACTCAAGGAGGGAGAACACTTCATTATTGAATGTACCGCTACGCAAGTTCGACGATTCAGTGACAAGCCTTACAGCTTTTGATGTCTTAGAGCCTGTCTGAAAAAGGCGTGAAGTCATATTTAAGCAAGTCGACGAAGTTGAAGGCGAATCATCGCCAGGTGAATCCAGGCTACAGCGCTGGTCTCGGTCCGTTCGTAGTCTCGGACGAGTCGGCGATGGCGCATCAACCAAGCAAAGGTCCGCTCGACGATCCATCGGCGAGGCATGACGACGAAGCCCGCGACTTGGTCCGAACGTTTAACGATTTCAATTTGAATCTTCGACCAATGAGCCTTTACCCACTCCTCGAAGGCTTCACCCGTATAGCCCCCGTCCGCCCAAATCTTTTCCAGCCGAGGAAACCAGTCGGCCACTCGATCGAGCAATTGCTTGGCTCCTTCCCGATCTGGGCAATCGGCGGGAGAAACGATGGCTCCCAGCAACAGCCCCAAACTGTCGACCAAGATGTGACGTTTGCGGCCTTTGATCCTCTTGCCGGCGTCGTAGCCAACCTCGCCTCCATGCCCGTCAGACTTGACGCTTTGGCAGTCGAGGATGGCGGCTGTAGGTTGTTCAGTCCGTCCCTCATCCCCGCGAACACAAGCTCGCAGCGCATCATTAAGCGAGGCCCACGTGTGGTCGAGCGTCCAAGCGCGGAAGACGTGATAAACCGTTTTCCACGGGGGGAAATCGCTGGGCATCTGGCGCCATTGAATCCCTCCCTTGAGGACATAGAGGATGGCATTGACGACGAGTCGTCGATCGGTTTGCGGCCGGCCATACTTATTCGGTTTATCAAGCATGGGGTGGAGGAACTCCCATTGGGCGTCGGTCACGTCGGAATCGTAAGTAGAATTTTTCACCGTCCCAACGGCGGCTGCGCCGAGAAATGCGAAAAAACAAGCAACCTAACAGGTCAACGTTATTCGTAAGATTGCTCACAGTATTCCCCAGCCGTGCAGATCGCGCTCCCACCGGAAAATGGCGGGAATGCCTTTTTCAGACAGGCTCTTAGGCATTGATTAAGTCTCTTTTGGTTCTTCGGAATTGAACGCTTTCACCGCAGGACGGGGTCCTTACTGCACCATCGCTGTTTCCTGTTTCGCGTTTGCCATCTACTAGTTCGGCATGTCGTTCTGGCAAGTCCCGATTTTTTCGTACTACTACCAGCCCAGATTTTAACTTTTTGTCAATCTCTCAATTTCGTTTTACATGGCATTCTCCCGACGACAATTCGCATATCCGATCCACCGCCGCTGGATAAGACTCGTTTTAACCGAATTGATAGAAAAGTTCTATTTAACCCAGTTATCTGCGCGCAACAAAACGGCATACGAGCCAGATGAAGGCAACCGCCTCCAGCCATTCCCAAATCGTTAGAATTCTGGAGCCGCCCAACCCTTGGCGTGGAGCCAATTTGGCGAGGAGGTTTGACTCGGCGAGCGCATCGGCAACGGCGTCACCTGAGCATTAGATTTCCTCCTATTCAAGGCGTAGATCTAATCGCAAAGGCACCTCGTGCGCATCAATTATTTCAAAAATGGTGTCGCCCGTGGCAACGTAGCACCGCTTGCCATCCTGTGAAAATGCAATGCTACACGGAGCGACTCCGGTCGCAAAGACCTCCAATTCACCAGATGGCGAAATTCGCACCAGTCGCCCGGTGTCAGCAACGTAGAGATTATCACCGAAGGCGCCGCCTTTGGCGAAGCGAATTTCGCCCTGACAAACGCGTTCACCGATAAAAATGTCCCCTTTGTCATAAAAGGCAGATATTTCCCCATTGGGAGACACGCGCCAGATTCGGCGCGTCAGAACATCCGATACAAAAATGAATTTGCCGAATGCTTCTCCCCGGGTTAGCTCAATGTGCGCGGGTTGTGTGTCAACGGTCCATGGCAAACCCTCAGCGAACGGTTGTCTCTGCAATGACGCCGAGATTGTATATAATAACGGCCGACTTCGAGACGCGCCTTCAAAATCCATTACGTAAAGTAGATCACCGAATTCACCGCCTACCCCAAGTGCTAACCCAAACGAGTCCGCTGGACTTGGCCGGCCAGGAGCTCCCAGACTCAATACCGACATTTGCTTCGTCGAAAGATCAATTTTACCAACCACTCCATCGCAGCAGCTCTGATCGCCACTCAGATTTTGGTCGGACCAAATCAAAGCCGGCCCGAAGCTGCTATCGGCCGGTGTCAGAAGAAGCTGTCCGCCTGAAAGCGCTGCGGGATTCAAGCTGGCGAAATGCTCGATGTTTCTGGATTTAAGGTCAATCTGATAGATCGTAGCTGCGGTTCCAACAAAAAGAAATTTGTCGTTGGATAGCGCAAGGCCCTTTAGAACCTGCTCTCCCTGGGGCACTCTAGCCAGCTCGATGGCTGCAAAGCCTTTTAGCACCGGAAAAGAGTTTGACCAACGAGCACGATAGAAGCCATTGCCAGCCTTTTCAATTGGGTTGGGGTCCGTCCACACCGTATCGTTAGTAATGTTGATCAATTGTCTATCGTGCCACGCTAATGACAAACTTGCCGTCGACTCAATGACAACTGGGCCAATAGAGGACGATCTGACCGTTACCACCGCCGCAACATCGACGCTCCCACATTCTTCTATAATCATATCATCGAACCCGTAGCCTTCTGATCCAGTGCCCGAAATCTCGACTTCCTCAAACGGATGTTCGCGATCAATCAAACCAAAGAAGATGCATCCGCCGCTGTCTTGGGGGAGAGTCGCGGGCACAACAGTGCTTCGGCGCACCCCGTTGGTGTCTACAAGCACAACATTGCGGGTGTTGTTCTCAACATCTGTAAGAAAGAAGCCAAACGCAGACTGGGGAATCGCAAATCGAATTGTGATAGGGTTCGTAGTGCTCAGGAACTGTTCACCTGATATCGCGAATTGCCCGTTAATGTGGCCCCGAGATGGCAGCGGTCTCAGAACCGTGCCGCCGGTTATTTGAGCTTCGCTGGTGCCAAAATGGGCCTTTAGCTTATTCGTCGTAGCCTGCTGGGTAGGATAACCTTCAAAGCTTTCAGTCGCCATGCCGCGCAGATTCAAACGGAATTCTGCAAATGCTCGTGCAGAGTTTGTCAGTTCAGCCAGGTATCGCCTTTTGCCGGCTTCTGCCGGTCGGTATGTTCCTTTGTCTTCGCCGGAGTAGACACTCACATCGCCCTTGCTGACGCTTAGGAGAATTGTAGTATTAGCCAAAGCAAGCAAGAGGCCGGTAATGGCCCGGGTTATTCGGATTGAAGTTTTCATGATTGTGTAATTGACTAAGTTACTGCATTGGGGCGCATTTCAATTCTTTAGTGACCTACGCATTGTTGGTACCAGTTTCTCCACAAATTTGCGGCTCGTCATGTTTTACTTATGGAATCGCCGCCCACAGATACACAAAAATTCGGTGGCGATCCAAAAAGTGCTAAACATCTGATGAAAAACGCCCCGTCAAGCTCGTAGCTCATGCGCGTTATTGCAGGTATTTTGAGAGGTCGCTATCCGTCGCAAAGGGAACAGTTCGGGCGGTGCGATAGTTGGAACCTTCGGCTAACGCAGCGACCTCGTTTTTCCGCCCTCTATTAGCCAGCGTGTCCAACGCAGAGCTTCATTGGTTAAAGGACGGGCTGCCAATTCTCTTTGCAGCGAAAAGAAATTTGTCGCCTCTTTCAACGGGACCTCTTCGAATTGACCACTGGGCAACATTCGAGTGCGCGCCAAGAACTCTGCGATCTGCACCACCTCGTTTTTTGTAGTGTTGCTCACGCTGGGAACGGGCCAGAGATAGATGTGTTGGTCACGACATCCCACCGCCAGCCACTTCCCGTCGAAACTCCACGCCAAAGCAAAGCAGCCGCCGCCGTGCGGTAATGGCGGCGACAATGGCAGTCCAGATTGAATGTCCCAGATCCGTGCAGTACCGTCGGCTGACGCCGTGGCAACCTGGGTCGATTCTCGATTGAACGTGATATCCATGACTGTATTCCCGTGTCGATACGCAAGTTGGACTGCTTTACCAGTTACAACATCCCACACTTTAACCTTGTTGTCGTAGTAGCTCGTGGCAATCCAGCGTTCGTCGTCACTCCAGGTGACGGCTCGAATCGATTGGTCATGACGCAATTCGAGTTGCTTTTCGCCAGTAGGCGCCGCGAAAACCTCGACCCATCCCGCGCCGCGATCCCCGGGACGTCCGGTAGCCACTGCGAGACGTTGCCCAGATGGGCTTAGGCGGGCACGAAAGAAGGGCTCGTTCAGATTGATTGTTTGGCCGATTACTCGATTTTCGGGACAGGTCCAAAACTGGATAGTCCATCGCCTTCTGTTCGTCACGACTGTGTAGAACCAGCCGGCCTGTGGCCCGAAGCCACATTGTGCCACAAAATTGGTGTAAGCATTCGTCCGCCAAATTTCCCGTCCGTCAACGGCCGACCGCAGGCAAAGCGAACCGTTTCCCTCACCCGTCAGGAGACGCTTTCCGTCCGGAAGAAAACAAACCGCTGATACGCGAGAGGTGGTAGCTATCCCTCCACCAAAGCTGGCGTATCGCTCTCCGGTCTCCATCGAAAAGAGATTTACTACCCCCGCTCTCGTCCTCGCAAAGAGCGCCGTCTCGTCCGAGTTGAAATTGGCATCCAGAACATGCCCACCGTATAGCTGGCTGTTTTTCCACAGGGAATTTTTAGACCCGACCCCCCACAACATCGGGCCTCCGTCATCGACTCCCAAAAGGCGGCCATCGTCGCTACTAAATCTCAAGTGGTTCAAGGCTCCATTTTGCCGTAGCAAGTACGGTTGCAGCACTCGCGGTTCGGAATTGTGGACGGATACCCAGCCTTGGCTATTGTGAATGCTATCCGCACCATAGATTGCCAACCGGCTTCCGTCAGGGCTAAAGACCGCTCCTGGCTAGTCGGGTCCCGGTCCGCCAGTCCCAAAGTTGTGCTAGGCGATCTTGCGAAACGCTAATGAATTGGCTTTTTCCAGGGTGAAACGCCATCCAATCTGCCGGTAAGTTAAGACGGAGCAGGTACTTCTGGACGCCGCTATTCACGTCCCAGAATCGAATCGACTTGTCGTTGCCTAAGCTCACAACCATTTGACCATCCGGCGTGAACATAGCTTGGAATACTGCATCGCGGCCAGTTGCCGGCGGTCGAATTTGGCCGGATCTTTCGAGCTCTGGAATGTCGCGATGCTCCCATTGTTTGACGAGATTGCCAGAGCTCACTTCCCACAGACGAACCGATCCGTCCTGTGCCGCTGTAACGAAATTTCTACCGTCTGGGCTGAATGCGATGCTCTTGACATCACTCCTTCGCGGAGAGCCCGAGAATGCGTTTTCGTGAGATAATGCTGGATACAAAGGCCGGGACGTAATGGCATCCCACACTTGGATGATACCTGTTGAAGTCGCCGTTGCGAATAGATGCTCGTCTGGACTAAACGCCACGCTCCGAACGTCCCTCGCATCTGGCAATTGCCATTTACTGGGATTCATCGTCGAAGTGTCCCAGGAGCGCAGGATACCTCGATTGTCGATGCTAATCAGCCGTGATCCATCGGAACTCAAGACGGTCGACTCAATCCCATCTTGACTGTGATAGGCTTCTGCGATGGGTGAAGCCTTCAGTCCATCCCACTTTCGGAGTATGCCGTCGTCGTCGCCGGTGATAAACCATGCGCCCTTCGGCCCAAAGAGCACGGTCCGCACCTTGTTTTTGTGAACTAGGGGCGCAATCAATGGCCGTCCCGTGACCGCGTCCCAAACCCCTGCCGTCATGTCCTCGCTGACCGTAACTAGTCGCATGCCGTCTGCACTCCAGGCCGCTGACGTTACCTTATTAGAGTGGGCAAGCAACGGAAAAGCTGGAAGCAATACTGGAGTGCGGACCAGTGCCCAGATCAGTCGGTATACAACGGCTACATTGGTAGGGTTCTCCCGGAGTATGAACGCCAAACGTGCGAGCCCCTCTTGGTAATTCTCGCCGGTAAGATCAGCGTTAGCGGCAAGTGCTCCTGCTCTCAGCGACGAATCAGTCAGAAGCGCATTAACTGTTGTCAACTTTGCATTTGCCGATTCAGCGTTTGAACGCTCCTTCCGCTCCGCTAACGCACTCGCCGTCGCGCGATCAGCATTCGATGCCGCCTCGCTTGCCTTTTGCTCCGCGCGCTGACCTTGCCACAGCGCCACCAAAAACGCGATGAAAACCAGAACGAGCAATGGATTCCGTCGACACCAAAGCCGAGTTCGGTGAAGCGCCTTAGGTGGCTTAGCTTTGATCGGCTCGTTACGCAGGAACCGGCCCAAATCGTCTACTAACTCCTGCGCGGACTGGTAGCGATCACCGGGTCGCTTTCTGAGGCACTTTAGTGCAATCTCTTCAAGGTCCGAAGGCACCCCCGCAACCCACTGTCTCAATCTTCGGGGTTCATTCTCCCGTACTTGGGTTAAAGTGCTAGAATTACTCAATCCTTGGAACGGGGGATGCTGCGTTATCAAATAGTAAAGGATGGCTCCCAAACCATACACATCGCAACGGAAATCGAGTCTTGCAGTATCGCCCCTCGCTTGTTCAGGTGACATAAAACTCGGAGTTCCAAAAATGGCACCATCTTCAGTTAGGGTGTCTGATGCGGAGAGGTTTTGACCGTCGCGACACGACTTGCGGCCGCGTGCGCTTTCCTCCGATGAATACTCAGGAGAAGTGTCACTAATGCGCTTTGCTAGACCGAAGTCCGTTATGTGCAACTCGCCCTTTGAATCGATAAGGATGTTTGATGGCTTGAGGTCGCGGTGCAGTATTTTAAGCTGGTGGGCGTAATGAACAGCTCCAGCAATGATGCGGACGTGGTCGGCGGCTACTCGGGCGGATACAGGGCCATCTTTCACTAGGTCGACCAAGCTCCGGCTGTTCTCGATGTATTGCATCGAAAAGAAATCGAGGCCATCCTTGAACTCGCCTACATTGAAAATTCTAACGATATTGGGATGATCAAGTTTTGCGGCGGCTTCGGCTTCGAATCTGAACCTTCGCCTTTCCACATCCGTCGCCGATAGACCGGATTGAATGACTTTTACGGCGACGATGCGCTTCAGGCTGATCTGCTCCGCTCTGTAGACTACACCCATCCCGCCTCGGCCGATTTCCTCCAAAACCATGTAGTCACTTTCAACCGGAGCCGAAGGTTGAGCAGGGGTAGATGTTGGAGAGCCTGGGATTGCGGGCAAATGTTTGGTGCCGCTTGCGACCGTCTCGCTGACGGTCGTGCCGGCATCAGGGTCGATTGTCAACCCGGCTTTGAGCATGCACGCTTGGCAAACCCCACTGTATGCCTCCCCAATCAAGGCTTTTTTGCACTCCAAGCAGTAAATATTGCCGCCAGAAGGCGGTAATTCTCGATCTGTTTCTGACATCAGAGATCACATACACAAAAGCACATCCAGAGATACAGAAAATGTTCCGAAACTTCAGGAACCAAGCAAATAATCGGAGAACCACGCGACCCGAACGACTGCACGACAGGCATTCAACTTATGATCTTGATGAGGTATTTCAACTCGTCGTCAACGTCATCGGGAGTGATCACCGTCTTCGCAACTTCCTCGCGTAGGATCGAATAGTAACTTTCTCTTGCGCGATGAAGTGCCATTTTGATAGCTGGCTCGCTTTTGCCGTGCAGTGCGGCAATTTCTACAACCCTCTCCTGCTTCAATTCCGCCACGAGATATGGTGACAATAATTGAAACTCACAGGCATTCTTATTAGCGGAATACTCATCTTTAATCCGCTTTAAAGCCTTTTTGATCAATTCGCCGGCCCATCCCCTGTCATATTGAAATTCTGGAGCAGCGGGATCTGCGGGTTCGAGGCTAAAGCGTTCTTTGGCACCAAATTCGTCGAAAGAAACGACGAGTTTTTCTCCACCACGTTTTTCAGCACGATTCCTAGCATGCTGCGAATTCAAAAAGTTTTTCAGCGACGACAGCAAGAACGAACGGAGCCTGCCCTTTGTGGCATCCGCGCGTTGAAAAAAGCCGGTCTCAATGATTCTTCCCATGAACGCCTGAATCAAGTCTTGAGAATCCTCGTGCGGATGGCCGCGCCGCCTAACATACGCATAGAGGGGATACCAATATGCGCAACAAAGCGCTTCGAGGGCCTCGGGCTCACCTCTTCCTGCTCCTGCCACCTGAGGCCAGACTGTAGTACAGAACCTATCGTTTCGACTTTCGATTGATGCTCTGTGCTCCATGGCGCTCACGGGAACTGATCCGGGAGTGCTCAGTGAAAGTGATCCAGTGAGGGAGTAGAGGCGAAGGAGTTTCTCTTTCCAAGGAGCGGTTTATTCCGAGAAGCGCCGGGAGCTGCGGAGTAGGAGGTGCGGAGTAGAGTGGTTCCGAGGAGAGGAACAGAGGGGGATTGCGAGAAGTTGGAGGGAGACGAGCCGGGACGGGCTACAGGGGGAAGGCAGCCGAAGAACGAGCGCAGAGGGCGTCGTTCCAGTCGTGGAGTGGAGGGGGAAGAAGGGCAATGGAGGGATGAAGGGCGATCATAGCCTGGGCGGTGGCTTGACCGGTGGAGTCGAGATCGAAGCCGCAGCGCAGATGGCACCCCTGGGTCAGGAGGTCAATCAACCAAGCCGGATTGGGCCTGGCGCCAGCGGTGGAGACGGCGCGGAGATCGGGATGAAGGGCGTGGCAACTGAGGGCGTCGATGGCCGATTCGCAGAGAATGACGTTGGGGCGCGGGATGGAAGGGAAGGAGAAGAAGCCGAGATCTTTACGGGAACCGGGAGCCATGCCGCGCCAAGCCACGGGACCGGTGCCGCGCAGTTCGGCACCGACGGTTTGGCCGGAGGCGTTGCGCAGGAGGAAGACGGCGTTGGCGCGTGCGTCGGCATAGAGGTCACCGGATTGGGCCAGGGCATCGATCAAGGCCAGAGGTAAGGCGCGCTGATCGACCAGATAACGGCGGACGGCGTGGAACTGGTCCGGCGCGGACGCGGGCAGGCGCAGCGACGAGAGCGTCGGCCCGGGCGCCGGCGCCGGCGCAGCGGCGATGGAGGGTGTGCCGAGTTGTTCGAGCCAGGCCAGGGCGTCGTGGAAGGAGAGTTGATGCAGATGAATGACGAGGTCAATGGCGCCGCCGCCACCGGCGCCACAGTGCCAGTTGAAGAACTTGGCGCCGCGCACCGAGAGAACGCCGCGAGCGGTGTGCCATTTGCAGGGGTCGTGGGGATCGGGCCGGGCGCCGGACTGGACGAGGATAGGTTGGAGGGGAAAGGCGCGCAAACGATCAGCGCGAGCTCGTTGGTCGGAGGTCATGCTGGATCAACAGCGCGTTTGGGGCGCAGACTGACGCAGTCGCGCAGGTTGAAGACGTGGCTGTTCTCGGTCAGGCGGTCGATGAGAGCGGCCGTCAGCGAGGGATTCTTGAGAAAGGTGTTCCAGTCTTCAAAACCGAGGTTGGAAGTGATGAGGGTGGGCTTCTTCTTGTGACGTTGCTGCATGAGGGTGAAGAAGAGGCCGACTTGGGCGGGTTCGACCTCCACGTACCCGAGTTCATCGATGTGGAGCACGTCATAGGAAAGGTAGTGTTTGAGGACCTTGGCCTGAGTGTGATCGGCGATGGATTGATAGAGTTCGGCGATGAGCTGGGCAAAGAGGATGTAACGGCCGGTTTTACCCTGATGGATGGCGTGGGTGAGAAAGCTGGTGGCCAGGCCGGTTTTGCCGACGCCCGTCGGGCCCAACCAAATGATGTTCTGGTTCTGGGTGAGGTAGCTGGAGCTGTCGTAAAGGGCCTGGATGGCTTTCTTGTTGAGCTTGGGTTGACGGGCGAAGGGATAGGTCTCCAGCACCCACGGCTCGGGGATGCGGGCCCGGCGCAGGCGTTGTTGGCGGGCGTTTTCACAGCGCTGACGGTATTCGTGTTCGACCACGTGGGTCAGGAGGCGCGCATGGGAGAAGCGTTGTTGTGCGGCGGCTTTGAGGTCTTCGTCCCACTGGGTCAGCAGGCGCAGCAGGCGCAGGGCTTTGAGTTGGTGGGTCAGGTCTTTATCCATGGCAGTCAGGGGGTGGAGGTTGGGGATCGGTGTTGGGAGGTTGGGAGTTGGATGGCGGCGGTGGTGGAACTTGGTAAGAGGAAAGGTCCGGCGGGTCGGTCAAGGCGCCCTGTTGATAGGCGTCGCGTTGACGGAACGTTTCGTCGATCTCGGGCGTGATGGGCTCGAAGAGTCCCTGGGTCAGGAGGAGTTGAGCGATGCGTTCGAGCACGTCCAGCCGGGTGATCTGGTATTGACGAGCCCGTTGGACGGAGGCGACGAAGAGTTCCGGAGTCAACCGCCGGCTAAAGAGGAAAAGCCGGCGCAGGAAGACGTGGCGCTGGAGGCCGGGAGCTTGGAGGCAAAAATCCAGATAAACACCGACCGATGGATCGAGGGCGCGCAAATGGGCTTCCTCCTGGGTGCTGGAGTGTTTGCGCTGGGTCGGCTGACCGCGCGGGGGTGGCGCGTCTTTCGGAGCGAAGATCCCCCCGCGCACGCCGTCGGGCGCCAGCGGATATTCCTGGAGCCGCCGGCGGCCCTGGCAGAGCACCAGATGCCGGTCGTATTCGAGCACGGTGATCTCACCGTGCAGTTCCTCGGGTGCCCAGTAGTAATTGGCGTCGAAGGCGACGTAACCGTACTGGTCGACGGACCGTTCGTGGATTTGGTAGGGAGCCGGCAGGTGCGGCGGCAACGCGAGCAGAAAGTGGCGTTCGTGCTCGAAGGCCTGGGCCGGAATGAGGCGGGCTTTTCCCTGGGGCCGTTGCTCCATCCGCACGGTCGACCATTCCAAGGCCTGTTGGTTGATGTCCTCCAGATTTTGAAAGGTGCGTCCGGGCAGGAAGTTCGTTTCCACCGTCCAAAAACTTCTCTCTTCGCCCGCCTTCCGATCGCTATGGCCCCGTTCGTGACAACAAAACGCAAAGCCCAGCTGCCGGCCAAACGCTTCCATCTCGGGCACCATCACCGCGTTCTTCCCCAGCCCGCGCAGTCGCGCCAGGTTGGTGTTGTCGATGATGCACACCGGAGCACTGTGGCCCCAATGCATCAGGGCTTGGTGAAAGAAGCACTTCATCTTGAAGCGATTGAAGGCCCGGTAAAAGCGTAGATACTTGCGCTTGCTGTAACGCAGGTAGAGGAGGCTGGCGATGAGCGTGACCGGTTGGTGGCCTAACTTGATGACGTAGGGGCTGGTGTCGTGCTGCATCTCGCCTCCGGGCTCATCGGGCACCCGCGCGCACCGGGGCTCGGGCCGGTGCGAGATGCCCAACTGGCGCAACCACCGAGTCACACTCGAATAGGGCACGTCGACACCGTGTTTTTCCCGAAGCTCTTCGTAGACCCGCTGGGCCCGGCTCTCACACTGCTCGTAGAGCGTGCGCAACAGCTCGGGATCGACCGGCGGGTCGGCCGGTGTTCGTTGCGGCGGGGCTCCCTGCTGGGCGATAATCTCCTTGACCGTGTTGCGGCTCACGTCCAGTCGACGGGCGATCTGGCGCACGCTCAGGCCGCTTTGGTGCAGCAGGTAAATGGCTCTACGCTTTTCGGGTTCGATCATGGAGTTGTTTGAGGAGTTTGAGAAAGCCCGCGCTGCGGCTGAGCAGGCTGCCGGTCAACAAATGACACTGCACGAAGAACGCCCGGCTTTGCAGCTTGTTGCGGTCCTGGCTCTTGGTCACCACACGCTGGGCGTGCTTCTGGATCTGTTCCAAATCCCCCACCAGGATCCGCTCAAACTCGGTGCACCCGTCCGGATCCACCGGCACCGCCGCCATCTGTTGCAACAGCAGCGTCAGATGTCCGCTGCGCAGTTCCTGCCGGAACGACTCGGGCCCGCGGAAGTAGCCGTGGGCCAGTTGCTCGATCTGCCGCACGCTCAATCCATGCCCGCTCACCGCCCCGACAAACTCGTCGACCTGACCGACCGTGATGCCGTTTAGGCGCCTAAACGGAGCGATGGAGTAGATCCACGATGATGCCGGCAGTTGTCCGCCGAACACCTTCTCCCGCACCACCGGGCTCATCGCCTCCAGCAATCCCAGACGCACACTGACCCAGGCCTTGCTGCGGCCCAACGCGTCGGCCATCTCCGCCAGACTCATCCCCCGCGCTTTGAGTTCGTCCAGAAAGCGCGCCTCTTCGAGCACACTCAACCGGCTGCGGCGGGCTTGGCCCAGCAACGCCACGATGGCCGTCGCCTCGTCCGCTCCCAGCCCGACAAACGGCACCCGTTCCACGTGCAGTTGGCGCGCGCACCGGTAACGTTTGAACCCATCGAGCAACACCCACGCCGAGTTGACCACCGCTCCGGCCAATGCTTCCCGGATGCCTTCCCGGGCTATAGACGCCAATAACCGGTCCTCGCGGCCTGGCTCGCGCAAGCGATGGCCCTCGTAACGCAGGTCCAATTGGCTCAGTTCGATCTCCCCTCGGCTCGGTTCGGCCGGCAGGGCGCTTTCAGGGCGGTCGTTCATGCAACGCGCGGATTATTTGATCCACTCGCCGCTGCCGGACTAGGCTGTGCTGGCTCTTTTCTTTGGCCAGCATCTCCACAATCTCCTCCCGACTCACCCGCCTGCCCTCAATCCCGCTGACCACTCGATGCACGTACCTCACCAGTGATCCGGAGAACTTCTCCGCCAACGCCCCAGAGTTCTCCTCCGACACCTCGCAACTCGCCTTCGGTGCCCCCGCCTTTTGTCGATCTCTCTGCCGCTGGTTGGCTGCGCTCTTCTTCCTCTTGCCATCCGAGCCTTGCCGATACTCCCGGCTCGTTCGTTGCCATTCCCGCCGCCGGTGCTCGTCGGCGCATCCAAATGGACAGCCCAACTTGCGCCCGGCGTTGCACGCCGCCGCGACAAAGTAAATCCCGCAACGCCAGCACCGCGCCAGGCATCGTCGCAGCTTCGGCCGGGTCCTTATCACCGATCGCAGCAGCGCGTAGTACTGAAGGACCAAGCCTGCGACCACGCCGGTTCGATACCACTCCGTCTCAAACCGAAAATGCTCCTGGATCGAGATTGCAAAGACCCAAAGCATTCGCTCAGGATGGTCTTGCTAGAGAAAACAGCCTTGTCCTACGCCAACGACCCTTCGGTGTCGACGTGGGGCAGGGCCTTCTTTTGCACTCCTCTCCGTTCGCACCCTCCTTCGAAAGAGAAACTCCTTCGCCTCTACTCCCTCACTGGATCACTTTCCTTGAGCACTCCCGGGTCAATTCTCGTGAGCGGCATCGGTGCTCGCCCACGACGAATCCTTTCGGTTAAAATGGTAGCCTAGTAGCGGTTTTGAGGAGCTTAACACCAAAAATGCAACTTAGCAATATCGGTGCATCGGGGTGCATACATCGGTGGGTGCCCACGTTTCTCGCCGCCACCATCTCTTGCCTTACACTAGCATCCGTCTGCGAGAGTCTGCGAGAAATCCCGCCTTACTCGGACAGGGCCAAATGTTTGCCCAGTTGATGGGCGCGAGAACATCGGACGCGCGCCCGTAGGGTCCTCGAATCGGATACGAATTCCGGTGCAAACGATTTTATAAAACACTTATAATAAGACGCTTGAGAGCTTGGCGCGTGGGGATTCCCTTCTCCAAATACAGCCGGATGAAGACTCAATCTACCACCGAATCAACCTGCGACACCATTCGGTCGCCGATGCCGGCGGAATCCCCGATCCGGGTGCCGAAGACGTCACCGGCCGATTCAAAACCAGCCGCTCTTGGCTCTTGAGGAGAGGATTTCATGCTTTAGGCGATGATGGTAATGGCTCTGGTTAGATATTTCGAACCGAAAGGAACCCCGAGGATAGCCCGTCGCGCGTTCCATGCGTCAAATCAAAGAAGTTCTGCGGCTAAATAAATACGAGCTCAACTTCTCGGTGCGGGAGATCGCCCGCAGGTGCGCCGTTCCCACCATTACTGTTGGTGATTATCTCAAGCGGGCGGAATCGGCCGGGATCCTCTGGCCGATTCCCGAGGATTGGAGGAACAAATCTTGGAAAGACTCCTGGGCGCGTCGGAGCCGACCCCGGTCACGGCGGCCGCGGCGGTTTCGGACTGGCGGCAAGTCCACGAGGAACTGCACTTGCAGACATTCGATCTAACGAAGAATTGACTAGCGACCATAACTTTTCTGCATCGTTCGCCGATTCCCGTGCAGTCCGGGTATCGGGCAGGCGGTAAGGCCGCCCACACTCCCCAGACCATCTACCGCCGAGACGGCGATAGAACTACCCCCCAAGCGTCGTCTTTCCGCTCGCCTTGGCTTTTGCCCAACGCGCTTTCGCGGCCGCACGCATCCTCGCCCGTCCCGCTGCGCTTATCCTCCGGCGCGCTTTCTTGACTACCGCTCGCCCAGGGGGCCGCCCCGGCTTCCGTCCCCTCTTCGCCGTTCCCGGCTCTCCCGCACTGCTTCCTACGACGCTCTCCAGTTCTGATTGCAGGACTTCAATCCTCTCTTTGATCTCTATGATCCGGCGAAGTTGTGAAGTGGTTAGGTCACCAATTGATGGGTTACTCATATTCTATTTGATTGTTCAGATACTATTATTGTTAAAAGCAGACATTCTTATCGACACACAGGTCCGACATCGAGAACCGACTGGGTAGATGCGTATCGAGGCATCAACAATTCACCAAGGACGACTACAGAAGGCGACCGAACCTTGAAGGCCGACAAACAAAAGACAACCACAACGCACCCGAGCTATCAACAATCTTTTTCGTCGATGCTCATGTTACAATGAAGTCATCAGGAGTGGAGGATGCCATAACTCAAATGCTTTCTGCAAAGAGAAAATCAAACGGTCAAATCGTCACCGCATATTTAGAATCAAAGCACAACGCACCTTTCCTATGCATTGACTGTAATGAAGAGGTGCTTCTCAAAACCGGCAGATTCCGCACAAACCATTTTGCCCATGCTAATCCGATTGCCTGCAAGTTCGCCACCGGTGAGAGCGATGTCCACAGGAAGTGCAAAATGGAGATCTTCGAAGCACTCCGGAATCACCCTAATGTCCGTGGAGCTGCATTGGAGAAGGCGCTCGGAGAAGTGCGACCGGATGTGAGTGCTTACATAAACGGCATTCCGGTTGCTATAGAAGTTCAAGTCAGTTCCCTTTCACTAGAAACCATCACCCGTCGCACTATTGAGTATGCACGGAAAGGGATCTACGTGCTTTGGCTCCTTCAATGGTCACCAGCCCTCGATGCATCGCGATACGCTCCCCGACTATGGGAACGCTGGATTCACGCCGCATACTTCGGCCGCGTCTTCTACTGGCTCGGAGGGCTTACAGTGGTTTCGTATCACTTTGACCCAAGTTTCAAAACCGTTCCCATCAACTCGTGGTACTCCCAGGACGGCAAGAAAATGACCGGTGGCGGTTACAGTCAACGCCTCAAACGATATCGAACTGCGGTGCGAGGAATAACACTAAACCTCATCCGGGACTTTGGTGGTAAACAGCGATACTGGTGGGAAGGAAAGGGGCTCAGGGTGCCAGATGCGAGGTTGTTTATGAGCGTCGACAATTGAAAAGTGGAAACGTTAAGCTCTTTTGCCAGGGTCACAATTGAGCCACCCATGAGAGGTGGCGCTAAATGGGCGTCGCAACTCTGCGAGCAAAGTCTCCGAGATTGCTACTCGCGGCACGTGCAGTCGACAGAATCTCCAACGTCACCCCCCCGCCAACTTGGAACGCCTGCGATTTCCAGAATTCAACCATTGCTCTTCTATTCGAAACAGTCTAAAACCACACCATGGAACCAAGAAATTGGATGCCAGCAGCCGACATGGATGTCGGGCCGCTTGTTAAACTAGTTTTTGGCTTCTGGTCGATATTCGTCTTCAATTACGCACTCTCCAATTCCGAATGCCTAGCACAAGGTCAGCCTGGGTTTCTAGCGCCAGGTGACGCTTCTGCTCCAGGGCGAATCATTTCTGGTTCTCCCGGACAATTCGTCACTTTTAATTGGAGTCAGACGAGCGGAACACTCAGTTACCAACTGAACATTCGAGATGTTACAGATGGTCCCAATGGCCCCGTCTCCAACTTCACTAATAACGCAGCTGGCGCTACCTTTCGATCGGTTGCGCTTACCTATCACCATAGCTATCGATGGAACGTCTATGCATGCAGCGGTGCAAATGCGACTGGCTCGAGAACATTGTCAGCAACTAACTGGTTTCGACTCCTTAACCCACCCACCCCCGACGAGCCGGGCCAATCCTCCGAAACATCTGCATCAACTGTGCTGGGGCTTACACCGCGTTTTTTGTGGACGCGTGTCAGGCAAGCGGACGCATACGGTTTATACGTCAGCAAGGCCCCGTACGGCCCCGAAAATCTTGTCTATTCGGCCAAACTAACGGACGTCACCTCTGGTGAGTTTTCCATTCCCTCAAATCAGCTTGCCCCTGGTACACGTTACCGGTGGGACATGACGAGCTACTGGAACAATGAGGAAACATCTCCAAGTTCTGAGCTCTACTTTGTTACTGACACTCTTCCCGTAGCGCCCCTGTTTTTCGCCGTCATCATCTCGGAATTTGACAGGGTCATACTCGGCTGGTCTGATCGCTCAGATAATGAATTTGGGTTTACAATCGCCCGCCGCACAGGCAGCGGCAATTGGAGTCGAATTGCCGATGTTTCAGCGAATGTTCAAGACTACACCGATTCCGCGGTAATGCCTGGTACGACCTACACATACAGACTTAGCGCGTTCAATGGCATCGGCCAATCAAGTGAGAACGACGCGACCACAACTACACCCCCTTCGCCGGACATCCCTTTACCTCCCACTGGCCTGAGCGCTTCCGCTGTCGCAAATGGCATTTCCCTGATCTGGAATGACAACTCGGTCAATGAAACGGCCTTCGTCATACAACGTCGGCGCATTAGCGATGGGGTTGTAACTTCCATTTTCGTTGGAGCGAACGAGGAGCGATATCTCGACACCAGCGTCGTACCATACACTGATTATTGCTACACCGTTCGAGCTGAGAGCAGTGCGGGGCATTCTAGCCCCACCCAAGAACAGTGTGCCACATTTGCTCCACCAAATGAGGTTCCTGTTGCCATAATCGCTGGTAGCCTGACTCCAGTGACGGGCAGCGCTACTTACAGCGCGAATTACTCTACAGGAAGTGGAACTTTACAATATTCTTGGGTCACGAGCGATGGCCAACGGCAGAACGGGAGAACAGCGCAGTTTCAATTCAATTCCCCAGGTCAGTATATCATCTCCCTGATAGTCACTGACCTTGCACTCCGTACCAGCACCGCATCGGTCACAGTAAACGTCCAAGCTGCAAACAACGGCACCGGCACCGGCCAGTCCCTTGGCGCCGATCCGGTCGTCCTCTCCAGCGGAAACTACATTCAAGAGCACATCGACCTCCGCCTTCCGGGGAAAGGATTCCCTTTTGAATTCAAGCGATTCTACAACAGCAAGTTTTCCGACCAAACGGGATGCCCAATTGGTTTCGGCTGGACGCACTCTTACAACCAACGGATTCAAGACACTGGAACCAATGTCCTAGTAATTCAAGGTGACGGGGCCACGTGGACCTTCTTTCCCACCAATGGAGGCTACGTCGCGGAAGCAGGGGTGTTCGACTCGCTCGTCCGCGAGGACGACACCTGGCTGTTGCGCGACAAGGCTCAGACAGTGCGGCGTTTCACCACTAACGGCCTCCTATTATCCATCACCGACAAGAACGCCAATACGCTCACGCTATTTTACGAAGGCGGTTTCCTGCGACGGATTCAGGACACAGTAGGACGAACAATTCTTTTCCATGCGAATGACCTCGGCTGTATTTCTGAGATCGTTGATCCAATTGGCCGTACAATTCGATTCGAGTATGAACAGACCAACCTGGTGCGAGTGATCGACGCGAAAGGTCTAACGAACAGCTATACTCACACCGCCAGCAACCAACTCGAAGACGCCCGCAACGCCAATGGCGTCATTTACCTGCACAACGAGTACGACCCGCTCAATTCCGTCGTGGTTCGACAGCACGACGCATTCACCAATTGGACATATTTCGCTTACGACTTCACGAACCGTATAACCTACCAAACTAATGCGCTTGGCAAGGTCTCTATTCATTCGTTCGACCACAGGCTCCTCGTCACCAACATTGTGGACGAAGCTGGCCATCAACAGGGTTTTGGGTATGACGACGCCCGCAACCGAATCCTTATCCGCGACAAGGACGGCAACGCAACTCGCTACGGCTACGATTCCCGGGGGAATGTCACTAGCAAGACCGATGCGTTAGGAAACATCACCACCATCGAATATGACTCGCTTAACAGCCCTATTCGCCGCGTAGACCCACTCACGAATGTCACCACATTTGGCTACGACTCTCTCGGCAACCTCGTCTCGACGACCAACGCGCTACACCACATTAGCCGAATTGAATATACAGCTTGGGGATTGCCATTAATCCTGACGGACCCACGCGGTATCGCCACCACGAACGAGTTTGACCGGCAAGGCAACCTCGTTGCAGTCATCGACGCCATGGGATTCAAGACCCGTTTTGAACATGATGCAGTCGGTAGGAAGATCCGCCGTGTCGACGCACTCAACCGCACTAATTTCTTCTTCTACGACAACAACGACAACCTCCTGTACACGGTCGACGCGCTCCAGGGCACGAACTCTTTCACTTACGACGCGAACAACAACCGAATCTTCCACCGCGATCCGCGCGGTGTCATCACGGCCAGCGTCTTCGATCTCAAGGACCATTTGGTCGCCACACTTGCTCCACTGGGCTTCACCATCTCAAACCGTTACGACGCCATCGACCGCAAGGTTGAAACGCAAGACGCGCGCGGCAATCCCACACGCTTTACATACGATGATGTTGGCAACTTGATTGCCGTAACCAATGCTCTCAATGAGGTCACCCAATTCACCCACGATCCGAACGGCAATCAAACCAGCGTGGTTGACCCAAGCGGTTACTACGTCACAAACTTCTTCGACGCGCTGAATCGCAAGACGGTCACCATCGAGCCCTCAATCTCCACAAACCTTACCCTCTATGATGCTCTCGGCAGAGTCATCGCCACGACAAACGCTAACGGCGGGGTGACACGATTCTTTCATGATGCCATTGGCCGGCTGACCAATGTTGCGGACATTGCAGGAAACGCAGTCTTCTTCGACTATGACGCAAACGGCAATCGCATTCGCACTACTGATCCCAATGGTCACAATTGGGTGAACGTCTTCGACGAACTGAACCGGCTCCTAGAGCAGAGTGACCCACAGGGGCACAGAACAATCTTTCGGTATGACACGGTGGGAAATCTCACCAACAAGCTCACCCCAAATGGCGACAGCATCTCCTATGGCCACGATGCACTGAACCGGCTGACCAAAATCACCTATCCCACCGGCCCGCCCTTGAGCTTCGCTTACGATTCCGTTGGCAACCGAACGCAAATGGTCGATAGCCTCGGCACCACAACTTGGGTTTACGATGACTTAAACCGCCTAGTCAGCGTCACAGACCCATATGGCCAGAGCGTTACGAATGAATTCGACATCGCGGGCAATCGAGTCGCGCTCACATATCCCGGAAACCTCACCGTTCGCTATAGCTACGATCCGTTGAACCGGATGGTAGCGCTTACCAACTGGCTTGGCGGCGTGATCACCTATGGCTACGACAGTCGAGGTAATCTAGTTGCCACGACAAACGCGGACAGCACTACCGCGGCGTATGGCTACGATGTTGGAAGTCGCCTTGTGGCGCTCACGAATGCGCGGGCCGACGCTTCTGTCATCGCGGCGTACGCACTAACCCTTGACGGCATGGGAAATCATCTGGAGTCCTCACAGGCGCAGCCACTCTATCCTCTCCTCCCGAACCAGACCAACAATTACAGTTATGATTCCGATAACCGGCTGACCGTGGTGGACGGCAAGTCGGTAACGCATGACAGCAACGGCAACCTCACCGGCCTCGGCAGCGAAAGATTCGGCTACGATTTCGAGAACCGACTCATCCAGTTCACCCTCAGCAACTTTACCGGCGCTTGCGCGTATGACGGAATGGGAAACCGGCTCGCCGCCACCACCAATGCGGTGATGCGCCGCCTTGTCCTCGACCGGCTTGGTGGGCTCACGCAGGTGCTCGCAGAGACGGATACAAACGGCGTCGCGTTCGCCCGCTACGTGTTTGGTTTGGGACTTTCCCAGCGTATCACCCCGGATGGAACGGTGAGCACTTATCATTTCGACGTGCGTGGCAGCACGGTGGCGCTCTCGGACTCAACGGGGAGTGTGACGGATGGGTATGCCTACGATTCCTTCGGAGTTCCGGCGAACCAGGACGGCGATTCCCCGCAGCCCTTCCGCTATTTAGGGCGGCATGGTATCATGGACGATAGTTCAGGTCTTTACTACGCTCGAGCTCGCCATTTCAGTCCTCAACTAGGCCGTTTTCTAACGAAAGACCTGCTCACGGGTAATGATGGCGACGTTCAGAGTTTGAATCGGTATATCTACGCGTTGAATAATCCCCTACGTCTTATTGATATTTCTGGGCTCTCTCCTCGTGAAGTAGTTGCCCGCGCTGCTCTCGGTGGTTCATCGGACATTCCGGCGCATGCGCTACTCCTCACTGGACACCCGTTCTACTTGAACAATGCCGACCCGACCGCTGCAATTCATGCCGCTTCCGTAGACTGGCTGCTGGTTGGACAAGGTTCAGTTCGACTCATCAAAGGAGTATTTGCACTTGCGTCAGGCGCTATCGAAGCCTCTGCAGGCATAACTATTGCTGCGGGTGGAGTGGCTAGTTGTTTTAATACAGGTATTGGTTGTTTGGGCATTCCGTACGGAGCTGGACTTGCTGCGCCGGGAATAGCGATATCTGCAGGTGGATTTACACTTATTGTTACGGGATCGACTGAGATACTCTCGGGACTTTTGGATCAACGCAGTCCGCTCCAAGACTCAATATTCGAGAAATATGGAGAAGCCATTGACGAGGTGTTTCAATAAATTAGCTTACATTATTAGATAAAATGTCGTGTTTTTTATGATGCCAATGGTAGTCCAGACGATAATCAGCAGAAGTGCAATCAGCAATCCGAATGTCGCCCAGAGACATGTAGAAATGTTACGCCTATTCTCAGGCAATACGAAAAACCGGCAATAGAATACAATAGTAACTACTACTGCAAGTATAACTATGAATAACCAAACGTTGTTCACATAGTCAGCTTGACTGCTTTTGGGACTCAGAATGAGCATCCAGCCCTTTTCAAATAACCACCTTAGCACAAGCCAAAATGATAATGTGCGCATGACCAGTCCAAACCAAAACACTGATGGCATGTAGTTGATCAATCTGTCATCCTTTTGCATGACAACTATTAAATCACGATGGAGCTTTCTCAGCAAGCACTGCCTAGGAACTCTTTGCGGCGCAGCAATTATTTGCTCCAACTCTTCTTTAGGCGCCACAACCTACTCCCACGATTCCGTCAACCGCCTCACCAACGCGGCCTACTCCGACGTCTCCCGCGAATCATATTCATACGACAACGCTGGCAACCGGCTTCAGCGCATCACACGTGGACCCACGGTTCACAGCGACGCCGTGTCCCCGTCCGTCCCTACCAGTCTCACCACGGAAGAGGTCTCCCCCAACGAGCTTCGCCTGACGTGGAACCGCGTCTTCGACACCGGCGGTTCCGGCATGGCTGGCTATTATGTCTATACCAACGGCGTGCTCTACGCCTCGACCACCGCTCGGAATCTCATCCTGTCCGGTCTCCAGGACAACACCCAATATTCGATCACTATCGCCGCCCACGACCGGGCGGGAAATATTTCCCCTTCAAGCGCGCCGATTGAATTTTTTCGCCTTGGGCCACCCAGCCTCCGCAATCCGGGCCTGACCAGCGGCGTCTTGGGATTCAATCTACATGGAGCCATCGGAAGCAACTACGTCATCGAGTCGTCTTCAAATCTTGTGGATTGGGAATCAATTTTGACGAACATCATCCCAGAGTCAAGTTTCCGCCACATTGCCGACCCGGAAGCGACTAATCGTCCGCGAAGGTTCTATCGCGCTCTGCAGTCCACCAATGAACCACCTGAGCCGCGTGAGCTAATCATCAACGGCAGCTTTGAGTCGCCGATACCTGAAATGACTTCATCAGGCTTCGTCGGACTGCCGGTTGGCGACGCAAGGCTTACAGGATGGACGATTTCAGGCACCGGCGGACCGGTATACTGCAGCACCTCAGGAGCCCGGGCCGGAGAAGGTACAAATGATATCAGTTTCAATGGCGGCGATACCCAGGCTGGCACCCAAATCTCGCAGGCCTTCGCAACGGTTCCAGGATATGCCTACAGCCTCACATTCCTGGTCAGTCGTGCGAGCGGCTCATTCAACCAGGTGGTGACTCTCAGAGCTTCCGTCAATTCTCGAAACGGAGACGTTCTGGGGTCAGACGAATCCTCACCGCCCGAGCAATTTCACTGGCTATCCCGTCACATAATTTTCACCGCCGTCTCTGCGTCAACCACTGCCACGTTTCTGGACGTTTCTCGAAGCACCTCAGGCATTGACCTATTGCTTGATAACGTCTCTGTTCAGAGGCTGGTCCGTGAGTAGTTGCTACGCAATTGGCGCGAAGGGAATTCCACATAGTCTGCATGGTCTGGTATTACTTGCCGTGAGGACCTGGCCGCACTATGGCTCACTCTATTATTTCGGCTCGGCCTTCGTTTCCATGACGGCCCGAGTTATGAGGACGATACTCGCCATACTGCACAGCTTGTCATCAGTCGCTTGCAGGCACGTTTTTGCCAAAGAGCCCCGGAACTTTCGTTCTGGGGCTCGTGTCATCTAACTTTCCTCAATACCGATTAGACCAGGTATCAGGCGGGTCATTCCATTCTTCCAATGCCGCCACGCTCGTTCAACGAGCACGTATCTCCGGCCACACTTTTTGGCCGCCACCCCTGTCGTCGCCGACCCACAAAACGGATCGAGCATAATATCACCCGGCTTCGAGAACGCCTCTATCAGGGGCGTGATGCCGATGACCGGCTTCTCATTCGGATGATAGATATTTCCTGTGTATTCCCACGGCAACACATCGGGCGGCGGATGCGTGGGCTTTGGCGGCCTGCCTTTCGCCAGCAGGAATCCGACCTCGTGGAGCCCCCGCGTGTAGCCTCTATATGAACAGTGAGATTTCTTCCAGACTAAGTGGCTCACGGGCCGAAATCCAACCTCCTTCCAAACGGACATGAAGCGGTCAATGTGGGGCCAGCCATAGAAGGTGGCGCAAAAGGTGTTTGGCTTGAGGACTCGATATAGTTCGCGAAATACTGGTCGCAGCCACTCGTCTGACTTGTCCCCGGCAATGGTCCTTCCATTCCGGGGTCGATAGTTGACCAGATACGGCGGGTCTGTGACAACCAAATCGATGCATTCGCTTGGGAACTGCGGTAACAGGGTTACGGAATCGGCATGGATGACGCGGTTTATGAACAATTCAATTGGTTTCAAATGTACCTCCGCCACCAATTATATCATCCAAGCCGATTGTTTACACCCTAGGGTGCAACGAGTTGAAGGAATTTTGGTATAATTGCCTCAATGCTCTCCCCACTAGGATTCGCTCTCCAGCATCGAGACCTCGCACTCCTTCGCGACCTTTTTGAATCTCGCCTCATGACGTCAGCCCACGTCGCCGCAATCCACTTTGGTGGCCGAAGAGAGGCTGCAAAAAAGCGCCTCCAAAAACTCAAGACTGCAAACCTCGTCAGCGTGCGACCAAGGCGAGCCTCGGAGCCAGCAGTGTATTCCCTGACCGCCAGGGCTATCGCCCTTCTTCGAACTCATCGCATTCTCGAGGAATATCCGCAGTTAGCTCAGCTCACATTGAACAAGCGTGCGCACGTGAGCTCGCTCACCATTCAACACGAATCGGCGGTTATTGACGTAAAGGCTGCATTTTACTCGGCGCTAAGAGACATCGACTCCCTCACCATCGCCGAGTTCTGCACCTGGCCCCTCCTTCACGAATTCGAAACATGTCCACTCCCTTCCGGAGACCCCGTCGTTGTAAAGCCGGACGGCTTCATCCGTTTCCACGAGAAAGGCACCGACGGAGTATCGAAGCATTCCTTCTTTCTCGAACTCGACCGTTCCACGGAGGTCCAAGAGACCCTCGCGCTCAAGGCCGCCTGCTATCACCACTACTATCACTCAGGGGGCTTCGCGGTCCGCAATGGTGGTTTGCGGAACGCATACAGGGAATATCCATTTCGTGTGCTGATGGTATTCAAGACTGCCGAACGCCGGAACAACACCGCGGAACGACTTCTGCAGAACAATCCGCCGATTCTCACTCAGACGTGTCTTTCAACCTTCACTGAAGTAACGCATGACCCCCTCGGGCCGATCTGGGTCACACCCTCAGCATACCGCGATGCCGTCAGAGGCACTTCGTTTGAAATTGAAACACGCCGAAGGCGGACCTACAGGCGGCAGCCTGAGCGTGAAGAGCTGGTTGAAGAGAGAGTGGCCAAAGAGCGAATCCTTGAAGTTCGAGGAGCAGAATCTACTTCAGCGCGGATTCCACCAGTTCCATGAAATCCCGATCCAGGAGGTGCTTGTACTTCTCCCAGACCGCTCTTGGAATCGGCAAAGCAAAGAACCCGGATATGTCCTGCTTGAGCCCTTCAATTTTCACGAACAATCCTGCCTTGATTGCTCGATGGACGCTGTCGAGATGGACAACGAGCAAATTGACGAAAAGTTCTTCATCCTGCGAGATTGGCACCTTGGACAGGTCCACTTTTGCATCCAACACCCGGGAGAACTGTGGGCGGGAATAGAAGTCCTGCCAGATCTCACGGTGCCTGTCAGCGATAGCGTTTAGATTGGATATCCGCCTCGCCTGATTGTCTTTTCGGATGGAATATGCGGTAAAGAGCAAGCCGCCGATGATGCCGGCGCTTTGAAGGAGGTCAAACCAGTGAACTACGAATCCGTTGAATATCCCCATTTCGGGGATTATGACACGATTCGGGCTCGAGTACAAGGCCCCCCGGGGCCCTACGGCTGACTCGGAATGTCGGGCCTGGCCAGAACGAGAATTCTCCGGGGAACGCGGACAACCCGCTCGTCTGGACCACAGCTCGCGGTCGCCGGCAGGTTGGGTATTGCCTCCGCCGTCATATCAATGCCGATTATCGCAAAATCCCCGTCAGCGAGCTCGAAGACGTCCGGACAATTCTTGAGCGCCGGCGTCTTCGCTCCGTTGGCATGCGGATCTGGCCCGAGTCTGCGCAGAAAAATCGGATTCGCATTCATTGCCCGTGAACAATTCCCCTGAGGACGATGAAACGCAAGCTAAAATACCAGCTATAGCTGGTGTCAGATGGAGCTGCGGGATGGATATGCTGCGGATTCGTGGCAGCATATCCCGCCCATCGCAAGTCCTTAGCTCAGGCCATCCGCCAGTATCGCAAGAAGGCGAAATTGACTCAGGAAAGGCTTGGCGAACTTGCAGAGCTGAACCCCAAGTACATCGGAGAAGTGGAGCGCATGGAGAAAACGATCTCGGTTGATGCGCTGGCCCGGATTGCGTCGTCGCTCAAAGTGAGTCTGCGGGACCTCTTCCGAGACGTTTGAACCGATTGCTACCGCCAGGACGAAAAAGGCGACCCTATCGAGTCGCCGTTGTCTAACTTTTGAGTCGGGCCATCAATTCCTCGCCCGAGATGTCAGTGGGCTGCTGGTTGTCATTCAGCTGCGCCCATCGAACAAAGCGAAAGGGAGCCACCCGGAGCAGTACGGTCTGCGCCAATCGTTCACCCGCATCATTGCCATCCGGAATGACCCAGACACGGCCGCCAGGCTTCACCAAGTCTGCGATTAATTTGGCCTGCACTTCGGAGCAATCAGCGCCCATAGTGCTCACGACATTGGGCAAGCCATTCTGATGGCACCACCAGACGGAGGTAAAACCCTCGACCACGATGAGCTCGTCAACCGGCCCCTTTATCCGATTCCCATTGTAAAGGAAATGCGACTTTCGGAATTCAAGTGTCGTCCCGTCTCGCTTCCTTTCCCCAGGAAATCGGTATCGCGGGTTCTCTTCGTCAATCGCCGCATCATCTACCAAACGGCCGGCGTATCCGATAAGGCGAGCCTTGTCATCGTGAAGAGCGATTGCGATGCGGTCTTTGAGCATACCCCGGGAACAAAATCCCAACCCGAAGTGGGTGATGGTTTCCGGTGAAAACCCCCGACCCAACAGATATGGGTGCTTGCTGTCCAATCCCTTGAGCTCGAAGTCGAGCGGCGGGTTTATGACTGACTTGGGTGCCGGCGGTGGCTCGGCGTGCGTTTTGTGCGTTCGCGGTGCCGCCTCCTTCCTTCCAGGCCTCGGAACATCAACGGCACTTCCCTTTTCCGGGCAGAATCGCTTTTGCAGTTCAAGGGCTACTCCCCGGAACGCCGCCCCGTCCTTGGCATCTACATTCGACATGAGGCACGCAAATTCGAGTATGTTGCCCTTGGCCCCACAGCCGAAGCATTGAAAAATCCCGCGAACCAAATGTGCTGAGAACGAAGGAGAGTTTTTCTTCCCGTTATGATTCGGCAGCGGACAGTAACCGAGATGCTGATCACCCCGACGCTTCACTTCGACCCCGAAGTGCTCGAGTACCTGTTCGAAATCCAAACGGTTGCGAAGTGATTTGAAGTCGATCCAGGCGCTCATTAATAGTCCTCCGGTAGAAGAATTGTCGTCGCCGACCGATCGGCTTCTGTGATAATCCAGAATTTTATCTGCCGGGAGGTCTGGTATGCAGAGAACAGCCGGCCGCCGTTTTTCAGAGCCGCGTCATTTGCATTCAGATCCTCCCTATCCAATACACCCCAATCGCCGCGAAAGTGACGAGAAAGAGCCGCGGCCATTTCATCATTCGGTATCACTTCGAGTGCGTTTGGCGTAGCTACTAATCGGCCGGGCTGAAACTTTGGGTCCGCAATCGGCAGTATTAACATATCCATGGAGATACTCCTTTTGTTTTTGGTGAGTTAAGGAACGATGTTCCAGTCTCATTAAAACAAAGCGGGGATCACCACGTCAATGTGGAGAGCCGATTGCATCGTGGTAATGGCTCGATATCGAACAGCTCATGAAAGGAAGCGCGGGCAAATTCCGAAGTAGCCGCTATGAAAACCATCGCACGCCAAGCACTCCCCCTCCCCGTCCGATACCGGTCAAATATGCAGAATCTAGTGCCTCCTTTTCAACCAACGTTCAATCCGTTCCTCGACCACTTCTTGACGTGTGCAATACTTCTGCCGTGAACACTTAATTACTATCCTTAGCCTGCCATCAGACCCGTTCATCGGCGGGAGAGAACGAGCGAGGAACGGATCGCGATTTAGAAGTCGCGCGCACAATTCGTAGTTCTCCAAGCCGATAAAATGAGCGCGAGTCAAGCTTCCTCCAAATTGTCGCTCCATGACCGACGCATCCGATTCACTCACTCGAAATGACAGGAATGTCCCCACGTTACCAAATACGGCATCTCGTGTCTGCTCAGTCAACTGTCCCAAGTACTGGTGCGCCAGCGTAAGGGACAGCCGATATTTTCGAGCTTCCGATAGCACGCTGGCGAACGACTCCGTCGCGAATTGAGGAAATTCATCGGCATATAGGAAAAAGTCTTCACGTTCATGGGCGGGAATGTCCGCTCGTGATAGGGCTGACAGCTCAAATGCCGTCACCAAGAGCGACCCCAGGAGGCTGCTGTGAGCTTCCCCGATTAGTCCTTTACTCAAATTGGCGATAAAGATGCGCCTCCGGTCCATCATGAAGCGGAAGTTGATCTTGGTTCCAACCTGACCCAGGACATTCCGCAAACCTGGCGCCATGAAGAGCTGGCCAACTTTGTTTTGGATGGGCCCAATAACCTCCTGCCGAAATCCTTTATCGTAATTGCCGAACTCGTTGATCCAGAACGAGCGAACCATCGGGTCCTTTATCTGTCTCACCACCCAAGCCCGATATCGTTCGTCATAAAGCATCCTGGAGACGCCTAAAAGGCTGGTATTGTCGCATTGAGCGAGCGCTGCGACTGCGGCGTATAAAACGTATTCGAGCCTCGGTCCCCATGAATCTCCCCAAATTTTCTTAAAAGCCGAAATTATCCCTGAAGCAATCAGGTGCCAGTTGTCCGTCGTCGCCCGAAATAGGTTTATCCCCAGCGAATCCTTCGACGCCGGATTGAAATAGACGACATCGTTGGTGCGTCGTGGCGGGATATGGTCGAGGATCTCTGAGGCTAAATCGCCATGTGGATCGATGAGCCCGATTCCCCGGCCAGCAACGATGTCTTGGATAATCAGATTCCGTAATAAGGTGGACTTCCCTGATCCGGTTTGTCCAATAATGTAGAGGTGTTGGCGCCGGGCTGCAGAATCAACACCAAACGGGATCTCCCCGCCCCATTCATGCCTGTGACCGATGATGATGTGTTCGTCTGGTTCCATTCAAGCATACCCCCACTCCACGAGGTATGCTCGTCGCGCGGCCTTCAGACACGCAAAATGACGACATACGTTTTGTGCGAGTCGTCACGGTAGAAGGGGTGTGTCTGAAAACAACGAATGCACTCACATTGTATCGCAATTCTCGACTGCAACACAATGGAAGCGTGCGAACGCCGTTAATGAGTGAATTGTTACGGGCCACAGTGCCGTCGCAGGAAGTGCCGTTTTCTGGCCGGAGTGATCTCGTAGTCTGAGTGGCTGATGTGACGTTAACCTCTACCGACGCCAAGGCGCAACGGCCCACACGCCGCAGCACGTCATCGTCTCTCGCCTCGAACCCGCCACTATCAGCTCGTAACTCTCCGCCACCTTCACCACGGACCACCTCGCCTTCATCCCCACGCCAAAGCCCGATCATTCCTCCCGTTCCTCCACGACTCAACCCGACAACTTCTCCACGAAACAATCCGCAGCTGTACACTTAAGGTCGGAGGTTCTCGCTCAGGCAGCATTGCTGTTGCCACTGCGGTGCAGCCGAGACGCTGAACCGGTACAGCCTACTTTACGGCAATGACCCGACCAAGGCCTACGAATGAAAGGTCCGGGGCCAGCGGGTCTACTGCTCGAATCGCGACCAACGCGGAGGTTGTGGCCGCACCCGCACCAGCCCGATCTTCCTGGAAGATGTTCCGCCTCGGCATACCGTCTCGGCCACCGCCTTGGGACCTCTGCTGATCGGCTTGTGGCCCCTCATTCCAGCCCTCATGCGAAATCCCACTCCCTACCTCAAGATGCGCGTCCTGGGTACGATCGCTGCAAGGCCGGCCACGTTTGTCGCGCCGCACGGTTGACCTCATCAAAGCGGCGACCGCATCCTCTACATCGGCTTCTAATCCAAAAACCATCTAAATAGACGCCCGGGATCGACAAAAACGACAAAAGCAAATGGGAGCAATGGAAGGAAAAGCATGAGCTTTGATTTCCACCCCGTCAATTTCCCACATAAAGCCAGCGAAAGGCAAACTAGAAAGTATAGGCACATTGAGAAAATAACTACCAACAGCCCGAACTCCAGCACACGATCCAACCAGCGCATTTCAATCGGACCAGCCTCAAACTTCGACCGTGGCCATTTACCGAGATCGATCCTCGTCATGATACAATACATATAGAATGCTAAAGTCCACGCAACTGAAATCATCGGCAACATCATAAGAGCCCGCCATGCAGTTCTCGACATATTTGACAATTTCGGCTCTTGGCCTCTTTCGGACAGTTCGTTCACGTGAATCAGTAAGTAGGTATTACGTCGAACTCAGTTCCTTCCCAACTAGTGTGACACTCGATTGGCGGTGTTGGTTCAACCGGAAGAGGAATAAAGAAAGGTACAACGCCATCCTCGTAATCTTGAGTCAGATTCTCAATCTCTTTTTCGTCAGCCGGCTCCCAAAACCACTGCCCGGGCTCGACGCCTAGGTCATCTACGTCAAGCATACCAGCATTGATGTCAATCCATTCGCCGTCCACAAAGGCATAGTCCCAATCACCCGTCGGAGTTTCGCCACCGAATGGAGGAACCCAATACTCCGTGCGAGTGTCATCGTTGTAGGCTAACACAGGTTCGGTGCCATTATTCCTAACGCCTCCCTTCCCAATAACCCGCTCAACCAAACCGAGGTCATCACGGTATCCGAGGGGACTATTCTTAACAAATCGAAAAAGATTCACGCCGCCATTATGGCCAACCGGATCCCTAGTTAGCCACCGTTGCAGTTCAGGAATGTACCAACGGTATAGGTAATCGTACATCCCCGATTGTTCGTGAATTGGTTTGCTCGAAAACCGGTAGCGATTGGCAGCAGCCTTATCGCCGGTCGCAGCCAATGTATTGCCGAATGGATCAAAAACGTAGCGGGCCACGATCTCTTGATTGGTGCTGATCATCGCGGTTACGTTTCCGTTCCCATCGGAGTGATAGTAGGAAGAGACATCGCCCGAAGGCGAGACTTCGGTCATTGCGAGCAATCCGCCAATGCCGCCGGCGCCTTGCAAGCCCCCACTGAGATCCTTGCCCCGTGTGTAGGTCAGCGCCGGCAGATTGAACTGGTTGCGTTCCTGGATGACGACCCGGCCATCATAGATGAACCGAGTCTCGGAACTTAGCACCCACACGCTGTTGGCCCACCGATAGTTTCGCTCGATTCGGCGGCGAAACCAGCCGTCATAGACGAACTCCGCCTTCCATGAATTAGGCTCGGTGACGCACGTCAACTGATTCTCCTCGTCGTAATCGAAGGTTCGCGTGCCATTGGTGCGCAGGTTTCCGTTCAAATCGTAGAGTTGCGTGATGACCTTCGACAACGTGACCGTCACGGTGTTCGTGTCACCTCTGTCCGAATTGTCCTTGCCCACCGCGGTAAATGTGTTGTTCCCGTTGACCAGCGCGACATTGGTCCGCACGTAGGAACTGTCCGCGTACCGGATCGCGTTGGCGGGCGAGTTGCCATTGGCGGCCACGGTCACATTTGTGGCGGGTCCGTGAGTCACGCCCGCCACGGTAAAACTGTCATTCGTCCGGACGACGCTGGTCAATTGATTCAGGCTATTGACATTGAAAACGTTGGTCAGCACGTTCTGCACACGGATGCTCAGGTTGCCCGCTGCGTCGTAGGTATAGTAGAACTGTTCCTGCCAGCGGTTGGTCGTTCCGCCCGGCTCGAATCCCAAGGCACTCCTCAACTGCCCGATATCATCGTAGGTGTAACCGACATTGCTCCCATCCAGCCGGGTTTGATTAGTCCGTTGATTGCCCACGTTCAAGTCGTACGAGTGCAAGTTCAAGTTCGTGTGGCCGCTGTTTCGTAGTGCGGTGCTGGTCAGGCGCCCAAAGACGTCATGACTATTGGTCACATAGGCGCCCGAGGGCAAACTCAAAATGCGGACCAGATTTCCGAGGGTGGGCGTGGCCGGAACCTGGAGATTGTCGTCGAGGAGATCGTCGACAAGGCCGCTTCTGTAGGAGTATCCAAAGGCGCCCGCCGGCGAGGTGACATTCGTCAGGCGCCGAAGGTGATCGTAGGCATAACTCTCACTCCACGCCGGCCCTGACGGATGCTGAATGCTCAGACCCGTTCGCTGCCGTTGGCTATAGCTGTAACTGACCGTGTCGTCGGCCCATGGACCATCTTCGCTCTGCAGAGCTCCAAACGAGGTGTAGTTGCGGGTCGTCGTGCCGACCCCGTCTGACATCGAGATCAGCCGATTATTGGCGTCATAGGCCATCACGTTCGTCCTTGATGGATAATTGACCGCCGTGAGATTGCCGACCGAATCATAGCCGTAGGTCGTCGTTCCTTTGGCGGCGCTCCAACGGCTGATCAATCGGCCGTTGGCATCATAAGCGTAGGTGAAGACCACGTTGACGGCGTCGGTCTTGTTCGTCGCTCGACTGTTCAGATCATATTTCCAATATGTGTTGTTGCCTTTTCCATCGATTAGATTGGTGATGCTCCCGTTTGCATCGTACTTGAAGCGAGTGATTTCGCCGTTGGCGTTGGTTTCGGTAATCCTTCTCCCGAGCAAGTCATACTCAAAAAGGGTCACCTGCGCCAGTTGATTGGAGTGGATGACCAGACCGAGACTCGAGTAGCCGAAGATCTCCGTGCTGTAGGATTCATGTGCATAAGACGCGCCATCGAGTGTTTCCCGGGTCAGAATCCGGTCCAGAGCGTCGAATTGGAGGGCGGTCAAGACACCGTTTTGGTCCACGTGATTGGTGAGGCGATCGTTGGCATCGAAGAGCATTCGGGCCAGAATACCCGAAGCCGCCTTCCGGAAGATGGGCATCCCGCGAATCGAGTAAACGTTGGTGACATTGATGCCAGCGCTGTCGGTGAACTTGACCGGTTGATCAAACAGGTCGTAGGCATGCTCGGCCCAACTCTGGTCTGGGAAGGTTCTGCGAAGCCGTCTGCCCTGATTGTCGTAGCTAAAACTGTTGGTGTTGCCGAGAGGATCGATAGCCGTTTCCAAGCTGCCGCAGTCGCAGTAGGTATTAGTCCAGACTTTGCTGTTCGCATTCGTGAAGTAGGTCAACTGCCGAAATCCATTGTAGGCGTAGCCGTAGGTAAAACCCATCCGGTCGATGGTCTTGACCCGATCCAGCTTGCCATAGGAATGAGAGATGGCGCCATCGTGCGTCGCTCGCTTGGTCAACCGACCGAGGGCATCCCACGAATTGGTCGCCGCAAGTCCTCGCGGATTGGTGTGAGTCAGAACGTAGCCATTGGTCCAGGTGTAAGAATTGGTGCGCAGGCTGGTCGCGCCGTTCTTGTCGACAATCGAGGTCAATTGGCTGTTGCCATCGTAGGACAATTCGGTCACGAGGCCGGAAGGTCGGGTCACTTTTGTGATCTGATGGTTGCCGTTGTATTCAAACATCGTGGTTTCACTTACGGCGTTGAAGTTGGTTACGATTTGGTGGAACTCATTGTATGCGTTGCTGCTGATGAGCACGCTGGCTCCGGCATCCGAGTATCGCCAATGCTCGGTCCGATCCAGGCCGTTGGCAGCGTAGCTAAACCAGTTGGTTCGCCACTGGGTGATCAGGTAGTCATCAAACCATCCATCATCGAACTCGGCCGAGGTGATGGTCTCGCGGACGACTGTGGGATTGCCGCGACTATTGCGCTCGAATTGGGAGACACGCCACTCACCTCCGGGTTCCCGGGAAGCAATGACCAACGGCGCCGAGCGTTTACCCGTGTACTCCCATTTCCCGTCCGACTTGCCCTCGTAATCAAACCAGGTCAATAACCCTTCCACGCTTCCGTCGTCCGACGGGCTGGGTTCACGGATGACCGACGGGCTTACGCTGAGAATCTCGTTCGTGCCGTTCGGGTTGCTGCGTAACCAGTGAGAAGTCCAACCCAACTTGAAGTCGTTCGTGCTCAGATTGGCAGGATCAAATAGGACGTTCGCCAGATTGGTGCGGATGGACAAGGGTAGGTGCTCATATTGACGAGGGCCCCAACGAAAAGTGCATCGCGAATCGAAATTATTGGTTTGGACCGTGGCCGAGGTGACGGCTCCGAGAAACGAATTCAACGCCATGCCCTCCGATGGCCCGGTTGATAGCGCGTTGGTTGCGTTGTAACCGCGAAGATACAGATGACGTCGCTGTCCTAATTCTTCGACCCGGACCGCTTTCCAGCTGTTGGTTTCCAGGTAGGAGAATGAAGTCGTGCCGTAGGGAGTGTCGAGAAAGGCGGCCAGTCCGTTGGCGCCGTAGCGAACGCCTGACGAGAGGCCGATCACATCGGTTAGATTTGTCAGTTGCGCCTGGCTATTATAGCCCAGTGAAGCGGTCAACCCGTAGGGTCCGTTGACCTGGGAAATGAGGTTTGAATAGAACGCGTTGTTGGTGTGGTAAACGAAAGTCGTATCGCGACCGTCCGGGTCGGTGATTGTTTGTAACCGGATGGTGTTGGTAACGGAACCGGCGGTCGCAAATGAGTAGGTGAACTGAGTTGCGCTGCCCTCAGGCGATTCCTGGCGACTCAAGAAACAATACTCGTTACCTCCAAGGGTCACCCATTGGCCATAGACATTGCGGGCTCCAGACGGAAACGTCAGCCAGTATTCGCTGTTCGTCTTGGTCAGGACCGCCCGGGTCAGGTATTCGGGTGCGCCGAGCGGGTACTTGCGGGCGGTACCGTCGCCAAGGAAACAGTACCAGACTTCGTCATCAGTTGTGGTTGGATCCTTCGACTCGGTGCGCTGGAGGTACGAACGCCATGGCGTTGACCAGTTGGTGCCGACCCCGAAAATGGCGTATTGCCGTGCATCCACTTGGCCAGCTTGCCCCGGTTCGCTCTTGTAGTACAACCCCAGCTCAATGGATGTTTGACGGCTGGTTTGGTAAAAGAACGGCTTGTCTTTGAGATACAAGCGCAGGCTCGGCTCTTCCACGTACCAGAAAGGCATTCCGCCGGTGACATTCGAGGGTGCACCCCACATTCCTGGATCTGATTTTTGCCCAGTTGACGTTGGTTTCTGGTCCTCAACCCAGACGGGCATTTGGGCATTGGGATCTCCGTCACCGCAACATCCGCCTTCACCGGAACCCTCACTCGGACACGGAGAGCCCATATCTGCCCAGTCCTGACAGACATAGTACCAACAAGATCCCGCCCCGCACACATAGCTAAAGGATTCATAGGTATCACAGTCCTCCGGCGGCGGCGGGTGCTGAGCGGACGCCATGGCGATCGAGACCAGCAGCGCGCAAGCAAGGGCGACC
This sequence comes from Limisphaerales bacterium, assembly GCA_044230345.1. Lineage (GTDB taxonomy): Bacteria > Verrucomicrobiota > Verrucomicrobiia > Limisphaerales > JADJPG01 > JBGARF01. The sequence goes on from JBGARF010000034.1 coordinate 128,067, forward strand.
AACTGGTGCCTGCTCCGATCGGTCCAGTCTTGGTGGATAACGTTCATGGATTTGGCCTTGATATGAGATAAGGATCGCAGATTATTCTCGTCATTCATGGCAGATTGCCTCCTTGCCTTGGTTTTGTTATCCACACGCGGAATCCTTGGTCGCCGCTGGTTTGCCATGAAATTTCGCCGGAGTCCACCGCACCGCTGCCGTTGGAGTCGGCCTGCCAGTCGGCAATTCCGTCGCCATTCGTGTCGACGGGCAAACCATTGGTGGTGGCGACGTACCGGAATCCGATGTCCACCAAACTATTAGCCTCTTTGGTCTGATTTGTGGCGCTGGTGTAGTGATAGAACCCGAGCAATTGGGCGTTCGTCTTTCCCGCGTTGACCAGATCTGTCAGAGAAGCGGCCCCGCCGTTTGTCGGGTAGTAGTATCCACCGAGAGACCCAGTTTGGTAAGAGACGCTGGTCAGGAACCGGTTGGATGTTGCCGCTCCCGTGAGCACCTGGTTGGCGGCATTCGTGTAATACCCGTTCCAGCCGTGGGTCCAGGTGCCGGATTGAGCGATCGAAGTCCTGTCGAAAAGATTGTTTTGAGCGAGAACGGGAGCTGCAGATCCGACAATCACCAAAAGCTCACCACCATGGAAAAGACTGTGAGTGAAGTTTCGTGTTGGCGTGTCTTCCTCCCCCTCGATCGCCACAGATACTCGGTCAAGAATGCAGTTGGTAAAACCCAAACCCGCATCGGTTGCCAGAAGGTAGCCAGACGCAAATAAGCTATCGCGGAAACCATAGGTCACGTTATCGATGAAGTGGAGCGCATTGAAGTGCTCACCAGCGCCAGCCGGCAGAACGCTTTCAGTGAAGCGATAGTAGAGCTGTGGGACGACGGGGCTATTGGTCAGAATCTTGACTAGTGCAGCATCGGAACTGGATGACCACGCTCCCGATCCGTGCTCCTGCGCAAGATTATGTCTCATAATTTTGGCCATCCGGTGCGGCAGTCCTTGCGAGACAATTACACCTCCGCTGTCCAAGCCGATCCCGTAACTCGTGCTACTGCCGTAGAGGCCAATTGCTACGTCGTTGCTCAGAGTCAGCCGTGCGTTGCTGATCTTGAGAGCAGTCCAGCCGTAATCCAGAGGGGGATAGTGATACCCTAAGTCCAGATCATCCACATCTCGCTGAGCCTGAGGCGTTAGGACGGTATCATTTGTAAAATGGTTAGTGAGAATGAGAGGCGGGTACGTCGTGAGCTTGCGCAAGTCACCCAGGAGAGTCGAATCGATCAGGCCCGATGCGATCACGGAATTGCGATTGGTTGAACCGTTGGCGAGATAGTGCGTTCCGCTGCCCGCTGTTTGGAAGTAACCCGTGTCACTCGTGTCCTGGACGTTGTTCGTGCCGTAGTTTGTATAAGCATTGGTGACCGAGATCAGCATGCAGTTGGTCAGGTAGGTCAGATAGGTGGCGTTAGTTCCGTGAGTTCCACGGATGTATTTGAGGCGATGGAAGGTCACGTTTTCGAAGTGGCAGTTGCCTTGTCCGCCAGCGGCGTAATCGCCATCATGGATCAACACGTTACGCATCCTGGCGGCGCCTAGTGTGATCGCTTGGTAGTTGGTGCTAAACTGAGAATGTCGGATCGTAACTTTAGAAGTTGTTGTGAGGCGCACGCCCGCATAGGCGTGACGCACTCGCAGATCTGAAAGTTCGATCGTGGAAGAATTCCCGCTCAAGTCGATGTATTGGCCACACCAGTTGGTCGGGTGACCTCCTGAGCCCGAAATTGTTTCTCCGACCGTATTGTCCTGCCACGACGTGAGAAATATTGGACGCGTTCGAGTCGTGTCACAGACGATCGTGCCTGTAATCGAAAGTCGATTCACGCCGCTGCCGTTGGTTGACTTGATGCAAGTGCCCCCTTCAAACGTTGTGGTTCCAGAAAGTGTATAATTGCCGACCACAAAATACGTCGTGTCTCTTTGGAAAACCATCCCGTTGGTGTTGACGTTGACGACCTGATAATCCAGGACAAGTCCCGGCTCTTCTCGAGACGGACGCACGGCCGCAGTGCGGAGACCGGGAGGAGTGATGACGGCGGGAATTGCACGCGCCTCCTGTTTGGATCGGCGTCGTTTGCTTTCTTGAACAGCTGCCAGCAAGGCCTTGTCTCTCGTGGGATGCCGAAGATTGGCTTGCGCTTTTCCATCTTCGGCCTTTGCCGCGGCAACTGGCAGGCCTCGGGACTCGTCCTCGATATCCACGTAATCAACCTTCTCAACGAGGAAGCGAGTCTGTTCCAAATCGATCAAATTCTTGGCAACTATCGTCTCGCCGATCTCAACATTGTCTTGATCGCCCAGCATAAAGGCACGCCCCGGGCCGATGCGCAAACTGCCCCACTCCAGCGTTTCATCGGACATGCCAGCATCAGCAACGGGCAATGTTCGTTCCTCGGGTTTGGCGAGCGCGGTTTTCCGCACAGGTTCCGGTGCGTCGACCACACTCCACACTTCAACTCGCGTCCAGATCTTGTCGAAACCCCATTCGACTGGGTCGGGCAATCGGGATCGGCAGATGATGTCTTGAGAGAAGCCTCCGCGTGTGAAGGTGTAGCGCACGTCACATTGGACCGGTCCGGAGAGCGCGTTGCGGAACAAGATTATGTTTGGCTCAATGAGCTCGCCCTCACACGCCTGCGGTTCGCCGATCAACACACTTCTGCCAGTGGTCATCTCGGTGTAAGCCAGTCCGAGGAGGTGGCTGCGGAAGCGCTGGCCCGCTAGTTCCAGGTTCACCACTCCCTGAGCCTGAAAATCGGCACCGATGAAAACTGTATGTTGTCCTCTAGCCACCGCTCCTCCAGGAACTAGTTCGAACTTTTCTTCTGTCTCGACCCACTCTCCGGCGTTTGGATTTTGCTCCGAAGGCTGCCAACGATGAAGCCCGGAAGCCACCTCTTCGTATCGCGACTTGCGGTCGACCATTTTTCCATCGGGTTGCACTTCCCGGATCAACCTTTCCACTACGCGACTATTCGGGCCGCGCTGGAGGATGGTAAGCTCTTCGCCAAGCTGCGCAGACGACGTTCGCGCCAGCAGAATTGATCCAAAGATCAGAATAGCGACGTAGTTTTTCATAGTTTCTTCCAATCAATTCGCCGTCGGTTGAGTCGATAGCTCGGCCCTCGAGCCGTCGACCGGACGGAGACTCGCCGACGCTCGACTAACCACCCCAACGCTGCGCTTACGTCATTGACGGCGACCCAAACGGTTTGAGTCAACAACCACCAACGCGCAACGCCTTCGAGCGTGTCTTCGGCCTCGGGGAACCTTTCCAGGTAGCCTAAGATGAGCTGCGCGGCGCGCTTGGTATTGGCCGGATGTTTCGGCACATGCAATGGATTCGCCACCACCTAAGCAGCATCGGTGCCAGTGTTTAATGTCGCGATTTCTGGGCTTTTTTGCCGTTATGCATTCGAGTGCGTATTCCGATGAAATCGGACACTGATTCCGATAATTGTCGGACACCGATTCCGGGGCAAATCGGACAGTAGTCGGAGCGAAGCGACGCTGTGGGGTTAGTCATGCCCGAGTGCGCGAGGCGAGTCAAGGCGCTGAGC
>JBGARF010000035.1:0-127074 GCA_044230345.1 Limisphaerales bacterium
ACGGCGAGCCCGGCACTCAAACCATCTGGCTGGGACTTCAACGCTTGGACGACATGACCGCTATGTATCGCGTCTTCCGCTCCAAGTCGCCGGGACAGATCGCGGTGCCCAGCAACCATGACTATGGGTAAAGACCAGCCAAGGAGAGGGGGAACTTCAGCGACCACGCGGTGATGGGATCGGCCGTCGGCAATGTCGTGGTCTTTCGGGGGCCGGATCGACACGCAGGCGGGCGGCGCGGCGATCGAGCAACTTGTTAGTCGGTGCGGTCGACCGCGTAACCCTCTCCGCCGCCCTGCGGGGGAGAGGGCAGGTTCCGAACTCGCCCGGGCGAGATCGGAACCGGGTGAGGTGGAGCAGTCCGCCGGTTCATGGGCCAGTTGGCACGAGTTGAGAAGTCGTGAAAACCGCCTTTGCACGACGTTGACCGAAAGCCGAAGCAAAACCGCCAGCGCGATGGCCAAGAGCAACACGACCCACCCGCCGGAGTTCCAACGCTGCAACCACTGCAGCAGCTCCGTTCCAAACAGATTCGCGAGCACAAAGATCCCACCGGTCCAACCCGCCACCGCCGCGCCTGTCCAAAGAAGAAATCGTCCAAAGGGAAGACGAAGAAACCCCGCGGCGAGGTACGTCGGCAGGCGCGTGCCAGGAACAAAGCGGCTGCTTAGGAGCAGCCAGGTCCCACGTTCAGCAAACCATTGCTCGCTTCGCGCCACCGCAACGGGATTGAAGAATCGCTTTGCCCACGCCCGTTGCAGGAGCGGTCGCCCGAGTCCGCGAGCGAGGAGGTACAGCAGCGCATCCCCAACCCAGATACCGAAGAACACGCCCAGAAATCCGGCCTGCCAGGTGAGTTGCCCCGCCGCCGCCAACAGGGCGGCGCTGACCGTCGGCACGTCCTCCTGCACGAGCGTCAACCCGCCAAGCGTGGCCGCCTGCGCGGCCGGCAGCCACTCATGGAATCCAAGCGGGAGCCACTGGAGCACCGGAGCGTTCATCGTGCGGTTTGTCGGGCGAGATGCGAGACGGTGGAAGGCGCCACGCCGAAGTGATCCGGAAGCTTGGCGTCCATCAGGCGGGCCATGACGGCAATCAGCGCATAGTGATGAATGCCGTGAGCAATGGCATAAACCATTTCCCGGCCAAACGTGGAGTCGGTGAGGGACGAATCACCATGATTATAGCTGACCTCGCAGCGCGCCCGCACCGGCGCCGCCAGTGCCGCATCGGGCAGCTCCTCCAATTGCGTCCGCAGCCGCCGGGTCAAGGCCAGCGCAAAGTCAGGCTCCGATTCAAGGCGCGCGTCACGTTCGCGGTGGTCGTAGTTTACCTCTGGTGCGCCCAGGCCGCGCAGCAGGCTCGTGAAGTGATCCAGGCAATGGCGGTAATGACCGCCAATGCAGGCGTTGAACGCCAGGGGCACCCGACGCGTGTAGGTCTCGCGGGACAACGCGCGAAGCAAGTCCTCACCCTGCGTCAGGATCGCGACGGCGGCGTTCACGATGCGCCGGTCGGCGCTCAACGAATTCGCCGGCTGACCTTCGCCGCAAGTCGGGGGTGAATCATCGGAACAGGCAACCGATTCCGAATCCATGGTGGCAACGGTGTTCATCGTGGTCTCAGGCCGGAGTTGATCGTCAGTGCCGGCAGGTTTTGGCCGGACAGCTTAGCTCGTTCAGCGGGACAAAGAACGCGCCCAGCACGGGAATCTCGCGACGTCGCAACACCAGCACGCCCGCACCGCAGGCAAACACGGTAAGCGCCAGGCTGAAGAGAAGTCCGCCGTCGTTCTGCACCACCAGCCCCAGCCTCGTCAGGTGCGCGCCGATGGCGCCCACCATCAGTCCCAGGGCCAGGAGCGCGCCCAGCGTGACCGTGCGCGGTGTCAACAACAGGACAACCGCGATCAGCTCCGCGCACCCGGAGGCGACGCGGCCCCACGGTTCCACGCCCAGAGTGGTGAAGATGAATTTCGATTCCTCGGCTCCGCCGAACTTGAAGAACAAGGTCTGCGCGAGAATGATCGCGGCGACGATCTGAAGAATCCAGCTGGCAACGATTTGCGAGCGGCAATGTTTCATAGGGGGCTTGGTTGATTATTCGCCGGCAATTCGCTTCCAGTTCGCATCCGCCTTCGCCGTCTGGCCCGGTTCGTCCCGGTTCCAGTCCTTGATGGCGTTGGCATAGAATGCCTTGAAAAACAGGAACAGCCGGCCGTTGGTCACCTTGAAGTTGGTCGGATCGATTTCAACCTTTTCGCCCTTGGCCATCGCCGTGGCGCACCAGCCACCGTAAGTCGGCAGAAACTTTTCCGGCGACCCACGGAAGAGCTTCCGGTTCTCCTCCGACGCGAAGTAATAAGTGACACCGCGATGGAGGGCACTGATCTCTTTTCGCCCCTTGAGCGCCTTGCTCTGGATAAAGTAGCCGACTGGGTCGTAGCCACTAATCGCCACCTTGTCCGCACCGAGGTTGTAATGCTCCAGCGCCAACGGCTTCTCCCTCAATTCCGCGAGCTTCTTCGCAAACTGATCGGAGGAAAATCGATCCGCGTTGTCCCGGCCGACATGGCGAAAAACCTCCCGGCCCATGCCGTCGAGGAGCACCAAGGCCGGGAAATGCATGCTCTGCCCGTGAAACTCGTATCCCCCCGGAATGCCAAATGAATCGGCCAGCTTCGCGTCTGCGTCCCGGTAGATGACCACATCCGCGAAGTCGTCGCCTCGATTCGCCTTGGCACTCCACGCCTTAATCTCGTCGGCACTGTCCGGCTTGAGAAAGACGTGCGTCACGTCCTTCGCAACAGCGGCGCTCCTGGCATAGTCGCGCGTGTGCTTGAGGCAAAAGGGGCACTCGGTCTTCAGCAGAAAATGCAGGGCCACGAACTTGCCCCGGGCTTCCGAAAGCCGGAAGACCTTTCCATCCACGGGCGACTCGACGGCAAAATCCGCCACCGGCGCGGCCAGGGCCAAGTCGGGCACCTGGCTCGAGGCCAGCAGTGCGATCAGCGCGAAGCTACGAACGTTCAATCGTTTCATCAGATTTCAGATTTTGATTGGAGGTCATCGACCGTGATTCGTCGCGAGGGAGGCAGGAACCTTACACGGAACGGACGGAATTAATTCGCGGCATCACGGATGACGCGTTTGAGGCGCTCGCGCGCTTCCGGGGAAAGTCGCCGAGGGCTGGCTTCGGCCACCTTCTCCGGATGTTCGTGGACGGCTTTCCGCAGGAAACGAAGCTGCCGGCCGTAGCGGCGACACCATTGGCAAAGCACGAGGTGCAGGCGCAATCCCAGCCGTTGCCAAGGGGTCAGGGCGTGATCGAGCCCCTCCGATTGCAGCCGGCTGACCTCGCGACAATTGGGCGAAACCGTCCGCAGGCCCACCTTCAGCGCACCGAACCATGTTTTTCGTTGTTCCATTGCCACCGGGACAATCTTGTCTCGAGCCGCCCGGCGTGGCCCCGTTCAAGCCGGAAGCCACGGCAGGAAACCCGTCTATCCGTGAGTCGTTGCAGGCCGCCCAACCCTTACAGCGGGTTTTCAGGCAGGACGGCCCGCTGATCATTCGCCAGGTTCCATCCGGATGGTTCGTTCCGGATCGGCTTCGCGCAACCGTTGCACCAGCCGCCGCCGGGCGTCTGGCGAAAGCCCGCGCGCCACGAGCAATTCCAGATCTTGATGGGCGGCCGGTGCTGCCCGATGAAGAAACTGCAGCTGCTGTTCATAACGCCGGCACCAGACGCAGATAAAATGGTGCAGCCGCATCCGGGCACGCAGGCCGAGCGAAGGCGGCCGCTCCAGGGAAAGGGAGGCGAGACGCGACATCTCCGCGCAGTTGGGGGTGTGGTTCCAGACCCAGACAATCCATCGCAACTTGAGTGATTCGAGAAGCTTCATGTCACCCTTGCTTTCCAAACCAGTTCGTCTCGAGACATCGGCGGAGCGCCATGCGCGCCCGATGCAGCATCACCCAAAGGTTGCTTTCGGAAACGTTCAACAGCTTGCAGATGTCCTTGCTCTCAACTCCGTCGACCTCGCGCATCGTGAAAACCGTGGCAACATTCCTCGGCAGTTTGCTCGTGCACTCGTGGAACGTCCTCCAAAACGCCTGGCTGTCGAGGCTCGCACCCGGATCAGATGACCACTCCATCGGCCCCAACTCCCGTCCGGCATCATGAATCCAGCCACCCTTGAACAACCCGTCGGGAATGAACCGGTCGCTTTCTTCGTCGGAGTAAAACTCCAGGTCAGTGAACGACGTCTCGCGGCTCGCCTTGCGGTAGTGATCGAGGATCTTGTGCTTCAAGATGCCGACCAGCCAGCTCTTCTCCGCGCTGCGCCCGGCAAAGCTCTGCCCGCCCTTGAGCGCGGCCAGAAATGTCTCCTGGACCATGTCCTCGGCCTTCGCCGCATCCCGCAAACGCACGATCGCATACTTGAACAAATAGTCCCCGTGCTCCTCCACCCAGCGTTCGGGATCGGAGAGACGCGGCGACGACGCGGCCGGCCGCAGTGGCGGGCCGGCTTCAAGAGGTTTCGTTTCCACAGGCGGTAGGTGTTGGCATCAGTTGCAGTGGCTGGCCCCACCGGGCGATCTCCGCGCCCGCGCTTGGCCACCCATGAGTCGTCCGCCAAAGCGAATCCTTACAAAAAAACTTTCCGAAATGGCCGCCGTAAGGAACCGCGGCATGCTGCGACGAAGAGTCCGTGCAGCAAGACCCAACGAATCAAGGCCGGCGCTCGTCCCCAACGATGACCATGCCCGGCCGGACCGCGGGCTTTCAGCCCGCAACGGCTTGGGCCGGGCCCGACGCTCGAAAGTTCGGGCGCGCGTGGTCGAGCTCACCCGCAGAGGATTCCGCGCTGGTGGGATCCGCGCTTCGATCCCAAGTTGAAGCTGCACCGCAACGCAACCCGCTGCTCAGCCGAAACCAAATCGACACCATGACCATGAATGCCACTCCCGAAGTCCAAACACCCCCAAGCCGAAGCATGCCGATGTCGCCGCAAGAGGAAGACCTGATGCAGCAACATCTGCGGGCCGAGAATCTCCCCGCCGCCGTCCTGCCGGCATGCCCCATCAACAAGGTGCTCAAAGGCCAGAAGGCGCTCGTCACGGGAGCAAACTCCGGCATTGGCCAGGCCGTCGCCCTCGCGCTCGCCCACGCCGGAGCCGACGTGGTCGTGAACTACGTCTCGCGCCCCGACGCCGCCGAATCCGTGGTCAAGGAGGCGATGCGTTGCGGAGCCAATGTCTATGCCCACCGGGCCAACGTGGCCAACGAGGCCGAGGTCCAGGCCATGTTCAAACGGATGATCCAGGAGTTCGGCACCATCGACATCCTGGTCAACAATGCCGGCCTGCAAAAGGACGCGCCCATCGACGAGATGACGCTGGCCGACTGGCAGTTCGTTCTCGACGTGAATCTCACCGGCCAGTTCCTCTGCTCGCGCGAGGCGATCCGCGAATTCAAGCGGCGCGGCGTGCGCCGGGAAGTCAGTTGCGCCGCCGGAAAAATCATCTGCATGAGCAGCGTCCACGAAGTCATCCCCTGGGCCGGCCATGTCAACTACGCGGCGAGCAAGGGCGGCGTGATGCTGATGATGAAAAGCATCGCCCAGGAGGTCGCACCGCACCGCATCCGCGTAAACTCCGTGTGCCCGGGCGCCGTGCGCACGCCCATCAACATGGAAGCCTGGGGCACCCCCGAGGCCTACCGCGAACTGATGAAGCTCATTCCCTACAAACGCATCGGCGAGCCCGACGACATCGGTCGCGCCGCGGTCTGGCTGGCCAGCGACGACTCCGACTACATCCACGGAGCGAGCATTTTCGTCGACGGCGGCATGACGCTTTACCCCGGCTTCGAGACCGGCGGCTGAACTCACGACTCAGAATCTCCGAAACCAAAGCGCGCCAACTTCACCCAACTGTTCTCGTTACCTCCCGTGCGAACCAAAACAAAACTAATGAATCCATCCACCTCCCGCGAATGGCTTGAAGCTGACGGCCTCGGCGGCTTCGCCAGCGGCACTTCGACCGGCCTCCGTACGCGGCGATATCACGCCCTGCTCCTCATCGCGACTTCGCCCCCGACCGGGCGCATGGCCCTCGTCAACGGCTTCGATGCGTGGGTGGAAACCGCCAACGGAACTTTCTCCATCACCTCCCAATGCTACACACCTGATGTCATTGGCGGCGACGGCGCGGAACGCATCGAGGCGTTCGGCTGGGAGCCTTGGCCGCACTGGATCTACCGGCTGGAGGACGGGACCCGGATCGAGCTGGAGCTGTTCGCGGTCAAGGGACAGCCGACCACCTGCCTCTCGTGGAAGCTGCTCGGGCCACGGAAGGATGTAACCCTGCGGGTCCGCCCGTTCTTGTCCGGCCGCGACTATCACGCCCTGCACAAGTGCAATCCCGCCTTTCGCTTCGATGCCGAGGTGACATCCGACCGGGTCTCGTGGGAGCCTTACCAAAATGTTCCTGGTGTGACCATGCTGACCAACGGTGTCTACGCTCACGAACCACAGTGGTACTACAACTTCCTCTACCCCGAGGAACGCGCGCGCGGATTGGACTGCGAAGAGGACCTCGCCGCGCCCGGCGTCCTTTCCTGGAACCTCGCCGCGGGCAAAGCCGCCCTCATCCTCAGCACCAGCGAATATGCCGCCGCAGCCTTGCCCGCCTCGGTCAAACCGGTCGAGCTGCTGAACAAATATCGCGACCTCGAGCAGAAGCGCCGCGACGAGTTTCCGTCCCGCCTGCACCGCGCCGCCGACGCCTATCTCGTCCAGCGCGCCGGTTCATCGCGCCCGGACTCGGGCCATTCCAGGACCATCATCGCCGGCTATCCTTGGTTTACCGATTGGGGCCGCGACACGTTCATCGCCTTGCGAGGCCTGTGCCTCGCCACCGGCCGCCTCGCGGAAGCCCGGGAGGTGCTCACGACCTGGGCCGGCACGGTCTCCGAAGGCATGCTGCCGAATCGTTTCCCGGATCAGGGTGGACAGCCGGAATTCAACGCCGTCGACGCCTCGCTTTGGTTCATCATCGCCGTGCATGAGTTCCTCCAGTCCGCCCAACGCGCCCACCTTTCCCTCAACGGCGATCGAAGGAGGCTGCTCGCCGCGGTCAACGCCATTCTCGACGGCTACAGTCAAGGCACACGCTTCGGGATCCGCGCGGATCACGATGGCTTGCTTGCCTGCGGCGTGCCCGGCGTCCAGCTCACCTGGATGGACGCCAAGGTTGGCGATTGGGTGGTCACGCCGCGCATCGGCAAGCCCGTGGAGGTCCAGGCGCTCTGGTTGAACGCGCTCTGGATCGGGAGCCAACACGACGACCGCTGGAAGGATTCATTGCGGCGAGGCCTCGACTCATTTCAAACCCGCTTCTGGAACGCCGACCGGAAAATGCTCTATGATGTCGTGGACGTGAATCATCAACCCGGCACGGTCGACGCAACGTTCCGTCCGAACCAAATTTTCGCCGTCGGCGGCCTGCCCCTGCGCCTGATCGAAGACAACCGAGCCTTCCTGATTGTGGAGGCGGTGAAGAACCAGCTTTGGACGCCGCTCGGCCTGCGTTCGCTCGCCCCCGGCGAACCCGGATACGCGCCACGCTACGAGGGCGGAGTGCGCGAACGCGACGGTGCGTATCATCAGGGCACCATTTGGCCCTGGCTCCTCGGCGCCTTCGTCGACGCCTGGGTCCGCATCCGCCAGCACACTCCCGCCGCCATCCATGAAGCGCGCCGCGCCTATCTTCGACCTCTCCTGGATCATGTGGAGGAAGCCGGCCTCGGACATCTCTCCGAGATCGCGGACGCCGACACGCCCCACACGCCGCGCGGCTGTCCCTGGCAGGCGTGGTCACTGGGCGAGGCGCTGTGGCTCGACCAATTTGTGCTCGCCGAGCCTCAACCCCATCAACTCCAGCGCCCGGCCCGCGCCGCTGCGCCCGCCCGCAAACCCGCCCCTACTCTCGATCTTGTGACGGCTTGAAAACCTCGCACTTCTTCCCCGCATGAACATCAAGTCCGCCGAACAACAGCGCCTGCACGAAGCCAACTCCAACCGGCCTGAGTGGAAACGCTGGGGCCCCTACCTGTCCGAACGTCAATGGGGCACTGTGCGCGAGGATTACTCGCCCCACGGCAATGCCTGGGAATATTTCCCCCACGACCACGCCCGCAGCCGCGCCTATCGTTGGGGTGAAGACGGGCTCGCCGGCATCAGCGATGACACCCAGCAGCTCTGTCTCGCGCTGGCGCTGTGGAACGGAAAGGATCCCATCCTCAAGGAACGAATCTTCGGCCTCACCAACAGCGAGGGCAATCACGGCGAGGACGCGAAGGAGCTCTATTACTACCTCGACGCCACGCCCACGCATTCCTATCTCAAAATGCTCTACAAGTATCCGCAGCGGGAGTTTCCCTACGCGCAGCTCGTGGAGGAAAACCGGCGCCGCGGCAAGGACGCCCCCGAATTCGAATTGCTCGACACCGGCATCTTTGACGATGACCGCTACTTCGACGTCTTCGTGGAATACGCCAAGGCGGGCCCCGACGACATTCTCCTGCAAGTCACCGTCCACAATCGCGGACCCGAGGCGGCGACGATTCATCTCCTGCCCCAGCTCTGGTTTCGCAATACCTGGTCGTGGAAGCCTGATTCGGCCAAGCCGGAACTGCGGGCCGCCCGCGACGGCGTCATCGCGGCCAACCATCCGGAGCTCGGCCGCTATCAATTCTGCTGTGAAGGCAACCCGGTGCTGCTGTTTTGCGACAATGAAACCAATGCGCGTCGCCTCCATGGCATGAAGGATGCCGCCGGCCATTTCAAAGACGCATTCCACGACTACATCATCGGCGGCGACACGGCGGCCACGAACCCGAAGCGATGCGGCACCAAGGCAGCCGCGCACTACGAAATGCCCGTGGAAGCTGGCGGACAGGCGAGTGTCCGTTTGCGTCTGCGCAAATCGGACGCGCCGTCTTCTCCCTCTCCCCTCAACGGGGAGAGGGCCGGGGTGAGGGGTGAGAGCAGCCGAAGAGGTGGCATCGCTCCCGACGCATTCGCGGTTTTCGATCAAATCCTCGGTCAACGCCGCCATGAAGCCGACCAGTTCTACGCTGAACTGCAGAAGGATCTGCCAGGGGCCGACGCGCGCCTCGTCCAGCGCCAGGCATTTGCCGGGATGATCTGGTCGAAACAGTTCTTCTACTATGACGTGCGCGAATGGATCAAAGGCGACGCCAGCCAGCCGCCGCCGCCCGCCGAAAGGAAACACGGCCGCAACCGGGACTGGTCCCATCTTAACAACGCCGACATCATCTCGATGCCGGACAAGTGGGAGTATCCGTGGTATGCGGCGTGGGATCTTGCCTTTCACTGCATCCCGCTCGCCATGGTCGACGCCGAATTCGCCAAAGCACAGCTCGTCCTGTTGACCCGCGAATGGTACATGCACCCGAATGGCCAGCTGCCCGCCTACGAGTGGGCCTTCGGCGACGTGAATCCGCCCGTTCACGCCTGGGCGACGTGGCGTGTCTTCCAGATGGATCGCAAGCAACGCCGGGCGACCGTGCCCGATGATCCCGGCGATCTCGCCTTCCTGGAACGCGTCTTCCACAAGCTGATGCTCAACTTCACCTGGTGGGTGAACCGCAAGGACGCGCAGGGACGAAACATATTTCAGGGCGGATTTCTCGGCCTCGACAACATCGGTGTCTTTGACCGCAGCGCACCACTGCCCACCGGCGGCTTCATCAACCAGGCCGATGGCACGGCCTGGATGGCGATGTACTCGCTCAACCTCATGCGCATCGCCCTGGAACTGGCCCGCCACAACCACACCTACGAGGACATCGCCACCAAGTTCTTCGAGCACTTCCTCCACATCGCCGAGGCGATGAACAACATGGGCGACGAAGGCATCGGGCTGTGGTGCGAGCGCGACGAGTTCTACTACGACGTGCTGAACCTTCCGACCGGCGAGAGCCGGCCGCTCAAGGTCCGCTCGCTGGTCGGCCTCATCCCGCTCTTCGCGGTCGAGGTGCTCGACGGCTCGCTGCTGAAGGAAGTGCCGGACTTCAAGGAGCGCCTCGAATGGTTCCTCAACTACCGCCCTGACCTCGCGAAGCTCGTCTCCCGCTGGCACGAACCGGGCCCCACCTCGGCCGGACAACGCCACTTGCTTTCCCTGCTGCGCGGCCATCGCATGAAGTGCCTCCTGCGCCGCACGCTCGACGAAACCGAGTTTCTCTCGGACTTTGGCATCCGCGCGCTCTCACGCCATCACCTGGAACATCCCTATGAGTTCCCCGCCAACGGCACCACCCTGAGCGTCAGCTACCAGCCGGCCGAATCAACCTCCGGACTCTTCGGCGGCAACTCGAACTGGCGTGGCCCAATCTGGATGCCGGTGAACTATCTCCTCATCGAAAGCCTCCAAAGATTCCACCACTACTACGGCGACGATTTCAAAGTCGAATGCCCCACCGGCTCCGGCCAGTTCATGACCATCGCCCAGATCGCCGACGAGCTTTCCCGCCGTCTCGCGCGACTATTCCTCAACGGCCCCGACGGACAGCGCCCGGTTTTGAAGTACCATCCAAAGCTCGCCTCTGACCCACATTTCAAGGACTACGTGCTCTTTCACGAGTACTTTCACGGCGACAACGGGCGCGGCGTGGGCGCCAGCCATCAGACGGGTTGGACGGGGCTCGTGGCCAAACTCATGCAACCGAGGGACGAAGGGCAACCCGGGACCAAAACCAAAAATACCGTCCGGGAACTCGCGATGACGAGTTGAGCCTGCAAGCCGATCACGAATTACCGTTCACGTGAACCGTCAGGTGGGGCGCGCCGCAGCGGTTCCAGCGCCAACGGCGCGCAAGCCCTCAGCCCAGCCCAGCGGGCTGGGTTAACGATTGAGCCATTCATCCAGCGGCCTGAAAGGCCGCGATTCCGCGACGGTTTGCCGCCGTTGTCCCTCGACTCATTGGTGGCAAGAATTACCGACGCTCCCCACTGCGACACCAGACCGAGTTTGATGAGCACTACGTATGGGATCGGACTTCTAACGAGACCCCTTGGTCGCGGCCCTTCAGGCCGCGGGATGAATGATTCACTCCTTACCCCAGCCCGATGGGCTGGGCTGAGGGCTTGCGCGCCGTTGGCGCAGGCGATGCGGAGATTCGGCCACCGGTTTAATTTGGCGGTCCGTCGGGTAACCCGGCGAAGGTGGAGCCGTCCAAGGTTCACGACCAGTGTAAGGCATCCCAAAGCGCAACGACCAAACCCAGGCACGACACTGGTGCCGGGTAAATGACATTCGCATCCGCTTTTCGCCAGCACTGGCCGGAATACCTCATCGAAGCATGGGCCTTGGGAACGTTCATGGTTTCGGCCGCGCTGTTCACCGCGTTGTTCGAACACCCCGGCTCGCCGCTGCATCAGGCCATTCCCAACAGCTTCGCCCGTCGCACGCTGATCGGCCTCGCCATGGGGCTGACCGCCATCGCGCTGATCTACTCGCCATGGGGCCAGCGGTCGGGCGCGCACATGAATCCCGCCGTCACGTTGACCTTTCTGAGCCTCGGCAAAGTGAGGCCGTGGGACGCCGCCTTCTACGTCGTGGCACAGTTTGCCGGCGGAACGATTGGCATGCTCATGGCGAAATTCGCGCTCGGATCAATCCTCGCCCACCCCTCAGTACGCTACGTGGCGACGACTCCCGGCTCGGCGGGTCCAACCGTCGCTTTCCTGGCCGAGGCAGCCATCGCCGGCGGCATGATGCTCATGGTTCTTTTCCCCACCAACACGCCAAAGCTCGCCCGTTTCACCGGTCTGTTCGCCGGCACGCTCGTGTTTCTCTACATCACGTTCGAGGCGCCGCTTTCCGGCATGAGCATCAATCCCGCGCGCACGTTCGCGTCCGCGTGGTTCAGCGGCATCTGGTCCGACGTCTGGATCTATTTTGTCGCGCCGGTTCTTGGCATGTTCCTGGCCGCCCAGATCTATGACGGGCTCAGCGCTGAACGGTTGCCCTCCTGCCCAAAGCTCCACCACGGGACGAAACAGCGATGCATCTTCTGCGGGCACCCTTGACTCGCGCTCGCTGTAAGGATTCCCACCATCGTTCGACCAATTCAGCGTATGTCCGACCACTACGACGTCATCATCATCGGCACCGGGGCCGGCGGCGGAACGCTGCTGAACAAACTCGCACCGAGCGGCAAGCGCATTCTCATCCTGGAACGCGGACCGTTCCTGCCCCGGGAGAAGGAAAACTGGGACACCAAAGTGGCCTTCAACACCACGCGTTATTTCGGGCCGGAGGTCTGGTACGACCGGAACGGCGGCGAGGTCCGCGCGGGCATGTGCTATCACGTCGGCGGCAACACGAAGCTCTACGGAGCGGCCTTGTTCCGGCTGCGCGAACGTGATTTTGAAACCGTGCGGCACGTCGGCGGCATCAAGCCGGAATGGCCGCTCAAGTATCGCGATTTCGAACCCTACTACGCCGAGGCGGAGAAGCTGTATCAGGTTCACGGGCAGAGCGGCCTTGATCCGACGGAACCGCCGCGCAGCGCGGAGTTCCCGTATCCCGCGATGAGCCACGAGCCGCGCATTCAGGAGGTGAGCGAGGCGCTCGCCGCCCGCGGCCTCCGGCCGTGTTACACACCGCTGGGCATCCGCATCAACGAGGCGCAGAAATATCTCAGCCCCTGCATCCGATGCGCGACCTGCGACGGCTACCCGTGCCTGCTCCACGCCAAATCCGACGCCGAGATCAGCGGCGTCCGCCCGGTCATGGGCCGGGAAAACGTCACGCTGCTCACCGAGGCCAAGGTTGAACGGCTGCACACCAGCTCGACCGGACGGGAGATCACCGGCGTCGAGGCCGTCGTCGACGGTGTCCGCATAAAATTCACCGCCGACATCGTGGTCGTCGCCTGCGGCTCCATCAACTCCGCCGCGTTGCTGCTCAAGTCCGCCAATGTCCGTCATCCAAATGGGCTGGCCAATTCGTCCGGCATGGTGGGGCGAAACCTGATGAAGCACATTCTTGGCTCGATCATCGGCGTTTCATCGTTCAAGGCGAACCCAACCAAGTTTCAGAAGACACTTTCCCTGTTCGACTATTATTGGGGCGACGCCGACTTCCCCTTCCCGATGGGCCAGGTCCAGATGCTGGGCAAGGTGGACAAGGAATCCCTCGAGGGCAGCGAATCGATTTACGCGCCGCTTGCCATCGACTTCGTGGCGAAACACTCGCTGGACTGGTGGCTGACCAGCGAGGATCTGCCCGACCCAAACAACCGCGTCACGCTCAATCGCGACGGGCAGATCGTGGTGGACTACACCGAGAACAACACGGCCGCCTTCGACCGGCTCATGGCGAAATGGACGGAGACGCTCAAGAGCATCGGCTGCGGCTGCCACCTTCTGCCGAATGGGAAATATTTCAACGCAGGCACCGTGACGACCTTCACTATGAAGCTCGGTCTGAACGGTCTGGGCCATCAGGTCGGCACGTGCCGCTTCGGTGACGACCCCACCACCAGTGTACTCGACTTGAACTGCAAGGCGCATGACCTCGACAATCTCTATGTCGTGGACGGCAGTTTCATGGCGACGAGCGCCGCCGTGAACCCCACCCTCACCATCATCGCCAACGCTCTCCGGGTTGGGGATCATCTGCGGGAAAGAATGGCGGCGCGAACCGCAACCACCGGAACGCCAGTCGACGAAGTGGACTCGCCAGGGGTCATGCTGGCGACGTGACGGCTCGACGGCTGTAAGGATCTGACGCCTCGAGCGACTGACTCCTGTGATCATCTTGAATTTCCTGCTCATTCTTGCGGGAGCCTATCTTGTCCTCGGACTGATCTTCGCCGCGGCGTTCGCGATCCGGGGGGTGAGCCAGATTGATCCAGCCGCCGCGCATGGGACATGGGGCTTTCGTCTGCTCCTGGTTCCTGGCGCGACATTGTTGTGGCCGCTGCTGCTTCACCGCTGGCGCAGCGGCGTCAGGCACCCGCCCGCCGAGCGGACCGCGCATCGCCTCAAGGCGAGAAACTTCGCCCACCGCCAAACCGGATAGGATTTCTCATGACCATCGCCCATCGCCAACTTCATCGGCGCGTCTGGATCGTCCTCAGCGTGCTTCTTCCCCTGCTTGTGCTCGCTGGGCTGCTGGCCCGTCGGCCCATACCTGCGATGATGACGCGCGATCCGGGCCCGGCGTCGGGCCATGCTCCCAACCCTCCGCTTCCTTAAGCTATGTCCATCGCCTATCAGGCAGTCCAATGGAACCGACAAAAGCGGATTTACGACACCGTGCTGGCGCTGGGTGCTGGTGGATTTCTTGCCATCTTCATGGGCGTGACCAAGGCGATTCACCCCACGGTCACGGACGAGATCCTGCTCATGCGCGCCACCAGCAGCGCCTCGTTTCTCCTGCTCCACTTCATCCTGTGCATCGGACCCCTGTGCCGGTTGAACCCGACTCTGCTTCCCCTGCTCTACAACCGCCGCCACGCCGGCGTGACGATGGCGCTGCTGGCCCTGACTCACGCCGCGCTTGCGGTCATCACCTATCACGCCGGCGGAAATCTCGACCCGATCGTCAGCATCTTTGCTTCGGAAAAGTTCACTGGCTCACTGTCCACCCTCCCCTTCCAACCGTTGGGCTTCGTCGCGCTCGTCATCGTCTTTTTGATGGCGGCCACCAGTCACGACTTCTGGCTGGCGAATCTCTCCGCGCCCGTCTGGAAGTCGCTCCATATGCTGGTCTATGTCGCCTACGCATTGCTCGTCGCCCATGTCACGTTTGGCGTGCTCCAGGCCGAGACGCATCCGTTCTTCGCAGGCGCAACCGCACTGGGCCTGATCGCGGTCGTCACGCTGCATGGTGCGGCCGCGAAAAAGGAACGAGGCCTCGACCAGTCCGGAACTCGCGCTCCCGACCCGGGGTTGATCGCTTCGACCCAGGGCGCTGACCGCCCGGAAGGTTTCATCGATGCGTGCGCGGTTGCCGACATTCCCGAGAACCGCGCACGGATCGTTGTTCTCTCCGGCGAGCGCGTGGCCATCTTCAAGTACGACGGAAAAATCTCCGCCGTCTCCAGCCTTTGTCAGCACCAGAACGGTCCGCTGGGGGAAGGGAGGATTCGCGACGGCTGCATCACCTGCCCGTGGCATGGCTATCAGTATCAGCCCGACACGGGCGCTTCGCCGCCGCCGTTCGTGGAAAAGGTGCCGACGTTTAACGTGCGCGTCCAGGGCGGCCGGGTGCTGGTCCATCCGCAACCCAACCCGCCGGGCGTGCGGGCAGTGCCCGCGCGCGCCGACGGCACTCCGCACGAGTCCATCAAGCCTCCGCCTGAAACCCGGGGTGAGCCCGCCTCCACCGCGCTGCGATCATGAAATGAACGACGACTTCTACATCGGCTGGGAGGACAAGGCCCCCACTCGTCACGCTCGAGCCATTCGTCGATTACTGCTCATCGCATTGTCTCTGGCCGCCCTGCTCGCCTTGAGTTTCGCCTTCGCGCAGCGGCTTATTGACGTCGCCACCTTCGAGTGGGGTCACGTCAACGAGTTTGCCGGCATTCTGCGCGCAAAGCCCTATCCCCATCTCATCCTGGAGACCGACGGAACCAACGCCGCTCGTTCCACCGCCGGCGCGCCGTTGGTGGCCCCGTTCAAGTTTGGCCTCAAGCACGAAGCGATCTGCGGCTTTGATGGACAGCGCGTGAGCCTCCGCGCCACGCGCATTCACCGTGATCGCCAGCTCATGTTGGAGGTGGAACCGGATTCCATTCACGCCGGAAGCAGCGGCGCACCGCCCGCAAATCAAACGGGCAACGACCTCAAACCGATCGCCCCTGGTCGCCAAACGTTCCGTGGCGAGATCGTGGACAGCAAATGCTGGCTGGGTGTGATGAATCCCGGCGTGCTCACGACGCACCGCGCCTGCGCCGTCCGTTGCATCAGCGGCGGAATCCCGCCCATGCTGCTTGTGCGTCGTGAAAACGCGCCACCCCTGAACTTCTTCCTGGTCTCCACCAACGATCAACCGGTGAACGATGCGGTGCTGGACTTTGTGGCCGAGCCGGTGGAGATCGCCGGAGAGCTCGTGCCGGACGGCGCCCTGCCGACGTTTCGCATCGACCCGGCGACGATCCGCCGCCTGGGACCACGTGACACTCAGTCCGCGTTTGCTCCGTAAGGTTTCAGCCCGTGCCACGACAGAGATGTCATGGCACTCCCAACCAACTTCGCTCCCGTTCAACGCCTCTTCGTTGCCGGCCTTCTGCTCGTCGCCTTCAGCGGCATGGCCCCTGCCGCCGTTCGAGAGGTCGGGCCCATTGAACTCACCGTCGATCAACTCGACCGGGTGCTGCCGTTCTACACGAACACCCTCTCGTTTACGTTGCTCGGGATTTCCCGGGCCCAGGGCTCAAGGGTTGAACAACTGCTTGATCTCCGCCACGCCGAAACCCGCAGCGCCGAACTGCAAATCGGCGACGAACACATCATTCTCACCGAGCACCTGACGCATAAAGGTCGCCCCATCCCCGCCGACTCCCGCAGCTTCGATCATTGGTTTCAGCACATCGCCATCGTCGTTCGCGACATGGACCAGGCCTATGAGCACCTGCGCCGGGCGAACGTGCGACATGTCTCGACCGCGCCACAAACTCTCCCGTCATGGAACCCGGACGCAGGCGGCATCAAGGCATTCTATTTTCGTGATCCTGAGGATCACGTGCTGGAGATAATCTGGTTTCCACCGGGCAAGGGAGATCCCAAATGGCAGCACATCGCCCGCAGTTCCCGCAGTGCCACGCCGGAACCTCCCGCTCCGCTTTTCCTGGGCATCGACCACACCGCCATCGTCGTCCGCGACACGGATCACAGCCTGATGTTCTACACCAACGCGCTCGGACTAACGATGGTCGGCCGGGCGGAAAACCACGGCCCAGAACAGGAACATCTCAACCAGGTCTTTGGGGCGCGCCTGCGCATCACCGCGCTACGCGCGGGGCACGGGCCGGGCATCGAGTTTCTGGAATACATCGCACCGCCGGGCGGACGCCCCCTGCCTCCTGACACCAAGGCGAACGACCTGATTTTCTGGCGCACGCATGTCGTCGCAGGGGATTTCCGCTTTCTCTACGACGGAAAAGGCGGCATGCATGCGCGTCCCATTTCCACTTCAGGCGCCTCCGGCACGTTCCTGGTGCGTGACCCCGATGGGCACGCCTTGCAGATTGACGTCCCGCAAACCGGCCGGGTGCAAACCTACTGAACGCCAGCCGCGGCCGGACTTCGCGTCCGGGCCGGTGAAAGGATTGCTCAGCTTCTCCGACTCAAATGAACGCAGACATCAAACCAACAACCATGAACACAACCATGAAATTGAAACAGACACTCCTCGCCTTGACCATCGCGTGCTCGCTCGCCAACCCGGCCGTCGCCGAGCCCACGCCATCCCCAACCAAAACGCTCGTGCTCAAAAACAAGGAAGGCGCGGCGATACTCGGCTATGACCCGGTCGCCTACTTCACGGACGGCCGGCCCATCATGGGCAACGCGAAGTTCAAGTCCACCTACAACGGGGCGAGTTACCATCTCGCGAGCGCAGAGCACAAGGCGCTCTTCGACAAGACTCCTTCGAAATACGCGCCCGCCTACGGCGGCTACTGCGGCTACGCGGCCAGCATCAACCGGCTTTCACCCATCAGCCCGGACTGGTGGCAGATCGTGGACGGACGGCTGGTGCTCCAGCACAACAAAAAGGCCTTCGATCTGTTCAACCAGGCGCTCAAGGAAAACACGGCGAAGGCCGACGCCAACTGGCCCGGGCTCGTCGCAAAGAACGGCGTGGCCGGCGGAACAACGCTCGTGCGGACCGACCGGAAAGGCGTCGCGCTCGAAGGCTACGATCCCGTCAGCTATTTCCTCGACGGCAAACCCGCGAAGGGCGATCCAAAAATTGAGGCGACGTTCCACGGAGCGCTCTACCACTTTGTCTCGCAGGAACACCGCGCGGCGTTCGAGCAGGCGCCGACGAAATACGCGCCGGCCTACGGCGGCTACTGCGGCTATGCGGCGAGCATCGGGAAAGTGCGCCCGGCCAACCCCCTGCTCTGGTCCATCGTCGACGGCCAGCTCATTGTGCAGCACACGCGGGGCGCAGTGGAGCTCTGGGCAAAGGACGTGCCGGGCAACAAGGCGAAAGCCGACCGGCTCTGGCCGCGTCTGGTTGAAGCAAAGGCAGGCCAGAAGAATCCCGTCGACCGTCTGTTCGGCCAATCCGTCCTCGATCTCCCGGCGGCAAAACCGCGCGCCAGCGCCTCACCCAATTCCGATCCCGCCCGCCCCTGGCTCAAGCTTTGAATCGTTCCGCTCCATCAACCTCAGCCATCACCCCTCACCTCATATGAGATTTCTCCTCACCGCCTTGGTCGTCGCCAATCTTCTCCTCAGCGCGAAATCGCGCGGCGCAGACATCGCAACGCATCCCAGCCTCACCCTGGACGGAGCAAAGAAGGTCGCCGAGGCCGCGGCGGCCTTCGCCAAAGCCAACGGCGCGGCCGGCAACATCGCCGTCGTCGACGAAGGCGGACACCTGCTCTATTTCCTTCGTCTCGACGGCTCCTTTCCGGCCGGCGCCAGCGTCTCCATCGGAAAAGCCCGCACGGCCGCCACTTTCAAGAAACCCACGAAGGACTTCGAGGACACCATCAACCGAGGGCGTATCGCCATGACGTCGCTGCCGCCGGACTTCACTCCGCTGCAAGGCGGCGTGCCGATCAAACACCACGACCAGATTGTTGGGGCCATCGGCGTCAGCGGCGCGAAGAGTGCGATGCAAGATGAGGAGGTCGCCTACGCCGGAGCACACGCTATTGAGGAAACCACCACAGCCCAGCAATGATCGGTCAGAACTCACCACCATCAACCGCCCACCGTTCACCAAAAGAAATACCATCATGAACCGTCGAGAACTGTTCCTATCCGTTGCCGCTACAGCCGCAGTGCTGACCGGTCTCACCCCACTCCGCGCCGCCGACCACGGTGGTCACGGCGGCACTCACGCGGACCAATGCGCCCGCGCCTGCGCCGATTGTCTCATCGAATGCGCGAAGCACGTCCACCACTGCACTCAGCACCTGGCCGACGGCCACCAGGCTTACGCGAAATGCCTGGAGCTATGCTCCGCGTGCGCCTCGTCGTGCTCCGCTTGCATCCAATCCTGTTTCGGCCCGGCGGGGACCACGACCGCCGAGGCATGCGCAAAGGTGTGCGACGCGTGCGCCGTCGAGTGCGAAAAGTTCGGCGACGACAACTCGATGAAGCAGTGCGCGAAGGCGTGCCGTGCCTGCGCGAAGGCGTGCCGGGAGTTCGCGCAGGCAGGCGCGTAGCCCGTTTCTTGCGAGCAGGCACACTGGCCGCCCACTGCATCGGTCCGGCTTGGCGGGGCGCGCTTGGAGCGCGGACTTCCAAGTCCGCAGCGGCTGGAATCGGCCGCCACCGTTGGAACCTTCGAACCACGTCGCCCTCGCGAGCCGCTGCGGACTAAAAGTCCGCGCTCCGGACGAAAAATGCCCAATCTCAAGGCAACGATCCCGTTGCACTCGACCGCCGCTTGCAATCGAACCCGCCTTGGGAGCGGGCGTTGCGTCCGGCCAGGTTGCCTCCATAGTGAGTCCGTGAAACCGCCCCGGCTACTCTGGCTCACCGGATGCCTCGCCTTTCTGGCACTGGCCAGCTGGGGCGGCCATTGGGCCTGGACCGCCGATCGACGCGCGAGGCTTTGCGCTCAGGAATACGAACCTCCTCCGCCCGGAATGGTGTTTGTGCCGGCGGGCGAATTCTGGATGGGCAGCGACGACGTGAACGCCGAGCCGGACGAGAAGCCGTTGCGGAAAGTTTTCGTGCCGGCGTTCTACCTCGATCAGTTTGAGGTCACGAACCGACGTTACCGGGAATTCAAGACGGATCATCGCTATGCGGTCGGTGAAGATGATCTGCCGGTGACGTTTGTGCACAAGCGCGAGGCTGAGGCGTTTTGTCGCTGGGCGGGTCGACGCCTGCCCACCAATGCTGAATGGGAGAAGGCGGCGCGTGGCACCGATGGGCGGGCTTTTCCGTGGGGCAACGAGTTCAAATCCGATTGTGCGAACCTGCGCGGCGACGGCAGGCAGACAACAAACCCGATGATGAATTGCCAGCTGCCGCCGACGGGTGTTTCCCGCGGCAAACGGAAAGGCGGCAGTTCGCCCAATGGAGTCAGTCCCTATGGCTGTCAGGATATGGCGGGCAACGTGTGGGAATGGGTGAGCGACGTGTGGACGGACAAAGGCCTCCCGGTCTGGCGCAGGGCCGGAGAGGCCCGTGGCATCCTGCGAGGCGGCGCATCCAGCTACCCGCCGTTCCAAGGGCGGACTTCCTACCAAGGCTTCGAGGCCCTCGACGCGACCTGTCACGACGTGGGTTTTCGCTGCGCGATGGATGCAGTGCCAAAACGATCGCAAGCGCAGTAGTCGGGCCGTTTCGCAAACGCCGGCACGTGGTGGTCGCGAGTCATAGCGCCAGAGGACTGGCGCACTCCAAGCCCTGGCGGATCTCCCGGGCGCCCCGCGACCTCGCGAAGCGTCTTGGAGTGCGGTAGTCCTCTGGTCCTCCACCGCTTTCGTTTACAGGCTGACCTCGTTGAGACGAGGCCCCCTGACCGTCGATAGGCCGTTCGGGTCTAGCCCTCCAGGCACTCTCCCGCCTCCCCATCGGTTGTAAGGAACTTTGCCCTCCCGCGACCAACCGCCATCGAAACTAACTCCCATGAACAAACCTCCTTCCCTTTTGCCGTGCGGGCTGATCGTCGCAGCCCTCGTCTTTGTGCCCACCGTGATGTCGCGCGCCGACCAGGCACCGCGCATGGTTCTGCCTGACGCCACGATCGATCTGCGCACAGCCGACGGCGCCGCGCGCGTCGCGGCGCAATGGCGTTACAGCGACACGCGCCTCGCCGAGATTGACCATCGCAGTGTGGGCCCGGACCTCAAGGCCAGCGGCCCCATGAACCGGACATTCGACTTCACTCCCGATGCGCGTGCGGCCGATTTCGATGATTCGGGATGGGAGGCGATTCCCGCCGACTCGCTCGAGAAACGGCGCGGCTCCGGCCGGCTTTCGCTCAATTGGTATCGGGTCAATGTCACCGTGCCGCAGCAGGTGGGCGCCTTTGCCACGCGGGGCTCGACGGTGGCGTTCGAAATCGTCGTGGACGACTACGCGGAAGTCTGGGTGAACGGCAAGGCCACCTTCGTGCTCGGCCAGAGCGGCGGCGCCGTCGCGGCGGGCTGGAACGCTCCGAACCGGGTCTTGCTCACCCGCGATGCACGGCCCGGCGAGCGTTTTCAGATAGCCGTGCTCGGCATCAACGGTCCCCTTTCAACACATCCCGACACTTACATCTGGGTCCGCAACGCGACGCTGGACTTCTACGCGCCGGGTCGGTTGAGCGAGGCGCGCGCAGTGAAACTGGAAGTGGAGCGGAAGGATTCCGCGTTGGACTCCATCCTGCCTCCGAAACCAAAGCTGGAGAAGCTGGCGGATGGCTTCACGTTCACGGAAGGCCCGGTGTGGGTGCCGGAAGGCGAAGGTTTCCTTCTCTTCCGCGACCCGAACAACAATGTCATCTATCGCCTGACCCCGGAGGGCGAGGTGAGCCTGTATCTCACCAAGTCGGGCTACAGCGGGGAAAACATTGGAGAATATCGGCAGCCCGGTTCGAATGGCCTCACGCTCGATGAACAGGGGCGTCTGACGATTTGCCAGCACGGCAACCGACGCGTCGTGCGCATGGAAAAGAACGGCCTCACGACGGTGCTCGCCGATCGCTTCGACGGCAAACGTCTTAACTCACCAAACGACCTCGTGTATCGCCGCGACGGGACGTTGTATTTCACCGACCCACCCTTCGGATTGCCCCGGTTCGCCGGAGATCCCCGCCGCGAACAGCCGCACTTCGGAGTCTATGCGGTGAAGGACAGCATGGTGCGGCTCGTCGCCAAGGATTTCACCGGCCCGAACGGGCTCGCGTTTTCCCCGGACGAAAAATTCCTCTACGTCGGAAACTGGGACGACACCAACAAAGTTGTGTTCCGGTATCCGGTGAAACCCGACGGCGCTCTGGGCAGCGGGGAACGGTTCTTTGACCTGACTCGCGCACCCGGCGAGGATGCTATCGACGGCATCAAGGTGGATGAGCGCGGCAATGTTTATGTGAGCGGTCCGGGCGGACTCTGGATTCTTTCGCCGGAAGGCCGGCACCTCGGCACGCTGCGCGGCCCAGAACATCCGCACAACATGGCCTGGGGCGATGCCGACCGCCGGACGCTATACCTCGCCGCCCAGACCGGCATCTACCGAATCCGCCTCAACCTTGCGGGAGCGGGAGTCCACTCCGCGAGTTCGCTGGCGTTGAGCCGTTGAAGGTGTCGCTCGATCCATCCGCAATCCTGCTCTTGCTCCTCTCGAAGAGAGCAAGAGCAAGAGCAAGAGCAAGAGCAAGGGGGATGTCCGGTTCATGTCCGGTGAGCAGATCTGAAAAGAACGGGCAGCTTCCCATGAACCGGAGGATCGACCGGAAGGCATGCGACGCGGAGATCGAGCAACGTGTTAGTCGATTCGGTCGACCGCGTAACCCCTCTCCGCCGCCCTGCGGGGGAGAGGGATCGTCCTGACTCGCGTCCCAGCGAGTCGGGACAGGGTGAGGTGGAGCAGCCAACCGGCTCATGTCTCGTGAGCAGGTCAAACGGGAACGGGCGGCTCCCCATGAACCCCGAATAGGTCGCAGCAACGGACGAACGCGAACCGCCGTCGTGATCCTCCCACCCCAACCCTCTCCCCAAGGAGAGGGGGAACTTCGGCGACCGCGCCGTGAGGGGTTCGACCGTCGGCAACGTCGTGGCATTTCGGGGGCCGGATCCACACGCAGGCCCGCGACGCGGAGATCCGGAAACCTATCAATCGAACGGCCCGCCGCGCACACCCTCTCCGCCGCCCTGCGGGGGAGAGGGATCGTCCTGACTCGCGTCCCAGCGAGTCGGGACAGGGTGAGGTGGAGCAGCCAACCGGCTCATGTCTGATTCGGATCCGGTCCACAGTTTGCGGCCCCAGTTCACGCGCTGGCCAACTGAATCGTTCCGGCTACGGCGTGACCACGCGATAGAAACGTCGGGCCGCCGGGGCGTTGGTGTCGCGGAAGATGATCGGAGTGTTCGTTCCCTGAAGCGTGCGCAGCGTGTTCCAACGGATCAAATCGTCCGAGGCCTCAACGCGGTAGGACCGGGCGGGCTGGGTTTGCACAGAGAACTCAACCCCGCCTCTGACGATCCCGAACGCACCGAGCCGTGGCGGGGCCACGGGCGCCTGCACCGCGTCGATCAACGCCCGGAACTCCGCCAACTCGGCACCGAACTGGGTGTCACCGTAGCCAAGGTGATTCACCAGCAATTGCCACGGGCGATGTGACGGGGAATTTGTCACGCCGTTGATGACGACGAAGATCGGCTGGCCAGACGACTGGAACAGAAAGCGCACGCGGTTGGTCCCCTGTCCGGGGCCATAATCGTTCACCACGGAGTTGAATCCCTGCTGCGTGACGAAACTGTCCGTCTGTGTCTGGTAGAACGACGCGGGCTCCTGGTTCACGGCGACATGCAGCACCGGGACGCCGTGGGGGTTACCGCCGCGCGCGGCATACCAATCCACGATTCCAGTCTCGACCTGCGGGGCGGCGGCCACGCAGTAGGGGCACCACACCGCGAACCATTCCAGGAACACGATACGACCAGCAAAGTCGGTGAGATTCACCGCGCTTCCGGCGGCGACGACGGTGCCATCGGGGCGAGTGAACGGCTTTCGCGCGACGAACGTAAAGTTCGTCACCGTTTCGCCCACGCGATAGGTGGCGGCCGGCGCCGAGGCAAGCACCGCCAGCCAGAGGAAGGCCACGAGGAAGCAACGGGGCAGACGAAGAGAAGTCGATGGAGTTTTCATCATTGGGATGACTGGGATTGTTGGGATCGGGATCTTGGTTGACCGACGAAAACTAGAATTGGAGGGAAACCGCCGCCTGGGCGTACCACCAGTCGCGGTTGCGATAGAGATTGGTGAAAGGACGCGTGCCCAGTTCCAGTTTCTCGTAGCGCGACCAAAGCGGCCCGACGGAGATGCTGAACGCGGCACGGTCGCCGGCGTAGCGGATGCCGGGCGCAACTTGCAACGTGCGCACACCAGGAGCTGACGTGGAGATAAAGAGCGAGTTTTCGATCTCCCCGGTGTCGCGGTAATACAGGCTGGATAGGTTGACCAGCCAGCGGGGAGAGATTTCCCATTCCAGCGTCGTTCCGGCAAACCACGCGCGCAGCGTTGGATTTTCGTGTGTGTAGCCGCCCGAGGTGCGCCACACCCAACGCTCACCCCACGCCACGTTCACCGAGCCACGATACACATATCGAGGCTCCCGGCCCGAGGTCAGCCGCAGCTCGAACTCATGCTGCGCACGGACACGGCGGCTCAACACGTTCTCGAATTTCAGGGAAGGCGCGTAGGTATGGAGAATCTCGCGCCCGTGCAACAGGCGGGACGTGAGTTGGTCAAGTTCATAGCCGGGCGCAATCTCATCATTTGCGTAACGAAACGACGCCTCCACGAAGCCGGTGGTCGGCTGGTATTCCCAGCGGACAGCACCGGCGAGATTGAAGCCGCGCGGTTCCGGAATTTCGTAGTCCGGCGCGAAACCGAACTGTTGACGGTAGTAGTTCGCAAGCCAGAGCGAGCGGTAGTCCGTATAACCATCGTAGGCCGCGCCGGAGACACTTAACGTCAGCTGTTTTGCAACCGATTGCTTTACGCCGGCCTGCACTCCGTTCAACTCGTCATCGATCGACTCGGCCACGCCAAGAAAGTCGAACTGTCGGAAGGGACGGTAGTCCACGGAGTAGGCGTTATGGACGTAGCCGAGGCGCAATTCCGTGCCACCTCGTTTGTGCCGCAGAGCCGCACCGGAGCTCGTCACCGAAAGGTCCGACGAAAAAATGCCATCGAACGACGCCTCAGCCTTGGTCTCCCCCGGTGGTCCGGTCGCCACACCAAGCGGCGCGCCACTGAGGTCGCCGGGAGCCGCGACCGCCTTATCGGGCTTAATGCCGTCGATCACTTCACGCAAACGTTTCGTTCCGGCAAATCCGGCTGCGTGGTACCGCACCTGGAATTCGGGCGTTTCCGTCGTCCCGAGAGTGCCGTCGATCACCACCACGAACGGAGTGGCCGCTCCACCCAGCTTCGCAAGCAAAGCCCCAGCAAGGTCGTTCGCAACCAACTCCGCGCCCGTTTGCTCCAAGAACCGTCGCGTCAGCTCGGGATGGTCGCGCTCGATGTTGACGGCGAGCACGCGCACCGGGACGCCGTGAGGATTGCCACCCCTGCCGTCGTAATACTTCCGAATGCCGCCTTCGAGCTCAGCGGTGGCCTTCTTGCAGGGCCCGCACCAGTAGGCAAAAAAGTCGAGCACCACGATCTGGCCCGCAAAGTCGGCCAGTCTGATTTTTCCTTCCGCTTCCCACTTTTGGAGTTCGAACTCGAGCGGTGGAGCGGACGGCGCGGCGAACGCACGGCTCACCATGAAAAACACCAGCACACCAGCGGCAATGGCACGGGCCCGGCGGAGAAAGGAGATGGCGATCATGATTTAACGGCACGAACTACAACCAGAGTTTTGAGCAGCATCCCCCCCGGGAAAACCGGGGCCAATTTGGGGCAGCAAACGGGGGGACTGGTAGACGAACACCGCGGAGTCGGAGAAGGTCATGTTCGGCTTTGCCACGAGCCGCTGCTGTCTCACGGCCGGGGTGGAACAACCCACGACCACCAGGGAAACGCCCAGAAAGAGGGCCGTCATCGAAGGCCATGACCCACCTCGCCTAACGTGACTGGTTAAGCCCGGTGGCGCCGATGGATTCATCCGCGGCGCCGACTTCGCCCCCGTGGATTTCGTTCGTGCTGAAACCGGATCGTGAATCAACCGCTGGTCGGGCTTGCTGGATGGCTGCATGCCCATGCGTCGGATGAGATGGGGAACCCTTACAGGACATCGCCGTTCGCAGGCCCACACATTGCCTGTAAGGTCCTGGCCTCGCCCACGACTCATGGCGGTATGCAATCCCAGCTCTCATCCCACCCCACCTGCGTCGTGGTCCACGATGCCCAAAACGAAACGAACCTGCTGATGCGCGCGGCCCAGCGGCGAGGGCAGCAAGGTGAAACCGTCGCTCGCGAGCCGGCGACGCCATCAACGCGGATCACCACCCCTCGTTGGTCGGACCGGTTTTACCGTCGTCCCGCCTGGTCCGCCCTCCACGACTGATTCAAGAGCGACTTGGAAAACACTCATCCTTCATGAAACCACAACGCAGTCTTCCACGGCTTGAGCATTTCGAGGTTTACTCCCCACCGGCCGCCGCGCCCTCACGCTCCCGCGCTCAATACCAATACCACCGGGCAGCGGTCGCATTGAGCCGTGGACAAACCATCGCAAGCTGGGTGTGCCGCCTCATCGCCGCGGCCATCATGATCGAAACGCTGTTCTTCAAATTCACGGGAGCGCCCGAGTCCGTTTATATCTTTTCCAAGATGAACCTCGAGGCTTGGTGGCGTTACGGGCAGGGCATTTGGGAGCTGACGGCGGCGATTCTTCTCTTAACGCCGCGCACAGTCTGGGCCGGCGGCCTGCTGACGCTGGGGGCAATCGGGGCGGCGCTCGTCAGTCATGTCACCGTCCTCGGCATTGCCATTCAAGGCGACGGCGGCCTGCTGTTCGGCATGGCCTGCACGACGTTTCTGAGTAGCGCCGTGGTCACGTTCCTGCATCGCCGGGAGATTCCGGGTTACGTCCCACTTTCTTCATGACGCCAGCAGGATCTCTTTTGCGGTTTGATTGGGCACCCGACGGATGGTATGCACGGGCGTGCTGTCCCATCGGATCAACTGATGAAATCCTCGGACCAAAAGCCCGAAGCCGAGCGGCCCCCAGCCTCGACACACTCCGGAGGCGGCGCAGACCCCGGGCGCGCGGAGCGATTGCTCCAGGCCATCATTGAGGGGACATCGACCGTGACCGGGCCGGAGTTTTTTCGCTCCCTGGTGCAAAATCTCGCGCAAGGTCTGGGCGTTCGTCATTCATTTGTCGCGGAGTGCCTGCCGAACGACCGGGCCCGATCGCTGGCCGGGTGGTTCGGCGGACAGCACGCGGGGGAATTCGAATACGACGTGCGCATCGCGCCCTGCTTGAAAGTCCTTGAGGGCCGCACCTGTCTCTTTGACCGCGACCTCCAGAAGCAGTTCCCCGAGGACAAGCCGTTGGTCGAGTTGTCGGCTGAAAGCTACCTGGGCGTTCCGCTGCGCGGCCCGCAAGGCGCGGTGATCGGGCACCTCGTGGTCATGGACGACAAGCCGATGGCGCCCGATCCTTTGATGTTGTCGGTGATGGAGACCTTTGCCAGCCGTGCGGCGGTGGAGTTGGAGCGAATGCGCGCCTACGACCATCTCAAGCGCCAGTTCCAGGAAAGCGAGGAACGCCTGCGGGACCTGTTCGACGAGGCGCCCATCGCCTACGTGAACGAGGGTTTGGATTCGAAATTCATCCGCGCCAACCGCACGGCGATGAAAACCCTCGGCATCACGCCGGACGAAGTGCCGCACACCTATGGTAAAAACTTCATCCCGGACACACCGGAGGCGCAACGGCGGCTGAAGGAGGCGTTCGAATCCATCGGGCGCGGCGCGGACACGAGCGGAGTCGTGCTGGAGCTGCGCCGGAAGGACAACGGCAAACCGCTGTGGATCCAGTGGTGGTCGCGACCCGATCCGGGCGGGACCTACACGCGCACCATGTTCATCGACATCACCGAACGCGTGCTGATCGAACAGGAACAAGCCCGACTCCAGGCCCAGAACAGCTACCTCCAGGAGGAGATCCGCAGCGAACATAATTTCGACGAAATCGTCGGGCGCAGCCGCGCGTTGGTCGACGTGCTGCACGCCGTTGAGCAAGTGGCGCCGGGCGATTCGACCGCGCTGATTCTCGGGGAGACCGGCACCGGCAAGGAACTTGTCGCCCGAGCCATCCACGACCGGAGCCGGCGGCGCTCGCGCGCCCTGGTCAAGGTGAACTGCGCCGCCATCAGCGCAGGGCTGGTTGAGAGCGAATTGTTTGGCCACGTCAAAGGCGCGTTCACCGGCGCCCTGGCGAATCGCGACGGCCGGTTCAAAGTGGCGGACGGAGGCACCCTGTTCCTCGATGAAGTGGGGGAGTTGCCCCTGGAGACGCAGGTGAAGCTGCTGCGCGTCTTGCAGGAGCAGGAGTTCGAGCCCATCGGCAGCAGCCGGACGATCAAGGTCGACGTGCGCATCATCGCCGCGACCAACCGTGATCTGGACGCCGCCGTGGCGGAAGGCAGGTTTCGCCGGGACCTCTACTATCGCTTGAATGTCTTCCCCATCTTCGTGCCCCCGCTCCGCGAACGTGCCGACGACATTCCCCTGCTGGTGAATTTCTTTTTGCAGCGTTTCGCCAAGAAGTTCGGCAAATCGGCGAAGCACGTCACGCCCGAGACCATGCAATTGCTCACCCACTATTCCTGGCCGGGCAACATCCGCGAGCTGCAAAACGTGCTCGAACGCGCCATGCTTCTCTCGCCCGGAGAAACCCTTCGCCTCGCCCCGGACTTCTCACCCGCACCCGTGCCAGCGCCCGCACCCGCGCCAGCCGTTCCCGGCGGGTTGTCCTCGGGCCAAGGCTGCGCCCCTTCGGCTGTTGCAACTGTTTCGACTGCCGGGAAGGAAGAAAGCAAACCGATCGCGGCTTCCGGCCCGGCCCGATCCCTCGAGGAAGTCGAGCGTCACCACATCGAATCCGTGCTCAACCAGACCAACTGGATGATCGAAGGTGAGCGCGGCGCGGCGAAGATTCTGAACCTCAATCCCAGCACGCTGCGCAGCCGAATGAAAAACCTTGGTCTCAAGCGGCCCGGCTGAACTCGCGGGCTCGGGCGCCCGAAGCTGAGCCCGGACCGATTCAAGACGCCTCGCAAAAACTTCTTCGCCGATCCCACCCGTTCGACGCCTTCCGGTTACGGCCCGGGCGTTTCCCTCAATTGTTCGGCCGCGAAGGGAGGGCATTCGAGGAGCGTCACGCCACGAGCCCGAAGCTTCGAAAGCAACGCGACGCCCTGGACATCCAGGAACTCAACCTCGCCAAGGTGCAGCCCCAGCGTCCGGCCTTTGGCCAGCACTTCCTCCGACAACCGCTGCAGCTCGGTCACCCAAGGGCCGACCACCCGACCCTCCAGCCGAAGCGTAACCGCATGATCGCCCGGTTTGGTTTGCGAGATCCTGAGCATGGAATCAAAGCGTGAAGGAGTTCGAGTGACGGTTTAGATCCAGGTCATCGTGCCACCACGCACCGAGCTGATGGCGCAGTTTCCGGCCGGCGCGATGGAGCATCACCCAAAGATTGCTCTCCGAAATTCGAAGACGCTGACAGACCTCCTCGTTGGACTGCTCCTCGACGGCGTGGAGTTGGAATGCCTGCGCCAGACGCGGCGGCAGCTGGCCGAGGGCAAGCTCCAGATTGTGACGAAACTCAGCCAGCTCGAGGCGGCGGCTGGGGGATTGCGCTTCCGCTGCGATCTCATGCAGCCACAGCGCTGCCTCGGCCCAGCCTTCCAGTTCAGCCGCTTCGTCAGGTAGCTCCGCCCGGACGGCGCGTTCGCGGCAGGTCCGACGCAAGTGGTCACAGATCTTGTGACGCAGGATTCCGACCAGCCAGGTGCGCTCGGACGAGCCGCCGGCGAATCTCTCCCGAGCCTTGAGCGCGGCGAGGAAAGTGTCCTGCACGAGGTCCTCCGCCGTGTTCGCATCGCGCAGCTGGCCCAGGGCGAAGTTAAACAGGTAATCACCGTGCACCTCAACCCAGTCTTCCGGGGACGTGTTGTTCTGCGTGGCGCGCTCTGCGAAATTGCCGTTGAGGTTCATCATGACCCTCCCGATTGCAAGGCCCATGCCACGAAGCTCCGCCCGCGAAAACCACGGCAAGCACCTCTCAATTAGGCCGAAAAATAGGCCGAGTTCATCGATGATCTCGCTTGGGTCGGCCGTGGCCACGGCCTTTCGCGGTTGGCCACGAAAGGCCGCGGGGACGGATCCGCGACGGGCAAAGGGCGAGCCCCGCGCGTGCCTCACGCGGATGAGGACGGGGACGAATCCTTGGTTTGGGCAAAATCTTCGATGCCCGCCGCGCCGCCGAATGGTGACGCCGGTTTTGGCAGGGTGGCGTCCGGCCCGGGCGACGCCGGACGTCCCACGATTAATTCCACCACATGCTCGCCATGATCGTTCACCAGGGGAATTTTCAACTCGGCGAGCTCGACGCCATCGAGAGTGGCCCGGGTTGGTTCGCCCGGTTCGCCGCCCGAGCGCACCATGGTGATCTGGTAGGTCGTCTGGCGGTAGCGGTAGTGGAGCCGGTACTTTTTCCAGTTTCTCGGCAGGCGCGGGGTTAGGCGCAAGTGCTCGCCCTCGAGCCCCACGCCCAGCAGGGTTTCGATCAGCAGCCGGTACATCCAACCGGCGGAGCCCGTATACCAGGTCCAGCCGCCGCGCCCGGTGTGCGGAGCAATGGCGTAGACATCGGCGGCGACCACGTAGGGCTCAACCTTGTAGGTGTCGATTTGCTTGGGAGTGCCGCCGTGGTGGACGGGATTCAAAAGGGCGAAAAGTTCCCAGGCGCGCTCCGAGTCGCCCATGAGCGCGAAGGCCATCACCGTCCAAATCGCCCCATGAGTGTATTGACCGCCGTTCTCGCGCACTCCGGGGATGTAGCCCTTGATGTAGCCAGGATTCAGCTCGGACCGGTCGAAGGGCGGGTTGAAGAGCTGAATCAGCCGGGCGTGACGGCGAACCAGATGCCGGTCGACAGCCTCCATCGCTCGACGGGCCCGTTCGGGATCGGCGACTCCGCTCATCACCGCCCAGCTTTGGGGCAGCGCATCAATCCGGCATTCCGGACTGGAAGCGGAACCAAGCGGCTCGCCATTGTCAAAATAAGCCCGGCGATACCACCCACCATCCCATGCATGCAGCTCGATATTCGCCTTCAGCTGCCGAGCCTCCGCCTCGCAGCGGTCGGCAAATGCCGGATCCTGATGGGAACGCGCCAGCGGCGCGAACCGGGTAAGCACGTCATAAAGGAAGAAGGCCAGCCACACGCTCTCGCCCCTGCCCTCTCGACCGACCATGTTCATCCCGTCGTTCCAGTCGCCACAGCCCATCAGGGGCAGCCCGTGCGCGCCAAATTTCAGGCCCCGTTCGATGGCGCGCACACAATGCTGATAGAGAGTGGATGTTTCCTCCGAACGATTCGGGAGGTCGTAACAGGCTTCCTCCTCCGCCTTCAGCGGTCGGGCTTCGAGGTACGGTGTTTTCTCCTCCAAGACGCCGGTGTCGCCGACCGTGGAGACATAGTGGCAGGTCACGTAGGGGAGCCACAGAAAATCGTCGGAGAAGTGCGTGCGCACTCCGCGCCCCGCCGGTGGATGCCACCAGTGCTGCACGTCGCCCTCGCGAAACTGCCGGGTGGCGGCGCGAAGGAGATGCTCGCGGGTCAGCGCCGGCTCGCAATGCACCAGCGCCATCACGTCCTGCAATTGGTCGCGGAATCCATAGGCCCCTCCGGATTGATAGAACCCCGTCCGGCCCCAAACGCGGCAACTCAGGGTCTGATACAGAAGCCAGCCGTTCGCCATCAGGTTCACGGCGGGATCGGGGGTTTCCACCCTCACCGCACCGAGGGTCCTGTTCCAAAAATCCCGGACCCCTTCGAGCGCCCCGCGTTCGGAGTCAGCCCGACGAAATCGACGAATCAGACTCTGCACTTCAGCCGGGTTTCGCCCGACCCCAAGTCGAAAGTTAGTTTCGCGCTCCTGGCCATCGGCCAAATTGAACGCAATTTGCACCGCTCCGCACGGGTCCAATCCCGCACCCACTCGGCCGGACAACCGCACACGCTTTAGCGCCGCCGGTTGGGCCAGACTGCCATTCCGGCCGATGAACTCCTTGCGATCCCCCGTGACGGTTCGCGCGGCGTCGTTTACATCCAGAAACACGATCCGTTCCGCAAACTCGGGGTTGTAACCGTTGCGGGCCAAAAGCGCGCCGGTCTTCAGGTCCACCTCGGTTTGCACGTGCAGCAGGGTCTTGGTTCTCAGATCCCCGAGCACCCATTCCAAATAGCCCGTTACGGAAAGCCGGCGCGGACGCCCCGACACGTTGCGGAGCTTGAGGATCGCAAACTTCACCGGCGCATCCATCGCCACGTAAACCCACAGCTCCGAGATGATCCCTCGTTCGGTGTGTTCAAAAACCGTGTAGCCGAATCCATGCCGGATGACATACGGAGTGTTCCCTCGCGCCGGCAGTGGCGTCGGTGACCAGAACTCGCCCGTGTGTTCGTCCCGGATGTAAAACGCTTCGCCAGGCGTATCCTGCACCGGATCGTTGCTCCAGGGCGTCAGGCGGAACTCGTGGGCGTTGTCCACCCAGGTATACGCCGCGCCACTCTCGGAGATGACCGTCCCAAAAAAAGGATTGGCCAGGACATTCACCCAGGGCGCAGGCGTCATCCGGCCCGGGGCCAGCGTGATCACATACTCACGGCCGTCGCGGGCAAATCCGCCAAAACCATTCGCGAAGGCGAGGTCCTGGGGCGAAAGCGGCGGTTCGGGATCCCGCGACGGCAGGCGGTTCGCTCGCAAGGCGGAGATCACCGGATCAAGCAGGCGGCGATGCTTGATCTGTTCCTCCAAGGTCCCCTTTTCATCGTCAAGAACCACCCGGGCGGCCGCCTGCAGCAGCACACGATCGTCATTGGGAATCTGCTCGAGCCTGCGGACAAAGATCCCGCCGGGTTTGTCGAGCATCTGCGCCGCGATGCCCGAGGAAATCAAACTCGTGATCTGGTCCTGCAACGACTGGCGGTAGACAGAGACATCCTCGTTGATGATGACCAGTTCCACCGTCAGGCCTTTCATGCGCCAGAATGAGTGAGCCTGGATCAATTGCCGGGCGATGCCGATCCTCTCCGCATCGCTGATTCGCAGCAGCACGATGGGGGCGTCACCAGAAATGCCGTAGCTCCAGAGACCGCTTTGTCCGCGTCGATTGTTCTGCAGCACGGCCGACGCAGCGCGGCGCGCGGCATCCGCATAGATCAAGGCACCCGCCAGCCGGCCATAGACCTGGGTTTCGGCCTCCGAAATATTCAGCTGATACAAGGTCACCTGACTGTGCGTCCACGCCAGATCGAAGGCCCGATTGGTCATGCGCGAGCTTTGATACTTCTCCACCTGCGCCAGCGCGAGCGCCCGGGTTTCCGCCACCCCGAGCACCAGATCCAGGATCACGGTCTCATTCGGCGCCAACCCCACGGTGCGCCGCAGGGCAACGACCGGATCGAGCACGGGACCCACCGTGTTGGACAACTCCCCACTGGCCAGCATGGCCGCCGGACGGGCCGACGTGCCACCGCGCCCCAGGAATTGGGAGCGGTCGGTCTCGCAGGACAAATCGCCGGCCACGCCACCATGCGCGACGAGCAAGTGAAGCAGCCACGGCGGCTTTTCATCCGGCGACCGCGCACGCCGCGTGCACAGCAACGCGGACGATTTTCGCACCAGCTCAGTCTGGACGAAAAGGTTGCTGAACGCGGGATGGGCGGCATCAGCCGCCGCCGGCGCCAGCACCACCTCCGCATAACTGGTCAGCTCGATCGAGCGGGTCGCCGACGAACGATTCGTGATCGTGACGCGCCGCAGCTCCACATCGTCCTCCGGCGACACGCTCACCTCCGTGTACACCTCCAGGCCGGCGTGGCGGTGGCGGAATTCCGCACGCGCCTGAGTGAAGACGGCTTCGTATGACTTGGTGACCTGCGTGGTCGGTTGATACGCGGCGGACCAGAACTCTCCCGTGGCCCGATCGCGCAGGTAGATAAACATCCCCCAGCAATCCCGGGTCGGGTCCTCCCGCCATCGCGTGACCGCCAGGTCACGCCAGCGGCTGTAGCCTCCGCCGGCGGCGGTGACCGCCACATGATATCGCCCGTTCGACAGCAGATGAACCTCGGGCACCGACGTGCCAGGATTCGTGAAGACGCGCATCAACGCCTCGCCGTCGCTGCTGAACGGCCGGGTTTCTTCCATTTTGAGGTCCCCGGCAAACACGCTCGGCGCGGCCTTCGGGACGCGTTCCTGGAGAAGCAAATCGGCCGCCTTGAGCAAGGGGCACGCCAGGAAACGGCGTTGCATCGGGGAGTCCTGCAAAAAGGCGACCAGCGCCAGCAAACTCATTCCCTGATGATGAGCCATGAAGGATCGAATGGTGGCACTGGTCTCATCCGGCGGAAGCCGCGCGGGGGTGTAATCCACCGCCTCGTAAAAGCCGAAGGCACCCATCCGCCCTTCCTCCGCCATTCGCTGCAGGTTC
Organism: Limisphaerales bacterium; assembly: GCA_044230345.1. Lineage (GTDB taxonomy): Bacteria > Verrucomicrobiota > Verrucomicrobiia > Limisphaerales > JADJPG01 > JBGARF01. The sequence goes on from JBGARF010000035.1 coordinate 34,640, forward strand.
TCGCACGCCTCCATCGGCGACACCATCAGAGCCATGACACTGGCATACGGCGCGATGACCAGATCCTCGGACAATCCCCGTTTCAAGCCGAGGCCCGGCACGCCGAAGGCGCGGTATTGATAGTTCAGGTGAACGTCGGTGCGGTTATAACCCGACTCCGAAATTCCCCACGGCACATCCCGCGCCCTCCCGTAATCGATCTGCTGTTGCACCGCAGATCGACAGGTATGGTCCAGAAGAGTGTTGTCGTAGTTCGGCATGACCAGCATCGGCATCAGGAACTCGAACATCGAACCGCTCCACGAGACCAAGACCGGCTTGCTTTGCGAAGCCACGAGCAGACGGCCCAGCGAAAACCAGTGATCCTGCGGCACCTGGCCGAGGGCGATGGCCACGTAACTGCACAGGCGCGCTTCCGACGCGAGCAGATCGTAGAAGCCGGCGTCATAGCGGCGGTCGGTGACGTTGTAACCCGTGCAAAACAAGTCACGCGAGCGGTTAAACAGAAACTCGAAATCCATCCCGGCCGCCAGCTCGTCGCATTGCCCGGCCAAATGTTCCAGCTCAAGCCGTCGTTGCCGCGCATGCTCGCCCGCCTCGCGCACGCAGCCGGCCAGCTCGTCGCCTTCGAATCCTTCGCCCAGCATCCGATCGACGCTGGTCATCGCCTGCAAAGACGGGCCCGGGTCGAGCAGAGCCAGCTGCTCCGCCAGCTTTGCGTGGGCTCGGATGGCTTGATCTGGAATTCGCAACCACGGGGCAACGAACAAAAGATCCTCCTCATGATCCTTGCAGCTTTGCCGCAACGCGCGCGCCCAGCGTTTGGCTTCCTCAGGGCCATCCGCCAGCTCGGCGACGATCGCCGACGCCCGCCCGGCGGCGGATTGCAGAAGGACATGAGCCGCGCGCAATCCGGCCGGTGCAACGGCCAAATCCGCCTCCAGCTTGGTCAGCGCGGCATTTCCCGGGACAAGTTCCCGCAGGACCCTGACCGTGTCCGCCAAGCCGGCGAAGATCTGCGGGGAATAAATCCGTGCCCGCGCCATCTCCCTCAGGCCAGCACCCAGCGTGAGAAGGTGGCCGGCCAAGTTGCCGCTGTCCACGCTCGACACGTAGAACGGAAGCAACGGTCGCAGCGTGCGGGTTTCATACCAGTTGTAGAAATGCCCGCGATGCCGTTCCATCCGGCGCATGGTGGCCAGGGCATCCTGAGTGCGCTGCATCAGCCCGCCCACCGAAAGGTATCCGAAATCCCCGGCCGCCAGATTCGCGAGTAAAGCCAGGCCCAAGTTGGTAGGCGAGGTGCGCGGGGCAACGTTGGGCGCGGGCACCTCCTGATAGTTGTCCGGTGGCAGCCAGTTCTCCTCCGGGGTGACAAAGGTCTCGAAGTAATTCCATGTTCGCCGGGCCGTGCACCGCAAAAATGTGCGTTGCTCGTCGGTCAGCTGAGGAGTGGGGGGCTCGATCGGACGGCTAATCCACCATGCGATCCACGGGGCCGCCACCCACACGGCCAGGATGGGGACGGCGAGAGGCAATTGGTCCGGCCGTCGAGCCAGGAGAAAGAGCCCCACGGCAAGTCCGGCCACCGGCGCGATCCACATGGCCCGACAGAAGTCGGTCAAATCCGAACGAGCTGTTCGTTCGGTGTCACTCGAAGTCCGCCATTCCAACAGTCGTCGGTGAGTGATCAGTACGCGGCCCAACGTTCGCCCGATGGCGTCCAGGCTGACCAGTGCGTCGTAGGGCAGGAACGCCAGCGTAAGAAGCATCTGACCCAACTGCCGGCCGGCGGAACCGATGATCCCACCCAGGTGCATCGCCCAGGGCAAATCCGCCGGTTTACAGCAGGCGCTGACCAGCGCCGGCAGCACGCCCGGCAAGATGACCATGGCAAGGACCAGCCACAGCCCGACCCCGCCGAGTTCCGGCAGGAGCAGCCAATTGCCGAGCAAAAAGGTCAACAGCCCCACCGGGGCAAGACTGCGCCGGAGATTGTCAAAGATCTTCCACTGCGACAGCCGGGAAAGCGGGTTGACGATGCGCCGCACATCGGAGCCCGGGACCCGCGGGAGCAGCCATTGTGTAATCTGCCAGTCGCCACGGATCCATCGGTGTCGCCGATCGATGTCCACGTTGTAGCGGGATGGATATTCCTCATATAACTCAACGTCCGAGACCAGGCCGGAACGGGCGTGGCACGCTTCGAGGAGGTCGTGACTAAGAATGGTATTCTCCGGAAAACGCCCGCGCATCGCCCGCTCGAACGCATCCACATCGTAGATGCCCTTCCCGATGAACGAGCCTTCCGCAAAGACGTCCTGATAGACGTCCGACACTTCCCGGGTATAGGGATCGATGCCCGCGTCCGCGGCAAACAGCCGGACAAACCAAGAACGCCGGGCGCTGGGAAGGCTGACGCCAACGCGCGGTTGCAGAATGCCGTAACCGTCGGCCACCACGCCCCGTGCCTCGTCAAAGACGGGGTGATTCAGCGGATGCGCAATCGTGCCCACCAGTTGCCGGGCGGCTTCCCGCGGCAGCAGGGTATCGGTATCGAGGGTGATGACATACTTGATGGCCGGCAGGATGGAAACATCGCCCACAATTTCCGAAAACGCGTCGTGCGCGCGGCCACGCAAGAACGCATTGAATTCGGTGAGCTTGCCACGCTTGCGCTCATAACCCATCCACAGCTGTTCACTGGGATTCCAGCGGCGCGGACGGTGAAACAGAAAGAATCGCGTTTGATCCCCGGCGGGATACTTCCGGTTCAGGCGCTCGACCCCCGCTCGAACCCTTCGCAAGAGGGATTCATCTCCCGCCAGGGACTCCTCGGACGCGTCGCAGAAATCCGTCAACAGAGCGAAGTGCAGGTGTTCATCCCGGTTGGCCAGATGATGAATCTCGAGGGTCTCGATCAACCGATCCACGCCGCCCGCGCTGGTGAGCATGGTGGGCACCACCACGATCGCTCGACACTCGGGGGCGATGCCGGCGGAAAAGTCCAGCCGTGGAAGGAGCCGAGGCCGGACCAACAGCGTGGAAAGCCAGTTCATCAATGCAACCCCCAGTTGACTGGCACACAACAACAGGGCAACCGCCACGCCCGCCAGCTTCCAGCCCGGCACTTCAGCGGAGCGCGCCAGCCACATATAGCCCAAGGTCACGCCCAAGGTGAGCACACCGACCCCACCGGCATAGAAGGTCAGTGGAAAACGATGGATAATCCGTTCCTTGATCGACGCCCAGGGCCACCGCACCTGCAACGTTCGCCCCAACTCGGCCTGCCCCTTGTCGACCAAATAGTATCCGACGTGGGCCGCCCGGGCGGTCGGCCCTTCTCGTTGCCCGCAATGGTCGGCCAACTGAACGGCCTTCCGGGCCACATCGGACTCCGCGACACCGCTGTGCCGTGCAAAAAACTCGACCGCGTGCCGGTAGCGATCGCGCGTGTCGAAATCCATCCGCGCGTAGACGTCGGCCGGGTCGGTGCGCAACGTCGCCTCCACCTGGCTCAGCGTTTCGACAAACTCCTTCCAGTCGGCCGTGCTGAGATAGCGCAGGCTCGCAATGCAATGACTGACCGAAACCTGATCCGCCGCCTGTTTCTGGCTTTCCTGATGAACCAGCTGCTCGACGGACGAGCCATGTTCAATCAGCCGCTGTTCAAGCCACCCCCGGGCCAGCTGCAGTTCCGGGCCCTGCCGCGACAAACGCAGGCAAAACTCCGCGACGAACGAGGTGGAAAGGGGCAGCTCCGCCTTCGCCATGTCCGCCACAACGGTGACGAGATGCGAGGGATTGGTGGCCGCCATTTCCTGCAATCGGTCCGCCCAAAGGTCGGCGAGGTCGCGGTCAGCGCGCGCGATGCTCAACCGGCTGGTGACCCGCTGCAGGTTCTCGATCAAGCCCAGCCGGATCATGATCGGTATGGCCCAAAGCTCGCCCAATTTCAGCGTCGCCACCGACTGGTAGGCTGCGACAAATGCCGTCAAGGCAGGCGCATCGATCTGGGCATCCACATGCGAGATCAACTCGAGCACGACATCGTAAACCCGCGGCAGCCCCGCGGACGGGCCGTCGAGAAGGCAGGGCAACTCCCGGCTGTAACCGCGAGGCAAATGCCTTCGAGCGAGCTGAATCTGTTCTTCAATCAGGTAGAAATTGTCGAGCAACCACTCCGCGGCAGGGGTCACCCGGCGCGTCTTGTCCGCGGTCAGGGTCGCATGGTTGAAGGCACGCAGCGCGTCCTCGTTCTTCTCGAGGCGATCCAGCAAGCTCGTGGATCCCCGGCGCGCGACGACGCGATGCCCGGTCGCAATAACCCCGGCGTGCCGCGCCAGCTGTTCAACGCTGAACAGCTCCGCCCGCAACGGCGAATCGAGGGCTTCGTCACGACGTCGCCCCTCGGGACCCGCCATCAAGCGCTTAAATAGGGAGGGTAGATTCTGCATGTTTTTGAGGCCGAAGGTGCCGTCCAAATGAACCGCAGACCGGAGGTCACCACCGGTCCCAAGCCCTGACCATCAACCAGATCGCGGTAATCCGCGGGGATAGGATGCGTCCTGGCGGGTTCGAACGATATGGGGTGTTTCCCTCCTGTGGCGATTCGCCGAGCGCCGTTGGCCCCGCCCGAGTTGGTCGGAGTAATTCGCGGCCACCCAGCCCGTCTCGCCACTCCTGTCCTCCCCGTGAAGTTCCAAACGTCGTTCCTATGCAGCCGGGCCAACAGGCCTGGAACAACTCAACAAAAACCAGTGCCCGATATGAAACGAACCTTGACCCAAACGACCCTCCACTGCGCCGTCTTGCTGCTCACCACCAGCCTCGTCCTGCGAGCCGGCGAGCCGCCCAAAACCAAGCCCGCCTCCGCGGAGTTCGAACGCCTGAAATCTCTCGTGGGCACCTGGAAGGGCACGACCGACATGGGCCAGGGACCAGTTGAAATGGTCTCGCAGTTCCGCCTGATAGCGGGCGGCACCGTCCTCGAAGAGCGGGTTTTTGCCGGCACGCCCAATGAAATGACGACGATGTACTACGACAAAAACGGCAAACTGGCGCTCACCCACTACTGCGTGTTCGGGAATCGGCCGGGCATGGTGTTGAAATCCGCTGACCCAAAATCGATCCGATTCGCATTCGACGAGACCTGCGGCATCAACGTAAAAAAGGAGTCACACATGCATTCGCTGATGCTCACCTTCGTGGACGCGGAAACGATCACGGCCAGCTGCAAGGCGTTCATGGACGGCAAGGAATTGCCGGAGCATCCGACCACGCTCAAACGGGTGGCACCCTGATCCCACCAGCGGCCGGTCGACGGGGCGCAAGCTTTGACCAATCGCCTGAGTCAGCCGGCCCTGCCATAAATGAAATGAGCATCTGTCTATGAGATGGGTTCCAAGCCGGAACGATTCAGGAGGGCGGCGGGCGGTTGCGCGGCAGATTTTTGCGAAGGGCGAGGCGTGAGGAGCGAGCGTATTGAGATGAAATACGTAGCGACGGACAACGAGGGCCTTCGCAAGAAGATCCAGCAAACGGCTGCCGGCCAACTGAATCTGAATCGTTCCGGCTAAGGCCGGGCTACATCATGCACCATGAACACCACCGAACCCACTCACGAGTACCTGGCCCTCTCCCGAGGCCGATGGGACGAAACCGCCGACAAGGCAGCGATCGAGGCCGCCATCACCAGGTTTTATGACTGGTATGATCACAACGTACAGACCGGGCAGTTCAAGCCCGGCTCGCGGCTCGGAACCGAAGGGGCGGTGGTATCCAAATCAGGCCTCGCGACGGATGGTCCGTTCGGCGAAGCCAAGGAGGTCATCGGCGGCTACTGGATCATCGTCGCCCGCAGCCTTCGTGAGGCGGCGGCCATCGCGGCCCAGAACCCCTGCATCCAGCACGGAATCTATTTCGAGCTTCGTCCCCTCGACCCGGCAAGGGCCTCCGTCTACAACGTGACCAACGAGACGCCAAAAGCATGAACACGAACGGCCCAATGGCGGCAGGCGTTAAGGCGCCGAACGCCCCGCGCGGGGCACCATCAGCGGTTTGCCCCGATCGCAGCCGATTTCAAGTCGCCGACGACTCGTTCACTTTGGCCTTCTCGCCCGGGGTGGCGCTCTCGTGGTTTTCTTCCCGGTGACGTAAAGATTGCGAGGCGGCGTGGCGCGAATTCATGCCCGCAACGACCCGCACGTCGCGTTGCGGAAAGGGAATTTCGAAGCCGCATTCGCGGAGCGCGCGCTCAATGGCAAAGTAAAGATCGCTTTTATAGCGCAGCGGATTGGACGACAGCTGCACGGTCCAGACTCCCAGCTCACACTGGATGGAACTTTCTCCGAACCCGATGAAGAAGAGGGCCGGCTCGGGCTTGTGCAGGGTGGCGGGATGGGCCAGCGCCACTTCCACCAACACGCGGCGGAGGCGATCGAAGTCAGTACCGTAAGCCACGTGGAACGGGAGGCGAAAGCGGACCTTCGGGTCGCCATGGGTCCAGTTGGTGACTCGGGTAATCACAAAATCCGAGTTGGGAACAATGATGGCGATGTCATCATTGGTCACGACGGTCGTGCTGCGCAGATTTATCCGCCGGACGGTTCCGGCCACGCCGCCGATCTCGACCCGATCGCCCAAGGCAATCGGACGTTCAGCGAGGATGATGATGCCGCTCACAAAATTGCTCACAATGTTTTGCAGGCCCAGCCCGATCCCCACGCCCACCGCGCCGGCGACAATCGCAAGTGAACTCAGGTCTATGCCCGCCACCTGCAGCGCCACGGAGCAACCGAGCAGAATGAAGGTGAAGCCCGCGAACCGGCCGATGGCGAATTGCAGGGACGAGGCAAGGTGAGTCCTCGAGAGGACGCGTTCCAGCAAGTGCCGACGCAATAGACGTTCGGCGACAAAGATTGCCGCCAGCCAGAAGGCCAGCTGGAGCAGACTCCACGCAGTGATCTGAGCCTGGCCAAGTTGGAGGAGTGGTGAATTTAACGCGGACCGAAGCGCGCCGAACAGTGAGTTGCTGGTTTCACCCATTGGAACAAGGCACGATCGTTCTGGCCGGGCCGTCGCGGCCAGCCACCCGCCATCGGGCGAACTTTAGCCGTGCCAAGCTGAGCAAGCTAAAGGCAGTCCAATTGGAGCCCGCAGGCAAAACGCAGCAATTTTCAGATGTCGTGTCACCAGCAGTTCGCGGCTGCCCATCGCGAATCTTGCATTTTGCCCGACCCCGCATCTTGCAGCAGGCACGATGCGGCCTGACGCCCGCGATTGGCCAAACACTCCGCTGCACTGCTGGCTATCGCGCCAGGAAACTTCGAACGGAAATGGGCACTATTTTCCCCCGTCACCGAAGGGTTCGCCGCCCGCAGCTCGTGGTCCGGAATGACCCAGAGCTCTTGGCCCGAGCGCGTTACACCAAGGCACAAGCACGCGCCTTCCGTGGGTCTGAGATTGGCTTGAACGAGGCACTGTGGAGAACGAAACGGCGCTTCACCGCCAGGCTGATTGGGCGGTTCATCGGGCTCTTTGCAATCCTCGCCCCGCCCGTGACCCACGCAGAGCCGAAGCCAGAGAAGATTTATCGGAAGGTCCTGCCGTCTCCGACGCGGGCAACGTGTCGGCGAGTTTCGCCCACGGCGAACGCGTCAAAGTGACGGGATGCTTCGACCGGGCCACCGTTCAGGATCTTGCGCTTTTGAAGCTGGAGAGCGCTCTTCCCGATCGGCAAGCCGCCTTGTGCCGGAATCTGCAATCCGTCGCCGCCCGGGCATGCGTCCATCGGGGCACCCAAAGGCTGTCGATTCAGCATCAGCGACGGCTAGATCCGCCAGCTCCGACGCGTCGACGGAGCAGTCCAAATATCAAGTGTCCTGGAAGGGAGCCAAGGACCACCGCTCTACTTCAGAACTTCTGCCGGGCTGTTCGATCGGGTAAATCCCCTGACGATTCCTCCAGCGCGGTCCCCCAGCTTATTGCAACGTTGGCGAACCGCATTTTGCACTCTGGCGTCGCCTTGGCGCGCCGGTTTCCCTCCTAAGTCACTCCAGTTGGCCCGATCCGCTCGGACGAACCCTGGTCCACCGCGGTGGCACATCATTCGCTAAAGAGGGATCGATACGAAACAAACATCTCCGCGCCGCGACCATGATCGAAGCGCGACAAAACAACCCAATACCAAATATGAAAACCAAATTGATCCTCCCTTACGCCGCCGCGGCGGTCTGCCTCGCCGTTCCCGCTGGCGCAGCGGAACCAAAACGCCCGGACGAATTCCGCCCAAATCAATCCCGCCCCGACCTCGAACAGAGCGGACACACCAACCGTCTCGATCGCTTCGAGCGCCTCGGGCGCGCTGAGAAGTCGAGCGACCTCCTCGGTACCGAGGTCAAAAACTACCAGGGCGAAAAGCTTGGCAAATTGTCGGACCTGGCCGTGGACGTTGAGGCCGGACGCATCGTCAATGCCATCGTCTCCGTCGGCGGATTTCTCGGCGTCGGCGATACCCTCGTCGCGGTTCCGCCGGCAGCCTTGCACTGGGACGCAGCCAACAAAGTCATCCACCTTGATGCGGACCAAGCCAAGCTCAAGGCTGCGCCCAAATTCGAACTTTCCAAGTGGGCCGAATTGTCCGAGTCCAACCGCGTTTTCGAAGGATACCGCTATTTCGGACACGAGCCCTATTTCAGCTCCCAGCGCTGGACCAACGGGGCGGGAAGAGTGGTCGGCACACGCGACCGCGACGCACTGGACGCCCGCGGAATCCAGCCGCGCGAAGTCTCCAGTTGGAATACCCGTCTCGGACACCTCGAACGGGCCTCAAAGTTGGTGGGTATGCCTGTCAACAATCTCAAGGATGAAAAGCTCGGAAAGGTGGACGCCCTGATGATCGATTTGCAGCCCGGGCGTCTGGTGGCCGTGATCCTGTCGTCCGGCGGGTTTCTGGGACTCGGCGATGAACTGAGCGCAGTCCCTCCCAGCGCGCTCCGTTACAACTCCCGACGCGACGGCTTGGTCCTCGACGCCACTGTGGATTCCCTGGCCCGAGCGCCCCACTTCAAGCCTAACCAGTGGCCTGACCTGGGCGAGCCCGCGTATGCGGAGGGAGTTTATCGTGCCTATAATGTTGAACCTTACTTCACCACCAACCGGGCAAACGCGGACAACACTGCGCGCAACGTGCGAGATCGCGACGATCGCACCCTGACCCCGCTCGACCAGAGCAATCGCGCGGAGGACGTCGACACCACGTCGCGCATTCGGAAGGAAATCCTCGCGGTGAAGGACATGTCCGTCAACGCCCGCAATGTCAAGGTCATCACGGCCAACGGTCGCGTCACGCTGCGGGGCCCGGTGAACAGCGAGGAGGAAAAGCGCCGCATCGGAGAGATCGCCCGGCGCATCGCCACGACCGATAACGTGGACAACCAATTGGAGGTCACGGAAGACCGGAAGTAACAAGCAAACAAAAACCAACCGAAACAAAACCTATGTCAAAGAAATCTGTCCTATGCATCGCCACGTCCCGTGGACAGGCGTTGATGATTGTGGATCGCCTCAAGACCGCGAACTTCTCCAACAACGACATCTCCGCGCTCTTGCCCGACCGGGAAACCACGCGTGACTTTGCGCACGAAAAGAACACCAAAGCGCCGGAAGGCGCGGCCACCGGAGCCGGATCCGGCGGCGTGCTCGGAGGCGCGTTGGGCTGGCTGGCTGGAATCGGTCTCCTGGCCATACCCGGGGTCGGACCCTTCGTGGCCGCGGGCCCGATCGTCGCTGCCCTGAGCGGCGCCGCCATCGGCGCAACGGTCGGCGGCATCGCCGGCGGCCTGATCGGACTCGGCATTCCGGAGTTCGAAGCAAAACGCTACGAAGGCAAAGTCAAGGCAGGCAACATCCTGATCTCCGTCCACACGGAGAATGCGGACGAGATTCGCCGCGCCAAGGAAATCTTTGAAGCGGCCGGCGCCGAAGACATTTGCACGACGGGTGAAGCAACACCGAAAGATCCCAAAGCCAAGCCGGCCAGGCCGCTCGCCAAGGACTCCGACTATGTCGGCGAAACCAAGAGGATGCCCTAAACGCAACTCGCACCGTCCTCCCGCAGCCCGGCTGCGGGGGGACGCTTTTCCACCCGCAGGAATCCAAGCCAAGCTCATGATGAAAACTCCACTCAACTCGGGTCTCGACCAAAAAGCCATCGGGCTGACCCCGCGCGAAATCGAAGTCCTGCAACTCATCGCGCTGGGCAGGCTTAACAAGGAAACCGCCGCCGCTTTGTCCATCAGCATAAAAACGGTCGAGAAACATCGGCAAAGTCTCACCAACAAACTCAAGGTCCACGGAGCCGCCGGATTGACCCACTTCGCCATCTATACGGGAATCGTCGAGTGCAATCCCCAGCTCGTCATGGCGTAGCGTTACCCAACCTGAGTTCGTGAGATCGGACCCTGCCTGACGTAGGCCGTCCCAGGTAGATCCAGCAAACGGCGGCCGGCCAACCGAATCGTTTCCCTTAGACCGCCACGTCGCCGGCCCGACGAAGCGGCCGACAACCAACTCCCAAACTCATGACCGCAACCGATTCAGAGGCGATTTTGGAGACGACGGCGCGATCCGCGCAGCACCCAATCCGTCGGATCCTTCTCGCGGATGATGATCCCATCCTCCGCCGACTGACTGCAGACATGCTGACCACGGTGGGCCACGCCGTGGATGCAGTTAAAGACGGGGCCGCCGCCTGGGAGGCATTGCAGAGGCGTCGATACGACCTTTTGATTACCGACCAACAGATGCCGCTCCTCACCGGGGTAGAGCTGGTGCAACGGCTCGATGAAGCCGAAATGGTCGTTCCGGTAATCCTCGTGTCGGGAATGATCCCAACCGAGGAGCTGGCCGCCCATCCCCGGCTCAAGATTGAAGCCATGCTGCTCAAGCCTTACACCGCCGAAACGTTTCTTTGGACCGTCGAAAAGGTGCTGCATCCCTCGGCCGCCAGGCGGTACGCCATGGTGTAATCAGAGCTCCTGCTTGACCGGAACGAATAAGCTGAACGCCAGCGGTTCGCTTGATTTCGTGGGGAGGTCCCTGTTGCTCGTCGCTGACTCTGCGTGGCGGGCTCCGCTCCCTCGGCCGGCCGCCGCCCGCAGGGCGAAGGGAGCTTGCGCCCCTGCATTCGCCAGAACCCGCAGCACAACCGTCCGCCATCCAATTGAATCGTTTCCGGCTCAGCCAGCACTACAACGTGCGGCGGCCCTGGATCAATGAGGCCAGGAAAAAGACGAGGAAAACGACAAAACATATCTTGGCGATGAGCGCGGCCGTTCCGGCGACGACGCCGAAACCCAGAATTCCCGCAATTAACGCCACGACTAAAAACATGAGGGTCCAGTTTAACATAAGAGATTTAGAGTATGGGTTTGAGCATTCTCCGCCTGTCGCCATCGCGGGCGCCACAGTGCCGCTCGCTCGCTTCCAGCGCGGCACCGGTCGCGTCAGCTTGACCGGCGTCGGAATCAATCAGCGGGGAACATGCCAATCGCGGTGCCGCGAGTTCGCGCCATGATTGAGGCCAAACCCTCGCGCGGGGAGCCCATGCGCCGTGCAAGCCGCCCGGGTTCAATGCATCCTCGGGCGACTTGCAAGGCGGCCGTCCTTCGGGCGTCCGCCCCGCGCGCCGGCACCTTTCGTCGTCGCCTTTACTTCAGGCCGCGAGATCGGATCACGTCTATAACCCTGGGAAAATCGAGGGGTTTGGCGAAGTGTTCATCGAAGCCAGCAGCGAGGCTTCTCTCCCGGTCCCCATCCTGGGCGTAGCCGGAGACAGCGATGAAGAGGGCGTTCGCAAAAGGAGCATGGGCCCGGAGGATGCGTGCCAGTTCATAGCCGTCAAAGCCCGGAAGCCCGAGATCGAGGAGCAGGGTCGTCGGAAGAAACTCTCCCGCCGCCGTCACGCCTTCCGGCCCCGAGTGGGCGACCCGGACGTCGCATCCGCGCTGCCTCAACAACCGGGCCAGCGATTGGGCAGCGTCAACGTGATCGTCAACAACGAGGACGCGCACGTTTCCCGCCAGGATGCCCTCGGTCCCAGTCGCCGCCCGGGCGATGGCCCCCGTGGGTTCTTCGTCGAGCTTGGGCAGACGCACGGTGACCGTGGTGCCGGAAGTGGGCCCGCCGCTCTCGACCAGCACGCGGCCCCGGTGCATCTCAACCAGGGATCGCACGACGCTCAGGCCGATGCCGAGCCCGCCCTGGGCGCGGTCGAGGGAACTGTCGCCCTGGCGAAAAAGCTCGAAGACATGGGGCAGAAGTTCCGCGGCGATGCCGACCCCGTTGTCCCGGATGACAACCTCCACCTCGCTGTCGTCCGCCTGCGCCAGAAGAACGAGGCTCCCGCCTTCAGGGGTATATTTGGCGGCGTTGTTGAGAAGATTCACAAAGACCTGTTCCAACCGCGCCGCGTCTCCGGCGACGCGCAGCGGGCTTCCGATCGTGGTCTGAAGCGAATGGCGGCGCTGCGCGATCAGCGGGCGCACCACCGCGATCGCGCGCTCCAGCACGGCGCCGAGATCGAGCGGCTCGGGACGCAGTTCAACGCGGCCCCGATTGATGCGTGCGACGTCGAGAAGATCTTCCACCATCCGGGTCAACTGCTGGCTCTGCCGGTCGATCACGTCGGACGCCCACTGGCAGGCGTCCCGATCGTCGGGCGTTTCGTGGGCAATTTGCACCGCATAACGGATGGCGTTTAGCGGGTTGCGCAACTCGTGCCCGAGCATGGCGAGGAATTCGTCCTTTCTCCTCGCCTGTTCGAGAATCGCGAGCTCCGCACATCTTCGTTCCGTCACGTCCAGATTCGTGCCGACGACCCATTCCGCCTTTCCGTCGGCGTTGGTGCGCACGGTCTCAACGGATTGGATGACGCGACATTCGCGATCGGAGGCGCGGACGATGCGGAATTCGCGGGTGCTTTGTCCCTGCCGTTGCACCGTGTCCCGCAGCACCTCTTCCTGACGCGCGAGTTCCCCGGGCACCACCGCGCCGCTCCACGTTTCGTAGGTGACCAAGCCGCCCTCGGTCGGGGGCACCCCATAGAGCCGAAACATCTGGGCATCCCAATGGATGGTGTTGGTGATGACATTCCATTCCCAGACGCCGACGCCGGTCGCTTCTGCGGCGAGGCGCATCCGCTGTTCACCCGCCTGCAGGGCCGCCGCCGCCCGCGCGCGTTCGGTGACTTCATGGAAGTAACAGACCACCCCGTGCTGGCCGTCGGGCAGCGTCACGCGCTGCGTCTCCCATTCGTAGGTCTGCTCGACGCCGAGATCTTGGCGCAGCTTGGTGAACGGCGGCGAGATGTAGCGCTCGCCCGTCACCAGGGTGTGCCGAAAGATCTCCACGCATTGGCCGCCCACTTCCAGCCCCCAAAGGATCTCCATCACCTCACGCAGGTCTCGCCCGATCAGTGGCTCCACCGAGGCAAAGACCGGCATTGCCTCTGCATTGACCTGGCGGAGGCGGAGCTGCGCATCCACCACATAGGTCCCCATCGGCGCCTGGGCGATCAGGGTGGAAAAAAGCGCCGCGTTCCGCCCCATGGCCTCCTCCGCCTGCTTTCGCCCGGTGATTTCCAGGGCCACACCGATGAGCTGCCGTGCGTCTCCGGCGGCATCTCGTGCGAAGACGGCGTCGTGGCTGCGAAACCAATGCCACTCTCCTGACTGATCCCGCAGGCGGTGTTCAAAGTCCGCAACCTCGCCCTCACCGAGGGAGCGGACGCGGGCCAAATGCTCCTCAAATTGGGGCATGTCGTCCGGGTGCATGAGGCGAAGGATTGCCTCCGGGCCCATGGCCTGAATCTGATCCGGGCGAAAGCCCAGCAGCGAACCAAAGGCGCGGTTGATAAAAACCGCCCGCCGATCGACGAGGTCGAACACCTGGAGGACACCAGGTGTCACCTGGGCGACGCGTCCAAGGAAATGCTCACTTTCCCGGAGCGCCTTCGTTCGTTCGTTCACACGACGGTCCAGAGTCTCGTTCAGTTCACGCAGTTGCTCCTCTGCCCGGCGGCGCTCGATCACTTCGGCTCGCAGTGCGCGGTTCGAAGCGATGCTCTCGCGCTGGCGGCGATGCAGCTCGGCGAACACAGCAACCTTGGAGCGCAAGATCGCCGGGTTGACGGGCTTGTTCAGGTAGTCCACAGCTCCCGTGCCATAGCCTTCGAGCACATGCTGATCCTCGTTGTAATAGGCGGTCAGGAAGATGATGGGCACCACCGCGGTCTTCTTCCGCTCCTTGATGACCTGTGCCAGCTCGAAGCCGGTCATGCCCGGCATTTGGATATCGAGAATCAGCAGGGCAAACTCCTCGGCCACCAGGGCCAGCAACGCCTTGTCAGCCGACTCGGCCCGCACCACGCGGTAGCCAGGATCGTTGAGCACGGTTTCGAGGACGGTGAGGTTTTTCGCCTCATCGTCCACGATCAGGATGTTGATGGGGGATTCCATGGGCCCGACAGACATTAGCGAAACAACCACACTCGCATCAGCGAAAGCAGCTGGTCCGTGTTGACCGGCTTGGAGATGTAGTCACTGGCGCCCGCGTCCAGGCACTTCTCGCGATCCCCCTTCATCGCCTTGGCCGTCAGGGCGAGGATGGGCAGGGTGCGAAACTCGGGGACGCTGCGGATCTCGCGCATCGTTTCATAGCCGTCCATCTCGGGCATCATGATGTCCATGAGGACCAGGCTCAGTTCCGGCGTTTGCCGGATGAGATCGATGGCCGTTCGGCCATCGGTCGCGCTGATCACGTCCATCTCCTGATTCTCCAGCAGCGAGGTCAGTGCGAAGATGTTGCGGGCGTCGTCGTCCACCACGAGGACCTTGCGTCCACGCAACACTTCCTTGGAGCTGTGCAGCTTCTCCAGCATGGCCTGCCTTTCCGCCGGCAGATCGGTGACGACGCGATGCAGAAACAGCGCCGTTTCGTCCAGCAATCGCTCCGGACTTTGCACGTCTTTCAGCACGATGCTCTTGGCCATGGCCTTCAGGCGCGCCTGCTCGTCCGTGGTCAGGTCTTTGCCGGTGAAGACGACCACGGGCACTTCCGCCAGCACAGGCTCGGCGTGCATTTTCTCCAGCAGCTCAAACCCGCTCATGTCGGGCAGTCGCAGGTCCAACACCACGCAGTCAAAAGCGGTGTCGAGCAGCAGCCCGAGCGCCTCCCCGCCATTCCCGATGGTGACCACTTCAATGTCGCCCGCCGCGAGCAACTCGCAGATGGAGGCACGCTCCACCTCGTCGTCCTCCACAACCAGAAGCCGCTTGGTGCGGGGCACGGTGAAGTTCTTGATGCGCTCCAGCCCGGCCTCCAGCTGGTCGGTGGTCGGGGCCTTGATGAGATAACTGAAGGCGCCGTGGGAAAGGCCGTGCTGCCGGTCCTCCTCGAGGGTGACCACCTGCACCGGGATGTGGCGCGTGGCCGGATCCAGCTTGAGCTGATTGAGCACCGTCCAGCCCAACATGTCGGGCAGGAAGATATCGAGCGAGATGGCGGCGGGACGGAATTGTCGCGCCAGAGAAAGCCCGAGGGCACCCTTCTGCGCGACGATCCCCTTAAAGCCCTTCTCCCGGCCCAGGCCGAGGAGAATGCGGGCATAGTGCGGATCGTCCTCGATGATGAGGAGGACGGAATCGCCTGCGTCGATGCGATTGCGATCGTCCTCGATGTGCTCGTCGCGCACGGGCGGTTGAATGGTGAGGGCGTGCGCCCGCTGCGCGTCGGCGAGAGTCGTGCCCGTGCTCGGCGCCGCCCGGAGACTGTCAGGTCCCGAGTAGTGGACCGGCAGATAGAGGGTGAAAGTGCTGCCCTCGCCGTAGACGCTGGTGAGCTTGATCTCGCCCCCGAGAAGCACGGCCAGTTCGCGGCTGATGGCAAGGCCAAGCCCCGTGCCGCCGTACTTCCGCGAAGTGCCGGCGTCAGCCTGCTGGAAGGCCTCGAAGATGATGCGCTGTTTCTCCGGCGCGATGCCGATGCCCGTGTCCTCCACGGCGAAGCTGATGACCTGTGCGGCTTTGCTCAGGACTGGATGCTCGGGGTTCCAGCCCTGCGTGGCGAGTTCGACGCGCACATGAACATGCCCGTGCGTCGTGAACTTGACCGCATTCGAAAGAAGATTCTTCAGGATCTGCTGGAGGCGCTTGGGATCGCTGTCCATGACCCTGGGCAAATCGTCCGCAAACTGGACGTCAAACGGAAGGTTCTTGGCCTCGGCCACGTGACGGAAATTGCGATCGATGTTGCCCTGCAGCTCGGCGAAGGGGATCTCCTCCACTTCCACCGTGACGGTGCCGGACTCGATCTTGGAAAGGTCGAGAATGTCGTTGATGAGGTGGAGCAGATCGGAGCCGGAACTGTTGATGTTGCGGGAGAACTCGACCTGCTTCGGAGTGAGCGTCGCCGGGGCGTTTTCCGCGAGTTGCTGGCTGAGAATGAGAATGGAGTTGAGGGGCGTCCGCAGCTCATGCGACATGTTGGCCAGGAACTCGGATTTGTATTTCGAGGTGAGCGCCAGTTCGGCGGCCTTTTCCTCCAGCGCATGGCGCGCCTGCTCAACCTCGGCGTTTTTGCGTTCGACCTCCGCGTTCTGCTCGGCCAGGAGCCGCGCCTTGGTGCCAAGCTCTTCATTGGTCTGCTGCAGCTCGCTCTGTCGGCTCTGCAGCTCGACCGTCAGCTGCTGCGACTGGGTGAGCAGGCCCTCGGTGCGCATCGTGGCCTCGATGGTGTTGAAGACGGCGCCGATGGATTGGGTGAGCAGCTCCAGGAACGCCAGCGAGCCGGTGGTGAACTTCTTGAGCGAGGCCAGCTCGATGACCGCCTTGGTGTGACCCTCAAAGAGCACGGGCAGAACGATGATGCTGACCTGGCGCGCCTCGCCCAGGCTGGAGGAGATGGTGATGAAATCCGGCGGCACATCAGCGAGCAGGATGCGTTTTTTTTCCACGGCACACTGGCCCGCCAGGCCTTCGCCGAGGCGCAGCGTCTGCGCAAGCCTGTCGCCGCCGTGGGCGTAGCTGGAGAGCAGCCGCAGCTCGGTTTCCGCCCGGCTTCCGGCGAGATGATAGATGGTGCCCTGCTGGGCGTTCACCAGCGGCGCCAGTTCGGTGAGAAGCATCTGCCCCACCGTGTCCAGCTCACGTTGGCCCTGCAACATGCCCGTGAACTTGGCGAGGTTCGTCTTCAGCCAGTCCTGTTCCCGGTTCGATTCCGTGGTCTCGCGCAGGTTCAGGATCATGGTGTTGATGTTGTCCTTCAACTCCGCCACCTCGCCGCGCGCATCGACCTGAATCGAGCGGGTGAGATCGCCCTTGGTCACGGCGGTCGCAACCTCCGCGATGGCGCGGACCTGGGTGGTGAGGTTCGCCGCCAGCAGATTCACATTCCCGGTCAGATCCTTCCACGTGCCGGCAGCGCCCGGGACGTTCGCCTGCCCCCCCAGCCGCCCATCCACCCCCACCTCCCGCGCCACGTTGGTCACCTGATCGGCAAAGGTCGCAAGCGTATCCGTCATGCCATTGATGGTGTCAGCCAGCGCGGCCACCTCGCCCTTCGCCTGCACGGTCAGGCGCTGGGTGAGGTTGCCATTGGCCACCGCCGTCACGACCTTCACGATGCCCCGCACCTGCTCGGTGAGGTTCGAGGCCATGAAATTCACGTTGTCGGTCAGATCCTTCCACGTTCCACCGACGCCGCTCACCTCGGCCTGCCCGCCGAGCTTGCCTTCCGTGCCAACTTCGCGGGCCACGCGGGTGACCTCGCCGGCGAAGGAGTTCAACTGGTCGACCATCGTGTTGATGGTGTTTTTCAGCTCCAGGATTTCGCCTTTCACGTCGACCGTGATCTTGCGGTTCAGATCGCCACGCGCAACGGCCGTCGTGACCTCCGCGATGTTGCGCACCTGCGCGGTCAGATTGGCGCCCATCGTATTGACCGAATCCGTCAGGTCCTTCCAGGTCCCGGCGACGCCGGGAACCACGGCCTGCACGCCGAGCCGGCCTTCCGTGCCGACTTCGCGGGCCACGCGGGTCACCTCCGAAGCGAAGGAGCGCAACTGCTCGACCATCGTGTTGATGGTTTCCTTGAGCTGCAGAATCTCCCCGCGCACGTCCACCGTGATCTTCTTGGACAGATCTCCGTTGGCCACCGCGATCGTCACCTCGGCGATATTGCGGACCTGGCCGGTGAGATTTGAGGCCATGGAATTGACGTTGTCGGTCAGATCCTTCCACGTGCCGGCCACGCCCGGCACCGCCGCCTGGCCCCCGAGCTTTCCTTCGGTTCCCACTTCCCGCGCCACTCGCGTTACTTCCGAAGCGAACGCCGAAAGCTGATCCACCATCGTGTTGATGGTTTCCTTGAGCTGCAGGATCTCGCCTTTCACATCGACGGTGATCTTGCGGCTAAGGTCACCGCGCGCGATGGCCGTGGCCACGTCGGCGATGTTGCGCACCTGGCCGGTGAGGTTTGAGGCCATCGAGTTGACATTGTCCGTCAGATCCTTCCACGTGCCCGCCACGCCCGGGACCTGCGCCTGTCCGCCGAGCTTGCCATCGGTGCCGACCTCGCGCGCCACGCGGCTGACCTCGGCCGAAAACGACCGGAGCTGGTCCACCATCGTGTTGATGGTCTCCTTCAATTCCAGGATCTCGCCCCGCACGTCGGCCGTGATCTTCTTGGAAAGGTCGCCGTTGGCCACGGCGATGGTGACCTCGGCGATGTTGCGGACCTGGCCGGTCAAATTGTTGGCCATCGAGTTGACATTGTCCGTGAGATCCTTCCACGTGCCCGCCACGCCTTCGACCGCCGCCTGGCCGCCCAGCTTGCCGTCGGTGCCCACCTCGCGGGCCACCCGGCTCACCTCTCCGGCGAAGGCATTGAGCTGGTCCACCATCGTGTTGATCGTGTTTTTCAAGGCCAGGATCTCGCCCTTCACCTCGACCGTGATCTTCGAGGAAAGGTCGCCGTTCGCGACGGCGGTGGTGACATCGGCAATGTTGCGCACCTGCGCGGTGAGGTTGGTGGCCATCGCGTTGACCGAGTCCGTGAGATCCTTCCACGTGCCCGCCACGCCGGGGACCTGTGCCTGGCCGCCCAGCTTGCCCTCGGTCCCGACCTCGCGGGCCACGCGGGTCACCTCCGACGCAAAGCCGTTGAGCTGATCCACCATCGTGTTGATCGTGTTCTTCAGCTCGAGAATCTCGCCCTTCACCTCGACCGTGATCTTGCGCGAGAGATCGCCCTTGGCGACGGCGGTGGTCACGTCGGCGATGTTGCGCACCTGCGCCGTGAGGTTCGACGCCATCGAGTTCACATTGTCGGTGAGATCCTTCCAGGTGCCGGCGACGCCTTTCACCTGCGCCTGCCCGCCCAGCTTGCCTTCGGTGCCCACCTCGCGGGCCACCCGGCTCACTTCGCCGGCAAAGCCGTTGAGCTGGTCCACCATCGTGTTGATCGTGTTCTTCAGCTCGAGGATTTCTCCCTTAACGTCGACGGTGATCTTTCGGGACAGATCACCGTTGGCCACGGCGGTCGCGACGTCGGCGATGTTGCGGACCTGGCCGGTCAGGTTCGAGGCCATCGAGTTCACATTGTCCGTCAAATCCTTCCAGGTGCCCGCCACGCCGAGCACCTCGGCCTGTCCGCCCAGCTTGCCATCAGTGCCGACCTCGCGCGCCACGCGGCTGACCTCACCCGCGAAGCCGTTGAGCTGGTCGACCATCGTGTTAATCGTGTTCTTCAGCTCCAGGATCTCGCCGCGCACATCGACGGTGATTTTCTTGGAAAGATCGCCGTTCGCCACCGCCGTGGTGACCTCGGCGATATTGCGCACCTGACCGGTCAGGTTGGTCGCCATGGCGTTCACCGAATCAGTCAGGTCCTTCCAGGTCCCCGCGACGCCGCGCACCTCGGCCTGCCCGCCGAGCTTACCCTCGGTGCCCACCTCCCGTGCGACCCGCGTCACTTCGGAAGCGAAGCCGTTGAGCTGATCCACCATCGTGTTGATCGTGTTCTTCAGCTCCAGAATCTCGCCCTTCACGTCCACAGTGATCTTCTTGGACAGATCGCCGTTCGCCACCGCCGTGGTGACCTCGGCGATATTGCGCACCTGACCGGTCAGGTTGGACGCCATGAAGTTCACGTTGTCCGTGAGATCCTTCCAGGTGCCAGCCACCCCGCCGACCTCGGCCTGTCCGCCCAACTTGCCTTCGGTCCCGACTTCACGCGCCACCCGGGTGACCTCCGACGCGAAGCCATTCAGCTGGTCCACCATGGTGTTAATTGTGTTCTTCAGGGCCAGAATCTCGCCCTTCACCTCGACGGTGATCTTGCGCGAGAGATCTCCGCGCGCCACCGCCGTCGTGACCTCCGCGATGTTGCGCACCTGTCCGGTCAGGTTGGACGCCATCGAGTTGACGGAATCAGTCAGATCCTTCCACGTGCCCGCCACTCCTCCGACCTGGGCCTGCCCGCCAAGCTTGCCCTCCGTGCCCACCTCGCGGGCCACGCGCGTCACTTCCGAGGAGAATCCATTGAGCTGGTCCACCATCGTGTTGATGGTCTCCTTCAGCTCCAAAATCTCGCCCTTCACGTCGACCGTGATTTTTCGCGAAAGATCGCCGCGAGCGACCGCGGTGGTCACCGTGGCGATGTTGCGCACCTGGGCGGTGAGGTTGGTCGCCATTGCATTCACGGAGTCGGTCAGATCCTTCCACGTGCCCGCCACGCCCGGGACGACCGCCTGGCCGCCCAGGCGGCCATCGGTGCCGACCTCGCGCGCCACGCGCGTCACTTCGGACGCAAAGGATCGGAGCTGATCGACCATCGTGTTGATGGCCTCCTTGAGCTGCAAGATCTCGCCGCGCACATCCACGGTGATCTTTTTGGATAGGTCTCCATTGGCGACGGCGATGGTCACGTCGGCAATGTTGCGGACCTGCGCCGTGAGATTGCCGGCCATCTGGTTCACCGATTCAGTAAGCTCCTTCCACACGCCCGACACGCCTTTCACCTGCGCCTGCCCGCCCAGCTTGCCTTCGGTGCCAACTTCACGCGCCACCCGGGTGACCTCCGACGTGAAAACGGACAGCTGCTCGATCATCGTATTGACCAGCTTCGCGGAACGCAGGAACTCGCCCTTGAGCGCACGCCCGTCCACCTCCAACTCCATCGATTGACCGAGGTCCCCCTTGGCCACTGCGCCAATCGTTCGTGCCACTTCCGTGGTCGGCCGCACCAGATCATCCAGCAACGTGTTCAACGAATCCACTTTCTGAGCCCACCCCCCAATCGCCCCCGGCACGGTCATTCGCTGCTGAAGACGGCCATCTTTCCCCACCGTCACGCTGAGTCGGGTGACTTCCTTCGTAATGCGTTCCTCATGCGCCAACGCCTGGTTGAAGGCCTCCGCTATCCGGCCCTCCATCCCCGCCCAATCGGACGGCAATCGCACGGAAAAATCTCCGTCCCGAAAGGCGACCAACGCCGCCAAAACAACGCGGGAGCGGGCCTCCCCGGCATCCAGCCCGTTTTTCATCAGTGTCCGCCGCGGTCTTACCTTGATTCGCGGGGTCTCATTCGCCAGGCCGGCGCGCGGCGCAGAAGGGGCCGGCGCGACGATCGTTCGTTTACTCATGGATCGGGAAGCGAGATTGGAATTGCAACCGAAGCGTTTGAACAAGCAGTCGACCTGCCATCCGCTTGGGAAACAGCGCAATCCGACGAACTAGCGCCCTCCACGCCTGACCGTTGGGGGGCAGCGCTCGAAGCCAGGGTTCACTATCAACGAGCTCGCGCGACCCGTTTCCTCCTTGGCGGAAGTTGGCGTCCGCGCGTCGCACCCTCTGAGGTCGTCACCGTTTTCAACCGCTCAACTTCCACGCTGCGACGGGCCGGTCCGCCGGGCAGCGGCTCAAGAGAGGGCACCTGTCCAACCCTGAAGGCCGTTGCATTCTGCACGAATTTGGAACGCAAAATCATGCATTCCGCACGGCGGTCACGCCTCAACTCAACTCAATCTTACCTCTTCCCGTGCCAGCCAACTCGCACGTTATGGTTCAGGGCGCCTTCGATTGGGGCACCTCGCTGCCGGGCGCTGAGCTCGCGGGCGCGATCGGTGGGTTAAGGCGGGACGAGAAAATCTCCATCAATTTGAGCACCTCCACCGGCTTGGCGAGGTGCGCATCAAATCCATTGGCCAGGCACTTTGCACGATCGCCGGATTCGGCGTAGCCGGATATGGCGATGAACAGCGCCTTCTGAAACGGGGCCTCGGCGCGGAGGGTTCGCGCGATTTCGTAACCATCGATCTCGGGCAGGCCGAGATCCAGCAAGAGTATTTCCGGCAGAAATTGGCGAGCAACGGCCAGGGCGCCTGAACCAGTGTGGGCACAGCGAACCTCGAATCCGCGCCGCTTCAGCAACCAATCGAGCGCCTTGGCCGAGTCCTCATGGTCATCGACCACCAGCACCCGGATGGGCCGTCCCAGGGCGAGGTTGGAACTCGCCATTCTGGATGGACCGGGGTGCCCCGGCTGGCTGGCGGCGTCAAATAAGGGCTGAAAATAAAAGGGCATAAGCAGCGAACCGAGTCTGCGGCTGATGCCAGCCAGCCCGCCCCCCCGTGTCAACGATTATGTTGAACGGAAACCGTTCAGGGTCGTTCAGCGTGCAGGTAAACGGGGATGACGGTTCGAGGCGTTGAGCTCGCGGGCCACCCGCACCCGCCGGCCCACGAACGCTCGACGCGCCTCCTTCTCCCCTCAACGTGGAGAAGGAATGAGGGGCGAGACGGTTCGTTGGATCGCCCGTCTTTAATCACTCCCGCCCTTCAGAAATTTTCGCGCCGCCAGATTTTCTTCAGAACCATCCAACCAAATCGTTCCGGCCGAGGGGAGGACTTCACCCCATGGTGCCCCGGGGATTTCTCGCCTAACGTATCGACCGTAATACAGCGGGTGTATCCACGAGCAGCAACAGATCGCAACCGCATCAAACCGAATAGAACGCAAACTCCATGGACGGGTGGGCAAGCCAACGAGGATAACCAGCGCGTCGCCTTCCTCCACTCATGCTGTTCACTGAATCACCTCAACCACCCGCAACGTCAGCCCGGACAACTCAGAAAGAAATCATCCCAATGAACCAATCAACCCAAAAGAACACCACATCCCACTTTTGAATTATGATTGCACTAATCGATCCTGTCTTCGCCGCCGCCGGATACTCACTGCTCTACCTCCTCCTTGGCGGAGGTCTGGGCGGCGCCGTCCTCATCTTTATCGTGGCAAAGATGTTTGGCCGCTAAAACACGCCCGCCCCCAAGAACCACCAACCTTGATTTCGCCTCAACCGCGAATTCGCCCTTTTTCGTTCCATGAAACTTATCCACCTCGTTCCTGCTCTTGCCATCTTGTTGCCCATGGCCAACGCGCGCGCCGCTCACCTCTGGGAGGGGCCAGCCGATTGGGCCCATGGCGCGCTGACCTACGACCATAAGAGTGCGCCCCTCTATTCCGACCATGAACTCTCCATTGACCTGGCCGCCAGCTACACCGCCGGAGAACGCGGCCTGGAACACGTGTTTAAAACGAGCATCAAAGGAGACCGCGGCGCGTGGGGCGGCAACGTCGGCCTCAACTACTTTTTTATCCGGCACCTCGGCGTGAGCGTGGATGTCAACATGCCCGACAACGGGGGCAATTTGGTGGACGCCGTCCTGGGCAATCTCATCGCGCGTTTTCCACTCGGGAATTCGGGATTTGCTCCCTACGTCTTCGGCGGCGGCGGACGCACCACCGATCGCGCCTGGAACTGGACTGGACAAGCCGGAGTCGGGCTTGAATTCCGATTCAGTCGTTCCGTTGGACTCTTTACCGACGGGCGTTACCTCTGGCCCCAGCACCAGACAGACAGTCTCCTCCTGCGCTCCGGCCTCCGGATCGCGTTCTGAGACGCCTGTTCCCTCTTCCATCCGATCTCCACTCTCCAATTACGAACTATACCTACCCTTTAAAATGATCACTGAAACCTCCATGCCCTTGGCGTCCGATACCGGGCCGATTGACCGCAGTCGTTTTCCGTTCTTGTGCTGGCGTTCCATCATCGGCGGAACCGTGGCGGCCATGGGCATTCATCTACTCCTGACCGCGTTGGGTGCAGGAGCGGGCCTGGCGACGTTTACCCCCATGAGCGACACCAACCCCGTGGTGAACTTTAGCGTGGGGGCGGCGATCGTGTGGACGGTCTGCGCCTTGGTCGCCCTGGCTTTCGGCGGGTTTGTCGCGGGACGATTCTCCCACTCTCGTCACAGCGGCTTCGTGCACGGCGTGCTCGTGTGGAGCCTCGCCCTGATCATCACGATTCTCCTGCTTTCGATGGGCACCGGAATGGTTCTGGGTGGCGCGCTTAAGGTCTTGGGCGAAGGCCTGGGGATAGGGGGAAAGGCCGCCGCCGCCAGCGTCAGTGAAATCGCCAAAGAAGCCGGAAAACGGACCACCGATCAGCTGGCCAGCTTCATTGACGAAGCCGTTCAGTCGGGCCCGACCAACGCGTCCCCCAAGGCCATCACCCGCGCCACCCGTGAAATCGGATTCGCGGTGACGAAGCTGTTCACTCCCGGCAATGACGCGTCGGGACAGGAGAATCGGGCGGCCGCGGTCAAGGCTCTGCAAGAGCACGCGGGCCTGAGCGACGCCGATGCCACGAAGGCCGTCGATGATTGGACCGCCTCGTACGCGCGCCTGAAGGCCGAATTGGAGAAGGGCAAAGCTGCGGTCGAACAAAAGGCGCGCGAAGCCGCGGATCTGGCGGCACACCACCTTTCCGCCGCCGCGATCTGGTCGTTCTTCGCGCTCCTGGCGGGCCTCGTGCTCACGGCTCTGGCCGGCAGCTGCGGCGCGAGTCGAGCGCTGAAATCGATGGAATTTCGACCGACTCCGGTGATCTAAACGAGCGCCTTCATCCCCGCCACTGGCGCCGGCGCGACCCGTAAACCGAAAGGACTGAAAACTCATGAAAGCACTTGTTTATCACGGACCCCGCGACGTGCGGGTGAAGGAAGTTCCCGACGCGAAAATCGAACGCCCCACCGATGCGCTCGTGAAGATCACGAGCACCAACATCTGCGGCTCGGACCTCCACATGTATGAAGGCCGGACGAATGTGGAGACGGGCAAGGTCCTCGGTCATGAGAACCTGGGCCAGGTGGTGGAGGTGGGTCCCGCCGTGGATCGCATCAAAGTGGGCGACTGGGTCTGTCTTCCGTTCAATGTCGCGTGCGGCTTTTGCAAAAACTGCGAGCGCGGCCTGACCGGAGCTTGCCTGTTTACGAATCCGGGAACGGCGGGCGCCGCCTATGGATTCGCGGGCATGGGACCCTACAGCGGAGGACAGGCGGAGTATCTGCGCGTGCCCTACGCTGACTTCAACTGCCTTAAACTCCCCGAGGACGCCCGGGAGAAGGAGAAAGACTACGTCATGTTATCCGACATCTTCCCCACCGGCTGGCATGCCACGGAACTGGCCGGGGTCAGAGCGGGTGATTCGGTCGTCATTTACGGCTGCGGCCCGGTCGGCCTGATGGCGGCGCACTCCGCCATGATCAAGGGGGCCAGCAAGGTGATGATCGTCGATTCCCATCCCGACCGCCTCGCGCTCGCCAAACAGATCGGCGTCATTCCCATCGACTACTCCAAAGGCACGGCTGTCGCGGAGATCCTGGCCCTTACAGGCGGCGAAGGCGCCGACCGCGGATGCGAATGCGTCGGCTATCAATGCCACGATCCCGCCGGACGCGAAGTGCCCAATGCAACCATGAATGACCTGGTCAAATCCGTGCGTCCCACGGGCGGCATCGGCGTGGTCGGCGTCTTCGTCCCCGAGGATCCAGGGAGCAGCGACGACTTGGCCAAGGAAGGCAAGATCGCGTTCGACTTTGGGCTCTTCTGGTCCAAGGGACACCACGTCGGCACGGGACAGGCCAACGTCAAAGCCTACAATCGCAACTTGCGAAACCTGATTCACAAGGATCGCGCCCAGCCGTCTTGGATTGTCTCGCACGAACTGGCCCTGGACGAAGCGCCGCAGGCCTACCAACATTTCGATGATCGAGACAACGGTTGGACCAAGGTCATCCTGCATCCCGACAAGGCGTCGCGGATCCCCAAACGGCAGACCACCGCAAAAAAAGGTGGCCGCAAGGAAGCGCTACACGCGCACTGAAGGAGGCGCACCTCCGCGTCCGACCACGACCACCATTGTCACGGAGCAGGCGAGCATGAGCACCCGCAAGCACCACCGCGTTTCGTCATTCAACTCCACGACTAGCCAGCCAAAAAAAGGAGGACCGGGATGGAAGCGCCTGCCCATTAAATGGGGCCCATCCCCGGCGTTTAAGATTCCGATTCCCAGGGATGAGCGGCAGCGCCTCGCGGCGCTGCGTCGTTACGACATCGTGGATACGCCGCCGGAAAAAAACTTCGACCGCATCACCGTCCTGGCTACTCACATCTGCCAGACCCCAATCGCGCTGCTGGTCCTGATCGACGAAGGCCGGCAGTGGTTCAAGGCAAAGGTGGGCGTTCGATTCCGGGAAACCCCGCGTGAACTGGCCTTCTGCGCCCACGCCATCATGCAGCGCCACATATTCATCATTCCAGACGCCAGCCGCGACGAGCGCTTTGCGCAGAATCCGCTGGTGACGTCCGGGCCGAAGTATCGCTTCTATGCGGCGTCACCGCTGGTCACCCCGGACCGTCGTGTCCTGGGTACACTCTGTGTCATCGATCGGGTGCGCCGAACCCTGAACGCCGCTCAGAAGGCGGACCTGATCGCCTTGAGCCGGCTGGTCATGACGGAACTGGAACTGCGCCGGAGGCTGCGCGAGGAGCGTTCAAGAAACGAGGTTTCTCCCCGCCCGGCCAAGGCACCCCAACCCAACTCAGCGCAGCGCAAATCGACGACGAAAGGCAAAAATTCATGAGCAAAAAGACCAGGCCCACGACCGCCCGCAAGCCCAAACCCGAAAAGCCGACGCCGCCCAGCGAGGAGGCAACGATCGGCGCTGGCGGCGAGCTGCACCAAATCGCTGACGGGCGCCATCCGGCGCTGACCACCAACCAAGGCGTCCCCCTCTCGGACAACCAAAACACGCTCAAGGCCAGCCCGCGTGGTCCCGCCCTGCTGGAGGACTTCATCCTCCGTGAAAAGATTACCCACTTCGATCACGAAAGAATTCCCGAGCGCATCGTCCACGCGCGGGCGACCGGTGTGCATGGGTTTTTCGAGCTGACGGCCTCGTTGAAGCAATACACCACCGCGCGGATCCTGACCGAGGTAGGCACGAGGACGCCCGTGTTCACGCGCATCTCCACCGTCGCCGGTGGCGCCGGTTCAATCGACACCCCGCGCGATGTGCGCGGCTTCGCCGTCAAGTTCTACACTCAGGAGGGCAATTGGGATCTGGTGGGCAACAATATTCCCGTCTTCTTCATCCAGGATGCCATCAAGTTTCCCGACCTCATCCACGCCGTGAAAATGGAGCCGGATCGCGGGTTCCCCCAATCGGCCACCGCGCACGACACCTTTTGGGATTTCATCTCCCTCACGCCCGAAGCCATGCACATGGTCATGTGGATTATGTCGGATCGGACACTGCCGCGTTCGTTGCGGATGATTGAAGGATTCGGAGTCCACAGTTTCCGCCTCATCAACGCGGCGGGCGAAGCCACCTTCGTGAAATTTCACTGGCGTCCCAAACTCGGCCTGCAGTCCACGCTCTGGGACGAGACAGTGAAGATCTCCGGGGCCGATCAGGACTTCCACCGACGCGATATGTTCGAGGCCATCACGTCAGGCAATTTCCCGGAGTGGGAATTTGCGGTTCAGCTCTTCACGGAGGCCGAGGCGGCTCGATTCCCGTTCGACCACCTTGACGCGACCAAGCTCATTCCCGAAGAGCTTGTGCCATTGAAAGTCATCGGCCGCATGGTCCTGGATCGGTGGCCAAATAATTTCTTCGCAGACACGGAACAGGTGGCCTATTGCCCCTCGCATCTGGTCCCGGGTCTGGACTTCTCGAACGACCCTCTGCTGCAAGGCCGATTGTTCTCCTATCTGGACACCCAGCTTTCGCGCCTGGGCAGCCCCAATTTCCACCAACTCCCCATCAACGCTCCCAAGTGCCCGTTCTCGAATCACCAACGCGACGCGAAAATGCAAACCGCGCAGCCGGTGGGCCGCGTGGCCTATGAACCCAACTCGCTCTCGGGAGATTCACCCCGCGAAACTCCCGCCGCAGGCTTCCGCAGCGCCGCCGTTTCCGAATCGGGCGAGAAAGGCCGGATCCGTCCCGAAAGCTTCGCCGATCACTACAGCCAAGCGCGTCAGTTTTACATCAGCCAGACTGGGCACGAGCAGGCCCACATCGCATCGGCTCTGGTCTTCGAACTTTCCAAGGTCGAGCACCCCCACATCCGGGACGCCATGGTCGGACATCTGCGTCACATCGACGACGACCTGGCCCAGCGCGTCGCCGCGGGCCTCGGGCTCGCCAAACTTCCCCATCCCCCCAAACCGGCCGCGCCCGTGCAATCAAGGCCGCCCTCCCCCGCGTTGCGAACCATCGGAAAAATGAAACCCACGCTCCAGGGCCGCGCGATCGGCATTTTGATCGCCGATGGCTCCGACGGGGCAACGATCAAGAAAATCAAAAAGGCGGCGACCGCCGCCGGCGCCATGGTGAAGATCATCGCGCCGAAAATTGGCGGCGCGACGCTGCTTGATGGCTCCGTGCTGGCCGCCGACGGACAGCTGGCCGGAACGCCGTCGGTGCTGTTCGACGCCGTTGCGGTGGTTCTCTCCGCCGAGGGAGCCGCCAAACTGGAGACGGAAAGCGCGGCTCTTGATTTCGTCCGTGACGCTTTCAGCCATCTCAAGGCCATCGCCGTCGATCGGGGCGGAGGCTCGCTCCTGCAAAAGGCCCAGGTCGGGCAGGATGCCGGAGTGTTGAGTGCCAACGAGCCGGCCGCTTTTGTGGCCGCCGCGATGACCCGCCAGTGGGATCGAGAGAAAGCCGTGCGGACCCTGGCCTAGCCTGGCAGCAAGTCAGATCGCGCAGGTCACATCATTGGGGAAACCGGTTCACCGTACCGTTACCTGCGACAGATCCGGGATGGGCGCGTCATCGTCGGCGGCGAAGACGAAAACTTCGCCGGTGCCGCCCGGCGCGAGGCGCTGATCTCACAAAAGACGCGGACGTTGCTGAAGAGGTTCGCACGCCTCTTTCCGGACCATCCTCGGGCGGTGACCTTTGCCTGACCCGGCACGTTGGCCACGACCAAGGGCCATTCTCCGATTGGACAAAGCGATTTTCACCCGCAATCATAGTGGCACCATTGCCGGACCCCAAAATGGATCTGATCGTCGCCCGACCTGAAGGCCTCTACTGCCCGCCCGGAGATTTTTACATCGATCCGTGGCGGGCGGTGGAGTGTGCCGTCATCACTCACGGGCACAGTGACCACGCCCGCAGCGGGAGCCGCCATTATTTGGCGGCGGCTCCGGGCGCGGACATCTTGCGGCGACGCCTTGGCGCGGACCTCCGGCTGGAAACACTCGCCTACGGCGAGGTCATCAACCATCGCGGGGTCAACCTGAGCCTGCATCCGGCTGGTCATGTGTTGGGTTCTGCGCAGGTGCGTTTGGAATACGGAGGCGAGGTGTGGGTGGCGTCCGGCGACTACAAACTGGAAGGGGACCCCACCTGCGCGGCGTTTGAGCCTGTGCGCTGTCATTGCTTCATCACCGAATCCACCTTTGGCCTCCCGATCTACACGTGGCCGCAGGCAACCCAGCTTGTGGCCGACATCAACTCATGGTGGCGGAACAACGCCGCCCAGCAACGGACCAGCGTCCTGTTCTGCTACGCCTTCGGCAAGGCCCAGCGCTTACTCTCCGGCCTCGAACCTGACATCGGGCCCATCCTGACCCACGGCGCCGTTGAACCGATCAACCAGATTTACCGCCAGGCCCGTGTTAAACTTCCGCCGACCCAACTTGCGGCACACCTGATCGACCGTTCCCAGCTTGGCCGGAGCATCGTGCTGGCGCCGCCCTCCGCGCAGGGCAGCAGCTGGATGAAACGCTTCGGCGACTATGCGGACGGTTTTGCCAGCGGGTGGATGCAGCTCCGCGGCACCCGCCGACGGCGGGGCGTGGACCGCGGGTTTGTGGTGTCCGACCACGCAGACTGGCCGGGACTGCAGCAGGCCATTGCCGCCACGCGGGCGGAACGCGTGTTTGTTACCCATGGCCAGATCAATGTCATGGTGCGCTGGCTGCGGGAGCAGGGCCTGGACGCGCAAGCTTTCGCCACCGAATACGGCGAGGAGGAAGGCGAAAGCCCGGCGCTCTCGGAGGACCACGATACTTTTCACGAAACTTCCCTCCCCGGGGTGGCCCGCGAAGCGGGATCGGCTGAGGTGGAGCCGTCGCTGGTTCATGGCTTCGATTCGGAAGGCAGGAGCTCTTCCCCGGATGCACCGAAGCCACCATGAAAGCCTTCGCCGATCTCTATGCCGCCCTCGATGCGCACACGAGCAACAACGCCAAGCTGGCGGCACTGGAGGCCTATTTCCGCGACGCTCATCCGGCCGACGCGGCTTGGGCCGTCTACTTTCTGTGCGGCGGACGCCCACGCCAGCTGGTGCCCACGAAACTCCTGCGGGAGTTGCCCGTCCAGTCGCCCGGGTTGCCGCCGTGGCTGTTCGAAGAATGCTACCAGGCTGTCGGCGATCTGGCCGAGACGATTTCCCTTCTGTTGCCGGCGTCGGCCCATACCTCGACGGAGGGTCTGGCCGAGTGGGTTGAAGGCAAGCTGCTGCCGTTGCGGGGCATGGCTTCCGCGGAACTCATTCCCCACTTGGGACCGTTGCTTCAACAGCTGGATCGCGGGTGTCAGTTGGTGTGCCTCAAACTGATCACCGGCAGTTTCCGGGTGGGCGTTTCCCGCCTGCTCGTCACCCGAGCGCTCGCCAGTCTCGCAGGACTCGACGCCAAACGCATCGCCCAACGGCTCGTCGGCTACACCGATCTTTCGGCCCGGCCGACTGCGGCAAGTTTCCAGCGGCTGATCTCGTCGGTCTCCGCCGACGGCCAGGACCAACACGACCCGGGCCAGCCCTATCCATTTTTTCTCGCGCATTCATTGCAGGTTCCCATCGCTGAGCTCACTGCACAAATCGGCCCGCCTCGCGAGTGGCAGATCGAATGGAAGTGGGATGGCATCCGCGCCCAGCTGGTCAAACGCCAGGGTCAGGTGTGGATCTGGTCGCGTGGCGAGGAACTGGTCACGGATCGCTTTCCGGAACTGGCCGCGCTGGCCGCTCACCTGCCGAACGGCACCGTGTTCGATGGTGAGAT
Organism: Limisphaerales bacterium; assembly: GCA_044230345.1. GTDB lineage: Bacteria > Verrucomicrobiota > Verrucomicrobiia > Limisphaerales > JADJPG01 > JBGARF01. Next base: position 66,128 of record JBGARF010000035.1, read on the forward strand.
CGTGGTCTGGAAGGAGGGCCAGGCGCAGCCGTTCGCGCTCCTGCAACAGCGCCTCGGACGCAAGACCGTCAACGCCCGGCTCCAGGCGAATGTCCCCGTCGCGTTGCTGGCCTACGATCTCTTGGAATGGCAAGGCGAGGACTGGCGTCAGCGTCCACTGTGCGAGCGGCGCGCCCAGCTCGAGCAGGCTGTCGCCGCCTGCGCCCGGCCGGAGCTGCAACTTTCGCCTTTGTTAGGCGGCGCGGACTGGCCGGACCTCGACCGCCAGCGGGCCACGTCGCGCCGCCTTGGGGTGGAAGGCATGATGCTGAAAGACAAAAAGGCGCAGTATGGCGTGGGCCGCACCAAGGATGTTGGCGTGTGGTGGAAGTGGAAGATCGATCCTTATGTCGTGGACGCCGTCCTCATCTATGCGCAACGCGGACACGGACGGCGAGCAAGCTTGTATACCGATTTCACGTTCGCCGTCTGGGATGGCCCCGCCGAAAGAAACGGGCGCAAACTCGTACCCTTCGCCAAGGCTTACTCCGGCTTGACCGACGCCGAGATGCGCCAAGTGGATGCGATTGTCCGTCGAACCACGCTGGAGAAATTTGGCCCCATGCGGACGGTGACTCCGACCCTTGTCTTTGCAATCGGCTTTGAAGGCATCGCCCGGAGTTCGCGCCACAAGAGCGGGCTCGCCGTGCGTTTTCCCCGCATGCTGCGCTGGCGACAGGACAAGCCGCCCGCCGAGGCGGATACGCTGGACACCCTGCGCGCGTTGCTGCCCCCGGTAGAGCCCAGTTCAGCCCCAAACCACGAAACAGCCGAGTTGTTTTGAATCCGCCGACGGCCACTGCAACCGCGCTCCAGCCGCCTAAATCTCCGGCGGGGGATGCAACCCTTGCCGATCGCTGGTTCAAGCGCCGGGGCTGGACGCCATTCGCCTTTCAACGTGAAGTTTGGCAGGCCGTGGCGCAGGGCAGCTCCGGCTTGCTCCATGCGACGACCGGCGCGGGCAAGACCTACGCCGTCTGGCTTGCAGCCTTGAACCAATTCGTCGACCCAGCCAAGGCGCGGCGAGCGGCGCCGCCCCGGCGCATTCGCCCGCGCTCCGCGGCCGCGCCTGGGCTCACCGTGCTGTGGATTACCCCCATGCGCGCCCTCGCCGCCGACACGGAGCGCGCCCTCCTCGAGCCGCTGGACGAACTGCAAATTCAGTGGACCGTGGGCCTGCGCACCGGCGACACCACCGCCGCCCAACGATCGAAACAAGCGCGACGCCTGCCCTCGGCGTTGATTACCACCCCCGAAAGCCTGAGCTTGCTCCTGTCCCGCGCCGATGCTCGCGACGCGTTGGCCGGAGTGCGCATGGTGGTGGTGGACGAGTGGCACGAGTTGATCGGCAACAAGCGCGGCGTGCAGCTGCAGCTGGCGTTGGCCCGGCTGCGCCGCTGGCAGCCGGCACTGATTTGCTGGGGCTTGTCTGCCACCCTCGGCAATTTGCCGCATGCTTTGGAAGTGCTTCTCGGCCGAGACGGCGGAGCGTTGGTGGAGGGCAAGCAAGCCAAGGAAATCTTCATCGACACGATCCTCCCAACCGCCATCGAGCGTTTCCCCTGGGCAGGCCATCTCGGCCTGACCCTCCTGCCCCAGGTCGTGGCGGAATTGGAATGCAGCCGCACGTCCCTCGTCTTCACCAACACCCGCTCCCAAGCCGAGCTTTGGTATCGGGCGATCCTGGAAAAACGTCCCGACTGGGCAGGCTTGATCTCGTTGCATCACGGCTCGCTGGACCGGAAGGTGCGCACCTGGGTGGAAGTGGCGTTGAAAAGCGGGCGCCTCAAGGCGGTCATTTGCACGTCGAGCCTCGACCTCGGAGTGGACTTTCTACCGGTGGAACGTGTGCTGCAGATCGGCTCGCCCAAAGGGGTCGCGCGGCTGATGCAGCGCGCAGGCCGATCCGGTCACGCGCCGGGACGGAAGTCGCGGCTGACCATGGTGCCGACCCACAGTCTCGAGCTGGTGGAATCCGTCGCCGCCCAGGATGCGATCGCAGCGCTGCAGGTCGAGCCGCGCCTGTCTCCCCTCAAGCCTCTGGACGTGCTGGTGCAGCACCTGGTCACCGTGGCATTGGGAGGAGGTTTCACCCCGGATGATCTGCGCGCCGAAATCGCCACCGCGTGGGCCTATCGCGATCTCACCCAGGAAGAGTGGGAATGGGCCCTCGGCTTCGTCCGCCACGGCGGCAGCTCCTTGCGGGCCTACCCCGACTATCACCGCGTGCTCCCGGACGAGCAGGGCGTCTGGCGCGTGCCCAACCCGCAGCTGGCCCGGCGCCATCGCATGAGCATCGGCACCATCGTCAGCGATTCCAGCATGGCCGTGAAACTCTGGAGCAGGCGGGGCGGAGGCAAGGTGCTCGGCCTGGTTGAGGAAGGATTCATCGCGCGGCTCAAGCCGGGCGATCACCTCCTGTTCGCAGGGCGTTTGTTGGAACTGGTGCGCATTCGCGAAATGACGGCTCTGGTCCGGCCCGCCGCCGGCCGGAAACCCGCCGTGCCGATCTGGAACGGTGGGCGCATGCCGCTCTCGTCGGAACTTTCCAACGCGATCGTGGCCCGCATGGACGCCGCGGCTCACGGGCATTTCCACGGCCCCGAAATGCAGCTGGTCAAGCCGTTGCTGGAACTGCAGATGAAATGGTCCGCCCTGCCCTCGCCGCACACACTGCTGGCCGAGACGTTGAAAACCCGCGACGGCTGGCACCTTTTTCTTTATCCCTACGCGGGGCGAAATGTGCACCTCGGGCTGGCCAGCCTGCTGGCTTGGCGCATCGGCCAACGCCAAGCCGGCACGTTTTCCATCGCGGTGAATGACTACGGGTTTGAGCTGCTGGCCGCGACCGAGATGAACTGGGAACACCTGCTCACCGCTGAAATGTTCAGCACCGATCAGTTGCTCGAGGATGTGCTCGGCAGTCTGAATGCGGGCGAACTGGCCCAGCGACGCTTTCGCGAGATCGCCCGAATCTCCGGCCTCGTTTTCTCTGGATACCCCGGCGCACCGAAAAGCACGCGCCAGGTTCAGGCGTCTTCCAGCCTGTTCTACGACGTGTTTCGGAAATACGATCCCTCGAACCTGCTCCTCACCCAATCGCAGCAAGAAGTGTTGCGCCAGGAACTCGACGTGGCGAGGCTCAGCGACACTCTCGCTCAGATGAAGAACAAAAGCTTGCACTGGCAGCGCCTCGCGCGGCCCACGCCCTTCGCGTTCCCCCTGCTGGTGGAACATTTCCGCGAAAGTTCGAGCTCGGAAAAACTCAGCGACCGGATCGCGCGCATGGTGATCGATTTGGAACGAGCCGCCGGCGCGGGCCGCGACGAGCCCCGCGCTTTCGACCAAAATCACGGCACGGGCGACCTCTCCCCGCCATCGCCACCGCTTCCCGCCGCCCGCGATGACAAGGGTAAAGCCAAAGTCACACCCCGGCCCACGCGCATCCGTCCACCCCGACCAAGGCACGGTTTGTGAGGCGAGAGATCATCCTGGAGATTGCCAGCCAGCAATTGCTGCTGCTGGCCGGCAAGGCCGCCTATTGGCCGCAGCAACAGCTGTTGCTCGTCGCCGACCCCCACTTCGGCAAGGCCGCCGCATATCGGGCGCTGGGACAACCCGTGCCGCACGGAACCACCGCCTCCAACCTGTCCCGGCTCGTGCAGCTTCTGTCGAACTATCCCACCCGCCAGTTAGTTTTCCTGGGCGATTTCCTGCACGCGCCACAATCCCATGCCCCTTCCGTGCTGGCCGCCCTGCACGAATGGCGGCTGCGCCACGTTGATCTCCCCTGCACGCTGATTCGCGGCAATCACGATCTCCGCGCCGGCGACCCGCCCGCCACCCTGGGAATCGACGTCGTCCGCGAGCCGTTCGTGCTCGGCCCCTTTGCCCTGCGCCACACTCCGGCCGCACTGCCCGGCCATCACGTCATCGCCGGCCACCTCCATCCCGTGTTTCAACTGCGCGGCAAGGGCCGCCAGCGGCTGCGCCTGCCTTGTTTTCACCACAGCGCCGAGGTCACCGTGCTTCCCTCGTTCGGCGATTTCACCGGCGGCCACCCCATAGCGGGAAGCCCGGATCACCGCATTTTCATCACCGATGAAAACAACGTCTGGCCGGTGGCATCGCCGGCCAGGCGCCTCGCCCGGGGACGACGTTCCCGCCGGCCGCGTTCAACGCTTTTGCCGTTGGCCGACTAGAGCCTCGACGGCCACCAGCGAAGCCGCGTTGCGGCTTTCCACCCCGAGTTTTTCGAAGATATGTTCGAGGTGCTTTTTCACCGTGCCCTCCGCCGCGCCCAGGATGACTGCGATCTCAGGGTTGCTCTTGCCCTGCGCGAGCCAGAGCAACACCTCCGCTTCACGCGGCGTCAGCCCGAGCGCTGCGAGCGGCTGGGCGGAACTGAAATCAGGCGCGAACTCGACCTGCGACTGGGCGGCCTCCGCCTTCTCCGCGTGGCGTTCGAGCCGGGCGCGGACGGCCGCCAGCAATTCGTCGGCATCGACGGGCTTGGTGAGATAGTCGTCCGCCCCCAGATTCATCCCAGTGCGCACGTCGCTGCGCTCGCCCCGCGCCGTGAGAAAGATAAACGGTGTCGCCACGGTTGACGGATCCCCGCGCAACGCCGCGAGCACGCCGTGGCCGTCCAGCTCCGGCATCATGACGTCGCACAGCACAAGGTCAGGCCGCTCGCGCCGCGCGAGCTCCACCCCAAGCCGGCCATTGACCGCCTGCAGCGTGACGAATCCCTCCATGGCAAGGATGGTGGTCATGTTGCGGAGCATTTCCGGCTCGTCTTCAATCACGAGAATTCGATTCATGGGATGAGGGTGGGGTTGAATTGAGGGTTGGTGGCGGTTCCGCGAACACGGGAAGCGTCACGGTAAAGGTCGTACCGCGACCCTCGGTGCTGTCGAATCGCACGTCGCCGCCATGCAAATCCACGCACCGTTTCACGATGGTGAGGCCCAATCCAGTGCCGGACACCGTCCCAACGTTGGCGCCGCGATGAAAGGCGGTGAAAAGCTTCGCGCGATCGGCCACAGGAATACCCAGGCCTTCGTCGCGAATCGTAAAGACGGCGTGATCGCCTTGTCGCGTGACGCTGAACCAGACCGGCCGGCCCGCGGGCGAATATTTAACGCCGTTCGAGAGCAAATTGGTCAGCATGTGCCGAAGCAACGCCTCGTCCACGCGCGCCAAAGGAAGCGGCAGCAGGGCAAGTTCCAGACGGATGGGACAGCGGCCGCTCGTGGCGGAATGCATTTCGTCCGCCAGCTTCCGGCAGAAGACGGCGAGATCCAACGGTGCTGGCGTGCAGCGGAGTTGCCCGCCTTCGACCTTGCCGAGCAACAGCACTTCATCGATCAACCCGGCCATTCGCCGGACATTCTTGGTGATCGAGGCAAGCTGTTCGCGGCGCTGCTCGGGCGGCAGGCGCTCAAGGTATCGATCGAGAATTTGAGCCGACGATTGGATGATCCCCAGCGGGGTGCGGAATTCGTGGCTAACCATCGAGACGAACGTGTCCTTGATCTGACGTATCTCCCGTTCACCGGCCAGTTCCTGCTCCCGCTGCGCGGCCAACGCCTCCGTCTTGGCGAACCGCTCCAGGAGCCAATGGTGCCGCCTCAAGGCCAGCAGCGCGATGATCGCCACCAAACCGGCCACCGCGAAAATACCGAGTGCCACCGCGACGGCCCGCCCCTGGTCGAGGACGGGCACGCTTCGGACCGGGTCCGGCGAAGGCGCAGCCCAATCCAGGCCGAGCGCGGCAAGTTCGCGGCGCAGCACCGCGGGCTCCCAAATTTCAACGTGATTCTCGCGCGTGGCACAGACCAGGCGTCGTCCGTCGTCCGACCAGCGCATCGTCATCACCGGCGCGGGATCGGGCGATTGCAATTCCACGAGTTCCCGTCCCGTGGCGGCGTCCATCAACGCGGTGGAATGAGGTGTCTTCGTCACCGCCAGCCAAACGCCGTCCGGAGAAAATGCTCCGGCGGGCTGCTGCACGCGGGGTTGGGCACGCGCCCAAACCTGACTCCAGTCGGAGACGCGAAACAGGTGGTGCTGGGATTTTCCGATGGCAGCCAGCCAGCGTCCGTCGCGGCTGAACTGAACGCTCGCTTCGCCCTCCACCAACCGCCGGACCAACGCGCCACTGCGCGCGTCGAAGACAACCACGCCGTTCTCGCTCACCCCGCAAGCCAGCCAGCGTCCGTCCCGACTCAGGCTGATGGTGCCGCCGCCGCGCACGCTGCTCGAATGGCTGGCCGTGGTGTTGTGACGAAGTCCCGACAGCGCCACCACCGGCGCGTTGGAATCCAGGCTCTGAACCCAGGCGCGGCCCACCGCCAAATCCACCCACGCCAGCGACCGGCCATCCGCGGACGAGGTGACCAGGTCGACGCGCCGATCGCCGATCGCAGACAGCGGGCTCGGGGCACCCAGGCGAACGGTCGCCCGCGCCTGGTTCGTCACGACCACGCACGGGAAGGCGTTCGGTCCACCGCTGCGGGTGAGGATCAACGCCGGTTCAGTCGGGCGGAAGGTCAGCGAGCGCAGACGTTCCACCGGCAAGGTCGACGGCCCCGCATCGCTCTCCAGATCCCAAATTTGCAGGTGCTGCCGGCCCGCCGCGGAAACCACCCAGCGACCGTCCGGGCTGAGATCCATCGTCCGGCCGTTCGAAACATTCTCGGGACCGGAAAGCTCGCGATGAACCGGGCTGGGAATGAGCCGGCGCAATTCGAGGCCGCCGCCGGGTTTCTCCAGCACCAAACGATCCTCGGGGCCCCATTGCGTAATCCACGCATCACTCACCACCCCGATAAGCCGCCCGTCGCGCAAATCCCAGAGCCTGGATGTGCCGTCGAAGGACGCCGTGACCAGCCGGTCACCGCTCGGATCAAAGGCCACGTTGAAAATATCGTTTTTGTGTCCGATCAACGCGCGTCGCTGCCGCCGCTCGAAGTCCCAAACGTGCGTTTCCAGAAGGTTGCCCACAAGGGCGAGCTGGCGACCGTCCTCACTCCACGCCAGCAACCGGACTCCCGCGCCGAACTCGAACGACGCGACCCGCTGTTTGGTCACCCAATCCATGACGACGACGTTCGAGCCGGTGTGCGCTGCGAAGAGCGTGCCGCCCGGCCGCACAGCGACGTGATGGTACGAACCGATTTCCGGGAAGTGCGCCAGCATCCGGCCGGACTCCAGATCGAACGCGGCCATTCCATCCTTGGGCCCAAAGACCGGGCCGACCAGAACGCGTCCATCCCCACTGAATCGTCCACGAGCCGCGATGTGGCCGGAGGCCTCCATGTCATGACGAAAAACGGTCCGCCCCTTTTGCCAATCCCAAACCGCGAGCCCCCCGCGCCCATAGCGCACGGACAGGCGGGTCCCGTCCGGACTAAACTCCATCAAGTCCGGGCCAATCTGGCGGGCGGGAATCCCGCCCTCGGCCATGCGCAGCCGCGCGATCTCGCGCTGCTCCCGCGTCTCGCGCACGACGACATCGCCGTTGGTGAGCCCCCAGGCGACCCAACGCAACCCGCGGTCGAAGGCATAGCGAACCGCCGCCGGCTCCGCCGGCATTTTGTCGTGCTCAGAATCAGGCTGGAAATCGGGTAGCGCCAGGGAGGCCGCCGCCTCATCGCGCAACTCCGGCGACGGTGCGATGGCCGCCGCCCGGCGAATCGAGGCCATCGCTGCGGGCCGACGACCCAGCGTTTTGTCCTGGCGCAGGGCGCGGATGTCGGCCAAGAGCGCCCGCCCCAGTTCCACGCGGGCTGCCTCCTGCGCCTCTTCCGCCCGCTGTTGGCTCTGGCGAGCCCGAAGGCTGCCAACGGTCGCGAGCGTCGCCAGCGTCATGACGGCAAGCAGCGCGCACGCGACCGCGAGATTCGCCCGGCGCAATCCACGACGCACCGCGGCACGTTCGCGCTGCAGCGGAGGAGACTGGTCGGGCTGAGGTTGCTGGTCAGGCACGGGAAAATCCTAGATCAAGACCGACGCGGCGGGCACGGGAAACTTCGTCCGGCCACGCCGGCCGCTCCGGGGGTATCGACCACAGTTCATCTGCCCGAAAGTGTCCCCCCGATCGCGCTCGGCAGCCATACGTCAACCGGCGTATGCGCCCGTCGCCACATTTCCAACCAACGGCCTTTACACCGTCACGGTGAACGTGAGCGACGACGACAACGGCCCCGCATCGACGACACTCGATGTGTTGGTCGGCCTCGAACTCACCATCACGAAGCGCAACCTGACTCACAGCCTTGTGCGGTGGCCGGGCGCATTCACCGGCTTTGCGCCGCAGCGCGCGAGCGCGCTTCCCGGCGGCCCAAACTGGGCCACCATCGCGGAGCCCCCGGAGCTGGTGGGCGGCCAATGGCAGGTACTGGTGCCCCACCCGAACGGCCATGCCTTCTTCCGGTTGGTCAAGCCGTGAGCGGCCGCCAAAATTGACGACGGCTCAATCCGAAGAAGGCAACGCGGCCGGAGCAGAGTGGGCGAAAAGTGGCAGCTCGACGGTGAAGGTCGTTCCCTTCCCTTCGCAGCTCTCGAAAGAGATCCGGCCTCCGTGCAGGCGCACGCAATGATTCACGATGACCAGGCCCAGGCCAGTCCCGGGCGTGGCGCCCACATTGCGCCCGCGATGAAAGGCTTGAAACAGCTCGCGCTGGTCCGCTTCGGGTATGCCGATGCCGCGGTCCTTCACGGCGAGAAGGGCGAGATGACCCCGGGCTTCAACGACGAGTTCAACGGTCGCGCCGAGCGGTGAGTACTTCACCGCGTTGCCGAGGAGATTGGTGAGGATGTGACGAAGCAGATTTTCATCCGCCTGAGCGTCGCCAGGAAGCGGGGACAACTTGAGCTCGAGGCGACAGCGCGCCGACGTGGCCGAAGTGACTTCATCCACCAGCTTGGCGCAGAGCACGCCGAGATCGAGGGGCGCGGTTTGACAGGTCAGCTTGCCCGCCTCCACCCGTCCGAGCAGCAGCACTTCCTCCATCAGGCCGGCCATGTGACGGCTGGATCGGGTGATGTCACGCAGGTTCGCCCGGCGTTCTTCGGGAGGAAGGCGATCGAGGTAGGCGTCGAGTATTTCCGCCGAGCTCATGATGATGCCCAGCGGCGTCCGAAATTCGTGCGACACCATGGCGACGAATCGGCTCCGCAGTTCGCCCAGCTCCCGTTCCTGGGCGAGGGCGCGCTGGACCTCGGCTTCAGCCCGCTGCCGCGCGGCGACTTCCTCGTGCAAGTGGGCGTTGGCTCCGCTGAGGTCGGCGGTCCGCTCCGCCACCCTCTGCTCCAGCCGGCGCACCTGCCGACGCTGGTACAGAATCCACACCGCAGCCAGCAGGCCGACTCCACCCGCAGCTCCGCTGATGCGCCGGGCCTCGCGGCGGGTCCAAAAGCGGGGGGCAGGAACGGGCACGACATCAGCCGGTGAGCGGAGGAGAAGTTTAAAGGTGCTGCGCTTCCGTTTCGGGCTGCCTTCGGCGTCGTTTACGCCCGTAATCCGCACATAGCCGTCGGCCGGCAAATTCCATTTGACCGGCGTCTCGCCCTCCCATTGCGCCTGAAAGATGTCATCCTCCTCACGCAACACGAGCTCCAGGTGTTGCCGCAAATTGGCGCTGCCCCACTGTCGCTCGTCGATCAGCCGGGCGGTGAGCGTCACGAGTTTGCCTGGGTGCCGCCCTTCCATCAGCTCCGGCAGCGTCACCTTGATGGGCGGGGGCACCTCGGCGCGGCCCACCCGACGAAACTCGGTGGCCATGAGCGAGGGCGCAATCGTGAACCAATTGTGGCGCGCGCCGATGACTTCGACCCTCTCGCCGGGCTGCAGCCAGGTCTGTGGCTCACGTTCCAAGCGCTCGGCCTCCTTCGGTGGGTTCAAATGGCGAAAGGTATTGTCCACAAGCATCACGCCGGTACCGTCATCGATGTAAAAGGCGATGCCCGGGCGGTGAACCGTGACGGTGCCCGCCACCCGATAGCGCGCCTTGAGGCTGTTGGTCAGCTGAGCCGCCTCCGCAATGGTCATCAGTGGACGCCCGTCGAAGCGGTCCGCGATGCCGGGCCTCAGCACACGAAACTCGTTGGTGCTTCCAACCCAGAATCGAAAACCCGTCGGGGGGCGAGCCGGATTGTTGTAGTTGGGAAAAGCAAAACCCGAGACCTCCATCTCGGCATCCGTCCAGTCGCGCGGCAGCGGATTGACCGGCGCCTGCATCGCCACCTCAAACGGGTAGCCGTCGTGGGTCGCCAGCAGCACCAGCCCGTTGCGCGTGGAATACATGTCCCGCACCATGCAGCGCAAACGGACATACCGAAACGCCTCCTCGCCGCGCACCAGCCGGTGGGGCGAGACCAGCGGCGCCGCGGGCAGCGAGCCTTCGCCGACAATCCGCGCCGTGGCCTCGACCACGCGCAGGCAGGGATCGACGCCCCGGACTTGCCCGCGCACCGCGACCAGACTGCCCGGACGGAAGCCGGTGGTTTCCACCGCGAGATTCACCTGCACCCCCAGATCGCCATTCTGGACATAGAGCCTGCGTCCGCCGACGGACACAAAGATTACGGTGGCCTGAAACCTTGCCTCGTAACGGCCTTCGGGAATGTTGTTGCTCAATGCCACCATCTGCACGGCGTTGGTCAACACGACCGGCGGATCACTTATCGCCGCCGGTTGCGCACCGGCTCCCCCGATCAGGAGCAACTCCGCACCGACAACCACGCTGGCGCGTCGCCAGGTCATGACCGCAACGCGAAGTGCGCGGACAATTCGGTGGTTCATCGCATCATTTCTGGAAAGTCGGAGCGCTCAGGATTTCGATGGCCCGCAGCGCCGCGGCGGTCCGGCTTTCCAAGCCGAGCTTCTCGAAAATGTTGCCCATGATCTTTTTCACGGTCTTCTCGCTGTTGCCCAGGATGGTGGCGATGTCGGCGTTGGATTTACCCTGGGCAACCCACAACAATGTCTCGGCTTCGCGGTCGGTCAGTCCCAGCTTGTCCACCAGCGGCAAGGGGGAGGTGAAGTCCGGCTGAAAGCTGACCTTGGCCAGTTCCTGCTTGAGTTTCTCCTCGTTCAGCCGCTGGCGATCGAAACGCGCATGGATGGCCTCAAGCAGTTCCACGCGCGGGGTGGGCTTCACCAGATAATCGTCCGCCCCCAGGTTCATCCCGGCGCGCACATCGAATTTTTCGCCTTTGGCCGTAAGGAAGATGAACGGGGTGGTCGCGGTGGCTCGATGGGCGCGGACAGCCTGCAATACGCCGTAGCCATCACACTCAGGCATCATGATGTCGCACAGGATGAGGTCGGGCAGTTCCTCGTGGGCCAGACCGATCCCCGTGCGGCCGTCAGGCGCCTCCAGGACTTCATAGCCTTCCATCTTCAAAATGGTGGCGGTTTTGTGCCGCATCACAGGCTGGTCTTCGATCACGAGAATGGTGTTCATGAAATCTCAATTTTTCAGGCTGCTGACCCGGTCACGCGATCGACGGTTTGCTCAACAGCTGGCCCCATCGCCGCGTCGCGCGCCTCGTCATCGCTCCTCCGGCCCAAAGGGGGAACTCCGCGCAAATCGAAATTGGGCCGGTTCACGGGAAGGCCTCGCCGCGGACCCTGTCCCTCGCCTCGACGACATCCGGTGCTGCCAGGAAAGCCGCGGCTGGATTCGTCGATTCATCGCATTAGCGTATCGGGAATGGTCACCCTGACAATACTACTATAGTCCCCCACCTCCGCCCGTCCGAGGGCGACTAAAGTTCCCTTCACGGAGACCATGGTCCCATGGCGGATGAGTTGGGTCCGCGCCTAGGCTGCATCCATGAAGAACCATTCCGATGAATCGCGACAGGCACCGGCGAGACCTGAAGCGACCGTCCGGATCGATTCGGTCGCGGCCGCCCGCTAAAGACTCTTCATTCCGTGTGTTTATGAAATGGTCGCTTACCGCCGCCTGGGCGCTCTTCGCGCTGGAGGCCACGATCGTCTTTGCCTGGGTAACCTCCGCCTGGCGAGAGGTGGGGCGAGATCCGGGCGAGCGTGTTTGGACCACTGTGTTCACCACGGTTCCGACCTTGGTCCTGTCGATCAGATCGAGACGACGGCTCGCGCCAGGGGCAGCAAGCCTGACTCCGGATACGACCAGCTCCGCCAGCGCATCGGCTGAACCTTTGCATTTCGGTTTTTGATTTTCGATTTGCGATTTGGGAGCTATCCGATGAACTCAACGACGACCCGCAGCCCGCGACGCGGAGATCCGAAAACCTATTAATCGAACCGGGCCGGCGCGTAACCCTCTCCGCCGCGCCGCGGGGGAGAGGGCAGGTTCCGAACTCGCCCGCGCGAGATCGGAACCGGGTGAGGTGGAGCAGTCCGCTGGTTCATGTCTGGTGAGCAGGTCCGCAAGGAACGGGCGCCTTCCCATGAATCTCAAACATGTCGCAGCAACGGACGAACGCGAACCGCCGTCGCGGTCCTCCCTCACCCCAACCCTCTCCCCAAGGAGAGGGGAAACTTCAGCGGTCGCGCGGTGATAGGATCGGCCGTCGGCAACGTCGTGTGAGCAGGTCCAAAAGGAACGGGCGCCTTCCCATGAACCGCGAGGTAGGGCGCGCGCTCCGCAGCGCGCCGGCCATGCGGTCAACTGCACCGCTCTCCGAGCACGACCGCGTGAACAGTTCGCAACCCGTGTGTCGGCGGGCGGCGGAGCGCCCGCCCTACCTGACGTGCCTGGTTCAAGACCAGAGTTGCCATACGCCCAAAGTCCCTCCGGCGGAGACCTTGGTCTCATTGTGAGCGAAACCAACCAGGAGGTATGAGCATCGCCTGCAGCGCACACACTGCACGCAAGAACCAAACACCATGAAAAAACCATTCCACTTCCTGCTGGTGGCGCTCTCGATGGCGCTTTCGACCCTTCACCTCCGAGCCGCCACCTACACCTGGACGGGCGCGGGCTTCTTCGGCAACAAGGACTACCTCTGGAGCAATCCTAACAACTGGGCCGAACTGGCCGCACCGGAACCCGGCGAGCAGGGCGTGCAACTGGTCTTTCCCAATTCCAACGCGCCGCGCAACACGACGAATGACGTCATCAATCTGGTGATCAAATCCGCGGTGTTCCAGGGCGCCAACTATGCCATTCACGGCGCCGGAGCGAACGGGATCACCATGAATTTGCGCGGCGACAACGGCGGCGCCTTCGCCATCGTCGCTGGCTTCAACGGTTGCCAGTTCGGCCCGAGCACACGGCTGCATCTGGCGAGCGACGGCACCATCGCCGTCGCCAGCGGAGCGACGCTGACCATCCACTCCCGCCTGAGCGGCACGTTCGGATTTGCCAAGGCGAGCCCCGGCACGCTGAGCCTGCAGGGCACGGTCGCGAACACCTTCACCGGAACCACGACCGTCCTGGATGGGGCGCTGGTCTTGCGCAAGTCCGGTCTCGCGTTGCCAGGTGCGCTGGTCATCGGCGACGGCCAAGCGGGCTTCTCCCCGTCGGTCCTCAACTTCCTCGGCGACCAAATCGGGGACGCCTCACCCGTGACCGTTCATTCGAACGGCGAGCTGCTGTTCGCGGATGTGAGCGACACGCTCGGCAACCTTACGTTGGTCGGCGGCTTCGTCGACACGGCCAACGGCACGCTTCACCTCAACGGCAACGTGCTCGTTCAGCCAGCGAACAATGGCCATCCCTCCGACGTCCGGGGCCGCCTGGATCTCGGCCCGATCGGACGCTTCTTTACGGTCGAGGCCAATGCCGTGCTCGACCTCACCGCAACCATTCAAGGTGGCAACTTTGGCAACGCCGCGGCCGGCGTGCACAAAAACGGGGCCGGACTGATGATGCTGGGAGGGTTGGGCAACACTTTTGGCGGCAGTTTGTTTGTGGGTGAAGGCACCGTCTCCGTTGGTAACGGCGCACAACTCGGCGCGATAACCAACGTCACGGGCGTCGCCTCCAACGCCACCCTCGCGCTTGGCCAGGTCGGTTTTGGTCCGGTCATCAACGGCCGCAAACTTAGCCTCGCCGGCGGCGCGCGCGTGCGGACCGCCTTCGACAGCGAATGGAACGGCCCGATCGAGTTCGTCTTCGGCCAGGCCATCTTCGACCTTACGCAAACCAACGCGACGCTGACCCTGGGCGGCGCGCTCACCGGAGCCGGCGGTTTTGAGAAAATTGGCCCCGGCGAACTGATCTTCGGCGGCGCCGTCGACAACTCCTACACGGGCGCGTCCCGCGTCCTCGCCGGACGCCTCTCGCTCCGGAAGGTGGGCATCAACACGAACAAACTCGCTCTGACCGGGCCGCTGGTCATCGGGGAGCAAGGCACCTCCACCAATTCGCCCAAGGTGGTGGTCGAACGGTCCGAAGTCATCGCGGCATCCGTCGTCGTGAATTTCACCGGCTCCCTGCTCCTCAGCAACGCCATCGAATCCATCCCGGGCCTCGCCGTGAACAGCGGCTACGTGAGCATGGATGCCGCCAGCTTGCTCGCCTTGGACGGGCCACTTTCCTCCACCAACCACCCGATCCGGGAGGGCTTGATCCAGGGGCGGCTCAAGCTCGATCCGCAGGAGCGCCCGCTTCGGGTGCAGAGTTTCTCGCTGAACATCGCCGCCGCGATCTCCGGCGACCTCGGAGACGGCCTGCACAAGGTCGGCCCCGGCTGGCTTCGCCTCACGGCGGCCAATTCGTATCCCGGCGAAACCCACGCCTTCGATGGACACCTGTCCGTCGAACACAGCCAGGCCTTGTCGTCGTCCACCTCCGTTTCGAACGGCGCCACGCTGGTCCTGGCCGGAGGCATCGAATTGCCCGCCACCCACTACCTCTACCTCCGCGGCAACGGCTTCAATGGCACCGACGGCGCCCTGCGCTCCTTGGGCACGAACACGGTCGACGGCCATGTCTTCATCCTGTCCGATTCCCGGATCGAAGTCGTCAATTCCGACGGGTTGTTGCGGTTCAAAGGCCATCTCCTGGACAGCGATGTCCTGCGCAAAGGCGGCTCGGGGGTGCTCTGGTTCAAGCCGGGTGCGGCCAACGCTTCGACCGGTGTTTACCACTCCATGGTCGTTGCCGAAGGCGAGCTCTGGCTGGAGAGCACGTTCAACAACACGGTCCATTCCGTCATCCATGGCAACCTGGCGATTGGCGGTGGCGTTGGCAGCCCCACGGCCACCGTTCGCGTGCTGGCCCGATCCCAAATCACCGATGGCGCCAATGTGCTCGTGAACAAAACCGGCCGCCTCTATTTCGCGTCGAGCACGACGAATAGCTTCAACGGACTGGACGGGAACGGGCTGGTTGATCTTGGCGCCCAGGCGCAAGTCTTGTGCGGGGGCGACCTGGGCGAGAGCCATGAGTTCTCCGGCACGCTCCAGGGGGGCGGCGTCAGCGAGACGAATCTTCGCAAACTCGGTCTCGGGCATTTGACCTTGTCCGGCGCCAACACCCTCCTGGGCCAGACGGAGGTTTATGGCGGCAGCCTCTGGGTCAACAGCCCGCAGCCGGCGGCGCGTTTCAAGGTCACCTCCGGCACCATCGGTGGCTCGGGTTCGACCCGCACAATCGAGCTCCACCCGGGGAGCGAGGTTGCACCCGGATCGCCCTTCGGCCAACTCCGCACCACTTCATGCACCGTCCTCGGAAGCAATAAGCACACCTTTGAGTTTCACGGCGCGGGAGGCGCAGCCACCGGGGACCAGTTCGAAACAGACTCTCAGCCCGATCTCGGGAAGTGCACGCTCAAACTCAGCTTCGCCGCCGGATTCAATCCGGCCGTCGGCCAGCAGTTTGTCCTCGTGGACAACAACCACGCCGGCCCGACCCTCGGCACGTATGCCGGGCTGCCCGACGGCACCGAATGGCGCCCCGCGCCCACGCTGCGTTTCCGCATCAACTACAACGCCGGCGACGGCAATGATGTTGTCCTCACGACGTTGACGCCACCCGCGCCCGCCCAGCTGAACCGCGTCATCTTCAATCCCGGCCTCCCGGCCATCGTGACCGGGACCGGGCTGCCCGGGGACACTTACGACGTCGAGGCAACGTCCGATCTCGGCGACCCAGCGGGCTGGCAGATCATTGGCACTGCCACCGCGCAAGCCCCAAACGGCGCGATGAACTTTGTCGACGTTGACGCGCCGAACTTCCCGCATCGCTTCTACCGTTTTGTTCTGCGGTGAACCTGACTGCCGGCGCCACGATCGAACCGTGCGGGGCGGCGGGAGCAATCCGGCCGCCCCGTTTGCTTTTGTTCGCGCGCGCTTCTTGTCTTCTCTACGCCTAAAGTCCCCCGCGAAGGGACCTTGGTCTCATTGTTCGGGGAGTGCGCCAGGGATTAAGACCAACCCATGCAACGCACACACTGCATGAAGAAAGCAAATACCATGAAAAGATCACTCCAACTCCTGCGGTTTCTCCTCGTGGCGCTCGCGATGGCGCTCTCATCAGCCCATCTCCAGTCCGCCACCTACACCTGGACCGGCGCGGGATTCTTCGGCAGCCTCGACTATCTCTGGAGCAATCCTAACAACTGGGCCGAACTCTCCGCGCCCCAGCCCGGCGAGCAAGACGTTCAGCTCGTGTTTCCCAATACCAACGCGCCCCGCAGCACGACCAACGACGTGCTGAACCTGGTGATTCGGTCCGTGATCTTTCAAGGCCCCAACTATTCCGTGCACGGGCCGGGCGCCAACGGCATCACGATGACCCTGCGCGGGCCGGCGGCCGGCGGCGCCTTCGCGGTGGCCGCGACGGCCAACGGCTGCCAGTTCGGCTCCAGCACGCGCCTGCATCTCGGCAGCACGGGCACCGTGGCGGTGGCCGGCGGCACGCTCACGGTCAAGTCGCGCATCAGCGGCATCCACGGCTTGGTCAAAAACGGCCCGGGCACGATGAGCTTCCAGGGCCTGCTAGCCAACACGTTCACCGGGCCCGTCACGATTCTAAATGGCGTGCTCGACTTTCGCGGCGTCGGCACCGCGTTGCCCGGAGCTCTTTTCATCGGAGATGGCACCGTCGGCTCCACCCCCGTCGCCCGCCTCTATCTCAACGACCAGATCAGCGACGCGTCGGCGGTCACCGTCAACGCCAACGGCACGCTCGAACTCGACGGCCACGATGACCTGATCGGATCGCTCACGCTGGCGGGCGGCGCAACCGTCACGACGATCAAGGGCGGCATCACCGGCACCCTTGCGCTCAACGGAAACGTCACCAACCACGTCGGTGTTCTGGGCACGGCCGCCACCATCGCCGGCCGCCTTTCCCTCGGGTCCACTCCACGCGGATTTTTCGTGGATGCGAACAGCGAGCTGGTCATCGCCGCGAACATCAGCGGGTTGACGGCGGGCGTGGTGAAGGTGGGCGCCGGCCAGTTGACGCTGACCGGTTCCGGCAACACCTATTTCGGGGCGACCACGGTGCAGGCCGGAACGCTGGCGCTGCGAGGCGCGGCCAAGCCGGGTTCGGTCGACAACGGCACGTCGGTGGCCCAGGGCGCACGCCTGCTTCTCGACCACGCTGCCATCGGCAGCGAGGAACTTTCCCTCGCCGGCACAACCAACGCACCGGCGTTGGAGTTCCACGGGACCAACTCCTGGGCAGGCGCCGTCACGCTTTCCGGCGCATGCCAGATCAAGCCGGCCCACCAGCTTGACGGTGATGATCGGATGACCTTCAGCGGTAACATCAGCGGCACGGGTTCCCTGCGAGTGGTTGACTGGGGCGACGTCTATTTCACCGGCTTTGGCAACAACACCTTCAGCGGCGGGTATTACGGTGAGTCGGGTCTCACGCACTTTGCCAAGTCCGCGTCCGCCGCCGCGCTGGGCGGGCCGCTCTACGTCGGGCGGGCGGAAGATGCGTTCCCGGCCGCCCATGTCATTGTCGAGACACTAAACCAAATTCCGAACGATACCCCCATCACCTTGCGCAACTCCGGCGCGCTCACCGCGGACGCCGATGACACGATCGGCCCGGTGGTATTCGAAGGCGGCTGGCTCATGGCCATGAACGGAAAGCTCACGCTGAACGGCGACGTGACCATCCGGACGGCGCCGGAAAACACCGCCGCGATCTACGGCAAGGTGGTCCTGCCGGCGGGCACACGATTGTTTCAGTTTGCGGAGTGGGGCATCCTGGATGTCTACGCCGTGCTGGAGGGGGCCGGCGGGGTGACGATTCGCGGCGAGGCCGGCGCGCTGCAATTCTATGCGGCCAATACCTACTCAGGACCAACCCGTGTCGAATCCGCCGCGCTTTATTTGCGGGAAGACGGGCGGCCGGGCTCCAGCGCCAGCGGAACGCTCATCCAGGGGTTGGGCCGCCTGAGCCTGCACAACGCCCATGTCACCAACGAAACGCTGACGGTCAACGCGGCTGGCGGCTACACGCCCTGGATCGCGTCGTTTGGCGACAACCGATGGAAGGGATCGATCACGCTGAACGCCAACGCGGACATCCAAGGTTTCTCCGGATCGGAACTCACCCTGGACGGAGCGATCTCGGGCCTCGGCGGCATCACCTATCACGGCGAGGATTATCTTTCGTCGGACGGCACCCTGATCTTTGCCGGCGCCAACGACAACACCTACCAGGGCGCAACGACCATCCTCGAAGGCACGCTCCGGCTGAACAAGATCGGCCGCGCCATCCCCAACAGCCTGACCATCGGCTACGCCACCAACGGCGCGGACGCCGCGAGCGTGTATTGCCTCCGCCCCGGCCAGTTCACGCCCGCAACGGACGCGGCGCAGATGAACATGTGGCGTCTCACGGTGAATGCGTCGGGCGGTTTCCACTGCAATGGCTTCGATCAAACCGTGCCGGGCATCACTACGCGCGGCGGTGGCGTGTTCACGGAAGGCGCAACGCTGAGCCTGCAACAAGGCTGGCGCGTCGAGCCGGACAGCGGCACCAGCCATTTCTTCGGCCAACTCCAGCTCAACAGCCTTTTCGATAACTTCACTCACATCGTCAACGTTGAGACCAACAGCACGCTGTTCGCTTGGGGCGACATCAGCCAGGCAAGCTTCACAGCAAATGTCGAGAAGCAGGGCAAAGGCACGCTCTCCATGATCAGCAGCAATTCGTTCAATGGGAACCTTACCCTGCGCGAAGGTGTCACCTACGCCACGGGCTTGCAGCCCTACGGCACGGTCAGCGGCCCCACCTACGTCACCTACGACGCGACGCTCGTCACGTTCAGCGATACCAACGCCGAGCCATTCGGTCTGGCCGGGTCGGGCTTTCAGAACCAGGGTGCCCTCATTGTGCTCGGAAGCAGCCATTTCAAGGGCCCAATCGCGCTGGGCTACAACACGGACATCGTGACGCCTGCCGTAACGAACCTGGCCGTGTTCAGCGGCGCCATCTCCGGTGCCGGCGGCATCACCAAGCTGGGCGAGGGCAGCGTCCGTCTCGAGGGCAGCGGCGACAACACCTTCACCGGCGCGACGAAGGTGAAGGCCGGCTCACTCGAGTTGGCCAAGACCAATGCCACGGCCATTCGTGGCGCGCTGGACATCGCGGTTGGCGGCGGAGACGCCCTCGTGCGCTACCTGCGCGATGACCAACTCAGCGACCTCACTCCCGTCAACATTGGCGCCAACGGCCAGCTACGGGTGCTTGGCCACAGCGACACCATCGGCTCCCTGAGCGGCCGCGGGATCGTCGAGATGCTCGCCGGGTCCCTCATCACCGGTCATGACAATACCGAGACGACGTACGCGGGCGCCATCAGCGGCGTCGGCGGCAACCTCACCAAGACCGGCACCAACACCTTCACCCTCACCGGCAACAACGCCTACACCGGGACAACGTTCGTCAAAGGCGGCACCCTGCTCGTGCGCGGCCAGCAACCGCAGAGCGATGTCGTCATTCAGACTGGGGGCACCCTGGGCGGCATCGGCACAGTAGGCTCAATCAGTGACCTCAGCGGCCACGTGAAGCCTGGCCTCGGCAGTTACGGCACCCTGAAATGCAGAGGCTACATCACCCATGCGCCAGCCAACGTCTTCCAAATCGAAATCAACGGCACGACTCCCGGCGTGAACTGCGATCAACTCGATGTGAACGGAGCGGTTTCCCTCCTCGGCGGCACCCTCCAGCTGGCGATGAAATTCTCCGGCGCGATCAGCAACGAGTATGTCATCATCAAAAACGACGGCTCCGATCCCGTCGCCGGCACCTTCGCGGCGCTGCCGCCGGACTCGACCATCACGAACAATGGCGTGACCTTCCAAATCAGCTACACCGGCGGCGACGGCAACGACGTGGCGCTGATTCAGAAGAGCATCGTGGCCGGCCCCCAACTCGGCAGCGTGCAGCGGCTGGCGGATGCCACGATTCAGATCAGCGGCAGCGGGTTCCCCCACGCCATCTACTCCGTCGAAGCCACCGACCATCTCACCGCGCCCGCTCCATGGACGGCCATCGGCCAAACCACGGCGGACGCCACCGGGCAATTCGCCTTCACCGACCCCGACGCGCCCAACCACCCCATCCGCTTCTACCGGTTCGTCGCACCATAAACAGCGGACCCAGCCGGAACGATTCAGATCATCCGCGGACGGAATCGTTCCGACTAAGGCAACGGCCGGTGACGAAACCATTGTTGCAAAGCGAACTTCGAGTCCTCTCCTTGATCGGTCGGTACGCTCGGTCTGGAGTTTTGCCGGGTCTCTGCCGGAAGTGGATCGTAGCGGTCCGGTGGGATGAACCGTTGTTGAGCGACATGTTCCGCAAGGTCAGCCATCCAAGCGACATCGCCCCCCTCCCAGGTGGGCACCGGGCGAACGAGCACGACGCCGGTCTTCGCACTCGCCGCCACGCGCTGTCCATCCGGACTGAAGCACGCGAAGGTGACGCCCGGGTGACGGATGGGATCGGCGACGAGATGTCCGCTGGCCGTGTCCCACAGCAGGACCGTGCCGTCGGAAGAAAGGGTCAGGATCATCCGGCCATCGGGGCTGAACTCTGCGCGGTTGACGCGGGAGCGGTGGGGAAAGGTTTGCAACAATGCTTCGGGGGTGCCGGGTGCCCATACCTTGGCAGTTTGATCTTCGGAGGCGGTCACGATGCGGGTGCCGTCCCGATTGAACGCGGCATGCGACACGCCGCCGCGATGGCGCATCGGCGCGCCGATCATCTGTCGGGTGGCAAGTGAGATAAGGACCGCCTCATGGCCGCGCCTGGCCACGAGAATTCGTTCCCCATCGGGACTGAATTCCGCGTAGGTCGCCAGAGCGCCGTCCAAAACCGGCGGGCCAATGGGCTCACCCGTCGCCGCCGACCAAAGCCGGACGGTGCGATCGCTCGAGGTCGTGATCACGCGCTGACCATCGGGACTCAATCGGGCACTTTCGATTCTGTCACGATGCGAAAGCGGGGCACCGACCGGTTGCCCGCTCGTCATGTCCCATACCTGCGCCTGCAGTTCGTCCGTCGCGAGAAGGCGAGTCCCGGAGCGATCGAACTCAAGGCGTTCGACGGTTAAGCCATGACGCAGCGGGGGCAGAACCGTCCTGCCATTGGTGACGTCGAAAACTTGCACCGCCCGGCCGGTGCCGCCGGCGGCAAGCCATCGCCCATCCGGACTGAAGGCCGTCGGATTGATCGGGCCGTTTCCCTGGAACCGGCGCAGTGTCTGGCCCGACTTTGCGTCCACAACACGAATCTCACCATCCACGGATCCGGCGGCCAGCCGGGTTCCATCCGGGCTGAATTGAACCCGGGTGACGGCGTTCGAATACGTGACCGTCGGGGTCGGCACGACGGGTTCCCGCAGTTCCCAGAGCGCACAAGTGCCGTCGAAGGTGATGGTCAGGACCCGCCGTCCGTCCGCCGTGAACGAGGCGAGTTTCAAGCCGTTCTCATGGGGCAATTCCTCGGTCAACTGCAGCCCGGTCGCGGGGTCCCAGAGGCGCGCGGAATTGTCGTTGGAAGCCGTCACCACTTGCCGTTCGTCTGGACTGAATCGCGCCGTGTTGACGATGTTGCCGTGACGCAAAGGCGGCCCGTGGGGCGCCCCGGTCGTAAGATTCCAGACCTGGG
Organism: Limisphaerales bacterium; assembly: GCA_044230345.1. Classification (GTDB taxonomy): domain Bacteria; phylum Verrucomicrobiota; class Verrucomicrobiia; order Limisphaerales; family JADJPG01; genus JBGARF01. The sequence goes on from JBGARF010000035.1 coordinate 88,255, forward strand.
CAGTGTCGTCGGAGGAGGCTGAGAGCAGCAGCGACGCATCGGCATTGAAACTCAAATCATTGATGCGCCGGGCGTGTTGGAAGGTCCGTTTCGGACGCGAGAGATCCTGGGTATCCCAGACTCGGATGCCACCGCCGTATTCTCCCACCGCCATCCAGCGACCCGACAGGTCGAAGCGCAGGATCAGGCACGAAGCTTGGGTCAGGACCAGCGACGGCGCGTCGCCGGCGGCCGACACGGGCCAGAAACGAACGCGGCTGTCGGCGCAAACCGAGACGAGGTGTCGCTCGTCGCGCGTGAACTGAAGATCCGACACCGCGAGGCGGTGTGGGCGCGGAGGGGTCAAGGCCAGGCCGGTGGCGGTATCCCAAAGGCCCACGTCGAGCAGAAGGGAAGGCGCCAACCGCGCGGAGGCCGTGGCCGCCAGCCGGCCGGAAGGACTCAGCGCCACCGCCACCACCCCATCGGGAAGGACGGGCAGCTCGTGCACGGTATCCAACGCGGGACCGCGCCGGAGCTGGGCGGGGCCATCGCGCAGGCCGATGATCATCGTTTGCAGATCGTCGCTGACGGCGGCGATCCGAATGGGAAGCTGCAGATCGAACAGGGCGCCAACCGGCTCACCGGAGTCCAGGTTCCATCGTTTTGCAGCGCCCGTCTGGGTCAGGGTGAAGAGCTCGCGCTTTCCGCCGGGCAAAGCCGACGCCACGACAGTGGTGCGATGAACCATCGGAGGGCAAACCGGGAGCGCATAGCGGCGGTGCTGCAGGGCGGACAGGAGGCGCAGGGTGGCCGGAGAGTTGGTCGGATCCCGCCGGAGAACGTGAGCCAGAGTGGCCAACGCCTTCGAGGATTCGCCGTCCGAAAACAGGCTCTCAGCCTTTTGAATCTGCATGCGGGTCACGAGGACCTCGGTGCGCTGATTGGCGGAGCGAATGCGCCAGGCGGCCACCGTGGCGCCCGCTGCCAGCGCGATCAGAGAAAGGAGCAGCGTGGAGCCAAAGAGCACGAGACCGGGATGCCGGCGGCACCAGCGCCATCCCGAGGTCAGCGGCCCCAATGGGCGCGCCAGAATCGGGAGCCCCCCGAGCCAGCGCTCGAGATCCAGGGCGAGCTCCTCAGCGGTGCCATAGCGCGCGGAGGGTTCCTTGCGCAGACATTTCAGGGCAATGGTTTCAAGATCGCGATCGACCATCGGATCGATCTGGCGGGGCGGCACGGGATCGCGATCCACCACCTGGCGGAGCGTGTCGATCGGCGTGGGGGCCTGAAACGGAGGTCGGCCGGCGAGCAGATGGTAGAGGATCGCGCCGAGTCCATAGATATCCACGGCGGTGGTCAGCTGGCGCGCTTTTCCCGCCGCTTGTTCGGGGGCCATGTAGTTCGGCGAGCCAAGCACCGAAAACGTGAAGGTAAAGCCCGTGTCGTGATCGAGCGACTTGGCCAAGCCAAAGTCGGCGACGTGCGGTTCGCCCTGCGCATCCACGAGAACATTCGACGGCTTCAAATCGCGATGCAGGATGCCGCGCTGATGGGCGTAGTGAATGGCGCGGCACACCTTGACCAGCTGTCGGATGCGCTCGCGCACGGGACGAACTCGTCCCAGGTCGGCCGCCAAATCCCCGCCTTCGACCAATCGCATGGTGAAGTAGTGCGCGCCGTCATGCTCGCCGCTGTCGTAGAGCGATACGATGTTGGGATGGTCCAATTGAACCACTGCCTCAATCTCGACGCGGAAGCGCAGGCGGGCCTCGTCGGACAAAAGGTGGCCCGATTGAATCATCTTCAGCGCCACCATCCGGTTCAGGCCAAGCTGACGGGCTCGATAGATCACGCCCATGCCACCCCGCCCGATCTCGTTGAGGATCTCGTAGTCGCCAAAGAACCGGGACTTCAGGCCCGGCGGCGTTGCCGTGGAAGGAGACAACTCCGCCGCGTCCGGGGAGAGCGCCAGGCGAAAGGCGCAGGCGGGGCAAACCGATCCTCGCGAACCGCCGGGGAGGCTCAGTCCGCATTCCTCGCACACTCTGGAAGCCGATTCATTCACGGGCCTGCTCGCGGCATCGGGTGTTCGCTGGCCAGTCTCAGCGAGAATTCGGACTCATCGGCATGCACCGGAGGACACCAGAGAACCGGGAGCGCCGGCAAGGAGGAAAAGGCGCGTGGCAATTTGCTCGACCGTGCGCCTGTCCTTGAACCGCCCGGAGCGCGGACTTGCAGTCCGCAGCGGCTCGCGGTGGGGACGCCGCGGAAAGGTTCCAGCGCGCGCGGCCGATTCCACCCGCTGCGGACTTGGAAGTCCGCGCTCCGTCGGGGCATGGCGGAAGAAGTGTCCAATCCTCAAGAGATTTGCTGCTGCCACGCCCGGGCTCCGCGGCGGCGGGGCACCACGCCCCACCTCAGAGCTTCAGCTGCAGCGCAATTCTGAAGAACTGCGCCTCGCCGGAATTGGGCAGGACGACCCGATAGAGCCCGCCGCCGAGATGAACCGGCGTAATCGGGATCGTCGTCGGCTTCTGCCTCAAGTCCGCCGTCGCCTGAAGGGAAAACTGCAGGCGATCAGCATAAAGGGGAGAGGCGAGCCACGTCGCCGCCATGGTCTTGCCCGTGCCGGGCGCGCCAGCACCGCCCGCGCCGCCGGCGCCATCGATGGGAACTTCCTCCACGTGCAACGTCGGCAGAGTCAACGCCGCGATCGGAACCGCAGGAGCACCGCGCCGATCGGTTGGATCGCTCCCTTCCCACATCTCCTGCAGGTTGGAATAACCGTCGCCATCGGCGTCATCGAAGGGATCAGCACCCAGCCCCCCGAGTAGCGCCATTTCCCAAGTGTCGATAAGGAGATTGCCGTCCGCATCGCCATCGGACCGGACCGGAACCGCTTCGAGCGAGACGGCGAGCACTTCGACGTTAAGTCCGGCGCAGGTGGTACTGATAACATCGGGCCGGCCGACGACCTCGACGAGCGCCCCCGGTTGGAGTTGGAAGGTGTCGGGGAAATCGAACGCGCCGCCGCCGAGGGCGAACAGGTTGACCGGGGTGGACGCCAGGTCCGCGGTCTCCAGCGTGGTGCAGGCACTTCCGATGGAATCCGGCCGCACTCGCAACGTGAGGTTGGTCACGGGCCGGCTGCCGAGTTGCTGCATCACGGAGTGGACACCCGCGGCGGCATTGGCCAGCAAGGCAGGTGGAAAGCTGCCCGCTGCGATGTAGTTGGAGTGCACGATGCCGTCGCGGATGAAGTCACGCAGCACGTCGAGCGGCGGCCGGTAGAGGCCCGGAGCGGCGTTGTTCGAGACGCTGGAGACGCGATAGATTTCGCGAGCCACCGTAAGCAAGGCCTGCACTTGCGGGCTCGGGGCTTGGAGGACGAGCGTTTCCAGCGAATGATACATCTGGCGCAGATCGTAGGCGGGCCGCTGGACATCGCCGTGGGCCAGCAGTCCCCGCGCGTCGTCATCCAAAATCTGCCGTCCGGCATCGGCGGGGCGAAAGGGAAACAGGGTGAGATTGCTCCGGCTTGGGGATGCGGCGGCAAGGGCAGCACGCAAACGAGCCTCGAGCAGCGCAGCCGCGGCGGTTTGCGTCACCGTGATGTTCTGGGCACGAACCTCGTTGGTCGCATTGCCGTAGGCGAGCTTGGCAGCGGTCACCCAGTTCAACGCCTCGGCGTTGAGCACGCCCACTGCCCCGCCATAGAGGTACGGCACGGTGATGGGAGGAAGGATTGGCGATGGCAGGAGGGCGACGAGTTCGCGCCCGATCCGGGTGTCGGCGGACGGAGTGAAGACGTCGAAGTGCGGATCAGTGGCGGCGACGAGGAGAGGCTGTGCCGGATGAATGAACACATTCGAGGCCGCCGCGGAAACGCCGATCGGATGTCCGACGCTGGCTGCGGCGAGCAGAGCCCCCGACCCGTCAAAGACGCGGACGCGCGACCCGCCCCGGGCGAAGGTTTCCGTGCCGGTCGTGCCGTCGAACGGTCGTGGTGTGAGGATCCAGTCCACGGCCGTGTGTTGCTCGTAGCCGGCGGTCGGTGGTTTGCTGGCCGCGTTGGCGGGGGAAGTGTTCTTCAGCAGTTCCTCCAGATCCGAAGCGCCATCACCGTCGGCATCGCTGCCGCTGCGGAGCGGGTCGAGGCCGTTGGCAATTTCGACGTAGTCAGGCACGCCATCGGAATCGGAGTCCAGCGTGCCAGGCCCGTCACGGAACGTGTAGATCTCCGTTTTGATCGACGTTTGGGCTGAACCGAGCAATGCCCGCGCGCGGTGTTGGAGCGTGCTGTTCGTGAAGATTTGGACCGCTTGTCCCGCGTAGGCCAGCCAGGGGCCTTGGGCGTTCCGGCGATACAGCACCTGATAGCCGGGGGCGTCGACCTGAAACTGAACCGCGACGCTGCGGGCGTGAAAGCCGCCGGCGGGCTGGGCGCTGACTTGAACCACCGAAGGGCCGGAAGCGGCGCCGAGGCTGAAAATCGAAACTGCCTCGGTGTATTGGTTGGCGAGGCCGAACTGAGCTTGCGGATGACCCGCGCCAAGGTTGGCCGGCGTCGGATCATCGAGCCCGCGGGCGGCATCAGCGTATGTCTCGCTCGTCACTCCGACCTGCGGCGGGCCGCCCACGAGGGAGAAGAGCGAGGACCAATCGCCCGCATTGGCGCTGTGGAGCAGGCGCGGGTGCGGGGCGACAAAGGGCTCGAATTGAAACTGAAACACGTTCGCGCGCGCGCTCAGATCGGTCACGCTCGGCAACACGTTGTCGTGGCTGAGAACGAACGTTCCCGTGCCGGCATCGAACGCATAGCGCAACGAACGCGACGTGCGGGTGCCATTGGCGTGGCTGACGCCGAAGGTGACCGCGCCGTTGCCCGACGGTGTGGCCCCGAGAATTCGCTGTCCGTCCGGCGGGAGAAACTCTTGGCTCACCGTCGGCAGGTTGTTCCCGTCGAAGTCAAAGGCCGCCGCGCGAGCACCGTCATCAAACACGGCCACGAATCGGGCCGGCACACCGGCGGCCGCCGGCAGGGTGACGAGGGAGCGGATGGCGTGGCCGAGCGCAAACTGGTTGGTGGGACCGGCCTGAAACGTGCCCGGGATCGGCTCGGCCACCGCGTAAGTGGTGAAGTTGCTCTGCCCCGGCCGATAAACCAGGAACCTTGCGAGATTGCTGCCGCCGAAACGGCCGGCGGCGTACTCGACCCCAGCCGGCAGCGGGCCGAATTCGAGAAACGTCTCCTGCGGCCCAAGCGCGTGGCTGATCAGGCGAAGAACGTCCGTGTTGCCACGCGCCAGGACGGCGAGGACGGGCGCGGTGCCGTCGCGGAAGATGACGCGGTTGCCGCGTTCCCAGCGCTGCGCGATCACGTCTTCCTGCAATGAGACGAACGTCGCCCCGTTGCTGTTGCGAATGGTGGTCGCGCGATAGGAGGGCGTATTCCAGACGCTGGCCACGACGAGGTCGTGCAGCGGGGAGTTGCCCGCGCCGCCCACCTCCATCGCGACGACCTGGTTGGGACCGACGGCGTTGATGAAGAACGTGACCGGCAAGCCGGGCTGGGCGGGATCATTGGCCGGCACGACATTGATTCGGTTGGCGGCTTCAGCCGTGAACACCAACCCGTGTGACGCCACACTGAACAGATTGCCGACCGAGAACCCGGTGACATCCGCAATACCGCTCGCGCGAGGTTGGGTCCACCCGGGCTCGCCGTCCGGAGTTTGATACGCCACCCGATAGGCGCCGGTGACGCGATCGACGATGACGGAATCGATGAGACCATCACCGTTGAAGTCGCCGGCGGCCGCCCATTCCGCCGGGCCGTGTGGCCGGACGAACGTGTAGTCGTCGAGCGGGGCGGCAGCGAGAGGGAGGGCGGTGAGGACGAGGAGAACGAGCATGGCCAAGACATTGCGGAACGTGCTTCCGGGCTCGCCCTCACCCGCGAGGATCGCGGGAGAGGGAGGAACTTCAGCGGCGGCGTGGTGGATTGAATCGGCGGGGAACATTGCGGTGCCCTTTTGTGAACAAGTGAAAGAATATAAAAGTGCGTTCATGGGAAGTGGCGCGTTGTCGCGTTACTGGATTTGGACCGGGTTGGTGGGCATGACCTCGGCAATCTCGCGCGTGTCGGGATTGAGCCGGACGAGGAAGTATTGGTAGGTGGCATCATCGACCACCGGCTGCGTGTCGAGCAGATACAACTCCCAATCGGGAGCAGACGGCGTGGCCGTGGTGGGAATCAGTCGGATGAACGGGTCGTGGACAAACACGGCATTGGCGCCGTTGGGGGTCAGAGCGCGGTCGAACGCGATCTCTTCCATGAGCGGCGTGACCTGAATGACGTCCCGGGAAACCTCAGGGAAGGCCGCGTTCGGGATCTGTGCGCGGTAAACGACGAGCGGGAAGAGCCGGCCCTGATCGCGGGCGCTGCGATAGACATGCTCCAGGGGATCCGTGCCGCCCGCGATGGCGTTGGTCATGTTCGGCGGAAAGAGCGGCATCGTCAGGGCGCCGACCCGGATTCCGACGCCTTCAAAGCGTTGTTGGGGAAACGGCAGGAAGGCCGGGTCTGAATTGTTAAACATCCTGGCGTGAACGCGCGGGAAGTTCGTGGACGTCACGGTCGGAAGAGAACGGGCTGGCCAGGGCACGTTGGTCAACGGCCCATTCGTCGACACCTGCCAGATGAACTGTTCCGTGTTGCTCTTCGGCCCGATGGAGCCGTCCTTGCCCACCGCGCGGATGAACACGGCGTAGTGATTGCCCACGGTGACGTCGGCGTCGGTGGTGAAGACCGATCCGTTCCCGAAGCTGGGTCCGATGCGCCGAGAGAGGAACGTGAGCAGTTTGGGCTGGACCATCGGAACCCCGGGCAACGGCAGGCCCAACTCGACTGCATTGGTCAACGTGAGATCAGGAGACAGGCTCTTCCCGGGAGGCAGCGGGGCACCTGCGACCCAGACTTCGAAACGCTCGATTCCGTAAGGCGGACAGAACCATTGCAGACGCATCCGGGCATTGGTGGAGGTGCCGACGGCGGTCAAGGGCGACAGAATCGGAGTGGGGAGCGGCGCGTTGGGGCCAGTCTTGACGCAACCGATCCGGACCATGGGGCTGGCGTTCCCATGTTCGTCGAACTGTTGGATGAAGTAACAAATGTCCGAAGGTTGGGCGGGCATCGAACCATCGCAGCACATGGCCGGGGCCGCCACGGTGGCGTCAGCCTCACGCTGGCAGACCAGCGTGAGCGGGCCGTTCTCGACCCGACGATAGAACTTCACCTCCTTGGTGCCCGGCGAAAGATTGGCCGCAACACAGATCTCGTCGATGGTTCCGTCGCCATCGCCATCGCCTTGCGGGTCATGCACCGTGCAATCGCCTCCGGGACGGACGCGACGCGATTCGATGGTGCCGGAGAACAGCACCGGACGGGTCGATCCGTCGGGCGCGGGGATGATGGTCGAACTGACGGCGAACTCCGAGACCTTGCCGTTGACGGCACCGACCCGGCAGTAAAACCGCGGGGCGAGGGCGGGAAACTGCGGGTTCTTGGGCAGAGCGAATTCGACGGTCGCGGCGTTCAGGCCGGGGACGAAGAACTGTCGGGCGATCTGGACGCGTTGGGTATTGAGGCCGGACAGATCGTAGTAAAACTCGGCCCATTCGATGGCGGGACGCAGGCGTTCCGTCGTCAGCCGAAAATGAAGCGCGTTCGTGGGCAGGCCCGGGACCGGCACGGGAGCACTGTCCCGAACGAAGCGGACGGTCGGTTCGGTGCAGGTGATCTCGAGCTCGCCGTCGCCGCCAGCCGGCCCCACCCGATCGCGGAGCACGCCGAACGCGGGCGCGCTGTGCGGGCTGCGGTTGCCGCCAGGCGCGCACGCGCCGTGATCGAGCGCGACGACCGTGTACCAGAACGTCACGCCGGCCTGGGTGGCGGCGAGGGGCGAACCGGGGCCGTTGTCGAGGTAGCTGTTGGTCGGAGATCCGGCCAGATGCGGGATCGGCCCGGCCACAAGGTTGAAGGCCGGGTCGCCCGCATGGGCGTGCATGTCGGGCAGGCTGGCCCAGCGATAGATGTAGTAGGCAGTGGTGATGTCGTTCGTGTTCGCGTTCTGATTCCAGACCACCTGGAGATGTTGCTGGGGCGCCCCGTTGTAAACATAGTGATTCAAAACGCGGACCCGACTGGGCGCCTGGGGCGGCATCCGATCGCAAATCGTGATCAACGTCCCACGGGACACGAGGCCGTCGCGTCCCAGCAGGTCTCGCGCGGTCAGGAAATAGTAAAACTGCGCGCCGTTGACGAAGTCGTTCTGGGGCTGCTGGGTGTTCGGATTGAAGCGGTCGTTCCAGTCGGAATAAAAAAACGTGCTGGCGTCCGCCGCCAGATTGAGCGCTTCCGCTTCGGTGTAGTCACGCGGCTGCAAGACCGGCAACCGATTGAGTCGATGGACGAGCGGATTGGATTGAACAGCCGCCAGCAGGGCCCCTGGGGAGGGCGGCGCAAGATGCCAGTTGTTCTGTTGGGCCAGGACGGCCGGAACGCGATAGACATTGAATCCATGCTGGAGCATGGAAAGACGCCGCAAAGCGTCCGGGGTCGACCAGCGCAGCTTGGCATTGAGGTCCCCCTTCGGCGTGACGTCCGGGACTTCAACGGGGCGGCCGGGCGCCGGCAGCACAACCGGTTGCCGGGCGCGGACCGTCGAACGACCCACCACTCCGAGATCGCGATCGTTGCCGACGTCAAAGACTCGAACCTCGAAGGTCGTGCGGGTGCCCGCCGGGCCCGGGATCAGCGCGGCGTGCGCCCAGCCAAGGCAGAGCGCCACTCCCGGATGAGTGCGCGCCATCAGCACCAGGTTCTTAAACTGATCCGGATCATCGATGGAACCGCGGATGACGGCCGACAACTTCTGGGCCAGCGGCAGCTTTGCATCGGGCATCAACCTTTCGAACAAGCTGTTGATGGTTTCCTCGAGGTAGTTGAGATCTTGGCCGAGATGAATCGATCTTTGGAGGAGCGGCTGGATCACCGTCGGATCCGTTTGCACCCGCAGAATCGCCTGCCGCTCGTAGTTCGCAGTCGAGTTGGCCTCACCGGGCTTGGCGTAAACGGCAAACACGCGCGAGCGCAGCGTCGCGGGATCGCTCGTGATCCAGCAGAGGTAGGCCCAATCCCGGCTTTGGGAATCATAGGTCGTGGTGCCGGCAACGAGGATGTCGTCGCCACCAGATGCGGCCTGAATTGTCGAGGAAAGGAAAAAGAACAGGAGCGAGAGCAGAGCGGCGAAGGGGAGCAATACGATCGAGGAACCCGGCCGGAGCGCGGGTTTCCAAACCCGCAGCGCCTCGTGGCGGCGACCGGGCTGGAAGGTTCCAAGGTTGGCGGACGGTCCGACCCGCAGCGGACGGTAAGGCCGCGCTCCAAACGCGGGCGCGCCAAGCTCATTCTCTCCCCCGGGGAGAGGGAGAAAATCAGCGGCGGCGTGGTGGGGCGGACGAGCGTAGAACGCTGCGGTGCGCTTCGGCGAGAAGGTGATTGTCTGCGTATGCATGGCTATCGTTGGGTAAAGTTTCTGTCTTGGTTTTGGCGAGGGCGTGGAGTGGCGGCGCGCTTAGAAATCGAGCTTCCACTTGCCTTGCTTGAAGGTGAGCGCGACGGACTGTTCGAGCTCGAGGCAGAAGGGACAGGGGCCGACCGATCCGCCGACGGTGCCCTTGGCCTTGACCGTGAGACCATCGAGGACGTTGGGATCGAGGCCTTCGAGCACGGCGGTGCCGGTGAGGTCGCCTTTGACGCCGATGAGGCAGAGGGCCTCGCCGCTGACGCCAGCATTCATCTTGGCCACAAACGTGGGGCCTTCGAGGAACACGCCGGCGCCCAGGCCGAGCCCGGCCGAGATGTTGAACAGGCAGGAGGCGGGGATGCCGATCAACTCGTTGACGGGGATCCAGGCCTCGCCGTAGGCATAAATGCCCGTGAACGGTGGTGTGCCGAGCAGGCTGGCAACTTCGGGATCCCAAAGCCGGATGGGATCCAGCGAGCAGGTGCGACCGAAGTAAATGCCGCCGAACACATCGTATTTGTTGACCCGCATGCCGGCGGCCGCGCTGAGGTAGTTCTCGTCGGCACCGAGCGCCACCGAAGCGCCGAGAAAGTTGATGGCGAACGCCTCGTACTCCAGCTTGCCAGTCAGTTCGAAACTGCCGCCCAAACCGCGCAGCGGAAAGCCAACGCCATCGTCATCGAAGGTGAACTTCGTTCCCACACTGGCGCGGAGCTCCGGACTGATCCAGCCGACTTGAACGTCTTCGGCTCCGAGCGTCACTTCGGTGATGGAGCCCGAGGCACCGTAGTTGCAACCGGCGGTGCCTTGCGAATCGAGTTCCTTGACCTGCAGGTAGCCGTTGAACTCAAGCGCGCTGCCGAAATCGAGTCGGGCTCGCAGATCGACACGCGCCTCCTTCAGTGAGTCGCCGTTGATGTGCGCGTAACCGTTCAGCTTGGCCGTGGCGGCCATTTGGTCGAGGGGCGCCAGCAGGCTGGTAAAGGCGTTGTTCAATTCCTCGGCCGTCTCGCCGACGACCAGACGGATGACGTTGTTCAACTCCTGGAACACCGTGTCGGTGGCCTGCCGAATCGCCGCATCGACGTCGTAGAGGCGGTGTTTATGCACGGCCTGGATTCCGGCCGTGAGCGGCAGTCCGTGGAACCGATCCTCAATCTCGCGCCGGATCAGCTGTTTGATCTCCTCCGGAGAATAGTCGTCCACCGGTGAGTCGAGGGCCAAGTCGATGCCCTGAATGAAACTGCCAAGGTCAGAGATCATCTCCGGCACGGCGGCCGTGATCTCCGGGGCGTGCGAGGTAAAGAGATCCTGCAGTTCAGCGCCCAACCCGCCGACCGGATTCGCGATGGTGGCGCGGACCTCGCTGACCGCGGTTCGCAGGTTGTTCAGAACGAGATGAATCTGGTCGAGCGTCGGGTCGGCCTCCTGGAGGATGGGCTGAACGATCTGGTCGACGAATCCGCCGGCAAACTCGAGGGCCTCGCGGTTGACCAGCAAACGCATCAACTCCGATGCGATGTGCCGGTTGCCGGCCGGGTCCTCGGCCAGAATGGATTCAATTTGCAGCACCGCCTGTTCAGCCTGAGCGAGGTAATTGGTCAGGCGCCGCATCATGCCGGGCTGGTTCAAGGCCGCGCTGGCCATTCCTTGCAGGCGATTCCTGATGTTTACCGGATCGGTCAGGAAGGCGGCGTCCACCTCAAGGCCCACGGCGTCTGGCCAACTTCCCGGGTCCAAAGGATTGTAAGCGGCAACCATGGCGTCGTAGAGCTCGTCCACCTTCGGCTGGATCGATTCGTCAAAGATCCCGCCGAAGAACGGATGCAGATCGGCCGCGAGGATCTCGTCAAGGCGTCCGAAGCCGGTCAGAAGATCGCCGGTGAAATTCGCGCCAGCATCGGTGGCCAGGTCAATGGCCTGGTAGGCAAGGTTCGCGAGGTTGAACTGGGGCAGGCCGTCGAACTGCGCTCCGAAGGTGATCTCGGCGTTCTTGGCGCTCAGGTATTTGAGCTCGTTCTCCGTGCTCAACACCATCAGGTCCCTCACGATGGGCGCGCGGGAACGGAAGTCGCGGGTAATGGACGACCAGGTGAGCGGATAGTCGAAATCGATGATCTTGAGCCAGGTCCGTCGGGCGCGGGGATGATAGGCGTCCGTGCCGCTGTCGCGATATTCGTTCGGCGTCCGGCCTTGGGCGTAACCTCGGTTGAGATCGTCGAAGTACGCCGCCGTGAAGAAGTTCATCCCGGCCGGCGACTCCCAACCGTGCGTGGGCCAGCCTCCGAGCAGATGGATGGGCGCGTTCGAATTACCCGTCGCGGCACTGGTCTGGAGATGAACCCGCAAATCCTCGAAGAAGGGAAGGTCCATCGACGCGGCGATGTTCACCCAGCCGACGGCGGGGGCGTTGGTGCCCGCGTTGGCTGGAATTTGATCGTGGCCGTTGAAGTAGACGTCCGCGACCGGATTGAGCGTGTAGAACTCGTCGCGCGGACCGGCCACGCGGATGACGTTCGGGAGTTTCAGACGGGAGTCGACATCCGCGGGACCGACGGCGCGAGGGAGCAGGTTGCCGTTAGGCAGGAAGCCCAGCGTGCCAAAGAGCGTTTCCTGGACGTGAGCGATTTGCGTTCGGGCGCCAAGAGTGAGGTAGGCATTGGTGACGTTGCAAATCTCCGCCGGATCGCGCCGGAACTGAAGCGCAAGCGCGTCGAAGCGGCCGTTCCAATAGGCGAGCGGAAGATTCGTGGCCGGATGGGCCATCGGAGCGCTCTCGATTCCGCCGAGGCAATTGAGGCGCAAGCCGGCAAACTCCAAGGTGAAATCCGATGGAAACGGCAGGTCGATCAATCCATCGATGCGCGATTGACCCATTTGATTGTCGAGACAGTTCAGGCCGAAGTTCGCGAAGTCGAAGTGGTAACCATAAAGGCTCAGCGTGGCGGGGAAAGTGCCGGGGACAGCGTCATGAATCCCGCTGACGCCTCCGCGCCGGGCGTAGTATTTCGAAATGCCTTTGAGCTGGTAGGTGCCCGTCGGCCGGCCCGCCAATGTGCTTTGGCCCTGGCGGAATCCGTCGCTGCCGACGGCAAGGTTCATGCCGGCGTAGTCGGCAAAGCCAAGTTCGTAAGCGATCTGGTTCGGCGTGCCGGGGGCGTCGGGACGTTCCAGGTAGAGAGCGTTGGTGGCGGCCACACCAGTGTAGAGGAGCGTAGCCGGGCGATGCACGAGGGACGCGTCCGACTGGTCGCCCCGGAGGGAGTGGCCGGGCATGTGAAAGCTGGCCTGGGTGAAAGTGGCTGCCTCGTGCGCAAAGGCGCCGAGGGAATCGATGTAGCCCCAGCGCAGTCGATGTGGCGCGTCCAGATTGCCCGCGCCCACCAATCCGCCGTCGCGCGTGAAGCGGAGCACGCCGTTCGTCGGCAGGAGGCGCATCAGCCGAGTCGTGTCGTCCGGCTGACAATCAACACCCGTGCAGCCCGTGCCGTAGTTCAGCGCCACCGGGTTCACGCCCGTCAACTCGCTGGCGCCTGACTCGATCAAATCGCCGGCAATGGCGATCGTGCCACCGACCAGCCACTCAACGTGGGCATCGTAGGGAAAGTGCGCCCGGAAAACGCCCGGCCCGACCGACAAACCGGCGGTCAGGCGCCCGACACATTGCGGGTCAGCCAGCACGTTGACGGGCGAGGTCACCGTCAGGCCGGCGTGATAGACGCGATCATTCGATCGCTTCAGCGAACGCTGGGCGTTTTCAAGCACGCCATGCACGGCTTCGAGCCGGTTGTAGTCGTCCGACCGAACGTGAGTCGCACCGCCGGGAGGAACCGCCAGGTCGAAGCGACCTTCGGCCACCCGCCAGGTGATGGCGGCCGTTTGCCACCAGATCGGTTTGGATTCTTCCGCCACATAGATCGCGGCCGGCGGGGTGAAAACGACATCGTTGATCGGCCGAAGATTCGTGCCCAACGGCACGGCGGTGGCCGTAAAGCTGTGGCGCAAACGGTGCCCAACCGTGTCGGAACGGTACCCAAGTCCCGTCGGCAGGTGGACGCGCAAGCCGCTGACGAGGCCTTGTGGCGTGAGCGCGGTCGGCGACACCAGTTCCATGCGGACGTTGACCACCTTGGTTGAGCCTCCCGGCGGAAGGTTGAGCGGGAGAGCACCCGCGTCCGCCTCCGCATCGCCGTTGACGAGCAGCCGGACGTTCAAATCTGTCCCGTCGCCATAGGTCACCCCCGGAAGCCCGGGGATCATTCCACTTTGCGCATCGACGCTGAGGACGGAGTTGACGTGCGATCCGGGCGAGGTCCCAAGCCGGGGCGGATCGTTGTCGATGCTGCTGAACGTGGTCTGAAGCGCGCCGAAACGAAGATTGCCGTTGAAATGGAGAAGCTGCGCGGCGGACGACGAGGCGCTGCTGTCGGTCCGCACGCTGGCCGGGACGCCGGACTGTTCAAGGTGCGACAAGGTCGCCACCAGTCGATACCGATGATCCACGGAGTCGAGCTGAACGCCGTTGGCCGGCCGCACCCGGACGGTTCGCGTGGCGGTCTGGGCCCAGGGCGCATGCGGATTGTCAGGCGGCGGGGGCGTGTATTTGAACAGGGAGCGGTTGAAGTTCGTGGCATTGGTCGCGAGCGGAATGATTTGCCCCGTGGATTGGTCGACGAGTTGATACGAAAGCGTGATCGGCACGAGTTCAGCCGGGCCGGAACCGCCCTGGAAATTGTCGTGACGATGCAGCGTGTATTCCACCTCGGCCTCGAATGAGTTTCGATCGGGATCGGTCCGGACGGCCGTGGATTGGGTGAAGGCCACCTGATCCACCGTGCCGACGACATTGAAGCCGGGATCAGCGCTGACCAGATTGGTGAAGTGGATGAATTGCTGGGGTGAGTTCGTTTGACGATCGATTTCGCGAAGCCCGCCCGGCACAAACAGCCGCAGCTCGACCGTATATCGATCGTCCGGGTCCAGGCGCGTGCTGGGGCGGAGCGCAGCAACATTGGTCCGGGAGACGCTTGCGCCGGCGGCGACACCGAAGGTGTTGGTCAGGTTGTAGGTGGCATCCGGATTGGACGTGCCCGTGGAATCGAGGATCGGGTGAGGGACTCCCTGGGAGTTGAGCAATCGGAAGCGAAGGTGATAGGTGGTGGCCAGGACCGCGCCGTCCGGATTCGTGGTGCGGACGCGACTCTGCACCAGCAGATGCTCGCGGTTGTGGGCCGGGTCAAGCGTGTTGGCGTCGGCGTCGATGACGTACCCGGTGTAATTGGTGTTTTGCAGGCCCTGGATGCCGTGCGTAAGCGCGCCTTGGACCGGGCGCGCGGTGGCGACGATTCCCGTGAGGAGCGCCGTCGACAGTAAAACTCGCATTGCCTTCATTTGGTGTTCGATCGTTTTCGTGGAGCCGGGTTGGGCTCACGGGAGGTTTAAGAAGAAGTTTTGAAAGGTAACAAAAAGGGAAGTCAGAGAGTCACTGAATCAGTGAGTGAGGACCCTGGCCCGAGTCGCAAAGGAGTGGCTTTTTCTGGTATTGAGCGGGGATGGACACGATCGGCTCCGGCAGTTGCGCTTCGACCCTGCGACGGCCCACGACGCGGACGTAACCGAGATGGTTACCGGAGTCGGCTTCCAGCGCTCTAATCCCTGTTGCGTTGTCGGGCGCAACCAAGCGGAGCCAATCCAGCCAACGCTGAAACCCATCGGGAAGCGCGTCGGCCACTTCGATGTCCATGATGCCCGTCCGCCCCCAGTGCCGCCGCCACCAGTTCGCGGAATGCAGGCTCCACGGCTGCTCCTCGGACCACCACTCCCGCAGATGCGCGGGCACCGGGCCCTCCATCTCCCGCATAAGACCCGCCTGAGCGATTCCGATCCGGCCTTCTGGTTTGATGAACCGGGCGAGGTAATTGAGGTAGGTGTCGTCCGTTCCGTAGTAGACAAAAGAGTCAATGGACACGATGGCGTCGAAGAAACCCGCGGCAAACGGCAGGGCCCGCGCGTCCGCGCGGATCGGAAAAACATCATCCCCGACTCCCGCATCCCGGACGCGTTGAAGATTCTCCGAGGGGTCGAACCACAGATCGGTGGCCCAGACGCGAACGCCGAATTCGCGGCACAGAAAGATCGAGGACATCGCCCGGCCGCAGCCGAGATCCAGGACCCTCATGCCAGGCTGCAAATGCATCGCTTCCGTGAGCCACTCCGCCAGCCAAAGCGGATTTGCTCCTCCACTGGCGCCCGCCCGGATCCAATCGGGGTGATATCGCAACGAGCGAGGGAATCGCTCCGAAGTGAGTTGATGGTCGTGGCTCATGGCGTGGCCGCTTTGCAGGTGGTGTTTTGCAGACCTCGGCCGCCGTGAGTAAGCTTGCCTCGGACGGGGCGAGTGGTGCCGATGCTCCGTGCGAGGGGAGCCGTCGACAGAAAAATTCGCATTGCCTTCATTTGGTGTTCGATGGTGTTCACGAAGCCGGTTTTGGCTTCACTGGAGGTTTAAGCAGAAGTTTTGAAAGGTAACAAAGAGAGGGCCGAAGGCTCGCGCGCGGTAAACCTCAAGCCCTGGTCCGGGTCCCGTCATCACTCGCTTACTCACTAACTCACCCGCTCACTCAATTCCCCAATGCCCGGTTGCGGACGGTCGCAAGTGCTGGTTTCCCCGCTTTTTCCCTCTTCCATCGAATGCTCCCGTCTGGTCTTCTGGAGTCCTGTCGGACCGATGCCCCATGAGTGACGAAGCGAAACCGATTTTTGCCAGCACGCACTGGAGCGCGGTGCTGCGGGCGGGGAGTTCAAGCTCGCCGGAGGCGCGAGAGTCGCTGGCGGAATTATGTCGCACCTACTGGTATCCGCTCTACGGCTACGCACGCAGTGCCGGCTTGGATGTGCCGGAAGCGGAAGATTTAACCCAAGGATTCTTCGGCAAATTGCTGGAAAAGAACTATCTGGGGGTCGCCGATCGGCGGCGCGGACGGTTCCGATGGTTCCTGCTCACCGCGTTCAAGTGTTACCTCGCGAATGAATGGGATCGGTCCCAGGCCCAGAAACGGGGCGGCGGCCAGGAGATCGTGTCTTTCGATGGCGTATCCGCCCAGGAACGCTACCGGTTGGAACCGGAAACATCGGCTAGCCCGGACCAACTCTATGACCTGCGCTGGGCCGAGGATCTCCTGGCGCGAGCGAAGGAACAGGTGCGAGACGAATATGAAGGGCCAGCCGACGACAGTCGGAAGCGGAAGTTCATCCAGTTGGCGCAGTATCTCCCCGGCGGAGACGCGGTGATGAGCCATGCCGAACTCGGGGCGTCTCTCGGGATCAGCGAGGCGGCGGCCAAACAGGAGGTTTACCGATTGCGCAAGCGGTTTGGCGAGCGCTTGCGCGAAGCCGTGGCTGAAACCGTGGCGCACCCTGATGACGTAGACGACGAGATTCGATACCTGATCGACATCGTCTGCCGGCGGTAGGCCGTCGGTGTCCTTTCGGACCTGCTTCCCGGCCTTGAACTTTCATCTCCCGCGCTCCTACTCCTGCTGCTCTAGCTCAAACCGGAGACTTGGCTAACGGATCGATTGCACGTAGCGGATGACATCAGTCACTTGCTGATCGGTGAGCAGGTCCAGCATTCCCTCGGGCATCACGGACGAGCCCTCGATATAGCCGGCGACTTTGATGTTCTTCACGGGGACAACCTGCTGCAGGCCGCCTGGAAATCGAACGGTGAGCGCATTGGCCGACTCGTCGCCGAAAAAGCCGTCATAGAATTCGCCGTCCTTGGTCTCGATGTGGTAGGTGCGGAACACATTCTCGACCGCCTGGCTCGGATCGAGCACCGCAGTCAGAACGGCTTCTGTGCTGCGGTTCTTCGACCCTGCCAGGGAAGGTCCGAAGCCGCTGCCCTCCTTCGTGCTCGCATGGCAGACGGCACAAGTGGTCTTGAAGAATGCTTCCCCCGCCGCGAGGTCGGCTTTCGGCGCAGCCTCAATCAACGCCGTCAATCGGGCGATGCGCTCCTGCAGGCGCTGCTTTTCGGCGGCGGACTTCGGCGGATTCTTCCGCACGATCTTCATCCACTCGCCGGAAACGGGTGCAGGAGGTTTCGGACGCCCCTTCTCCTCGACCATCTGGAGCAAAAGATTCTGGAACGCGCTTTCATACACGCCGCCCGGGGCGAGATACTCTCGGTCCCAGCCCTTCACCTTCTTCGTGAGCTCCGGCGTCGTCCGCCAGCGTTGGAGCCAGGCAAGGTGTTCGCCGGTCAATGGCTCCGGGCAGTCGCGAAAATAGCGGAGCACTTCGTTGCGGACGCGGAAGGTCGGTTCGGCGCCGAGCAACTTCAGCAGGGCGAAGGTCCGCGCGAGGGGCGGACGCAGCGTCGACAATGCGCGCACCGCTTCATAACGCACATCGACATTCGGGCTCTCCAACCATTCAGCCCACAGCCCAGGGTCGAAGTGCCCAAGACCCTCCAGCGCCCAGAGCGCGGCAATTCGCACATCGTCGCCCAGCTTCGCCTCGCGCGTCAGGTTCGCTTCGCGCGTCAGGGAAACCAGCCCGGGCACCAGCTCGCGCGCGTTTCGTTCGACGATTTGATGCCAGGCCGCGCGCATCTCCCAGGTGCTGGCCGCCCGGAGATGATTCAGCAAGTTTGCCGTGGACGCAGCGGCGACGTTGGGCGGAGTCCGACGGGCCTGGCTTTCGTGGCGGACGCGCCAGATGCGGCCGCGCGTCTTGTCGCGCGCCGGATGATTTCGGTCCACCTCATTGTGCGAAATGATCCGGTTGTACCAATCGACGATGTAGAGACTGCCATCAGGTCCGAAGCGCAGCGCAATGGGACGAAAAAACTCGTCGTCGGTGGACAGCAGGTCCGGCAACTGATCGAAGCGATAAACACCATTGTCACCACGCGTGAAGGAGACCGTGTTGATCCGGCGCGTGATGGGGTTCGCCACGAAGAGCACATCGTGGAACGGGTGAGGAAACGAACCGGCGCGATCGTCCGATAGCGCCAGCCCCGAGAAGCCGGTGCCACCGAGATTCAGGTTGGGGGTGGTCGGCGGATGATAGGGCGAGTTCGGATGCACCAGCCGTTTGATGAAGCTGGGATAGCTCGTGTCCTGCTCGAACGGAACCACCGCATAGCCGAAGTCATTCGCCTCGTGGATGAACACGCGGCCGTCCCGCCCGTGTGCCCAGGACCAGATGTTGTTCAGGCCAGTGCCGATGACTTCGAGATCAGAACCGTCCGGGCGCATCCGCGCGATTACGGTCTTGTCGAAGTTCACGCGCTTGCCCGTCGTGGTCACGGCCGTGCCGTTGTTCAGCACGCCCTGCGAGAAGACAATCCAGTTGCCCGGCGCGAATTCGAGCTGGTGCGGCAGCGTGTGCGTGTCCTGCACTCCAAAGCCGTGGAGGAGAACGGTGCGTTTGTCCGCCCGCCCGTCGCCATTCGTATCTTCGAGGAACAGCATCTCCGGCCCCTGCGCCACGACGGCGCCCTGGCGGTACGGCAGCACGCTCAACGGCATCACCATCCCGTCCGCCCACACGCGAGCCTGATGCGGCCCTGGCTTGTGCGGTTGGTCGATGATGACGATGCGATCCCGGCCCGGGTTCTTCCAAATGTTCGGATCCTGATCGCGCGGATACTCTGTCGCCGTCATCGACCACATCCGCCCCGCGTCATCGAAGGCGACGGAGACCGGCTTGGGCAGACCGGTTTCCTCGCTGGCCACCAGCTCGACGACAAAGCCGGGCGGAAGCTTGAACGACTTCAACTGCTCCGCTGCCAGGCGCGGTTGGGCGGCTTCGTTGTTACCCTGCTTGAGATTCTGCCCGCCGACATCCAGCGCCGCGAAACGCATGACGATGCAGGCGAACAAAGCGCGTCGCACCCACGGGACGCGCGGATCACGCTTCATGATCGCAAACGATGACCGACTCCAATTGCGGCACGACCAGCTTCACTGCGGCCTGATGCACCGGATGCGGCAGGTAATGGTCCCGCGCCGCAGCGTCCTTGAACGTCATGATGAAGCTGTGGGTAAAGCCTTGGTCGAGTCCTTCGGGGCTGGTGTTCGGTCCCCAGGTCAAGCCCAGGATGCCGGGGATTTTCTTCGGCAAATCCTCGATGAGGCGGAAGACCTCCGCGATGTCGGCCGGCGTGCGGTCGGCCTTGAACTTGAAGAACGCGATGTGTTTGACGGTTTTGCTCATGGTGTCTGCAGCAGATTTTTGCCAGACTCGGCGCCCTGTGGCTACGACCGAAATCCAACCGCATCTGACGGAAACCACGATCGATGGCCTTCGCACCAAGCGCTGGGAGTTGAACGCCGCCGACTGCCCGGCGCTGGCTGCGCATCGCATCGCGCGCATTGGCCTTCATGACGTGGCCGCGCCGTATCGCCGCGTGCGCGTGCATCCCACGGGCAGCTTCCTCATGGCATGCTTCGCCGGGCAGGGACGGGTGTTGCTCGACGGACGCTGGCAAATCATTCGGGCCGGCACCGCCTGCATGGCGCCGCCCCGCGTGCTCAACGCCTTTGCCGCCGTTTCCACCCATCGATGGGCGTTCGCCTGGGTGCGCTACGACGAGCCGTCCCCGGTGGTGCCCATCGTCGGGGCCGACTCGCCGGTGCGCGTGCGGACGGACGCCGAAGTCTTACGCCGCATCGTCGAAGGATTGCGGGCGGAGTGGGAAGCCGCGCGTGATCCTCGGGCGTTGCATCACTGGATCGAATTGGCTCACGGTTGCGTCCGGCGACTGGCCCAACCGTGGCACGGCCGGACCAACGCGAAGTTGCAGCAGCTCTGGGAGGGCGTTGGCGCGGCGCTGGCGGACAACTGGACGCTCGAACAACTGGCCGTGCGCAGCCACATGAGCAAAGAGAAGCTCCGCCGCGCCTGCCTGCGGGAACTGGGCCGCAGTCCCATGCAGCACCTCACCTACATGCGGATGCAACGGGCGCAGGAGTTGCTGGAAGCCAGCAACGACAAACTCGAAGTGGTCGGGGCCCAGGTCGGTTATGACAGCGCCGTTGTCTTCTCCCGCGCCTTCAAGCGGTGGATCGGCCGCAGCCCGTCGGAATACCGCCAAGGGTCCTGAGGCCGCAGGTGGAAATTCGTCGCATCCAATTGGATTCCGGTCATTCCCGTCCGGGGCGCACGGGATTCTACTCACGATGCGCTCCTGCCAAGTACGCATTGGCAACGTGATGTTCGCCCGGGGCGCGATACGTAAAACCTAAGCAACCCCACAATGAAAACCACGGCAGTAAAGTCTTTCATTATCGCCTGCGGCTTGGCTGCAGCCGTTGTCACCGCGCCAGTGGCCCAAGCCCAGCAGGCCATCGCCCGCTGGAACCTCGGTGAAAACGATGTCAACGCGACCGCCGGCGGCGCGGGCGCGGCCGCCACGGTGGATTCCGTCGGCACCCGCTCACTTTCGAAATACGGCGCGCCCACCTACGACGCCAACGTGCCTTCGGGCGGCAGCACGCTCGCGATGAGCTTCAACGGCACCGACGCTTTTTATCAGACGAACGTCGCGGGACTCTGGACCGGCGTTCCCCTGACGAATTTCCTGCTGTCTTGCGACGTGTATATCACTTCGCTCCCAGGCTTCAGCTTCCCGGTTTCGCTGGGCCGAAACGGCGGCGGCATCGCCCTGCTCCAAGAGGGCGGGAACTGGAAAATCATTCACCAGGGTGTCGCGGTCAGTGCGCCCGGCGCGGCGGTGCAGCTCAACACCTGGACGCACCTCGATCTCGTGCGGTCGAGCGGCGTGAGCTACCTATACGTTAACGGCGCGCTGGACATCACGTTCAACTCGACCCCGGCCCCGATCGCGGACTTCTTCACCATCGGCGCGAACGAACGCGCCAGCGGTACGCCGGGCGACGTCGAGGGCCGCTTCCCCGGCCTCATCGACAACGTGGTCATCACCGACCCGAGCCGGCCGCCCCTGCCGGCGGTGGTGGCGGACCTTGGCGCGGACTACCGGGCCAACTTGCCCAAAGCCGGCTGGCAATATCTGAAGTCCACAGCGGCCAGCGGCGGCACTGAATCCGCGCTCATCTACGGCAGCGGCGTGGGCAGCGTTGGCAACATCGGCTACGGCGGCGGCGGCAACGGCTTCAATCTCCCTTGCGTCCTCGGCACAGCCAGCTCCGGCAACTTCCGCGTCTTCGGTGATGGCGGCAACGCCGGCGTGCTCGGCACCGACCTGCTGCTTCATCCCGGCGATGACGCCAACAATCTGCCCCCGAACAGCCCACAGTTCGTCATCATGAGATATACCATCAGCGCGGCGGACGTGACCTCCGGCACGCAGGCGGCCATCGCGGGAAGTTTTCGCCGCTCGAATGGCGGTGGCGACGGTGTGATCGGCTATGTGTTCAAGAACTCGACCCAGCTTTTCTCGGCCACCAGTCCGAACCAGTTGTCGCAAGCCGCCGGCACCTTCAACCTGAACACGACCGTCGCGGCCGGCGACACCATCAGCTTTGTGCTGGGGAAGAATGGAAACCTCTTCGCCGATGAAAGCGCCGTGCGCGGCACGGTCACGTTGTCCGTCGCGCCCCAGCCACCGAAGGTTACGGCCGGGCCGACGATCACACCCGGCTCGACGATCTTCGCCGGAGGATCGTTCGTCCTTTCCGCCAACGCCGCTGGCGCGCAACCCCTGTCCTACCAGTGGCGACACGCGGGCACGAACATTACAGGCGCGACCTCGAATGTCGTTTCCTTCACCGGAGCCACGACCAATGACTCCGGTGCCTACGACGTGGTGATCTCGAACCTGGGCGGTTCCATTACCAGCTCCGTGGTCACTCTCACGGTCGATGCCGCGGTGCTGCGCGCGGACATCGGGGCTGATTTCCAGGAAGGAGGGCCCAAAACGGGCTGGCAGTATCTGGACTCCACGGCGCCCACGGACGGCACCGAGACGGCGCTGACCTGGGGTGGCAATATCGGCAACGCCGGCAACGTCGGCTACGGCGGCGGCGCGAACAGTTTCAATCTCTCGGCGGTGCTGGGCTCGGTCTCGGGCCCGAACGGCTTCAAGATCTTCAATGATGGCAATGCCAACAGCCCCCTGCTGGGCACAGACGTCCTGGTGCATCCAGGCGACCCGGTCCTGATCGGCGGCGGCGGCAAGCCCTTCGTCATCCTGCGCTACACCATTGATCCGATCGATGTGGAGGACTTCGGCGCGCAAGCCAAGATTGTCGGCAGTTTCCGTGACCTCGTTCCCGTCGGCGACAGCGTGCAGGTGTATGTGTTCCAGAACACCAACCAGTTGTTCAGCGCGACCGGCACGGGATCGACGCTCCTCCAAAGCGACGGCACGTTCAACATCATCACCACGGTCGCGGGATTGGACACCATCAGCTTCGTGGTCGGCATCCGCAATGACCTGGGTGGCGACGAAACCGCCGTTCGCGCGAGCATCGCGCTCAGTACCGCCACCGTGCCGCCCAGCATCACCAGCGGCCCGACGGTCACCCCCGGCAACATTGTGTTCGCCGGCGGCTCGTTCACGCTGAACGTCTCAGCGTCCGGCACCGGCCCACTCGACTACGCCTGGCGGCGGAACGGCTCCACGGTGACCAATACACCGGGCGGGAGCGTCACCTTCAGCGACATCGCCATCGGCCAGTCCGGCGACTACGACGTCGTGGTCAGCAGCCCGTTCGGTTCGGTGACGAGTTCCATCGTGTCGGTCACGGTGCTTCAGCCTCGGAACGTTGTCGCGGAGGATCTCGCGGTCTATCGCTTGGGCGAATCGGATGCCGGAGCGCTTGCGGAAAATGAAGGCAACGCGCTCACGGAAGATTCCTACGGCGTAAACGATCTCTCCAAATTTGGCACCCCCGCCTACAGCGCCAACGTGCCGCCCGGCGGCAGCGCGCTCTCCATGTCGTTCGACGGAACGAGCAGCTATTACCAGGGCGGCGGCGTGAGCTTCGCCACGCTGGTCACCAATCTCGATCTCTCGAACTTCAGCCTGTCCTGCGATGTTTACATGACCGCGCCAGGCGCAGCGGGGTTCAGTTTCCCGGTGGCGCTGGGCGCGAACATCGCTGGTGGTGGCGGCTTGTCGATCGTGGAGATTGGCGGCAAGTGGCACATCCTCCACCAGTCGCAGGTCGCCAGCGCACCGGGCCCGGACGTAAAGCTGAACACGTGGACGCACCTCGAACTGCGCCGCACGACTTACACCAACGGCCTGCAATCCCGGCTTTTCATCGACGGCACAGACGCCGGCATCCCCATCACTGCAGTGCCAACCGCCGTGCAGCCATTCTTCTCCATCGGCGGCAACCGCACCGGCAACGGCGGCATCGAAGGGCTGTTCAATGGACAGATCGACAACGTAAAACTGACGGCCCTGGATGCGCCCGCGGCGACTCTGCGCATCCGTCGGAACGGCGGCCAAGCCATCGTCGAAGGACAGGGCCGACCGGGCTCGAGCTACCGCTTGCAGCGTGCCACCTCGCTGCCGGCAGATCCTTGGACCGACGTGGCCACGGGCACCGCTGACCTCGGAGGCCGGATCCAGCTCATCGACCCGGCGTCACCCGCGGACGGAGCCTTCTACCGCGCCGTAACCCCGTGAGGAATCGGCTAGCCTGACCTCGCAGGGCCGGAGCGGCTCGCTGCTCCGGCCCTGTTCTTTACCGACCAGCCAACATTCCGTTAGAATCCAATCGCCCAATCCGACAACCGCCCTTTCTGAATATGAAGACGTTCTCGCCTCTTTTGCTGATCGCGTTCGCGATGGCATTGCTCTCAGGGCCGGCCCAAGCCCAGCGCGTCATCGCCCGGTGGAACTTGGGCGAGAACGATCCCGGCGCAGCGGCGGGCGTGCGCGGGGCGGATGTGACCCGTGACCGCGTGGGCCCGCGCCATCTCACGCGCTTCGGCAATCCCACCAACAGCGGTGCAGTCCCGGCCGGTTCCAGCACGCTGTCGATGCGCTTCAACGGTTCGGACGCCTTCTATCAAACGAACTTCGCCGGGCTCTGGACGGATGTGCCGCTGGAGAATTTCATTCTCTCGTGTGATGTGAACATCGCGTCGCAGCCCGCGTTCAGTTTCCCGGTTGCCATCGGACGCAACGGCGGCGGCCTGGCACTGCTTCAGGAAGGTGGGAACTGGAAGATTATCCACCAAGGCGTCGCCGCAAGCCCGCCCGGCGCGCCCATCCAGTTGAATACCTGGACGCACCTCGACCTCGTACGCTCGAACGGCGTCAGCTATCTCCATGTCAATGGAGCACTAAACCTCACTTTCAATTCTACGCCGAACACGCCCGCGAATTTCCTCACCATCGGCGCAAACCAGCGGGCCAGCGACACCGCCGGCGATGTCGAGGGCCGGTTCCCGGGACTGATCGACAACGTGGTAATCATCGATCCGAGCCTACCTCCCCTGCCAACCGTGGTGGCGGATGTCGGCGCGGACTTCCGACCCACCACGCCGAAGGCTGGCTGGGCGTACCTCGGCTCGACGGCCCCGAGCGGTGGCAGCGAATCCGCGCTGACCTACGGCGGAGCGGTCGGCAACAACGGAAACATCGGCTACGGCGGAGGAGCCAACACCTTCAATCTCGGCGCCGTGCTCGGCACCAACACGGGCGCCAATGCATTCAAGATCTTCGTCGATGGCCAGTTCAATGCGGGCGTCCCCGGCACCGACCTGCTGGTGCATCCGGGAGATCCTGTCCAGCTCAACGGCGGGGGCAAACCCTTCACCATCCTTCGTTACACGCTCAGCGCGGAAGATCTGGCCAGCGGCAACCTCGCCCTCATCACCGGCAGCTTTCGTGAACTGATTCCCGGCGGCGACGGCATCGAAGGCTATGTTTTCCGCAATGCAACCGAGTTGTTCCACGTCGTCGCCAGCTCGGACACTCTTTCCCAGACCGCGGGCACGTTCAACGTGCGAGCATTGGTCAGCGCCGGGGACACCATCAGCTTCGTGGTCGGCATCAAGGGCAACCTGTTCGCCGACGAGAGCGCGGTGCGCGGCACGATCACGATGACGATGGATTCGACCCCGCCCGCGCTGATCGGACCTCCGATGCAGGTCGACACCACGCGCCTGGCGATAACCTTCGACGAACCGGTCGAAGCGACACTCGGCAACTTCGCGTTGAACAACGGCGCGTCCGTGACCAGCGTCACGCCCGGCGCGGCGGCAAATTCATTCGACCTTGTCACCACTGCGTTGACCGCCGGACAAACCTACTCGCTGACCATCAGCGGCGTGACCGACCTGAGCGCGAACGCGCTGAACACGAACGTGTCCTTCACCGCGACGGATTTCTCACCGAACCTGCTGGCCTACCTGCGTCCGCCGACCGAACCGATCGGCCCGGCCACGCGACGCGGCGGGTTCGTAATTTCAGAGATCATGTTCCATCCCACCAACAACCCGGCGTTCACCAATCTCGAGTTCGTGGAGATATACAACTCGCAGCCGTGGGCCGAGGAAATTGGCGGCTACCGGCTGACCGGCGAATATGACTTCACGTTTCCAGCGGCCATGACCGTCCCCGCCGGCGGCTTCATCATCGTTGCCGCGGTGCCCGCACAGGTCACGGCAGCCTATGGCGTCGGGAATGTGCTGGGCGGGTTCACCAACCGGTTGAACAACGCCGGTGGCACGCTGCGGCTGCGCAACGATGCCAACGCCGTGGTCTTTGAGGTGGACTACGACTCGCAACCGCCCTGGCCGGCGGCGGCGGACGGCGCGGGCCATTCGCTCGTGCTGGCGCGCCCGAGCTACGGGATGAACGATCCGCGCTCATGGGCCGCCAGCGCGAACCTCGGCGGGTCGCCCGGCGCCGCGGAACCAGCGGCCGTCACCAACCTGCCGGTGGTCATCAACGAGTTCCTCGCCAACGGCGACACCGACCCGGACTTCATCGAGTTGTTCAATCTCTCGTCGCAGGCCGTCACGCTCGACGGCTGCCTCCTCAGCGACGACGCCGGCACGAACAAATTCGTCATCCCGCCAGGCACAACCATCGCGCCACGGGGTTATCTGGTCTTCGCCGAAGCGCAGTTGGGCTTCTCGCTCAGCGCCGGCGGCGAGACCGTCTGGTTCCGCGACGCCACCGGTCGCGTTCTGGACGCCGCGCGCTTCGATGGCCAGCAACGCGGCGTTTCCACCGGCCGCACTCCGGACGGCGCGTCATTGTTCTCACGCCTGAGCACGCGAACCCCGGGCACGACCAATTCCCCTGCCCTTCATCCGGATGTCGTGATCAACGAACTCTTCTACGCACCTCCCAGCGGCAACGGCGACGACGAGTTCATCGAGTTGAAGAACCGCACTACCAACGCGGTGGATCTAAGCGGCTGGCGATTGCGCGGCGGCGTGAGCTTCAATCTGCCCAGCGGCACGACGATTCCGGCGGACGGCTATCTGGTCATTGCGAAGGACGCGAATCGACTCCGCACGAATCATCCCGGCCTGAGCGCCGCCAGCGTGGTCGGAAATTTCAGTGGCAACCTCGCCAACGACGGCGAACGCGTCTCGTTGTTGGCGCCCGAACTGAACGGCACAAACACGATTCACTACGTCATCGCCGAGACGACCTATGCCATCGGCGGGCGTTGGGGTCGCTGGAGCGATGCCGGCGGCAGCAGCCTCGAACTGATCGACGCGGACGCCGATCCGCGTTTCGCGTCGAACTGGGCGGACAGCGACAGCTGTACCAACAGCGCCTGGAAAACGATCGAGTTCACCGGCACGGTCGATAACGGCCAGGGCACACCCGACCGACTGCAAGTGTTCCTCCAGGGCGCAGGCGAATGTCTCGTGGACGACATCGAGGTGCTGCTGGCAGGCAACGCCGTCAATCGCATCGCCAACGGCAGCTTCGAGAGCGGGACGAATGGCTGGACCTTCCAGGGCACGCACCGGCTTTCCACCGTGGACAACGCCGGCGGCTTCAGCGGCCCGAGGGCGTTGCACCTGCGCGCCACGGGACGCGGTGACACCGGGCCGAACAAGGCGCAAACCGCGCTCACCACCGTGTTCAACGCCAACCAGACCGCGACCATCCGGGCCAAGGTGCGCTGGCTCGCCGGGCATCCGGAAATTCTCTTCCGGTTGCGCGGAAGCTGGCTCGAAGCGTATGGCAACACGCGCACGACGAGTTCATTCGGCACGCCGGGACGCGCCAACTCTCGCGCGGTCGGGAACGCCGGGCCAGCCATCGCCGACGTGACCCATCTGCCGGTCTTGCCGGCGGCCTTTGCGCCCGTCACGGTTTACGCCCGCGTCACGGATCCTCATGGCGTCGGCAGTGTGCAACTGCGGTACCGCCTCGATCCATCCGCTTCGGTCAACACCGTGGAAATGGAGTCGATCGGCGCGGGTGTTTACGCCGGTCGCATCCCGGGCCAGGGCTCAGGTACACTGGCGGCGTTTTCGATCGCAGCAACGGACGCTCTTGGCACGCAAAGCATCTTCCCCAAAGACGCGCCGGCGCAAGAATGCCTCGTGCGCTGGGGCGAAAGTCTACCGGGCGGGGCCATCGGAACGTATCGTTTCTGGTTCACGCGCACGAACCGCACGATTTGGGAAACGCGCGAGCCGCAAAGCAACGAAACCCTCGACACGACGTTCGTCTACGGCGACTGGCGCGTCATTTACAACGCGGGCGTGATGTACAGCGGCAGCCCATTTCACACGCCGCTCAACACGGGCCCGATGGGCGTGCCGTGCGATTACCAGCTGGCCATGCCGGCGGACGACGCGTTTCTCGGCGAGACGGACATCATTCTCTCGCCGCCCGGCAGCCCGTGGGGCACGGATTTGTCGATCCTGGATTACACGATGGTCCGCGAGCAGATGATCTGGTGGATCGCCCGCCAGATCGGCGTGCCATCCCTGCACCGCCGCTTCGTGCGCGTGTTCGTCAACGGCCAGCCGCGCACCACCATATTCGAGGACACGCAACAACCGGCCGGCGAGTTCATCCGCGAATGGTTCCCCGGCGAAACCGGCGGCGACCTGTTCAAGGCGCAGGACTGGCTGGAATTCCCCGATACGGGCAACAGCTTCCTGAGCGACATTCGCGCCACGCTGGAGAAGTTCGTCACCACCGGCGGCGCACTGCCCCCGAAGCGGTATCGTTGGATCTGGGCACCGCGCGCGGTGAACGGTTCGGTGCATGACTTCACCAACCTCTTCACGCTCGTCGAGACCATGGCGCTGGCCGACACGAACTTGTTCACGACGCAGGTCGAGGCGCTCATCGACATCGAAAGCTGGTTCCGCGCGATGGCCGTGCAGCGCATCGCCGGCAACTGGGACACCTGGGGCTGGACGTTCGGCAAGAACATGTACGCCTACAAGCCGCCCGGGGAACGCTGGGCGATGATGCCGTGGGACATCGACTTCAGTTTTGGATTGAACAGTTCCGCGACCGACGCGGATGTGATGATCAACGGGAACGGCGGCAGCCAGCCCGGCGATCCGATCGCCACCAAACTTCGCAACCAACCCCAGCTGCAACGCGCCTACTGGCGCGCGTTCGAAGACGCCGTGAACGGCGCGATGGAAGACAGCCGCGTCTCGGCGCGCATCGATCTTCTGCAGGCCGCGCTCACCGCCAATGGCTTCGCGCCCGCCGCGCCCGCGCCCGTGAAAAGCTGGATCAGCGCACGCCGGACGTATCTGCGCAGCCAGCTCACCACGCGGACAAACGCGGCGTTCGCCATCACCTCAAACGCGGGCAATGACTTCACCATCAACCAAAGCGCCGTCCGGATCTCCGGCACCGCGCCCGTCGCGGCCCGGACGATCCTGTTCAACGGAGCGGCCTACCCCGTATCGTGGACCGGAGTCACCACCTGGACGGCGCTCGTACCGCTGGTGCCTGGCGCGAATCCGATTGTCGTTACCGCGCTCGACGTTCGGGGCAACGCACTCACCAACTTCAACGACACGATCACCATCACTTCATCCGCAACGCCCCAGACACCGGAAGGCAGCGTGGTGATTAACGAGATTCACTACAACCCGGCCGTGCCCGACACGGCGTTCGTGGAGCTGTTCAACTCGAGCACGAACACATTCGACTTGTCCGGCTGGCGGCTCGATGGCGTGGATTTCACCTTCCCGCCCGGCAGCATCCTGACGAACCGGCAGCTGCTCGTCATCGCCGCGGATCGCTATGCCCTCGGCCATACCTTCGGCGCCGGCACGGTGGTCGCTGGTGATTTCAACGCGCGCCTCGACAATGACGGCGAGGTGTTGAGCCTGCTCAAACCCACCGGCACCAACACGCCGCCCATCGTGGTGGACCGCGTCCGCTACGAGTCCGTCGCACCCTGGAGCACCAACGCCAACGGGACCGGCCCTTCCCTGCAACTCACCGACGCCAGCCAGGACAACGCCCGCGTGAGCAACTGGACCGACGGCAGTGGCTGGCGGTTCTTTAGCCTGACGACCAATATCGGCGGGTCGCGGCTGTCGATTTTCTTCTCGGACGCCATCGGAGGCGACGTTTACCTCGACGATCTTTCGCTGGTGCCCGGCAGTGTGCCTGGTGCCGGTGTCAACGCCATCGCCAACGGAGATTTTGAGTCGCCACTTGCACCGACGTGGCTCGCCACTGGCATCGCGACCAATTCCCACCTCACCAACGGGCTGGCACGTTCAGGCGCTCGCAGTCTGCACTACGTGCAGGGAACGGGCGGGGCGGGCTTGACCCTGTTCTATCAAGAGTTGAGTCCCGCCGTGGTGACGAACACTCCGTATACCCTCAGCGGCTGGTATCTGCCCGGCACCGGCAGCACGAACTTGAACCTGCGTGCCGTGTCCACCGCGTTCCAAGCCCGTCCCAGCCTGCGGGCTTCCGCGCCCACGCCCGGCGCCGTTAATCTCACGGTCGCGCCCATTCCCGTTTATCCAACGCTGTGGTTGAACGAAGTGCTGCCGTTAAACACCGGCGGCCCAGCGGACGCCGCAGGCGATCGCGATCCGTGGGTTGAACTCCACAATGCCGGCCCCACGCCCGTCAGCCTCGACGGAATGTTTCTCTCCGACCGCTATCTCAGCCTCGGGCACTGGGCTTTCCCGTCGAACCTGACCATCGCCCCCGGCGGCTTCGTGGTCGTGTGGTGCGACGATGAATCGAGCGAAACGACGCCAACCGAACTCCACGCAAACTTCCGTCTCGCGGCGGATGCCGGCAGCATCGTGCTGTCGCGCACCGTGGACGGAGCGCCGCAGATTCTTGACTACTTCAACTACACCGCCGTCCCCGCCAACCAATCCTACGGCAGCGTGCCGGAAGGGCAGCCGTTTTATCGCGGTGTGATGTTCTCCCCAACGCCCGGCGCCACGAATGACAACCGCTCCGCGCCCATCGTGGTGTTCATCAACGAATGGATGGCCGCCAACACCAGCGCGAGTGGCATCGCCGATCCAGCGGACGGGAACTATCAGGATTGGTTCGAGCTGTTCAACCCGGGCCCGAACGCCGTCGATCTCGGCGGCCATTTCCTCACCGACAATCTCTCGAACCGATTTCAGTTCGAAATCCCCAGAAACGGCCGCTACGTCCTTCCGCCCAGTGGCCATCTTCTGGTCTGGGCCGACAATGAACCTGGCCAGAACTCCACAAATCGCGCTGACCTGCACGTCAACTTCAGCCTGCGCGCCGCCGGCGAAGCGATCGGGCTATTCGCCGCCGACGGCACTCAGATTGATGCCGTGACCTTCACCAACCAACTCGACAACGTCAGCGCAGGACGCAGCCCTGACGGCAGCGGCACCATTCTCGCCTTGCCGACACCCAGTCCGCGCGCGAGCAACGGCGACAACTCCGCGCCCGCACCACAGCTGGGCCAATTGCAGTTCGTCGGTAGTAGCCAGGTGCAATTCACCATCCGCACCGTGGCGGGCCGCCGTTATCAGGTCGTCTACAAGGACGACCTCAGCGCGGCAAGCTGGCAACTCCTTGGCGGCCCTCGCACCGCCGCCGGCCCAACCCTGCTCGTCACCGACACCCCGCCCCGACTCCAACGCTTTTATCAGGCGACGTTATTGCCGTGATCTCCTCCTATCAATGCGCCACCGAGGATGCCGCCATATGGTTCCCACCCTTATCCGAGCCGCCCGCAATGCTCAGTGCAGGATTGTAGGAGTGACAAAACTTGTGGGACTTCGCCCGAGAGAACGGTGAGGCGTTCTTCCCATGCACCTCCCCGGGTTCTTGCTCTTGCTCTTAATCCTCCCGAAGAGAGCAAGAGCAGCTTCCCATGAACCGGACGATCGACCAGAAGGCACGCGACGCGGAGATTCGGCAACCCCTTAATCCAACGGCCCAGCGCGTACGGTGCATCTCGAAGTTGTTGGATCGGAGCGCGGGCCTATGGCCTGCAGCGGGTGGAATCGGCGGCGCACGAACGAACCCTCAGGCATCGTCCCGGGCCCGCGCCGCTGCGGGCTGCAAGCGCTGCAAGCCCGCGGTCCGTCCGACACTCTCCTCTGCCCAGTTGGCACCAAACCTCAAGTCTCATCGGTCGCCGCCTCGCAGGAAGTCTCGATACGCCGAGTTTGGAACAAAGCTTGGACCGGAGTGAATCGCCGCGCCGAAACGGAGCCGTAGATTCTCCCCGCGTCTGACAACCACGGCGCTTTTGTCCCCCTGCTTCATCGCAGCACGGCCAAACGGATTGGCGACGAACACGCCGTAGTCGCGGTTGTGCCACCAACTCGGGCGGAAGTTCGTTGCATCCGAAAGGAGCGTGATCCCGCAAGCTCCACCCTCCGCGTTCCCTGAATAGTCGCACCATTCGGCCGGCTGACCCCAGGTGTTCTTCGCGGTCTTCAGCGCTGAACTGCTCGTGATGACGCCGCCGTTCTTTTCGGTAATGGCGGTCGCAACCCTTGCACCGAAACCCATCTCTTCCTGATCTCCAAAGACGAAGTCCCGCTCGTCGGAGCGAAACGTCGCGTCCCAGGCGATCAGCCAGGCATTGGTTTGCGCCCCGAGCGCGAAGCGGTTGGTCAATGAGCAGACGGTCAGGCCGTCGGCCGTCCGGAGGCGGCACTCGGTGGCGAATTCCAGACGACCATTCCGGATCGATGGTGCCGCGAGGAAACGGACATGCTCAATGCGTCCCTTGTTTCGCCAAAAGTCCGTCCCGCTGATGTCGCCGAACGCAAGCCAGATGCCCGGATGCATGGTGTCGTGGTCGGTGGCATCCACGCCGGCGACGGGCGGATGGTTTCGCGTGACCTTCAATCCGCCCGGAGCATGGGCGTTCGCGAAGTAAGGCCGCAGAATCGTTTCATCACGAAAAACGAACTCCGCGACAGGTTGGCCGCTGTATGCAATGACGAGCCGGTCCGGATGCTCAGTAAAGCGGAAGCCATCGCCCTTTGGCCACTGAGTCGACGCCGGTGCGGACGCTGGTGCAGGTGGCTTGACCGCAGTGCGCCCGGCATCGCTGGTCACGGGTGGCAACGACGCGCGTGCGGGTTCGGCTTTTTGCGCCAGCAAATACGCCGTCAGGTCCGCGACGTTCTGCGGCGAGAGCAAGGCGTCGTAGCCGGGCATCGCCGAGGTTGCCGCCGTCTTTCGCGACGTGATGCCCGACTTGGGAATGACCTGCCGCTGGCCGGTTGCCAGGCCGAGCGTGAGACTGAGGCCGCTCTCTTCGATCAGGATCCCGGCATACTCGGCGTCGCGGGTTTCCACGGATTGCAGATTGAAACCTTCGGTGATGACGGCGTTCGGCTCCAGCACGGACTGGACAATATGCCGGGCCGTGGCGCGATCGCCCAGCGCGGCGAGGTCAGGTCCGAAGCGGTTGCCATGTTCGCCCAGGCGATGGCAATTGAAACAGCCGGCGCCGCCGCGAGCATGAAAAAGCCATTCGCCCCGCTCGCGGTCGCCCTGACTCACGAGCACCAAGGAAGCATCCATGGACGTCGCGCGGGCTGGCGCCGGCAGAGGAAGCGGCTCAAGGACGACGATGTAATTGCCCTTGCCGCCCGCCTTGCCGTCGTCGGTGTTGCCACCAAGTTCGATGCGGCCCGCCGGAAACTCGCGCGTGTAGAGTTGGAAGGTCCAGTGATCCGCACGAATCCGCTGCTCGGTGCGTTGGAATTGATCGCGCAACCACCCCGGAGCGTTTGCGCGGGTGTCGAAGGCAACGTGAACCCGCACCGGCATCAATGCTTCGAATCCAAGCCAGCCGTCGCCCTGCGAACCGTCATCGTTGTTGGCCGTCTGGATGAAGTCCAGGCCGGCGAGCGCACTGGGAACCTGTTTCAGGTCGTAGGCCCGATCGGTATAAGGCCTGGCCCCGACGCGCAACCCGGCAGGCGCGAGGGAGTAGCGCGCTCCGGAGCGAGCGTTGAGATTTCGCGCCAGACCGAGGCGGGGAACGGCCGGCGCAGCTTCCGGCGCAATGGCGTTGAGCGGACGTCCACGGACCACGACAGCTTCGCCGCCGCCGGTGGCTTTGCGAAGCCAGAGCGCTGCGACTTCGCGCACGCCGGTGGCACGGTCATTCGCGAAGGGGCCAACTTCCGATTGGGTCAGCGCGTGGTCTTCGAGCAGGGCGAGCAACGCCGCCTTGCGCACGCCGTCGCGCGCGTCGGCGAGCAGCGGCTTGAGCGCGACCGCATCCGTCCACCCGCGAAGAGTTTGCCACGCCGCATAGAACGTGACGGCATCCTGCTCTGCTGCGAGCAACTCCAGCACTGCCGGCACGGCCGAGCGCTGCCGCGCCTGTCCGAGTGCTTGCACCGCTTCGAAGCGGAGCCGCGGTTCTGCGCTGCGCAGGACGTCGAGAATTTCACCCGGCAATTCGCGTCCGCCGCCGGCTTCCCGGACGCGATGCGCCAGAATACGCAGCGACTGCACGCGGAGATTCAGAGTGGCGCCTGAGTCCACGACGCGCGCGGTGAACCACTTGTCCATCGCCTCGTCCTGCAGCATCGATCGGCCCAACGCCCAGGCGGCCCACGTTTCGCGTGCTTCGCCAATGGCTCGATCTTCCAAGATCGCGAGAAGTCCCGGTTTGATGCCGGGGCCACGACGGACAAGTTCGTCCTGCGCGTCGATGCGCCAGACTGGCAACGGGCCGTCGAAGTCTTCCACCAACTCAGCCGCGGTCCATTGCGAAAGAGGCTTGCTCCGTTTTGGGTTCTGCCATCGCGCGGGCGGCGAGTCCTTCGCCTGGACGCGGAAAACCCGACCTTCACTCGTCATCTGGCCGTCCTTGTATTCCGCGCCATAACCACTGCTCCAACCGAGGATCCACAGGGCGCCATCGGGGCCGACCTCAAGATCAGTGGGACGAAACAGTGCGGAGCCGCCACGCGCGAAGGGTTCCCAGTCGCCGCCGTCAGGTCGCAACAACGCGCCGTCCCAGCGCGGCCGCCACACAAACGTCGTCTTGCGCAGCCAATCATTGATGAAAAACACGCCGCGATGCGAAGCGGGGAACTGCGGCGAGTCGCCGAAGACGACACCGGTGCCGGAGCCCTCGAAGAGCGGCCCGCTCACGGGAGCCGACGGCGGATGCGCATCGGAACCCCAATGCGCGCTCCAAGGATGGTTCCAGCCGAAGTGCGCGCCGAAGAACGGCATGAACACGCGATCGCCAGTCGTTTGATCGTTGTCCGTGCCGAGCCAGTTGAATCCCCGGTCGAAGGCGATGTCCCAGGGATTCCGCATCCCGCGCGAAACAATTTCAAGGTTGTGCCCGCCGTCGTCGCACCGCAGCACCCCACCTTCGCGGCCCCAGTCGTCGTCCGGATCGTGATACGCTTTTTGATACTCGCCCTTCTTGAACACGCGCGGGCCCGGGAAGTCGGGCGTGCCGGCGGGCGCGCTCACGCCCCACAAGTCGCGGAATGGCTTCGGAGCGACGCGGCCCGGCTGTGTCAGTCCCTTGGAGTTGCCCTTGCTCAGGTAGAGCTTGCCGTCGGGTGCCCAGTTCAACCCGTGCAGGCCGTGCTCAAGATTGCCGAGATCGGTGTAAACGCGGACATATTCGTCCGCCTCGTCGTCCCCATCGAGATCGCGCACCACCGTGAGATCCGGCGCATTGGCCACCCAGAGGTCGCGTCCGTGCCAGGCCAGGCCCTGAATCGCATTGAAGCCCGTGGCAAAGATCTTCGTGCGATCGGCTTTGCCATCGCCGTCGGTGTCGAGCACCAGCGCAACGCTGTCGCCCGGCGTGTCGGGCTTGGGATTCCGGTACTGCGGCCCGAGGCCGACGCACAATCGGCCCTTCGCATCGAACGCCATCGAACAAGGCTGGCGCACGAGCGGTTCGCGCGCGAAGAAGGAAACCTCGAAGCCCGGCGGCACACTGGGCAACGCGTCACGGTCCGCATTCGGATCATCGAACCCCGCGGCGCTGAGTCCAAGCCGCAACCCGCAGCCAAAAAGCATCGCGACGGTCGAACCAATAAAACCGGCACGCGGGCATATTTTCATAAATGGAAAAGCGATTGCGAAACAAACAATTGGATCAACCTGATCTCCGCTCGCGGTGACACTCGGCGAATGCCAGAAGGCTCAACCAAGCAAACACCGCGACCGAACCGCCGCCGGCAATGGAAGCGTGCGCTGTCGCGAGTTCACCGAACCATTTCCCGGATTTATCCATCAGGACGCAGATGTTGGCTCGCCCGCACTCTGCCGCAACGGAGGCACCGGGAACAACTCATTTGCCGTGCATCACGGCACGGACCTCGGTCCACGCCATCGCAACGGCCGACCGCTCGGGCGTGGTTAAAGACGGGTGATCCAACGAACCGTCTCACCCTTCATCCCGGCCTTCTCCCCGTTCAGGGGAGAAGGAGGCGCGGCGGGCGTTCGTGGGCCAGCGGGCGCGCGTGGGGCGCGAGCTTGAGGCATTGAACCATCACCCCCTTTTAACCGCACCCCGCCCCCTCCTCCCGACCGGTTCGCAGTTTACAATCCGACGCATCTCTGGCCAGGCTGAGACATGATGTTCCCATGGGCACGCCCCGTCGCGATGCTGCTCGTCGCACTCTTTGCTGGCATTAACTCAGGATGCCGCTCGCGGCCAACGCCCCACGCCGGTGTTTCATCCGCCGTTGTCCCATCCCCTTCCCCGGCTCCAACGAACGCCCCCACGCGCACGCCTACGCCGGCTTCGACAACCACAACTGCAACCACACCCGCACCAGGCCCGCGCCTGGCGGGCACGGCGACGACCAACGCCCCGACGACCCGCACAAATCCGCCGACGCCGGTGCTCAAGTCGTTCGCCGCCGATCACGGACGCTACCAGTTCACCATCGACGCCACCGACGCCCCGGACCTGATGGAATGGGCCGACCGCGAACTGCGTCCGGTGGTCCAAGCGTGGTATCCGAAGCTCATCGCGATGCTGCCCAGCGACGGCTTTGTCGCGCGCACCAACGTGACTTTGCGCTTCCGCCTCGACATGGGCGGCACCCCGGCCTCGGCCGGCGGCGGACGCATCAACATGAACGCCCCGTGGTTTCGCAAGGAGCTGAAACGCGAGGCCCGCGGGTCCGTTGTCCATGAAATGGTCCATGTCGTGCAGGACTACGGCGGGGCCCGGCGCCGGAACCCCAATGCCACCCGCACCCCGGGTTGGCTCGTCGAAGGTATCCCCGACTACATCCGCTGGTTTCTTTACGAGCCCGAGACGAAGGGTGCCGAGATCACGGCCCGGAATTTCGCCCGCGCGCGCCACGACGCGAGCTACCGGGTCACGGGCAATTTCCTGAACTGGGTCACCCTGAATCACAACAAGGAGATCGTGCCGAAGCTCAACGCCGCCGCCCGTGAAGGTCGCTACGCGGAGGATCTGTGGAAGCAATTCACCGGACAGACGCTGACCGAGCTCGGAGACGCCTGGCGCCAGGCCCACGCGACCCGGCTGAATCTGCCGCTCACCAACGCCCCGGGTTCACCGGTTTCAAACACCCCTTCCCCCGCACCCGCGGGTGCCGCCCAGCCCGAGGTCAAGTCGTCCGCGGTCCGCCGAATTCTCTTTCTCGGCAACAGCATCACCCTGCACGGCCCCAAGCCCGACATCGGTTGGACCAATAACTGGGGCATGGCCGCCAGCGCCGAAGACAAAGACTACGTTCATCTCGTTGCCCAAGCCTTCGCCCGCCACACCTCCACGACCCCGGAGATCCGGGTGCGTAACATCGCCGACTTCGAACGCCAATACGCCACCTACCCCGTCGAGGAACAACTCAAGGAACTCTTCGCCTTCGACCCCGACCTCGTCGTCCTCGCGATCGGGGAAAATGTCCCGGCGCTCGCGTCGGATGCGGCCAAGGCCCAGTTCCAGCAGGGCGTCGTCCGCATCCTCAACTCCGCTCTCGCAAAACGCCGTCCCATGATCGTCGTGCGCAGTTGTTTCTGGCCCGACGCCGCCAAGGATCAAGCCCTTCGCGCCGCCGCTGCCGCGACGGAGGCCCGCTTTGTCGACGTGGGTGACCTCGGCCGGGACCCCACTCACGCCGCGCGCGCGGAACGCACCTTCGCCCACGACGGCGTCGCCGGCCACCCCGGCGACAAAGGGATGAAGGCACTCTCCGACGCCATCGTCCAGGCCGCCTTAAAGTAGCCAACCGACCGCGAAATAGGTGGGCTAGCCCTAATGCCTTTCGGATATTCCGACGCGAAGGGAAAAGGCGAAATAGCGCTTGCGATTCGCCCTCACCCCAGCACTCCGCCCCGGGGAGCCCGGGGAGAGGGAGGAACGCTCGCGGCCTGCCTAACCTTCGACGCCCGGCGCGATCTGGCCGCGCGTTGACCTTCGTCGCCAGGGCGACATGGTGGCCGAAAGGCTCGGACGCGTCGACGCGCATCCGCATTGCGACGACGCCGCTGAAGTTCCCCCTCTCCTTGGGGAGAGGGTTGGGGTGAGGGAGGGTCGCGCCGACGGTCCGCGTTCGACGATTGCAGCGAAGGGTCGAAGCTCATGACAAGCTCTACGGACTAAGCCGGAACGATTCAGTTGGCCAGCAGCCGTTTGCTTGATCTTCTTGCGAAGGCCTTCGTTGTTCGTCGCTTACGTATTTCATCTCAATACGCGCACTCCTCACGCCTCGGCCTTCGCAAGAATCTGCAGCGCAACCGGCCGCCGTCCAACTGAATCGTTCCGTATAGGTTAACCGGAGTTGTTCACCAGCTCTGGAGGAGCGCATCTTTCACTCCTCCAGAGCTGGT
>JBGARF010000036.1:0-125333 GCA_044230345.1 Limisphaerales bacterium
ATGGACGCTGACGACTCCGTCGCCCTCCGCACCAAACGCGGCA
Source organism: Limisphaerales bacterium (assembly GCA_044230345.1). Lineage (GTDB taxonomy): Bacteria > Verrucomicrobiota > Verrucomicrobiia > Limisphaerales > JADJPG01 > JBGARF01. The sequence goes on from JBGARF010000036.1 coordinate 44, forward strand.
ACGGCGCTGGCCGCGGCTTCCTCCCTGTCGATCAACGAGTGGTTGGCCAATGCCACGCCGGGTGCGCCCGATTGGATCGAGCTGTATAACAAGTCCGGCACCCTGCCGGTCGGTTTGCGCGGCATCCATGTGACCACCGCGGGGGTCGTCTTCCGCCATCGTTCGCTCTCGTTCCTTGCGCCCGGTGGATTTGTCCAATTGCTGGCCGACGAAGGTGGTGACGCTGATCATCTGGACTTCAAACTCTCCGCGGCGGGGGGCGAGATTGCACTCTATGATCCGGCGGCGGTCCTGATTGAAAAGGTGACCTATGGGCCGCAGGCGGAAGGTGTGTCCCAGGGCCGGCTCCCGAACGGTTCGGCCACGATCGTGTCCTTCCCCGGCAGCGTGAGTCCAGGGGCGAGCAATTACGCCGCGAACTACACCGGCCCGGCTTTGAGCGAGGTTCTCGCCCGAAACAGTTCTGCGCTTTCGCCGTGGGCCAGCTACGCGGACTGGATCGAATTGGCCAATGCTGGCGCCTCGGCTGCTGACGTGGGCGGGCTGGCGCTCGCGGATTCGCCGGGCGGAGATCGCTGGTTTATTCCTGCGGGCACGAGTATTGCGGCCGGCGGCTACCTGCGCATCTGGTGCGACGCCGGCCACCCTGCGTCGGCTTCAGCGGGGGCGGATTTGAACACCGGATTTTCGCTCTCCGGCGAGAGCGGTGGCGTTTACCTGTTCAATGCCTCCGGCCAGGTGGTCGACGCGGTGGAATACGGCGTTCAGGTGGAGAACATGAGCATCGGGCGGATTGCGCCCGGCGGCAGTTGGCGGCTGTTGTCGAGCCTCACCCCGAACGCTGCGAACAGCGCGCCCGCGACGCTGGGAGCCCAGGCTGGGGTTCGGCTCAACGAATGGATGGCCAATCCCGTTGCGGGCAATGATTGGGTTGAGCTTTTCAATCCGGCTCCCCAGCCGGTGGAGCTGGCGGGGCTTTACCTGACGGACGATCCGTCGGTGGCCGGGGCCACGAATCATCAAATCGCTCCGCTGTCGTTCATCGGTCCCGGCGGGTTCGCCACGTTTGAGGCGGACGGCGATCCCAGCCAGGGGCGGCATCACCTCGGTTTCAGCCTGGATCAATGGGGTGAAACCTTGCGCCTCTACGCGCCCAATCAGGCGCTGATCGACAGCGCTGATTTGATTGGGCAGGCCGCCGGCGTGTCGGCCGGGCGGATGCCCGATGGCGCCAGCGCGACGGTGGCGTTTTACACGTCCGCCAGCCGCGGTTCGCCTAACTACCTGCCGCTGCCCGGTGTTGTCATTCAGGAAGTGCTGACGCATACCGATCCTCCGCTGCGGGATTCGATCGAGCTGTTCAATCCGTCGGCGCAAGCCACGGCCATCGGGGGGTTCTATCTGAGCGACAGTGCGGCCAATCTTAAGAAATACCGAATCGCCGACGGCACGAGCCTCGCTGCTGGCGGGTTTCTGGTCTTCGACGAAACCCAGTTCAATTCCGGTGCGCCCGGCAGCTTTGGACTTAGCTCGTCGCGTGGCGGCTCCGTTTACCTTTCCGAAGCGGACGCGGGCGGGAATCTGACGGGATATCGCGCGGTGTTCCGATTTGGCCCGCAGCTGAATGGGGTTTCGTTCGGTCGTCTTGCCACCAGCGTAGGCGTGGACACGCCGGCCATGGTCAGTCGCAGCCTGGGGACGGCCAACGGGCCGGCGCGGGTGGGGCCCATTGTCATCAATGAAATCCAATATCAACCGGCCGACGGCCCGCTGAATGAGGAAAGCGGCAGTCACGAGTTCATTGAGCTCTACAATGTCAGCGGGGCTTCGGTGCCGTTGTTCGATCCGGCCAACCCTTCGAATACGTGGCGCCTCAGCGGCGGTGCCTCTCTGCAATTCCCCGGCGGAGTGACCATTCCTCCCGCCGGATACGTTCTGCTCGTTTCGTTTGATCCGTTGTCGGCTCCGGCCGTTGCGTCGGCGTTTCGAACCAAATATGGACTGCCGGCCAGCGTGCCTTTGATTGGGCCGTTCAACGGACGATTGGCCAATACCGGCGATGAGTTGGTGCTGGAAATGCCTGATGCGCCGCAGACCGGGCCCGAGGCGGGTCTCGTTCCGTACGTGCTGGTGGATCGGGTGGTCTATGGCACGGCGTATCCATGGCCGGCGGGCGGCAAGGGAACGGGCGCTTCGCTGCAACGCGGTCGAACCCACGCTTACGGCAACGATCCAGTGAATTGGAAGTCGCAGGCTCCGACCGCCGGACGTGCCAACGTTCCGGGCAGCACCTACGTCGACACCGATCAGGATGGATTGCCAGACGCATTTGAGACCGCGCACGGTTTGAATCCCGCCAGCGCGGCGGATGCGTTGCTCGATGCGGACGGCGACGGCCATTCCAATTACGAAGAGTATCAAGACGGCACGGATCCCGCCCTGGCGTCGAGTCGGTTGAACGCGCCGTTGATCGTCACGCAGCCGACGGACTTCAATACCATCCCGGGCCAAACGATCGTGCTGACGGTTGATGCGGGCGGCGACGCCGCCTTGCGGTATCAATGGTCGAAGAATGGGGTCGTCATCCCGGGGGCCACGGGCACCTCGCTGACGCTCGGGCCGCTGATGGCATCCGATACCGCGAGCTACTCCGTCGTGGTCTGGAACGGCGCGGGCTTTGCCGCGAGTCGCACGGCGCGTGTTCTGGTCAGCATTCCTCCGCGGATCACGCTCCAGCCCGTTGGGCAGCTCGTGAATCCCGGCTCGAACGCCATGTTCTCCGTGGCTGGCGTCGGGTCCGGCCCGGTCCGGTATCAATGGCAACGCGACGGGCAGGACCTGCCCGGGGCCACGTCGGCGACGCTCGTCGTCAGCAACGCGCAGCTGGCCAACGAAGGCGAATACGCCGCGGTGGTGAGCGATGACGTCGCGAGCATCCGAAGTCAGGGCGCCCGCCTCGTGGTCAAGGTCGCGGCATCGATCGTCACTCCGCCGGTTGGCTCGACCAATCTCGTGGGCTCCTCGGTCACGTTCAGCGTCGTGGCCAATGGCTCAATCCCAATGTATTTCCAATGGCGCAAGGGCTCGCTGATCGTAACGAATTTCGTCCTGACCAACCGCACCTCGACTTACACGATCAACAATCTGGCCCTGACCGATACGGGCTCCTATCGCGTAATCGTCACCAACCTGGCTTCCACGGTGGCGGCCGCGAGCGCGCTGGTTCGTCTCGACGTCTTCGAGCCCACGGTCATCACCAGCCAGCCGCAAAGTCTCGCGGTTGAACCTGGGGCGCCGGCGTCGTTCAGTGTCACCGCCACCGGAACTTCGCTGCGCTACCAGTGGCAGCTCAACGACGTTCCCATCGCGGGTGCGACCAATGCCAGCTACGCGCTGGCGGCGGCTCAGGTGGCGGATGCGGGAGTCTATCGGGTCGTGGTCTCCAACCCCGCGATGTCGGTGACCAGCGCGCCGGCCACGTTGACGGTTGGATCCGTTCCGTTGGTGCTGAGCGGATTGGAGGTGCTTCCGAACGGCAACGTGCGCATGAACATCTCGGGAACACCCAACCGGACTTATTTCATCGAAATCTCGCCGGACCTGGCTGCGTGGACGGTGCTGGGCCCCATTCAATACACGAACGGTTTGATGCCCTACGTTGATGCCACGGCGGCGGGGAACACGAATCGGTTCTATCGGGCGAGACCGTGACCTCGGGGTGAAAAAGGGAGGCTTCATCCTTTCTGACCAGACATGAACCAGCGGACTGCTCGGACGGACCGCGGGCTTTCAGCCCGCAGCGGCGCGAGCCGGAGACGACGCCTGATGGTTCGTTCGTGCGCCGCCGATCCCGCCCGCTGCGGGTCCCGCGTCGGCGAGGAGTTTCATGGGCAGCGGCCCGTTTCTTTTCGACCTGCTCACGAGACATGAACCTGCGGACTGCTCCACCTCACCCGGTTCCGATCCCGCGATGGGGATCGGAACCTGCCCTCTCCCTCCCGCAATGCGGGACGGAGAGAGGGTGTACGCGCCGGGCCGTTCGATTGGCAGGCTGCGGAATCTCCGCGTCGCGAGCCTGCGTGTCGATCTTCCACTCCACGTTGCGGGGCCTACGTCTTTGGCCAAATCAAAAATCGGAAATCTAAAATCGAAAATGTGAAACTGACGTTTTTGATCGTTTGGCTCGGGGCGCTGGTCGGGCTGGCCTGCGCGGATGAAGGAGAGGGGGTCGCACCAGCGGCGGCCCGGCCGTTGATGGTTGTTACTCCCTTGGACGGGCTGCAGGCGACGGGGGTAGTGGGCGGGTCGATCACGCCGTCGAGCCGGACTTATGTGGTGAGCAATGCGGGTCCCGGCTTCTTGTCCTGGTCGGTTACTCGCACTTCGTTTTGGTTTGGGGTAGCCAGCGGCCCGCAGACCCTGGCCGCTGGCCTGTCCACGACCAGCTTGGTCAGTGTGGCCCCGTCGATGGCGATCAGCGGCCGGCCTGGCTTTTACAGTGAGACCATTCGCTTCCGAAACCTTTCCGGCGGATTGGGGGAGACGAGCCGGGTCATTTCGTTGCAGCTGTTCTCGAATAACCCGCCAGTGACGGTTTCGCAGGAGGTCATCCTCGACGAGGACGGGGTGGGGACGATCGTTCTGAACGGGTTCGATCCGGACGGGCAGACGGTTCGCGCGGAGATCACGCAGCTGCCGGAGCGTGGTTCGCTCTATCAATCCGCGGGCGGGACGAACCTTGAGATCCTGGCGGTGCCGACCTTGGTGAGCAATGGCCAGACCGTGATCTTTCGTCCGTGGCGAAACGAGAACGGGAATCCGTATGCGCAGTTTCGGTGGCGCCTGCTGGATACGTTGGCGTCTTCCGAGGAGGCAATTGTCACGGTGCGGGTCAATGCGGTTAACGATGCGCCGCGGGCCTTTCCCGACCGCGTTGGCTCCGTGCCTGGACAGGCGACCGCGCCGTTTAATCTGCTGTCCAATGATGAGGATCCTGACGGCGATGAACTGACACTGGCGGCGCACACAGACCCGCAGCACGGCCTGCTGGCGCGGCAGAGCGACGGTCGATTCGTTTATACACCGGCTGCGGGATTCGAACGGGGCGAGGATCAATTCACTTACACCGTCCGCGACGCAATGGGCCTTACTTCGACTGCGCGCGTCACGATCCATGTCGGGGTGTTGTCGGCGGGCGACTGGCCCATGCCGGGTGGCGGCCCGCAGCACTCGGGCTATTATCCGGGTTCCTTGGGAACCGCCCAGCTCGAGCCGCGATGGTGGGCTGGGATCTCGAATGCGGCGGCGACGGTGGCCATCGCGGATGGCACATTGTTTGTGACCTCCAGCCATCAGCCTGCGGAATTGGGATTCCCGATCGCGGAGTTGCACGCTCTGGACCTGATCTCCGGTCGGTCGAAATGGCGGTCGTTGGTGGCGACCCAGGCCTACGTGAACCCGCCGGCGTGGAGCGATGGACGAGTCTACGTCCAGCATGGCGGAGCGCAGGGGCATCGCGTCGTTTGCTTCGACGCCACGACCGGGGCGCAGATCTGGGTGACGCCTTTGGGAACAGCAGACGGCTACTATCTTGCGCCGTTGGCAACCCCGGACGGGGTATTCGTGAAGGGGCATTTTGCGGACGGTGTCCATGGTCTGGGCGTCGATGGAGTCTCACGCTTCTTCACGTGGATCACCCAATTTGGGAGCGCGTACGGAATGCGTTGGTCGCCAAGCTATCAAGGGGGAACGGTGTATTGCTGGGACACCGCGAAGCTGTTTGCGGTGGATGCAGTGACCGGCGACAAACACTGGAGCCTTCAGCCGTTCGATCCGTATCAGCAGGTCGTGGTCGACGCTGCGCCCGCGATTGAAGGTGACTCGGCCTTTGCCGTGTCGATCAATCGCTTGCTCGCGTTTGATCTCAAGGCGCGCACGCTGCGTTGGAGTCGCTCTGGTGAATGGGTGATTTCGTTTCAAGCCACGCCGGCGGTGGCTCGGGGCGTGGTTTACGTCCGGGGCACGAACGGCATCCTCTCTTTTCGGGCGACGGACGGCGCCCCGGTTCGCGAGTATCTGGTGTCCAACGTCGAAGAGGGAGGGGCAGTTCGATCCCCCATTGTGACCGAGGATGCGCTGTTCGCCTCATATGGAACCAACACCTACGTCTTCGGCCTGACGGGAGAGTTGCGACAGACGATACCCTTTGGCGGTGAGCTGGCGATTTCGAAGGGGACATTGGTCATCAATGGACCGGATGGTTCTTTGCGGGCGTTTGCGGTTCCGGTGCCTGACGATGTGTCGATTCGCACTTTTGCGGGGCCGGTGTCTGCGCCCGTTTGGAACCCCGCCAACGTCATGTTTGTGGTGACCAACACCGGGCCCTCGATGGCCACGGGTGTCCGCTTCTCGGCACCATTGCCTGCGCTCGTTCCCTTCCTGCAGGCGACCTCCAGCCAGGGCGGTTGCGTTGTCGTCGAGGGTGAGGTGCGCTGCGACTTGGGCACGGTGGTTGGGCCTTCCGGAGTTGTCGTCAGCCTGGCGTTTCTGCCCACCAATTTGGGAACTATTCTGATGACGGGACGCGTTGAACAGGCGGTGGCCGACGCGGAACCGGGGAATCAAATTGCGATTGCCGCGCTCGACGTGAAGTTGCCCTCCCTGGAGGTGGACGACATTCGAGTGACGGAGGGATCGTCGGGCATGCGCGCTGCGGCGGTTGAATTGCGACTGTCCGCGACCAATCCGGCACCGGTGATTTGCCGGTATGCATTTGATGCTGGAGGACCCTGGTTTGGCGCGGCGTGGGCGACGGCGATGGAGGATTTCTATCCGACTTCCGGCGTGGCGGTGTTTCCCCCCGGAGTTCGGACGCAGGTCGTGACGGTGGCAATTCGCGGCGATGCGGATTTTGAGCCGGATGAAACTTTTGCCTTCGGAGTGATGGAGTTGACCAACGCGGTCTTCGAGCCTTGGCAATTGGTTTACGGCACCATCGTCAACGACGACGCGCCGCCGTCATGGTCCATCTCAAGCGCGAGCGTGACCGAGGGATCGTCGAGTGTCACCAACGCGACGTTTACCGTGAGCGTATGGCCGCCGGGTATTCTGCCGTATACCGTGCTCTGGCGGACGGCGGACGGATCGGCGCGAAGCGGGACGGACTACCTCACCAATAGTGGCCGACTTTACTTCGTCCCTGGTCAGACCAGTCAGGTGATTACCGTCAGTGTCATTGGCGATCGGTGGCCGGAGCCGGATGAAACGTTTCAAGTGCAGTTGATGGAGGATTCCTGGCAGGCGGCCGGGCTGCCGCTGTTGACGACGACCGTCGAGGCAACAGGGCGGGTTTGGAATGACGATGGTCTGGAAAGTGTGGTCGACCGATTCGTCTGGGACGGAGTGGCGGGACCGCAATATGCGGGGCGGCCGTTTAACGTGGTGGCGGCTGCGGTGGATGGACTCGGCCATCGGGTTGGGAGCTTTAACGGAACGGTGCCGGCTCGCTTGATTGCGGGGAACGGAGAAGTGGCGATCGGAAACGGGGAAGAAGTTTTTTCCGGGCCGTTTGGCTATTTTGCATTGGTCGGTCGTTGCACCAGCCTTTACCTGGCGGGCGAGGTGGGGCGCGCGCGACGCTTGCGCGGAGTTGCCATCGAAGTGGAAAAGCCGCCGGAAGGATTTCTAGATCAGTTCACGATCCGTCTCCAACACACCTCCAACTCGAACCTGGGCCAATCCTTTGTCGGCGCTTGGGCGGGAGGTGACTGGACGACAGTTTATCGTTCATCCCAATCCATTCAGGCGACGGGATGGGTGACTTTTGAGTTTGCCCGACCATTTGAGTTTAATGGTGCGGACAACCTGCTCTTGGATCTGAGCTTCATGAACCCGATCGCCAACTGGGTTTCAGGGGGGTCGATTCGGGCCACTGCCGTCTCGACTTATCGAAGCGTCCAGCGGTATGACCAGACTTTGGTCGATCCGAGGGACTGGGTTGGGAACGCGGGCGCCAGCCCGGTGATCATGAACGTCAGATTCTTCGGAGACGAGGCAGGGTTACTTCCCGAGACGCTTTCGTTTACCAACGGCGCATGGGCGGGGCAGGTGACGGTGCGTCATCCTGTGACCAACGCGACCTTGCGGCTGGAGCACGAGGGGCGGTTCGGGGAAAGCGCGCCGCTGGACGTGGGCGTGCTCGAGGATCTAGCCCTTTCCGTGCGGCTGGGGTCTGATCCCGGATTCACCAATATCCCGCTGCGATACGTGATCGGAGTCACCAACCACGGCGCGCATGCGTCGACGGCGGTCAATGTGGTGGACCAGCTCCCACCTGAAGTGCAGCTCTTGAACATCGAGACCTCGCAGGGAAGCTGGAGCCGGGATGGCCTTACCCTGCGGTTCGGGGTCGGGGATTTGGCCCCGGGCGCTGGCGCGGCCATTGAACTCCTCGTGCTCCCGCAGAAGCTTGGCACTATTACCAATCGGACGACTCTCACCCGGGCTCAGCCGGAGTTTTATGTCAGCAACAATCTGGCTGTCGTTCGAACCGAGATTCGGCCGGCGGTGTTTTTGTCGGTGGACGATGTCGAGGTGTTGGAAGGCGGGTCACCCTTTGCTTCGGTGGCAGTGTTCCAGGTAGCCTTGAACGCGCCGGCCGGATTTGGGGAGACGGTCACGGTGTCGATTGCGACGTCGAACGGCACCGCGCAGGCCGCGTCGCCCCAGCCGGACTACTCCGGCGGGATGACGACCTTGACCTTTCCTCCGGGGACCAATCGCATCATTTTCAGCGTCCCGATTTGGGGGGATGCGGTGGATGAAAATGATGAGGTCTTCTATGTGCAGCTGTTCGACGCGGTCAACGCTACGATCGTCCGCCCGCGGGCGACTGGTCTGATTCGCAACGATGATTGGTCGCGGGTGACGGTGGGCGATGTGGTGGTGGTTGAGGGCGACGAAGGCACGCGCTCGGCGGTTATTCCAGTGAATTTGGATGTAACCACATGGCGCACGTCGCGGGTGCACTTTGCGACGGCCAATGTGACCGCTTCGGCCGGATCGGACTACGAGGCGGTTGACGGCTGGCTGGAATTTCCGCCGGGGACGAGGTCTCGGACCATCGAAGTGCCGGTGATTGGGGATCACCGACGCGAAGCGGACGAAAATTTTGAACTGCGGATGGACTCAGCGGATGGCCTGGCCATTGCGGACGGAATCGGGCGCGTGACCATTCGGGACGACGAGCCGCCCGGACTTTCCATCCGGGATGCGTTTTATGTCGAGAGCTCCGCGACCTTTTCCAGCTTCGAGATGTCGGTCGACCTTTCGGCTTCATCGAGCAACGCGGTTTCGTTCGACTATTTCACCGTGCCCGGGAGTGCGCGGTCGGATGCCGATTTCATTCCGGCTTTCGGGCGCATGACTTTGCCGCCCGGCAGTCGATTCCTCACCCTGCCGCTCGAGATCGTTGGCGACGGGATTTCCGAGCCGGCCGAGACATTCTCCGTGGTCATTACCAACATAACGGGTGCCGAAGCGGAACGAACGGTCGCCTTGGCGACCATTTACGACGACGACGGTGTGCCGCGATTGGCGGTGGAGGAGGCGGTCGTGGACGACAGTTCTGGGGACCACGATGAGGGCATCGATCCGGGTGAACTGATTCGAGTGTGGGTGACGCTGCGCAGCACCTATGGAGTTCCGATACCACGATCGAGGGCGGTGCTCACCTCGCAGTCGCCGCTGGTCACCGTGTTGGCCAATGAGGCGGAGTATGCTCCGGTGTTGCCCGGCCAATGGGTGACCAACACCGAGCCGTTCCTCGTGCGTTTCAGCAAGCAAGCGCAATGTGATCAGAGCTATCCGCTGCGGCTTTTGGTGAACTGGGGCGAAGGCCAGAGTGCGGGGGCGTTGCAGCTGGTGCTTAATCGGCGGTCGTGGCTCGTGGAAACGGTAGACTCCGGAGGCGAGGTGGGGCAGGGCTGTTCGTTGGCTCTGGATGCCAGCGATCGTCCGCACCTCAGCTATTACGACGCCACGGCTCGGACGATAAAATATGCGACCAAGTTTGGGACGAATTGGTTGACCACCACGATCAGTCCCGGCGGAGTTCCGTTCTTTGAGACATCGCTTGCATTGGATCCGGCGGGGCGTCCTCGGATCGCCTACGCCGCGGGAGCAGACGGGCTGGCCCTGGCTTCGTTCACGGGAACCAATTGGCGGACCGAGATCATCCCGGGCAGCAGCAATGGACTGCGGCCATTCCTGGTGCTGAGCAACGGCCAGGCGCGGGTGGCGTTCTACGACCCCGTGCGCCAGTCGCTGCGATTCAGTCATTACGACGATGGGCGATGGTCCACCGAGACCGTGGATGACTCCGGCGACATGGGGCGCTACTCGTCGATGGCGCTGCACGAGGGGCGGCCGCGGATTGCCTACAGCGGGCCCGGTTCCAACGGCGTTCGCTTCGCGACATGGAGGGGCACGAACTGGACCAACTGGGTTTTGGAGACTGTGTCTGCCACGCGCGGGCACGGCGTGCATCCTGCCCTGGGATTGACTACGGACGGGCTGCCGAGAATCGGTTACGGCGGAGCCGACGGCCACTTGTATCAAGCGGCTTGGAACGGCACGAAGTGGGAGGTTCGTTTGGCGTACATCGGCGGATCGTCCATGCCGTTCACGGGAATGAAGGTGGATGAGGGCGGGGTCTCGCACATGGCTTTTCACGTGGCTCGTTCCGTTCTTTACAACGCTTTGGCTCCCGATGGCTCTTCGGTGGTTGGGCAGCGCATTGAGACTGGTTTCTCTTCCGACTCCGGGACGAATGGCATTTCCCTCGCGCTGAATTCCAAAGGAAAAGCATTCGTGGCTTACCATTATGGGACTGGGAATGATTTGCGTCTGGCCCGTCAGGTTCTTTGTGAGGTTTACAACGAGCCACCCGTGACATGGGACCAGTTTCACTCGATTCGTTCAGGCGGGACATTGGATATCAAGCTGGAGCAAATCAGCCCGGACGGAGATCTGTCCACCGACTGGGCTTTTGATGACAGCGAGCTTCGTGGAAGCATTCTTACCGCTGGCGAGGGCCTGGTCCGCTACTCGGCCCCCACCAACTTTGCGGGCCTCGACCGCTTCCGAGGGGTCGTCAGTGACGGCTGGCCGGATGGAAGCGCGTCGTTCCAGGTGACCATTGAAGTGTTCCTCGACGACGATCACGATGGCATGGACGATGAATGGGAAGCGCAGCACGGCCTCGACCCGCTGGATCCCTTGGATGGCGACTTGGACGATGATGGCGATGGCATCGTCAATCGCGACGAGTATCGGGCGCGGACCGACCCGGCGAACGGCTCCCGCGGCTTTCGCGTGATGTCGACGGCGCTCGGATCGGAAGAGATTCGGGTGGTTGTGACCACGGAGATCGGGCGTCGGTACCGGTTGGTGCGGGCTGATTCCGTATCGGGTGGGCCTTGGAGGCCCGCAAGCGATTCTATTCAGGGCACGGGCGGAGAGATGACATTGACCGCTTCCCGGTCCAGAGCGGGTGCCGGTCAATATTATCGGGTAGAGGCGATCCCCTAGCTGCGGTGCTGGGGATTGCGTTTCGTTTTGATCAGCGCGAGGCTCCCGCCGCGTCGGAGGCGGCGGATCATCTGGCCGACCGCATGCCTTCCGGCTGATTGAATGAAACTGAACCACCCGGCCCTAGTTACTCTGCTCCAGAAGGCCTACTCCGGGGAGATGGCGGCTGCTTTCGCGTACGTCGGTCACGCCGGGTCGCTCAAAAGCCCGGACGAGAAGGCTGCGGTGCGGCAGATTGAGGAGGACGAATGGAATCATCGCAGGAATGTGCGGGAGATCATGCGGAAATATGACATCCCTGTCTCCCGCGCCTACGAAGTCTATTTCTATCTCATCGGCAAAAGCATCTCGCTCAGCTGCTACTTCATCGGATGGTTCATGCCCTATTTCTTCGCTGGCAAGTTGGAGAGCGGAAATGTCTGCGAGTATTTCGTCATGATGCGCCACTTCCGGTCGCTGGGCATCACTGAGCACGACGCGATGCTTTACGAGATGGGGATGAAGGAGAAGGAGCACGAGATTTATTTCCTGGAGAGGGTCAAAGGCAGCCGGTGGCTGCCCATCTTTCAACGGTGGTTCAAGTGGGGGCCCGGGACGATCATCAACGACGTCGAGCTCGAGGAACCGCGCCCTGTAGAAGAGTCGCACGGTTACTGCAAGAACTACAAAAGGCATGAGTAGACCGCAGGGTCAGGGCAGCTGGAACGACCTCGACGCGCGCCCGCGGCCCTGATCGCGGCGCAACGATCATTGACCGCCGATTAACGCCGATTAACGCGGATAAAAACGGAGCGATCCTCGATCGTTGAAGAACCGGGCCTTGATTGACAGCTGGTCGTCCATTCATCGCAATCGATCCGGCAATATCTGCGTCCATCCGCGTTCATCAGCGGTTCTCAACTCCGGTCTCCGGGGTAGCGCGCGAGTTTTCGGCGGTTGAATCCCGCATTGACTCCCCGGGCTTCGTTTCTATCATGCGCGCTCGTTTTGGAACTTTTTGCACGATTATGAGCACCATTGTTGACATTCAAGCCCGCGAAATCCTCGATTCGCGTGGTAATCCGACCGTCGAGGTTGACGTGATCCTGGCTGGCGGCGCGCTGGGCCGCGCGGCTGTTCCCTCCGGGGCCAGCACGGGCGAACACGAAGCGCTGGAATTGCGCGACGGCGATCCGAAGCGTTACGGCAAGAAGGGCGTCTCCAAGGCGGTACGCAATGTCCTGGAGAAGATCAGTCCGGTGTTGGAAGGGATGGATGCCCTCGATCAGCTGAGCGTGGATCACGCGATGCTCGAGCTGGACGGCACCGAGACCAAGTCGAAGCTGGGCGCGAATGCGATCCTGGCGGTGTCGCTGGCCAACGCGAAGGCGGCGTCCGAAGCCATCGGGATTCCGCTGTTCAAATACCTGGGCGGGCCGAATGCCAAGGTCCTGCCGGTGCCGATGGCCAACGTCATCAATGGCGGCGCCCATTCCGACGCGCCGATCGACTTTCAGGAATTCATGGTCATGCCGCATGGCTTCGCCACGTTCAGCGAAGGGTTGCAGGCGATCACCGAGATCTTTCATTCGCTCAAGGCCGTGCTCAAAGGCAAGGGCCTGAGCACCGCAGTCGGTGACGAGGGCGGCTTCGCCCCTAAACTCGACAGCGCTGAAGCCGCGCTGGAAGCCATCCTCGCCGCGGTCAAAGGCGCCGGCTACAAGGCGGGCAAGGAGATCTTCCTCGCGCTCGACGTCGCCAGCTCCGAGTTCTACAACAAGGACAAAGGCACCTACACCTTCAAGAAAAGCTCGGGCAAGACCGTCAGCGGCGACGAGCTCGTGGATTTCTATGTGAAGCTGTGCCGCGACTATCCGATTGTCAGCATCGAGGACGGCTGCGCGGAGGGTGACTGGAAGAACTGGAAGACCCTGACCGACAAGCTGGGTGATCGCGTGCAGTTGGTGGGTGACGATCTGTTCGTCACCAACGTGAAGTTCCTCCAAAAGGGCATCGACACGGCCACGGCGAACGCCATTTTGGTCAAGGTGAACCAAATCGGTTCGTTGACCGAAACGCTCGACGCGGTGGAGTTGGCGCAGAAGAACAGCTATCGCGCGGTGCTGTCGCATCGGTCCGGAGAAACCGAGGACTCGACCATTGCGGACATTGCCGTCGCGACGAACTGCGGCCAGATCAAGACGGGCTCATTGAGCCGGACGGATCGGACTGCGAAGTATAACCAGCTGCTGCGCATTGAGCAGCTGCTGGGCGATCGCGCGGTCTACGCCGGCCGCAACGCTCTGCCGAAGGGCCGCTAAACCTCGTTGGCCCGCGCGATGGCATCGGCGGCCATCATCGACCCTGTTCGGTAGGCAAATTGAATTCTCAGCGTGCAAGGCTGCATTGGCGGCCTTGCACGTTTTGTTTTGAGGTTTCGTCTGGTTGCTGTTTTCCATGGTCGCAACGGTTGCATCAGAAATGAACAATTACTCTTGGTCTCGAACGGCCCGGGCTGGTGGCACGCTGCCTGGTGTGGTGTTGTGGGCACTGGTCCTGGGCGCGGGAGTGGCGTCGGGAGCGGATTGGCCGCAGTGGCGCGGTCCGGACGGTCAGGGACACGCGACTGCCAGCGGGGCGAAGGGAATCCCGGTGGAATGGAGCGAAACGAATCAGGTCGCCTGGAAAACCTCGATCCCCGGGCGCGGTTGGTCTTCGCCCGTCATTGCGGATAATCAAGTCTGGCTGACCACCGCGCTCGAGACCGCCGCCAAAGCGGAGGAGGTCCAGCGCCGGCTCAAGACCAACACCAGTGATCAGCCTCTGACCTTGGTCGATCGGGTGGAATACCGCGCGGTGTGCGTGAATGCGCGTTCGGGGAAAATCGAGCGCGATGTATTTCTCTTCGACGAACGCGAGCCGCAGTGGGTGCATCAGTTGAACAGTTACGCATCGCCCACGCCGGTGCTGGAGGCCGGCCGGCTCTACGCCCATTTCGGCGCATCGGGAACCGTGTGCCTCGACACGACCACGGGTCAGGTGCGATGGACGAACGATACGTTACGGATCCTGCACGAGAACGGGCCGGGGAGTTCGCCCATTCTCTGGCGTGACCTGCTGATTGTGCAGATGGACGGCAGCGATCAGCAGTATGTCGTCGCGCTGCACAAGGACACCGGCAAGGTCGCATGGAAGACCGCGCGCACGGGCCAGATGAACGCCAATCCGCAGCTGAAGAAGTCCTACGCCACGCCACTGGTCGTGCCGGTGGATGGCGTTGAGCAGTTGATTTCCGTCGGGCCCGACTGGCTCTATGGCTATGAGCCCGCCACCGGGCGTGAGTTGTGGAAGTTGAAGTTCGGCAACCTCGGATTTTCCCTCTCCTCCCGCATGGTGGTTGGACACGGTTTGTTTTTGTTCAGCACGGGGTTCATGCGGCCGGAGATGCTCGCTGTTCGGTATGGTGGAGGACGAGTTCCGGAGATTGCATGGCGCTACACCAAGGGCGTTCCCACCATGTCCTCGCCCTTGCTGGTGGGGGACGAGCTTTACTTCGTATCAGATTCCGGGGGCGTTTTGACGTGCCTCGACGCCAGGACGGGCAAGGAACATTACCGGGAACGGCTGGGCGGCGATCACAACGCGTCGTTGACCTTCGCTGATGGTCACATCTACGTGCCCGGCCGGGCGGGTATGACGGACGTGATTGCGCCGGGGCCGGAGTTCCGACGGCTGTCGCGAAATCAGCTCGCCGGAAAACAGATGGCATCGCCCGCCGTGGCGGACGGAGCCATCTTTATGCGCACCGACACGGCCCTCTACCGGCTGGGAGCAAAGGCGCGTTAGAGCGTGTCGAGGCGCGACGCCGCCGACTTCTGCTTTTTTTGACCCCGGAGACCGAGGAGAAGGCCTGGCGGACCTTCCGAGCGCCCCGGGCACTCGCGAAGCGTCTTGGAGTGCGGTAGTCCTCTACCGCCTTTCTACCAGGGTGCACCGAATCCGAGGCGAAGCTTTGCCCGTAGACTCGCCCACGCGCAACCGCTGATGCCGGGCGCGGCCGGTCACTTGAGGCGCGCTTCGAGTTCCGCCAGTCGCTTCTTCAACGGCGCCACGGCCGCCTCGACTTCGGCTTCAGTGTAGCGTGGGGTGATGTACTTGGGGCAGTTCCAGTCGAAGGAAACTACGTCGACCATGAAGATGCGTTCGACGATGCCACGAGCCTCGGGTTCGGCGAATTGCGCGACGAGTTCAGGGTGGGCACGGGCGTCCTCGACCCGGGCGTGGCCGAGGATTTTCAGGCGTTCGCGACGCGGGTAGTCCATGAGGAACAGGGAGACGCGATCGTTCCCCGCCAGATTGCCGGTCGAGAGCAGTTGGCGGTTGCCCTTGTAGTCGGCAAACGCCAGCTGGGTCGGGCTGGCCACGCGGAGAAAGCCGGGCCGCCCACCCCGGTGTTGCATGTAAGGCCAGCCGTTCTCGCTTACAGTGGCGAGATAGAAAGAGTCCCGGGCCTCGATGAAAACGCGTTCCTCGTCGGTGAGCGGGTCATGGCCAGCGTCGGAGGAAGGTTTTTGGGAACGCCCGAAGTAGTGCTGTTGAGCTGCCAGCACGTTGGGCGTGAAGTAAACGTCGAGATAACGATCTGCCATGGCTAGGTTTCTCCAGGATTGAGTTTCACGGCGCTGAAACGTTCCGGCTAGGCCTGTCCGCCGAAGCTAACGTGGTCATCGACATCGAGGTAATCCATGATGGTGTGCAGATCCGTGCGAACGGGGTTGAGGCGTTTGACCTGGGCGGCGAACCATTCAAGATCCTCGGCATCGCCGATGGGCATGGCTTCCAGCCACGAAGACCAAGCGCGTACTTCGTGCGGCGCACGCGGTGGCTTTGCGGTCGCTTCGATCCACCGCAGGATCTCCCAGTCGCCCGCGCCCTTTCTTACCTCAGCCAGGAGGGCGTCAGGGGCAAGACCCGTAAAAGAAAAGAAATGCTGGTCCATCGGATTGCCGTACTTGTAGTCACCGGACTGGCCGGCCAGCGATGCGCGGGCTTTGTCGAGGACACGCGGCAGCATGGCGTAACCGCCCAAGCGGACGCGCGGACTGCGGGGAGGATGTTGAGTGAGGTTTGGGGCAGGCATGGGGCTGAGTGGTGAGTAGTGGGTGGTGAGTGGTGATGTGAATTAGCGGAGTTCTCGATCGGCCTCTTCGATGGGGATGTCGTTGATGCTGGCGAACCGGCGGCGCATGTAGCCGTGCTCGTTGAATTCCCAGTTCTCGTTGCCGTGGGCACGCCACCATTGTCCGGCGTCGTCCCTGAATTCATAGATAAAGCGCACGGCAATTCGGTTGGCGGTGAAGGCCCAGAGTTCCTTCCGGAGTCGATAGTCGTGTTCTCGGGCCCATTTGCGGCGAAGAAACTCCACCACTTGGGCGCGGCCGCGGAGAAACTCGGAGCGATTTCGCCACTCCGTGTCCTCGGTGTACGCCAGCGCCACCCGTTCAGGGTCGCGCGTGTTCCAGGCATCTTCGGCCGCTTGGACCTTTTGGCGAGCGGTTGCTTCGGTGAACGGAGGCAGTGGATGACGCGGAGTCATGTCACTCCTAGTGCTCGTAGCGTGCCATCCCACGCTCGCGGTCGGAAAGGGCAATATCACTGGGCTTTTTCACATCCCAATCGTTCATCGCGGCTACGATAGATCATGAATTACGAAATTCAGTTGCGGCCCGCAGCGAAAAATCGTAGTCGTGGGCGCCGCGATCTTGGGTGGGCTTCCGAGCCGCAGCGGCTCGGCTCGGCTCGGCTCGGCTCGGCCAATTTCAATTGTGAACTGCGCCAATCTACCTCAGGTGATGGTGTCCATGGCGGACCAACGGTCGGTTGCGGATGTCCTGCGCTCGATCGTGGATGGGATCGCCCGCTGTCCCAGCGTGGTGCTGGCGCGCATCTGGCTGATCCGCCCGGGCGACGTCTGCGATCGTTGCCGGTTTCGTTCCGAATGTCCCAGCCAGGATCGATGTCTGCATTTGGCTGCGAGTGCGGGAAATCCAAGCGACCCGAAGCTCGACTACGCACAAGTGGGCGGGCAATTCCGTCGCTTTCCACTAGGGGTCCGGAAGATTGGGCGGGTGGGACAGACCGGAGAATCGTTAATGTTGGCGGGCGTGACGGGTGACGAGGATTGGGTGGCAGATCCGGCGTGGATGCGACGGGAGAAGGTGAAGACGTTTGCCGCCCAGCCGTTGGTGTTTCGGGGCGAAACGTTGGGCGTGCTGGCTCTCTTTGACGGCGGGGTTTTGACGGCGCCGGACTTTGCCTGGCTGAGGGTATTTGCTGATCACGCGGCGGTTAGCCTCGCGAATGCGCGGGCCTTCGAGGAGATCCAGCAGCTGCGTGAGCGTCTCGAGCAGGAGAATGTCTACCTCCGCCAGGAAGTGACCGAAGCAGTGGGGGCGAGCGATTTGGTCGGGGGCAATCCGGGACTGAAAAAGGTCCGGCAGCAAATCCAGTTGGTGGCGCCGACGGATGCCGCCGTGTTGGTCACCGGCGAAAGTGGCACTGGAAAGGAACTGGTGGCCCGCGCCATTCATGAACTGAGTTCCCGCCGGGAACGTGCGTTGATCAAGGTGAACTGTGGCGCTGTTCCGGACGCGCTGTTTGAAAGCGAATTCTTTGGGCACGTTCGGGGTTCATTCACGGGCGCGCTCAAGGACAAGCCCGGCCGTTTCGAACTGGCCGATGGCGGGACCCTTTTCCTCGACGAGATTGGCGAGGTGCCGCTGGCGATGCAGGCGAAGCTGCTGCGCGTCTTGCAGGAGCAGGAGTTGGAGCGGCTTGGGGACGTGCGGACGCGTCGGGTCAATGTGCGGGTGATCGCGGCGACCAACCGTGATCTGAAAAAGGAAGTGGATGCCGGCCGGTTCCGGCCCGATCTCTACTACCGCCTGAGTGTTTTTCCGATCGAGATTCCGCCGTTGCGCGATCGGCGGGACGACATCGCGCTCCTCGCGACTCATTTCATTGGCTTGAGCGCTCGTCGCATGAATCGGCCGGTCCCGCGCGTCACCCCGGCGGCGCTGGCCCGGTTGTCAGCGCATGATTGGCCGGGCAATGTGCGCGAGTTGCAGAATGTCGTGGAGCGAGCCGTCATCCTGGCGCAGGGCGGGCCGCTTGACTTCGATTTGCCGTCGGTGCCGGCCGCGCCCCGCCGGTCCGGCCAGGTCGCGGTTCCGCCGGCCGTCTTCATCACTCGCGAAGAGTGGAAGCAGCGCGAGCGCGAGAACCTTCAGGCGGCGCTGGTTCAAGCCAAAGGCAAGGTGTTCGGTCCGGGCGGCGCCGCCGAATTGCTCGGGATGAAACCCACCACGCTGACTTCCCGGCTGAAGGCTCTCCAAATCCAGAAATGAGCGAGAGAGTAATCCGGCTATTTCATGCTGGGCTCAAAACGTAAACACTTTGCGTGAAACATGCCAGGTAGGGCGGGCGCCCCGTCGCCCGCCGCCGAACCCTGTTTTCATGGTGTATTTGCGGCGCGCTCGGAGTGCGCGCCCTACCTGAGCGTGAAATGTTCAGGTTAAACGGCAGCCGGCTCCTTGGGCGCTCGATCGACCGCGTAGAAGTCAGCCAGGCTTTGCGGTGAGGGGACGAGTCCCTCGGCGGCGATGGCGGCAAGAATTCGCTCCTCCGTCATGATGAACCGCTCGCGCTTGTAGAGCAGGTAATCCTCACGCATCTCGGACGGGGTGAGGTTGATCGTCACGAGATTGGCTCCGGTGGCGAGGCCGCGGCGGTAGCCGGAATCGGGGCCAGCGAGGTTGAGGGCGCTGACCGCAGGGATGACCCAATCCGGCCGCATCAGCCGGAGGACGGCCATGCAGTTCAGGGCGGTATCGATGCTGGCGACGGGCTCGCCGGAAAGAGGCGTGGCTTCACCGGGGATGAACGGGCTGACGCTGCATCCGACCAGCGGGAGTTGCGCGGCGAGGTCGAAGTTGGCGAGCAGCGACGCTTCGGATTGGCCGGGAAGGCCGGCGATGAACCCCGAACTGACCTTCCAGCCGCTTTGGGCTAGCAAACGGATATGTTCGAGGCGTTCTGTGAGGGTGCCGGGGGCCTGCCGGAGACGGTAGAGGGCGGGATCGGCGATCTCGAACTTGATGATGTAAATGCTGGCGCCCGCCGAGAGGAGTTCGGCGTAGACATCGGGCTGAAGCGTGCCGAGGCAGACGCTGACCCCGAGATTCGTTTCGCGGCGCAGGGTTCGAATGAGCGGCAGGACCACTTGCTCGACGGCGACCGGATCTTCGCCCGTCTGGATGTTGACGTCGGTGATGCTGGCCGGGCGGTGGTGGATGAGAAGATTGGCCAGTTCCTCGTGGCGGGCGCGGAATCGTTGCAGCGCACGATTGCTGCGGCGCATGCCGCAGTAATCGCAGTTTTCACGGCAAAAATTGGAAACTTCGACCACGGCCCGGAGGAAGACGTTCTGGCCGAAGCGAGCCCGGGCGGCGTCGGTGGCCCGGGCGTGAAGGTTGCGCTGGGCTTCGCCCTGCGCGTTGATCATCCGCGCGCGTTCCTCGTCGTGGCACTGTTCATCGGTCACGCCGGCCACGTTAAAGGGCCGGTTTGGCCTCCTGCAACGCAAATTCGGGTCCAGAAAATGGTCGTAACCGCCCGGACGCGCCCACTATCATGTCTTGCATGAACAGCCCTTCCAATTCCCCCGCCGCTTCGCCCGCCTCTGCCGCTGCCCTGTCCGCCGCCAGCCGTCGTCGGTTTCTCACCCGGCTCGGGTTTGGCTCCATCCTCTTTACCGTCCCGGGCGCCTTCGCCGAGCGCTTGACCCAAACGCCCCCCCAAACCGAAGGCCCGTTCTATCCAGACCATCTGCCGCTGGACACAGACAATGACCTGCTTGTGATCAACGAAAACCTCACTCCGGCGGTGGGCGAAGTAACCTACGTCAGCGGCCGGATCCTGGACGCCAAAGGCGACCCGATTCGCAACGCGCTGGTGGAGATTTGGCAATGCGACGGAACCGGCGCTTACCTCCATAGCAAGGACACCAACAAGGCCAAACAGGATAAGAATTTTCAGGGCTTCGGCCGGTTCATCACCGGCTCGTCCGGCGAATATTTGTTCCGCACCATCAAGCCCGTGCCCTATCCAGGACGCACCCCGCACATTCACTACAAGATCAAACGCGGGGGCAAAGACCTGCTGACAACCCAATGCTACATCAAAGGCCATCCCGGCAATGAAAAGGACGGCATCTGGAAGGGCATCCGCGACGAACGCCAGCGCAATTCCGTCACGGTCGAATTCGCGCCGCTGAAGGGAGCCAAGGCCGGCGAACTCGCCGCCCGTTTCGATGTGGTGCTGGGCCTGACGCCGGCTGCATGAGGGCCGGGTGAAGAGTGCCAAGGGCCAGGTGCCAGGTGCGGAGTGCTAGGTGCCAGGTGCCAAGTGCCAAGTGCCAGGTGCCAAGTGGCGAGTGCCAAGTGGCGAGTGCCGGTGGCAGGTGACCTGAGGGTCAGGTGCGGAGTTGTTGCAGGATGCCGGGGTCTTTGATCTCCCGGTCCCGCGCGAGGAGCAACACTTTTGACATCACCTCCGCGGTGCGCGGATCGTCGTCGGTAAATGGGAGGAAGAGTCGTCCGCGATGCTGTGCTTGCACGGCGACAATCAGGAGGGCTTCGCCTGGGATTTTCCGTACGCCGCCGCTGCCCAGATGGATGGAGTATTCGCCGAGCTCGCCCCGGATCAGGACCGCGTGGTCCTTAACCCGGACGTTGGTCAGCTTGAGCAGGGCGCAGGTTTCGCGCACCAAGGTGGCGCGCATCTCGAGGGTGGACGCGCTGGCTTCCGGGTCGACACCGCCACGATGCGCCACGCTGACGACCAGATCCAAGTCGCGCATCGTCTCGCTGAACACGCGGGGGGGCAAGCCGGACAGCTTCAGCGGTTCGTGTCCGCCCTTTTTCGTAAAGCGAACCCGCTCCAGAGTCAGGCCCTCCACCTCGGCCGGCGTGAACCAGGGCTCGGCGAATTCGAGCCAGGCGGTGATCCCGATGTCGTGGTAGGTCTTGCGCACGCCTTCCTCCGGATGATGCACCCAGCCACGGGCCCCGAGCAGGGCCAGGGCTTTGCGGGGCTGGACCTGGTGTCCGGCGTAGCGGCGTGAGCTGGTCCCCTCATCCCGTTCGGGTTTGGTCAGCGGGTAATACTCGCGAAAGACCTGCTTGAAGGGCTGGATCCGTTCCCGGGCGAAACAATCCTTCTGCCACGCGTGCCACTGGGCTGACGGCAACAGGTCGACGGGATGCGCAATTCGCACCGTTTCTTTCGACTTGAGCGCTTCCTTCCGCCCGGCGTGATCCTCGAGAACCCGTCCGCCGGGGAGAGGATAGCCAGCCACGCCTTCACCGACCAAAACCAGGCCGCGGAGCATGGGAGCCAGCAACGGGTGGGACATCATCTCCCGAAGTTCCGTGGCGGTGACGGATTCGCCGCGGCACATGAACTGTTCGAGGGCAGCGCGGATTCGTGAAGCCTGACGTTTGAGCTCGGTCCGGCGCTCGCGCAGAGCGGTGATGGCTTTGTGCTTTTTCAGCTTCGCGGGAATGTCGGCCAACGCGATGCCGTCGCGGGCGACGCTGAGATCGATTTCGCCCCAGGACTGGATCGCGAGAGTGACGGTGACGCCCTCGACCGTGACGGCGATGGGGCCATCGGCGAGATCGGCGACGGCGCGGGCTTCCATGGCCCATTGGAGGCGGATGGGATCCGGGTAGCCGGCGGTGCGGGCGAGATTCTCCTGCCCAATCTGGGCGGCGCGTTTCTCGCTGGCCTGACGTTGCGAGCCGAATTGGCGGCTGGTGCGGATGAATTCCTGCATCAGCTTGTAGCGATCGAGGAGATCTTTTTCCCGTGCTTTGGCGGGCGCGAGCGGGAGCAGACCGAGCGCGCGGACGGAGTCCTGGTGGCGCTTTTGGTTGGCGCGGGTGGTGAGCTCTGATTTCCGGACGCGGCCGAGCATTGCGTCGGCGAACAGTCGGGCGCGGGCGTGGCCGGCGCCGGTCGAGGCGTAGCGGGCGGCGTCGTCGAGAGTCGTCCAGCGTTTGGCCCCGAGGAGTTCGTGCACGCGTTTGAACCAGGCGACATCCACCGCACCTTCCAGCAGCTCGGCCGAGGTGAGCGTGGTGCGCTGGCTTAGGTCCGCCTGCCAGAGTTCGCGAATTTCCGCTTCGACCGTCCAGTCGGTGCCGCGCGTGTGGGCATGAATCCACCAGACCCCGTCGATCAGCCCCGGCCAGCCCAGCGCGTGTTCGACCGACGGCGCCCACTGGGGCGCGTAGACCGCCAACTCCACGAGTCGAAGCTCCGGAATGCCTGCGGCCGCGATCTGGTTTTTAAAGTCGCGCACCGTCTCGCCCTCGGCGGGAAATGTGGACCGGACAATTCGGCTGAGCACCGACTCTTTGGTGTCTTTGTCCCAGGTGTAGCCGCGGGTGAAATTTCGGTCGCCCAACGCTCGCAGGGTGGCGATCAGATTCGGAATTCCCCAGACGGTTCCGAGGTTCAAGGCGGCAATGGAAGCTGGCGTCGGTGTGTCGCCGCGGGCCAGTTCCACTTCCAGCACCCGCGCGCGGCAGCGATCCACCAGTGCGCGCGCCCGCGGATTTGCCTTCAGCATTTCTGGGCCGCGCCGGCTGGTGAGCTGTCGCAAACTGCCGAAGTTGACCGACCAACGCGACGCGGGTCGTTCTCCCAGGAGTTGATCCAGGATGTCGGCATCGGTGGCGCCGCCAGCGTGATGAGCGGCGAGGACCAACTCGATCTCCGGCCGTTCGCGCGGCGGCCGTTCCGAGGAGCGGGGCGCTGTTCCGTCGCGGCCGAAAGGCTCATCGCGCCAGCGAAATAAGCGGAACTCCCGGACGCTGTGCTGCGGCGTCCAGGCGTTGCCGAGCATCGGCTTGAGCCATGAAAGGATGTTCCAGACCATGAATGGACCATCTTCCTCCCGCCACGTTTCGTCGTCGTAATCGTCCTCCTTTGGTTTGTGCCGCAGCTCGGATTCTGGAAGGTGCGACCACGCCGTTTCGAGTGCGTCGAGCACG
Organism: Limisphaerales bacterium; assembly: GCA_044230345.1. Taxonomy (GTDB): domain Bacteria; phylum Verrucomicrobiota; class Verrucomicrobiia; order Limisphaerales; family JADJPG01; genus JBGARF01. The sequence goes on from JBGARF010000036.1 coordinate 23,731, forward strand.
AGGTCGGCCATTCCAGTGGGAGGGTGCAAGCGAATCATCCATTTCAGGAGGCCACGCACGATGCCCTCGTAGCGCAGCTTCGGCTTTTTGTAGTTTCCGATCACGGCGGCGAGTGCCGCCGGGCAACGCTTTCGGAAGATCGGCGTTTTGTCGCTGAATTCGTCCCCCAGGGCGGCACTGCTCCAGGTCCAGGCGCGAAGCGCCTCAGCGCCGTCGGCGTCGCGCAAGTCCGCGGCGCGCTTGGTCCACCATTCTTCCCAGATCTCGATCAGCGGCAGGCGGGCACGATCCTGATCCAACGGCCGTTCGGGCTTCGGGTCCGGCAAGCCGTGGCTGGCTTCGCCGAGGAGCATCGTGACGGTTTCATTGTTCCATCGCTCCATCGTGATGCTGGTCTCCCGGTGTTGGTGCACGAGGTCATCGAGCGCGCTGAGTAACCGGACCGCCGCCGCGGAATGGAGGGCGACCTGGCGCGCGACCGGCCGGGCCGGCCAAGTGCGGTCCGCGTGCTGGAAAAGGCCGAGGCCATCGTCAAGGGTGAGCGCGGTTGTCCGGGCGTTTTCGATGTTCTCAATCTGGCTGCGTTCGTCGTTGGCGAGACGAGGGTGTTGGATGCGATAGGTGGCCACGCGCGCGCGAGCTTCGGTGACACAGCGTTGCGAGTCGGTCAGCTGTCGAAGCAACTCCAGCCCGGCGAGACGCTGCGGAGCGCTCCCGGCCGAAAGCAGCCGGTCGGCGCTGGCCAACGCGTGGTGGTCCGGCAGGCGCAGCAGCAGGCCGATGATCCCGCGCCGCAGATCGCCGTTCGTGCGGGTCAGTAGGACCTCAAGCCCCGGGGCATCCGCGTCATCGAGTTCACATTTCTCCAGGCCGGCGAGGGCGGCCTGCCGGACGGCGTGGGTCCCGTCGCCGACCCAGGCTAGGAACGCCGCGCGGACCGGTGCCGTGATGGGCATTGGTTCCGCGAGCTTGCGGAGGGCATGTGCGCGCTCGGATGATTCGAGCTCCGGCAGGTGGGGGATAAGATTCGTGACGGGCCGTGCGCCGAGCGATTGCAGCAAGACCACGGACGCGATCTCGCGATCGACGGTGAAGTCCGTCCAGGGCCAGACCAGCGGCTTCAACTTGGTGGCTTTCGCCGGGAAGCGACGCAGCACCTTCTCCACGCGTTCGAAGAGCCCGGCTTCGAGGATGGCGGGTTCGATCGTGCCATGACGATGGTTCTGGAGCGCGCAGTACGGCAGGTGCAGATCATCGTCATCCAGCGCTTGCAGCAGGACGAGCTGGGCCTCTGGCAAGTCCAGTTGCGAAAGAAGGTGCGCGGCGACAAATCGAGATTCCGGCTGGCGATGCCGCAGAAGTTCGGTCGCCGGTGCGATGGCCGCTTCGGCGTCATCAAAGGCGACGGCCCAAAGCGCGAGGTAGGCGTTTTCGGGATCCGAGCCGCGCCAGGCCGCGGCACGTTCGGACGGTTTTTCCAGGTAGAGCTCCAGCCGGGCGATGACTTGGTTGACGACACCGGCGCTGACCGAGTCCCAGCGGTAGCCAAGCCAGACATTGAACGCGCGAACGGTGGCGCTGAAGCGCACCAGGTTGTGGGCTTGGATGAGTTTGAGCATGCGGCGGAAGGCCTCGGGGCGGGCCAAATCCACTGCCTCGAGAATCGTCTGGCGCAGGCCTTCTTCGCGCTGCGCGGCGAGTAGCATTTTTTCGATAAACTCCCAACCATCCGGGCGCCCGGCCCGCAGCAACGTTGTGACCACGTGATGGCCCATCACCCCGACCTCGTGCTCGCCTTGGGCGGAAGCGCGCAGGATCTCAAAGATCTCGTCTCCGAGGGAACCACCGCCGTCTATGGCCGCGGCCAGCAGGACGGTGAGGGCATCGGAATTCCAATCGTGGCCGGCCCAGGCTGCGTGCCAGACGAGGTCGCGGCCTGGATACAGACCGACGCGGTCGAGGAGGGATTCCAGCCAATCCAGGCGTCGAGCCGCGAGGGCCGCTGCGTGGTTGGGGGCGCGAAACGACTTGGCCTCGCGATGTTCAGGTTGGTAGGGGAGTTGGCGGAGGAGTTGCCAGCCCGCTTCGACCGCGGAGCCCAGGCCGGGGAAGAGCACTTCGAACAAAGCCTTCCGCTGCGGCGAGGACAGCTGGCCGGTCAGCGGACGCATTTCCTCGCGCAATTGGTGGTGCGCTTCGTAGTTGAGCCCGGTGCCGTCGTCGTCGGTTCCAATGAGGGTGCGCGCGATTTTGCGCAGCGTGGCGGGCAGCTTTTGAGCGGAAGCAAGCCGGGGTTGTTGCCAGTTTTCAACTCGGACTTTCTGCAGTTCCTTCTCGGCTTGATCGGTTTTCATCGTGATTGAGATCAGCGGTCAGTGGAGAAACTTCATGTTGCATTCGAATCTGGTCAGGGGAGATGAACCGGGCGCGTCAGGTAGGGCGGGCGCTCCGCCGCCCGCCGCCGAAGCGGTGTCGCCAAATGTTTCCCCGGATCCGCTCGGATCCTGGGGAAGTTGTCCGCACGGGCGGCGCGCTGCGGAGAGCGCGCCCTACCTGACGGTTCATGGGAAGTTTCAACCTGCAATGGTACACGCGAATTGGGGCCTTGAACCTTGGACTGCTCCACCTCATCCGTCCCGCCTCGTCGGCGGAGAAGGCTCCTCCGGTGGGGAGGTTCATGGGAAGGCACCCGTTCCTTTTTGACCTGCTGACGGGCCATGAACCGTGGACGGTATCCAAATACGATCCAAGCGCCGGAGTGGCCACGAAGAGGCACAAAGGGCACAAAAGCAGATTTTTCGTTTTGTGCCCTTTGTGCCTTTTCGCGGCCAATTCCCTCTCGTGGACCGGGAGGTTCATGGGAAGGCACCCGTTCCTTTTTGACCTGCGCACGAGACATGAACCGGACATCCCCCCTTGCTCTTAATCCTGCTCTTGCTCTTGCTCTCTTCGGGAGGTGCAAGTGCACGATTAAGAGCAAGAGCAAGAACCGGAGGGGCGGTTCATGGGAAGGGTGCCAGCTGTGGCCGGGTGGCAGGCTTGAGCTAACCGCCGGCCAACAGGACGAGGCGAACAAACACCAGCCGGCTGTCCGGTCTGACGTACACCTGGCGGTCCAGTTCGCGTTGTTCGACTTCATCCAGAAAGACCAGGTAGAGACCGTCCTCAAAAGCCTGCAGGGCGGTGGCGACGGCTGCGTCGGCATCCACGACCTGACCCAGGTCACGGCCGCCCGGATCGACCCGGCCTTTTTCCAGCCCGGCGGCAATCTCCTTATCGGTCAGAATCCGGACCAGCTTACGTTCTTCCTGACGCTGCCGGAACGCCGCGACTTCGTGCTGGACGATGCGCGTGATCAGTTGCCGGAGGGTGAGGGGTTCGCCGGCGGAGGCATCATCCGGCGGCCAGGGTATTTGCCAGTCGGGAACCAGCGGCCGGCGGCGGCCGGCAGCCCGGGCGCTGAGGGTAAGCATCATGGTGGTGGTGCATGCCGGGCGCGACGTCTCGCTACACGCTCAAGCCGAACAGGCGTTCGTGCTTTTGGATCGCGTAGCGGTCGGTCATCCCGGCCAGGTAGTCGCAGATCGCGCGCGGCCAGCCGTCCTGACGCGCGCGTTGGCGGCAGTCGTCGCCAATCTCGGACGGGTGCCGGGTAAAATGCTCGAACAACTCGGCCAACATGCGCACCGCGCGGCGGTTGGGCTCATGCACCTCCGGGTTGTAATAGAGGTTTTGGTAAAGATACTTTCGCAGCTGTTGGTTGAGGCGCCGTCGCCGATCGCTGTAGCGAATGAGCGGGCGGCGCAGGGCGCGAACGTCGTCGGCGCTTTGGACGCCCGCGGCGCGGATGGCGGCTTCGGAGGTTTGCACGACGTCTTTCACCTGATCGTCGATGATGCAGCGAATGGTGTAATACCGGCGGCTTTCTTCGGCGCGCGTGCTTTTCCTTCGCCCGGCCAGTCGGGCCACCTGGGCCGCGGCTTCGGCCCAAACTTCCACTTCCCGGTTCAGCGTTTTCTCCGAGAGCAGGCGCGCGGTGAGTCCGTCGTCGAGATCGTGTGAGTAGTACGTGATTTCGTCGGCGAGATTGGCCACCTGTGCCTCCAGCGAGGGCGAGTGGGCTTCGAAGGCAAGCTGGCGCCCCGGGCGATCGAAGCCGGTCACGTGCTTGGCGAGTCCCTCGCGGACTTCCCAGGAAAGATTGAGTCCGGGGAAGGCGGGGTATTTGCGTTCGAGCAACTCGACCACGCGCAGGCTTTGCCGGTTATGCTCGAAGCCGCCATGGCCCTTCATCAGGCGGTTCAGCGCTTCCTCGCCCTTGTGGCCAAAGGCGGAATGACCGAGGTCATGGGCAAGCGCGATGGTTTCGGTCAGATCCTCGTTGAGACGGAGCGCGCGGGCGATGTTGCGGGCGATGGCGGCGACCTCGATGGTGTGGGTGAGACGTGTGCGCAGATGGTCGCCGGTGCCGTTCAGGAAGACCTGCGTTTTGTATTCGAGCCGGCGAAAGGCGCGGGAATGGATGACGCGATCGCGGTCGCGCTGGTATTCCGTGCGCAACTCCGGGGGCGACTCACGATGCTGACGACCCCGGCTGTCACCGCTGAACTGGGCGTAGGGCGCGAAGATCCCGCGCTCGCGCTCGTGCAACTCGTCCCGAAGGCAGGGCATGGATCAGTTGCCCGACAGAACTTCCTGAACGGAGATGCCGCGCAGCTCGAACAGGCGGCGGATGGTGTCCTCGATCAGGTTGTTCGGGCACGAGGCTCCGGCGGTGATGCCGACCGTCAGCTGGCGGTTGGGCAGCCAGCTGCGGGTTTCTACCTCTTTCTGCAGGTGCAGGTTGTAGTGCCGGATGATTTCGGTGGATTCCATCTTGCCGGCGTTCTTGATGAAAAACGTGGGGAGCTTCGCCTCGCCCATCTCGGCCAGGTGCGACGTGTTGGAGGAATTATAGCCGCCGATGACGATGAGCAGATCGAGCGGTTCGGCCATCAGCTTGCCGAGGGCATCCTGGCGATCCTGCGTCGCGCCGCAGATGGTGTCGAAGAACCGGAAATGGTCGGCGATATTCTCTGGGCCGTAGCGTTTTTCCATCGCGGCGCGCAGGCGTCGTTGTACTTCCTCGGTCTCACCGCGCAGCATGGTCGTCTGATTGGCCACGCCGATTGCCTTGAGATGAACATCGGGATCGAACCCGGGCGAGTAAGCGCCTTTGAACCAGGTCAGGAACTCCTCCTTGTCGCCGCCGTTGATGATGTAATGGCAGACGTAGTCGGTTTCATCGAGGTTGTAGACCACGAGATAGTGGCCGGTGCCGTAGGCAGTGGCCTGCGACGTGGTGGCCTTGGTCTCCTCGTGCTTGGCCTTGCCGTGAATGATGCTGGTGACGGATTCCTTGGAATACTGGCGCACTCGTTTCCAGACGCTCATGACGTCGCCGCAGGTCGTGTCCACCAGCACGCAGCCTTTCTCCTCAAGTTTGCGGCGGGTGGCGACCTCGGTGCCGAAGGCCGGAATGATGACCACGTCGTCGGCGCGGAGGATGGCCATCTCCTCGTCGTTGGGTTTGTTTGAGATGGTCTTGATGCCGAGGTTGCGAATCTGGTCGTTGACCTCGGGGTTGTGAATGATCTCGCCGAGCAGATAGATGGGTTTTTCGGCGGGAAACGATCGCCGGGCGGCGTAGGCCAGGTCGATGGCGCGCTCGACGCCGTAGCAAAAGCCGAATTCCTTGGCCAGCTTGACCGTCAGGCCGCCGGCGGAAAGCACGTTGCCCCGCGCGCGGATGCGATCCACCAGCTCGCTTCGGTAGTGGGATTCCACCTGGGCCTGGACCGCCGCCATGATGTCAGGGCGACGAAGGTTCATTTTCTTGGGCGGCTCGGCCGGGGTTGGGAGCGCAAATCGCGCTGGTGTTGTCATGGCAGAGACACCGTAGCAAGTGAATCGGGGAGGGGGAAGGGGCAAAAATGGTGAGCGCAGTCGCGGGGGGGATTGAAAACGGGTGAGGCCCCGAGCGTGGTGGGCGATGGATTCAAAGCCAAAGCGGCGGTGCCCGCCGCACTCCATGACGCTCCGCGAGTCTGCGGGCGCCAGGCTGTCGCGCCAGCGTCGTGGAGTGCGGGGCGCAGCACCGCTTTGGATGGAGGATGGAGCACGCAAGAGCTGGATCGGCGCTCAAGATTAAGGCCGCCCCGGCCAGGCCCGGTGCATTGCGTCCGCACGCTTGCGGAACGTCAGCCCTGCCTTCACCCGCTTTTGAGCCCACCCCCGGCAGGGGGGCACCCCATCTTCAGTTCGACTTTTGCCCGGGAAGACCTTTATGAAAGGCCGGTATGGAATGCATTAATGGGATGCTTTCCGACGCGGGGGGATGGGGAAGGTGGGTAAGCGGCGGAGGGTCGATGAGAGGGGCGGGGGAGGCGGGATGAACGGGCTCGACGTGAGATCTGCTATCACGAGTCGATCGCCGAATCGAACCGGACCAACGCGCTGGATGCCTCCAGCGTTGAATTGGAACCGGCGGAGTCATGTATCCTTTCAAGGGACGGTTCTTCTGGGCTTCCTCTGCACCATCATCTGCTGCCGCAGCAACACTTTGGATCCCGCCGAATCGATGCGGCAACCGTGGCGGTTGGTCTCATTTGATGACGACGCCGGGCTGAAGGGATGCGGAGTGTTCCATCTGGACTTCGAGCGTGGGCCAAATGGCCGGGGCCTGGCGAGGGTCTGGCTGGCGACTTCAGATGGGCTTCGCGAATACGATGGGTATTTCTGGCGCCGCCATGGAATTGAGGAGGGCCTGCCGAGCGATTTCATTCGCTGCGTCTTGGTGACCCGCGGCGGCGCGCTTTGGGTGGGTACGGATCGCGGTGCGGGTCTTTACGACGGCAAAACCTTCCGCACGATGGGTTCTGAGACGAACCTGGCGGGACCGAGTGTGCGTCGGATGGTCGAGGACGTGGACGGGACGATTTGGTTTTGCAGCGATCCATGGCCGAGTTCTGCGCGCAGCGGGGGACTGACTTCGCTGCGCGATGGTCAGTGGCGTGCCTATGGAGTCGGCGATGGCCTGCCCAGCGAATACGTGGTCAACTATCATCGCGACACCTCCGGACGTCAGTGGGTGGTGACCCGGGAAGGGTTGGTGCGTTGGAACGGGCGCCGATGGGAGATTTCCCTCGCTCCCCTTCCCGGGAACAACCGTTTTCAATCGGGTTGTCTGGCGGAGGTTCCGGGACAGCCTTTGTTGTTTTCGTCGGGCGCGGATGTCTATTTGTTGCAAGGCAACGAATGGACGCGGCAAATCGGCGTGCCGTTTCATCATCACGGAGTTTGCGGGACTTCCGACGGGAAGATTTATGGAAACTTGTGGATGAGCGAAGGGCACCGGGCGATTGCGGAGTGGACGGCGGCGGGTTGGGTGGCGCGTTCCGCGGTGTTCGAACTGGGCGCGCTGTATAGCGAGGACGTCCGCGTTGATCCCGACGGCAACATTTGGCTGGTGGGCTACGAAGCGCTGCGCCTTTGGCGGCGCCACGGCCAGTGGGAACGGTACCTGGGCATTCCGCCGCCCCGCCTGACCGATGGCGCCGGGCGGCCTTGGTTTAGTCGCGATTGGAAGGGCTTGTTGTCAGCTTTGGTCCCGTTCCGTTACAGCGATGATCAATTCGAAGACATGGGCGTCGCTTGTGATGATCTGTATGCCGACGGGGCCGGCTCGGTCTGGGGGTCGTTGACGAATCGCGTGACGCGCTGGAACGATCAGGGAGTTGAACACTACTTCGAGCGGGAAACCGGTGTGGCAAAGATTCTGGCGGGTCGGGCTTCGAGACAGTCGGGATACTGGATCCTGGGCCGGAATTCCCGCGGGCAGTTGACCGCGGCGCTTTCCACGAATGGTCACTGGATCACGCGAGTTCTGAACGAGGTGGATGGCGACTACACGGAAGCCAGCTTGGCGGAAGCCAGAGACGGAATTTGGTTCGTGGCCCGATCGCCGGATCGATCCTCGACGGCGGTTCACGTGACGGTCGACGCAGTTCAGAAAGTACCCGTTCCCGACGTGCTCCTGAGCGATTACGCCTTGCGGATGTATGCGGGGCAGGATGGCTCCAACGTGTGGCTTTACAGCGACAGCGGTCTGGCGCATTGGTGCTCGCCGAACGGCGCTTGGCGATCGATCACCAACGTCCCGGGACGGGCCATCGTGAGGGTATTGGAACGAGGGGACGAACTCTGGGTCGCTTGTGCGGGGCGGACCGGAGGTCAAGACGGGCTGGCGCGCCTCCGTCGGGACGAATGGAAGACTTATCCGCTCAAGTCGGTGCTCGGCATGACGCAGGCCGACGATGGTGACTTGCTGGTGACGGGACGAGGTGTATTGACCACTGTGGAGTCCGGCCCGAACGCAGAGCCTGAGGAGATCAGGCTGCCCGAAAGCGTTCGGCTGTCCGGGGCAGTTCGCGATCGCACCGGTGCGTATTGGATGGGCAACCAGGAGGTCGGTTATCGATTCACCCCGGATCGAGTTCCTCCTGAAACCCGTCTCGGCGAGGTCAATACCAACGTGTTGTCCGGTCAGGACCTGGACCTCAAGGTCAGCGGGTCCGAACGGTTCTGGCCGGTGGGGCACCGCGACGACTACACCTTTTCCTGGCGGTTGGACGACGGGCCATGGAGTCCGTTCCGGACGGATTCCCGGCGTCGGCTCGCCGCGGCCGATCTGAAGGTTGGCTTTCACAAAATCGCGGTGCGCGCTCGGGACGCCGGTGGCGATGTCGATCCGACGCCCGTCACCCTGGCGTTTCAGGTTCATCCGAAACCCCTGCAGGACGAGCCGTGGTTCCGCACGCTGGTCCTCGGAGTGATGGGGCTGCTGGTGGCACTGACCGGGGTGACGATTTCAAGCCGCCGGCGCCTGGCCGGATATGCGCGTATTTTGGAGGAAAAAGTGGCGAAGCGGACGGCGGCGCTCGTGGCCGATTTGGCGAATCGTCGCCGGATCGAGCTCGCGTTGCGCGAGAGCGAGGAGCGCTACCGCGGGCTCGTCGAGTTGAACCCTGTCGCGGTCTTCGTCAACGATCAGGATCGAATCGCCTTCATCAATGCGGCCGGGGTTGAGCTGTTAGGCGCCGAATTGCCCGAGCAGCTGTTGGGGCAGCCGCCGCTGAAGTACTTTCACCCGGACTGTCACGCTGTCATCCGCCAGCGCATTGAGCAGCTGCGCGCCCATCCCCAGCGCGTCCCGATGCGCGAGGAAAAGGTGGTTCGTCTTGACGGTGTCGTGCGCGACGTGGAAGTGGCGGCTGCTTCGTTCACCGCGCACGGACGACTGGTCATTCAGGTGGTGCTTCGGGACGTGACCGAACGAAAGCGGGCGGAGGCGGAACGTCAGCGGTTGCTGACCGAGTTGTTGCGATCGGAGGACGAGGAGCGCCGCCGGATTGCGCGGGAGCTGCATGATTCGACCGCCCAGCATCTGGCGGCGGCCAAGCTCAACCTGCTTCGACTGCGCGGCGGAGAGGGCTCGATGCCGCCGGCTTCGGTGCCGTTGATGGATGACACCCGGGACTTGCTGGAGCAATCGCTCCAGGAGTTGCGGACGTTTTCCTGGTGGCTGCATCCGCCGTTGCTGGAGGAGTTGGGGCTGGCGGAGGCTCTGCACGACTATGCGGGGGGCTTTGCCCGGCGCAGCCTGCTGCGGGTGGAGGTGAATACCTCGAAATTTGAGGGACGCCTTCCGGTCGAGTTGGAGATGGCCCTGTTCCGCGTGGCGCAGGAAAGCCTGACCAACGTGCATCGCCACTCGGAAAGCTCCGATGCATTGATTCGTCTTGAGCGCGATGAGCACGAGGTCCGGCTCGAGGTGCAGGACAGCGGACGAGGATTGCCCCCGGGCGCCCAGGGGAAGGGCGCCGGAGTGGGGTTGCGCGGGATGCGGGAACGCCTGCGCCAGTTTGGCGGACAGCTGACCATTGAGTCCGATTCCGAAGGCACAACGGTGCTGGCCAGCCTGCCGATGACCGGCCTGCCCATGGCCGCCACCAAGGAACCATGAAAAAACTTCGCATTCTCATCGCGGACGATCACGGCATGATCCGCCAAGGCGTTCGGGCGGTCATCGCCAGCCGGCGGGATTGGGAGCTGGTGGGCGAGGCGGTCAATGGACGCGATGCTGTCAATCAGGCTCGAGCCCGAAGTCCGGATCTGGTGGTGATTGATCTGACCATGCCGGAGCTGAACGGGTTGGATGCTATCCGGGAGATTCGTTCCGTGGCGCCGCGCGCCGCGGTGCTGGTGTTGACGATGCACGATTCTGATTCGCTTGCCCGCCAGGTGCTGGCCGCCGGTGCCCGCGGCTATCTTCTGAAAAGCGACGCACCCGAATGGCTGGCCCAGGCGTTGGATGCTCTGGCTGCAGGCCGGACTTATTTCACCCCCAAAGTCTCAGATTTGCTGGTCGGCGGGCTGGCCCAAGGCGGGCGCAAATCCGAGTCGGTCGCCGCCAGCCGCCTGACTCCGCGCGAGCGGCAGCTGGTTCAGCTCCTGGCTGAGGGCCGCTCCAACAAAGAGGCCGCCACCGCGATGAACATCAGCCTCAGCACGGTCGAAACGCACCGGCGCAATGTCATGAGCAAACTCGACCTTCGCATGACGAGCGACCTCGTGCGCTATGCCATCCGCGAAAAACTAATCGAACCCTGAGCGTTCAGGTTTCGGCCTTCGGCCTTCGGCATTTAGTCCGCCCCGGGTTTTTTAATGACCTGACAACGGGAGACGTGCACACTGCGGACATGATTCTAAGCGGCGACGAAGTCACAAGTCTGGTCCACGCGACTCAGCGGCTGCCGCACCAACTTCTGGGCATGCATCCCTTGGGGGATGGATCCGGTCTGGTGGTGCGCGCGCTCTTACACAATGCCGCGCAAGTTGAAGTGGTGCCCGTCCTGGAAAAGAAGCGCCCGAGCTTTCGCCTGAAGCGGCTTGATGACAGCGGGCTGTTTGAAGGGACCACCACCGCCACGGCGAAGGTCTATGCCTACGATTTGGTGGTGACGGATTACCAGGGCAACACGCGCCAGTTCCGCGATCCGTATTCGTTTCTGCCGACGGTGGGGGAGGGGGATCTTTACCTGTTTGGGCAGGGCAACGAGCGGCGCATCTATGACAAGCTCGGCGCGCAGCTGCGCGAGATCGATGGCGTGCGCGGCACGAGCTTCGGCGTGTGGGCGCCCAACGCGCAACGCGTGAGCGTGGTCGGTCCGTTCAATCACTGGGACGGGCGCTATCATCCCATGCGCCCACTCGGCGCCTCCGGCGTCTGGGAGTTGTTCGTGCCTGGGCTCGGCGAAGGCTGTCTTTACAAGTTTGAGCTTCGCGATGCCTACGGGCAGGTCGTCGTGAAGACCGATCCCTACGGATTTTTCGTTGAGCCGGCGCCCAAGAACGCCGCCATCGTCTGGGACACGCGCAAGTTCACCTGGTCGGACGATGCCTGGTTGAAGCGCCGGGCCGCGCGCGATCCGTTGCGTTCTCCGATGAGCGTCTACGAGGTGCACCTGGGATCGTGGCGCAAGAAAGGCCCGGCTGAATCGCTCAGCTACCGGGAGTTGGCCGGGCCGTTGATCGATTACGTGCGGCGCAGCGGCTTCACCCACGTGGAGTTCCTGCCGGTGGCCGAGCACGCGTTCTTTCCGTCCTGGGGCTATCAGGTGACCGGCTTTTACGCGCCCACCAGCCGCTACGGCACGCCGGACGAGTTTCAGTATCTCGTCAATGCGCTGCACGAGGCCGGCATCGGCGTAATCGTCGACTGGGTTCCCGCGCATTTTCCCCGCGATACCTGGGCGCTGGCCCGCTTTGATGGCACCGCGCTCTACGAGCACGAGGATCCGCGCAAGGGCGCCCATCAGGACTGGGGCACGCTCATTTTCAACTTTGGCCGGCACGAGGTCCGAAACTTTCTCGCCGCCAACGCGCTGTTCTGGTGCGAACGCTTTCATCTCGACGGCCTGCGCGTCGACGCTGTCGCCTCGATGCTCTATCTCGATTATTCCCGGCAGCCGGGCGAATGGATTCCCAACCAATACGGCGGCAACGAAAATCTCGAGGCGGTGGATTTTCTGCGGCACGTCAATCACCTCGTCCATACCGAACACCCCGGCGTCATGACCATCGCCGAGGAATCCACGGCCTGGTCCATGGTCACGCGGCCGCCCTATCTCGGCGGGCTCGGCTTCAGCCTCAAATGGAACATGGGCTGGATGCACGACACGCTGGGCTACTTCAAGCGGGACCCGGTCTATCGCAAGTATCACCAGAACGACCTGACCTTCGCGATGCTGTATCATCATCACGAGAACTTCGTCCTGCCGCTTTCGCACGATGAAGTGGTGCACGGCAAACGTTCAGTGCTCGGCCGGATGCCGGGCGACGACTGGCAGCGCTTTGCCAACCTGCGCACGTTGTACGGTTATCAATGGATGTTTCCGGGCAAGAAGCTGCTCTTCATGGGCGGCGAGTTCGGGCAGAGCCATGAATGGAATGCGAATGCGGAGCTCGACTGGTGGCTGCTCGGCGAAGGCCCGTTTCACGCCGGAGCCCTGCGCTTCGTCGAAGACCTGAACAAGCTCTATCAAGCCGAGCCTGGCCTCTGGGAATCCGATTACGACATGGACGGCTTCTTCTGGGTCGACTGCAAGGATCACGAGAACTCCGTGCTCTCCTTCGTCCGGCAGAACCAAAGTCGGTCGAGCGTGCTGCTCATCGTGCTCAACCTTACCCCGGTGCTCCGCCATCATTATCGGCTCGGCTTTCCGTCCGGAGGACACTGGCGCGAAGTGTTGAACAGCGACGCCGGAATTTACGGGGGCACCAATGCCGGCAATCTCGGTGGGGTCACCATCGACGCCATCGCCCGGCACGGGCAGCCCTGTTCAGCGGAGCTGACGCTGCCCCCGATGAGCGTGATGGTGTTCAAGGCACCGCCGGCCTGAAGTTGGTCCGTCGGTGAACTCGACGGCCGGCGACCTCGTCAGTCGTTGACCTCGATCACGAGCGCGCCGGGTTCGACGCGCAGGCTCTTCACGCCCCGCAAAATGGGCGAGCCGTTGCGTTTGCCCATGGCGTCATCCAGAAGGTTCTCGCCCTTGATCCCGCCCAGCCACTCCTTGGGCAGGCTCAGCCCGAACACGGTGACGTCCTCCAGCACGGCCACTGGCGGTGTTCCCGGGCTCAACGAAATCCGGAATCGTCCGCGCGCGCGGAAGATTTTCCCGCCGAACACCGGCACGTCCGCCGGGATTGGAGCCGCCACGTACGCGTTGATGGCATCGCGGCCCAGTTCGATGCGGACGGTATTGCCGAGGTCCGTGTTGGCATTCAACAGTCCGTTCAGTTCGCGCTCGGTCAGCCGCAGTTCCTTCGAGCCTGGCACGTAAGTGGGATCAACCTTGAGCACTTTGCCTTCCGCCGTGGCCGTGGCCGACCCCTCCGGCAGGGCCGGTGAAGCCGGCGCGGCTTTGGTGAAAGTCGAGGGAGCGATTTCCGAGCGGGCAATTTCCTTCCCGGAGGTGGTCGCAGGCTGAGTGGAGGAGCCGGGCGTGGTCGCGCCGGGGTCGCCCATGCGTTGCAACTTTGCCTCCACGGTGGTCTTTTCCGCGGGCGAGAGGACGACCGGTTTGATCGGACGTTGGATGTACCAAATGGTAAAGGCGACGGTGGCAACGATGATCAAGATCAGGCCAAGCACCGCGCCGCAGCCGTAGAGAAGCCAAGGCCGGCGTTTGGTGGCGGGAGCGCCGGTCGCGTGGGGCGATGAAGGCGATGGCGGCGGCAACGGCGCCGACGAGGGCGGAGTGTTCTCGTTCATTGCGGTGGGACCATAGCGGTCCCCGGCTCCGCCGCAAGTCCGTGGAATCCGCCCTTCCGGTGCGCGGCGGCCGCGCCGTCCGTGCAGCGCGACGTTGTCGGTAAAATCGCTGACTAGATTCGGCCCCACTGGGAGCGCCGGCGCGGGCTTCCGAGGTTGCGGTCCGAGCGTCTCGCGGACTTCCACCGACAACTTCGACCTGCGCGCCACGTCGTTGGCTTGGGCTGAAGGCTTGACCGTGAGCCGGACCGAGCTTCACCCTGAACCTCCGATTGAAATTCATCACCTGCCAATTCATCACCTGCCAATTCGTCGCCGCCTTGGTCGCGACCTTGATGCCAGCGCTGGCTTCGGCTGCGGAAGTCGCTCCGGTTCGAGAGCCGAAGCCTCCGGGCGCTGCCGCCAGTCCGGAATCCTATCGCAAGTATGCCCTGACCCATGAAGGGGATGTCGCCAACGGCGCCAAACTGTTTGCCGACGAGCAGAGACTCGGCTGCGCGAAATGTCACTCGGTGGATGGGCGCGCGGGCAAGGCCGGCCCGGATCTTTTTGCTGCGGGTGACAAATTCGGGAGACGCGACCTGGCGGATGCCGTGTTGTTTCCTTCGGCCACGATTTCGCCCGGCTACGGCACGGTCATCGTGGAGACCAAGGGGGGCGAAGAGTTTCAAGGGATCGTTAAACAGGCGACCGGAGCGGAACTGCAACTGATGGGGGCTGACGGCAAATTGGTTTCCATCGTGACCACCGATATTCGGGAGCGTCGCGGGAGCACGGTTTCATTGATGCCAGAGGGGTTACAGGCGGGGCTGTCGGTCGGGGAGTTCACGGATCTGATCGAATATCTGGCCACGCTAAAGCAGCCCGAATCCGCGCTGGTCAGCAATCACGGCATGCCACGCTCAATACCGGTCCTGGCCCAGCCGGTGATCGCGCGCCCGTTTTTTTCGGAGGAACTCAAAGTGCCCCGCGGCAAGGTGCAGACAGGCCTGACAGCGTTTCATCAGGTGCCTGGCTTTTCCAATGTGTTTCTCGTGCTCCATCAGAAGGGGATGATCTGGCGGATGGAAAAAACGCCAGCTGGGGAGCAGAAGTCGGTGTTTGCCGACCTCACCTCCGAGGTGTTCAGCGACCGCGGTCCGAACGGGCTGCTGGATCTGACGTTTCATCCCAAGTTCGGTGCGAACCGAAAATATTACCTGAAGTATCAGGTCTTCGAGGCCGGCACCGTCGCCACGATCATCGTGGAGAAAACCTTTTCGGCTGACTTCAAAGGTGACTCGGGTCAGTCCCCGCGTCGGATTCTCAAGATCGAAAGCGTGGCCGAGGATCACAGCGGGGGCTGCTTGCGGTTCGGGCCAGATGGATTTCTCTACGTGGTCATGGGCGACACCGGCCCGCATCACGACCCGAATGGCCACGCGCAAAACTTGCGGTTGCTGTTGGGCAAACTGATGCGCATCGACGTCGACCGCACGGAAGGCGGACTGGCCTATGCCATTCCTCGCGACAACCCGTTTCGCGACCGGGAGGACGCCCGCCCGGAAATCTGGGCTTATGGCTTCCGGAACCCGTGGCGCTTCAACTTTGATGCCGTGACGGGTGACCTGTGGCTCGCGGATGTCGGTCAGGATCGGGTGGAGGAAATCGACATCGTACGGCGTGGGGAAAACTACGGCTGGAACGTGTACGAGGGCTTCGAGCCGTTCTCCAACCAGTATCGAAAGGAAGGCCGGATTTTCGCTCCCCCGGTTTTCGCCTACAAGCGAAGTCATGGCGTCTCGATTACCGGAGGCTATGTCTATCGCGCCGATCGTTCGTCGTCCTTCTACGGGGTCTACATTTTCGGCGACTACGCGTCCAAGCGTCTGTTTGGGTTGACCCAGGACAATGGCGTCTTGAAGGCCGTTCGCGAAATTGGAAAGCTTCCGCAGGGGCTCGTTTCGTTCGGCACGGATGAAGCCGGCCAACTTTACGCCGTGGGCTTTGAGGGGATGATCTACCAGCTGGATTTCACGGCGGCGCGCTTTGAGCAGGTTCGCTCGGAGTGAAAGCGTGAAGGGCGCGCCATTCCCATGAACCGCCCCCCGGAGTGCGGGCCTGTGGCCCGCAGCGGGTGGAATCGGCGGCGCACGAACGAACCCTCAGGCGTCGTCTCCGGCTCGCGCCGCTGCGGGCTGAAAAGCCCGCGGTCCGTGCGGGCAGTCCGCCGGTTCATATCCGGAGCGCGGGCCTGTGGCCCGCAGCGGGTGGAATCGGGGGCGTAAGAAGGAACCCTCAGGCGTCGTCTCCGCTCGCGCCGCTGCGGGGTGAAAGCCCGCGGTCCGTGCGAGCAATCCGCCGGTTCATATCCGGAGCGCGGGCCTGTGGCCCGCAGCGGTTGGAATCGGCGGCGCACGAACGAACCCTCAGGCGTCGTCTCCGGCTCGCGCCGCTGCGGGCTGAAAGCTCGCGGTCCGTGCGAGCAGTCCGCCGGTTCATATCCGGAGCGCGGGCCTGTGGCCCGCAGCGGTTGGAATCGGCGGCGCACGAACGAACCGTCAGGCGTCGTCTCCGGCTCGCGCCGCTGCGGGGTGAAAAGCCCGTGGTCCGTGCGAGCAGTCCGCCGGTTCATATCCGGATCGCGGGCCTGTGGCCCGCAGCGGGTGGAATCGGGGGCGCACGAAGGAACCGTCAGGCGTCGTCTCCGGCTCGCGCCGCTGCGGGCTGAAAAGCCCGCGGTCCGTGCGGGCAGTCCGCCGGTTCATATCTGGTGCGCAGGTCTAAAAAGAACGGGCGGTTTCCCGTGGCTTTTCTTCGGCTTGTGCTGTCAGCCGCGCGGAGTAGGCTCTGGCTCATGAAATTCCTGTCTCTTTGCTTGTCGATGGGGTGTGCGCTTGGCGGCCTAATGCCGGCGGTCGGGGCCGACCTAATCGCGGAGGGCGCCAAGGTCGAAGTGCTCGGTGGCGGCTATCTTTTTACCGAAGGTCCCGCCGTCGATCGCGATGGAAACGTCTACTTCACCGACCAGCCCAACGATCGCATTGTTAAATACAATGCGGCGGATGGGTCCTTCGCCGACTGGCTCAAGCCTGCGGGCCGCAGCAATGGCACTTACTTTGATTCCGCGGGGAACCTGCTCGCCTGTGCCGACGAAAAGAATGAGCTGTGGTCCATCGCGCCGGACAAGAAGGTGACCGTTCTCTTGCGTGATTTCGGGGGCAAGCTGCTTAATGGTCCGAACGACCTGTGGCTGCGTCCCGACGGCAGTTTTTATTTCACCGATCCGCTCTACGCGCGTGAGTATTGGAAACGGGACAAGGCCATGCAACAGCCGGGGCAATACGTTTACTTCTTTGACGTGAAGGGAGGGCAGGCGACCCCGGTGGCCACCGATCTCAAGCAGCCCAACGGCATCATTGGCACGCCGGACGGAAAGACGCTCTACGTCGCGGACATCGGGGCGGGGAAGACCTATTCGTATGCGATCCAATCGGACGGCTCCCTGCAGCAGAAGACCCTGTTTTGCAGCCAGGGATCGGATGGCATGACCATCGATGCGGAAGGGAACGTTTACCTGACCGGACGGGGTGTGACCGTGTTTGATCGGGCTGGAAACAAGGTGGTGAACATCCCGATCCCGGAGCCGTGGACAGCCAATGTGACCTTTGGCGGCAAGGATCGGCACCTGCTTTTCATCACCGCCGGAAAGAAGGTATACGGCGTTCGGATGCGGGTGAAGGGAGCATGAGCGCTTTTGACCAGCGCGGAGGTTCGCCGCCGTCGGGACGCCGACGCCTGGTGGCGTTTCCCATCATCATCGCGTTGGTGGTGGTCGCCTATCAGTATTTTGGCTCAGAGCGGTTCGTGAATCCCGAGACGGGCAAGGCGGCGCGGGTGGCGCTGAGCCGGGATCAGGAAACGGCACTCGGCCTGCAGAGTTATCGGGAGGTGCTGTCGTCCGCGAAGGTGGTGACTTCCGGTCCGCAGGTGGAGCTCGTTCAGCGCGTGGCCAAACGGCTTGCCGCCGCGACCGGCCCGGCCGGTCATGAATTCGAGTGGCAAGTCAGCGTGGTCAACGATCCGCAGATGAATGCGTTCTGCCTGCCGGGCGGAAAAATCGTGGTCTTCACCGGGATTCTGGGCGTGGCCCGGCACGAGGCGGGGCTCGCCACGGTCATCGGGCACGAGATCGCGCACGCAACAAGCCGGCATGGTTCGCAGCGCCTGCTGCAGGGGCAACTCGCCAATACGCTCCTGCAGGGCGCCAACGTGGCGGTGGGCATGGGTGACATGAGCCCGCAGCAAAAACAAATGGTGATGGGGGCGCTCGGGGCGGGGGCAAAGTTTGGGGTGATCCTTCCTTTCAGCCGCCAGCACGAAGTTGAAGCCGACGAGATTGGATTGCTCTACATGGCCAGGGCCGGGTTCGATCCTCGGGAAGCCATCGGCTTCTGGGAACGGATGGAGCAGATGTCCAAGGGCAGTCCGCAGGAATTCGCATCGACCCATCCATCGCACTCGACCCGTATTCAACGACTGGAGGCGCTCATGCCCAAGGCGCTCGCCGAATTTGAGCAGGCAGCCCGGCGATAAGGGTCGTCCACCGTCCCGATGACGGACCCAGCTGCGTTGCGGCGCGGGGATGGGGAGGTTATTTCGTCAAGGCTCTGAGCTGGCGCTGCAGGTCAATCATGGGCGGATCAATTGCCTCCAGACGACCCTGACTGTTGATTAAACAAACAACTCGCCGGCCCGATCCTCCCACGCTGCGGATCCACTGAGGCGCCGCGTCTTCGGCAAGCTTGCCCATGACCCAGCCTTGAGCAAAAGGCGGCGCAAACCCGGTACGGCTGCGATCGGTCTGGGTGGCCAGATAGATCAGCTTGAGCCTTTCCTGAAACCTGGGGGAGGCAAAGGGAAGCAACTGGCCCCGAATGGACAGGTCGAATGAATCGTCGCCGATCACCAGACAAACGGCGTGACCCGCAAAGTCCGCCAACGTCCGGCGCTCGCCGGTCGACTCCATGAACTCAAGCGGGGGCACGACCTCGCCGGGGACAGTGATCGGCCCGCTCGCCAGCACGGTCAGCTGCTGCGGTCCCAGGTCCACCTTCGCGAGCTCGCCGTCCGGCATGGTGAACTTCATGTTGATCGTGGCCAGGACCGGGGCCCCAACCGCCCGTGAGGGATCCCGCCGCGGCGGCGGAGTGGACGTCTCCCGAGCGTCCCAGAAATCGAGGAGCATTTGGTATCGACCGGGCGGCAGTCCGTCCGCACGAAACGAGCCGTCCGAACCGAGGGCGACCGGGTAAAGCCGTTGGTACGCTCCGTTCTGCAATGAGTATCCATTCCAGCCCGAGGCCGGCCAGTCGTGGTTTTCCAACCCGGAGGTCGCCAGACTCGCACGAAAGAATCCGAACGTGGGTTCGAGCTCGGGCGGCCGCGGCTCCGGCCAGACCACCCGGCCCCGGACCGTGCCGCCGACTTCGGCGCAGACCAATTCAGTGGCTTCGCCGGCTTTGATCTCGAGGTCCCGATTGCCGATGTAAACAATGGCGCGTCCGGCGCGCACACCGCGATAGAGGATGGCTGGGCCCGCAGGCAGGCGAGGGATCTGAAAACGGCCCTCGGCGTCCGTCTCCGCCTTGAACTCAGCCTGCAAATGGGTTTGAGGAGAGCTGCCCCCTCCAGAGTTGAACTGGGGCTGGACCCGCAAGACCTCACCGGCCGCGCCGCGCCCATTGATCGTCCAGCGCCCGTCGATTCGGCCCCAAGGCTGCAGCACGAGTTGCCGGCTCCCACGGAGCTGCTCCACGCTGGCATGCGCAAAGCCGTTGGAGTGCGCGACCCACACCGAATCATGGTGCTGTAACTCCGGCGGAATCGTGAATCGTCCCCTGGCATCCGTGGCCAGACGCGTCAGGCGAGGCGGAAGAGATTTCGGCAGGCGAAACTCTGCCTTTTCTGCATCCAGTTCAACTGAGTCCATGCGCGTGACCAAAACATCGAAGTTGCTCAGAGGCGGTGCCGACCGGCCCGATTGGCTCGTCAACGTCACCGCGAAACCGGTGCTGCGCGATAGCGTGAGGTTGAGCGGAGTGGAACTGGCCCGCAGGCGGTAAGGCCCGAAAATCTTCTGCTCGTGTTCCTTGGACAGGACCTTGAGGTAGACCTCGGCGGCCTGATCCGGTGTTCGCGAAAACGACTTCAGCGCAAAGCGACCGTCGAAGAATTCGCTGCCCAGCATGAACCCGGGCTCCGGCAATCCGGTGGCGCCGGGGTCGGTTAGGATCTCGTACGGTCCGACGGTCTGCCGCGTGCGGGGAGCAATTCCCGGCCGGGGATTTCCGCCGTCGACCGTCACCGCGATGGATTTCAGTGCGGAATGATCGGAGTGCCACCCCATGTCTTCGATCAGATCAATGGAGCCGAATCGGATGAGGTCACGCCTCAACCCGCGTTCGTGAGCCTGTGCTTCGGTCAGCACCTGAACATTGAAACGGCCAACAGGATTCCGCGTTGAGCCGTCCAGGACCCGGCCGGAGATGACGAATTCTTGTCGGTCTGGAAAGTTCGGAACTGCGCCCGCGGCGCGAGCGCCGGTGACGTTGAGCCACAGGCCGGCGAAGATGGCAAGATGGCAGGCCTGCCGGCTGGGACTTTGCGGGGTGAGACCGATCGATGTCGGATGCATGAAGACTCCTTTCTTTCATGGGTAGTGATGCCGTTAAAGGAGCACACGATCGCAGGATGGGCAAGGGGATCGTCGTGGACTTCATGTTCGGCTGGGGATGTCTCACCGATTCGGCGCGACTGAACTCAGGGCGGAGGGACGTAGACACGAATGAAGCGAAGCGACCGATGAGGCCGCAGCCTGCGGGCGTTACCATGGGCCGCCGCTCCGATCGCACCCGGTCAAGACCCGCTACCGTTTCGGTCTGTTGCCTGGCGTGCCTATCTCAGGGCACTTCCCATTGGAGTCGGTTCAGGGATTCGTTCGTCGCGGCCTCAAAGAAATGGTTCGAGTCTTTCCCGCAAATCCCGTTCGGTGGATGATCCGACCAGTTGGTCCCGCACGACTCCACCCTGGAAAATGAGAAGCGTCGGTACCGCCCGCACGAGGAAGCGCTCCGCGAGGCCTTCGCTTCGTTCCACATTCACGCTCGCCACTCTCAGGACGCCCCGGTGTTCTTCGGCCAGCGACCGGAGCATTGGCTTCATGGATTTGGACGATCGGCACCATCCGGCCCAAAATTCCACCAATACCGGTTGCGGCGACTGCAGGACCTCTTGATCAAAGGTGAAAAGGTTCACTTCCGCGAGGACGGTCTGGGCTAAGCAATGACCCGACTCGTTCAAGCCGATACGACCATCCCCATCCCCGTTGCCTTCCTCCCGACGACTGTTGACGTTCCCCGTCCAGTCCGGTGATTCCAAAGCCAGCGTCTCGTTCGGTGCGTCGAGTATAGTCAACGGAATCATCCGCGCCGTTCCGTCGTCCGTGTGATTTGCTTTTCGTGCCATGGGAACTCCGGTTTTTTGTTGCTGGTCTGGTCCTGATCCGATGGGTTCTAGTCATTGATGCCCCAATGCTGACGCTGACGGGAGCCTGGTCGACCTAAGATCGGCGTGGGCTCGAAAGAACCGGCCTCATCATGCCGTCCGAAGCGGGTGATGGCGGCGTCAATTTCTGGACTCGCCGCCTCGCCAAGTTGGAGCAGAACGGTCAGGCCGTTCCGGGCCGCTTCCGTGCGCAGTGCCATCAGGGCCGAGTCCGAGTCGTCTCGGGGGGGGGCGTCGGCGTCCAGCGAAACCACCAGGGTGCATGGGCGACGACGTTTGCGGGTGACCCAATCCTTGAGGCTGGCTTCGGCTTCCGGGGCCAGCCGGTGAAAGCCATGCACAGACACCAGCAGGATGTCCGCATCAAGTGCTTGTCTGGCTGCTTCCGCCCGCCACGCGGGATCGCCCAGCATGTCGTGTCTCCAGACATGGAATTCCCCGTCGACCCCGGCCGCCTGGTTCAAGACTTGTTCCATGGCCCGCTTGCCCCGTCTGGCGGTGGCTCCATCCTCGAAAACCAACAGCACCGCAAGCTTCGCAGACGCCTCCTCCTTGATATTCATAGTCTCGGTTGCATCGTTGTCATCGTGCCCCGGTTCCACCCGCGTCGGGACTGGTTCATCCTCAGCGACCGGGCACAGGCCGGGCGGCAGCGGTTGCTCGATGGATGGCAACGGCATGAAGGCCAGAATGCCATCGCATCGAAGCGCGGATAGTGGGATCCAGCAACCTGGTTGGTTAGGTGATTCTCTTACGGGGGGTCGGCCGGCGCGATGGGGAACCAGGCGGGGGCCCTTGGCTCGGCTGCGGAACGAGGGGGGGACTAAAAGAGCCCGATTTTTCCAAGGCGCGGTGTGGGCGAATCGCAAGGGCTTCCCGGCATTTCGTGTTCGCGGAGAGTTTCGAAAGGCACTATCCCTCGGTGGCGCCGCCTAACTGAATTGTTTCCGCTCAGCCGCCGATTGGCTGCGAACTGGTCAAAGGATGGGGAGAGTTTTTCAGTGACCGTCGTTGCGCTCCATGGCGCTCTCTCTAAGTTGCCATATGCGCTGCTTCGACCTCGCCACTTTGATCCACCAAACCTCGATTTTGAAATCTGTGAAAGCTCTCCATGGCGTTCTGCGCCTCGCGCGCCTGATGTCGTTCTTGGTGCTGGCCCTCCTCCTCGCCTTGAGCCGGGCACCAGCGCAGACTTTAACCCTGGCCAATCCGCACTGGAACATCACGCTCTCTGACTTCGGCTATTCCGACTTCATGCTCGACAACACCCCCGGCTTCGAGGGGCGCGAGTATTTGTCCGGCGAGTGGGGTGCGGCTGTGGGCTACCAGATCGTCGGGCGTCCCGTGACGTCGCCCGAGTGGTTGGAACCGCAGTTCGTTTTCCCGGACTGGGACACGCGCTCAACTTTCCGGGTGGTGACCCCGCTCACTCCAGCCGGGTTGAACGCCGATGGCTTGCCCATCGCCCAGTCGGTCATCGACAATCGCGACGTCGAGGTCACGTTGCGCTACGAGATGCTCGATACCGTTGTCGGGACGCCGATGGGCATGAAGCCGGCGTCCGGCACCGGGGCGCCGATGTTTCTGCTCAGCGACCGCTATCTGCTAAAGCAGACGGCCACGATCAAGAACATCTCCGGTGCGGCCATGACCAACGCGCAGTTTTTTCAGTTCCTGCACGGCCTTCAGTCGGAACGGGGCGTCTATGACAATCGCCTGCATTCCGGGCCGCTGAGTGAGTTTCGATACGACATGACGCAAGCGGGCGTGGACGCTGCGGCGGTGGGCGCGGGCAGTTCCAGTGCGGGGCTGGAGGATTTTGTCGGCTTCCACGCCAGCGTTGCGCCGAGCGCATTTGAAGTCGGGTATTATGGGATTGAAGGTAATGGCGTGGACGATCACGCCGTCGGCAAGCCTTCGGAGGGCGTGCATCTCTCGATTGAGGACAACTGGCAATCGGCGCCCTACGCCGCCCGGTTGGGCACGGACAGCTTTGCGCCAGCGCGCCGTTGGGTGGCCGGCGCGCAACGCTGGGACCTTGGCCTGCTTGCGCCCAATCAATCGGTGTCGCTCGACGTCTTGCTTACCCTGCGGACCGGCACGCGGGTCCTGGCCGGCGTCAGCAGCTCCGGAGGCTGCAACGGTGGGGCCAACGTGGCCGGAGGGGTGGACTATCAGTTTGAGGACGTGAGCCGCGACGGGTCGTGTTTTGCCGATTACACCAAGGCCGACGAGGCCGAAGTGGCGGTTCGTCTCGCCGCGGGCGAATTCACGCCGTTCACCTTTCTCACGCCAGGCAGCCCGGCACAGGTGTGGACGATGGACTTCAGCGGCGCGTTCGCCGGTTCCGTGGCCTTGACCTTCGGTTACGATGCGACCCTGCTGCCGGCGGGCTTCGATGACACCGGGTTGTCGCTCTATCAATTCATCGGCGGCGCTTGGATCAAGCTTCCGAGCGCCGTGAACACGGTGGCGCACACCATCGCCGTGAACACGACCGCCCTTTCCGTGTTCGCCCTCGGCGTCGATGCTCTCGCCACCTTCAACGTCGCAGCCAGCGTTGCACCCGCCAACAGCGGTGTCATCACGGGCGCCGGTGGCTATGCCGACGGCGCGAGTGTCACCCTCGCCGCTTCGGCGAACTCCGGCTATGTGTTCTCGAACTGGACCGAGAACGCCATCGTGGTCAGCGCGTCGCCCAGCCTCACCTTCATCGCGCGCACTGAGCGTGCGTTGGTGGCGAACTTCGCGTTGGTCGGCACCGGCCGCGCCGTTGCCACCAGCGCGCTGCCGGCCAGCGGCGGGTCCACCAGCGGCGATGGCGCGTATGCGCTCGGCGCCAGCGCCACCGTGGTGGCGACGCCGAATGCCGGCTACAAGTTCTCGAAGTGGTTGGTCAACGGTCTGGAAGTCAGCACCGCACGCAGCTACACCTTTACGGTGACGGGCGATCTGGCGTTGGTGGCCAAGTTCAAGCCGGTCTATTCCATTGCGGTCAGTGCTGAGCCGGTCGAAGGCGGCGAAGTCGAGGCCGACCCGGTTTATGAACTCGGCGAACTGGCCCGGCTCAAGGCCAAGCCGAACCGCGGATACTCGTTCGTGAACTGGACGCAAAACGGCGTGCCGGTCAGTGACGATGAGATCTATCAGTTCAACGTGACCGCGAATCGGACGCTGATCGCGCACTTCGCGCTCGGGCACTTGATTCGGGTCAGCGCCGAGCCGGCCAACGGCGGATCGGCCATAGGCGGCGGTGTCTACGAGCATGGGGTCAGCGCAACCGTGGACGCCACGGCCAACCCGGGGTATGCCTTTCTCCATTGGACTGAGAACGCTGATCTGGTCAGCCCATCGCCAACTTACTCCTTCACCTCCGAAGCCGACCGGACGCTGGTTGCGATCTTCGTCGCGCAACCGGCGTTAATCGTGGCGCGCCCGACTGCCGAGAGTGTGACGCTGTCGTGGCCGGCGGCTGCCAGCGGCTGGTCGTTGCAAGAGAGCGCTGACTTGAGCCCGGCAAGCTGGGTGGATTCGACCCGCGCGGTGACGATCGAAGGTGGCAGCAAAATCGTCGCGGTTTCGGCGCGATCAGGCAACCGCTACTTCCGGCTGGTGCGATGACGGTCGGCCGGCCGCACTCACAGGCTGGACTGGATTCGCGCCAAGCTTCGCAACGCGTTCGTCGCCGTCTGGGCGCGCCGGCCGGAAGTGTGAACTTTCGCCAGCCGGCCGGGCGTCAATTCGCCGGGCGGTTCGTAGAGGCTGTTGAGCCTGGGGAAATCCTCCAGGCGCGCGTCCGACACTTCTTCCGCGGCCGGATTGCGTGTGGCCAGGCGGTGTTTCACCGTGGTGTTGCTGGCTTGCGCTTCGATGGCGCGCCAGTGGATGCCGTGACGCCCGAAGCGTTCGGATAGGAGATCGCGATGGTCCCGGCAGGCGAACGTGGCGTCGAGGATGACGCTGTGGCCATTCCTCACTTCCGCATCGGCCGTGGCGAGCAGGCGGCCGTAGGTCTCCCTGGTCATGGTGGCTGAATAGAGCCGGCGTCGGGCGGCGGCGCCGCTGCGTTCGTAGAGCGGAAATCCCGCCATTTCCTTGCGGACATGGTCGGACGAATAAACCTCCCAGCCCAGTTCGGCTCCCAGCGCGCGGGCGAGGGTGCTTTTGCCGGAGGCGATGCGGCCCATGACGACGAGGACGAGCGGTTCTGAGCCGGCGACGGCGTACTGGAGGGCGAGACGGAAGTAGCGAAGGGCGCGACTCGCGCAGGCGTGGCGTTCCTCCTCGGGTGCCGCTGGAGCGACGCTGTGCAGGCTCTCGACCTTTCCGCGCACGCAGGCGCGGTAGCATTTGTAAAAATCCATCAGACGAGGCATTTCGTGGTCCTTGAGCTCGGCGGCCATGCGTCGCGCAAAATAGCGCCCGAGATCGGAGCGGCCTTCGTAGTCCAAATCCATTGCAAGGAAAGCGGCGTCGCTGGCCACATCCACGTATCGAAAGCGGTCGTTAAACTCGATGCAGTCGTAGATGTGGAGCGCGCGGGGCGTGAGATGAATATGTTCCAGGTGCAGATCACCATGGCAGTCGCGAATCCATTTCTGGCGCACGCGCGTGGCGAACAGACGCGGGTGCCTTCGGTAGAACTGGCTGGTGGCGTAGGCGATGGTTTCAAACGCCGGACGGCTGATGGTCTGGCCGATGAACTCCCGTGCCTGGCGAAAGTTTTCGTCCGTGCTGATCCTCAGCCGCTCGATCCGGCCCCACGCTTCCACCTCTTCGGTCGGCTGTTGCGCCAGATAGAATTCCTTTAAGGCGCCGGCGATCCGGTCGAGGTCGCCCGGCTGCAACCGCCCGCGCCTCAGTCGTTGGTCGAGGAAGTGACCTTCGGAAAGCTTTCGCATCTTCACGGCGTATTCCACCACCTCGTCGCCCTCGCCTAGAGCCAGGTGATCGTTGCGCAGGGAGATGGAAACGACACCCAGATAGAGGCGCGGCGCGAGACGGCGGTTGAGGGCAACCTCCCGAACACAGAACTGCCGGCGCTTCTCCAGCGTCGAAAAGTTGAGGAACCCAAAATTCACCGGCTTCTTCACCTTGAAGACGAACGGCGGAGCGATGAAGACGTAGGAGGCGTGGGTCTGCACCAGTCGCACGGAGCGAGGATGGTGTGGATAGGACTGGGGATTGAGGAGAAAGAGGAGCAGTTGTTCCTCACGGGACGCCTGTTTGGCGCAGGCGGCGGATGACGGAGCCGTTGTCATGGTCTTGGGTATGCTGGGTCGCAGCTGTGGCCGGGTTGACCGCGTGCTCGCGCCGACATGACTGCTATGGAAGGCTTGCCCTCTGGGGCCAACCCGTCTTTCCGCGGCTTGGCTTTGTTCCGGCATGAGTTGGTTATGAGCCGGTAATTACCGCACGTTGTTTTTTGTCCGCGTCGCGACCGGCGGCCAGTTGTTGAAGAAACCGGCAATCGAGACCCGGCTCGCAGCAAGATTGAAATGCTCCATGGTCAAGGCCTGAGCCGCAACGATTCCGTTGGCCAGCCGCCGTTTGCTTGATCTTCTTGCGAAGGCCTTCGTTGTTCGTCGCTGACGTATTTCATCTCAATACGCGCACTCCTCACGGCTCGGCCTGCGCAAGAATCTGCCGCGCAACCGGCCGCCGCCCAACGGAATCGTTCCGGCTGAGCCTCGCAATCTCCCACGGCACCTTTTTCGATCGTTCAGAGCTTCGTTAGGGTTTTTTCCTACCCTCTGTCGCCGGGCAGTCCCTTGGAAGCTGCGGGTGCATTCCCAATCCTTGCCTGGTAACGCTCTCCGTAGATTGCCTCCACACAACGCGAGCCCAACACCTGAAGACGGGAAAGACTGAGCCATGAATGCCAATGGACAACTGGTGGAGACTCTGTCGAACTCCAGCCTGTTCCGGGACTACGAACGGGCTTACACCGAGACCACCGGGTTGCCGGTGACCCTGCGGCCGGTCGAGACCTGGCAGCTTCCGCTGCACGGTCGTCGAAACGAAAGCTCGTTCTGCGCGCTGATGGCCGAGAAAAGCCGCACCTGTGCCGCCTGCCTTCAGCTGCAGGAAAAGCTCTCCGAGCTGGCGCAGGATGGGCCGGCCACGGCCACGTGCGTCTACGGACTGTGTGAAACCGCGGTGCCCGTAAAGGTGGGGCGGCAGACCGTTGGATTTCTTCAGACCGGTCAGGTCCTTCGGGAGAAACCAACCGCCGCAAAATTCGAGCAGGCGGCGGCGATGGCGACCAAGCTTGGAGTGTCCCTGGATCGTGCTCGCGCCCGGGCCGCTTTCTTTCAAACGCCCGTCATGACGCCGCGCAAATTGCAGTCCGTCTCCCACCTCCTCTCCACGTTCGCCGAGAATCTTTCCTTTAAGAGCAACCAGATCGCGATCCAGCAGGCCAATGCGGAACCGCCGGTCATCAGCCGGGCCAAGCAATACATCCGGGAGCACATCATGGACAAGCTGACCCTGAGCCAGGTGTCGGCCGCGGTTCACCTCAATCAATACTATTTCTGCAAAACCTTTCGCCGTGTGACCGGCCTGACATTTACGGAATTCGTGGCCCGGACACGCACCGAGACGGCCAAAAACTTGTTGCTGAACCCGAACGTGCGCGTCAGCGAGATCGCCTATGCCTCCGGCTTTCAATCGCTCACCCACTTCAACCGGGTGTTCAAGACCATCGTCGGTGAGTCGCCCACCGAATACCGGGAGCGGTTGCCGAGGCTGTCCTGAGCAGAAGCCGGAACAGGGCCAGAGCCGGGTCCCGGAGGTTGCCGTCGTCTCCCCATGCCCGCCCCCCGATTTTCCCAGCCTTGATTGAATCGGAGAAGAGGCACACCATCCTTCCACTTGGTTCTGACGGCCTGCGGTCGGCGCCTTCCGGAAGCAGCTCTTTCCGGAGTTTGCGCCGCCCGGGGCTTCGGACGCCGCGGACGCCGGGGACGCCGCGCATGAATGGCGGCTCAGCGGGGCCGCTCCTCGCATGAAAAAGGTCGAGCAGAGGACGAAGGCGGAGTTGGTCCGGCCGGTCCGGGCCCCGGAAAAACGCGTCTCCGTCGCGGGCTTTTCAACTGAAAACAAGCGGCTGTGGCGCGAGCTCCAGATCCATCGGATTGAACTGGAGAAACAGAATCAGGACCTGCGCGAAGCGCAACGAATGCTGGAGATTTCCCGGGATCGGTATGCCGACCTCTACGATTTTGCCCCGGTGGGGTATGTGACGTGGGACGGCAAGGGAGTCATTTGCGAAATCAATCGGACCGCGGCCGACATGCTCGGTGCCGCGCGATCTCGGCTGGTGGGGATGCCGTTCAGCGTCCATGTGCATCCGGATGACCTGGTGGCGTTTCGTGAGCATCTCCGGAGGTTGAAACAACGCGGCTCCACCGCCACGGTGGAGTTGCGACTGATGGTGAAGGGACAGGTCCCGATTTACGCCAAGCTCACCAGTTCCGGGGTGGCGGCTCCCGACGGCAAACCTGGCGGGCTCTGGTGTCAGACTGCCTTCACCGACATCAGCGCGCGCAAGGAAGCGGAGCGGGCGTTGCGCGAGTCCGCTTTGTTGAATCAGGGCATCTTGAGTTCGCTGAGCGCGCATCTCGCCGTGCTGGACCAGGACGGAAACATCATCTTGGTCAACGACGCTTGGAGCCGATTCAGTCAGCTCAACGGGGGGGCATCGTTGGCCCGCACCGGGGTCGGGGTCAATTATCTCGACGTCTGCGAGAGTGTGGCCGGCGAAGGCCGGGTGGACGCGAGCAGGGCCCTCGAGGGGATTCGGTCGGTTTTGCAAGGTCGCCGGCCAAGCTTCACCATGGATTACGCGTGTGACTCGCCCACCGAAAGACGTTGGTTCCAGATGTCGGTAACGCCGCTGTCAACGCGCGATCACGGCGCGGTGATTTCGCATGTCGACATCACCCAGCTCCGATTGGCCGAGGCGGCCCGGTTGGAGAAGGAGGCGCGACTGAGCGTGATTCTTCAAACCGCGGTTGAAGGCATCATTACCGTCGACGAACAGGGCATCATCGAATCCTTCAACCTGGCGGCAGAGAAGCTGTTTGGCTATTCGGCGGACGAAGCGGTGGGCCAGAATGTCAGCTTGCTGATGCCGTCGCCTCACCGTGAGCAACACGATCGCTATATCGCGAACTATCGGCGCACGGGCGAGCCCAGATTCATCGGGTACGGGCGAGAGGTCTCCGGGCGCCGCAAGGATGGACGCGTGTTCCCTCTGGAGGTGTCCATCAACGACGTCTCGGTGGCGGGCCGGCGAATTTTCACGGGATTCGTCCGGGACATCACCCGGCGTAAAGAAGCGGAAGCGTTGCTGCAGGAGAGCGAGCAGCGCTACCGCACGCTGGTCGAGGCGTCGCCGGATGCCGTCTTGGTGCTCAAGCGCGGACGCATCGACTTCATCAATCAGCAGGGAGTGAGGCTGCTGGGCGTCCACTCGGCTGCGGACGCCTTGGGCCGGTCGCCCTTCGCCTTCTTCGCCCGGGAACGCCACGAGGTCCTCCGCCGCAACGTGGTCGGGCTGGAGCGCGGGGCCGGGGAATCGCCCTTGGTCGAGGAGGAATTGATCCGTCACGACGGCAGCCGGCGTTGGGTCAGCCTGCTTGCGGCCATGTTCACGGAACACGGCGAGAACGCCGTGCAGTTCATCCTGCGCGACATCACCGAACGAAAAAAGCTCGAGGCCGAGATTTTGGAGATCAGCGAACGCGAGCAACGGCGATTTGGACAGGACCTGCACGATGGCCTGGGCCAGCGCCTGACTGGACTGGAGATGCTCAGCCACGGACTGGCGGAGGATTTGGCCAAGAAAGCGCCGGCATTCGCCCGGCAGGCCCGTCGTTTGAACCGGGAATTGCGCGCGACCGTCACGGATGCCCGGCTCATTTCACACGGTCTTGCGCCGGTGCCGTTGTCTGGCGATGGACTGATGCGAGGCTTGCGGGAGCTGGTGGCGAGCACCAGCCGGCTGCCCGGCGTAAAATGCCGCTTTGGCTGCGAGTCGCCGGTCTACGTCGACGACCCGGCGGTGGCGACGCACCTATATCGTATTGCGCAGGAGGCGGTGAGCAACGCCCTGAAGCACGGACGCGCAAAGTATGTGAAGATCACGTTGAAGGAACGGGTTGTTGGGCTGGAGTTGTCCGTGCAAAATGACGGTCGTGCCCTTCTGGTCCGGCCCAAGGCCCGCGGGATGGGCTTGAACATGATGCGTTATCGGGCGGAGACGATTGGGGCGAGTCTGGTCGTGGAGCCAGCTCAGCCGAAAGGCGTGAAGGTGACCTGCATTCTCCGGCGAAAGACATGAACAACAAACGGCGCAAAACCCCCGGGGCCAAACCCGGACGCGGTCCAGCCAGGCCGGCCAAATGCCGGATCCTGCTGGTCGACGATCATCCGCTGACCCGGGAGGGCTTGGCTGGAAATGTCAACCGGCAGACGGATCTGGAAGTGTGCGCCGAAGCCGGCAGCCCCGCTGAGGCCATGACCCTCCTGCCGCAATGCCATTGCGATTTGATGGTCACGGACCTCACCATGTCCGGCCGCAGCGGCATTGAGTTTATCAAGGATGTCCACGCGTTGCAGCCCGGATTGCCCATTCTCGTGCTGTCGATGCACGACGAAATGCTCTACGCCGAACGCGCTTTGCGCGCCGGGGCGCGAGGTTATCTCATGAAGGATGCTGGCTCAGCGAAGGTCATCGAAGTCATCCGCGTGATCTTGAGCGGGCGATCCTATGTCAGTCCGGAAATGTCGGCGCGCCTGTTGGACGCGGTGACCGGTCGCCGTCCGCGCGGCTCCACCTCGCCCATCGAGAAACTCAGTGACCGGGAGTTTGAGGTCTTCCAGATGCTCGGCCAGGGCAAGAGCACAAAGGAGGTGGCCCGGGAATTGAACCTGAGCTCCAAGACGGTGGATGTGCATCGTTCGCGAATCAAGGTGAAGCTCAACATCAAGGATGCCCCGAGCTTGATCCATCATGCGGTCCGCTGGGTGGAGACGCAGGCCGCGCAATCCTGAGGGGCGTCGTTGAACCGCCCTGGATGACTGTAGGGAAAAGGTTCAACCAAGCGCCGGGCCGGGTCCCACTGCCGCAAGCCTGGCGGGATGTCATGCTCGCCGCATGCAAACCACCGTGGACATGGATGAGGCGAGGCGCGCGCCAAGAGTATCTGGGGACAGCGTGCCCCTTCGTGTGGTCATCGCCTATGATTGTCTTGCGGCGGGCAAGCGGGCGATGCGAGTCATTGGCGATCTGGCCAAAGCCTTGGGGAATACCATCGAGTTTGAACCCACGCCTTGGTCGTTCGACCTGCTGGCCGATGTGGACTGGCGCGAAGTGGCCGCCAGCGACGCGGTGCGCGCGGATATTCTGATCATCGCCACCAGCGGCGCCCGGCCGGTTCCATCGGAAGTTGAACGATGGACCGAAGCGGCCATTCAACGGAAACAGGGAACGGCGGCCGCCGTGGTCGCCCTTTTCGGCGCCGAGGAGGATTCGGTTTATGATCGCTCGCCTCAGCTGGCTTTTGTCCAGAATGCCGCGCGGGAGGCTGGCTTGGATTTTTTTGCTCCCGCGCCGCGCCGTGAGCTGGATGAAGCGCTGGCCGCCATCCATCGCCGCTCGCAGATGGTCACGCCCCTCCTCGCGGGAATCCTCGCGCAACAACCCAAGCCGGGCCCAAGCCGACTCGAAAGGAATCCGTGAACGCTTCGGTCGCGGAATCCACGCTGGAGTTTGGCGGTGGGAGTGGCCTTGGCTCCGTTCAGACTGCGCCTTTCCAGCCCAGCTTGGCCATCCACCGGCCGGACGCGCGGCCGAAGATTCTCTATGCGGAAGACGACCCTTCGATCCGCAGAATCGGCCACCTGATCATGACCAAGGGAGGCTGTTCGGTCGTCGCGGTTGTCGACGGAGCCGAGGCTTGGTCCGCCTTGCTTCAGCAGCAGTATGATCTCCTCATCACTGACGACCAGATGCCGCATCTGACAGGGCTGGAGCTGATTCAGAAGGTGGTCATGGCCCGAATGGAGATCCCCATCATTCTCGCGTCCGGTAGCGTCTCGCTCTTGACGGAAGAAGAGCTGCGCGTCGGTCCATGCCGGGGCGTGGTGCTCGGCAAGCCCTTCTCGCCGCAACATCTGTTGTCGACGATCGACGACGTCTTGCGACTGCCCGGGCGGTCTTCCAGACCCGACTTCGGCCGCCTTGACCCCGGGAGCAGCCGCTCTGAAATTCATCCCGTTCCGCAGGCTTGCCGGTGGGGTATCAACGAATAGACCCCTCGACCGGGAAGAAATGCGGCCCGACCTCTCCTCCCCAAAATGGCCTCGCATGAATGGCTGAGCGCGACCGGTTCACGCGAACGGATTTCGAGTTCGCCGGCTGTTCGACGAACCTGGCCCCGCTTTGCTTCCTTGCGCGGGGGAGCGTTCCCCGAGTCGGGGCCGAACCCGGCGCGTGCGGCGCCCCGTTGGAAACGATGCCTGGATGTTTGTCTCATCGCGATCGTTGCACCCGCCCTCATTCCCGTAATGCTGGCCATGGCGTTGTTGATCAAGCTTATGTCCCGAGGCCCGGTGCTCTTTCGCCAGCCGCGCATTGGATTGGGCGGGGCCGTTTTTGAGTGCTTCAAGTTTCGCACGATGCACGTCAACGCGCCGACGGGTGTTCACGAGCTCCATTTCGCCCAGCTGATTCATTCCAATCGTCCGATGTCGAAGCTGGATGGCCATGATCCCCGGATCTTTCCATTCGCGCGCCTGTGGCGTGCCGTTGGCCTGGATGAACTCCCGCAGCTGTTCAACGTGCTGCGGGGTGAGATGAGCCTCGTCGGGCCCCGGCCAAGTACGCCGCGCGAGTTCCAAGCCTTTTCCGCGGCGGAGCGCGACCGCACGAAAGGTCTTCCTGGGCTGACCGGCCTGTGGCAGGTGAGTGGAAAGAATGACACCACGTTCACGGAAATGATCCAACTCGACCTGCGATATCTCCGCACGCAATGTCTCTGGCTCGATCTCGGCATTCTCATGCGCACTCCCCTTGTCCTCCTATCCGAGGCGGACAGGGCGATTCGGGTTCGAAAGGCTGCCGGCCCTTCGATGCACGGGGTAGCCACCCGGTCGGAAGGAGATCGTCCCTCCCCTCCCCGATGCGCGTCCCGTAAACGCCGTGCGCGGTTGAGGCGGCCTCGTGCTTCGATCACCTCCTCCGGCCCAAACCCCAGGATCTGATTCGGCCTCGGTCTGGAAACTCCGCGGCGCGAAACGCCGGGAGCCAGCGTGGTCCCCTTGAGACTCGGTGCCAACGCTCGAGGGGTCGATGCGTGCTCACGCCCCCAGTCTCCCTGCCCACTATTCCTCGCGTGATTCGCAACCTTGCCCGCGGTTCTTTCACGGAAATTGGCGCGGAGACTGAAGCAAATGGCGGTTAGCACCGACCGTGTGGACGGCACCATTGTTAGCCATGAGCTTGGCTGGCTTGTGCAGGTTTCGTCCGAGACGCTGGCATGACTGGTTGGTGCCCGTGGTTTTGTGCCTCATCATGACCGGTTGCGTCACCCCTCCGCACGCGCGGACCGATTTGCTCGCTTTTCTGGAGCTGGGCAAGACCACTCGCGAAGAGGTGCTGTTGACTCTTGGCCAGCCCTCCGGGTCGTTCGAGCATGAGCGGATTCTGACCTACCGTCTCGGCCAGTACGGCGAGCAGGGCTATTTCATCGTCTCTCCGAAGGTAATCGCGCCCGCGCCGGCCGCCTCCTGGCAGAGCGTGAGTTTCAGCCTCGTCATTGTCTTCGACGACCAGGGACGCCTTCAGAAACACCAGATGATTAAAGTGGACTGATGGAACTCTCTTCACGCCAAGCTGCGGTTTTCAAGCTCGCCGTGCCGATGGGGGCCGTCGTGCTCGGCAGCGTCCTTCTCTCGGGCTGCATCATCATTCCGGTCGACTATCATGCGGCCGGTTCGCGCCGCAACATCACGATGGAGTCCACCAACCTTGTTCAGATCGGGACCACCACGCGGACGGAACTTCTGCTCACCTGGGGAGAACCGGACTTCGCATCCGAGGATGGTCGGCGATTCGGCTACCTGTGGACCAAGGTGAAGGTGATTTGGGCCGTGGCCTCCTATGGCGGCGCGGGCGCGGGCGGCGAATGTACCAAAAGCTATCTCATCGAAACGTCCTTCGACGAGAGCGACCATCTCTCCAAGGTGACCCTGAAAGGGCGCTGGGGTGACTCTGTGCCGGGAACTCTGGATGCTGACGAACCTCGCTGATCTGGAGTTTCTGCGAGCTGCTATCGATCCCCGAATGGAGCAAAGTTGAAGCAAGCGCGCATCGCGATTGGTTCGTAGGGATGCGGGAACGACGGCGGTGCGGTGAGCGATTCGGAAATCACGAGCTGTGCCCTTCAGTTTCGGTTCGAGACATCGGAGAATAAGCTTGCCGCCCTGCGATATTCTGGCGAAAACCACGGCCGATTGACGGTGGGAAGGGTGGCTGAGTGGTTGAAGGCACCTGACTCGAAATCAGGCGTAGTCGAAAGGCTACCGTGGGTTCAAATCCCACCCCTTCCGCCACTGTTTATTGGGCTTTGTTGAAGGTCGCCTATTTTTGGGACGGGGCCTTTGGGAGTGTTATGGGGACTGTTTACCTCATGAAAGTCAGGTTCCCCGTGCGAGGAAAGCCAATCGTCATCGAGGCTGCAAAAACGCGCCCGGGTCCCGGCACTACTTTTCCTTCGGCCACAAACTCTTTCGCCGGCTCGCAAATCCATGACAAGCCCCCGAGGCGGCCAGATCTCATTTTCGGAAGCGCTTCGCAAACGCCTCTTTACAAGGAACGCACAGTTTTGGCTGCTTCGAATCATGCTCGGTCAGGTCGTTGGCATAGGCGCGAGCGCAAGTTGGGTCGGTGCATCGTGGTAAACCAAAGAGCAGCCCGGTCGAACTGAGGGCCTGCTTGAGCGTCCGCTCTCGCAATCGGTCGCGGTTCGAAGGTTCCTGCATCAGCGCGCTCCGGTAACGCCAGTATGAAATGACGGCGCAGTTCATGCCGCTCTCCGCCATTCCAAATACATACCGGCTTTGATTGGCATATAGGTCCAACTTGGTGACGCCAAGGACACCCCTCGCCGAACCGCCAGCAGTCCCAAACGTTTGCTTCACTTGGTCAAGCAGCGGAAGGGAATCCCACTGCGGGCCAAGGCGGCGCAGGAAGGCCAGTTCCTCGCGAAAACGTGTCACTTGCTCCTTGTCAGGTTCTGATTCCAAAATCTTCTCTGCGAGCGCGAACACTTTTTCATCGCTGTCCAATTCTTGCGTGGAGAGTTTGAGTCGGCGCAGCAAGGCCTGAAAAGCCGGGTCGTTCTTCGCCTCGCCAATCCTCTCACGCAAGTCTTCAGCCTTCAAGTGCAGCGCGTCGCGTCCAGGTTTGGGAATCGTCATGGGACGCCGCTGAATGATCACCGGCATCTGGAGGGCACCTTGCAGTTCCCGGCGTAGATCCCGCAGGAGCCAGGCATCGATCTCGCCCAGGGGTACCAATGCCAATGCGTTGGTGTTCGCCGGCCAGGGCTCTGGCTCCGGCAAGGTCGATTCGAATGGCCTGCCAAGCACTACTGCAGCCCGGCCTAGCAATGCGTCGGTTTCGGCGTGATTGAATACGAGCGTGGCTTTCTCCCTCGCCTTTTCAGCCTCGCCCTTGCCGAGGAGCAATTCGGCCACCGTGATTTGAGCCTCCAGATTCCATGGATGGTGCTCCAATCCCTTCGTGTAGAAATCCAGCGCCTTGTTTGTCGCGCCTGCGGTTGCATATCGCGAGGCCAGCTCAAAAACCGGAGCGATTCGTTTGCGCCGGGAAACATTGTCCGGATCAGACAGAATTTCGGTGGCTTCACCTTCCAGGTCGGCCAATGGCTTCTCCGCCGCCGAACCGACGGCACAGGTCCACATCAAGAGGATCGTCAGCGAAAGAAGATCAGGAATGCGGAGATGCATGGCCTGGATTCTTATCGGACGAGCCGCTCCCGCACCAGCAGATCATTCAATGCCTGGCGCGTTGCCTGGCTGGGAAGTTCCGGCAACGAGGTGCTGCTGGACTGGAGGGACGACTGCTCGGTTCTCGACCTCACCGGCTCGTCGCCGGCTTCGCAATTTCTCGTTTGAAATTGACGACGCGGTCGAAGGCCTTGTGGGGTTTGCCGTCCACTTCCACCCAGCCGCGGATGACGAGGTCGGGGCGAACCGCTGAGCGCGGTTCCAGATCGAAATCGCGTCCCTCGGCCCATTCCATCCGGTTTTCGTCCAGGCCACCAAACCACTCTCCAGCCCGTTCCGCGGGAGCGGTGTCGGCCGAAGAGATGTCCAGCGGCACCCAGCCGAGGCCGGGCGCGAAGAAGTTGGGCCAGCAGCGATAGCCGGGATCGTGGTCTTTGCCTTCGTTCTCCGGCTTCAGGCGGCTGCCGTAGAGCAGGCGGCATGGGATGCCCCGGGCGCGACAGAGCGCAATGAAAAGTGCATGCTGGTCGGTGCAACAATCACCGGTGCCCAGCATGCATTCCTTGGCGCTGCCGAGGCATTGTCCCTTGGGCATGGAACCGTATTTGGAATAGTGGTCGCTCTTGTCGATCACGTACTGAAAGAACTCCCGCGCTTGCAACACCGGGTTCGTTTCGCGTCCGACGAGGTCGTTCGCCACCTGCCGGATCTCGGGGGTGACTTCCATGTGCTTTTCGTCGAGGCGCAGTTCGCTGGCGAAGGCCCGGCGATGCGCTTCGGTCAGGGGAGCAGCCTTGGTGGCGTCAGCCAATCCACTCACGCTGCGGCGAAGCACCTTGAATTCGGTTACGAACCGGAGCGGTTGGTCGCCGCCGCGGGTTTCGGCGTGCAGCCAGGAGCGGCCGTATCTCGGATCGCGGGTGATCCGGAAGTTGGCCGGTGCCTCGGTCACGCGGAACTCGAGCACGCGTTGCTCCGGCCGATCTTCGGGCATCCAAAACCACGCCCGCACCGTTCCGGCATTGGCGGGAAGGTCCTTGACGGTGAACGTCTGTTTGACGGTGTAAACCGTATCGGCCGAAGCCGAGGGGCTGCCGCAGACGGCGAGCAGGACAGCCAGCGCGGCGCCGGCGCCGGCGAGGGCAGGGGAGCGTCGGGAGGAGGAGAGCTTTTTCATAGGGTGAAATGGCGGGTGCGGGGTGG
This sequence comes from Limisphaerales bacterium, assembly GCA_044230345.1. Taxonomy (GTDB): domain Bacteria; phylum Verrucomicrobiota; class Verrucomicrobiia; order Limisphaerales; family JADJPG01; genus JBGARF01. Next base: position 61,397 of record JBGARF010000036.1, read on the forward strand.
CACGGACGGCGGATTTAGAATTTCCAGTTTAAATCGAGGCGGAATCGTTTGCCGTCCTGGTCGGTGGTGATGGCGTCGACCAGGTAGAGGCGGGCCAGGAGGTTGATGTTTTTTGAAAGGGCGTAGCCGAGCCGGATTTCGTGGCCCTTGATGTCGCTGGAGTCGGTTTGGGCGCCAGAGCCAAATCGCACCCAGTCGTCCTGGGCGTAGGAGGCATTGACGGCGAAGGTCTCGATGTGGACGTAGGAGTAGGCCACCAGCCAGTCGTGCTGTTTTTTCAGCTGGCCCACCGCCGCCGAGAGCACAAAGCCCAACGTTTCGTCGTCGTCAGACGCCGGAAACGGAGCGACGTCGGCGGCGTCGTAGTTCTGAAAGTTGTTGAACAGATCCGCGCCCAGGGTGAGGGGAACGCCCTTGAGCGGAAGGCTCCACTGGGCGCTGGCCATCCCGATGAGATAGTCGCGCCGGCCGTTCTGATTCCGGAGGTTGTTGGCGCCCGAAGCTCCATTCATGAAGTGCAGGCCGGCCGCGGCGGTGAGCTGCGAGGAGCCGATGGGCAGGCCGTATTTGACCTGGCCGGCCAGCATCTGGCCGTTCAGATCGTAGCCGCCGTCCGGCAGATAAAACGCGCCGACGATCCCGGAGAGCGCGCCCGGGCCGACCTTGGTTTCGTAGGTGCCGGCCACACCCGTGGGCGTCACGTCCTCGTCCCAGTAAAGTTCGTTCTGGAACCAGAACGGGGTGACGTTTCGTCCGGCCCAGCCATTGAAAGGTCCGTGCTTGAACTGCACGAAGTACCGATCGGCCACGAAATCCAGGTCATCGCGAAGATCGTCGTCGGCGACAAATGTCAGGTGGGGTGACTGCTGGCTGCGGCTGTTCCCGGTGCGGATGCGGGAGCCGAAGGACCAGTCGTCGGAGAGCCGATAATTGAAGCCCAGCCGTGCGCGCAGGCGGCCGCGATGGCGATCGTCGCGGGGCGTGCCGGCCGCATTCTGCGAATCCCAGTCCAGTTCATAGCGAAGGCGCACATCTCCATAGAACGTCAGGTTGGTATTGTTATCGATCCAGTTCAGGCCGGTGGAGGCGGCGTGGCTGGCGGAGGTTGAGGCGGTGACCAAAATGGCGGCGGCGAGAGAAGTTCGTTGCACGTTCATGAATCAGGATTGGGTTGTCATTCGATCACTCCACGCTTCGAGGTGCACGGTGTCCTGTCGCCGACGGGGACCGTCGGAGGTTGCGGCCAGGACCAGCCGGCACCGGGAGAGTGGATGCCGCACCATAGATGGTAAGCGCGTTATCTGGCAATTGAGCCGGGGTCAGATGCTGGCCGGGTGTGGTGAGTTGCACCAGATGAGTGGCGAACTGTGGCTGCCCTGGCGTGATTCCGTCGAGCCGGGCGCTTCAAAAGCCCTCGCCCAAGAAACCCGCGACGCGATGCCGATAGTTGCGGGTGCCGGGCAGGGCGGTGCCGTCGCGCAAAGCCACCAGGAAATCGCCATGCGTGCGCGAGCGAATCTCTTTGATGCAATTGATATTGACCAGATGTGACCGGCTGATGCGGGCGAAGCGGGTGGGGGGGAGTCGGCTGGCCAGGACGGTCAGGGGCGTGCGGAGAAGATGTGTTGCGCGTCCGACGTGCAATTCGACGTAATTGTCGGCCGCGCGCACCCAATCGATCTCTTCGATCTTGAGGACTACGATCCGGCCGTCCGACCGGACGGAGATGCGTTCGGGGTGGCTGTGGCTGTGGCTGTGGAATGGGCTCTGGACTTGGCCGGAGTCGATCTCGGTGGGCGGGTTTGGCGGAGTTACGGCGGCCGGGGCGTGTTCCGTGCGGGTGAGCCATTTGCGGGCGCGTTGGCAAGCGGTTTGGAAACGCGTTTGATCAAACGGCTTCAGGAGGTAGTCCACCGCATTGGCTTCGAAGGCCTGAACCCCGAACCGGTCATACGCTGTGACGAAAATGATGGCGGGCCGGTGGGCGCCATGCAGGGATCTGGCTACTTCCAGGCCGTCGAGTCCGGGCATGGTGACATCGAGCAAGACCAGATCCGGAGAGGTTTCGCGAATGCGGGCGATCGTTTCCAATCCCGTGCTGCACTCGGCCACGAGTTCCGCGTCGGGGTCCATCTGGAGGAACTGCCGCAGGCGCAATCGGCTTAACGGCTCGTCATCGGCAATGAGCACGCGGAGTTTCATCACGGTCACGCGGGGCGGTCCTGCTTCGCGGGTGCGGTCCGGGCTGGTGCGGTCCAATTCAACGCTGGGCGTGAAGTTTGGCGCCGGGCGCGCCGGGACGGTGCCGTTCGAGGTCCACCGGGTGGAGCGGTTGCGCGAGGGCGACGGGATCGCCTTCGCGAATCTCGTAGCTGTGATTGGGTTCAAGGCCAGTGATCTCCTGGCGGGTGTCGGAGCCGGGCCAGCGGATTGCCACCGAAACAATCGCGGTGGCATCGCCGAGCCCGATCTCCTGTCGCCATGGATTCGAACCAAAATTCCCGCCGCTGCTGACGACGCGGTGAACCTCGCGCCGGCCGGCGGGAGTTTGCAACGTGACTTTGAGGCGGGCGCCAACGGCTGGCCGATTCGCTTTGGTGCCGACCAATCTCAGCTTGATCCAGCGGTTGGTGGAGCCCGGATTCATGAAGAGCGCATTGCGCGCGAAGTCTCCGGAGTAAGCGCCACCCAAGGCGCTATAAACGTCCTGATCCCCGTCGTCGTCGAAGTCGGCAAAGGCGATGCCGTGACCCTTCTGGATATGTCCGGTGCCGGTGGCGGTGGTGACATCCTGAAAAAACCGGCCGTCGCAATTCCGGAACATCCGATTGGGGATCAGCATGCGAAAATCGGGATCGCCGGTGCCGCAGTAGAAGTCGAGCCAGCCGTCATTGTCGAGGTCGCCGTAGTTGTGACCCATGGTGTGACAGATCCGATTCAGGTGGGTTTCGACGGTCACGTCCTGGAAGGTTCCGTCGCGGTTGTTGTGGTAGACCCGGGGTTTTTCGCCTGAGTTGGGCATCCCGAGATAATCGGCGGCGACGTCGCCGACGCCGTTCTCGAGTCCATAGCCGAACACCATCAGGTCTTCCCAGCCGTCATTGTCGTAGTCGAAGAAGAAGGTTGCGAAGCTTTGAATCGTGGAATTTACGCCGGCGGCGGCCGCCACGTTTCGAAAGCGCCACTGGCCTGAGCTGTCGGGACCGTCGTTGTGCAGGAGGATTTTCGGTCCGCTGTCGCGAACGGAGAGATAGAGATCCGGACGGCCGTCGTTGTCGTAGTCGGCGCAGGCCACACCCTTCACGAAGGCGGTGACGTTGATGCCGGCCGCCCGGGCACACTCGGTGAAAGTGCCGTCGCGATTGTTGTGGTAGAGCTCGCATCGGTGCGGGCGCCTTGGGTCGGACGTTTCATTGCCAATGAACAAGTCGAGCCAGCCGTCACCGTCGTAGTCGAACCAGCGCGCGGCCTGGGTGGGATGAAGGCTCAGCAAGCCGGCTTCCTCCGTGACATCGGTGAAGGTGCCGTCGCCATTGTTGCGCAGGAGCGAGTTTGGGATGCGTCCGCCTTCGCCGAGCCAGGCTCCGCGCAGGGCCCAGATGTCGGGTCGACCGTCGTTGTTGTAGTCCGTCTGTTGGATGTTCAGGGAGCCGACGAGGCCAACCAGGCCGGCTTCACTGGTGCGCTCCTGGAACGTGCCTTGGCCGCTGTTGTGGAAGTAGCGAAGCTGGCCTTGCAGATCCCAGGCGGAGATGACGAGGTCCAGAAACCCATCCTGATCAAAATCTTCGACGATACAGCCACCGGCCAGATCGTTGGCATCGATCCCCAAGCCATCGCTCACGTCGAGAAAGCGCGGTAGCTCGTATTCCGACGCGAACCTTTCCGGGGGAATCAGGTACTGAGGGTTCACGTGGTCGGGATATTCTCCGAGCGTCATATGGGCGAGGTTCAGCAGCCAGCGGGTGCTGAGGTCCTTGGGGTGCTCGGCGAGATGCGCGCTGAAAAGCGCGATGGCACCGCGGGAACCCCGGGGGAGCAGATGAAACGCCTTTGGTCTCAGGGGAAACACGCACGAGTCGGCGTTGTGGGTGGCCAGGCAGTTCTCCTGCTCGCCCAGGCGGAAGAATGCCATGGCCTTGCGCAGCCGAAGCTCGGTCTGCGTGCGTTGGTCCAGCGCGCCGGCGCTTTCCGCCACGAGACGTTCCATCGCGGCGAACGTGTTGAGCGCGGCATCTGGGCGGGCCGAGTTGATCTGTTGAATGGCGAGCTGGAACTGAAGGCGGAATCGTTCGCTGACGGTGGAGGCGTTGGTCAATTTGCCCTGCAGTTGCTCGGCGAGGCGATCGCTCAGGTATCCTGCGGACGCCGGGTTTGCGGTGGACCGGATCTCAGCGAGGCGTTGCGCCATCCGCACGGTGCTCGGGGCGGGATTTCCCGGGGGCAATTTTCGCCCCGGGGGTTCGATTGTTTCGCAGATGGGGTCCAGGGTGATTAACCCTTCAAAACCGGCGGCGCCTCCTGCCGAAACCGGTGGTGTGGCATTCTGCGCGGGAGCGGTTTTGCGATCGACCGGCGCGGACGGCAGGATGCCGGGACCCGGTACGAACTCCTTGCGCGGGTCCCCGCCCATCATTAACTGGGCTGCGGCTGGGGAGGCCTGGGGTTGGTCCGTCGTGGCGGATGGGGAATCGCCGTTCGAGCCCACGCGGGGTGATCGAGCTCGAGAGCTGAAGTGGCCGAGCGCCATGGTCCCCATCACCAGCAAGGTGATTGCCGCGGTGGAGATGGTGATGGCCGTGGCCCGGGAGGGGCTGGTGGCGACGTGTTGAGCGGTGCGCGCCTCGGGCTTTGTCCTCCTGGAGTGTTGGTCAGCGTATGCCCGCTGCCCTGGCTTCTTTGACTTCGCCATAGATAGGGGGCCGACTCTATTCCAAATGCGGCAACTGGGCGGACAAATGGGGCGAGTGGGATTGAAGCGGCGTCGAAGCGGTTGGAAATGGCGGGTGAAGACCTTTTGACCTCGGCGGTGCAAGCGGACGGAGGATGGGAGGATGGGGCGGACGTGGGCGCGGGCGAGTGGCCCCGACGGCAATCCGTTTGGCCCAGTCTGCGTGGCGTGCCGTCCCTCAAATCGATCCATGGCTGGCGCGGTCGTGTTTCACTGGGGACATGCACAAGTGCGTCTTGCGTTGCGTTGCGCCCCGTGGGGTTTGGGTGCGGGCTCTCCTGGGAGTCTGGATTGCGGCTGGAAGCCTGCTCTGGGTTGGGTGCGATCCGGCGACAGAGCGGTCGGTCGACCGCGTGAAGCCGGCGTCGGCGGGCGCGCTCGTGCCCTCGGCGCGTGCGACCAATCGCAATCCGTCCGTCATTCAAGCCAATCCGCAGGAATCCGCCAGCGTGCTGCGTTCGTTCGAAGCGCGGGGCGTAATCCGCGAGTTGCCCGGCAGCGGTGGAAGTGTGGTCGTTCGCCACGAGGCGATACCTGGATTCATGCCCAAGATGACCATGGCCTTTGACGTGCGCGATCCCAACGAACTGCGCGGGTTGCGAGTGGGCGACGCGATCGCCTTCCACGTAAAAGCGACCGACGAGGAAAGCTGGATTGAGCACATTCGGCGCGGGTCGACCAACGACTTGGCGCCGCTGCCGAGTCCCGACCCCGCTTCGACGGCCTTGCTTCATGTGGCGCAACTGAAGCCGGGCGATGTCCTGCCGGATGCCGCCTTGCTGGCGGAGGATGGGCGGACGATTAAACTGTCTGAATTCCGCGGGTGTGCCGTTGCCTTCACCTTCATCTTCACGCGCTGTCCGCTGCCCGACTACTGCCCGCGCATGAACCAGCATTTTGAGCGGGCGCGCAGCCTGCTGCTCCAGCGGTCTGGGGGCCCGACCAACTGGCAGTTTCTTTCTATCTCCTTTGATCCGGAGTTTGACCAGCCGGGCGTGCTGACCCGTTACGCGTTCGCCTACCGGGGGAAAAACGTTGACCGATGGCAGTTCGTTTCGGCCGGCGCGGGTGTCATGGCGGGATTAAGCTCGCAGCTTGATTTTCGCTTTGCCAACGAAGGGGGCAGTTTTCTGCACAACCTCCGGACGGTCGTCCTTGATCGGCATGGCCGCGTTCACCGTCAATTCGACGGGAACAAATGGAAGGCAGAAGACCTCGCGTCCGCGCTGGCTGAGGCGGCGCTGGTCAACCGGCCGTGAGCGGCTTTGTGCTGGTCGGCGATTGGGCGAGGTTTGTCCCTGATCGGGACCGGTTCGCCCCTTGAAGGGTTGCTGAAGTGGGGTGAACGACGGTTTCGGCTCATAACATGATTTTCGAATACCTGTAATAATTGCCGGCGACTGGCGGAGATAGGGGTGGAATGAAACGTTCACCTTCCCACATCGCGCCGGCCGGCCATCAGGAGTCGCAGCCGAGATCAAAGAGCTCCGTTACACGCGGTCGAGGGCATCGTCGAACGGCCCGGGCGCTGGCAGCGATGCTCGTTGCCGGCGGGATGACAGCGCTGGCCGACGGTCCTCCCGACAAATCGGGGGTCAAGGCGAACGTCATCTCGTTGCCGCGCGGGGCCGGGTCGATTGAAGGATTAGGCGAATCGTTCGAGCCGCAGCTCAATACGGGCGGCGCGACCTATGGGATCTCCGTCGAGGTTCCGCCCGGCCGGGCGAACCTGGTTCCAAGCCTGCGGCTTTCTTACGACTCGAACCGCGGCAACGGCTTGGCCGGCATGGGCTGGACGCTGGATCTGCCGTCGATCAAACGGCAGTCGGACAAGGGATTTCCCGAGTATGACGCGGGCGACACATTCGTGTATCAGGGCGAAGAGCTGGTGCCGTTGAACAATGCCGGGAGCGACTGGCGCTGCGAGAACGATCGCGAGTTTCAACGCGTCCGTTCGATTGATTCCGACAACGACGGGCAAACGGACGCCTGGGAGGTGACCGCTCGCGACGGGCTCCGGCATACGTTCGGCCGGTTCCGAGGCGCGAACGGACGGTGGAGCGTCGTGGAACATCCGGAGCTGGCGGGCACGGGAAAGTCGTCGTTCGACCGAACCTATTGCTGGATGCTCGATTCGACGACGGACCTGCACGGCAACCGCATTGAGTACGAATATGCTCTTGGCACCGGAGTGCTTTATCCGAGCCGCATCAGCTATGCCCAGCTGAACGGCAACGCCCAGGAGGTGCTGTTCGAGTATGAACAGCGTCCGGACGCCTTCGACGACTATCGTCCCACGTTCTCGGCGCGGTTGCACCAGCGTCTGGCGCGCATCGAGGTGCGCAGCGCCGGGCAACTGGTCCGGGCCTACAAGCTCGGCTATGCCTACGAAACGGGCGATTTGACACCGGGCGAGGCTGTCACCCAGAGCACCTACTTGGACCTCGGCGTCACCCTCTTGAAACGCTTCGTGCAGGTCGATCGGTCGGGTGCCGATCAAAACTTTCTGCCGCCGCTCGTGTTTGTCTATGCCGGCCTCGACCTGACCCGGGCGGAGCTGCGCGGCTTTGAGGCTCCGCCCGAACTGGACCCGGCGGAGTTCAGCGGGCGGGTGCAACTGGCCGACCTCGACGGTGACGGTTTGCCGGACCTGTTCTCCACTCCGCTTGAGGGCGCGGGCATGGTCCAACGCGTCTGTTTGAACCGTGGTGAACGCGTCTCCGGCGGAGTGGCCCGCCTGCAATTCGCCCCGTCGCGACTCGCCCAGGCGTCGTCGCCGCTCGATTTGGCCCAGCCCAACACCATCGTGCACGACCCGCGCGGCAAGGGCTTGGTCGATCTCTCGTGCCTGCTGCAGGACGGCCCGAACAAGCGGCTGGACACCTTTGGCAACCGGGCCCGTCTGGACTTGATCAACGAAGAACGACTGGGGTTCAGTCAGGAGGACGTCCAAACCACGGTCCTGCAAAACCCGCCGGCTTTCGTCACCTACAGCGACGCCGGCACGCGGCAGATGGACGTGAACTTCGACAAGCGTGGTGACTTCGTAAATCTCGAGCCGGGCTTCGGCGCGATGAAGGTCAACAGTTTTTACGTCGCGCGCGGAGGCGCCTGGACCGCCCGTGAGACCACCCTTCCTCCCAGCTTTCCCATCGCCAACACGTTCTCCGGCACCAACGGCCAGCCCAATCCCTGCGTGCACCTGGCCGACATGAACGGCGATCGAATGCTTGACCTCGTCTGCCTTCGCGTGAACACCAGCGGCGGGGGCCAGCGCGTGACGGTCAGCTATTGGCCCCTCTGCGGGCTCGGGCGTTACGGAGAAGAACGGTCCGTGACCGTGGCCGCTGGCGACTCGTTCGATCTTGGCACCATCGATCTGCGCGATGTGTTCGTGGACGACTTCACGGGCGACGGCCTTTCGGACGTGTTGGTGCTCGATGGCTCCGGTCCGTCCGCCACGTTGGCCCTGCGGGTGAACGTCGCCGGCCAACGTTGGTCCACGCCGTACGTGCGGGCCGGGCTGCCGCGTTACGCGCCCCGCGATCCGGCCGACCCGACGGTCCTGCGCTTCGCCGACCTCAATGGCAACGGATCGGTCGACTTGATGTTTCGGAATCCGTCCCAGGCCGACTCCTTCCGGTACGTCGAGCTGCTGCCGGGCGGACGCCCCAACCTCCTGACCGGCATCGACAATTCCATCGGAAAACGAACCCGGATCGTTTACGGGTCGGCCGTCGAGGACCAGCAACGGGCACGCGACGCGGGCCATCCGTGGCGGACTTATGCGCCGTTTGCCCTCGAGGTCGTGCGCCAGATCCGCATCACCTGCGGCCAGGACCTCAATGGGGACGGTCGCGAAGACGCGCTGATCTCCGAGTTTCGATATCGTGACCCGTTCTACGACGGCTACGAACGGGAGTTTCGCGGGTTCGCGTTCGCCCAGCGGGTGGATTACGGGGATGATTTTGTCTTCGATGCCGTGACGGGCTTGATGAATGTCGCGACCAACTGGAACCGGGCCCGGACGCCGACGGGCCAGGTGAGCGGTCCGTCGCTCGTGACGCGATATCGTTTTCACACCGGCTCCGCGGATCTGATCGACAACGACGATTACGGCGCCAGCGTTCCGGCGTTTCGGATGATCGACGAGTTTACGGAGGTGGCGGGGCACGAGGAGGAGCCGCTCAAAGGCAACTCATGGGTGGAAGAGAAGATCGATCCCGTCGTGCTTCATTCCGCTCCCGACGGCGATTTCGACGCGGGCTGCGCGGCGGCGGCGCAGGCGGGCACCTTCGAGGCCGGGTCGCGGCTAACGGCGGATGCCTATGTCTATACGCGCACGCGGCAGGACTGGACGATTCGCCGGCTTTACCGCCCGACGGAAGCGTTGCCGTACTTGGCGGACCTTGATGCCGACGGAGTGTTGGAGGACTACCGCGCGAATCCGTCGCCGCCGATTCCTGCCGGCCGCTTTGCCAGCCAAGGCGTCACCGTGACGCCGGGCAACGGGCGGTCCGTTTCCTTCCCCATCCTGCGGGAAAAAGTGGTGGAAGTACGCGAGGCGAACGGCCTGTTGTCGCTGAGCCTGGGCTATCCGGTTGGCGCCGTTCAGCGCACCTCCCAGGTGACTGATTACGACGACTACGGCAACCCGACGCTGGTTCAGGATTTTGGGGTGGATAGCGCGGGCATCGATGACGAGAGGTTCACGACGACGACCTATGCGCTGGGCGGCAACGCGCTGGCGCTTTGGATTGTCAACAAGCCGGACACGATCTCCGTGACCGACGAGAACGGCGCCTTCGTTTCCAGGAAGGTGCATTTTTACGACGGCGCTCCGCTGGTCGGGGTGCAAGGCCAGGTGCAAAGCCGCGCGCTGCTGTCGCGCACGCTCGAGTTCGTCGACGCCAACCGATCGGTTCAGGCCGCCCGGACCCGTTACGATGCCTTTGGCAATGCGGTGGAAATCGTCGATCCCGTGGGCAATCGCCGGTTGCTGACGTGGGACGCGGCGTTCCAGACCTTTCCGGTGCGCGAAACGATTGTGGTGGGCGGCGGCTCGCCGGACCTGGTGCTCACGGCGACTTATGACCCCGGGTTTGGCGTCGTGACGAACGCGATCGATTTCAACGGGCTGGCAACCGCCTATCAGTTTGACAGCTTCGCGCGGCTGGTTGGGATCGTCCGACCCGGGGACACACCGGCATTGCCCACCCAAATCTTCGAGTATCAGCCGGCCGACCCCTTGCGGGGCCGGAGCTATGTCTATGACGCGATCGGACGCCTGACCGTCGCGCCAGTGGCGCTCGGCGCGCTGAGCCGGGTGACGACCCGGCAGCGGGAGGTGGCCGGACAGCCAGGCGAATATGTGACTGCGGAGTTCACCGACGGGTGCGCGCGGGCGGTGGCCTCGATCGAGGAAGGCGAGATCGCCGGGACCTGGGTGGTTTCGAAGGCATCCAGCTACAATCTGCGCGCGCAGAAGCAGGCCGACTGGCTGCCTTTCCAGGTGGCGAGTGCAGAGCTGCCGCAGTTCAATGTCCTCTGGCCGGCGGGGCGTCCACCGACGGCGGACGGCGTCAGTCCGGCCATCGTCTCCACCGATCGTTTCTACGATCCCTTAGGTCGCGAGATTCGCACCGTGAACCCGCCGGAGAGATGGGGCGGTGCCCGCGGTGAATCCGCCACGCAATACCTGCCCTTTCAGAAACGAATCTACGACGAGGAAGATCGGCGGGCGGGCTCGCCTCATTTCGACACTCCCAACGTGCAGTCCTTCGACGGCTTGAACCGGATGATCGCGGTCGACGAGCTGGTGCGGCTGACGGATGCCGGCGAGCCCGGGCCGCTCGCCGGCTGGCGAACGCAATATCGCTACGATTTGAACGACGAAGTCGTTCGGATCCAGGACAGCCAGGGCAACGTCAAGGTCATGGCCTATGACGGGCTCAAGCGGATGATCGAGATGAACGATCCGGATCGCGGGCGGATGACCTTCGTCTATGACGATGCGTCGAACCTGCGCGAAACCGTGGACGCGCGCGGCCAGCGGATCGTTTACACCTACGATGGTGCAAACCGGCTGGCGACGGAGGACTACCAGGATGGTGTTCGGCCGATCGACGTTGAGTATCACTACGACGTGGCCCGGGCGGGTTTGGAGCTGGGCGACGGCACCACCGGGGTGGCGGGCAGGACGGCCGGGGAGCTCGCGTGGATTCGGGATCTGTCGGGCGAAACCCATTTCTCCTACGACGGGCGTGGACGCAAGGAATGGGAGGTCAAGCGCATCCCCGATGGGGTCCATGGCCAGCTGGTCAGCTACCGCACCCGATTCACCTATGACAGCGCGGATCGCGTGACTCGCGTGGGGTATCCGGATGGCGACGAAGTGGCTCAGGCTTACAACACACGCAGCCTGCTGACTCGCATCTCGGGCGCAGTCCTCGGCGACATCATCGCGTCCGTTCGCTACCGGCCCTCGCGGCAGCTGGCGCTGGTGCGTTATGGGAATGGAGTGGGCACGGCCTTCGCTTTCGATCCGCGGCTGCGCCTGACCGACCTGGAATCCACCAATGCGACCACGCGCCTGATCGACTTTTCCTACTCGTTCGACACGGCCTCGAATGTGCAACGGATCGAAGATCAGCGGAACTTGGGCGCCGTGCCGGACGGGGCGCGTCGGTTCAACACGCAGGTATTTCGTTACGACAACCTCTACCGCCTGACCCAGGCCGTGTATCCCGCGCTGGGCTCGACGGCCTCGAACCGCATCGAGTTTCGCTACGATCGGCTGAACAACATGTTGTCGCAGACCTCGGACCTGATCGATCCGGACGGAGGTCCAGCGATGGCGGATCAAGGTTTGATGTCGTCGGGTGGCGCGGCCGGCCGGTTCAACCGGATCGGGCGCAACCCGGGCGACGCGCCTGGGCCGCATGCGTTGACGCGCGTGTCCTCTGGTGGGATCAACCGCGATTTCACCTACGATGCCACTGGCAACCTGTTGACGGGCGATGGCGCCACCAACGTCTGGGACTTCAAGGATCGACTCGTCCGGATCGAGAACGGATCGATGGTGGCGACCTACTCCTACGACTACCTCGATCGGCGTGTCACCAAGACGGTGCATTGGAAACAGCCCGCTCCCGAGGATGGCAGCCGGGTGTCCGAGTTGAATCCTGCCTGGCGCAAAACGGTGACCCACTATGTGAATCAATACTTCGAGACCCGCGAACAGGATGCGCCGGTGAAGTACGTCTGGCACGACAACACCCGCGTCGCCCGCGTGACCGGCCTGATGGGCGGCACGACGCGGATACAGCCGCTGCGGCTGGAACCGGGCTGGAACCTCTGGTGTCTGCGGGTGGGTGGGGCCTTCCCCGCGTTGGATCCGGCGAACAACCCCGACGTTGGCGCCTGCGCCTACTGGTCGGGAACGGGCCCGGACAACGGCTATGTTCAAGTCACCGCGGCCACGGTGCTTCCCGCAGGCGCCGTCGTCCGGGTGTTCGGCCGCCGCGCGACGACTGTCATCCTCGCCGGAACGCCCGCGACTTCGGCTCTCCCCGGAATCGTGTCGGGCAGCCAGTTCTTCGGGAATCGCCTGGCGCGGCCCCTCAACCTTGCCGGTGAATTTCCGGCGAGCGCGTGGGTTTCGATCCTGGACCCCGCTTCAGGAAATTGGCGTCAGCGTTTCCCGAGCGATCCGGTCCTGTCTTCAATCAGCGATGCCGGTGCAATTCTGCCGCCCGGCCAGGCGGCGTGGATCCGCGGCGCAGCCGCGGGCACCATCACGAACGATCCCGCGCTCGAGATCATCTACTATCATCAGGACCATCTGGGATCCTCGAGCTGTTTGGCTGATCGGAGCGGGCAACTGCGATCCGAGAAGGCCTATTTCCCCTTCGGCGAGACGCGGTCCGTTTGGCCGTCGACAGCTCCGCGCCGAGGCGACTATGGCTTCACGCAAAAAGAATCGGATCGGGAATCGAACCTGCATTACTTCGAGAAGCGATACCTGGGACCCACGGCGCGTTTCCTCGGTCCCGACCCGTTCTTTGCCTCGATCACGCGGCCGCCTTGCCTGGCGGCGTCCAAGCCCGTCTACACGTCGCCCGGCGACCTGAACCTTTACGCCTACTGCAATAACAACCCCGTCCGGAAGACGGATCGCCAGGGACTGGCGCCCGGAGATTTGTATATCCGCGCGGACGCCGCGGCTGCGGACGCCATGGCGGACGCCAATCCCAAATCGATCGCGGACAACAAGGAATACGGCGGGTTGATCTGCAAGGACTCGAACAACAACTATCAGGCGACCAAGCCGACCACGGGAACCGGGACGAGCTTCGATTACCGTGCGCTGAGTTGCCCCACGGGGACGGAAAACGTCGGCGACTATCACACGCACGGCAACTATTCGCTCGCGGGTGTCTCCGGCCCGGTGGCCACCGGCGATCCGGCCCGGGATGATTACAACAGCGATAACATGTCCCAGGCCGATATCCGCACCACCGTCCAGGATGCGGTCAGGCGCCACGTCGACGCCGTGACCTCGTACGTCAAGAACCCGGTCGGCAAGCCCGACTTCAAGCAGGACTACAAGAGCTACCTCGCCACGCCCAGCGGCACGTTCAAGGTCTATGCGCCTTTCGTCGGGCCGCCCAAAAACCTCGTCATCAAGCCCAGCGACTACCGATTCATCGGCAAGTGCACCAAATAGCCACCCAACGACCTTATGATTGCCCATCTCAACCGGCCTAACGTTATGACTCACGCGAATGTGGTCGCCCTGCCCGATGTTCGACCACCCATGGCCGCGCCACCGGACCGCGGATCCAGCGCCTCCCGCCGAGACCGGTATTTGTTTGGCGCCCGGAGCGCGGGCTTCCAAGCCCGCAGCGGCCGGAATCGACGGGGCGTGCAGGAACCTTCGAGCCGCGACTCCGGCCCGAGCCGCTGCGAGCTGCAAGCCCGTGCTCCGCTAAAAGTCGGTCACTCGGGCGCTCGCGCCGGGTTTAGTTCCCGTCTCTCCGCCCTTTTGTTCGCAGCCAATGTTTGCGGGCTTTTCTCGCTCGTCTCATCGGGAGGAGCGGCGCCCGGCTTGCCGACGGGCGTGCCCGAGCCCGGCCTCATCCTTTGGGGCACCGTGGTCAATACGGCCAATCCGTCGCAGCCGATCAGCATCACGAGCGCCAGCTGGTTGGTCTCGGACGGAACCCGAAACGCGACCTACACGCAGCTCACACGGCCTCCGGTCCGGACCTTCTACCAGGGAGAGCAGCAATATTACGTGCTCGAAGTCCCGTTCGATACCCGGAGGTTCGGCACCATCCAGCTCGATGACCCCGCGGCGGAAGGTGTGAACTCGTTCCAGCTGCTGAGCAGTTCGCCGCCGACCTACGTTCTCACCCCCAGCATCAACGGCGCGGTGGCGACCGTTCGATCCGTGGACGGCGCTCCATCCGGAGGAGGGGCGGTTCCCCTCTCCGGCTTCACGGCGGCCGTTCGCGGCCGGGTCATGCGGGTCGACCTTTCGGTGCTGCCCATCACCGAGAGCTACGAGCAATGGGCTCAACGGATCTTTGGCGATCTCGGCCTGCCGACGGCGCAGGCGGGCGCGGATCCCGACGGCGACGGTCTCACGAATGCGGCAGAATTCGCCGCAGGCACGAATCCGCTCGATCCCACCTCGGCCCTGCGCGTCCTCCAGCTCGTGGTCACCCCAGGGCAGGCGACGGTCAGCTGGCAAAGCGTTGCCACCAAGAGTTATGTCCTGGAGTCCGCGCCGGCCGCCACGGGGCCATGGACCCAGGCGACGTCAGTGGTGGCAGCCTCGGCCTCGGCTCAAGCCACCGTCACGCGCTCCGCGACGGGCAACACCTTCTTCCGCGTTCGCGCGGTGGCCCCATGAAAGCGGTGCTCCTTGCGCCACGCTGGGTTGGGAACTGGATCGCGCGAGTTTTTTGCGATTCGCCCTCACCGCGGCCCTCTCCCCCCAGGAGAGGGTGGAACATCCGCGGGCGCCCCGTGGTTTTTCGCCGCGCCGACTCTGGGTGCGACGTCGTCAGTCGGGCCGGACGTCGCCGGAATTTCAATCGTACCCCTGTGAAAAGACGCACCCTGACGTTCCTCCCGATCCTTGGGAGACAGGGCCGGGGTGAGGGCGGATCCCAAGCGGATATCTGCCATCGGAGTTCGCTGCGGAATTCCCGAAGCGCATCTGCTTTCGCGGTCCGCCTCATCGCCGCGATCCTTTGTACTTGGACCTTTGTCGCGCGCGCCGAAACCCAGACCTTTTCCCTCGCTGCCCAATGGAACCTCGTGACGTTTCAGGTTGTGCCGACGGCGCCCAATCCGGAGGCGCTTTTCGCGACGTTGCCAGGGTTTCTTTCCGCCTGGACCTATGACGCGGAAGGGGGCGTGTGGCTGCGCTTCGTCAAGCCCGGGGGAACGACGGTGCAGCAGGCCAACGATTTCCTTGCGAACCAGTTGCTGGCGCTGCCACCCATCGAACCGGGACGTGCCTATTGGATCCAAATGGCCAACTCGGTGGCGTCGTGGGCCGTGCCGGGAACGGTGCCGCGCGGAGACGCATTCCCCGCTCTGACCCTGAGCCAGGGCTGGAATCTGATTGGCATCCCGGTCGGCGCTGCGACCGTCAGCAATGCCGAGCCGGTCAGTCTGCTGGCGGTGCTGACGGCGGCGGGGTTCGACTACGACGCGCTGTTGACCTGGGAGAACCAGAGCTTTCGGAAAATGTTCCGTCCCCAGGGCGATCCGGCGGAGCTGGCGACCAACGTCCTTGCGGGGCTGCCGCCGGACGCGCCCTTGCCAGGCTTCGATCTGCAGCGCGATCTGGGACGTGGCTATTGGGTGCACGTGCTCGATCCGGCGGTGCTGCGTCCGCGTTTGGCCACGAGCGTGCGCCCGGATCTCGATGCCGAACCGCAGAACAACTTTCCGTCGAAAGAGGATCTCAATGTCTCCGGCGCGCCGCTCGGGACAACCCCACGGACGATGTTGAATCAGCAAGTGATCCGGTTCTTTCCTGGTGAAGACGTGCAGACGGTCGGCATCGCGAACCAGGCGGGGGCCGAGGGCGGCGGCGGGGGCATTCTGTTGTGGGAAGCCGTCTGGCTTCCGACCACCGATCGGCAAACCCCCGAGCCGTGGATCCGCCTGTTCGCGTCACCGGACCAGCGCGAGCAACGCGATTCGACGGGCCAATTGCTCGTCAGCCAGACCAACCTCACGGGCGTGACCACGCTCGAGAACGATGTCGTCTACCTGCGGCTGGACCGAAAGAACCTCGGGCGCGGCGTGCACGAAGGCCGCCTGGTTTTGCGCACGAGCGTTGGCGACAGATCCTATCAGGTCATCGCCGAGGTGCCCGGGCTCGAGGGCGATTTCAAGGGCTTCGCGAAGATCGCGTCTGTCAATGGCCGCCGCAACGCTGTGCCGGATGTGGATCTCAGCCTCGCGCTTTATGAGGACACCAAGGTCAACGGATTGTTGCGCGGCTTGATCGACAGCTCGCAGGCGTTGCTCTGGCCGGTGGACGTGCCCCTGATCGGGCATCGGGTCTCGGACGTCGGGAATCGGATCGCGGTCGGGGGCGGATTCGTCCTGCCGCCCGGCGATCAGAACAAGGAACCGTTCGATCGCTGGGCCGAGACGGACCCCACGGCGGGCGAGGACGTCGACTGGCTGAACGACGGTCGCATGGATGTGCGCAATCCGTTTCCCTTCCCGATCCAGCGAACTGTCTCCCTCGACGGCGAGCTCGTTCAGGCCAATCCCACCGACGGCTATATCGTCGAGGGCAAATACAGCGAGATAGTATATGGGATGTCCCGCCAGCCGATCCTGCTGGAGGGAACCTTTCGCCTGGAACGGCAGTCGGCGCGTCCGCTCAGCACCCGCCGTTCTGTGGCGAGCGACACCGGCGTCGACCCGGTGGTGTTGAAAAAGAATTCGGTCGGCGTGGCCATTCCGTCCCGGGGCACCCGTGAGTCCAGCCTCTCGGTGGTGACCGAGATGGAGCTGAAATCGTTGCAGGTCGATCTGGCGTTCGCGCCCTTGCCCCACGCGGCGCTCGTCATACACTTGCGTTCACCCGGCCCGAACCCGGCCAGCCTGGTTCTTTACGACGGTCGCGCGGCGGCGTCCGCCCTTAATCCCAAAGTGCTGGAGCACCTGGTTTATCCGCTGGATCGGCCGACGCACGGGGACCTGGGCACGTTTCTTCGAACCGTGGTTCGAACGCGAACGGAGGGCACGCAGTTCTGGTCCCTGGTGATATCGAACGCCGGCCCGCAGACCGTGACCCTGGCGAGCTGGAGCCTTCGGCTGGAGGGGCAGCCCGTCACCGACGTTGCGGGAGTGGTGACCGACGGCGTCGTGCCGATCCCGGGAGTGGCGGTTTCGATCGCCGGAGTGCCCTTCAGCCTGACGGGTTCGCCCA
Organism: Limisphaerales bacterium; assembly: GCA_044230345.1. Lineage (GTDB taxonomy): Bacteria > Verrucomicrobiota > Verrucomicrobiia > Limisphaerales > JADJPG01 > JBGARF01. The sequence continues at coordinate 78,820 of JBGARF010000036.1, forward strand.
CCGACGCGCAGGGCCGGTTTGTCCTGACGCGGGTTCCGTTGATGCCGCTAAACTTCGCGGGCAGCCGGGCGGGCTATCTGCCGCTGGACCCGAACAATCCGGGACTCGGCCCGGCGTTCATCCGGCCTTTCGGGATGCAAGCGGGGCTGGCGTTCAGCGGGCTGGAATCGAATTTGATCCGGCAGTTCAACCTTCTGGCCGGCGCACCTCCGCCCGGGGCCGCCGTGCCTGGATTCGTCTCCGGCACCACGAACCAGCCGTTCCAGCTGCAAATGCGGCTCGCGTCCAACGGGCCGCCGCGCATCGCCGCCGGCCCTCTCTGGGTCACAGCGGGCAGCACAGTAGACTTCGAGGCGTTGAACGCACCGTCCAACGTGATCTGGAACTTCGGCGATGGGCAATCGGGCGCCGGAGTCTCTGTTGCGCACATCTACAATGCGGCCGGCGTTTATCGCGCCACCTTGCTGGCCTCCACCAACGCAGGGGCGCCTCTCGATGCGATGGATGTCATCGTCTATTCAGCGCCTGGACGCGCGCCCGCTCAGCCGTCCAGCTTGGGTGGACTTCCGGTGCAACTGCCGCCGGTGACCGCGGGCGCCGCCTACGTGGCTCATGTGTTTCAGCCGGCATTTCACGGCGCAGGAGTGTTGCCGGCGCACAAGGTGGGGATCGATCCGGAATCCGGCGCGGATCGTTACATCAGCGACCTGACTCCGCAGCGGACGTTTGCCGTTGGTGAAACCAACCAATATGGGGCGGCTTTCGTGGCCCTCGTGCCGGTGCAGCAGGCCTACGCGGCGACGATGGATCTCGACCTGGCGCCGCGTGTTTCGCCGCCCGCCGCCAGCAGGCCCTTCGCAGCGGATGGCTTTGTCGCGCTGGCGGCGCCCGGCTTCGACGTGGCCCTCAACGCCAATGCACAAGGCTTCCGGGTCGAAGACTTCAACTACGCCCACGTGGCCGAGCTTTGGGTGAACACACGGGCGTCAGACGGATCGATCGAATACAGCCAGGACGCACAAAGCGGACTGATCGTCTGGGGAAACCTGCTGGTGTCACCGGCATTGAACTACTCTGCCCAAACCTTCGAGGCCCTTGATGGCGGGGACTTCGCCTGGACATTGAACGACGACGTCTTCCATCCGCACAAGGGGGTAACGATTCTGCCGGACCTCGCGCCGCAGGCGACGGTCACCCACCTGCGGTTGGTCGCCGCCATGTCGGCTCCGGTGCTGACGGCGGTGGCGACGGCGAGCTCGGTCAAGCCGGCCAAGCTTCGGAGGAGCGATCCAGACAACCCGTTGGATCCGGAGCTCATCGCGTCCCCGGAACCCATCTCCCGCAATCTGCAATCCCGGCTGGTCACCGGAATTCTCGTTCCCTGATTCGCCATGAAGACGATTATCTCCAAGAATTGTCCGGCCGTGCCTTCCGGGCAGGACGGAGCGCGGGCTTGCCGCCCGCAGCAGCTTGAGTCAACGACGCGGGAAGGAGGTCCCTGCGGTCACGGCGGATTTCGGCCGCTGCGGACTTGGAAGTCCGCGCTCCGGACGCCGGCGCGCCACCTCGGGCGTTCCGCCTTTGCCGTTGCGTTGGTGGTCTTGCTCGCTGCGCTCGCGCTCGGCGGTTCGGCACTCGCCGACGACCTCGACGAAGCTTTTGCCCGGCTGGTGGCGGGGCGGGCCTACCTCAAGGGTTTTCCGGAAACGAAAACCCGCGATCGATTGGTGGACGATTTCATCGGAGGCCCTGGTGAAAGCTCGAGTCGTCCGGACCTTGAGGAAGCGGTGAATCGGGCGGTGCAGATCCGGCTCGGTGAACCGCCGGAGCCGGAGTCATTCCCGTCCGGGCAGGCGCCCCGGTCGGTCCAGGCAAAGGTCGTGGCGTGGGAGGCGTTGGAAAGCCTGTTGTCCGGCTATCTCTTTGCCGGCAACCGGGACCTGCTCAATTCCACGCGGGTTTCGTATCCCGGCTCGAGCCTGGTCAATGATCCCCGGTTGCTGCCGCCCGAGGAAGCCGTCGGGTTCGGCATGAATTCACAGAAGGCGATCACCTATTCCCGCCTGTATTTTCTGCAAGGGATCAAGGATGTCCTGAGCTACACGGCCCGCGACACGACGGGCGCGTTGCGGGCGGGCAGCGGGGCCTTTCCAACGCTGCCGCACTACGTGGTGTTCGACGATGAACTGAGCGAGGTCCTGCCGTTCCAGCGTTTTGATGACCCGAACTTCGGTGCAGGCGGCACCGATCGGGAAGGGGGCCAGGCGGTGGCTTACCTGTTCGGCACGGCCATGGAGCGGCTGGGGCTGTCGGCAGTGGCTTATGCCGAACAGCTCTGGCGATCGGCGTATGCGGGGCCGGGCGCGGGCGCCCGACGTCCGGAGGCCGAGAAGAGCGCGATGTTGCAACGTGCCTCGGACGTGCTTAAAGAGAACATTCACGCGAGCTTCCTTGCTTCCCTTCCGGTGGCCGCGCAACTGGGCGATGGCTCGGATGGCGGTCCGAACGAGTTTCAACAATCGAAAATCGATCAGGTGCGTGTCAGCGTGACCTCTGCGCTGCGGTTGCGCGAACAGATCCTGACCGGAGAAAAGCCGACCCAGACGGCGCTGGTCAGCGCCTGGGACTCGACGGCAATCGAACAGCAGATCGGCCGGTGTCGGGACGCGTTTGAAGCGGCGCGGCTGAAGTGGGGTGGCGACGCCTCGCCGCCCGCCGATGGCTCGGTGGCTTTCGAGCTGAGCCGGACGGAGCAGGCGCAGACCCTGACCGCAGAACGCGAGATCAACCTGCGCAATTCGCTCGAGACGCAGCTTTACGACATCACTGGTATCGATCCCGGGTTTTACGGCGGCCTGCGTACCGAGGAGGATCGGGCGTTCTATCTCGCCGATGTGCGGACCAAGTTCGACACCCTGCTCAACAACCAGGACCCGAACGCGCCGGAGTTGCTCGACGGGAGCCTGATGTCCATCCAGGCCTTGCGCCTCATCCAGGCCATTCGGGAGGCGGTGGCCAAGAAGGCCCAGATCGATTCATTCCCGAAGAAGGTCGAGGCTGAACTGGAGCGAAACGGCAGAATCGAGGCGACGCTCCTGATTGGGGGCGCCTTCATCGGAGCGCTCGACGCGGCGGCGGCGGCGGCCGATGCGATCGCCATCTCGATTTGCACGTGTGGAACGGCCTCGGGGACTCAGACGATCATCAAGAACGGGGCCTTTGTGAAGGCATCCTTGGCCGCCTTGAAGGCGATGTCCCAGGCGGGCGAGCAGGCCACGATCAACCTGTTCAACAGCGCCGCGACTGTGCGCAACCTCTTGATCGAAGAGAATATTGCGATCGAAGAATTGTCGGTCGTCGCGCTCAATTCCGCCATCGCCGGAGCCGAGCTGCGCCACTTGCTTGCCCGCGTGGAACGTCTGGCCGGCGATCACGCCTTTTTCCAGGGCCTGACCGACTCCCTCTGGTATCGGGACCCGTCGCTGGCGTTCAAGCTCGAGCAGGCGGAAGAGGAATACCAAGGGCTCCTGCAGGAGTATCGCATCGAGCTCTACAAGCTGGCGAGAATGCTCGAGGCCGCGTGGACTGAAAAATTCCAGAACCCGGTCCGGCAAGCCAACGGCAGCACTATTCAACCGCTGAACAACGGGTCGTTCGACGAGTTCACCGAGGCCGAGAGCGTTTTCAGTGTGGTCAACCACGTGCGCGGCCAGGCCTTCTTCAACGCGTTGAAGGCCTGGGATGCCAAGCTGCGCGAGCCGCTCTTTCGCGGCCCCCACAATCCCACGCTTTGGGACGCCAACACCTTCAGCGGCCAGCCGATCAGCCTCCGGCGCGACATCTTCAAGCTGATCGATTATCGCTACGACCCGTTGGGAAATCGGTACGAGGTCGATGCCGCGCTCACGCGCCAGACCATCCAGCAGTTCCGCGCGCTGCTGCTCGATTTGGCCACGCGGGATCCGGCCAATGTCGGCGGCCTGACCCGACTGCGCATCGACTTCCCGCTGACCTACAACCAGACGCGCGTGATCCTCGGCCAATCGAACCCGGTCCCCATCGTGCAACAAAACCGGCCGGGCGGCACGTTCGACCAGTTCTGGAACCATCGGGTCAAGGAGATCGGCGTGAAGATCGTGGGCAAGAACGTCTTCGCCGCGGGCAATACTATCCCCGTCTCCTTCGAGCTATTCGGGAACGTGGATCGGATTGGCTTCTTTCCCGACAGCCTCTTTGCGTTCACCCGCGCCACCAGCTCGTTCCAGGTGCCGCTGTATCAGCGCGACCCCGACCAACGCCTGGTCGGCGAGCCGTTCTTCGGCACGGCCGTCGGCCTCCCCGCCGCCATCGGCTCGACGCCGGTTCCGATGAACTCGGTCACCGGCTGGCCGCTCTTTTGTGATCGCATCGTACTCCGGTTCGGCAGCCAGGGCTCGCTCCGGGTCGAGAACATCGAAGACATCGAGCTCCACCTCAAGATGGAGGTTGGCTCGCCAGCCCCCATCCCGGCCGGACTGTGGTGAGGCATTGCCAACGACCCAGGCTGCAATCTTTCCAAAGTTTCCAATCACCAAGTTTATGAAGAAATATCCTCGATTCATTTCCGTTCTTCGGGCGGGCCTGCTTGCGCTCGCGTTTACTCCGCTCGCGGGCCAGACCGCCGCGCGCCTGCTGCCGTTTCAGGGCCGGCTGACCGATGCCAATGGTCAAGCCATCGCGGACGGCGCGCGCGTCGTGCAGTTCAAAGTCTACGACGCACCCGTCGGCGGCCGCGCCGTCTGGAACGGGGAGGTGCACAAGCTGAGCGTGAACGACGGGCTCGTCAGCACCGTGCTGGGCTCCAAGTCGGATCTGGGCTCGGTCGATTTCAACCGGCAGGTTTACCTGGAGATCACCGTCGACGCCAACGCTGACGGCTTGGTCACTCCGGCGGATCCGCCGCTCCTGCCGCGCCAGAGCATTCTTCCGGCGGTGTTCTCGGCCGAGAGTGCGGATAGCAGGCTGCTGGGCGGCTATGGTTGGAGCGCCTTGTTCGGGCCGAGCAACCCGGCCGATGGCGTGCTGTTGGAAACCAAGATCGGCGATGGATCGTTGAACACCCCCAAGCTTCGGGATGGCGCGGTGACCAGCGCCAAGCTCGCCAACGGCGCCGTTACCCGCGGCAAGCTCGATGTCTCGGGCGCGGCGGCCGGGCAGGCGTTGACCTACAATGGAACTGAGGTCGTGTGGAGCCAGGTCGACGCGGCGAACGCACAGACCGCGACCTTTGCGGCCAATGCGGGGAAGCTCAACAACTTCGACTGGGCGACTTTGTTCTCGGGGGGCGATCCGCAGGCGGGAAACATGAGCGTGGCCGGATTCACCTCGCGGGGATTTGCCGATGTGAACGGAAATTTCACCGGCCGCGGCCGGGCGCTGTTCAACGGCCCGTCGCTCTCCGTCCTGGGGCAGCTGATTGCGCCGAACGTGGGGATCAACATGTTTCTTACCGATTGGACCCTGTATCTGCGGGCCAACGGGGACTTCAATCATTTCCTGCGTTACGCGAATGGTTACGGTGGCCAATCAGGGTTTGACGGCCCCGTCCTGGTTGGAGTGGGCGGCGGAGTGCTGGGGGCGGGAGGCAGCTGGTCGCTGCGCTGGAACAGCTCAGGCAGTGTGCAGACCCGCGGGACTGTCTCGTCCGGAAGCGATCGCAATATCAAGGAGAACTTTGAGTCGGTGGATCCCGGCGAGGTGTTGGACAAGGTCGCCGCACTCCCGATCACCCGCTGGAACTACAAGGCCGAGCCCGGCGTCGTCCATGTAGGACCGGTCTCTCAGGACTTTCGAGCCGCCTTTGGCCTCGGTCTCGACGACAAAAGCATTGCCGTAGTGGATGCCGATGGCGTGGCCCTGGCCGCGATCAAGGGTTTGAATCAAAAAGTTGATCAGAATCACGAGGCGCTCTCGGCGCTCATCGCTGAACAGCGCGAACTGATCCAACAATTGAAGTCTGAAATCAACGACCTGAAGCAACGGCCATAGAATTCCGGGCCCAAGTCCCGAGCGGACTTCGGGATGATTGGAGCCGAGATCTGGCTTGTTTTGGGATGGCGCTGCATCAGGGCTGGAGGACACGGTTCGGCGCGGTGCCCCAGCCGTAACGACAGCGCCTTTGCCGGCTTTCGTGCGGCCCGGAAGGCGTCCTGTTGGAAAGATTCCGCACTTTCCCTCGGCGCGAGTCGCGGTTAACGTCCGGGCACTGCGATGAACTCTTCACTTTTTCTGGTGGCCGCTGGACTTGGTCTGGCCGTCAGTCTCCCTGCACAGTTGATTCCGCCGTCCCAAGACCCCGTCGTGGGCGCGCGCATGCCGGCCATGAGCCCGGACGGTCGGCAGTTGGCTTTTGTCTACCGTGGAGACATCTGGATTGCGCCGAGTGGTGGTGGACCCGCGCGGGCCTTGACTCAGCATGTCGAAGCGGAGGTCAATCCGGTGTTTTCGCCGGACGGCCAATGGGTCGCGTTCGGCAGCAAACGCAACGGCAATTGGGACATCTTCGCCACGCCGGCGTCCGGTGGGCTGGCCCGCCAGTTGACCTGGCACTCGGGAGCGGACCTGCCGCAAGGCTGGAGTCCGGACGGCACCAAAATCCTCTTCAGCGGACGCCGGGATTCACCGAACAACGGCATCTACACGATCGACGTGGCCACTTTGCGGACCGAGCTGGTGGTTGAGGATTTTGCGGCGATGTCCACGCCCGGCTATTCACCGGACGGGAAGACCGTGGTTTACGGGCGATACGGATTTCCGTGGAATCGCCCGCGCTATCAGGGATCGGCGGCGCAGCAAATCTGGCTGTTCGACGTGGCGTCGGGCCGACGTCAGGCGGTGACCACGAACGAAGCGCAGCATTTGTGGACGCAGTTCATGCCCGACGGGAACCATCTGCTGACGGTGACCGTGGCGGAGAAGACGCCGTCGTCGAGCTCGTTGCACGAGACGATTGGGCCGGTGGTGGACAGTCCGGAGCGGACGCCGAACCTGTGGGTGTACGACCGCGAGGGACGAGGCCGGGCGTTGACGCGGTTCATTGGGGGAGGGGTGCGTTTTCCGTCGGTGGCGGTGAAATCGGGCGACGTGGCCTTCGAATATGGAGCGGACCTTTGGCGTTTGCGCTCCGGCGAAGCGAAACCCGAACGCATTAGTTTGCTGGTGGCGGCCGATGAAAAACAGACCACCCGGCGCCGGGAGAAGCTGACGAACGGCGTGACTGAAGCCGAGCTTTCGCCGGATGGCAAGACCTTCGCATTTGGCTTGCGGGGCGATGTCTGGACGGTGGCGACGGAGAAACCGAAGGGCGTCGCCGGGCGGAATGCGGACTTTGCGAATCGCCTGACGGATTGGGCGGGAGACGACTCGGATTTTTCCTGGTCCCCGGACGGAACCAAACTTTACTTCACCTCCGATCGGGAGTTCACCACGCGCCTGTATGCACTCGATGTGAAGACGGGCAAGGCGGAGTCATTGTGGGATGGGAACGACAACATTTCGCACGTGACCGTTTCGCCCGACGGGAAGCAGCTGGGTTTTTGGGTGTCGGGACGGAAAGGCGGGATGTATGTGCTGGAGCTGGCGACGGGCGCTTCGCGGCGGGTGATCAAGATTCCGGGGCCGCAATGGCGCGGGGTGGGTGGCGGGGATTTTGCGTGGTCGCCGGACATGCGTTGGATTGCGTATTCGGCGAAGAGCGAGAGCCGGGCTTGGAACATATTTGTGGTGCCGGCGTCCGGGGGCGAGCCGGTGAACGTGACGCGGCTGTATGCGCAGCATAGCAATCCAGCTTGGTCGGCCGACGGGAAATACCTGTATTTCGAGAGCGGCCGGGAGGGCGACGGGCTATACGCGCTGCCGCTCAAGCCGGAGCCGGTGCGGAGCGAGGACACGGATCTGAAGTTTGACAAGCCGGGCACCAACCTGGTGGTGGAGATCGACTTCAACAACATCTCGGGTCGGATTCGCAAAATTTCGTCGCAGTCGCCGCGGGCGGATCTGATCGCGCTGTCGGACGGCTCGTTGTTGTTCATGTCCGAGGGCGATGTTTGGTCGGTGAGCTACGATGGAAAGCAAACGCGTCGCCTGACCACCGGCGGTGGAAAAAACTCCCTGCGGGTGGCGCGCAACGGAAAGAAGGCGTCGTTTGTGCAGGGCGGCGAGTTGTATACGTTGCCTACCGACGGGAAAGGTGCTCCGGAGAAGGTTTCGTTCAAGGCTGAATTCGAGCGCGACACGCGGGCGGAGCGGCGGGCGGCGTTCACGCAGTTTTGGAATGCATATCAACGCGGATTCTATGATCCCAATTTTCATGGACGCGACTGGGCGGCGGTCCGTGAAACATACGAGCCCTTGTTGGACGCGGTCGATACGCCCGATGAGTTCGCGACGCTGTTGAACATGATGGTGGGCGAATTGGAGGCGTCGCACAGCGAGGTGCGAGCGGCGAACTCGGGCGCGGCGTCGCTGTCGCCGACCACGCCCCATCTGGGCTTTACCTTCGACTATGCCCACGTGGGGCCGGGCTTGCGGGTGGCGACGGTGCCCGGCGATGCGCCGGGCTCATTTGAGAAGACATCGATTCGTCCCGGCGACATCATTCTCGCCATCAATGGCGAGGAGGTGAGCCTGACGGAGCGCATGTATGAGGCGATTAACGACCGTGGGGACCGGGAGTTTGAGTTTTTGGTCAGCACCAACGGGGATCGTTCCGCGGCCCGGACGGTTCGCTACAAGGCGCTGACGGGCGACCAATGGTCGGAGCTGAATTATCGCAATCGGATAGAGAAGCTGCGCCAGCGGGTGGAGGAGAAGAGTGCCGGCCGGATTGGGTATGTGCACATTGAGGCGATGGGCTTGAACAACCAGGTGAAGTTCGAGCGTGAAGCCTACGAATACATGGCGGGGAAGGACGCGATGATCATTGATGTGCGTTTCAATCGGGGTGGCAATATTGCCGACACGCTGATCGACTGGATCGAGCGCAAACCCCACGGATGGATTCGGCCGCGCGACGCCGAGCCGGAATCGACGCCGTATCGGGTTTGGGAAAAGAAATGCGTCGTTCTGATGAACGAGCACAGCTATTCCAACGGCGAGATCTTCCCGTCGGCCATGCGCACGCGCGGTCTGGCGACCCTCGTGGGAATGCCGACGCCGGGTTACGTGATCTGGACCTATGAACAGCGACTGGTGGACGGCACTGGCGCGCGCCTTCCCCTCACCGGGTCGTATCGTCTCGACGGAACCAATCAAGAGAACCTGGGAGAAATTCCGGACCATTTGATCCCGCTCAGTCCGGAAGACTGGCTGGCCGGGCGCGATCCTCAGCTCGACAAAGCCATCGAACTCATCACCGGCGCGGCGGACGGAAAAAAGGCGCAGGTCGCGGGAGAGTGATGGCAATGACATGGGTGTTTCGTTTCTGCGCACGTTGACGATCCTGGAGGAGGGGATTTCGCAGGGACAGCACCTCGGAGTTCAGCTGTATGTGTCGCGACATGGGCGTGTGCTGACGGATCTGGCTTTGGGCGAGGCGCGGGAGGGTGTCGCGATGCGGACGGACACGGTCAACGTCTGGTTCTCGTCGGGCAAACCGTTGACCGCCGTGGCCGTGGGCCGGTTGTGGGAGTCGGGCGGGTTGGAGCTGGACCGGGCGGTGCGCCATTGGATTCCCGAGTTCGGCGAGGGGGGCAAGGAGGGCATTACCGTTCGGCATTTGCTGAATCACACGGCGGGATTTCGCGGGGCGGATCGAGTCCCCCATCATCTGCCGTGGGAGGATTCCGTTCGGGCCATCGCGGCGACGGCGGCGGAGCCGGACTGGGTGCCGGGGCGTCGGGCAGGGTATCAGCTCTTTTCGAGCTGGAGCATTTTGGGCGAGTTGGTGCGGAGGATCGATGGCCGATCGATTGACCGATACGTCGCGGAGGAAGTCTTCGGACCATTGGGCATGGGAGACTGTTGGGTGGCGTTGCCACGGGAACGGTTCGCCGGCTACGGCGATCGCGTGGGCTGCATGCATTTTGCAACGCAGGGACGGATGCGACCCCACCCCGTCTGGAACGAGCCGTCGATGGCGGCGGTCGTCCGGCCCGGCGGAAGTGTGCGTGGGCCGATTCGGTCGTTGGGCGCATTTTATGAGGGGCTGATGGCGTGGGGTGAAGGTAGGCGCGAAGGCCTGCTCCTGCGTCCGGAGACGCGGCGGGAAATGACGTCCCCCAGCCGGGGCGGCCTGTTCGACGAGACTTTTCGTCATCATCTGGAATGGGGGTTGGGTTTTGGGGTGAACTGCAACCGATATGGCGTGGAGACGGTGCCCTACGGGTTTGGCCGGCACGCATCGGATGGCGCCTTTGGGCATGGTGGCAGCCAATCGTCGGTCGGGTTTGCGGATCCCGCTTATGAATTGGTGGTGGCCTGGGTTTGCAATGGAATGATCGGGGAAGACGGCCACCAGAGTCGGGCCCGGCGGATCAATGCGGCAATTTACGAGGATTTGGGTCTGGCCCGGGAGTGAGGTGGGGCGGGCTCATTTTCATGCATCCAGTTGGGCGGTATTGAACGTAGTGTGGGCGGATGCGAAAGATGCGGGCGCAAATTGAGATTGGCTCTTCCGAGGGTTGCGGGGCATGCTCGGGACACCTTTTCAGCCGGAGGGCTGGCCGGGTGAAGTTGGAATCATGCTGGAACGGGCCGCCATTGAAGCCACTGAAGCAGAGTTGCTTCGCCGCATTGCCGCGCGCGAACATGCAGCATTGGGTGAACTGTATGACGGCATGGGCGGCGTGGTGTTTTCGCTGGCCATGCGCATGTTGTCGGACCAGCGCGAAGCCGAGGAGGTTGTGCAGGACGTTTTCCTGCAAATCTGGAACAAGGCCGGGACATTCGACGGGCTGCTGGGCAGCGTGCTTAGCTGGTCGCTTGGCATCACCCGGAACCGTTGTATTGACTATTTGCGGGCGCGCCAGCGGCGGACGCGGATCGTGGCAGAAGCGGCGATTGAGTCGGCTGAAGAGCCGGAGTCTGTGGGGCCCGGCGCCAACGCGCTGGGCGAGGCGGAACAAGAGGCGGTCCGGGCGGCGGTGGCCGGGCTTCCGCCGGAGCAACATCAGGCTATTTCCATGGCCTTTTTTGGTGGCATGACGCACCAGGAAATTGCCGATGTATTGGGTGAGCCCTTGGGCACGGTGAAGGCGCGCATCCGGCGCGGCATGCTCAAGCTGAAGGAAAGCCTGCAGGCCTACGAATGACGTAAAGCATGATTAGCGAGCAACAACAGGAACTTGCCAGCCTTTATGTGCTGGGGGCGTTGTCGGCCGCCGAGAAGGAGAACTTCGAGGCGGACGCGAGGACTCGGCCTGAATTGCAGTCGCTGGTCCGTGAACTGGGGAAAGCCGCAGAGCTGATGGCCCGGGCTGTGCCACAGGTGAAGCCGCCTGCCACCCTGCGCGATCGAATCATGCGGGCGGCGGGAACGCCGGCCCCCGGGGCCGCCAGCGCCCCGCCGACAGCCTCGCTTGCCGCCCGTCCGGCGTCGGCCGGAGCGTCACCGATGGGATCGGATTTCGCCAATCCAGCCTTTTTCTTCGTGGCCGCCAACGACGCCGCCGGTTGGAAGGCGCTGCCGGTTCCCGGCGCTTTTATCAAGCTCCTGTCGGCCGATCGGGAACGCGGCTATGCCGTTTTGCTCGGCCGGCTCGATCGCGGCGTCCGCTATCCTGCGCACCACCATCAAACCGGCGAAGATCTGATCATTCTGTCCGGCGACCTCACGGTGGCGGGGCGCCGCATGGGGCCTGGTGATTTTCATCACTGCGATTCCGGGACGGATCATCCGGTGAATTACTCGGACGAAGGCTGCACGCTCTTGGCGGTGCTTTCGTTGGATCACGATCTCGTCCAGTTTGCCATGGCCTAGGTCGGTGTCCCGTGCATCTCGAAGTTGTTGGTCAGAGTTCATTCTTGGCCGGACCCCGGGCTTTCAGCGCTTTCAGCCCGCAGCGGCTTGGGCCGGCGACGACGCTCGAAGGTTCGATCGCGCAAGGCCGATTCCACCTGCTGCGGCGGGGCTCTACTGGCGGATGCGATTCACCTCCGGCTTTCTCCAAGAACAATCAACCCTGACCGGGTGAGCTCGCAGGTTTGCCGTCATTGGAGCGGGGCTCCGGTCGGTAGAAGCGATCGTAGAACTCCTGATCAGGCCGGCACACTTGGAAGCCGAGCACCGTGCGATACGGCGGCATGTAGACGGGAAAACGCCCGTAGCGCTCCCAGACGTATTCGCAGTAGGCGGTGGTCGCCGCAATGGCGGCTTCGCTGATCGGGGGCACGGTCTTCGTGACCGTTTCATGCCGCGACCACGCGCTGCCTTGACCTGCACTTCGAAAAATCCCGTCGGCGCCAAATTTCAAGGCCACCACCGCCCGAACGGCTTCAGCCATGGAAGTGTAGTACGGTGGACAAAATGGTTTCAGCAAAACCTGACCGTCGCGCTCCAGTCCGATCGGATAGGGAATGGCCACGTCGCGTCGCAGCAGCTTCATCCCCGCGGCCACCAGGGGGCTGACGCCGAGGTATCGGCTGGCGGGCATTTGCTCCAGGCGAAACTCGAGCGCCTGAAACCAGCCGAACTCGTGGTTGGCAAAATTCGGAAATCCACCCAGGCCCAACGCCTGGGCCATCAGCCCGAGATTCTGCAGCATCATGCCTTGTTCCAGCGTGACAAACTCGGTCACGAACTGTTCCACCTGACGAATGGTAGCCACTCGCAGCCGGTGAGGATCATCCTCGAGATGCCCGCCGCGGCTTCGGGCAAAACGACCCAGCCCGGCCGGCCGATAACTGTTCCGCTCGTCGAGCAGGAAGGCGCCGGTGTCTTCGTTGAGAATCTCGAGCAGCCCATTCACATACATGAAGGTGAGGTCATTGATCGGCAGGAAATAGCTCGTGCCGGGCGCGTGTGCCGACCATCGGTTCGCATTGATGTTGAACAGCGGTTCGAGCGGAGGGGCTGCGCGGCGATCCAGAATCTTGACCCGCGAACGGCGGTAGGCTTCGGTGAACTCCCCCCGCCGGCCGAGTTCAATCAACGTGGGAATTTCGTGCGCAGGCATCTCGCGCGGGCGCCGGACTAAGTGGGTGCCGGTGTCGTTGGTCACGACCAGCGCCACCGTTTGCAGACCGTCGCCGCTGGCGATGGTGCGGGCCACCAGCCCGGCCATGATGTTGCCGCCGCCGCCCTTGGCGTAAGCCAGGTCGGCAAGCGCGTGGCCCGTGATACCGCAGGCCGCGAACACCAGGGCGGCCTCCTCCGCCTCGGACAACGGTGACGCGGGATGGCGGCTCGCATACGCCAGCGGGCCGGCGGGAATCTTCATGCCAAGGCCAAAGCGGCGCGAGCGACGCTCGCGCAAAGCGGACAGCAGGGGGATGGATTCAAGGTTCATGTCCTCAAAGCGGATGCGGGCGACGCGTTCATTGCGGCTCGGATTGTGATGAGTCTTGCTGCGGTGCTCAAACCTCTTCCTACGCTCGAATTCGTCCGGCGGATGCATCCCAAACAAAAAAAATTGGGCGAAAACTTTTTCGTCAGGATGCATCCAGTGTCGGAGCTGCGGCGTAAAGGAGGGTGAAACGCAATGAAGAATGTCATGAAGACACTACGCTGTCGGTGCTGCGGTTGGGATTGGATGGTCTCGGTCCGTGGGGGCGCCGGATTGCTCGCCGGAATGCTGGCCGTGCTGCTGACGGGCTGTTGCGGTGACCGTGAAGACACTGAAGTTCGTGCGCCGGCTCCGGTGACGAACAGCGTTCGATCGGCCACTGCCGCTTCGCGAGCCATGATTCTTGCGGTGCACTCCGGGTCGGGACGGATCGACGAGGAGATCCGGCAGGCGCAGGAGCAGGTTCGAAACGGACATTTGCCGCAGGTGGCGCTGGAACGGCTGGGCTGGCTTTTCGTGGGCAAGGCGCGGGAGTCATTTGATCCCGGCTACTACACGCTGGCCGAGCACTGCGCCCTGGTTCTCGATGCCGCCCAGCCCGGTGCGCCGGAGGCGGTTTTGCTTCGGGGCCACGCCTTGCAAAGTCAGCATCGCTTCAACGAAGCCGAACCCTTGGCCCGCCAATTGGTGAAGAGCCGTGGGCTGCCGTCGGACCACGGATTGCTGGGCGACATTCTGGCGGATGTTGGCCGGGTTGATGAGGCGGTTGCCGCCTATCAGGCGATGCTTGACCTCAAACCCGATCCTCAGGGGTACGCGCGCGCTTCACATGTGCGCTGGGTGAAAGGCGATCTGGAAGGGGCCATCGAGTTGATGCGCATGGCGGTGGCCGGAGTGTCTTCACGCGAGGGCGAATCCGCCGCCTGGATGCACACTCAGCTGGCGCGTTATCTCTGGCAGGTCGGCCAGGACGAGCCCGCGGCTCGATCCATCGCGGGCGCTCTGGCTCTTCGGCCCGAGTTCGCGCCGGCCCTCCATTTGCGCGGCAAGATGCTTCTGGCGCAAGGCCAGGTGGCGGGCGCCGTCCAGGCGCTGGCCCGGGCCGCGCAACTCAACCCGCTGCCGGAATATCAGTGGGCCCTGGCCGAGTCGTTTCAGGCGGCGGGCCGCGAGGCGGAAGCGAAGACTCAAGCGGAGTTGGTCATTCGCCGGGGACGCGCGGCGGATCCCCGCGCTTGTTCCTTGTATCTCGCCACCTGTCGGCAACAGCCGGAGTTGGCGGTGCGCCTGGCCCGGCAGGAACTGCGCGAGCGGGCGGATATTTTGACCCACGACGCGCTCGCGTGGGCGCTGGCCACAGCTGGAGACGTGGTGGAGGCCCGCAAGCATCTCCAACAGGCCCTGGCCCAAGGGACCCGCGACGCCCGGTTGGCGCTGCACGCGGGCGTTATTCTCGGATTGGCGCAGGCCACCGACGAGAGCCGTCGCTGGCTCGCCCAGGCGCAAGCCTCGCGGGCTCAGCTCCTGCCCAGCGAACAGGCCCGGCTTGATGAGGCTCTCGCGCTCGCCGTGGCTCCGGCTGGCCCGCGCCCAGGAGCCGGGCCTATCCCCGGTCCGGCTGCGCCGCCCGCACTGCAAATTTCCTCCGCCCCGATTTCCGGCGCGGTTCAGGAACCGTGAAACCAAACTGACGAAAACCAACCGAACCAACCAAAAAGCAAAAAATGAAAACCGAACGTACTCAACTCAACCTGGGCCAGCGCTGTTTGTCGGCGTTGCTCGCCGCCGTCATGGCGGGGCCCGCCTTGATCGGGCCTTCCGCCATTGCCTCCAGCCACATGGACGCGCCCTTGATCACCCTCGACCCGGCAGCCAACACCACGGATGTCTATGCCTTCGTGCGCATGGCGGCCGGGCAGAAGGTGCTGGTGACGGCACTGGGCGTTTATCCGCACGAGGAACCCGGCATCGGGCCTAACAAGTATAACTTCGACGACAATGTGCTCTACGAGATCCACGTGGCCACCGGCGACGACGTGGCGGGCGGCCGGCCGACGTTCAGCTACCAGTTCGAGTTCAACACGGAATACAAGAACAAGAGCACGATCCTCCAGTCGTATCTCGGCGTGGTCAATGACGTCGGTGATGCCGCGCAGAATCTGGTCCAGACCTACACCATCACCAAGGTGGACTACCGCACGCGCAAGGAGCGGGGCGACGATCGGTCGACGCCGCGCATGACCCGGATCGGCACGGGCATCGTGCCGCCAAACAACCAGGGCATCGCGACGCCGTTCTACAACCAGGACGACAACGGCGAGAATCCGGCCAAGGACGGGCGGGCGACCTTTGCTGAATTCGACCGCTACACCCAGCAGGCGACGATGGTCTATTCGAATGGCTACCGGGCGTTCGCGGGACAGCGCGAGGACGGCTTCTACGGTGACATTCAATCGATCTTTGACCTGCTCCAGCTCCGGAGTCCGGGCAAGGATTCACAAGGCGGCTTCAACATGCACCTGCTCAGCCTGGTCATTCCGGTCAGCGAACTCGGTGGCGATCAGCAGGTGGTCGGCGTCTATGCCTCGACCAGCCGGCGCCAGGTTCGCGTTCTGCGCGAGAAAGGCGACTCGGACGGCGGGCGCTGGATCCAGATCGGGCGGCAGGGCAACCCGCTGTTCTGCGAGGCTTTGGTGGGCATTGCGGACAAGGACCGTTACAACCGCAGCTCGCCCTCCAGCGACTCCACGTTGTTCCGGAAGTATGCCGAGAGTCCGGAGCTCGCCAAGCTGATCAACCTGATCGTGTTCAAGGGAAATGGTCCGGCCATCGAATCCAATCGGACCGACATCGCCGGCATCTACATCCCCGACTTGATCAAAGTCGACCTCTCCACCGGCCCGGTCCGGGTGGCGGGCAGCGGCCCGGGTCATGCCGTCAATCCCGATGACGAAGGTTACTCCCGTCTCGGCGTGTTCGGCGGCGACGTCCTCAAGAGCAACATCCAGGATCCGCTCGGCAACGGCGGCTTCATTCCCGGAGGCTGGCCGAATGGCCGTCGCTTCGGCGACGACGTCATCGACATCGCCGTCAGCGCGTTGATCAGTGATCTGCGCGGCCCGCTGGTCATTCGCGTGGCCGATGGCATTGACGGCGTCAGCAAGAACGACTCCGGCTACAACAAAGTCTTCCCGTATGCCGGCACGCCGCACAACGGCCGCAATCACAGCCATCCGTAAGTTCTGAACGAACTTGATGGTCTTTGGGGCCGCAGGGGGACGAATGGTCCGCCTGCGGCCCGACTCAAACCGGAGATTCACCACCCGACGCAACTGAACCAAGCCACGCCCGAAATACCATGAGCACGCCTGCGACAGCCGAGAAGCCCGAGAAGCGATCGATTCCATCCGTCCCTGGCCGGGGCCGGGCGCGGAAGTGGACGAACTGGATGGCCACGGTGGCCATGTGTTTGGTGACGCTGCCCTTGTCGGCGCATGATCCTGGCTTGAGCAACGTGCGCGTTCAACTGCGGGCGGATCGCGCTGAGGTTTCGATGGTATGGGCGGTGAAGGATGCGGCGCTGTTGGCCAACGCCCTCGAGGCGGTGGAGGAAGAGGTGCCCTCTTGGACACCCAGGCTGGCTGCTGCCGCCTTGCTGCGCCACTTGGCCGGTGCGCTCGAGGTGAGTCTTGACGGGCGGCCGGCCACTTCGGTTCATCCGAACTGCACGGCGGACGAGGCGGGCAACGTGACGGCAAGTTTTGGATTCGCAGGGTCGTGGGCTGGATCGCTGACGGTTCGTTCACCCTGGCTGGCAGATTTGCCCATGGGCCATCGGCAGTTGCTGACGGTGATCAACCCGGACGGATCCATTCGCGGTGAACGTTTGTTGAGCGCGGGCGAGGACCTCGCGAAGTTCGAAATGGCGCCGGGGCCGCAAGCGGCGCAGGGCACAGCTTTCGTGCAGGCTGGTTCGCTGGTGGAACGACTCCGGTCCTTCCTTGGGCTGGGGTTGAAACACATCCTGATGGGCTATGATCACCTGCTTTTTCTTTTCAGCCTGCTGGTGGTGAGTCGAAATTTGAAGGACACCCTGAAAGTCATCACGTGCTTTACCGTCGCCCATTCGATCACCCTGGCCTTGGCCACCTTTGACGTGGTCCGGCTGCCCGGGCGAGTCGTTGAGCCGCTCATCGCGGCATCGATTGTCTTTGTGGCGATCGAGAATTTGCTTCGCCGGCAGGTGCCGCCCAGCCGGCTGTGGTTGGTGTTCGGGTTTGGTTTGGTCCATGGACTTGGCTTCGCCTCGGTGCTGAGCGAGTTGGGCGTGGGGACCGGTTCGGGAGGCGTCGCCGTGCCGTTGATTTCTTTCAATTTGGGAGTGGAGTTGGGGCAATTGCTCGTGGCCATTCCGTTGGTGCCGCTCCTGGCCTGGGCAGCGCGGAGTCGGATGTTCGAACGGCGCTGGATCCCGGCGTGTTCCGTGGCGGCGGCGCTGGCGGGCGCCGTTTGGTTCGTTGAACGGGTCCTCGCGTGAACTGCGCGAAGGGGCGGCGAAGACGGAAAAATCCGCGCCCTCCGCGGTAACTATCACCCGTCGGTGGCGTTATCTGTTGCCCGACGAAGTTCGCGAAGAAGTTTTTGGGAGGTGCGGAAGGTGGGCCAACGATCTCCGCGCCTTCGCCTCCGCGTCCCATCCGCGCTTACCTGAAATCGTGGGAGACGGCGGTCTGCAATTCGGTGAAATCGAGACGTTCGACGGTGCGGGCCACGACATGGATGGTGCCGTCCCGCGCTTGCACGCTGCCTTCAATCAACAAGAAGGGCTCCATCGAGATTCGCAGGCGCTGGGCTTCGAACAGCTGCGGCCAGACGATCACGTTGGTGATGCCGGTTTCGTCCTCGAGGCTGACAAAGCAAACGCCCTTGGCCGTGCCCGGACGCTGACGGCAGATGACCTGCCCGGCCACCCGAACCAGGTCGCCGTTCGTGGCGGCGGTTAAATCGGTCGCGCGCCAGACGTCCGGGATGCGCCCGCGGATCATCGCCATGGGATGCGGCCCGGTGGTCAGGCGCAGGCCGGCGTAGTCGGCCTGCAACCGTTCGATCGGATTCATTGGCGCCAGAGGTGAATCATGGTCGGTGATCGCCGCGGACTCCGCCGGGCGACAGGTGCAAGTCTCCGCTGGTTTACCACAGCGATCACAGAGAGACACAGAGGGCGTGAACTCAGTCGAGTCAGCAAAAGTCTCTCCTCTGTGTTTCTCTGTGTTCTCAGTGGTTAATTCCGTCCTCCCGGTTTTTGGTGCCTGCTCAAACAGGTCGTCGTGGTGCACCGTTTTCTCTGTGGCCCACAACGCGGCTCGCCGGTGCGCGGCGAAGCAGTTCAACGCCCCGATCTCGGCCAAAGCCCGCAGCTCATCCTTGTTGAACTGGGTGCGAGCCTTGAAGTCGTCCATCGACTTGAACCGCTGGCGTTCGCGTTCCTGCAGCATGGCGAGGACCCGGTCGCGGCGCAGTCCCTGAACCATGCGCAAGCCCAGTCGCAAGGCCGGTTCCTGGCCTTCCTCCTTGGCTTCGAGGTGCCCGTCCCAGGCGGAGCGCAGGGCGCAGACGGGGCGGACGGTAACCCCGTGGAGTTTGGCGTCCTTGACCAGCGTGGCGGGTGAGTAGAAGCCCATGGGTTGGTTGTTGAGCAGCGCGCAGTAGAACTCGGCGGGGCGATGGGCCTTGAGATAGGCGCTCGCGTAGGCGAGGTGGGCGAAGCTGATGGCGTGCGATTCGGGAAAACCGTAAAGCGCGAACGAACCCACCGCCTGCACGATGCGCTCGGCGATCTCGGCGGAGACTCCGGCCCGATCCATGGCGGCGCGGAGGCGCTCCTTGGCCCGGGACATTTTTTCGTCCGAACGATGAAAGCTCATCGCGCGCCGAAGATCTTCCGCTTCGTCGCCGGTAAAATTGGCCATGACCATGGCCATCTCCAGCATTTGCTCCTGGAACAAGGGAATGCCGAGCGTGCGTTCGAGGATGGGCTCGAGCTTGGGTGAATAATACGTGATCGGCTCTTCGTGGTTGCGTCGGCGCAGGTAGGGATGGGCGAGGTCGCCCTGGATAGGGCCGGGCCGGATGATGGCCACTTCGATGACCAGATCGTAGAACTTCTCCGGCCGCATGCGGGGCAGGGTGGCCATCTGAGCCCGGCTTTCGATTTGGAACACGCCGATGGTATCGGCCCGCCGCATGAGCTCGAACGTCTTGGGATCATTCTCCGGCAGTTGCGCCAGATCAACCGGGCGACCTTGTTCCGTGGTCAGCGTCACGCAGTCCTGCAGGGCGGACATCATGCCAAGCCCGAGCAGATCGACCTTGATGATGCCGAGATCTTCGCAGTCGTCCTTGTCCCATTGGGCGACGACGCGTCCGGGCATCGCGGCGTTCTCGAGGGGGACGAACCGGTTGAGGCGACCTTCGCAGATGATCATGCCGCCGGAGTGCTGGCCGAGATGGCGGGGGAGACGGCTGATCTGCTGGTAGAGGTTGGCGAAGGCGCCGGCGCGCGGATGCGTGCGCGCCAGGCCGGCCGTCTCCATCCGATCGAGCAGCTTCATCGTGTCCGGAAAATCGCCGTGGCCAAACAAGTTGGAAAACCG
Source organism: Limisphaerales bacterium (assembly GCA_044230345.1). Lineage (GTDB taxonomy): Bacteria > Verrucomicrobiota > Verrucomicrobiia > Limisphaerales > JADJPG01 > JBGARF01. The sequence continues at coordinate 98,954 of JBGARF010000036.1, forward strand.
TTCAAGCACGTCGAGCGGAAGGCCGAGCACCTTGCCGATCTCGCGCGCGGCACTGCGTCCGCGATAGGTGATCATCGTGCCCGTCATGGCGGCGCCGTGCGGCCCGTAGCGCCGATAAACCTCCTGGATGACCTGTTCCCGGCGGTCGCCGCTGGGGAGGTCGATGTCGATGTCAGGCCAGCCCTTCCGGTTCTCGCTGAGGAACCGTTCGAAGAGGACGTTGAACTTGACGGGGTCGACGGCGGTGACGCCGAGGCAGAAGCAGACGGCGCTGTTGGCGGCGCTGCCGCGGCCCTGGGACATGATGTTGTGCTCGCGGCAGTAGCGGCAGAGATCGGCCACGATCAGGAAATAGCCGGCGAACCCGAGCTTGTTGATGAGCGCGAGCTCCTTGTCGAGCAGGCGCCGGACCTTCTCAGGCACCGTGCCACGATAGCGCTCGCGCGCGCCGCGCCAGGTCCAGTCGCACAAGACGCTTTCCATCGTCTCGCCAGCGCCGACCGGAAACTTCGGAAACTCATAGCCGAGATCCACGAGTCGAAACTGAAGTCGTTCAGCCAGGCGTCGCGTGTTGAGGATGGCCTCGGGCCGGTCGGCGAAGAGCGCGGCCATTTGGGCCGGGGACTTTAGATGTCGTTCGTCATTGATGGACAGCAGCGTGCCGGCGGCGTCGAGCGTGGTGTGATGTCGCAGGCAGGTGAAGACATCGGCGGCTTGCCGTTCTTCCGGACGGGTGTGCAGGACGCCGTTGGTGGCTAGCACCGGCAGTTGCTGCGCGGAAGCGAGGTCGACGAGCGCGCGTTCGATTCGGTCTTCACCGCGGCGATGCTGGCGCTGGAGCTCGACGTAAACCTGGCGCGACCCGAACGCTCGCACGAGACGTTGCAACGCCGCCGCAGGCGTCGTGGTGGAACCGGAGCTGAGCAGGGCCGAACGCACAGGGCCATCGTCATCGCCCGTGAGGGCGACGAGTCCGTCGGTGAACTCCGGGAGTTCATCCCAGCGAATGAGTCCTTCGCCTTTGGGGGCGCGGAGGTGGGCGCGGGTCAGAAGCTGGCAGAGATTGGCGTAGCCGGTGCGATTCTCGACCAGCACGGGCAGGAGCGAGCCGTCTTCGAGCGCGAGCTCGGCACCATGGATGGCGCGGAGGCCGAGCTCACGGGCGGTGGCGTGAAAGCGCGGGGCGCCGTGCACGCCCATGCGATCGGTGATGGCCAGAGCGGGAAAACCGAGTTCCGACGCGCGTTCGGCGAGCCGTTCCGGGAGCGAACTGCCGCGCAGGAAGCTAAAGGCGCTGCGCGCGTGGAGCTCGATGTAATCAGAAGCGGGCAAGGGACAGTTAGGGAGTTAGCGAGTTAGTGAGTTAGTGAGTTAGTGAGTTAGTGAGTTAGTGAGTGCTGGGCGGTTGCGGGTTTGAAACTCGGCGAGGCACTCGGCGTCGAGCGCACGCCACTGAGCGTCGAACGACAGGGTGGCGGAGGTTTCCGCGCGGCCAGATTTGCCATGGGCGATATTGGCGATATTTACGATTGGCGATGGGGTCGATTCCTCGGTGGTGGTGGGCTCTGGTGGGGGCGACTCCAGAAAGGCTCGCAGCTGAGTTAGCCAGGGTGCAAGGGAGTCAGACCAAGAGACGCTCCAGCGAGTCGGGACGGGCCCGGTGATCAGGCGCGAAGGGAGATCGACGACGGTGGCGTCAGGATGAGTCTCCAGCCAAAGCTGGCGAAGCAGGGCGGCGAACGCGGGTCGTGCGAAAACAAAGGGCCCATGGATCTCGGCTGCGGTGTCCCATGGGGACGCGTCATCGCCGGCTTCTCCGTCGGCGGGCCAAAGGCCCAGTGACAGTTGGCCGGTGGCCGAATCGTGGCTCCAGCCGATGAACCATTCCTGAGGTGGCCGGACACCCTGGCGATTGAACCGTGGCTGAAGGGCTCGGATGAGTTCGCGCTCGCGCGCCAGCGCGGCGGCTTCGTCGGGACAAAGATCCCAGTCGATCCGTTCGACGCACAGGAGGAGACGAACCACCTTCGGCGGCAGACGTTCCCCGGAGCCGGAGCGATAACTGCCAAGGCGCCGGCGCAGGTTTTTTGCCTTGCCGACGTAGAGGACCCCATCGCGCGCGGTGCTCATGAGATAAACGCCAGGAGCTTCGGGCACAGCGCGGAAGAACTCAGCTCCGAACCGTTCGGCTAGCGGGCGCACGGGTGGGAACAGGAGATATTGATGGCCGGCGACGGCGAGCATGAGGGTCAGTCGAGGACAGCTTCGACGTGCCATTGTTCGGGGGAGCCGCGGCAGACGAGTCGGAGGACAGCGCCTTCCTGGGTTTGGACGTCCCATTCCTCGCGCGACCAGGCGCCAGGTTCCCACCAATGCCCGGAAGCGCGCCAGGGGCCGAGGGCGAGGGTGACCGTAGTTTGGCTGCGCAGTTCGATGGATGAGCGGTGAGGAAGGTGGAGCGAGAAGGGAGTAGGCGCCTTGCCCTCACGGCCCTCTCCCGCGACGATCGCGGGCGAGGGAGGAACGTCAGCGCGCGTGCCGACATTGGCGGGCGCAGGCGGGCGCAGGCGGCGCAGGGGGGTGGGCTGGAGAATTTGCGCGACGCGTCGGCGCAGCGTGGCCGGGGCATTTTCGAAATCGGGCGGGATGAGCTTGAAGCTGTCGGGGCGATGCGAGTTTTCGCGGACGGGCGTGCCGACGCGATCAGCGCCGACGAGGGCGCTGAGGCGGGCGAGCGTTTCCTGGAATTGATGCGGGTCGCGCAGGGCGGTTTCGAACAGGCTGAACTGTTTCTGTCCGGGCCGGGTGGGGTCGGCCTGGAGCGACACGCCAGCGATGGGGGAATCCGTGCGCACGCCTTCCAGATGCGTTTGCAGCATGCGGAAAAGGACATCGGCCCGGCGCGTGGGCTGAGGAACGTGCAAGGCGTATTCCAGGCTCTGGCCGGAGGCGAGGCGCAGCCGGAGCGTGAGCTGGCTGACGGCCAGCAGGCTGGGTTCAAGTCGCTGGCAAATCTGATCGATGAACCGGTTCAGAATGAACTGGAGCGGCTCGATCGTTTCCACTTCGAGTTCGAAGTCGAACGATTCCGCGTAACGTTCCGAAGGCCGGACCAGATTGAGGGGGCGGACACTCTGCGTGGAGGCGGCCGCGAACAGCGCGATCGCTTCCAGGCCCAGTCGATCCATGACGGCGTCCTGGCCCAGGGCGAGCAGTTGGCCTACCGTGCGCACGCCCCATTTTTCCAGAATGTTGGTCACGTCCGTGGACGGATCCAACGCGGCCACGGGCAGGCTGGTCACAAAGGCGCCGGCGTCGGTGACGATGCACGGTGCCGGCTGCTCGCGAGCGCCGCCTGGCGGAGTGGAGTGGCCCCATTGCGCGGCGTGGCGGGCCAGATTGGGTGTCGGGCCGATGCCGATTCGGGCCTTGAGCTGGAGCGCCGCCAGCGCGGCTTGCAATCGTCCGGCCCAACGTTGCTGGGCGTCGGTGGTCGGAGGGCGATCGGAGGACTGATGATTCTGCAGCTCGGACAGCCCGCGCAGATCCAGCGTGATCACGCCGGGGGCGGTGGGTTCGAGATGCGGGGAAAAGCCATAAGCGCATTGCAGGAGCGCATCGGTGGCGTCGGTTTCCTGGGTGGGTGAACGATGGCGGATGATTACGTCCCGGCAGCGGGCCAGCGCCTGGGTGGGCGTTTGCCCGAGTTCAACGCCCTGTTCCCGGGCGGGCGCCGTTCGATCGCAGATGCGCGGCGTGGACAAGGCGGGATCCACCAGGGCCACGGGGCGCGACCACATCTCCGGCGCCAGCCGCAAGGCGGCTTGCAGCGCAAACTGGGGGAGATGCAGAACGGCAAACATGGAGAGGAGTAGTGAGTTAGTGAGTTAGTCCATGGCCTTCAGCCCGTTTTTTGGGCGACGTCTCCGTCGGGGGCGCGGAGCAGTTCGAAGGTCTCGATCGTCGGGGGGTGGGTGAGAGCGTTGAGGTTGAGCTGGCTGGCGACGCGGACGCGGCAATGGGCGCCGCCGATCAGCTGGGTGGGAGTGACGACGAGGACCGTGGTGCCGTTTTGTTCCTGGAGGCGGCGGAATCGGTGCCAGACGCTGGACGGAATCTTCCGGAGCTGCGCGGCGGGGTTCAGTTTCAGGTCGATGAGCACGAATGGGAAATTGCGATCGCGCAGGAGAATGTCGGCGGCTTTGAGCGCTTCGTCGGCCTGCTGGCAACGGACCCAGAGCAAGCGCGCCAGAACGTCGGGCTCCACGGCGTCGACATCGAAGCTGTCGCGTCCGTCGATCAGGGCGAGGAACTGGCCGGTGGCGGCGAGTTGCTGGAGGAGCGCGTGGATGATTTGGGTGGAGCCGGAGCCGGGGCCGTCGCCGATCAGTTCCGAGAGTTGGCCTTTGGGCCAGCCGCCGTGCAGGAGAGTGTCGAGGGCGGGGAGGCCGGAGGGCACGACCGGGCGTTCCAGCGGAGGTCGCGGGAGGCCGCGGGCGGCGGGATGGCGCTCCGCCAGAAGGCGGCGCAATTCAACAATGTTGGCAGTGGCGCGCATGACGGCAGTTCAGGCCGGGGGATGAGTCTAGCGGGAATTTCCGGCCTGGGAACCCGAAAGGTTGCGGATAGTCTGGGGGGACGGGTGGGACAACGGCGGGGCTAGGGCGTTTGCAATTTTAGATTTTAGATTTGCGATGGGAGAGCGTGGGTGTGGGCGCGTGGGCGCGTCCAAAATCGCAAATCGCCGAGATCGACGATCTAAAATCTAAAATCCAAAGAATGACCGGGCCCGGCCGAGGCCGAACTGGTCGCCCATGGCGACGACTTTACCGTTGCGGAAGTGGACTTCGATAAACTTCGAACTGCTGACGGGTTGGCCGTTTTCGTCTTTCAGCGTGGCCACGATCTTTCGGGATTTGACCTCGATGACATCGGGCGTGTGGCACCAGGCGAAACGGCCATCGAGGCTGAACGAGATCCAGCCGTGGCCGCCCATGCTGAGGTCGATTTTGGAGACTTGGGCGGGCGGGGTGGTGGTGGCATCGAAAAGGTAGAGGCGTTTGCCGTCCTGATCGCTGATCCACAGTTCCTTTTCGTCCGGGGTGAGGCCGGCGCCGTGGGTGCGGTGGGCGATGGTCTGCCCCAGGTCTGGATTGATCGCCAGCACGCGGCTGGCGATCTGGCCGCGGCTTAAATCGAGAACATCGAAGCCGACGTGTTTGCCGAGACAGACATAAGCGGTCCGGCCGCGGCGATCGACGGTAAACGGAAAGACACCGCTTTCGCCCACCCCGTTGAAGTTCTTCAGGAGCGCATCGTCCTTGGCGCGGTAGATCCAGAAATTCGTTTCGGTGCCGAGATAGACGACCTTGCCGTCGAGGCTGGCGATGCTGTTGTGGGCCTGGGGGCCAGCCGGGATCCGGTTGATCACCCGTCCATTGGCGGGGTCGAGCACGAGAAATCCGCTGTTGGTGCCGCGCCACCACCAACCGGTCGGGGCGTAGAGCTTGCGGCCGTCGGGCGTGATGCAGGCGCGGTCCACCCCAGATTCAAGCTGCTGCTCCCAGAGTATTTTTTCGGTTTCGAGATCGAACGCGCCAAGAATCCGGCTGGTGCTCGAGTAGTAAACCGCATGATTCCTCACGTTGCCGCAGAAGCCGCGCAGCCCTTCTTTGAAGGGGATGTGGATGCGTCGGACGAAGCGATGTCCGTGGTCGAGATCGAAGACCAGAATGCCCTGGCCAGAGCCCCCGGACTGCGCGCCGTCGGGAGTGCTCAGGTAGAGATAACGCTGGAGACCGGGCGATGCGGCGGGAGCGAGGACAGCGCTGAGCGTGACGGTCAGGGCTACCGCCAGTGGGTAGAGAAGGGTGAGGGGTGAGCGCATGGACGTGGTTATGGAGCGGGCGGGCGGAGGCGTCAAGCGATGAGGGGGCCGCAAAAAGCCGGTGCAACACCGCGGTCGACCTTTTGATTTTTAACCGCGGAGGCCGCGGAGGAGGTGAGAAGCCTTCAGTCCACTGCCGCCATACTACGTGTCGATTACGTGCCGAAAGTTCTCACACGGCTAAACTCGATCGAAGGTCGATCCCTCTCCGCAATCTAAATCCTTCTCCGTGGAATCTGGGTGCAGAACCCCTCGTGAAAGTCGGCAACCGCAGATGCACGCAGATGCACGCCGATGAACGCAGATGAACGCAGATGAACGCAGATAGCGACAGGGTAGTCGCTCTGCGCGGTTTATTTTCGCCTCAGGCTGGGGTGGGCGGCAGCGGCAGTGTGACGGTGACCGCGGTGCCGGAACCGGGTTGGCAATCGATGGCCAGGGAGCCGCCGTGGAGTTCGGCGATGCGTCGGGCGATGGCGAGTCCGAGGCCCGAGCCCTGCTGTTCGCGTTGCTCGCGATTGAATTGGGAATAGGCGCCGATGGCGGCGATCTGCGCGGGGGTGAGGCCGGGACCGCGATCCGCGACGATCAGTTGGAAACGTCCGTCCTGGGAACGGGTGGTGACGACGACCGGTGTTCCGGCGGGGGAGAACTTGAAGGCGTTGTCGACCAGTTCGTCGACGAGTTTTGTGAAGAGGTCCTGGCCGATGGCGACGGGCGTGTCCTCGAGACGCAGCTGCAGGTCGGGAGTCCGCCCGGCGTTCTCCGCGAAATGTTGCGCGCGCGCTTCGACCAACGGCGTGGTGCCGGACGTGACCTTCTGGCGGAGGGCGCGGATCGTGTCGCCGTCGCTGGCCTGCATCTCCAGTTGGCCGAAGAGAAGAAAGTTTTGGACGGTGCGGTGCAGGCGTTCGGCGGATTGGAGAATCGTCTGGCCGTAGTCGGCGATTTCCTCCGGCGTCATATTGGCGGCGTCGGTGGCGAGAAGCTGGGCCAGGCCGTAGATGCCGTTGAGCGGCGTAATCATCTCGTGCGGCAGGGCGAGGCTGAGGTTGGAGCGCAGGTCCGAGAGCTTTTTCTCGGCGGTTTGTTTGAGCACCTGCTGTTTGTCGAGGCGCGCGCGGACAGCGGAGAACAGCTGCGGCCCGGTGAAGGGCTTGGGCAGGTAGTCATCGGCGCCTAGCTCCATCCCGCGGCGCATGCCGGCGGCGTCACTCATGCCCGTCATCAGAATAAACGGGATCGTCGCCGTGGCCGGATCCTGGCGCAGATTCTCCAGCAGCGCGTAGCCGTCCATCCGTTCCATGTTGACGTCGCAGATGATGAGGTCGGGCAGAACGCGCCGGGCAATTTCGGCCCCGGCGACGCCGTCGGCCGCCTCGTGCGTCTGATAGCCCTTGCGTTGCAGGGCCAGGGCGGTGGCTTCGCGGAAGAAGGGTTCGTCGTCGATGACGAGGATCCGGGTTGGCGGGCTGGAGGAAGGCGGTGTCACGACAAGAGGAGAGGCGCTCAGAGATTGAGGTCGGCTTTGAGTTTATCGCTGCAGTCGGGGCAGATGCCGTGGCTGAAGCGGACGTTGGCATGGCCGGAGATGTAACTTTCGACCCGGTGCCAGTAGTTGCCGTCGTCGCGAATTTTTTTGCAGTAACAACAGATGGGAAGGAGGCCCTGGAGGGTTTTGACGGAGTTGATGGCCTCTTCGAGCTCCTGGACGCGCTGGGCCAGGGTGTGTTGGAGCCCGACGACCCGGGCGCCGACTTGGACCCGGGCGCGGAGCTCGCCGTGATCGAATGGCTTCGTGACGTAATCGTCGGCGCCGCCTTCGAGTCCCTGGATGAGGTCCTCCTTGCTGCCGCGGGACGTGAGGAGGATGATGTAGGCGGACTTGAGGGCCTCGGTGCGGCGGACTTCGCGGCAGACCTCGATTCCGTCCATTTCCGGCATGAGCCAGTCGAGGATGAGCAGCCGGGGTGGATCCGCGGATTGGAGGACTTCCCAGGCGGCCCGGCCATCGGCGGTGACGGTGACGTCGTATCCCCATTTGACGAGAGCGGCTTGGAGGAGACGGCGGGAGACCGAGTCATCTTCGGCGATCAAGATTTTCATGCGGCCTCCTTGAGCAACGTTTCGAGGGCGGGCTGGAGTCGGGCGAATTGGTCTTCGAGTCTGGCGAGCAGGTCTGGGGCGTCGTCCAGTTGTCCGGAGCGGCCGGCTTTCTCGAGTTGGAGAGCGACCGATTGGGTGGGGTTGGCGCCGAAATTGCCGACCGCGCCCTTGAGGGTGTGGGCGGCGTGTTCGAGGCGACGGGCATCGTGTTGTTGGACGGCATGGCGGATTTGCTGAAGCAGGCCGGGGGCATCCTCGAGGAAGAGGCCGGTTACTTCGCGCAGGAGCGAGCGATCGCCGTCGACGCGTTTGAGGGCAAATTCCAGATCAAACTCCGACGGGCTGGCGGCGAGAGCGGCAGGTGCGGGGTCGGGACGACGGGAGTTGGGAGTGACGTCGACGGGCTGCGGCTGGGACGAAGCGGTGGGGGGAGGTGCCGCAGGGTCCGACTCGGCCGGGCCGGCGAGGCGTTCGATGGCTTCGAACAGGCGGGCGACATCGATGGGTTTGGTCACGTAATCGTCCATGCCGGACTCGAGGCATTTGCGGCGGTCGCTCTCCATGGCGTGGGCGGTCATGGCGATGACCGGCGTGTGCCGATTGGAGCCGGCCTCGTGAGTGCGGATGAGAGCGACGGCTTCGAGGCCGCTCATTACGGGCATTTGAACGTCCATGATCACGAGATCGAAGGAATGTTGGAGCCAGGCATCGACCGCTTGGCGTCCGTTGTGGGCGATGGTGACCTGATGCCCCCATTTTTCGAGAATGCGGAGGGCGAGACGTTGGTTGACAGGGTTGTCCTCGACGAGGAGGAGGTTGAGGGCGCGTGCGGGTTTGACCTCTTTGGGGGAGAGCGACAGATGGACGGGTTGTCGGCGGCTGCCGAGTGCGGACATGATGGCGTCGAGGAGATCGGACTGGCGGATGGGTTTGGTGATGCAGGTGTTGATGCCCATGGCCCGGCAGCGGGAGACGCCTTCGATTTGGCTGCTGGGGGTGAGCATCATGACGATGGACCGGGTGCCGTCAGGCTGTTGTTGGAGCTGGGTGGCAAGATCGAAGCCATCGGGCTTGGGCATGCAGGAGTCGAGGATCACGATGGGGAAGGGCTGGCCGCGTCGGGCGGCCTGCTCCAGCGCCGTGCGCGCGGCGGCCCCGGAGTCGGCGACGACGGGATTCATGCGCCAGCTCAGCAGAAACTCGCGCAGGATGGTGCGGGTATTGGGATTGTTGTCGACGACGAGCACGGGGAGCGACTCGAGGGCGAGTTCTTCGGGGCGGACGGTGCTGGCAGGAGTGTCCTGGAGCTCGAGATGTGCGGTGAAATGGAAGCGGCTGCCGTTGCCCGGGTCGCTTTCGACCCAGATGCAGCCGCCCATGAGGTGGACGAGTTGCCGGCAGATAGTGAGTCCGAGGCCGGTGCCGCCGTAGTTGCGAGTGGTGGAATTGTCGGCCTGAGTGAACGCCTCGAAGATCGAATCCAGCTTGTCGGTGGGGATGCCGATGCCGGTATCGGCGACCTCGAAGTGGAGGGCGAGAGAGCGGGGGGCGACCTGGTCGGGATCGGGCTCCGAGGGTTCGAGGGCGACGCGGACGAGAATCTCGCCGTTGTGCGTGAACTTGATGGCGTTGCCGACGAGGTTGATGACGATTTGGCGGAGGCGCGCGGGGTCGCCGATGAGGTCGGCGGGAATTTCCGGGGGAATGTGGCACTCGAGTTCGAGGCCCTTTTCGTCTGCGCGCACGGCAAGCGTGAGGAGAGCTTCCTCGATCAGGTGGCGGAGATTGAACGGCATCGGCGTCAGCGTGAGCTTGCCGGCTTCGATTTTGGAGAAGTCGAGGATCTCGTTGATCAGCGCGAGGAGCGTCTCGGCGGATTCCTTGACGGTGGTGAGGAAGCCGCGTTGTTCGTGGGATAGATCGGTTTCGAGGGCGAGCTGGGTCATGCCGATGATGCCGTTCATCGGGGTGCGGATTTCATGACTCATGTTGGCGAGGAACTGGCTCTTCGCGCGGTTGGCGGCCTCGGCGTCCTCCATGGCGGAGCGGAGGTCCTGCTCCTTGCGCCGGCGTTCGGTGATGTCGGTGCAGGCGCCGATGAATTTGGTGGGGCGTCCCTTGTGATCGTAGGTGGGGCGGCCGCAGTCGGACCAGAACACGTGCGAGCCATCCTTGCGGACGATGCGGTATTCCTCATTGAAAGGGCGGCCGGTGCGGCAGGATTCGAGGCGGGCGGCCACGGCCCGGGGACGATCCTCGGGATGGAGGGCGTTTTCCCATGCCTCGTAGGTGCGGGGAAACTCGCCTTCGTTGTAGCCGAGGGCGCGGTCGATCTGTCCGAACCAATCGATGGCGCCGGTGCCGGAATTGTAGACGTAGAGGACGTCGCTGGCGTTGAGCGCGATCTGGGCGTAGAGCTGTTCGGATTCCCACAGGGCCTGCTCGGCCTTGCGGCGTTCCACGATCTCCTGCTGCAATTCGCGGGTGCGTTCGCCGACGCGTCGCTCGAGGTCATCGCGGGTGGCCAGCAACGCCGCGTCGCGTTCCTGGATCTCACGGAGCATGTCGTTGAATCCGTCGATCAGCTGGCCGAGTTCGTCGTGGCTGTGTTTGACTGCGCGGATGGTGTAGTTGCGTTCGTGGGCGACGACCCGGGCCGTTTCGGCGAGCTCAAGGATCGGCCGGGAGACGAGCCTTTGGAGCCAGGCGGAGAGGAGGAGGGCAACCAGGCTGGCGGCGATGAGCACGGTGGCGGCGATCAGGGCGTAGTCCCGGATGCGTCGGGTCAGCTCGTGGAGGTTGGTGCGGAGGCAGACGCGGCCGATGACTTCGCGGCCTGCATAGATGGGGCGTTGGAGGTCGAGGATGCCGGGGCTGAACCGGTGTCCGTTTTCGCGAAGGATGGGCGGGGCGGAAGCCCGGCTGGGATCGCGGTAGTATTCGGCGAAGACCTGCTGATTCGGTGTGAGAATCCAGGCGGCTTCCAGCGCGGGTTCCGCCTGCAGCAGGCGGACGCTGCCGGCGGCCTCGGCGCGGTCGCCGAATTGCAGGGCGGCGCTGCTGTTGTTGCCCACCAACTCGGCGAGGGTGGCCATCTTTTTGATCAGATCGTTCCGGTGATTGATGACTTCGAACAACCCGAAACCGCCGCAGGCGAGGAGGAGCGCCACGATGGTTGTCAGCATGATCACCATCATCTGCTTGCGCTGAATCGAGGTGCGCGGCAGGCGGGATTCGTCGCGGATCTCGCTAGTCATAGCGCCCCCTGACCTGGAGAGCCAGCGCGAGGACCCGGGCCGGTATGCGCAGGCCTGAATCTTTGGCGGCGTTCAGATCCACCTCATACTTCATCTTCCCGTTTTGCACGACGAGGTTGACCATTCCTCCCTGATCGAGGAAATCGTCCGCCTCGCCAATGACCAGCACGGGGGCTTTCTTGAGCGACTCGGCGACTTCGCGCCAGCGCCGGCGTTCGCTGCGCGGGACAAACAGGACGTGACACTCGCGGGCGGACCGTTCGGCGTTGATGACCGTGAACCGGACAGTTTGGCTCGACCCTGGCGTCGGCTGAAACGTGGCGCGCGCGCGTTCGCCGAGCGTGTCGCGACCAAGCAATCCGATGACGAGCGTGCGAGGACCTTCCGGGAAGGTGCCGGCGGGCCATTCGGTGGTGCGGGCGAACCCGACCAGGATGGCAGCCTTGACCTCTTCCTCCGTGTACTGGGCGGTGGTTCCGGCGGGGGCCTCGGCTGGGGCGCTCGGGGCTGGAGCGGAGAGGAGCGCGAAGGGGACGACCCACCATCGGAGCCAGGCGGCGAGCCGGAACGCCGCTCCACGGCGGCCGGCCCGAATGGGGCGGCGCAGCGGATCCGGCTGGATGGGTTGAGCGCGGTTCAAAATCGAATGGTGACCTGGCCGAAGATGGCGCGCTGCGTTTCCGTCCGCTGCGTTCCGAGAATCGTGGGCCAGAACTCAGGATGACGATTGTCGATCAGATTGCGGCCGCTGAGGGAGAACTCGAGATTCGGGCGGGGGCTCCAGGCGAGGCGGGAGTCGACTTCGAAGTAGCCCGGGATGTTGAAGTCCGCGATGGAGTCGACATAACGCCCGACGAGATCGAGACGCCAGCCGGCTGGGAAGGTCAGGGTGGAGTGAAGGCGGGCCATGTGATGCGGTGATTTGTTTTCGTCGATCTCGGCGTCGCCGTCGTTGCTGGACGCCTGGCGATGGAGCTGCAGTTCGAGCGCGGAATAGGATCCCCGCAGGCTCCACCAGTCCGTCGGCTGCCACTGCAGGGCGAACTCGGCGCCGTAAGTTTCGCCGAACGCCTTGTTGTCGAGGTTCACCCGTTGGACCAGGGGCGAGCCAGGCAGGGAAGGGTCGGGATCGGGCGTGCCCGTCCGTTCGGTGGTGCGCAGGTGGGCATACTCGTTGTAGAACACGGCGAGGTCGGCCGACCAACGACTGGAAGGCTGGTAACGGTAGCCGGCTTCGTAGGCGAGAACCGTTTCGGAACGAAAGCGGTCGCGGCCGAAGATCGAAACGAGGAGGGGCGGTGCGCCGTCGAAGATCTGATCGTTGAGGCGGACATCGTGCTCGGCGCGGGACGGCGTGCGAACGGCGCGGGAGACCGATGTCCAAAGGCTGTGATGCTCGTGCAGCTGGAGGTGAGCACTGGCGCGCGGCTGGTATTCGAACCCGGAGTAATCGTTGTGTTCGAGCTTCAGCCCGCCGGTCACGCTGAGTCGATCGGGCACCAGCCTGAGTTCGTCCTGGGCAAACCAGCTGAACAGATGATCCCCGCGTCGTCTCGGAGTGAACGTCAGGGCGAAGCTGTCGCGCAGGTCGTCCTGGGTGAAGCGATAGCTGGCGCCCCAGTTGACGTCGTTGTGCTGGCCGAGGGGAAAGCGGTGCTGAAAGTCGAAGTCGAAGGTGTCCCGTTTTTCGCGCAGCAGGATCATGTCGCGGTCGGTGTGATCGTAGTAGGCCTGGACGCTGACCTCGGCTTCGGCGGCCAGGGAGCGCCGCCAGCGCCCCAGGACGTTTGCGCCGAAGAGGTCGGTCGGCCGGCTGACGGTGGCATACGAGGGCGGGGTGAGGCGGGTGAACCGGTAGGTCTGGTCTTCCTCGCCGGCATACAGGTCGCCCTGCAGGGTGATTTGATCGCGGGAACCGGGATCCCAGTCGGTGCGAAAGCCGGAACGGAAGATCCTCCAGCGATCGTCGGCCAGGTGATCTTCGTGTTGGAGGAGGGAGGCGTCCCGTTGGTTGTACTTCGCGTAGACGCGATAGAACGCGTTGGACCCAAGGCGACCGCCGTAGCGGACGGTTCCGAAGGCCACGTCCTCGCTGCCGCCGCCGACGGAGACCAGAGTGCCCTGCGTGTCGCGGGTGTGTTTGGTGGTGAGATTGATGACTCCGTTGACGGCGTTGGCTCCCCACATCGTGGCGCCCGGGCCGCGCACCACTTCGATGCGGTTGAGATCCTCGAGCACGGTGTCCTGGACATCCCAGTAGACGCCGGAAAAGAGCGGAGTGTAAACGCTGCGGCCGTCGAGCAGAACCAGCAGCTTGTTGCCGAAGGCGTCGTTGAAACCGCGGCTGGAGATGGCCCAGGTGTGGGCGTCGACGCTGCCGACAAACAGGCCGGGGACATTGCGCAGCAGGTCGGGGATGCCGGTGGCGGGGGTGCCTGCCAAATCAGAGGCGTCGATCACGTGAATGGCCGCGGCGGCGTCGGCCAGACGTTGCGGCTTTTTCGAAACGGAGGTGACGAACTGGACCCGCGTCAATTCGTCGAGCGAGAGGTCGGCGAGACCGCCGGCGGGATGGGACGGATGATGCGGCGACTCGGATGGAGTCGGCGGAGCGGGCGGCTCGGCGGCGGTTTGCGGGGAAGTGCCGAACCCGATCCCGATGGTGAGGATGAGCGTGGCGACGAGGGTCGATCTGCGGGCGCGGGAGGCGGTGTGCTCGCCGCCCTGAATTCGGGGCGGCGGTCGCGGTTCGATCGAGTTCCTGCAGACAGGATTCATAACAAGTTCCAATTACGGATCATTCCGGGAAAGGTTTAGTTGTTTCCCTGGGTGAAGGCGGGAGGCGAGCGATCACCGGCCGGAGACGGGGCGCGGTCGATCGCCTGCCCGGCGGGGAGACCTATTCGACCAGTCCATTTTTGATCGCATAGTGAGTCAGCTGGGAATTGGTTTTCATGCGCATTTTGTCCAGCAGCCGGGTGCGGTAGGTGCTGACGGTTTTGACACTGAGGCTAAGGTCGGCGGCGACCTGGGAGACGGTGCGTCCGGAGGCGATGCGGCGAAGCACCTCGAACTCGCGATTGGAGAGCGCGGCGTGAGGGGGTTGGTCGGGGGAACTGCGGGAGGGGAGGACCAATTCCTCCGCCTGGCCTGGCTTGAAGTAGCGTTGCCCGCTACAGATGCGTCGGAGCGCCTGAAGCAACTCTTCCGGCGCCGAGTCCTTCTGCAAGTAGCCGGCGGCACCCGCCCGCAGCAGGCGGGCGGCATACTGTTCCTCGGCATGCACGGACAGAATCAGGACCGGCAATTGAGGATTCAGCGTCTTCACCGTGCGCAGCACGGCAAGGCCGCCTGGTCCCGGCATGTTCAGGTCCAGAATGAGGGCGTCACAGGCGCCGGCACGCACCTTCTCGATGGCGTCGTCGCCCGTGGCCGCCTCCGCTGTCACCCGAAGATCTGGAGATTCATCGACGATCTGGCGCAAACCGCGTCGGACCACGGCGTGATCGTCGGCGACGAGCAGGCGGATGGTTCCGGTTGGAGTGGCGGCATTGGCGGAAGGGGGGGGCAGTGGCTGGGCGAGCATGGTGAATGAATGGAGCGGAGTTTCCGTTGGGCGGGTTCAACTGAACGGTTGGTCAACGATCTGAGCGATTTGCTGACGGAGATGGACAAAAGCAGCGCCCGGCCGAATTTGCCGGGGCGCCGGCAAGAAGTTGCTGGAAAGAGCTGGGGTTGGTGTTCGAGCGGTCATGCGGCGTCTTTCAGGGCCAGGGGAACTTGGGCGAGGACGGTGGTGCCGCCGGAGGGGTTGTTTTGGACGGACAGCGTGCCGCCCGCCATGGCGGCGCGCTCGCGCATGCCGAGGAGGCCGAGCGATTGGGTGCCTTGGGCGGGAGCGGTGAATCCATGTCCATTGTCGGTGATGGCGAGTTGCACGGTGCCATCGGCGCAGGTCAAGGTGGCCTCGACTTGGGAAGCGCGGGCGTGCCGCGTGATGTTGGTGAGCGCCTCCTGAAAGATGCGGAACAGGGCAGTTCGCGGCTCGGAAGGAAGAGCGACGGGATCGTGGGAGGTGGTGAAGCGGCAGGGGATTTTGGTGCGCTCCTGCCATTCGCGTGCCTGCCATTCGAGGGCGGCGACGAGTCCGAGATCGTCAAGCACGCCGGGCCGGAGTTCGCCCGCGATGCGTCGGACCTGACTGACCATGGCGTCCACCAGCGCCAAGGCGCTGTTGAGTTTTTGAGTGGACTCCGCATCTAGGCTCGAGTGGGCGTTGCCGCTGGAGGCCGCTGGCCGGTGTTGCTGCAGCCATGCGAGGTCCAGGCGCAGGCCCGTCAGCAGCTGGCCAAACTGATCGTGGATCTCCCGGGCGATGTGCATCCGCTCGGCTTCGCGGGCTGCCTGCAGATGCCCCGCCAGGGCGCGCAATTGCTCGTGGGATTGCTGAAGCTCGAACTCGGACTGTCGGCGCGTGGAGACATCGCGAAAGACGATGATGCGGCCAATCGTTGCGCCTTCCGCATTGCGGAGCGGAGCGGCGCTGCATTCGATCGGCAGCGCGATCCCGTCGCTGGGAATCAGCGTGGCTTCAAAGTGGACGCCGGCGGATCCGGCATGGTCGGCCTGCGCGGACAGGCCCTTCTCATCTCCATGAATCTCCTCGGCGAGCTCCAGGATTCCGCTCAGCGGCCGCCCAAGGGCGTGTGTGCCGCAGTGGCCCGTCAGGCGTTCCGCGACCGGGTTGAGAAAGGTGACCCGGTCACATTGGTCGGTGGCGATGATGCCATCGGTGATCGAACGGATCGCGGCGGCGAACCAGCGGTCGACATGTCGCAGGCGTGACTCCATCTGATGTTTGGCAAGGGCCAGATCAATGGCGGCCTTCAGGTCCTCTTGCTCGAACGGTTTGAGCAGGTAACCGAACGCACCGGATTCCTGGGAGCGATGGAGGGTGGTTTCGTCCGCGAGGCCCGTGAGGAAGACCACGGGGATTTCGAACCGGGCCGCGACCACCGCGGCGGTTTGCACGCCGTCCAGCTCGCCAGACAAGGCAATGTCCATCAGGACCAGGTCCGGACGGTTGCGTTCAATGGCAACCAGCGCGTCGTCGCCCGCCTGGGCGGAGCCGGAGACGACATAGCCGAGGCGCGTCAGGAACGCTTGGATCAACGAAGCGATCTGCGGATCGTCTTCGACCACGAAGACGGCGGCGGCCGCGCGCCGGTGCGCGTTTTTTTTCTTTGCGGCCGGGGAAGTGGCGGCGGCAACGCGGTTCCCCGGCCGGGAATTTTCGTGAGCGGACGAAGCGCTGGCATGCATGGCAGCGAGCCTTGTATCAAGTCCCGTGCCGAACCTGACGGACTCGTCGGAATTCCTCCTACCGGGGCACTCGGGTAAAATTCGGAGCTAATGTTTTGTCGTGGGACACCGATGACCCCGCTGTAGTGCAATCGAGACTGAAAAGCATGGTTGACAGGTTTGCCACGGCGCCGATGAGGTGTCGAATGCCGTGGCCTGCCGTTGCCCACGACAACATCGACATGAAAAAGACCAGAACGCTCATCACATTGGGCCTGTTGCTTGGTTTGGCTGGTGGCGTCACTGGTTCGGCCCGGGCCGAACAGGAGACCACCCCAACCACTCCGGCAACGCCCCAGGAGAACACGCCGGCGACCACCACTCCGACCACCAAACCCGTCGAGCAACAGCTCAGCGGCCGCATCGTGGCCGTCGACAAGTCGTCCCGGACCATCACCCTTCAGGTCAATAACCAGACCTACGTCCTGAAGACCGCCGACGACACGAAGTTCAACATCGCCGGCCAGCAAAAGAGCCTCAACGATCTGGTGGTAGGCGAAGAGGTCAATGTGACGGTCGCACTTCGCGAATCGTCGACCGGACGCGTTGAAATTGCGGTCGTCTCGGTGGAATCCACCGGTGCCGACGCCCAGGATCGCGACGGACGCGGCCACGGCCGCGGTCGCGGTCGCGGTTTCGAAGGTCATCATCCGCCGCCGTTCGTGAACCTCCCGAATCCCGCCAACGTGGGAGGTCACTCGCGGTCGCCCCATCGCTAAATTTCTGATCCGCGTCGTTGCCCGCGCAGGAGGCGGGGCAAGGACGCCAGACGCGGCCCAGTGGCCGCTCCGGAAGCACCCCGCCGCCCTGGTTTACCACGGGCGGCGGGGCTTTTTGTTTTTGTCTCCGTGCCTTCCGGGGTGAAGCCACGCCGTGGTTTCGAACGCTTGAATCGGTTGAAAGTGTTTTTCGTGCCAGCAGCCATTGACCGCGGCAATTGGCCCGATTCTGGCTAAGCACCGATGCCAAAGACTATGAGAACACGCACTTATCAAACACTGCTCGCGGCGTTGGTGATCAGTTTGAGCTGCGCCGCGCGGTGGGCGGTGGCGGCCGAGGAGATCAAGGAAGGCAATCTGACCGATCTGGTCAGGGCGGCGAACGTCAGCGGCCGAAGCAGCGGCACCTACCGCCTGTCGCCCAGCGACGTAATTCGGATGAAGGTGTTCCAGGAGGATGACCTGACCACGGACGGACGCATCGACAAGGACGGGAACGTGACGATTCCGCTCGTCGGCGTTGTCACGCTGGGCGGCAAGACAGTGGAGGAAGCAACAGCCCACCTGCGCGAGTTGTTCGGCAAGGATTACCTGGTCAATCCCCAGGTGACGCTCTCCATCGCGGAATATGCGAAGCGCCGGTTTACCGTAATCGGGCAGGTGCAAAAGCCCGGGACCTATGACATTCCCAGCGAGGAGTCGGTCAACCTGTTGCAAGCCCTCGCCATGGCCGGTGGATTCACCCGGTTGGCGTCTCAAGGCAAAGTCATGGTGAACCGCACCCTGGGCGGACGGCGGACCTTGAGCATCGATTTGAAGTCGTCCGCCGGAACAGAAAACTTCGAGGTCCTGCCGGACGACACCATCATCGTGGCGGAGCGGGTGTTCTAAGCCGGAACGAATGAGTTGGCCGGCAGCCGTTGGCTTGATCTTCTGGCGAAGGCCTTCGTTGTTCGTCGCTGACGTATTTCATCTCAATACGCTCGCTCCTCACGCCTCGCCCTTCGCCAGAATCCGCGGCGCAACCGGCCGCCGCCCAACTGAATCGTTCCGTCTACAGCGATGCCCGCAAGTTGACCGCGTGGCCAGGCGGGCCACCTGCCGGCCTTGAGCAGCGGGCGCAGGCTGGGTTGCGCGGCGCAGGTGGCCGCCTGGCCGGTGATGAAACCCGCGGCAAGCAGGGCAAGGGACAAAGCGCAGCTCCGGAACGGAGGCCGGGGATCGAATGGCGACCGAGGTTCCTCAGGCGTTGCTTCCCGCAGTCTACCTTGATGGCGTGCTTTCATGAAGTTGTCCTTTTTGACTGCACGTCGATTGAGCGGGCTTTGCGCGCGCAAGACTCAACGCAAAGGCTGTTTCAACCGGATGGTGTAGACTTTCGACGCGCGGCCGGGACTGTCCCCAATCCCAAAGTCGTTGTCGTTACTGATGGAGACATCGTTGTCGTTTAAAATGGAGAGGCCTTCCAGTTTGAAGTCCGTGATCCCGGGTAGTTCCCGGTTTACGTCCAGAACAACCCGCGAAGTTGCAGGGATGATTCCCAGGCTGGCGAGATCGGCGTTCACATTCTCCAAGACCAACGGCACCGCAGCGGCGGCCGGGAATGCCGTCTCGTCCTTCACATCCGTGGCCGCCGTCAGGTCGACCAAGATCAGTTTTGCGCCGCCCGCACCCGCTTTGTCGGTTCGTTCCAGAAACAAGAGGCGATCTGGCGACACCCAGGAGGCGGCGCTGATTTTTAGGTCACGGGGGGCGTTGCCGGGATATTCGGCCACCGGGCTCATGAGGACGACGAAGTGTCCGGTCACTTGCAAGTTCAACGGGTCACTGATGTCCATGCGGAGAATGCGCAGAAGACGCGAGTCGCGATAGGGGCTTCCCGCCGTGGTCCGACCCATGGGGCTTTGCATCACGGTGTAGGCGGTCTGGCCATCTGGAGAGAGTGCGAGGCTCTCAAACCCGCGATTCGCGCGGCGCTCCTTCAGCACTGGTGGAAGGATATCGCTTACAGAGTAGTTGGCGCCCGGCAGGGTTTTGCCCTCGGGCGTGTAACGCTTCAGCACGCGCCCGTTGATCCCCACGATCACCACCGAAGGGCTGTATTCCTCGACCACAATAAATCCGCCGCCCGGCAGCGTATGAATGTCTTCCGGGTCCAATCCATCCGGATTGTACGGCAGCCAATCGGTGACCGGGGTGGTCAGGGTGAGGTAGCCGGGACCGTCATCGAGCGGGCCGTTGGGCAAACCGGTCACGGAGGTGCCCGAGTTGTTCAGAATGGGGAGCCATTCCTGGGGCACGATCTGACCATGCACCGCCTGGAATAAAACGATGGTTGGCGTGAACTGCGGGAGGGGAAATACTTTGAAGCCATCGGGGCGGTCCACGTTCGGACCGCGATCGGTGATGGAGATGTAGTGGTTCCCGTTGAGGCGTTGCAGGCCTGAACCGATGCCGGGGCGGTCGATGACGGCGCCATTGGCCTGGCTGTCGGCCAGTTCGTCCGTCGTGTAGCCAAAGTTTTCCAGGCTGAACGGTGGCAGCGTGTCCTCGTGAAGGATCTTTGCCGTCCGGGCGCTCTCTTGAGCTGCCCCAATGCTAAGTGCGCCGACGGCAAGGACGCCGGCCAAGGTGGTTTGGAGGGATATTTTCATAATGTGAGCGGTCTGCTGAGCTTGGTTGGTTTGCGGATCGAGTCCGGGCGGTAATCCGCCCTTTCTCCGCCTACTACAGAAAGGCGGAGCGACGGTTACAGGTGAGATTTGGACTGGAGTACGGACCTTGGTTAGCGGGAACGATTCAGTGGCTGGCCACCTGAATCGTTCGGGCCGAGGTCATGAACGGATTTGGAGCTGGGAAGGGTTCTGGTGGTTCTTTAGACTCCGCCTGCTTTTCATGAACCGTGCACTCTGCCCATTGCTCGCTGTCGCGCTCCTTTTTGGGTGCGTCCGGCCTCCAGCGGGTGAGCGGGCCAGTCCTGATCATTCGTCCGGGCGCGCGCCTTCTGCATCGCCAACGCTTAACATGTCGACCCCTTCCAAGCACACCAACCGGCTCGCGGCTGAAAAATCGCCTTATCTTCGTCAGCACCAGCATAACCCGGTCGACTGGTACGCCTGGGGCGAGGAATCCCTGGCCCGGGCCAAGCGCGAGGGGAAACCGATCTTTCTCAGCATCGGATACTCGACCTGTCATTGGTGTCACGTGATGGAGCGCGAGACCTTCGAGAGCGAGGCGGTGGCCGCCTTTCTCAATCGCCATTTCATCGCGATCAAGGTCGATCGCGAGGAACGGCCGGACATCGACAAGATATATATGACCTTTGTCCAGGCGATGTCGGGGCAGGGGGGGTGGCCGTTGAACGTGTTTCTCGCGCCGGATTTGAAGCCGTTCTATGGCGGCACCTATTGGCCCCCGGAGGCGAAGTACGGTCGGCCGGGATTCTTGCAGGTGCTGGAACAGGTGGAACAAGCCTGGCGCACCAAGCGGGAGCAGCTGACGAACTCATCGCAGAATCTGCACCAACAGCTGCTGGACTACACTGCCCGCGAAATGCCGGCCCAGGTCCGGCTCGGGCCTGACTTGCTCAGTCACGCCGCCGGGCCGTTGAAGGAAGGTTATGATGCCGTCCATGGAGGGTGGGGTGGAGCGCCCAAGTTTCCGTCGCCGGGCCATCCGTCATTTGTCCTGCGGTACGGGGTGCGGCACTCCGATCGGGAGGCGGTCGAGATGGTGCTGCACACCCTGGACCGCATGGCAACGGGTGGGATTCACGACCAGTTGGGCGGCGGCTTTTCCCGCTACTCGGTCGATGCGCAATGGCTGGTGCCGCATTTTGAAAAGATGCTCTACGACAACGCCCAGCTGCTCGACCTTTATCTCGACGGCTGGCTGGTCGGCGGTCGGCCGCGGCACGCCGATGTTGCTCGCGACATCGTGGAGTATGTGCGGCGCGACATGACGCATCCGGACGGTGGCTTTTACTCGGCGGAGGACGCCGACAGCGAAGGCAAGGAGGGCAAGTTTTACTGCTGGACGCTAGCGGAGCTGAAGGCGGTGTTAACCCCGGAGGAACTGCGCGTCGCGGTCCGGGTGTTTGGGGTCACGGCGTCCGGGAATTTTGTGGACCACAGCGATCCGCAGCCGTTGCCGAACCAGAACGTGTTGAGCCTGGTCGAGACCGATCTTTCCCCGGCGGATCAGGCAATCCTGGCGTCGGCGAAGCGGCGCCTGTTCGAAGTGCGGGCGAGGCGGGTGCGCCCGCATCTTGACGACAAAGTGCTGGCCTCGTGGAACGGGCTGATGCTGGGTGCGCTGGCCCGGGCGGGGCGGGTTCTGGGCGAGGAGAGTTACCTCGCGGCGGCCCGGAAGAATCTCGCCTTCCTGCAGGCGCGGTTGTGGGATGCCGGGACGCGCACGTTGTATCACCGGTGGCGCGAAGGCGAGCGGGACAAAGTGCAGTTGCTGGAGGCGTATTCGTTCCTGCTGGGCGGGGTGATCGAACTTTATCAAGCGACCTTGGAGCCGGCCCAGCTCGAGTTCGCCATCGCCCTGGCGGACTCGATGCTGGCGCGATTTTACGATGCAGAAAGGGGCGGGTTCTGGCAAAGCGCGGCGGGCGCCAGCGACCTCATCCTGCGGGTGAAGGAGGACTACGACGGAGCGGAGCCGTCGGGAAACTCCGTGGCGGTGCATGCGCTGCTCAAGCTGGCGGCGATCACCGAGCGGCGTGATTATGGCGAGGCCGCTGAGAAGTCGTTGCGCTTGTTCTCGGATCGGATGCGGCAAATGCCGCAGGGCGTCGCTCGAATGTTACTGGCATTGGATTTCAGCCTGGAACCGCCGCGCCGGGTGGTCATCGCGGGCGACGTCAACTCACCGGCGGGCCAGGACCTGTTGCGGGCGGCTCATGCCGTCTATCAGCCCCGGAAAGTGGTGCTGGGCGTGGCGGGCCCGGTGGAACCTTTTGCGCGCACGTTGACGGCCAAGGATGGGAAGCCGACGGCATATGTCTGCACGGGCACTTCATGTCAGCCGCCGACCCACGATGTCGCCAAGGTTCGGGAATGGTTAAAGTGAATCGGCGGAAAACGGGGGTGTGATTAAAAACGGGTGATCCAACGGCCCGTCTCACCCCTCACCCCGGCCCTCTCCCCGTTGAGGGGAGAGGGAGTCGCGTGGGGCGCGAGCTAAACGCCTTGCACCCTCACCCGCATTTGATTGCACCCGGAAAACGGGGCCTCTGCGATGGGCCATTTTCGCGCGTCTCTGGCGGGACTAGGATTGTCTTGAATCTGGACAGGTCGACGGCGCAGAGCTTCGGGCGGAGGGTGCTGGCAAGGAACTGCGCGGTGGAGCGGGAGTTGCTGGAGACACGCCGGAGCTTTGGGCATGTCATCGGGGCGCGAACATTTCAATCTGCTGTTGGTCGAGGACCAGGAGGACTTTGCCTGCGTGATCCGTGACGTGCTGGTGGATACCTCGGGCCGGTTTACGGTAACTCATGTGGATCGGCTGGAAGCAGCGCGGGAGAAGCTTTCGACCTCACGCTTCGACGCCTTGCTGCTCGACTTGAACCTTCCGGACAGCCGCGGCATTCAGACGTGCGCCGCCATTCAGGCGGTCGCGCCGTCGGTGCCGGTGGTGGTCCTGACCGGTCTGGACGATGAGCGGCTGGCGTTGGAATCCGTCACGATGGGCATCCAGGATTATTTGGTCAAAGGACGGGTTGATTGGTGGTTGCTGGCGCGGATTGTGCGTCAGGCGATCGCGCGCAAGCGCTCCGAGCTGGCCCTGCGGGAGCGCGAGGAGTTCTTTCGCCTCATCTCGGAAAACATGGGGGATTTCATCGTGGTGCTCGATCTGCAGGGGCGTCGCCTTTACAACAGCCCATCCTATCGAGCGATCCTGGGTGATCCCGAGAAACTGGTGGGCAGCGATTCCTTTGCGGAGATCCACCCGGACGATCGCGCGCGAATCAAGGACGTCTTCAGCGAGACGGTGCGAACCGGGGTGGGGCAGCGAACGGAATACCGACTGGTTTTGCCGGACGGCACCGTGCGCCAAATCGAGTCGCGCGGCAACGTCATCCGCAATTCGCAGGGCGATGTGATCCGTGTGGTGGTGGTGTCGCGCGACGTGACGGAGCACAAGGCCGCGATCGAGCAATTGAATCAGGCTCTGGGCGATTTAAATCGGACCCATTCCAAGCTCCAGGACGATCACTCGCAGACGGCCCAGACAGAAAAGCTGCAGGCCGTGAGCACCTTTGCCGCCGGAGTGGCGCAGGAGGTGGTTAATCCGCTGCAGGCGATCAGCCTGGGCATCGAGTTTTTGTCGCAGTTTCAGGTTTCGGACGATTCCAACGCGGGGAAGGTGCTGGGCGAGATGACGCATGCCATTCAGCGCGCGGACGCCGTCATTCGTGGCTTGATCGATTTTTCCGCGTTCTCGAAGGTGGAAACCAAATTCGAGAGTCTGAATCACGTCGCACAGATTGCTCTGGCCACCGTGGAAAACGAGCTGCAGCAGCTGGGGATTGAAACATGGTTTGATCCCGACCCGGAGCTGCCGCTGGTTCGTTTCGAAGAACGGACCCTGCGCCATGTGCTGATCAATTTGTTCATGCACTCGATGGCGATGATGCCTGAAGGCGGGCGGCTCGAAGTTTGGACGCGGGTTCGAACGGAGGCCTTGGGCGGTTCAGCCTGGTCGCCAACGGGCACGCCCACCGCAGTGGAGTTGGAAGTGCGCGACTCCGGCGCAGCTCTGCTGGGGGGGCGACAGCCGCCCGCCGCAGTGCGACGGGGCGGCGGGGGCGGCGGCGGAATGCCGCCGACGGCGATGAGCCTGGCTGTGTTGCGCCGGATTGTGGAGCTGTGCGGCGGTGAACTGCGCATCGTCAGCGAACCCGGCTTTGGCAATCGCTTTCAACTGCGCCTCCCGATTGGCCCGAGGCCGGAGCCGTGACCGTGCCCCGGACGGGAGGGAGCGCGGTGGATTCGATTCGCCCCGAGCGCGGGCGTCTGAAATCGTGACGCGGCCGGCTGCGCCGACCGGCTGAGCTTACTTCTTCTTCTCGGCGTCGAGCCGTGCCTTTTCCAGGGCAGCCTGGGCTTCGGCCTTCTTTTTGTCTGCGTCGAGTTGGGCCTGAGTGGCGAGCTTCTGCGCCTCGATTCTCGCCTTTTCCACGTCGGCGTCGGCCTCGGCCTTTTTGCGGGCTTCGGCCGCGGCTTCATTGACCGCTTCCTTGCGATTGTCGATCGCGGTTTTGGCGGCGTCCTTCCGGTCGTCGATGGCTTCTTTCTGACTGTCTTTGCAGCCGGTTAGGAGAGTCGTGGCGAGGACGAGTGACGTGGCGGCGACGAGTTTTTTCATAAGTTTTATGACTTTGTTGTTAGGTGTTGGCCGCCAGAGTCCGGGCCCCAGCGAACACTTGTTTGCACGCAGATTGCCTCACGGTCGCCGGCCCTGCCATGGGGTGAAATACCCAGTGGCCGGCGCGGGTCGGCTATGCCGTTTTGGGCTGGATCGGCGGCGTTGCCTGGAGGCTGTGAAAAACCTTCCGCGTGCTGCTATAGCGAAAGAGCTCGGCGTAGCGGGCCCAGCCCACGAGGGTTTGCAGGATCCGGTGGGGTCGTTCGTGGGGAAAACGAAGGGCCAATTGCCCCTGGACAATCTCTTCCGCCAGTTCGCCGTTGGCAGAACGTTCCAGCATCTGGATCACGAGATCGAAAACGAAGATGTCGAGGAGGCGTGCCTTCAGCAGACGTTTTCGGGTGTTGATGTCGGCGGCGAGGAAGGCGCGGCCGGCGTCGGTCATTTCCACCCGCTGGCCTGGGGTGGTGGCCCACCCAAGCAGTTCGGCAGCCTGGACCACCAGCAGCAGCTTTCCAAATTCCTCATCGACCTGTTGCGCCAGCTTGAACAGCTCCATGTCGCCTTCATTCTCGAGCAGTTCCAGCAGGCCGATGATCCGTCCCATGGCGACCGGCGGGATGGTCTGGACGGGAAGGCGCCTGGGCCCGGTGGAGGGCATGCCGGTGTTTTCCTCGGGAAGAACGGACTGGGTGATGAGAGCGTGGAGTTTTTCGCTGAGCTGGCGGAACTCCGGGTGACGTTCCTGGCGGGGAAAGGGCAGGGGGTTGTCGATCACGGCGCGGATGATTCCGGGGTGCGCGCCCATCACCACGATGCGGGTGGCCATGAAGACCGCTTCACTGATGCTGTGAGTGACCATGAGGATGCTGTTCACCGGGGAATCCCGGCTGGTGTAGAGGTCCATGACTTCATTGCGCAGCGTCTCGCCGGTCAGCACGTCCAGCGCGCTAAAGGGTTCATCCATGCATAACAGCTCCGGCTCCATGGCCAGGGCGCGGGCGAAGCCCACCCGTTGTTTCATTCCGCCGGAGAGCTCCTTTGGATACGCCTCCTCGAAGCCTGCGAGTCCCACGGTGTCGATCACCCGCCGGACTCGTTGATCGCGTTCGTGGTCGCTCAGCCCGAAGTTCTCCAAGCCGATGGCAACGTTTTCCACGACGGTCAGCCAGGGAAACAAGGCGAAGTTTTGGAAGACGAGAGCGACGGAGGTGTTCAGTCCGGATTGAGGTTTCCCGCGATGGAAGACCTCGCCCGAGGTTGGCGACTCCAAACCGATGGCGACCCGCAGCAGTGTGGATTTTCCGCAGCCCGATGGCCCGAGGATGGCCACCACCTGATGCTCGTGGACCTCCAGATCAATCGCCCGGAGCACCTCCATGTCGCGGTTTCCCGGGCCGGAGTAGCGAAGCGACACCCGTTGGAGGCGGAGCAGAGGGGTGGTCATGATCGGGGGGCGGGATTCAGTTGGTTAGGGAGAAACGGGTTTGGGCGCGAAGACTCAGGGGGCGCCAGACGAGCCGGTTGAATCCGACGACCGCCACGGCCATCAGTCCGACGGCGGCCGCGAGCAGGTGAAAGTCGCCGTGCTCAGTCGCCTGATTGATGGCTGCGCCCAGTCCGGTGGTGCTCAGGATCTGTCCGTTGTAACGCATGTATTCGGCCACGATGCT
>JBGARF010000037.1:0-125240 GCA_044230345.1 Limisphaerales bacterium
CCGCGTTGTTCGCCAGGCCAAGAGCAGATGGCCACGCAAACGTGATCAGAAATCCCTCGATCATCCCATCAGCATTCGTATCCACAAAACCAACCCTAAAATTACCGAAAGGCATTAGGCTTTCAGCCCGCAGCGGCCTGCGCCGACGACGCTCGAAGGTTCGAGCGCACATGGCCGATTCCACCCGCTGCGGACCACAGGTCCGCGCTCCGATCCAACAACTTGGAGATGCACCGGTCGGTCAGTCGGTCAGTCATCCGCAGTTGTCATTCCGCCCGGATTCGTCTAACACCTTCCCAAGTCATGAGCTTTCCCGCCACAACCCTCCGGCTTTCGCTCCTCCCCACCGTCATCGCGACCCTGGCCGCCATCGCCTTGTCCAACGCGCCAGCAGCAGAACAAGCGCCCAGGCCCCTCTTCCCCGACGCCACTCCGGTTTGCCCCTGCGAAAGCCTAACCAACGTGGCGCTGATCAACACCACCATCGAGTCGGCCGTCACCGACTGGTCCAACCGCATGTGCCGTGTGACCGCGATTGTCACGCACCCGCCCGCCGGCGATCGCGTGAAGGTCTGGATCGGGCTGCCGCTAACAAACTGGAATGGACGTTTTCAAGGCACTGGCGGCGGCGGCTTTCTGGGCGGCGGTCCGGCCAGTCTGCGCGGGCCGGTCGCACGCGGCTTCAGCGCCGGGGCAACCGACACGGGACACGAAGGCGGCAGTGGGAGTTTCGCGCTCGACGCAAACGGGCGCCAAAACTGGCAGGCCATCATCGACAACGCGTATCTCGGCATCCACGAGATGACCGTGGTTGGCAAGGCCCTGACCAAGGCGTTTTACGGGCGGGTCCCGCAATATTCCTATTTCGCTGGCAGCTCGACCGGCGGTCGGCAGGGTCTCATGGAAGCGCAGCGGTTTCCGGACGACTACGACGGCATCCTCTCGGCGTGCCCGGCCATCAATTGGGCGCAGTTTGTCCCGGCCAGCCTGTGGCCGCAGGTGGTGATGCTGACGCAATCGAACTTCGTGTCGAAAGCCAAGCTCGACGCGGCGACGGCTGCTGCGATTGCCGCCTGTGATCCCGATGACGGGGTTAGGGACGGCGTGATCGATGACCCGTTTCGCTGCGCCTACGATCCAAAGGCGCTCGTGGGCACGCGGGTCGGCACTGAAACATTTACCGAGGCCGACGCGGATGTGCTGCGCAAGATTTGGCAGGGACCGCGCGGAACAGACGGTCGTTTCCTTTGGCATGGGCTCGAGCGGGGCGCCGACTTGTTCGCCTACGCCGGGACCACCGGATCCCCTCTGCAGGGAAAACCCTTCAGCGTCGCGCTCGACTATTGGATTTACTTCCTCGCCCAAAACTCGAAGTGGGACTGGACCACCCTGAATCACGCGGGCTTCGAGCAGCTCTGGACGAAGTCGGTGGAACAATTCGGCACGGTGATAGGCACCGACAATCCCGATCTGAGCGCCTTCCGCAATCGCGGTGGCAAGTTGATTATCTATCACGGGTTGGCGGACCAACTCATTCCCGCGGCGGGATCGATCGAGTATTATCAACGGGTCCAGCAGCGAATGGGCGGCGCGAAACAAACCGCCAAATTTGTGCGGCTGTTTCTCGCGCCCGGCGTGGATCATGGCTTTCGCGGACCGGGCCCTACCCCCGTCGGGCTCAACGAAGCCATCCTGCGCTGGGTGGAGGAAGGCAAGGCCCCGGAGAAAATCATCGCCGAAAAACGCGACGCCAGCGGCAAAGTCGTCCGCACCCGTCCGCTTTTTCCCTATCCGCAAACCACCCGGTATAAAGGCAGCGGCAGCACCGATGACGAAAAGAACTTCGTCGCCGCCCGTCCGCTGAAGTAAACCGATGCCCTCGCCGTTTCATCATGCGCACACCGCGCGCCACGCGTTCGTGGATTTCCATCCGCGCGTGCGCGAGGGGCTGAATGTCTTCAGCCGACGAAGCATGTTGAAGGCTGGTCTGGCCGGGCTGGCAGGGTTGAGTCTGCCGGACTTGTTGCGCGCTCGCGCCAACGCCGCCGCGGCCGGGCGTACGGTCAGCCGGAACAAAAGCGTGATCCTCCTTTGGATGACCGGTGGTCCCAGCCATATTGACACCTGGGATGTTAAACCCGAAATGCCCATGGAAATTCGCGGGCCGTTCAAGGACATCCCCACCCGCTTGCCCGGCGTTCACATCTGCGAATATCTGCCGAAGCAGGCGGCGATGCTCGACAAGTTCACCCTCATCCGTTCCGTGGACGCCCGCGAAAGCAACCACGAACCCAACCAGGTCTTTCAGACCGCCAATCTCGAGGCCGAGCCGCGGCTGAACCCCAAGGGTCATCTCTACCCAGCCATCGGATCGATCGTCTCGAAGCTGCGCGGCGCCAATCAACCCGGCCTGCCGCCCTACGTTGTGCTCAACTTGAAGTCCCGTTCCCACGTGGCTTGGGGCGGCTACCTCGGCGCCGCTTACGATCCGTTCCTCGGCGACAACGTCAGCGAACTGTTTCGTCTCCCGAAAGGCCTCACCTTGGATCGGATTCGCGAGCGCCGCACGTTGGTCGAGCAGATGGACACCCTCCGGCGCGATGTCGATGCCTCCGGAGCCCTGGCCGCGGTTGATCGCTTCGGCCAACAGGCCTTCGATCTGGTCGCCGGCGGCCGAGCCCAGGCGGCGTTCGACCTTTCCCGCGAATCAGCTAAATCCCTCGAACGCTACGGAAACCATGATTGGTGCCGACAGGCGTTGCTGGCCCGGCGCCTCGTCGAAGCCGGGGTGAGCTTCGTCACCATCGACCTCAGCAATCACTCCGCCTCGGGCACTTGGGACACGCACGGCGACAACATTCCGCCCTACGGCGGAATTTGGAACGGCCTCCGGCCGCTGTTGCCCGTGTTCGACCACCTGATCACAACGCTGGTCGGTGACCTCCACGATCGCGGGATGCTGGACGACGTCCTGGTGCTGGCGATGGGCGAGTTCGGGCGAACCCCGACGCTGGGCACGCAAGGCAGCACCGACGGTCGGGATCACTGGCCCGTGGTGATGTCGATGTGTCTGGCGGGAGGAGGATTTCGGCACGGCCAGGTCATCGGTGCCACGGAACGCGACGGCGGCGCCATTCACGAGCGCCCCGTCACCCCCGGAGATCTCGCGGCGACGATTTACCACCATTTCGGCGTGTCTCCGTCGGCGACGTATCAAGATCACCAAGGCCGACCACGTTTTGTGGTGGAAGGCGGGACGGTCATCAAGGAACTGTCATGAGCCAAGGGGTCACCCGTTTTCCATGAACACAACACGCCAGTTAAGGCTGTGCGCAGAAGTCGGATTGGCCGCCGTCGCACTCCTTCACCCAGGTTTTATCTTCAGTTCGTCCGGTTCCGTGACCGGCCAATGGGATTTTGAGCAAGGCGACCTGCGCGCGACGATTGGAGCCCCGATGGAGTTTCTCGACGGTCCCGAAGGCACGACGGCGAAATGCACGAGCTTTGGATCCACGACCCGGTTTGGCATTCCCGGAATCGGCGGTCAGGAAGCGCGAGTCATGGCTTTCCCCGGCATGATCTCGCCCACCATGGGCTTCCGAGTATTCCACGGCGCGTCGCCAAACGGCGAAGGCAATCGGGTGAACGAATACACGGTGATCCTGGACCTCTACTTCGCTCCGTCGTCGGTAGAGGTCTTCCGTTCGCTGTTTCAGACCGACAACGACGGCGACGGCGATTTCTATCTCAATCCGGCGGGCGGCGTTGGGGTCCAGGGAGACTACTCCGGGCAGGTCACCACGGGCGCCTGGCATCGGGTGGCGATCGCCGTCGACCTCAGCCATCCGACGCCAGTAGCGAACAAGTATGTCGATGGGATCCGGGCAGGCCGGCAACTCTTGAGCCAGGGGCGCGACGAACGATGGTCGTTGGGGACATCGCTACATTTATTCGCAGACCCCGCCGGCGAATCGAGAAGCGGCTATCTCAGCAGCCTGCAGGTCCGTGATCGCGCGCTCAACGACGCGGAAGTCCGGCTGCTCGGCGGCCCCACCGCCAGCGGCATTCCGACCAACGACCGGCCCCTCGTGTCCTACCTCGAAAAGGTGACGCCACCTGCCGATGCCTATGGCGTGCCCGTGACAACGGGAATTCAAGCCGAGATCCGGCACGGCCCGATCCCTCTGAAGTCCGAATCCATCCGCATGCTCGTGAATCGGCAGCCGGTGATTCCGCAATTCTCGCGTTCAGGATCGAAGACCATCGTGCACTATCAACCGACACCAGTTTTGAGCGCGAAGACGAATCAAATCGTCCTCACCTACCACGACGGCGTCCGGACTCAAACGAACTCCTGGGAGTTCGTCACCACGACCAACCGGCCGGGCCGGGCCGTGGTCGGCCAGTGGGATTTCGACCAGGGGGACCTTCGGGGATCGATGGGGGAAGCGATGCGCTATCTCGACGGGCCCGCTGGGGACAGCCAACGAGCGGTCGAGTTCAACTCCACGACAGCCTTTGGGCTTCCGGATATCGGCGGAAGCCCCGCTCAAGTCCTTCGCTTCGCGGGGGCCGCGGATCCCAAAACTGCGTTGATGATGCCCCATCGCGCGGCTCCAAACGGCGGCGAAAGTGCCCTGCGGGTCAACGAGTGGACTCTGATCGTCGACTTGCTGGTTCCCAACGCTCACCAAGAGCCCTGGCTAGCCTTGCTCCAAACCGACGCCGACAACTCGAGCGACACGGATCTCTGTATCCGCTTCGACGCCGGCCGCGGCGGGCTGGGCATCCGCGGAGCGTATGAAGGCGAAGGAGGCGTCATCCCAGGTCGGTGGCACCGAGTCGCTGTCGCCGTCGACGTCGGAGCGGTGACGATGGCCAAATACATTGACGGCGTGCTCTTTGCGATCCAGGAGCTGCCGGCCACTGAACTGGATGGACGCTATTCGCTCGCGCCCACCATTCTTTTGTTTGGCGACGAAAACGGGGAATCGCAGGAGGCCTTCGTCAACAGCGTTCAACTGCGCAACTACGCGATGAACGAGGACGAGGTCCACGTGCTGGGCGGCCCAACGGCGAAAGGCATTCCCACGGAGCTGCCCCGTTGAACCCCGGGACCGCCTCCTCTTTGGCGGGCTTGCCAGTGGAGGGCGTCACGACGCCGGCGAATTAGACCTAGACCTGCTCTCGCCGGTCGGGCGCCAACTGCCCCACTTCGATCTGCGTTCATCCGCGTTAATCTGCGGTCACGAATTCCCGTGACAGGCGCATCGGGAACATTAGCGTTCCCGCATGATCCGACCTCGCCAAAAAGGAGCCCTTTCATTCATAGCCGGCGGCCTGCGCATCGCGGTCCTCCTGAGCCTGTCCATCCATGTGGCAGCGCAGGGTGCGGAGCTCGACGACGACGGCGACGGCTCCAGCCCATCTCCACCGGACGCCAAACGGCTCAGCTGGCACCGACAGACCCTGGTCACTGACTACAAGAATGTTGGCCGGCATTCGGAAGCCTGGGATGCCACCGTTTATGAGCTCTTGGAGACCTGGGCTACCGTTCGCACGAATCCAAACGGGGACAATACCGATCGCATTCGCCAAGTCACCGCCGGCGTGACCAAAGCGATCAAAGCAGGCTGTGATGATCCCTTTATCGCCTACTTGCACGTCCGCTTGGTGCGGTCACCGGAGACCACCTCCAAGGCAAAGCTGGCGGAGATGAGCGCCTCGACCGCCCGCAACTTGTCACAGAGTCGGTACAGCGACTGGCTGAAGTTTTACGGCCACCTGCGGGCCTCGGAAGCGTTGGTCCAGGCCTACCGTGCGACCGGGGATACCAACGAAGCCGCTCGACTATGGAGCTCGGTTGGCCGGCACCGGCGGGCGGCCAGTGGCTGCCTGGCGTCGGTCATCCGACAAGCCACCGCGCCCACGGAGGAGCTTCACCTCAGCATACGCGAATTACTCGATGAGCTGGGCCCGTTGGCGAGCGGTGAATTTTGCCGCACCGTGGAATCCGATCTGCAAAAGCTGGATTCAAACGACTCAGGGGTTTGGTTGCTGCGCGCTGACTTCTACCGAAGTTTCGCCTGGGCGGCCCGTGGCAATGCAAGCGCCGAAAAGGTGGCAAAGTCTGCCTGGCCCATCTTCGAGGAAAGATTGAAGAAGGCCGACGAAGCAATCCGGCGCGCGTGGGAGTTGAATCCGAGGGATGTCAGGATTCCCATCGCCGGCATCAAGGTCGAGCTGGGGCTGAGTGGCGAACGGTCGAAGATGGAACAATGGTTCGACCGCGCGATGAAACTGGACACCAATAGCATGCTCGCCTGCCGGGCAAAGATGTATTACCTGGAGCCCAAATGGCACGGATCCCCCGAAGAGATGCTGGCCTTCGGCCGCAGTTGCGCGAAGTCACGGGAGTGGGGTGGACGGGTCCCGCTGATGCTGGTCGACGCACACTCTCGTCTGGCCAACTACCTGCCGGCGGCGGAACGCACGAATTACTGGCGCCAGCCCACCGTCTGGCGCGACGTCAAACACAGCTACGACACCTACTTTGTCCGAAACCCAACTCAACAGGCGGGCACCGGCTCATTCGCGCAGTATGCCTACCAGTGTGAGCAGTGGGCGGCGTTCTTGTCGCACGTCGAACTGTTGTCAAAGGACTATCGAGAGCAGTTCTTCGGCGGCGCGGACAGATACAATTCGATGGTGACGGTCGCGAAAAGGCGGCTGGGCGCGAACAAGTTGGAAGGCACGCCCAAGTAATCGGCGCCCGATGGTGAAGCAGACGGGCAGACTCATGCCATGATTCCCTTCGAAACTTCCGCCAGCGTCGCGTCGCCGCACAGCCGTCGCACCAACGCGAGGCCGAACTCCACCGATGTCGCCGCGCCGCGTGAAGTCACCAGATTGCCATCCTCCACCACGCGCTCCTGCACTTGCGAATCGGGCAACTCTGGAAGCACACCTGCATGCGACGTAAAACGCTTCCCCGCGAGCAGGCCCGCGTCCTTCAGCACGGTCGGCGCCGCGCAAATCGCCGCCACCGGCTTGCCGGCCTGCGCATATTTCTGCGCCAACTTCGCCGCCCGACCGTCCTCGCGCACGGCCTTGATTCCGGGTCCGCCCGGAATGAGTAGAAGATCGAACTCCTGATTCGCGACGTCCGCCAGCGCGGCATCCGCTTGCACCGTGACGCTGCAGCGGCCGGTAACCAGTTTGTCGCCGGTCAACGATGCCACGACGACTTCAACCCCCGCACGCCGCAAGAGGTCAACCGGCGCGACGGTTTCAATTTCTTCAAAGCCAGTGAAGAGCAGGCAAAGGACGCGTTTTTTCATGGAGGAAGGACGATGGAGATCGGGCGGTTGTTCGTTCGTCGATTCTTGCCAGCCGTCAACGCGGGCGATCTCCGCGACCGGGTGACCACACCTCCGCGTCCCCTGTATTCATGGCCGGGCGAGGCGATAGAACCGTGATCCCAACGTCGGCAACACGCGAAGTTTGAAAAAGCCGTTTTCCTCCGTGCGCTCACTCACATCCACCGGCCGCCATTGCATTGGGGTGGCGAGAGTCTCTGCTTCTTGCAGGGCGGAACCCGCGGGCAGCGTGGGCCAGATCAGTTCACCAGCAGAGTTAATCGTGAGTCGCGACGCCGGCAAGGCTGCCTGGTAGTGCGCCAGGACTCGATCGGCGGACAACGCGCGTCCGTAGATCGCGACTTCATCGATCAGTCCCTTCCATTGGAACGACGAGTTCGAGCCGTCGCGTGTGGCGCCGATGAGAACCCGATCGGGCACAGGGCCGCCATTGCGCAAAGTGCCGGCCAGCGGAACCGAGCTCGCGAACGCCCCATTCAAATAGAGCGTCATCACGCCGGCGTCGTAGACACCGACGACGTGATGCCATTGGCCGCGCGCCAGTGGCCCCGGCGCAGCGACGAGACCGAAGGCGTTGGCTTGGTTTCTCACTACGAGGTTGGGCACGTCGCCGGGCGCGAAATCGAGCTCGTAGCTGCCGTCCCAGCGCGCAACGATGGCGTAGTAACCAGGATTGTTTGCCGCGGAGGGATCGAGCTGAACCCATGCTTCGACAGTGACAGCATCGCCGGGATGAAAACTACCGAGATTCACGAACGTTCCGGCTGCGCCATTGAACCGCGCGGCGGACCCGAATTCCAGCGGCGCCGTGGATTGACCCAACGTGATGCCGCCCGTGTAGATTCCGTTGCGCCCGCCGGGAGTTCCCAAGTCCGCCGCCGGCTGGCTGATCGCCGTCTCCTCGAAGCGATAGTAATGAATCGGTGCGTCCGCCAGCACGTTCTGCGCATAGTCGCCCGGCACGGTGATCGCCAGGATCGCACCCTGACTGGTGGCGCTGCCGGAGCTATTGCTGACCACCACTGAGTAAACCCCGCCTTGCGCCAGTTGCACGTTGGGCAACGTCAGCGTTGCATCATTGGCGGCGGAGAGATTCGTTCCATTCAACCGCCATCGATATGTCAGCGGCGGCGTTCCGCTGGCCGCAGCGTTGAAGGTGACGGTTGAACCCACCGTCGCCGTCTGGTTCACCGGCTGCCTGGTGATGACCGGGGCCAGGAAGGTTTGCGTGCCCGAGAGCTCCAGATCGAAGCTCAGATCCGAGCTGCTGGCGAGCACCTGATGAACCTCGACCGCCAATACGTTGACGCCTTCGACCAGCAAAGCCGGGTTCACCGGACCACCGAAGAAATTGGTCGATTCATCGCCGCCAACGACGGTGATGTTGGCCAGCGTGTTAAAGGTAATCGGCCCCTCCGGCATTCCGTCTCGGAACAGTTCGGCGCCGTTTAGATAAACCACCACACCATCGTCCCGCAGCACGCGAAGATTCAACGCCGCGAACGCCGCCGCCCCAGTCACACTAAAAGCACGACGATAATAAGCCGTGATGAACTTATTGTTCGGGTCCGGGCCGAAACCATTCGTCGTCGCTTCGTCGCCATCTCCGTAACCAAGCGGCGCGGGCCCGCCAGCCCAGGATGTGTCGTTGAAGGGCGGTGCGCGCCAAGCCGTGCCGAGGTCGAGTCCTTGATCAAAATATTTCCAAACCGCACCGGTCGAAACCAACGCGACGTTCGTCGTCGTGCCGTTGACCACAGAGACACTCACGGGAGTGGAAACCGCAGTGAAGCCGCCGTTATCCGTGGCGACCGCCGTGAGGGAATAACTACCGGGCAGCGCATTCGTCCAAGTCAATGTGTAGGGCGCAACGAGTGCGGTGCCCAATTTGGTTAGCCCGGCATAGAACTCGACCTTGGCGATGAATCCATCCACATCGGCAGCCGCCGCGATGATTCGATTGCCCGAACCCGCGAGAAGGAACGCACCGTTGGTCGGACTGGTGATGCCCACCGTAGGCGGTTGGGCGAGCACAGTGATGGCGACAGCCGCCGAAACAGTCGTTCCATGATGGTTGTCGGTCGCTCGCGCAGTGAGGAGGTGCGAGCCAAACGGGGCATTGGTCCAGGTAAAGCTAAACGGGGCATTGCTCGCCTCACCCAGCTTCGCGTTGCCGGCAAAGAATTCGACCACGGCGATGGCTCCATCGCTATCATTCGCGTCGGTAGCGATGACGACGTCTACGGGCTGGCCAAAGCTCGCTCCGTTGGTGGGCGAGAGAATGGCAATCGTCGGCGCAACGTTCAGCACGTTGCTGGCACCCGGGGTCAGGCCGGCGGCGAACCAATTGGTCGGTTCGTCGCCATAGGCAGTCAGCACGAGTCGTTGCAGCGACGAGCCCATGCCGTCGGCTGCCACCGGCCACGGTTCCGCATCCCGGTAACGCACCGAGTCCACGACGATGCGCGGGATGCTGCCAGCATTCGGCGCGTCGGGCTTCTGAAGTTCGACCCGGGCTCCGGAGTTGTCCAAGCTCCCGGAATACGGACCGTAAAGGGCAACGCCGGCATCGAGACCATAGGCCGCGCGAAACGCTGCCAGGGCGTTTGAGTTGCTCGCCGGATCAAAATTAACGACAAGCAGGGTGCCTCCGGGACTGAGCGTAACATTGGTCGGGAAATCGAAATCGACATCCCCACGCATCCGCCAGGTGTTCGTGGGATACGGCAGATCGAAGAGTGGGACCGCGTTGGCCGTGACGTTCTGGAGTTCGATAAACTCGAGTTCGTCAGCCGTGGCAGCAATGGCATCGCCCGGGCGGCCGAGCAAGACATCGAGCGCTGAGGGCTTGGTCACGCCGGCCGCCGCGGATTCCGACGGATGATAGTGAATCTCCGAAATGACGATGGGCCCAACCCGCGGGGTGGCATTCGTGCGGTCAAGGGTCCGCTCGGATTGCGCCACCCAGTGTACTTCGCCGACGCTCGTCCGATGACGGCCAAAGCTGACGCCGTTGTCCGCCGCGCCAAATCGGAATCCGTGGACGTAGCCGGTTAGATTCGTCTGAGCGTCACCGCTAAACAGCCACGCCTCGTCACCAAGCGAACTGAAGGAAAAGCCGGTGCCGCCGGGATTAAAGTCGGCTTCCGTGAAAACTTTGAAACCGCCGGCCGGGATGACTATGCCATCGGCAATCCGATACTTTTTCGGCGTATTAAAATCATCCGTCAGGAACCAGCCGCCGATGTTCGCCTCCGTTGCGGAGGAATTGAACAGCTCAATGGAATCCGCAGGCGGCGGCACGTCGGTGCGCGAGAGGACTTCGTTGATCACCACCGACGCCAGCGCGGGAGGGCTTGGCTCGGTGACAGCCGGAGAGCCATGGAGGGAACTGCTGGCACGCCATTGGGTCGGCGAGTTCCAGGATTCCACGGTGGCCTGCTCGTCCACCACCACGAGAGAAAAGCCCAGACCATCCGTGACGGGATACCAGTCATCGTCGTAGCTGAAGTCCAAAATCTCCTCGCCCGACGCGTCGAGCAGTTGCACCCGTTCGCCCTCGTTGTCGAGCACGCCGAGATATTCACCGGCAATCGGCAGCCCGGCGCCGTAGCGAGCGGCGAAGGCAGCGACATTCTTGACCACCAACACGCGCGCGCCGGCCGCGAGAGTGGTCACTGCGCTGCCGGTAAAACTGAACTCCACGCCGTTGGCAAAACGCACGCCACGCAAGTCAACAGAGCTGTCGCCCGAGATATTCTTCAACTCAATGTATTCGAACGCGTCGTCGGCCGGATTCCCGGCCAGCGGCGGCGGATTATACATCAGCTCGGTCACACGCAAGAATCGCTGGGCGGCGCTCGGACTGCCGAGGTAGCGGTTCGTGGCCACCACGGAGCCGGCCGCATCCCGGAGGCTCAGCAACTCGCCGCGAGCCGACAGTTGCCCGGAATAATTGCCGACCACAAGCAAGCCCTGGCCGAAACGCGGACCCGTCGTGCGCGTGCGGAACGCGGCGAGATTCGGGGAAACATAAATGCGGTTGGTCGCGCCGACGACCGTGCCGGGCGCAAAGGTGAATTCCACGCCGCCGGCCAGGCGCCAACCGGAGATGTCCACCGCAACCGGGTTCGGATTGCGCAGTTCGATGTATTCCTGCGCCTGGTTCGAGGAGGCGGGATTGAACTCAATCGCGCCGAACGTGAGCGACGGACGCCCGAGCTGCGCGTTGGGAATGCCGACGGCCAGCGGATAGACACCGACATTGTTGACGTTGTGCGTCTGAAACAAGTGCGTGCGGCGCGGCGCAAAATAGTCACGCTTGAGAATGGCCAGCGCGACGGAGAGCGGATGATTCGTGCCGTAGCCGGCGCCCCAGCGATTGCGATCGAGGACGGAGTCGTTGGCCAGCAACGGATACAACTCGTCGAGACGAGCCTCGTAGCGAAGTTGAGCCGGCGGGGTGCCCGGCGGCTGAAGCAGTTCATCCATCAACGTGCGCAACCGGCGCAGAAACAACTCACGCGTGGCCGGGCTCGTGTAAACAGCGTCGAAAAGATAATTCGGCCCGCAGCAATTGCGGCCGACCATGCCGTAAAACGGATGGCTCAGGTAGGGTTCTCCACTGCCCTGCCCGGTGCTATCCCGGTTTCCCGTCACGCCGTCATCCACCAGTCCCACCTTGCCAAAGCTGAGATCCTTGTCCCACGGGAACATCTTCCACTGGCCGGTGCCCCCCGTGTCGCGGTACACATAAATATTTTTCACCACCCGATCCCAGTCCTGCGCGACCACGCCAGCCGCCAGATAGTTGATCACTTCGGGCACATCGAGCAGGTCGAACAGGGCCGCGCCACGGTTCGGGTTCGACGGACTGACTCCGGCCACCAAGGCCTGCAGGTCCGAGTTGTTTTCATTCTGGCGAGTCTTCTTCTCCACTCCCGATGTGGAGGAATC
Organism: Limisphaerales bacterium; assembly: GCA_044230345.1. Classification (GTDB taxonomy): domain Bacteria; phylum Verrucomicrobiota; class Verrucomicrobiia; order Limisphaerales; family JADJPG01; genus JBGARF01. Next base: position 12,336 of record JBGARF010000037.1, read on the forward strand.
CAGCGAATTGAAGATCTTGTAGAGCGCGCCGGCCGGGTCGAGTCCGCGCCGTTCCAGGAACGTTTCATCCACCTGCTCCACAAACGTGGCGATGCTGAAAAAGGCGTTGTTCTGCTGAACCCGAACGTTGAACGCATCGGAGGCGGGCACGCCGGCTTCCCGATACGTCTCGAACGTGAGCGGCGCATTCACGTAGGCCTTGTTCTGGTAGGTCGTGTTGAGATTGAGCTCCTCCACGCGCGGCTGACCGGGCGCAAACCTGAAATGGTCACCCGGATTGAAATCGAATTTGTAAGGCTTTTTTGGAAAGGACGGCGCGCTGGCGCCGCGCACGCGGCAAAACACGTTGTCGATGAACTCGCCGTTCCAATACACCGACGCGCGCGTGCCCGTAACGGTGTCGGCGGCGGCCGCGTCCTGCACGAACCAATGGAACACCGGAAGCGCGTTGGTCAGCGCAGGGTTGATGATCACCGCGCCAAAATAGGCGGCGGATTCGGTCGGGTTTTGGTAGGCCGGATAGCGCGAGACGTTCGTACCGGTGGTGTCGACCGCAGTAATGTACCAACGAACCATCTGGCCCGGAGCACTCGCGCTCGCCGGGATGGTCGCGCCATAGATTCCATCCCCCGCGCCACCGTCGCCATTCGCCCCATTGTCCAGGAACGGCACACTGATCTCGCCGCCGAACATCACGCGGTAACGAAGCGTCGCGCTGGCAACCGGAGCGAAGGCGGGACGAAGGCGGGCCGTGACAACGATCGGGTCGAGATCGGCCGGCTGGCCGGGAGAATGTCGTTCGTCACTAATGATTGGGCCGACCGCCTCGACCCCGGCATTGTTTGCGCGGCCAGGTGTGGGGACGGGAAAGTAACGCGCCAGAGCCGAGCCGTTCGGAGTTAGTCCGTCGAGTTGAGGCAGCAGAAGAAGGTCGGGGCTGTTGGTCGGATTGTTGAGGGCGTGAAAGGCGAGCACGTTTGTTCCCGCCACCAAAAAGCCGCGGAACTGCGAGACATCGAAGTCGAGCAGATTGGTCGCGGCGGTATCGGTGCGCGGCCCGAGCGCAGCGGAGTTAAACGCCGCGACGACCGGCGCGTTGCTGCGGGCGATTTCCTGGCCGTTGAGATACGCGACAAATCCGTCCTCGAACCGCATCCGGAGCGTCAGCCCGCTCAGGTCACCGGGCTGAGTCACGGTGAAAGGCACACGCACGTAGATGGACGCAAAGTTCGGATACATCATGGCCTCGACATTGAGGCCAATGAGCGGGAGGAAGTTCACGCCGACGGTCTGGCGATCGTATCCAATGCCCGTGGTGCCATTGGTCCAAGCGGTGTCGTCAAACTCGACTGCAGTCCACGACAATCCGAGATTGTCGTTCCGAGGAACGAACGCGCGAGCCGGCACGCCCGGACCGAGCAGAGTTACGCTGGCCGCATTGCGGACGACGCCATAAGAGACATCGTCGATTTGCTCGGGAAACACCGGTGCGAACTGCGAGACGATGGTGGATCCGTCGGGCGCCACGAGAGCCAGGTATTCGCCTCCGGCGCTCAGCCTGAAGTTGGTGTGCAGCGGCGCGCCCGCGGTGCGCCGATTCTTTTCGGAGGCGAACACGACGAGGTAACCGCTGGGCGGAAGGTTCATCGCAGGGAACAGCCATTTGGCGAGGTTGTTCGTCGCGTCGGTGAGCGCCCAGCCGGCCAGATTCGCCGCACTGGTGCCTTGGTTTTGAATCTCGATCCAGTCCGAGTTATCGCCATCCTCGTCATTGAGCGTGACGTTGTTGGCCGCCATGAACTCCGTGATGGCGAACTGTGCGGCGCCGGGCACAACCAACCCGACCGTGCCGAGCGCCACGAGAACGCCCAGCAAGAAAGGGAAGCATTGCCAGGTTGAATAGTCGCGAGGCAAACGCGCCAGCCCAAATGCCTTTCGAATATTCCGTCGCGGGAATGAATCATCATAAAGCGCATGCGATCCGCCCTCACTCCGACCCTCTCCCCCGAGGAGAGGGGGAACCTCAGCAGCCTTGTCGTGTAACGAACAGGCGTCGGCAACGTCGGAGCCGGCCGGAAAGCAGGCGAACTCACCCGACGGAAGTCGACGCGTCTCCAAGTCGAGACGGGCACGGCCCAGCCCATCAGGCCGCGATGGTTCCACCCTCTCCCTGGGGGAGAGGGCCGGGGTGAGGGCGGATCGCATGCGGATGTTAGCGTTCACTCTGTCGCTGCGGAATTCGCAGAATCATTTCCGAAAGGCACTCGGCTTGGCGATTCTTCAGCTCACGGTTTGAAGAGCTGGAAGAACTTTTGAGTCGGGCCGATGGGCACCGGCGCGATCAGTTTGCTGCCTTCCGAAAAAATCGAGCCGGTGTAGTTGGTAAACGGACCGCCGACAGACCCCGCGCATTGCAGCACATAGCCAGGGGGAAAGCTCGGCCACGAGACGATGACGGCATTCTGGATGGTGAGCGACGGCGGCCCGGGCTGCGACGCGCGGAAGTGAGCACGGATCTGGGCGGGAGTCAGCGCGGAGTCGTAAATGGCGACCTCGTCGATCAATCCCTTCCAATTGAAGTTGCCGGAACGCGTCGCGCCGACGAGCACTCGGTCCGGCGTGGGCCCCGCGTTCTGCAGAACTCCGCCAATCGTCTGGCTCGATCCTTGCACCCCATCGACATAAATGGTCAGCGTGCCCGCATCGAAAACGCTAACCATGTGGTGCCATTGTCCACGGGAGATCGGAGCAGCGGTCGCCACGATGCCGAAGGCATTGGCGTCATTGCGAATCACGAGATTACCGACATCCGTGGGATTCCAGTCCATTTCATAGCTGCCGTCCCATCGGGCAATGATCGCTTTGAAGGTGGAAGAAGCGGTGAGGTCTGCATTGACCCACGCCTCCAGCGTGACGGAGTTGCCTGGGTGAAACAGGCCGAGATCAACGAAGGAACCCTCCGCTCCATCGAACCGGACGCAGGTGCCCAGCCGCGTGGCGGCCGAAGCCTGCCCCAGCGTTAGACCGCCGGTGTAGGTTCCGCCCGACGTCGCCAACGAACCGAGATCGGCCGCCGTGGTTCCACTGGTTTCATCGAGCGGGTAGTAGTGGATGGGATTGTCGTTCAAGACCGCTTCGGTGTAGGTCGCAAACGTCGGGGCCGGAGTTACGACCAAGGCCGCGTTGTCGCTGGTAACGGAGCCCGCGCTGTTGGCCACCACGACCGAGTACGTGCCGGCATCGCTAACTTTCACGTCGCTGATGCGAAAGCTCGATGCGGTGGCGCCGGCGATGGCATTGCCGTTCTTGCGCCATTGGAACGTCGAAGCGCCCGTGGCCGCGACCGTAAAGGTGAAATCGCCTCCCGCCACCACCGAACCACCGGACGGCTGCGTGTCAATGGTCGGCGGTGAGACCAGCGGGCCGTAGGCTTCGAGTTCTTGCACGGCGAGCTGGATGCCGCACGCGGCGTTTTGCAGCACGAGCCGAACGCCGGTGACATTGGAGATCGCACTGAACGAAAAGAACGTTCGCGGCATGGGCACGGCGCAGCCGGGCTCGCTGTAGGAATAGGTTCCAATGTTCGCCCACGCCGAGGACGCGGACGGAGCTGCGTCCTTGGTGTACTCCAGGCTCCACGTGCCCGCCGACCGGCCGTTGTAACCCGTCTGTCCGTGGAACACGAGGCTGTCGATGTCGGCCGGCACAGACCAACGCACGGCGACAAACTCCGAGCTGGCGGTGGTCGCCGGAATGTACGAATTACCACCGTGATTGATGACGCCGTCGTTCACGCGCCCGGCCCCGTAGTCCGGGGTCAGCTCAGAGCTCGCGAATGCCACACCGCCGGCGCTGGCGAGAGCGAGATTCGGACGCCCCGCGATGGCGCCCGCCACCGGGGCGTCGCCGGTCACGCTTGGAGACAACGCGATCGGGCTGTAGGCCTCGAGTTCCTGCACGGCGAGCTGAATGCCACAGGCGGAGTTCAGCAACACGAGCCGCACCGCAGTCACACCCGCCACCGGCGTGAATGAGAACAACGAGCGCGGCATGGGCTGCGCGCAACTTGGTTCGGCATAAATATAGGTGCCGATTTCCGTCCACGTGGAACCCGCCGCGGGCGCGGCGTCCTTCGTGTATTGAACACTCCATGTCCCGGCGGAGCGCCCGTTGTATCCGGTCTGGCCATGAAAGACGACCGCGCCCAAAGTCTGGGCCGCGCCGAATTTCACCGCGACAAAGTCGGAGCTCGCCGTGGTGGACGGAATCCAGGAGTTGCCGCTGTGATCCACAACCCCGTCGTTGACGCGCGCCGCGGCGTAGTCCGGGGTGAGATCAGTGCTGGAGAAAGCCACGCCGCCAGCGCTGGCCAACGCGTGATTGGATCGCCCGGCAACGGCGGCGCCCACCGACGCGGCGCCGGTGGCGGCAGGAGTGAGGGACGCGGCATTCGCCAGCGAAAAGCTGGCTGACACCAAAAGCACGGCAGGAAGGGTTGTCCGGAGGGTCATGTGGCTTGCAGGTTTTGATTCGAGGAGGTCATGGGTCGCGAAACGGCAGTCCTCGAAAACCACCGTCAACGACATGCTCTACAGGGCGATGAAATTCATTCGCGGTTGATCCGCACTGAACCGTCCGGCCCCACGATTGGCACGGGATCTATCTCGACCGACCGGGCGTCCCGCCGGGAGAAATTGAGGTCCTGACGCCGGGCGACGCTCCGTCGGCGTCTGCCTTCTCCGGATACACCTCGGCCAGCACCACCTTCACCCGGCGTTCAATGTGCGCGCCCATCGCCCGCCGAGCGGCTTTCGCGTCGCGCTGCTCTAACGCGCGCAGAATGACGAGATGCTCCTGAAACGAGTTCTGTAAATTTTTCACGCGCCCGCCAGTGATGCGGCAGAAGGCGCGGACGAGAAGCCGGTAGCGCTGAATCTCCGCCCGCAATCGCGCGTTGCCGCTGGCCTCGGCCACCGCATCATGAAAACGAATATCAAAGTCGATGGCGCGCGCCGGCCAGTCGGCCTCGTCCTTGGTGCGGGCCAATTCCTGGATTTCCGCCCGGAGCTGGTGCAGCACGGCGTCGCTGATGCGCTTGGCCGCGCGCTCGACCGCGGTGCATTCCAGCAACTGACGCACGTCGTAAAGATCGGCCACCTCCTGCGCGGACATGGTGCGGACGCGGGCGCGGCTGCCCGTAACTTCAACCAGTTCGTCCGCCGCCAGCCAGGCGAGAGCCTCGTGGACGGGGGTGCGGCTGACACCGAGTTCGCGCGCGAGCGAGACCTCGTTGAGGTCGGTTCCACTGGCCATCTTCCCGCAAAGGATCGCTTCGAGCAGGGTTTCGTAAACCGAATCCACCAACGTCTGGCGAACCAGCGGAGCGCCGTTTTCAGTGAGTCGCAACATCGCCAACAGGAACTGAGGGACACCGCGCTTGACGGCAAACTCGGTCTGCCTATGCTGCGTGGTGAATACTGCATGCAGCATAACGAGCGAACCCCTGCCGTCAAGCCGGTTGTTTTGCCGCGTGAGGATCGGTATCGATCGCCCGTGCAACGAATGCAGGAACACCTGTTGCCCGCCGGTGAACGGACGCTGAACTGCGCCATCGGACCCGAGAACGGTCCGCCCTTGGTGCTCTTTCACGGAGTGACCCGCTGCTGGCGCGATTGGGAACCGCTGCTGCCCGCGTTGACCGAACGCTGGCACGTCTACGCGTTGGACCATCGCGGCCACGGACGTTCCAGTCGTGCGTCCCCGCACTACGCCGTCGCCGACTTCGCCGCCGATGCGATGGCGTTCGTGGACGCGCATCTGCCGGACGCCGCCGTCATCTTCGGCCACTCCCTTGGCGCCATGGTCGCGGCCGTCGTTGCCGCCAGGCGCCCCGATCGCGTCCGCGCGCTCGTGCTGGAGGATCCGCCCGGCACCACCCTGGGCGCGGGGATCGGCCAGTCGCGCTTTCACCTTCAGTTTGCCAACACCCTTCAATTGCTTCCGTCCGCGCGCGACGTCGAGACGTTGGCGCGGGAGTTGGCTGACATGAAGGTGCAACGCCCCAGCGATGGCGTCATCGTGCGGTTTGGCGAACTGCGGGATCCGGCCGCGCTCCGCTTCGGCGCCAGTTGCCTGCTGCAAATGGATCCCGGCGTCTTGACCCCGCTCGTGCAGGGCCGTTGGCTGGCGGAACTCGACTGGTTTGGCGCGCTCCCCCGGATCACCTGCCCCACGCTGCTGCTCCGCGCCGATCCGGCGTGCGGCGGGATGCTGACCGAGGCGGAAGCGGAGCAAATCGCCGCGGCGATCCCGGACTGCACGCGCGCGGATCTGCCGGGCGTCCCCCACGCCATCCATTCCAACCAGCCCGAACAGATGCTCTCGCGGGTTTCCCCCTTTCTGGAAACTCATTGCCGCCGCAATCCTTAAAGCCCCTTGAAGCCCTAACCAAAGCCCATTACGCCACCATGAAAACCGCCACGGGAACCACGCTGATCACCAACGGCCAAATGATTGACGGCACCGGCGCCCCGGCGGTGCCAAACGCGACCCTGTTGATCAAAAATGGACGCATCGAGTTCGCCGGGGCGTCCGCCCAAGCGCCAGCCGCCCCGCCCGATGCGGAACGCATCGATGCCCGGGGCGGCACCATCATGCCCGGCCTGGTCGAAGCGCATTTTCATGCGACCTACTTCAACATCGCGGCGCTCGAGGATCTCGACATCAAGTACCCCGTCGAATACGTCTCGCTCCTCTCCTCCGTCAACTGCCGCCTCGCCCTCGAGTGCGGCTACACGGCCGCCCGTTCCGGAGGGTGTCTGTTCAACATCGATGTGTGGCTCAAGACAGCGATCGAGAACGATTTCATTCCCGGCCCGCGCCTGGCCGCCTCCGGCCGCGAAATCTGTTCCGCCGGCGGACTCATGGATTGGAATCCGGAGTTCCGCAAGATCGGGATGGAAGGACTGGTTTTCATCATCAACGGACAGGAGGACGCCCGCAAAGCCGTCCGGGCGCTGGTCAAGGATGGCGTCGAGTGGGTGAAAACGTATCCGACCGGCGACGCAGCCTCGCCGGACGTGAACGATCATCACACGCTCTGCATGACGTTTGACGAGATGCACGCCGTGGTGGCCACCGCGCACAACCACAAGGTGAAAGTCACCGGCCATTGCCGGGCGACGGAAGGGATCAAGAACGCCCTGCGCGCCGGCTACGACACGATTGAGCACGGCACCTTCATGGACGACGAGGCGATGGAACTGCTGCTCAAACGCAACACGCCCGTCATCCCCGCCCTCTATTTCGAGAAAGCCAGCGTCGAGCATGGGCCGGCATTCGGCCTGCCTCAAAAGGTCATCGACGGTCATCAGGAGACCCTCGATGGCGGAGCGGAAAGCGCCCGCCGAATTCTGAAAGCTGGAGGGCGCCTCGGCATGGGCGGCGACTATGGCTTCGGCTGGAATCCCCACGGCGACTACGCCAAGGAACTGGTGTTCTTCGTCAAGGACGTGGGCCTGACTCCACTGGAAGTCATCAAGTGTGCAACCAAGACCGGCGCCGAGATCATGGGGCGATCCGACGAGTTCGGCACGTTGGAGAAAGGCAAGCTCGCGGACATCCTCGTGATCGACGGCGATCCAGTGAAGAACATCGAGGTTCTCACTCAGCGCGGTCACTTCCTCGCGGTGATGCAGGGCGGCGTGATCAAAGCGGGCTCGCTGGCCAAACCGTTCCCCACGGTGGTCACCAGCGAGAAGGATTAGAACCCCAACGTCCGCGTCACCAACTGCTGGGCCTCATCGACGATCGCAGCCAGGTGCCGTTCGTCTTTGAAACTTTCCGCGTAGAGTTTGTAGATGTTTTCCGTGCCGGAAGGCCGCGCCGCAAACCATCCATTCGCCGTCACCACCTTCAGACCACCGATCGCGGCGCCGTTGCCGGATGCCTTGGTCAACTTCGCCACAATCGGCTCGCCCGCCAGCTGAGTCGCCGTGACTGCCTCCGGCGAAAGTTTCTTCAGCAGGCTTTTTTGTGCGGGCGTCGCCGGCGCATCAATCCGCGTGTAATACGGCGCTCCGAAACGCGCGGTCAGTTCCTGATAGTGCTGCCCGGGATCCTTCCCCGTTCGCGCGGTGATCTCCGCCGCCAACAGACACAACAGAAGGCCGTCCTTGTCCGTCGTCCACGCCGTGCCGTCGCGTCGCAAAAAGCTGGCCCCCGCGCTTTCCTCGCCTCCGAAACAGCACGAGCCATCATACAAGCCAGGGGTGAACCATTTGAACCCCACGGGGACCTCGCAAAGCTGGCGCCCGAGGTCGGCCACGACGCGATCAATCAGCCCGCTGCTGACCAGCGTTTTGCCGACCACGGCCGTTGACGACCAGCCCGGCCGATTCCGGAGCAAGTAGGCGATGGCCACCGCCAGGTAGTGATTCGGATTCAGCAGACCGCGGGAGCGGGTGACGATGCCGTGCCGATCCGCGTCGGGATCGCTGCCGAACGCGATCTCGAACTGATCCTTGAGCTTCACCAGTCCCGCCATGGCATGGGGGCTGGAGCAATCCATCCGTATCTTGCCGTCGTGATCGACGCTCATGAACCGGAACGTGCCGTCGACGGCCGGGTTCACCACCGAGATGTTCAGCCCGTATTTGCGGGCGATGGGTTCCCAATACCGGACCGAGGCTCCGCCCAGCGGGTCGACTCCAATCTTCAGGCCGGCACCTCGAATGACGTCCAGATCCAGCACCTCCGCCAGGGCATCCACGTAGCCGGCCACGAAATCCTGCTGATGCGTCGTGGCCGCTTTGAGGGCCGATTCATACGCCACTCGTTTCACGTCGCGGTTGCCCGCCCGCAAGAGGGCATTCGCCCGGTCCTGAATCCAGCTGGTGGCGTCCGTGTCTGCCGGACCTCCGTTGGTCGAGTTGTATTTGAAGCCGCCGTCGGAAGGCGGGTTGTGGGACGGCGTGATGATAATGCCGTCGGCGAGGCCCGAGCCATTGGCTCGGGCGCGATTGTGGGCGAGGATGGCCCGCGAAACGGCCGGGGTAGGCGTGAAACCGTCGTCCTTTTGCACGATCGTTTCCACGCGGTTCGCGGCCAAAACTTCCAACGCCGTCCTCTGCGCGGGACCCGACGCCGCGTGGGTGTCGCGGCCCATGTAAACCGGACCCGAGATCCCCTGCCCTTGGCGGTATTCGCAGATAGCCTGCGTGGTGGCGAGAATGTGGGCCTCGGTGAAGGTTCCGTCGAAAGGAGTGCCGCGGTGGCCACTGGTGCCAAAGCTCACCAACTGATTTGGGTCCGCCAAATCGGGCGTGCGCGAGTAGTAGTCACGCTCAAGCTTGGCTAAGTCGATCAACAGTTTCTCAGGAGCCGGCTGGCCGGCCAGGGGATGATTCGCCATACGGCTTTTCTTTTAGGGGGTCCGTTCGCGATTGCCAAACCTTGGTTGTTGGAAACTTCGCGAAAACCAGCACCACGCCAACTTACCTGCCTTGCTCAAAAAATGCGTTACCGAGCCTCGCCCTCTTCCTCAGTAACCGGGCAGAAGCGGCTGTGCCCCCGGCCGCTCACGAACAAAGAAATGCGTCTCCAAAACAAACCAACCTGTTTCCGTCTCATGAAAAACAAATCCAACCTCGTCCTCGCGTGTTTTCTGTCCGGGCTCGCGACTCCTGTGTCGGCCGCCGAAGGCAACGGCGCCTCGTTCAGCTACCAAGGCTATCTCACGCGCAGCAACAGCCCTGTATCCGGGAGCGTCAAGATGGGCTTCCGCCTCTACGACGGCAACCAACCCGGGGCAAAACTCCTTGCGGAAACGACCCAACTCGTGAACGCCGACGAAGGGATCTTCAACGCGAATCTCAACTTTGGCGACACGATCGCGGGAAAGGATCCGCGCTGGCTGGAATTGCTGCTCCTTCACCCGGGAGACGTTCAAGAGGTCCTTCAGCCACGACAACCGATGGCGCCAGCGCCGACCGCGCTATTTGCGGGTCTGGCCGACGGACTCCGTCCCGGCACGCTGCTGCCTTCCAATTCGGTGCCAATGTCCGCCATCGACACGTCCGGAGCCGTGACGGACGGGATCATCACCTTCGACGGGATATCCCCAATCTGGCGCGCCAACGGATTCTGGAATTTGAACGGCAACACGGGGACTTCGCCCGGGCGCAATTTTCTTGGGACCCGCGACAATGCGGCGCTTGAGCTGAGAGCCAACAACGCCCGCGCACTTCGCCTGGAGCCGGGCGCGGTGCCTAACATCATCGCCGGCCATGGCGACAATTTTGTGCCCGAAGGGATCGTCGGCGCCACCATCGGCGGCGGCGGCGGGGTCTTTCTTCCTTACGAACTGAACAACGACGTCAACGCCAACTACGGCACCGTGGCGGGCGGTCAAGCGAATCACGCCTACGGAGAAGCGGCCACGATTGGCGGCGGACGGTACAACGTCACCGGGGACACGAACACCACGATCGCCGGCGGCGCGAATAATTCCGCCTCCAAACCTTTCGCCACGGTCGGAGGAGGCTTCCGCAACGAAGCCAATGGATACGCCTCGGTGGTCGCCGGAGGCGGCGGCGAAGAGCAGTTTGACAGCGAGATCGGCAGAAAGGCCTATCCCAACCGCGCGCTCAACGTCTGGAGCACCGTGAGCGGAGGCGCCGCCAACACGGCGTCGGGTCAGGGATCCGTGGTGTCGGGCGGCCGTGACAACACCGCTGCAGGCGACCATTCAGTCGTCCCGGGCGGTCGCCGCAACCAGGCCAACGGCCTGTCGAGCTTTGCCGGCGGCCAGAATGCGCACGCGGAACACACCGGCAGCTTCGTGTGGTCCGACACCGGAACCGTCTCCGACTTCGCCTCAACCCGGGCGAACGAGTTTTCCGTGCGCGCCACTGGTGGCGTGCGGTTGGTCTCCGGAGTGAACTTCGCCGGTTCGCCCGCGGCCGGCGTGCAACTCGCCCCGGGCAGCGGCGCCTGGTCCTCGTTGAGCGATCGCCAATCCAAGACCAACGTCGCCCACATCGATCGCCAGGAGATTTTGGCCCGCCTCGCCCAAATCCCCATCTCCACCTGGAACTACAAGTCGCAGGACGCCGCTGTCCGGCACATCGGCCCGATGGCCCAGGATTTTGCCGCAGCATTCGGCGTCGGCGAAAATGACCGCACCATCAGCACCGTGGACGCCGACGGGGTGGCTCTTGCGGCAATTCAGGGACTGCACGAGTTGATGACCGCCAAGGACGCCGAGTTGGTCGACTTGCGGCAAAGACTCGCCGCAGTGGAGCGCGCCCTCCTGCACTCAAACCGTTAATCATTGACCCGGCTGACACCATGAAAACGAAGAACCTCCTTTCCGTGATGGGCAGACTAGCCACCGCGGCCATTCTAACCTCCGCGCTGCTCCTTCTCCCCGCCACGGTGACCGTCGGACAAACGATCGAAGTGCTCCCCTTCACTCCTTCAGCCGGAGGAGGCCGGAGCCAAGGCGGCCAGGGAAGCGTCGTCGCGGGAACCATCGGCCAGACGTTCTCCGCCCGGAGTGCCGGCCGGGTGTATGCGGTGCAAAGCGGAATCCAGGGCATCGTCACGCTTCTCCAATCGCTCGGTGCGCCCCGGCTGAGCCTGGCGCGGACTGCCGCCGGCGAGGCCATGCTGCGGTGGAGTTCCGGCGCAACGAACTGGATCATTCAGCAAACCACGGCGCTCGCCCTTCGACCGGAAGACACGGTTTGGTCCACCTTGCCAACCGCACCTGTGCTCATCGATGGCACGTTCCAAATCACGATTCCACATCGGCCGGGGAACCGATTCTTCCGTCTATATCGCCCGTCCCGATCGGACTGACCGTCCCAGTTCATCGCCGGTGGAATCTGCAGCACACTCCAGCCACTCCGCTGGGGTGTGCATTTTTCTCCCTGAAGCCGCGATACAACCGGCTGACCGCAAGTGTGCCTTTCCGTAACTCCCTCCCTTCGGAGACACCCAATCCAGACCTCATTCAAGGCCGTTCATGGCCAGCCCCAGCCAACCATGGGGTTGCGCTTGCCCGGGCCGGCCAGTAGTCTCCGGCCATGATTATAGCACCGTCGCTGCTGGCCTGTGACTTTGGGCGCTTTGCCCATGAGGCCCAGCGCGCCGGGCGGGCCGGGGCCGACTGGTTGCATCTCGACATCATGGACGGTCACTTCGTCCCGAACATCTCGTTCGGCCCGCAGGTGGTGAGCGTGGTCCGCAAGCAGACGAAGATCCCTTTCGACGTTCATCTGATGTGTTCCCGTCCGGAGATTCTGCTGGAACCTTTCCGGGATGCCGGCGCCAACCTGGTCACCGTGCATGTGGAACTCGGCGAACGCGTGCCGCAGCTTCTCTGGAAGATTCGTTCGCTCGGCATGAAAGTCGGGCTCGCGATCAATCCCCCGACCAATGTGGCGCTCATCCAGCCTTACCTCGATCAGGTGGACCTCGCCCTGGTCATGACGGTCATCCCGGGCTTCGGCGGCCAGCCGTTCATCGTGGAGATGCTGCCCAAGATCCAGCAGGTGGCGGCCTGGCGCCGCGAACGCGGCCTGAATTTTCACCTCGAAGTCGATGGCGGGATCAACTTCAACACGGCCATCGATTGCGCCCGGGCCGGCGCCGACACTTTTGTCAGTGGCTCTGCCCTCTTCGGGAAACGAAACCTCAAGGCCGCCATCCGCAAGATGCGGGCCTCGCTCGAAGCCATCACGAAACGGCGGGAAGATGTCCTGACGCTGGCCCCAGCTTAACGGGTTGGCCCGGTTTGCGATTTTGGCCGAGTTTGCCATTTTCCCCGGCCGAAGGCCGGACGGCAGCACGAAATGAATTTGGAAAAGGCGCTGGCGATGAACCAGGCTGGCGCCGGAAAGGAAGCATGAATGAGAACGAACTGACGGAGCAGGAAGTGGACATGAACAAGCTCGTGGGCGATTTCAAAGTCGTCTTGAACGATGCAGAAGCCATGTTGAAGGCGACCGCGGGCGAACTCGGCGAAAAGGCTCGCGAGGCCCGTGCGCGGCTTGCCACCAGCCTGCAAAGCGCCCGCGGCGGACTCAGGCGCGTGGAGGAAAAGGCCCGCGCCGGCGCCCGTGCCACGGACCATTTGATCCGCGAGCATCCCTACGAATCCATGGGCATCGCTTTCGCCGCCGGCTTGTTGATCGGCGCGCTGGTTTCGCGCCGCTAGTTCACTCGCCCAGCACCTCAGTGCTCAGTGCTCAGTGCTCAGTGCTCAGTGCGAATCACGAGTGCGCGCTGCGAACGCTGCGAATTCTGAATGGGAAGTCAGGCCATATGGGCTGACGTAAGCTGAAAGTGAATCTGCCGTGGACCCGGACAACAACTCAGACGCGCCCCAAGATGGGCTGAAGGCCGCCGCTCGACGGACGGTGGAGCTCGTGCTTCGCACCTTGCAAAACCGGGCCGAGCTGTTCGGCGTCGAACTGGAAGAGGAAGGACGCTGGGTGGTGTCCGCCCTCATCTGGACCGCCGCCGCCATTTTCTTCGCCGTCCTGGCAATCACCATTATCACGATCACCGTGGTGATGCTGGTTCCCGCCGAGGCGAGACCCTGGGTGATGCTCGGTTTTTCCGCCGTCTACCTCTTCCTCGCCTTCAGCGCCATCGCCGGCGTCAAAAAACATTTCCAAACCCGACGCCCGCCGCTCTCCGACACCGTCAACGAACTCAAAAAGGATCTCGATTGGATACGACCCCGGGAATGAACGAGCTGAAGCAGCGTCGTGCCGCGTTGCTATTGGAAAGCGAACTGAACCGACAGGCGCTGCGCGTCGAGCTTTTGCGCGCCCAGATGTCCGTGGATCGGTTCCGGGATGGCATCACCTCCGGACAAAATCTCTGGAAGTGGGTGGCGCCCGTCGCGGGCTTTTTGTTGGCCCGCAAATTTGGGTCGGCGGGCGGTGCTGTCGCCAAAGGCTCCGCGTTGATCGCCGCCGGTCGGGCGCTCTGGTCGGCCTGGAGGGAGCGTCGTTCAAGATCGACTTCGTCCGCCTCCGGTCCGGCAAACCCGACCTAGTTGAGTTGGCCCAATCCATCGAGTGACCACTGAGCGCCCGCCCATTCGTTTCGGCACCGACGGCTGGCGAGCCGTGATCGCCGATGGCTTCACCTTCGCCAATGTGGCCCGTGTCGCTCAAGCCACCGCGGATTTCTGGCGGGGGTCGAAGCCCAGCCCGGCCCACGGCAAGGTCGTCATCGGCTATGACCGTCGCTTTCTCTCGGATCAATTCGCCCGCGTGACCGCGGAGGTATTTCTGGCCAATGGATTCAAGGTCATCCTGTCGGATTCGCCCACGCCGACCCCGGCGGTTTCCTTTGCGGTGAAGCAGCTCGGCGCCGTTGGCGGCGTGATGATTACAGCCAGCCACAATCCGCCCGTGTTCAACGGCTACAAACTGAAAGCGGCTTATGGCGGCCCCGCCACTCCCGCCGATTGCAGCCAGGTCGAAAAGTGCCTGGGCCGCAGCCCCGTGCGGCAGACGTCGTTCGACGCGGCTGAACGGAGCCAGATCACGATTCGGAATCTGCTTCCACCGCTCCTGACCGCCATCCGGAAGCGGGTCGATTTCCCGCTCATCGCCCGTGCAAAACTGAGATTTGCGCACGACGCAATGTTTGGCGTCGGCGCCGGCGCCTTCGAACAACTGTTGGGGGGAACCTCCTGCCAGGTCACCACGCTCAACAGCCGGCATGATCCCTACTTCGGGGGCATTAATCCCGAGCCCATTCCGCAAAACTACCAGGCGACCTCCGCCTACCTGCGACGCCATCCGCACGATCTTTGCCTCGTAACCGACGGCGATGCCGATCGCGTTGGAGGAATGGACGGCCGGGGGCGCCCGCTTTCCACCCACCAGATCATTTGCCTGTTGCTGGAGCACCTGCTTCTGCATCGCCAAGCCCGAGGCCGCATGGTCAAGGCGCTGACGACCACCTCCATGGTTGATCGCATTTGTTCCGATCACGGGATTGAGCTGGTGGAAACCGGCGTGGGCTTTAAGCACATCACCGCGGAGATGATCCGCGGCAATGTTCTCCTGGGCGCGGAGGAAAGCGGCGGCATTGGATTCCCGGAACATCTGCCGGAGCGCGACGGTCTGCTCGCCGGCCTTTTCCTGCTGGAATTGCTCGCCGTGCGCCGTCGCTCGATCAACCAGCTCATCGCCGAGCTGGAGCGGCGCTATGGCCCCCATCGCTACTGTCGTCAGGACTTGCGATGTCCCGTCGAACGGGCCGCGGGCCTGATGGACTATTGCCGGGCGCATCCGCCGAGCCGTTTGTTGCGTTCACCGGTGACCGAGGTGAAGACGTTTGACGGGGTGAAGTACATTGCTCGCGACGGATCCTGGCTGATGTTTCGCGCCTCTGGCACCGAGCCGTTGGTTCGGATCTATGCCGAAGCCGGCTCCGACGACGACGCCCGAAGGCTGGTCCGGCAAGGGGCCCGGGTCGCGCTGGCTGGTCCGCTGCGCGGCAAAAAGTCCGCCTGAACAGGCCTCTGCGCCAAACCCGGCCCATCCCTGGTTCCTCGGTTCGAGACCCAAAACCGACAGTCCTAAAACCGAAAGTTGCGCCCGAGGCGGAGACTGGGTTACGGTCCACTATCCAGTTGCCGAACCCGGCACTTTCCGATATCGAACATTTATGCGCTATTCAATGGTGTTGACCGTTTTGTGTCTCTGGATTTCCGTGGGTGGATTGCCCGTGCAGGCTCAAGCCGCGAAAGGGCCGGATTCGCCCACTCCATACGCCGCCGCCGAAAGCGCGCGGCGCCAGGAACTGGAGGAAACCGCCCGCGCCGCGAGCCGAGCCGCCGAGAACGCCACCGACGCCAAGGCCCGGGAGGAAGCGCTCCGCCAGAAGCGCATCGCCGAGATTGAGCTTGAAGTCGCCCGAGCGGCCGAACGCCGCGGAGTTCAGCCGTCCACCGCGCCCACCGGACAGGTCCTGGCGCAGACCATTGTGCGCCCCGCTGCTCCCGAGCAACGCACTGCACCCCAAACCGAAACCGTCCGTGAGCCAGCGCGTGCCACCTCGCGGGCCGAAGCGCGTCGCCGAAAGGAAGAACAGCGCCTCGCCGTCGAAAAGGAAAAGGCCGCCCGCTTGGAAGCCGATCTCGAGCGAACGAAGGAAGAGCTGGTCCGAAAGATCAAATCGGAGGGCCTACCCGCTCAGCCCGCCCCTGGCACCGTCGCACCGGCGCCACAAGATATCGTGGTAAAGGCCACCCCTGCTCCCACGTCAGCGACATCCACTCCCGTTCCAGCCGCCGCCACGACGACACCTCCGAACGCCAGCCCAGTGCTGACCGTAACCCCAGCCGGGCTCGCCGAGTCACGCGCCCGCATGCGCGAACTGCTCGACCAAAAGCTGGAAGAGCTGAAGGTTCCCAATCCGCCCAAGAAAACGCCCGCCGTGGCTTCCACCAAAAACGAGTCGCGGCCGGCCGCCACCCCTGCGGTGCCGGCAACCGCCCCGGAATCATCTTCGGTCGCTCCAGCTTCCTCCCCCGCCCCCACGGTCATTCGCGCCGCGAGTCTTCCCACCGTCCAGGAACTGGAGGCGGAAGCCAAAGCCCGCCGGGATCGCGAACGTCAAGCGGCCGAGCAAGCCCGCCAGCGGGTGCGGGATGAGGAACTCAAGAACTCCGCCGCCGCTACCGTGGTCGCCACGCCCCCCCGCAGCCCGGAACCCGTGGCACCCGCCCGGGTGGAGACCGTTGTCGCCGCACCTCAAAAAACAACCGTGCCGGCCGAGGAAGCGAAGCCGATCGAGTCGCGCAAGCCTGAAGCTCCCGTCCTGACGGCGGCCGCCCAGGCAACCAGCAGCTCAAGCACGGCCCAAACGATTGTTCAAGCGCCGGCCGCTCCGGCACCGACGGCTCCGCTGTTGCAGAACGAGGACGCGCTCCGCCGTATCGCTGATGAGGCCGACGCCGCCGACCGCAAAGCCCGCGAAGCACGCCAGGCCATGGAAGAGGAACTCAAGCGGGCTCGCGCCACGAAACCCTCCATCGAACCTCCGAAAACGGCCAAAGAAGTGAAGACTGCCACCGAGGCTGTGGATGAAAGCGCCAAGGTGCGTTCCCGCGAGGAAGCCCGCATCCGCGCCCAAATGGAGGCCCGCATGAAGGAGGAAGCCCGGCAGCGGGAGAAGGAAGAAAAGGCCCGCGCTCGTGAACTGAAGAAAGCCGCCGAAAAAGCCGGCGCGCCGATCGCCCCGGCCGTCCCGGCGGTCTCGTCCACTCCGACGCCTTCCGCCGCGCCGGCGGCACCGGCTGCTTCCCAGCCACCCGTCCTGTCGGGTTCAAAGGAGGACAAGCTGAAACAATTGCTCGAAGCCTATCGCTCGGGAGCCATCAACGCCCTCGACTACCACCGCGAACGTTCGAAGGTTCTCAGCCAATAGCCACCACGCGCGGCCACGGCCACGACGGCCGGCATCCACTTTCCCGCCCAGCATCCTGTCAACCCGCGTCCGCCGGCTGATCGCCGGCGGGCCACCAGCACCTGCACCGTTCAATCTCATGCACCATTTTCACTACGCGGGCTCCCGCCTGTCCTGCGAACGAGTTTCCATTGAGTCCCTGATTCGCCAGCACGGCACTCCCCTCTACGTTTACTCGCAACGCACGCTGGAGGATCATTTCTCGAAACTCGATGCCGCCCTGGCGCCGTTGGATCACCTCATCTGCTATGCGATGAAGGCGAACTCCAACGCCGCGGTCATGCGCACCCTGGCCAACCTCGGCAGCGGCTTTGACGTCGTCAGCGAGGGCGAGCTTCGCCGCGTCATCGCCGCCGGCGGCAACCCGCGCCAATGCGTCTTCGCCGGCGTCGGCAAAACGGAACAGGAAATCGAGTTCGCCCTGCGCAAGGGGATCTACTCGTTCAACGTCGAAAGCGAACCCGAACTCGCCCGCATCAATCGCGTCGCCGCCCGGCTCAAGAAAGTCGCTCCCGTTGCCGTGCGCGTGAATCCGAATGTCGATGCCGGCACGCACGCCAAGATCACCACCGGCACCTACGAGAATAAATTCGGCATCGCCTTCGAACAGGTCGAAGGGGTTTACGCCCGGGCCAGTCGCCTGAAAAACATCCGCCTCCACGGACTGCAGATGCACATCGGATCGCAGCTCACCCAGGTCAAACCCTTCGAGCTCGCCGTCCGCAAGGTCCTGCCGCTCGTGCAAAAGCTCGCCGCCCGCCATCAGTTCGAGTTCTTCAGCATCGGCGGCGGCCTCGGCATCATCTACAATCCAGCGCTCGCGAGCGCCTCACCCGAATGGTGGCAGTCCAAGGCCGCCCGCGGAATTCTCACGCCGCAGACGTATGCCAAAACGCTCGTCCCGTTGCTTCAACCGCTCGGCCTCCGCATCCTGCTCGAGCCAGGCCGGTTCATCGTCGGCAACGCCGGCATCCTCGTCACCCGCGTCGAATACGTGAAACGCACCGGCCGAAAGAACTTCGTCATCGTCGACGCCGCGATGAACGATCTGATCCGCCCCGCATTCTACGATTCTTATCATGAGATCGTCCCCGTCACCAAAAAGGGCGGCGCGCTGATTTCCTCCGACGTCGTCGGGCCCATCTGCGAGTCAGGCGACTACTTCGCCAAGGACCGCCCGCTGCCCAAGGTCGGCGAGGGCGACTGCCTGGCCTTGCTCAGCGCCGGCGCCTACGGCTTCGTCATGTCCTCGAACTACAATTCACGCACGTCCGTGCCCGAGGTGCTCGTTCGGGGCAACCAGTCCGCCGTCGTACGCCAACGCCAGACGTTCGACGACATTTGGAAACTGGAGTCGATCCCGAAGTGGCTGAAAACTCTTTGACCGCAGATTCACGCCGATAAACGCGGATAAAGACAGGGCGATCATCGATGGAAACGACCCGAACCATCGACTGGCGATCGTCGATCCAATCTCTTTTTCGACCCCGAAAATCTGTGTCCATCCGCGTTCATCTGCGGTTTTCAATCCCCGTCGCGGATTAGGCGTGGCTCGAGTCGATTCAGGATTCCGAAGTGGCTGAAGACTCTTTGACCGCAGATTCACGCCGATAAACGCGGATAAAGACAGGGCGATCATCGATGGAAACGACCCGAACCATCGACTGGCGATCGCCGATCCAATCTCTTTTTCGATCCCGAAAATCTGCGTCCATCCGCGTTCATCTGCGGTTTTCAATCCCCGTCGCCGGAGGGCAGTTCATCGGCCATTTTCATCCGCGGTTTCCCAGCGGCCAGACCTCGATCGTGGCCCCCAAACTACTGCGCCAATCGCCTCAGAGTATCCGCATCAGCGACCTTCGGCTGAAAGCGAAAGTTCATACGAACGGTGCGTGTCGCGACGAAAACGATGTTCAAGTTCTTCGTCCCAGGCGGAACTTGGACGGCAAAGAAATAATCCAATCCTTGATGCGCCCGCCCGCCTGTCCTCAGCTTGGTTCCGGATGAATCAGTAACATTCGCCAACTCCAGCCTCACATCCTCCGGCGCGCCAGGACAACTGAAGTGTAAAAGATATTCGTCGCTCAACATCCGGCGCGCCTTCGGTTCGGTGCTTTTCGGGCCGATCACGCCATGGAACCGACAGGCGATGCCGTGGAGATTGGTCGCGACATTGACGACGGAGTTCGTAGCGGCCATCGCCGGCACGGGCACCGCCGAAATCTCCCAGCGATCCTCGGGAGGAAACTGTTCCTGCCGCGCCACGGCGATTGCCAGGTTCCAGGATGATTCGTGAAGACACAAGCCGCCTTCGGTGATCACGTAAAAGTCGCCAGCCTTTGTTGTTCCACTGACATAACCACCTCCTCGTTTGAAATGACCGGTCGCATCGGACAAGCCCTCGAGACCGACGATTCCCCAATCCGATGCGCGCTGACCGCCCCGGTAGCTGCCAAAACGCAAATAGATGCCGGGGCGTTCACCAGACACCCAGGCCGTGACTGGAGCGCGGTTCGCCAACACTCCTCCCAGCGCCTCGTGCAGCACCAGATCGATTTCTCCCACCCGATTGGTTTGGGGTAACGAGGGAACCGGCCACTTCGGATATTCCCGCCGGTCTGGATTGGGAACGACGAACTGCGCCATTTCGCTCCAGGTTCCGTTGGTCGAAAGCTCGAGGATTCGAAGCATGACCTCGCGCTCTCTTCGGGGGAAGATGGGGAATCCCACGGTCCAAAGCGATTGCTGCCGGGAAATGGGGAATTCCGAGACCGTAGTCAGCCCCAATTCACAGCCGTGGCCGTCCCCGGTCGTCGCCCAAAATTGCGGCCCGGAACCAGTCAGCGCCCCCGAGCGCACCAGCCAGAAACGCAGCTCGTTGGTGTCACCGCCGGTCACAAACTGTGTGTTCAAATGCTTGGCCACCCCTTCCGGAAGCCATCGTGCCACCCGATCCAGCCAACGATCGCCGAGAACCTCCCGGTGCCTTCGATCATACGTGACCAAGCGCAGCGTCAGTTCGGAGCCATCCGACAGGGTTCGGATTTGTTCCATGCGTCTCGGCCAGATAGCAAACGCCAGAACGCACAGCATTGCGCCGACTACCATCAGCCCAAGTCTTGGCTTCAGTTTCATCGCCAAGTGCGTTTCAAAGGTCTGCCTTGCTCAAAACGTCACGACCAATTCCCTTGGACGCGACTCGTTAGAAAACCGGATGCGCAATAGGCCCTCGTCCGCGTCGTAGGCATAGGTGTCAATCGCTTGTCCCTCCAAGGACACCAACCGCGGCGCCTTCGCCGCGGCCACCAGCACGATGGCCGGCGTGGCACCCACACCTTCCACCGTCCAAGCGAGGCGATTCACGGCGTCAGCCGCGCCGCCTTCACTTGCGCTTCGCACAGGCAACGCCTTGCAGGCGGAAGCCAGCAGGCGTGGAGTCGGGCTCTTCACCGCATCAAGGTCCAAAAGAAATGCCCGCGCCCCGGAGCTCAGGCTGACCACTCGCTGCACCTTGAGTTCCGGATCGAACAAACTGACAAACCGCCCGCGCAGCTGGCGCCGTTCTCCGGGAACGGATTCGTCCAGCCCGGCGCCAATGACATAGGGACCGCGTCGCAGCAACAGGTGACTCGTCTCCATCCAAGCCAGTCCCGCTTTCGCCGCCGCCCGCTGCAGCGCGCTAATCAGTCGCGCCTCGGCTTTTTCGCCCAGCGCGAACGGCACCGGACTTTCGCGAATCCAGCACACCGCCCCCTGCCCCACCGACACGAACGACGGTGCCAGGGCGTTGGTCGAAAACTGCCCCTCGCTCAACCCGAGCGCCGCAAACAAGTGCTGCCGCGGAATGCGCTCGGACATGCCGTCATTGTTCCACCACTCGCGCACACGGTTGTACGGATCCTTGTCATCGTCCACCACGACCAACACGCCACCGTTTCGAACCCAGCCCGCCAGCGCCGGATGCACGTCCGCCGAGAGCGGCTTCTGCCCCTGATAACTGAGCAAGAGCACGCGCTGATCGTTCAGGAATCCCCGCAGCGGCGTGTTCTCCAATTGCACCGGCGTCACCGGCATGCCGCGCTTCAGGATGGGCAACATCAGACCGTAGAGATGAGCCATGTTCGGATCACTGGGAGTTGGACGTTCACGCTGAAACATCAGCGAATCGCTGATCAACACCCCAATCCCCCGCGTGCCCGTGTCCCAAATCACATTGGTCTGGTGCAGATCGTTCAAGGCGTTCATCACGAGCTGCAGTTCGGTCGCATAAGCGGGCGGGATGGACTGCCGGTCCTCCGCCTTCGCGCCCCGGGGATATTTCCCGCCGAAAATCCGCTCGGGCCACGGCGCCACCTCATAGTGCCAAACATCCGGCTGCAACAACGAAGCAGTCAGCGTCGATTCCCAATTCGTCCGATAATCCGTCCAGTCATGGCGCGGATTGTCTTCCACCGGATCGTTCAAATACCAGACTCGGCGACCCGTGGCCCGGACGAGGTTTTGCATCGCGCCGTATTCGAGGAACGCCGTTTCAAACGTCCGCTCGCGGCGTTGACCCCGATAGTGGTTGGGCGTGCGCGCCGTGCCGGTCCAAACCTGAGCGATGTAGCCGTCGCAGCCGTCCAGCAGCGCCAGGCTCGACTGCGGACTGACGATGCACCAATGGGCGTAGTTAAGGAGGCTGTGGGTGGGGACGTAGCAACGGACCTTGCGTCCCGTGCGTTGATTGAACGCCTGCACGTGACGAAACACCTGCTGCAACGCCCGTCGATAGAGGAAATACTTCAGCTTCGACGCGCGCCATTGTGCGTCCACGGTCGCTTGCGGATCCTGCCATGCCTCGTGGTAGTAGCTCTGCCATTCCCGTTTGAAACCTTCCGAATAACCCGCGCGCGCCCAAAACTCCGGCTCCTCCAAATGCACTGCTTCGACTCCCGCTTCCAGCCCGCGCTGCACTCCCACGCTGAGGTATTCGCCGAAGTTGTCGGCCGGACACATGTAGTACACGTCCCCGCCGTGACTAATCTTCTTCCCGTTCTTCTCCGTCTGCGCGTTGTCCTCGTGGTTCTTCCCGTCAAACCGGCCGTAGAGGTAGTCCTGATATTCGCCCCAGGAAACGCCGGTCATCAGGTGGACCCGATAACCCCGGTCGCGCCAGCTCCGCACCCGTTCGGGCAGGGAAGCGTTGA
The DNA here is from genome assembly GCA_044230345.1 of Limisphaerales bacterium. Lineage (GTDB taxonomy): Bacteria > Verrucomicrobiota > Verrucomicrobiia > Limisphaerales > JADJPG01 > JBGARF01. The sequence goes on from JBGARF010000037.1 coordinate 35,027, forward strand.
TGCCGTACACCATCGCGACATCCGACCGCAGATTCCCCAGAGGACTCCACGGCTGCGAAGTCTGAAAGCTCGTACGTTCCAGAGCTTGATCCGGGTCGGGGGGAAACGCTGGAGGATTCGTGCCCGCCGGAGCCGCAGTCAATGCCACCCGCACCCCGAACACCAGGACGACTACGCAGCCAAGGCTCCGCACTAAGACAGTTTTCACAACCGCGAGCATTCCAGATCTTCGCACGGCTGTAGCGAAAAAAATGGCGCGCGTTGATGGCTGACTCGTTCCGCTAAGAACACGAACCATGACGCCGTATCGGGTCGGTTCCAGCGCCAACGGCGCGCCATCCCTCAGGTCAGCCCGCTGGGTTGGGCTGAGAGATCACGCGCCGTTGGCGCTGGGACGACTGCGGAAGCACTTCCGCCCTTCGATGGACTCGACCGCATCACTCGGAGTGAATTTCCGAAACGCATAAGGCTGCGAACCCGCGATCCGTCCACGCCGTCCGCCGGTTCATGTCGTTCACGTCCCGTAGTCAGGTCAAAAAGGAACGGGCGGGCTTCCCATGAACCTCGAATAGTTCGCAGCAACGGACGAACGCGAACCGCCGGCGCGATCCTCCCTCACCCCAACCCTCTCCCCAAGGAGAGGGGGAACTTCAGCGACCGCGCGGTGATGGGATCGACCGTCGGCAACGTCGTGGCCTTTCGGGGGCCGGATCGACACGCAGGCGGACGGCGCGAAGATCGAGCAACTGGTTAGTCGGTGTGGTCGACCGCGTAATCCCTCTCCGCCGCCCTGCGGGGGAGAGGGTGGGCCCGCGAAGCGGGACCGGGTGAGGTGGGCCAGTGGGCACGAGTGCGAAACTCGTGAAAGCTTCCCATGAACCTACCGGTCCACGAGGGGGGATTAGCCGCGAAAAGGTACAAAGGGCACAAAACGAAAACTCTGCTTTTGTGCCCTTTGTGCCTCTTCGTGGCCATTCCGGCTCTTGGATCGTATTTGGATACCGTCCACGGTTCATGGCCCGTGAGCAGGTCTGAAATGAACAGGCGGCTCTCCATGAACCTTCGGTTCTGGAGGAGGGAGGGACTACCGCAGTCCAAGACGCCTCGGGAGGTCCGCCATTCTCCGTACTGCCCGGGACTCGCACCCGATCGCAAATTGCAATTCGCAAATCAAATATCCCAAGAACGGACTTCCCATCACCTCCACCTAATGCTGTAATCAACTCCGTCTTATCACCCACAACCTCGAATCACAGGAAGGAGCAGGTGCTATGGTGAACGGCATGATTAGCGAAGTGCTGGCGGCGAAGGCTGGACCGCTTTGGACCATCACTCCGGACACAACGGTCTATGATGCGATCAAGCTCATGGCCGACCGGAACATTGGCGCGGTTCTGGTCATGGAAGGAACCAAGTTGAAGGGGATCTTAACCGAACGGGATTACACCCGGAAAGTGGCGTTAAAAGGCAAATCCTCAAAAGAAACCCGCGTTCGCGAGATCGTGGACGGTTCGCCGGTTACGGTCTCCCCTCACCACACCGTCGAACATGGGATGCGACTGATGACGGAAAGCCGCGTGCGTCATCTGCCGGTGCTGCGCGACGACGAAACTGTCGGCATCGTGTCGATCGGCGATCTGGTCAACTGGATCATCGGCGCCCAAGACGCCACCATCACGCAACTCGAAGGCTATATCTCGGGACATTACGCGGTATAAATACGCGGTATAATCCCGAAATTATTCGTGACACCGCGGCCGCGATCCCTATAGTCGCGCCTCTTTGCGGGACCCTATGGTCTAGCGGTTAGGACACCTCCCTTTCACGGAGGTAGCCCGGGTTCGATTCCCGGTAGGGTCGCCAACCATCTCAGATTCCCGCCTCATCGGAAAAAGGGTCACGCGTCGCCGAGAGGCGATGGCGAAGGCGCCGACGACATACCCCACCAACCACCAAGCTCGCATGCCAATCGCCGCGACCGGGTGCGCTTTCGATAAGACGCAGGGCAGACGTGGGACAGAGGACTTCGATGTTATTTAAATCCCTTGGGAAGCTTTACTCTGGGTGTGGATGGGGAGAGGGGTAACTGCGACCAGGAAACGCCAGGCGGGCCGCTATGACCACCGATCTGCCGTTGTTGCTCCCAGTACGCGTCGTGATCCGGCGCATGCGCGCAGCCCGACGACAGCACGCCGATGGCGACCGCAGCCAACCAAATGAGAGTTCTCATGGCGCGTTACAACTCCTGGAAGGAGCTTTTTTAAAATTAGGCGGATGCCCACTGCGAACATACCGCAGCAATGACTTCAGCTTTCGCCTTCGGCCCGACTGAACAACCTCGCCGGCGAGGCTTACGCTCTCCGCTCCGCTCCAATCGACGCTGCCGCCGCGGCCATCGCGGCCGCCCAGCGCGGCGGCGGCGCGGGAGCATGTCCCAACTCGTCCTTAATTCGCGAAAACTCCCCTTCGTCGAGCCAAAGACCCGCGCACTTGGGACAGCGATCGATCTCGACCCGAATGCCGTCGGAAAACCAGCCCCGTTCAAGGACCTGCCCCTCACAGCGCGGACAACAACGCGGCTCGGTCAGAACCACCGGTCGCTGGGGGTCCCGCCAAATCGTGTGCAGGCTGGCTGCACCTCGATCGCTCACCCGATCAAGCTCGCGGGCATCAAACCAAATGCCACCGCACCCGCCGTAGCAAGTATCGACGACCAGACCGCCCGCGCCCTTTTCTCGGAGCGGCCCTTTGCAAGCCGGACATTTAAGTGCCATGGGAACGTTCTCTGCGGCGGGCAAATCGTTGTCAAGCGCCCGAATTCGTCATTCGTCATTCGTCATTCGTCATTCGTCATTCGTCATTCGTCATTCGTCATTCGTCATTCACCCGTCGGCCGATTTCGATAGAACCTAGTCCGCTCGCTCCGATTGGGCTCAACCGTGAAACCCGCGACACCCACTTGGTTCGTCGCCATTGGCACCCAATCGATCAGGTTCGTCGAAGTTTCGATCACCCACTCCCTGGCCGACGCTGGCGCGAGCAGGGTCAGCTCGGATTGATCGAGGGTCAGGACAAACGGCCGCGCGAATTCCGACCATGGCGTGACGCCGATTGAATACTCCACGCCGGCCTCCGCTGAAAACGTCGCCGGCCACTGGGGAAAAGAACGCCCAGGTGCAAGGACCGTGGTTAATGACTCCAGATCGTCCCCTCGAAATACTCCGCCCCGATAGGAACCATTCACGTTGATCGTCACGTTTCCAGAGGCCGGCGCCGTCCAACGCCACCACACCGTTTGCTGACCAATGACATCAGCCACCGGATCGCCAATCTCCGCCGTGGCGTCGTAATTGGTCGCCGTAATGGACACGTGCGCTCCGGTCAGAACGGCCCGCCCGACAAAGTCGTCATTCGATGGCGGATTGGCCGGCTGCAAACGCAATTGAATCTGTCCCTCCTGTTCCGACACCGTGGTCGCCGCGATGGCATAGGTCACCCCAGCGTCGGCCCGGAAAAGGTACTCGCCCAAATCCCGGCCGTACACCGTGGAAGAAACGCGCGCTAGATTGGAGATCGAATTTCCGGTGTAAACATCCACATAGGCGAACGCCGGGCTGTTGGAACGCGTGATCGAATAGACGCCCGCCGCCGCTGCCGTCCACCGCCACCAGATCGAGTTCACCAGGCTGTTTGGAAATGATTCCTGGTAATGCCCCGGCTCGAACAGTTCAACCGTGCACAGGGTATTTGATCCGCTCAAGGTCACGCCGCTCGCGGCGTAGTGGGCCGCATTCGTGAAATGATCGATGGGCGTCTTCTGCACAAAGCGGATTCCCAGCTCCACTGGCCCAAACCAATGGTCCAATCCCACGACCCGTATCGCATAGGGAACGCCCGCTTCAAGCAGGTAATGCCGACGAAATTCTCCGAACGACCGCCGGTTCGGCCGCGGAAAGATCCACTCAAGATGGTCGAGATCCGTGCCCCGATACACCGCGAGAGTGGCACGCACACTCGGCGCGACGGTGGGAGTGGTCAGCACCAACTCATGCCAACCATCGTTCGTGGGGGTCAATGTCCACCATAGCGATGTTCCAAATGGATCGAGCAGCCCACCCGGCTCGCCCACTTCAAAGGTGCTGCCTTCAAGATTGCCAAACAATCGATTCCCACCCACCTCGCTTCGATGAGCAAAGGCGTCGTTCACCGGCACCGCCGTCGGGCGGATCCGCAATGCAAATCGTTCCGGCGCCCCTTCCAACGCTCCGTCAACCAGCCAGACCAGTTCCGTGCCGGCGGTCACCGCCACGTTGACGGCGGAAATGCTTCCCGGACTCGCCCCGACCAACGTGAGGTTGGTCCTTTGCGTTCCCGTGTAGAGCGCGAAGCCAAATTCGGATTCGAAGGTATACCGACCAGTCGCCGGCGCGATCCACTTCCACCAAACCGTCGCGCCCGATCCGCCCGTCACCCTGGGCTCACCCTCCTCCGGCCCGGCTCCCAAAATCGTCGCGTTGGTCACCAAGACGGTCGCCCCCGACAATGCCTGGCGATTCGCAAAATTGTCGTTCGCCGGAGGTCGGTCGTAAATCAACGACAACGAAAATGGCTCATGCGACGTGGAACCGCATTCCTTCGGCTTCACTGCAATCTGATAGGCGCGCCCTGCCTCCACCCGAGCGACCGCCGTTTGCGAGTCTCCCTCGGCAACCTCAGTTAACGCGTCGAGCTGGGTTCCGGTGTAGACGCGAATGAGCTGGCACGCGGGATGGTCGACCGTGATGCGAACACTTCCGGCACCCGGCGCCGTCCAACTCCACCACGCAGACTGGTGAATTTCACTGTCCACATCGGGCTCGTTCACCTCCGTGGTCGCCGTGGCATTCGATCCCGTCACCGTAACGCTTGCACCACGCAACACGGTCCTTCGGGCGAACGCGTCATTGTCCGGCGGCGGCCGATAAGCCATGCGGAATTTGTATCGGTCGGCCGTCCCGGCCAGACGAAGGGCATAGCGATATCCTGCCTCCGCCAGAAATCGAAACGTGATGTGCCCCGGTTCCACCACGTGAGCCATCGAGCCCAACTCCGACAGCGTATCGCCCAGGTAGAGATCGACCCCGACCGTTTCCGCCGTTGGCCGGCCACTAAATGATTCGGTCTCGACATTGAACTCATAAATCCCGCCCGTGCGCGGCGTCCAACTCCACCACAGTGTGCCCGGGGTGGGCCACATCGGCTGGGACTCGCCTTCCTCCATCGACGCGCTGTGGAAGGTGCCCTCCGCTTCCCCAGTCCACGCCCGTCGATCAACAAAGTTATCGTTCCTGGCCTGCGGCCGGAGCGCGACCGACAACCGAAACGGCCCGCTCGATCCGCTGTTGGGCGTATCTACGGCGACATGATATTCCCGCCCAGCACTGACCGGCACGTGCAGCGCTGCAAAAGGATAACCCCCTTGCCAGAAGTTCGTGTCGGACACGGCACGCAACTCGTCCAGGCTCGCGCCCGTGAAAACCGCGAGTGAACCATTGAACGCGCCAGCCAAACTTCCCACCTCAGCCGAGCTCGCCGAAAACGTCGCAACCCCTTCCGACGGCGCTCGCCATGTCCACCAAACCGTCCGCCCCGAAGCCAACGGACCCACCGGCGGCTCGCCGAGCTCCCTCGTCGCCCCCACATTCGAGCCCGCAACTTCAGCGGAAGAGCCGACCAACGAAGCTCGGGTCGCGAACCCGTCGTTCGGCGGTGGAGTCTGCATTCGCAGTTCAATCATCCGCCGGCTCGCGGGCGGGCTCCCGGGAAAACTGCCAAGGGCGAGAGACACCTGATAGGTCGTCCCCGCGATCGCGAGAAACTCCCAACCCCCTGGAGCCGGCCCCCCGTTCACCGCCGTCAGATTGGTCAGACTATCCCCCGTGAAGACTCCGTTCACCGAGAAGGCGGCGATCAGGCAATTCCCGCTCAGAGGCGCAGTCCAAGTGTACCAAATCGATCCCAAGTAACTCGACCCTCCGCCCGGCTCTCCAGGCTCGTTGGACGCTTCAAATCCGATCGGCGTGAACTGGACGGGCAGGCCCGTCAGGACCTCCCGCTGGCTGAAGTCATCATTGGGAGGGCGCACCGCTGGACGAATACGGAGTTCGTATGCGTCAGGTCCCACCACTCGCAGTCGGAATTCCTGCCCAGCGGTGGACCGCAGCTCCAAACGCGTCGACAATGCCCCCACGGCTTCAAGCCCCTCCAATGAATCCCCGATATAAGCGGCCACTCCTCCACCCGCGATGGTGACGACATAATCGCCGTTGGTCGGCGCCGTCCAGCGATACCAAATTGACCGGTTCGAGCCCGTCGGGAACGGCCCGGTTAAAGGTTCGTCCGGCTCAGTCGATGCACCCGCCACGCTTACGGGCAGAGCGACAAACGCGCCGGCAATCCGACGGGCATTGGCGAAATCGTCGTTCTCAGGCACCAGGACCGGCGTGATATCCAGGGCAAAAAGCGAATAGGGATAGCGATTGACGATCACATAGTTAGTCTCCGGGCTTGCCTGGAAACTCACCTCGACCAAACCACTCGAATCGTTCGGCACCACAGACTGCAGCGAAGGCAGATCATTCCCAACCAACACATCCAACATATTGCCGAAGGCGGGGGTGTTTAGTCCCACGCCGCCCACATTCGCCCGGAGGATCGGCCGGACACTCACGCGATAGACACCCGCCGTCATTGGACGCCAGGTCCACCACACGGATGGCGCGTGATACCTGCCGGACGAAACCTCTTCCGCCTCCCAGGTGGCGCCAGCCATGGTGCCGGTCGCGGCGTTGATCCCCGCAGGAATCGCCAAACGTTGGGCGAAGAGATCGTTGACGGGCGGCGTTATTCGGGACAAACGCCACGCCACTTCATCCACCCCGGAGCCCGACACGGCAATCCGGTAGACCACCCCTGCTTCCGCGGTGAAACTCCAACCGTTGGTGGTGCCCAAAAGCGCGAATCCCACCGCCTGCAAATTGGAAATAGCGGCACCCGTGTAAACCACCAAGGTCCCCGCCGACGAAGCGCCGGGCGCAACTGCCGCCAAGTACGACCCCGATGTGGGCGCGGTCCACGAATACCAGACCGCGCCGGAGTACCCCGATTCCCCCGCCTCGGAGGTCGCATGATCGACCCGACTCCGCACTTCGACCGTTTCGCCCGCAATCGTGATGGCCCGGGCAAAATCATCATTGACCGGCGGCACGACGGATTTCAGCCGCAAACGAAAACCGTCATCCCCCGTGACGGATGGATAAGACCAAACCCGGATCGAATAAACCGCACCGCGCTTGGCGCGCACGGTCACCGGATAATTCGCGTAAATCGAAACGAATGGGAAGGAGCCAATCAGCTCGTCGCCTTCCGTCAATGTGCCGGTGACCCACCAAGCAGTTGGATCGTCGGGAGACAGTTGCAGCTCGAAGACATCGTCGGAGGGTGCCACCCATGAATACCACACCGACCTCCCATCGTCCGTGCCCTCGCCCGGCTCGGAAGTGGCCGCTTCGGTTCGCCCCGCGACGTCAAAAGCAGCGCCCGTCAACCGGGTGCGGCGGGCAAAATCATCATTCCGGGGCGAAGCCACGGTGACCTGCACCGGCCGCGAAGTCACACTGCGTCCATTCACCTCCGCCACGGCCGAAACGCTGTAGACGCCCCGAGGAACATCGGCCCAAACAAAACTTGCTGACGACACCGGATTCGTCACCACACCGAGCACTCGACGCCCGGCCTTGAACGTGACCGAGCGAACCGTGTCTGTGCTGGTCCCGGCCACCAAGGCCTGCAACCCGACGTCCTGACCGGGGACGTGCCTTGTTTCAGGCACCGGACTGACCATGCGAACCAAGGGAATGCCCTGGTCCATTTCAATCAGGGAATATCGAGCCACGAACGTAGAGCCCGCCTGGCCATAGCCCCACTCCGCTCCGTACGTCACGACTTCCCCCGCACCCGCGGACGCCAATCCCCCAAAATCCGCGTTCGAACCAGCGTGCAGCGGATCGAGCAACAGGGACTGTTCACCCGCCGATCCCAAAGCCAGAAAAATCGGCACCATCCCCCTCGCCGAACCACTCAATCCATTGGCGGTGGCCGCCACCAGCACACGGCGATTGCCCAGCACCAGCATTCCCGCCATCCTCGCGTTAAGGGTCGCCCCAAAGAAATTCGTCCGTGCCACACTCCCGGTTGCGGAATCCAACTCCAGGAGAAAACCCCGCGCCCTGCCGTCCCCGCCAACCCCCGGCCACAGCCCGGACGGAAACTCCCCGGAACGCGTCACGCCCGCGACCCAAACCGTCCCGCCGTCCGGACTCAACGCCACGGCATCGCCCGAGTCCTCAAAATCCCCAGCCAAGGGTGTGGAATAAACGACTTCGCCCGCAGGAGCGATCTTGGTTAGGAACGCCCGGGCCTGATTGAATACCGGCAGCAACTCCTGCCAGGCATTCGTGGTCGGAAACTCGAGGCTCGCGGATCGCCCGGTGACATAAATATTCCCCACCGCATCCGCTGCCATCGAATGAACTGAGTCCTGCGAAAAACCCTTCCCGAGGTCGATCAAAAAACGCAATGGCTCGACCGCGTCCGGATCGGAGTTAACCCCGGCCACGTAATCCCGGACCGCGTTTCCCTCGTTCGCCCGAATCGAGGATCCTTGTGGAAAGATTGGCGACAACGTCTGCCCCGCCACACAAACCCTCCCTTCGCCATCAACGGCCAGTGCCATCGGCATTTCGTAGCTGCTCCCGCCCAGCAGACGCACGGTCGTCAGGTTTGTTCCCGATGCGTCCAGCTGGGCTACAAAGGTCCGGCGCACACCAAAACCGGGCGCGGGCCCCCGTAGACCCGGAAAATCAACGGAAGCAGTAGTTCCGGCGACCACGATGTTCCCATCCCCATCCACCGCCAACTTCGAGGCCTGATCGTCTTCGCTTCCACCAAACACCACCGCGCTGCGAACGGCACCGCGCGAGTCCAGCTTGAGCACGAAAGCATCCCGCTTGGACACGGTGCCCAAACGAACCACGCGCGGAAATACATCCGGTCGCTCGGTGGTGCCGCAGACGACCGTGTTTCCCCCACGATCGACCGCAACAGCAGAGACGGTCGTTCGGTCCGAAGGCGTAAACCGGCGGAGAAAAGCAGCAGCACTCGCCGAGCCCGCCAGGATTTCAGAGAGAAGAAGCAAAAGCAGAACACGAGCGAGTGCGGTATGCATGGGCTAGCCCTTTTTCTTGGATTCCTGAGACCGCCAGATCTTTATCGATGGCCCCCAAGGCCGGCAAGACACCAATTGGCCATGGGTGCGGGTTATCGCACAGGGTGTAATTAGATGCGGGTGAGGCCCGAGCGTGGTGGGCGAGGGATTCAAAGCGAAAGCGGCGGTGCCCGCCGCACTTCATGACGCTCCGCGTGTCTGCGGGCGCCAGGCTGTCGCGCCAGCGTCGTGGAGTGCGGGGCGCAGCACCGCTTTGGTTGGAGCACGCAAGCGCTGGCTCGGCGCTCAAGATCAAGCCCGCCGCGGCCAGACCCGGTGCATAGCGTCCGCACTCTCAGGGCCAAAGAACCGAATTGCGAACCGGCCCCCTTTCGAGCTACAGTCCCCCCGAACTCGATTGCTCGACCGCATGAACTATCATCGTTTTCCCCGCCTCCGCGCCTTCGCCGCGCATTGCCTCGTCGTCGCCGGCGCCGCCGCGAGCCTGGCCATCGTTCCCCGGGCCGGCGCGCATGCGGACCTCATCGTGCAGCTCGAGGAAATGACCAAGCTGCTGCAAAAGGACCCGCGCAACATCGAGCTCTATTTCCGCCGCGGCGAACTACACCGGGTGCATCAGGACTGGCCCGCCGCCCAGGCCGATTTCGACCGCATCCTCGCCCTTGATCCCGGCAACAAGGAGGTCGATTACTCCGTGGGCCGGCTGATGGCGGATTCGGGCTGGCCAGTGACCGCGCTCGGACATCTCGATCGGTTCATCGCCAATCACCCCAAACACGCCGAAGCCCGCTCGACTCGCGCGCGCTTGCTCACCCACCTCGGCATGCGCATCGCCGGCGCCGACGACTTCTCCGCCGCAATCCAGCTTTCCTCCGAACCCGGCCCGGAATTGTTCATCGAACAAGCGCAGACATTGTCGTCGCTCAGCCCGGAATACGTCGGCAAGGCCGTGCAAACGCTCGATGACGGCATCAAGCGCATCGGTCCGCTGGTGACCCTGCAATTGCTGGCCATTGATCTGGAACTCAAACGCACCAATTTCAATGCCGCCCTGGAACGAGTGGACAGCGTGGCCCAACGATCGCCACGCAAGGAAACGTGGCTCGCCCGGCGCGCCGAAATTCTCGAGAAGGCCGGGCGCCCATCAGAAGCGCGCCAGGCGTATGAAGCAGCACTGGCAGCGCTGAACACGCTCCCGCCCGTCCGGCGCAATGTCCCCGCCATGGCGCAGCTCGAGAAGCGCATTCGCAGCCAGATCGAAGCGCTCGGACCCGCCAGCTCAACGGACCCGAAATAGGCCAGCCATCCCGAGGCGCGGCCTGCCCGCGCTTCCCGTGAACCGGCGGATCGACCAGCAGGCACGCGACGCGGAGATTCGGCATCCTGTCAATCGAACGGCCCAGCGCGTCCACCCTCTCCGCCGCCCTGCGGGGGAGAGGGCAGGTTCCGATCCCGCACTGCGGGATCAGAACCGGGTGAGGCGGAGCAGTCCGCGGGTTCATGGGCCCGTAGGCAAGAGTGCGGAACTCGTGAACGCTTCCCATGAACCGCCCCCCGGAGCGCGGGCCTGCGGCCCGCAGCGGGTGGAATCGGCGGCGCACGAACGAACCCTCAGGCGTCGTCTCCGGCTCCCGCCGCTGCGGGCTGAAAGTCCGCGGTCCGTCCGAATAGTCCGCCGGTTCATGCCTGATGAGCAGCTCTAAAAAGAACGGGTGGCGTCCCATGAACCTCAAACATGTCGCAGCAACGGACGAACGCGAACCGCCGTTGCGGTCCTCCCTCACCCCAACCCTCGCCCCAATGAGAGGGGGAACTTCAGCGGTCGCGCGGTGATAGGATCGGCCGTCGGCAACGTCGTGGCCATTCGGGGGGCCGGATCGACCAGCAGGCACGCGGCGCGGAGATTCGGCAACCTGTCAATCGAACGGCCCGGCGATCGTCATCCGAACAGGACCGCGTGAAACGTTGGCAACCCGTGTTCGGCGGCGGGCGGCGGAGCGCCTGCCCTACCTGACCGCTTTCACCAACCCAGCCTCAACGCAGGATGCGTCGCCACCAGCCCGCTGGGCGCGCGTTACTGGCCACGATCTCGTTCGTCTTGAACGCCACTTTCCATTGCACATCGAACCGCCTTGCCCGTTGCCAACCACGCTAGACGCGTCCATAGTCGACCCGCGTCCAAGCTGCATGTTTAAACCCAGCCTAATCCTCACGTGCCTGTTCTGTCTCGGTGCCGGTGCCTCGGAACAGCCCGACTGGCCCTGGCTACGGCCCACCCCAGTCGTCCAGGGTCTGCGCGCGTTGAGCCACATCACTCACGCAGGCGACGGCAGCGAACGAATATTCGCCGTCCAGCTGGCCGGACAAATCCGCATCATCGACCGAACCGGCCAGCTGCTCAGCCAGCCGTTCCTCGACATCGCCAGTCGGATTCGGCCAATGGGAGAAGGCGAAGCGGGCCTTTGGAGCGTGGCTTTCCCGCCCGGCTTCGCCCAAAGCCGCCGCTGCTACGTGGCTTACTCGCGCGCTTCCGACGGGGCTTTTGTCGTCTCACGATTTGCGCTCAGTTCATTCTCGAGCAACGTCACCGATCAAGCGTCGGAACGAGTCCTCCTGGTTCACCCGCACCCCGGCTTGTATCACTATGGCGGACAAATCGCGTTTGGTCCCGACGGTTTCCTGTATATCAGTTGCGGCGACGGGCACCAGCCCCTTCAGGTCCAGCAGTTGGACAACTTCTCGGGCAAACTGCTCCGCATCGATCCGGAAGGCGCCGCTCGGGCGGGAGGATCCCTGCCCTACCGAATTCCGACGACAAATCCGTTTGTCAACCATGCGAACGCGAAGCCGGAGATCTGGGCCTTGGGGCTGCGCAATCCGTGGCGCTTTTCATTCGATCGCGCCACCGGCGATCTTTACCTCGGCGATGTCGGCGAACTCAGCCGGGAAGAAATCAACTTTCAGCAGGCTGCAAGCGCGGGCGGCGCGAATTATGGCTGGCCGGATTGGGAAGGCACTCGTGCCACCGGCTTCAGCATCCCTCCCGCGGAACCCGAAGGATTTGCCTTCCCCGCGCTGGAATACTCCCGGGAAGACGGTGGCTCAGTCATCGGCGGCTTCGTTTACCGCGGTCCCAGTCAACCACGAGTGGATGGACTTTATGTCTTCGGGGATTTCGTTTCGGGCTTTGTCTGGGGCGCCAAAGGCGTCGGGACGAACTGGCTGCGGGAGGCCATCGCCCCCCGCCTTCCGCTGATGACGACGTTTGGCGAAGACGAAGCGGGAAGGCTGTTGATCGGCACCCTCCATGGACGGCTTTATCGAATGGAGGACAGCCAGCTCACGCTGCCGCCCCGCTTCGAGCCCCGCGGATACGACAGCCTCGATGGCGATGTGAGTCGGCCGGTGTATACCGATCAAATCCGGATCGTCGCCCGCTCCACCAACTCCGTGCTGCGTTACACGTTCGAACTGCGCACACCCAATGAAACCGACGCCCTCGTCCCGCCCGACGGCATTGTCGTGGTCACGAATGGAACCTACCTTTCCACGCGGGCGTGGCAGGCCGGACGCGATCCCAGCGATGTTGAGACCAGCTTCTTTCAAATCCAGACGGCTCCGCCGAAATTCAGTCCGCCGCCAGGACAAATTGCGAACGGCACCGCGATAGCCATCTCCAGCGACACGGCCGGGGCCGTCATTCACTACACCGTCAACGGCGGAGAGCCGACGATCGCATCCCCGGTCTACACCGAGCCACTCCTCTTCAGCCTGGAGCAACTTCGCCAAGGAGTGCTGTTGAGGACCGTGGCCGTCCGCCCTGGATTCCAAGAAAATCGTCTCGACGTCACCTTCGCTCTCCCGCAGGTGGACATCCCGACTTTCGATCCTCCGCCTGGCCCAATCAATGAAGGCACACCTGTCTCCATTCACTGTGCGACCCCGGGCGCCACGATCCATTTCGAAACCAACGGAACCCCGGCTACCGTCGAATCGCCAGTCTACGCCGGCCCGCTGGTCATCAACGGCGGCACATTCCTCCGGGCCCTCGCCACCCGAAATGACCTCCGGACCAGCCACGAAGCAGCAGCGAACTACCCTCGAGCGGCCGAGACCAACTTTGGCTTCCTAAGCTTTTCCCAATACATCTATTCCGTCAGCGAAAGCGCCCGAACCACTACCATCACTGTCGTCCGTTCCGGCCCCACCAATCTGCCCGCGTGGGTCGAGCTTACCACGCGAGACTCCGGCGCCACGGCTGGCCTCGACTACATGGCCACCAACGGAGTCCTCTACTTCCCGGGCGGATCCACTTCGCAGATCTTTTCAATCACCGTGCACTCGGACACCCTGGCCGAACTCACCGAGAACGTTTCACTCGGTCTACAAAACGCATCCAACGCATTCCTTCAATCGAGCTTCGCGCAATTGTCCGTCATCGACGACGACCCGCCCGGCACAATCGAATTCTCGGCGTTGAACTATGACGTCAATGAATCGCAACCAGTCGCTCGGGTTGTCGTCAAGCGCACCGGAGGCCGGGCTGCTGGCGTCAGCGCACTGGTCTACACCGGTTCTGGGACAGCAACCTCGGGAGCAGATTTCGTCCCGTTCGAAACCAACGTCGTTTTCGCCACGGATCAAACGCAGAAGACCGTCGAGATTCCCCTGCGGGACGACCTGTTCGATGAACTCGATGAGATGTTCGACGTTTACCTGTCCTCCACCTCGGGTGGCGCGACGATAGGCTTCCGCAATCATGCGACCGTCACCGTGCGCGACAACGATCCCACCAGCTTGATCGAATTCGCCCAGAAAACGACGCGGGTCAATGAAAGGAACGGCACGGCGCGGGTCGCCCTCACGCGCATTGGCGACGCCAAAGGCCCCGCCACCGTGAGCGTTTACGCCTATGCCCGAACGGCTGCCATTGGCGACGATTTCATCGCCGGCAATCCCACAGTCACGTTTGCACCAGGCGAGCGCACCAAGGAATTCACGCTCACGTTGGTGAACGACGATTTGGCAGAGGGCCCTGAGATGGCCGAGCTGCTGCTTTCCGAAGGCACCGGCGCTCTCCTTGGAACGACGCGACTGGCCACGCTGCTCATCGACGACGACGAATTCCGCCTGCTCGGTTCATATCGTCTTGAAGGCACAACCCGGATTTTCGACTGCACGCCGCCCGAGAAAAGTCCGCCCACTGCCTTCGCGGGCCGCCTCGAGATCACCAATCAGACCGGCTCCAACTTCCAGGGCCGAGCGGTGCTGGTGGGGACCACCGCCGGCGGCTATGCCGACCTGACCATGAACGGCCTCGTAAGTTCCGATGGAAAAGTTTTCGGATCGCTGCTGTGGAACAGTTCGTCAGGAGTGGTCACCACGGGTTCATGGGCAGGCATCGCCAAATCCGATCGACTAAGCCTCTCGTTCACCAACAGCCCGAGCCTCGATGGCTGTCGCCAGCGCGGCCAAATCAAGGGCGTCAGCGACCTGAGCCTCATCAACAGTGTCACTCCGGTTTTGCTGTCCGGCCGGACGCTTCTCGTCACTCCCAGCCGGACCAGCGGCTCCTTCGCCGGAAGACAATCCTTTCGCATTGAATTCACGGGGCCCGATCAATGCACGGTTTCTTCAGACCTCAGGCAGTTCGCTCCGTTTGTCAGCCGCTTTGTTTACGAACGCACCGGAGCCCGGGCGGCAACCATCTGGATGGGAGACGAGCAAAACCGCAACCAACACTTGAACCTTTCCTTCACTTCCTCCTCCGAAGGGAGCTTCAGCGGACGAGCAGCAGCCGACCCGGGAGGCTACTCCGGCCGCTTTCAGTTCTCCCCATGAACCTGCCCTCCGGAGCGCGGGCCTGTGGCCCGCAGCGGGTGGAATCGGCGGCACACGAACGAACCCATCTGCCATCGTCCCCGACTCGAGCCGCTGCGGGCTGCAAGCCCGCGGTCCGTCCGAGCAGTCCGCCGGTTCATGTCTGGTGAGCAGGTCAGAATGGAACAAGCAGCTCTCCATGAACCTGCCCAAAATCTTCTTCGCAAACTTCGTCGCGACCCAACTTATGCGAACCCGTCTGATTAAGTTCACGACGAAGTTTGGGACGAAGATTCCTCCCTGCGAACCTCTCTCCCCGGAGGCGGTGAGGTGGAGCATTCCCCGGTTCATGGGCCAGTGGGCACGAGTGCGAAACTCGTGAAAGCTTCCCATGAACCGCCAGGTGAGCACTGCTCAATCCCGGTGCGTCGGCTGCGGCCGACCGGGTTGGAAATGCTCGTGGTGTTCCACGGTCGCTCGGACTTCTGGCCGGGATTGCGCGATTGAACCCAGGGCGCGAGCCAACTCATCTCGCAGCACCTCGGAAGGTGCCTCGGCGCGCACGTTCACAATGACCTGCCCGCGCTCCAGCGGCTCTTCAATCTCTTGCGACAACTCGGGCACAAAATCGTTTCGGACCAGGTTGACCACCGCCAACTCCCCCAGCCCGTCAGCCGGTTCCAGCGTCATCTTCAGATGCGCCACTTCGGCTCCCGCCCGCTCAAGCCCGGCCTGGAATTCTTCGGCCAGCGATCGCAGATAGACGTTGCCGTCAAATGCCGTCGTTCCCGTCAACGCCACGGTTGCGTTCAGCCAGCCCAAGAGCGCCTCTCCCTCGGCATAAACATCGTAGTCGATCTCCATCGTCGCACGACGCCCCCCGTCAACCGTCGCAATCTGATCCAGCCAGGCATCGACACCGGCACCCTCGCGCGCCGCGATCTCCAGCACTGTCGCCGCGGGGAATTTCCTGGCGATTGCCTCCCGCAACGCCGCACGTGCCTCCGCCTCCAACAGGTCGCATTTGTTGATCACAATCAGCTCCGCCTCCTCCAGCTGCTTCAAGTAGATGTAACGGACCTTCTCGGAAAAACCCGGCCCCTCAGTCACGCCCAGCATGCGCTGCGCCCGAACCGGGTCCACCAGCACGCTCAACGGCGCAATCGCAAAATCTTCCCCATAGATCCGTCGCAGCGGATAGCTCACCGTCGCCACCAGGTCCGTGCAACTGCCCACCGGCTCCGCGATAAACACCTCCGGACGCTCGTTCGGCTTCGCGCCCGACAGCTTGCGCGCAGCCTCGACCAGGGAGTTGAACCGGCAACAAAAACACCCCCCGGCGATCTCTTCCACCGCGAAGCCGTGGGAAGCCAGCATCGCGGTGTCCACCAGTTGGCTGCCTTGATCATTGGTGATCAGGCCAACCCGCTTCCCCTGGGCGTGAAAGCGCCGCGCCAACTGCAACACGGCTGTCGTTTTGCCGGCGCCAAGAAAGCCGCCGACCATGATGTATCTCGGGGTATCTTCCATGGGTTGAAACCTCATTTTCCTTCTTCCGCCGCCTTCTGCTGAGCCAGGATTCGATCGATGGTCTTGTCCAGCAAATCGCGGTAGTCCTCGACCAGCATGCATTTCGGATCAAGTTCCCCGCGCACTTCGTAGAGCCAGCCGCCCGTGTACGGCTCCTTGCTGATGAGCTTGATGTTCTCAACCAGCGCCGGATTGCGCCCCAAAAACTCGCCCTGGCCAATGCAAAACAAATCTGAGATCGCCTTGAAGCCTTCCACCCAGCCCACGATCTGACCCGGTGCCACCGTCGTTCCCGGCTCCACTTCAAAGCCGTGATCCACCATCTCTCCCAGCATCCGGGTGGCGAATTTGGTCAGGCCCACCCGCCAACGGCCGTCGCCCAACGACCCAGCCCAGGCATGCGACGGGGCATACCGATATGCCACCGGCAATTGGGTGGCGAACGTGGCGCGCTTGTAGTGCAGCGTCTTTAGTGGCTCCGAACTCATGTCGCAATGAGCCCAAGTATCCCGGCGCGTGAACAGATGGCAAGCCCGGCGGCACAAGGTCGGAACTCGTGAAAGCTTCCGATGAACCTCCCCTGCGGAGCGCGGGCCTGTGGCCCGCAGCGGGTGGAATCAGAGGCGCACGAACGAACCCTCAGGCGTCGTCTCCGGCTCGCGCCGTTGCGGGCTGAAAGCCCGCGGTCCGTCCGAGCAACCCGGAACTCGCGAAAGCCCCCGATGAACCGGAGGATCGACGAGCAGGATCACCACGCGGAAGCCCGGCCACCCGTCAATCGAACCGTCCACCGCGAAACCCCTCTCCGTCCCGCGGCCGCGGGAGGGAGAGGGACCGTCCTGACTCGCGTCCCAGCGAGTCGGAACAGGGTGAGGTGAAGCAGCCCTCCGGTTCATGGCTCGTGAGCAGGTCTGAAAAGAACGGGTGGCTTCCCATGAACCTGCTTGGACCAAAAGCGCGCAAGCCGGAGGCTTGCCAGCCATTAGCCGGTGGTTGAGGAGCGCAGCGACGACACCACCGGAGACGCGTTCCACCAGACGATCGCATCCCGGAGGGATGCCAGCCCTTCGGTCAATCCATGCGGCTGCGACCCCGGCTGGGGTCGGTGCGGTTTTTTGGGGGCTGGAAACACGGGCGGTCCATCCGAGCAGTCCGCCGGTTCATGGCTCGTGAGCAGGTCAATATGCAACGAGTGGCTTCCCATGAACCGCATTTGGAATTTCGAATTGAGAAATGGTTATTGGTAATCGCGGGAGCCAAAGACCAATAATCAATGTCAAATTCCCAATGCTCGAATCGACCGACTTCGTCGGCGGCTCAATCCATTCGAATGCTTCCGATCGAATTGTCACGGTTTGACCACCCGATAGTAACGCTGCGGGTGGTTCGTGGCTTGCAGGTCGGTGAAGGTGAACACGCCCGTCGGGAGCTCCGTCGGGGTGCCGAGGTTCAGCCAGTTGGCGATGGGCGCGGCGACGTTGGTACTGGCCAGCACGGCATAGGTCGGGCCGCTGAGATTGGCGAAGTTGAACTGCACAGTTCCGTCGCCCAGGCGGGTCAGGTTGGCGATGGGGAATTCCGTGTTGAACGCGCCTTCGACCGCGCCGATATCCACGTGCGCGCCGAGCAGCCGGGCCTGACCACGCTGGTCGATCGGAAGTCTGTTGGTCACGCTGTCCGTGCCGGAGTCCAGGGCCGGCGAGCCCGGCGACGGCGGCATGGTCATGGTTGGCCCGCCATAATCGCCGAGCGGAGCGAGGCTGAGGCCAGCGACACCGACGAGGTTGTTCGCCCCCACGACGGCCGTGCCGGCAATGTCGCCTCCGTTGTTCAGTGAAACGATGGAGTTGGTGAGCAGTGCCGTGCCGCCGCTGTTGTAAAGACCACCGCCGCTGGTGCCGGCGTTTTCCGCCAGCGTGCAGTTGTTCAAGGTCACGGTGCCAAAGGCGTTGAAGATTCCGGCTCCGAACCGGCCAAGGTGTTTGGCCAGGGTGCAATTGTTCAACGTCGTCTGGCTGCCGCTCCCCGCGTAGATGCCAGCGCCATCCCGCGTTGTGGCATTGCCGGCAAAGGTGCAATGGTTCGCCGTCAAGGTGTTGCTATTGATAATCCCTCCGCCGTCGCCCGCCCGATTGTTAACCACGGTGCAGTGGTTCAGGGTCAGCACGCCCCAGTTGACCAGGCCACCCCCGTGACTGCTCGCGGTCTCCTGGCCGTTGGTGATGACCAACGACTGAAGCGTGGCCGTGACCCCGCTGCCCACGGTGAAGATGCGGGTCGAGCCGTTGCCGTCGATCCGGACCGGACGACTCAGGGACGAGGCGTCAATCGTCACGGAGTTGCTCAAGGAGATTTGGCCGCTGGTGAGCGTGATGGTCTGGCCTGCGAGATGGGGCGCAAAACGAACCTTTCCGCCCGGCGGAGTGGCCGCGATGACGTCGCGCAACGAGCCCGGGCCGGCGTTGGCGGTGGAAGTAACGAGGAAGGTGGCGCCATACAGCAGGTCGCTCGCGCTGAAGGTGCCGGGCGCGAAGTTGAACACGCGGATCTCGTCCAGCGCACCCACGAACGCATCGGCCGCGAGATTCGCCGCGACGGTGAAGCGGGTCGACGGCACATTGGGCGAGTTGGCGAAAGACGCGTTGGAGATCCCATTCACGTAGAAGGTGGTCACGCCGTTGTCGCGCACCAGCGCGAGATGCGTCCAGGCATTGGTCGGCGCGGTTGCGCTACCGATGTAAGCGATGCCGCCAAACAGCCCGCGATACTGGCCATTGTTGATGTAGAGCCCCCAGCCGTTGGCGTTGGGAATGCCATTGTGGGCGAGACAGCGCAGGCCATTCGTCGCGTCCGGCTTCACCCAAAGCTCGAGGCCAAAGTTGTCGTAGACCGACGTGACCAGCAGGTTAGTGCCGTAACTGCCCGACGGGAATTGCAGCGCGAGCCGGCTGTTCAACAGGTTGGTGACGGTGGCCGCGATGTTCGAAGAGTAGGTCGCGGACGGCAGCAGCCTCAGCGCGCCGCCGTATTCGTTCGCGGTGCTGGTCGCGCCTAAGCCGTGGGTTGCGCCCGGATCGCTCTCCCCGCCGCGCCACCAGGCGAGGTCGGAGAAGAACGACGCGCCGGTGATGACTTCGATCGAGCCGTCCACGAGCAGCTTGTTCGTCCAGATCAACGGCGGCGGCAGCGGCGGGAAGGTGAAGTTGTTGAACGCGCCGGCATAGCCCGTCGCGGTGAAGAGCACATAACGACTGCCGTTGGTCGGCGTGGCGCCGAGGTTGGTGACCACGAGCGAGCCGCCATAGGTGAGCGAGCCGAGCACGCGGAGCTGATCATTCGTGGCCCCGACGGCGTTGGTGCCGATCGCCATCACCACGCGGCCCTGCAACACCGGCGGGTTGTTCAGCGTGATGACGCCGATGGACGAGGCGCCGGGCGCGAGTGTCGCCCCGCCGCGCAGAGTCAACGTGCCGCTGATCGTCCCGTTGCCCTGGAGGATGGACCGGTTGGTGACCGCGAGGCCATTGGCGAACGAGTGCAGCGAGCCCGCTTCGGTCATGGAGTAAGCTGCGGTGTTCACGCCGTCCCCAACGTGGAACGGCACGCCGTTGTTCACCGTGGCACGATCGAGGGCGAGCGTGCCTTCGGAGAAGACGAAACGGCCCGCGCTGTTCGGCAGCAACAACGTGTCGACCACGATGCTGCCGCCGTCGAGAATGTTCGTCCCCCGGCGCACCTCGAGCGTGGCAGCGCCGAGCGTCGAGCCGGCGTCCGCGACCTTCAGCCAGGAGGCACCGGTGGCGCCGGTGGCGCCAGCGCCGATAATGGCCGATCCGCTCACGTTCACGGCGCCGCCATTGGTGATTTCCAGCGAGTTCAGCAACCCGTTGGCGCCAATGGTGAGCCCGCCGTTGATCGTGACGGCTGTCGCGGCACGCGCGACGACCCAGTGCGCGTCCAAGGTTGAGCCGGCCCGGCCCACGACGAAGTCCTGGCCGTTGTCGATCGTGCCCCCGCGCGTAATCAGCGTGCCGCCATTGAACTCGAAGAAGCCCGTGTCGCTCGTGAGCCGCAATTGATCCACATCCATGAGTCCGCCGTTAAACAGGTTCGTTCCTCGACGAACTTCGAGCACGCCGTTGGTGGCAGCGTTCTTGACGAACACCGTTCCCGGCCGGACCTCGAGGCGGTTGCCCGTCGCTTGAGCCGGGTATTCACCAATCAGCAGAGAGTTTTGGGCGATCACCGTGCCGTTGTTGACGATGAGCCGGCCGTCAATGCCGAACGACCCGAGCACCAGGCGGTCTGAGCTGTTCCAAACGCCGCCCGACTGCACGAGCGCCTCATTGCCCAGCGTCAGGCTGTCGTAGCCAATGTAGGCGGTGGCGTTGTCCACGCGCCCGCCATTGTCGATGACAAGCCGGTTAAAATTGCGCTCGGCCCCGACGTAGAGCGTGCCGCGATTGGTCCAGACCGAGCCGCTGCCGGTGACCGTGACCACGTTGCTCCGCCCGAAAACGTTCGCTCCGAGGTTTCCGGAGCCGCTCTCGACGCGTCCACCGGACGAGATCGTCAGGGAGTTGAAGGGCGAGTTTTCTCCAATGATCAACTGCGCGGCGGTCCAGAGCGTGGAACCAGCGCCGGAAACCGCCGCCGCCGAGCCTGCCGCCGTCACAGTGCTGCCAATGGCGACGGAGGTATCGAAGCCCACGACACTCAGCCGGCCGTGCGCCTCCACCCGCTCGCCGTTGAGAACGTTCAAGACGCCCGGAGCGCCGGCGCCAATGACGAGGTTCGACTGCACCGTCGTCGGCGCGGCACTGAGATTCGCGTTCCAGATGCTGGTCGCCGAGCCGCTCTGGCCGACCACGAACGGCTGCGCGTTGGAAATCGATGCACCGGTCGTGATGAGCGTGCCGCCGTTGAAGTTTATCCGACCGGCTGAGTTCGTCAGGCGCAACAAGCCGGCGTTTAACGTTCCTGAGTTTAATGCGAGCGTGCCGCGCCGGATGTCGGTGGCGGTCGTGCTGGTCACAGTGCCGCCGTCGATTTGAACGAGGTTGGTGGTGGACGCCGCCTGCGCTCCGGCGATGAGTGTGCTGCTGGTAACCGCGCCGCCGGTGGCCACGATCAGCCGGTTCTCGCTGCCGGATTCGCCCACCGTGAGCGTGTTGGTCAATGACCATTGCGCCCCCGGGCCGCCGACCACGACGGTGTTCGTGTCCGAGGTGGTGGCCTGGCCGACGATGCCGGCGCCGTGTTGGAGCACGCCGCCGTTGGTCACGTAGAGCGTGGTGTTGCCGAGGTTGGTTCCGATGGAAATCGTGGCGTTGGTCAGATTCAACGTGCGCGCCCGGACGTAGCCGGTCTTCGTGTCCGGCGGCAGGATGAAATAGTTCGTGGCCATGCGCACGGCGGCCGCGGCGTTCACCAGACCCGAACCGAAGTAGGGATTCCGCCCATTCGTGTAGGCCACCGGGCCCGTCTCCACCGCCGTCTCGCGCAGGATCAAGCGCACGTCCTCGGCGCTGAGGTTCGGGTTGGCCGAAAGCACGAGCGCAGCCACGCCGGCCACGATGGGCGATGAGCCGGACGTGCCGCTGAAAACAGCGTAGTCCGGATGATTGTTGGCGTTGACGGTGGTGTTGGCGTTCACCCCGTCGGTGCCCGTGCGGTCCGTGGTCCAGAGAACGCCGACGCCGCCGCCGGACGGCGCCACCACGTCCAGCTTTTCCCCGAAGTGGCTGTAGGCAGCGCGTCGGTTCTGGTCGGTGATCGCCCCAACGGCGATGACCCTTGAGTGCGCAGCCGGGTAAGCCACTCCGCCATACGCGTAGCCTCGGCCGGAGCGTCCCCATTGCAGCATGCCGTCCAGGTAGAAGTTGACGTAGGCCGAGGAATCATTCGCCATGCGATACTCGAAATGGCCACTGGCCGCGAGGCCAGCGGGATTGTTCCACGTGACCGCGATGGTGGAACTTTGGGAGCCACTCAAAGCCGGGCTGCGCAGCGCGCCCAGCACGGCCCCGGACAGAAACTCGTCCGAAGGCGAAGCGACATTGGTCCAGGGCGTGCCGGTCAACGTCCAACCGGTGGGCAACGTGGTGCCGTTGGAAAAGCCCAGCTGATAGATCGGCCCGCCGGGCAGCCGCACCTCTCCGAGGTAAATCTGATCCGAGTTACTGACGGAATTATTCCAGAAGTAGGTCCAGCTCATCGTATGGCTGCCGGCCGGAACCCCGTCGAAGGTCATGCGCTCCCAGTGGTAGTCGTTGTTGCCCGCCGCCGCCACGACCACACACCCGCGACCGCCCCGGCCCTGCGTGGCCGCGGCCTCAAACGCGTCTTCAATCACCTGAATCCCAGGCGGAATGCCAAGGCTCAGGTTGAGGACATCCGCGTAACGGGCCGCGTATGTAATCGCCTCGACCGCGTTGGGAACGGTGGTCGTTCCCGCCGAGTTTTGGAATTTGATCGGCAGCAGTCTGGAGGTGTAGGCCACGCCCGCCACACCCTGCCCGTTGTTGCCCCGTCCGACCGCCAGGCCGGCGACCATCGTTCCGTGGACTTCTCCCAACGCCACCGGGTTCACGTTGTTGTTCCCTTCCCCGAAGTTCCAACCCACGACGTCGTCGATGTAGCCATTGCCGTCGTCATCGATGCCATTGCCGGCAATCTCCGCAAGGTTCGTGCGGAGGTTGGGCGCCAGGTCGGGGTGCGACAGCTGGATCGCCGTGTCCACGACCGCGACAACGATGTTCGTCGCGCCCGTGGTGATGTCCCAGGCCAGTTCCGCCTTGATGTCCAGATTGGTCACGCCGCCGCCACTCTGGCCGGAATTCTTCAGAGACCATTGCTTGCCGTAGTAGGTGTCGTTCGGCACCGACTGCGAAATGACTTGGAGATCAAATGATGGCTCAGCCCAGGACACATCGGGCAAAGCCGAGCGCCGGTCGGACTCGGCGAAGATCTCCGCGGCCGCCGTCTGCGGAACCTGAACGACGTAATGATCCGGCATCCCGCGCAAACGGCTGACCTGGCTCCATTCCGTGCCGAAATGCTGGCGCGGGTCCACGCCCGGCTTGAGCCGCACGATGAGCTCCGAACGCGCGGTCAGGAACAGTCCGCTCGCCGGGTCGAGGAACAACGGATTGGCCCGACGCACACCGGGTGCGCGGCGCGCGGCCCCAAGCTTGTCCTCGACGGCGGCAGGGCGGACACGATGCGTGGCAGCCTCCGGTCCCGGCGCGTGCAGCAACATCGTCGGTCCGGTCCGCAGGCGGTTGGTGTCAACCGCGTAGCCGGCCAGCGGGCCTCCCGCCATGGTGAGCCGCGCGGCCGCGGCGGACCGGTCGGCGGCCTCGTCCAATTGCACCACCATCGCGCCCGCCATGCGATGCAACGTTCGCGGGCCCTTCGGCGTGGCGTAACGGTCACCCGCATCGATGGCGTTGAACTGCTGCTCGCGGAGAACGGGATCGCTGGAACCTCGGCGCGCCATATTCGAAGGCGCATCGGCCGCATTGGTTCCCAGGGTCATGGCCGCGCACGCGCCCAGAATGACAAGAAGATGTCGTGTGTTCATAAGTGAAAGTGTCTTGATGGTGGAAATGTTCATGGGCCTCGACGGATAATCTCGTGCAGGCGGAAGAGGTCCTCCTTGTTGACAAAGCCGACGGCCCCGGCGCGCTGGGCTTGCTCGGCAAATTCCGGCCCGTGGAATTGCGACATCATCACCACGTGCGCACCCGGATCGATTCTCCGGATGGCCTCGGTTGCCTTCAACCCACCCATGCCGGGCATCCGCAAGTCCATCACCACCCAGTCCGGCCGTTCCGATTCGAAACAGCTCAGCGCTTCCTCGCCCGAGGCGGCCTCGATCACAACCGCGTTCAACTCATCGAGAACCTGCCGCACCGCGGCGCGAAAAGCCGCGTGGTCGTCCACGACCAGAAGTTTCAGGGCGGTGACGTGAGGCATGTTCTTATCATGCCTAACGGACGCTGCGCCGAACATCGGAGTGAACACGCAGGCGCGGCCTACGAGTGAATACGTAGACGGGCCTCGCGCATTGCCACGCCACCGCCGCGTGGCTAGGGTCGGCTCGTGCCACCCGCGAGAACCCTCAGCACCATGCGCCCGCCAACCGCCTGGCGCATTTTGTCGTGCTTGGTGTCGGGCTTCGCTCTGGCGGTGGCGACTGGGCTCGCGCGCACACCGGACGATTTCCTTGTGCGCAACTGGTCCACGGTGGACGGAGTGCCGCACAACACCGTGCGTGCGCTGATCCAATCACGCGACGGCTACCTTTGGATGGGCACCGCCAACGGTGTCGCCCGGTTTGATGGGGTGCGGTTCGTCGTCTTTAACACCGTCAACACCCCCGGGCTTCCGGCGGACGACATCTTTGGCCTTTACGAGGATCGCAGCGGCGACCTCTGGCTGCGCACGCGGCAGGGTGTTGTGCGTCGACACAACGGACGGTTCAACCTGGCGCCACGCCAGGCGTCGGGCCCGACCGAGGGCTTGTTTTCCTTTGCGGAGGATGCGG
Organism: Limisphaerales bacterium; assembly: GCA_044230345.1. Lineage (GTDB taxonomy): Bacteria > Verrucomicrobiota > Verrucomicrobiia > Limisphaerales > JADJPG01 > JBGARF01. The sequence continues at coordinate 60,193 of JBGARF010000037.1, forward strand.
ACGGGCAGCTTTGGTTCCTTGGGATCCGCGGGTTGGCACGTTGGGACGGCGAGCAGATCGTGTCCGTGCCGATGCCCACGGGCGCCCCGTCGGCTCTCAACCACTTTTGCGCTGCGCCTGACGGCGGACTGTGGCTCACCGATCGTCAGGGGCTCTGGCGGTTCCGCGACGGACGCTGTGAACTGATCCCGGTATCCCCGCCACCGGATCTGATTGCCGCCGGACGCGATGGACGCGTGTGGGGCCTGCACGGAAGCCGAGGTTTGTTCGTGCTCAGCAACCGGCAGTGGTCACCGGTGACGGCGTTGGACGGCGAGCCGTGTGAAACGCTGTATCTGGCACCGAACGGCGACCTTTGGATCGGCTCCCGTGTGCGCACCGTGGCCTTTCGCGTGCGCGATGGCACCGTGAACCGGGTGGGCTTCGAGCAGGGATTGGAAGGCAATCGCGTTATCGATTTCGTGCGGGACTCGGAAGGCAACGTCTGGCTCGGGGCCAACGCCGGCGGCCTCTTCCGGCTGCGCGAACGGCGCGTGCGCGTATACGACCGGAGCGACGGCTTGGAGAGCCTCAACACCTCCAGCCTGGTCCAGTTACATGACGGCGCCCTCATGGTGAACGTGATGGGACGCACGCTGCACCGTTTCGCGGGCGGCCGGTTCGAGCCGATGAGACTGCCGGATTATTCCGATCCCACCGCCCTGGCCCGCGCCCAGGCCGGCGGCGTGTGGGCGGGACTCTTCAGCGGGAACTTGCGGCGCATCGTGGACGGGCGGGAGGTGGAACGACTCGGCTCGGCCAACGGCACGCGCGCGTTGTTCACCGATCGCGAGGGACGGCTCTGGCGCGGGCTGCGCACCACCGGCATCGAGCGGTTCGAAGGCACGAACCAAACGCGGTTCTCCACCAATGAGGGGCTGTCCTTCCCCAACGTCTATTGCTTCGCCCAGGATCGCGACGGCGCCGTGTGGGCCGGCACGGAGAAGGGCTTGAACCGCATCGTGAACGATCGCGTGACGCGCTTCGGGGCGGCCGAAGGACTCGGCCACGGATTCATCAGTGCGCTGTGCGTGGATTCGCGCGGCACGCTCTGGGCCGGGACACTCGGGGGCGGCTTGAGCGCCTGGAACGGAACGCGATTCGTCACGCTGAACACGCGCGAGGGTTTACCCAGCGACACGATCGAACAAGTGATCGAAGACGACCTGGGAAACCTGTGGCTCGGCACCCGGGTGGGGCTCGTGCGCGCGTCGCTCCAGCAATTGCACGACTGCCTCGGCGGCCGGGCCCGGGTCCTCACCACCACCCTGCTCGCGCGCAATGAAGGACTTGAGCGGCCCAACTTCTGGACAGAATACCAGCCGGCCACTCTGAAAACAACGGACGGACGGTTGTGGTTCTGCACCGGCAGCGGCCTCGTGGAGATCGATCCGCGACGCTTTGCCGCAGCGGCCCCGCCGCCGGTGGTTCAGATCGAGGAGCTGGCCTTGGACGGAACCCCCATTCCCAAGACCGATCCCCAGTGGTCGGAACTCACGCTCGGGCCAAATCCGCAGCGGCTGGAGATTCGTTTCACCGGCCTCAGCCCATCGAATCCGGAATTGGTACGCTTCCGTCATCGGCTCGAGGGATACGACGCGGACTGGGTGGAAGCCGGCCATGCGCGGGCCGCCTCATACTCAAAGCTCCCGCCGGGCCGCTACATGTTTGAAGTAAAGGCCGCCAACAACGACGGCGTTTGGTCCGAGCGTCCCGCCACGCTTCCGCTCGTCGTGCGGCCCGCGTACTGGCAAACCAGCTGGTTCCGCGCCGCGCTCCTGTTCCTCGGCCTGACCGCGATTTATGCCGCTCACCGCGCACGCGTCAGCCGCATGGAACGTCGCCGCGCCGAGCAGGACATCTTCGCGCGGCGGCTCATCGATTCGCAGGAACAGGAACGCAAACGCATCGCCGCCGAGCTGCACGACAGCCTGGGGCAAAATCTTCTGGTGATTAAAAACCGCGCCGCGCTCGCGCTCACCCAGCAGGCCCAACCGGAGAAGATGCTCGCGCAATTTCGCCAGGTTGCCGACATGGCGTCCGCCGCCGTGCGCGAGGTGCGCGACATCGCCCAAAACCTGCGTCCGTTCCAGATCGACGAACTCGGCCTGACCAAGGCGATCCGCGCCATGGCCCGCTCCCTCGGCGACGCCTCGAACCTCACCATCACCACCGACCTCGACGACGTCGATCGCTCCCTGCCTGTGGAATTCGAGATCAGTCTCTACCGCACCGTCCAGGAAAGCCTGAACAACGTGGTGAAACATGCCCAGGCCAAGTCCGCCCACGTCACACTGCGTCGCTCGGCTGACACCCTCCACTTGAGCGTCTCGGATGACGGACGGGGCTTCAGTCCTGCGCAAGCCGCCAGCCCGCCGGCTCCTGGGTTCGGCTTGAAAAACATTGTCGAGCGGGTGCGCGGCATGGGCGGCGTATGCAAGATCGATTCCCAGCCGGAAGCTGGCACGCGGATCGAGATCCGGATTCCAATCACTTCGCGCGATCACAAATCAGAGTTGAGTTGAGACGAACCAACAGCATTCACCCGCCCCGATGAGCAAACCCCTGCGAATCCTGATTGCCGACGATCATCCGATCGTCCGCCGCGGCCTGTGCGACGTGATCGAATCCGATGCCAACCTCAAACTGGTTGGCGAGGCCGGCGATGGCGAGGCCGCCCTCCAGTTGGTCGACGAATGTCGCCCCGACATCGTCATCTTCGACGTCCACATGCCCAAGCTGACCGGGCTCCAGGCGGCGCAGAAACTCGCCGCGCGGAAACTCGCCGTGAGAATCGTGCTGCTCACGATGCATGAGGACGAGGAGCTGTTGCGGGAAGCGATGCGCGTGGGCGTTCAGGCCTACGTCCTCAAGGAGAACGCCGTGGAAGAACTCGTCCAGGCCGTGCAGGCCGTGGCCGCCGGCCGCACCTTCATCAGTGCCAGCCTTTCCGCCATGCTCCTCCGACGACAGGAGCGCGACGAGGCCGCGTCGCGAGAGAAGCCATGGCTCGAGACCCTGACTCCCTCCGAGCGCCGCATCCTCCGCCTCATCGCGGACGACAAAACCAGCAAGGAAATCGCCGCGGTGCTGGGCTGCGCCGTGCGCACCGTGGAAACGCACCGCCAAAACATGAGCACCAAGCTCGGCCTCAGCGGCAGCCACAGCCTGCTGAAGTTCGCCTTCGAGCACAAGGCGAGCCTCTGACCGTCGCTACTTTGAGGATCGTTTGCCGACGAATACGTTCTCGATGTTCAACGTGTCCGCTCCGGTCAGGGCATGACGATATTGCCCCTCGACCAACACCGTGCGTTCATCAACCACCGAGAAGCGCTTGGTCCAGCCAACCTTCCTGCCTTCCCTGAGGATGCACTGGCCGTCCTCGGTGAACTCCCGACTGTAGTCCCGTCCTGCGTGCCGGTAGTGCCAGGTTCCGACGATGGCATGCCGGGCAACGGTCGGCGTCCCCGCTGAGTTCAAAATCCCCGGGCGACTTTTGGTCACGCCGAAGGCGTTGGCAATCACACAGCGGTATCCGCTGCCGATATCCCACAAGGTGGTGGGCGGCGTGGTGTAGCTCGGCGCGTTGGCCCCGGGAATATCGACGCGATTCTTCTGCCACTGATACCGGAGCTCTCCGCCAACCGCAGTCACCGTAAACGTGACCGTTCCGGGCAACACCACCGTCGCATCCCGAGGATGGGCCGAGAAAGTCGGCGCGCCAGCCGGAGGGGCGGGACAGTCGGCACGCGCAATCTCATAGGCAACACCCGGCGCCGTCTCGAACGAGAATTCCTCCTCGTCTTGCACGACCGCGACCGGCTGCCGGGTGTCCGCCCGGATCACCGCGAGGCACGCTTCCGCCCAGGGGCTTTGCACCACACAACGATGGCCCTTCTCACTGACGATTCGAACGGAATCGACCAAGCGCTCCGCCGCCCGGTATCGGGCTTCAACCAGGAACGCGCCGACGGCCCGCAGCCGCTTGAACTCCGCATCGCGCGCCATGTCCCAATTGGGAAAGAGGCGGATGACGCCGTCATGGCTCTGCAAGAGCATGCTGTTGATGGCTTCAATGATGCCGGCCGTTTCGATCCCGCCCCCGTCTTTCTGCGAGACAACGCCATTCGGCTCGGGTTTCCAGCCTTTGATCGCCTGGATCACACGCTCAGCCGGGTAGCCAGCCCGCACGGCCATCATGAACATCATCCCAAAGTCGTTGCCGTTCTGCCAACCGCACCAGCGTTGCGGATGAAACATGTTGCCCTTGTCCAGCGTGTGGCAGGTGGCGAGTCGGTACGCCGGTAGTGTCTTGTAACCGATGTTGTCGAAGGTGGTGGTGAACATCACGCCCGTATTCCGAGCGCCCCCGTGGAAGTGCAACGCTTCCATCACGTCATGGCTGGCATCCGGCCGGAACGTGACCTTGTCCCCCCAAGCTTGCAGCGGATACTCGCTCAGGTTGTTCAGAATGTCCTGCCAATGAACCCGACGCTCCGGGTCGCGCCCGAGCCGGATGCTCGCGGCGACGATCTCCCGGTAGAGAAATCGCATCGCGCCCAGGCTGAACATGTCGTTCTTCGCGAACCAATTCGCCCCTTCGTGAACCGATCCATAAATTTCGTACCGCCCGTTCACCGGCGGACCGATGTAATCGTCGAAGAAATCCGCCACCATCCGCATCAGCGGATAGGCCGTCCCGGCCAGGAACGCTGTGTCCTGGCCGTATTTCCACTTCCACACGATTGGCAGGATGCCGAAGACGGCGTTGGTGGCCATGCAACAATCTTCACTCCCGTTGGTGCCCCCGCCGAACGAAGGTGTCCCATGCGAAGTGAACGATCCCTCGAACTCGACGCCCCGGCAGTTGGCCGGCATGCGCGCGGCGATCTCGGGCGAGACCCACCGGTTAACCACCCGCTTTCGGCCCGTGTTCTCGGCGTAAAAGCGGATCGTCTCCACATAGGGATCGACCAGATCAACATGGTTCGCGGCGAAGGTCCCGTAGTACGGGTTCTGTGCGTTGTAGTTCATGCCAAGGTTGCCGAACCACTTCATGTCATCCGCGCGATTCCACGGCCCCCAATGACCCGGAGCTTTGCCCGGTCCGTTGTCCGCGCCGCTGCGGGCCGCGGAACCGATCAGGTAGAGGTGATTGTACCAGTACCGCTGAACCTCATCGCCGAGCTTGATGTAAGACCGCAGCCAGAACTGCTTCCACCACGCCTTGTTCTCGGCGTCGAGGGCGACCACGCCAGCGTCCGTCATCCCCTGCACCGCTGCCTGCACCGCTTTGAGCGGCGAGGACGCGTTCTTCGTATGTTCAGCCTGAAGGAAAAGCCGCACCACTTTGCCGTCGGCCGGCAAGGCAAAGGTCAGTCGCCCGAACGCGCGCTGGTCAGTGGCGGAAACTGAGGCCGCGCCCAGCACTCGCGCCACGACTGCACCCTGCACATAGAACGGCGCGCCCTCCGCGTTGGGGTCCTTGGTGACCCATACGATCGTATCGTCGGCGCCCGCGGCCTTCGCGACATGCGCGTTGCCGATGACCGACAAGGTGGCCTGGAGCCGGACCTCGCGGCCGCTGTTCGTGGATAACTCCAGTGCCAACGCGTTTTTGAGCGGCGAGATGCAGGCCTTCGTTTGGACCGGCACGCCCGCCATCGTTACCTCGGTTCTCACCTCCGCGTTTCGCAAGTCCTGGAAAACGCGGTAGACGCTTCCCGACTCCACACCCGCAGCAGCTTCGATCGTCAGTATCGCCAGATTCAGGATGTGTTGCTTGTAAGGCCCCGGCGCCGAGTCATCGCCGGAGCGCAAGCCCGTCACATCGTTCCCGGCATGAAACCCATTCTTCCCCAGATAGAACTTCAAGGCATGCCGCGTCCCGCCCAGGTGGACCCCAAAATCACCATTCCCCAAATACCCGCCGCTCATCAGGGTTCGACTCTTGGCGTCATCCCAGGGTTCGGTGTAGGCGGACGAGGCATTGTCCAACAGGGCGGATACGGTTTCCCAGTCCGCCGCGGTGGTAGGGTCCTCCGACCGCGTGAACAAGGGTGGAGGAATCCGCCCCTTTTCGATGGCGTCGGCACCGATGACCTGCGGCGCGATGCACGCGGCCGTGCAGGTTTGCCCTACCACCTGGAGGAAAGTTCTTCGTTGCATGATCGTGGATGTGCTCCAAACGACACCACAATCTCGGTTCCTTGGCCAGCCGGCAGAGAAATGCGATGCGCCCCCGGCAAAAACTGGGGGAACCGGAGGGATTCGGTCGCCCTGGAACCGTTGGGCCCGCTGCCCAGGCCGTCGCCCCGCAGCTCGAAGTTGTCGGCAAAATCACTGACTGGATTCGGCCCCACTGGGAGCGTCGGCGTCTCGCCGGCCGGTTCGCGAATTCATTCCGTTTGCCCCGCAGCGAATCGATCCAGCGCTCCGAACTTGGCCGGCAAGATGCCGGCGCTCCCAGACCGAGCCCGCGCGAAGACGCCGGGGAGCGCCGACGCGCGTTTCCGAGGTTGCGGTCCGAGCGTCTAGCGGACTTTCACCAACAACTTCGAAACGCACCGCGGCCGTCGTGCGGTTCCAAATTGTACTCGCCGGCAGGAGGAGGCAGTCTACCATCCGCGCAGAATTCCGGGGTAGCTCAGGAGAAGAGTGCTCGGCTTCGGACCGAGAGGGCGTTGGTGCAATTCCAACCCCCGGATCCATTACTTTTTGCCATGCCACAGGACGATTCAACCGACGGTCAGCGACCCGCGATTCCCCCTTACGCCTCCTTGCAACTCGCCCGCGCGCTGACGACGAGCGAACAGCACGGGGACGCCGCGACACGTGAGCGTGCCCGCGTCAAGGCGAAGAAGTGGATCGGCGTGCTTGAAGGGCTGCTTTCTGGACAGCTTGCCGCGGGTTCACGTCAACCGATGAAGGATATGCCAGTATGGGCCACGCCAGAGGTGGTGACCGGTGGATTCGTCACGGGTGGGCTGCTCGCTGGCGGGCCATTGCGACCTCACGAAGAGGACCTCGCGGCCCGAATCGGCGCTGATGCCACTCGAGCTGACCGGCAAAGACTAAACGCGTGGTTTCTTTCCGAGGGAGGTTTCCTTGAACTCGCGCAAAGGCTCAGCGCGGGCCGCTATGAAATCGAAGTGCCCGAGGAAGCCGCGCTGCTGGTTGCGGTCTGGCTGTCGCAAAACGGAGCCGCAGACGAAGCGCGCGAACTGGTCGAAGCGATTGCACCGCACTTTGCCCAATTGCGCTTCTACCCGAAACCCGCCGAACAGCCGATGCCGCAAGGTGCGCGCATTTTTCTCGAAAACGTCGGCACAGTGCTCGCCCGCTTGCGGAACATCCGGCCCAACCCACGGATCCTCGCGCAGTCCGAAACGATCCAAGTGTGGACTCCGCTCTACGAGAAAATGGTCGCGCTCTTCCTCGAGACAGTCGGTGGCGATGCGCCGCGCATCCAGCCGGACGCTGAGGGTCGATGGGTTTCGCCGGAGACGCGGCGATTCCACGTCGTCGGTGGCTGGCCTTGCCGAAATTTTGCGTCTGACTGGCGTGACCGAGCTCGCGCCGTGGCGACCGCGATTGACCAGGCCCGCGCCGCGCACCAACTCTGCCGTCGCCCCAACGATGCGCGTGACAGCTTCGCGCGGCTGCTGGGATTTCTGCGGAAGTGCGGCGACGACCCAGCGTCGCTGACGGGCCGCGACGTGGGGATGATTCGGCTCATCCTCGCGCGACACACCACCAACCGGGGAATCCCCGGCTCGCCACAGCACCATGCCGCGACTGCCCGCCACCTCTCGCAAGTCGCCAAGCCCATGCACCGGCAGGTCGCGAGCCTCGTGGTGAACCGCATGAGTGGCTTTCCCGCCGAGCTGGGGCTTGATGATGTAACTGACGTCATTCAGCCCGTCACGGCGACGGAAGCCGACACGGCAGGGGTCGCCGCCGGCTCTGCCGTTCCAGTGTCCATCGCGCGCAAAGTCGAACGCTGCCGATGCGATACGGCGGATGCGCTCGTGAAGCGGGGCATCGTGACTTCGGGAGAAACGCTGGCCCGGGTGATTCCTCAGTTCACCGCCAGCCTGCGCGCATTGGCCTTCGCCCATCCGCAACTCCGGGCACTCTATGCGGCGACCTATCGCGCGTTTCGCCGCCGCCGCTCGCTTCTCTTGTTCAATCTGGAGAAGCAGGTGCAGATCGAAGAGCTGCCGTGGGTCGCCGCCCTGGAGCGCCGCCGCCAACAGGACCTGACGAGCCGCGACCTTTCGCGCCAGACCTTGAAGGATGTCGCTGCGCTCACGCTGCGTGCCTTTCCCCAAGCCATCATTCCGAACAAGCTGCTGCAGGAGTTTCGCGCGCTGGCCAAGGGAGGCGAACTGCCCCTCCCCTTCGTCGAGGAACTCGCGGCGGATATTTTCATGGACGATTTCTCTCCGAAGTTCACCCAGGCCGCCCAGCAGGCCGCCGCCTACGTCGACGGCACGCTCTACTCGCGTTACTACGAATTGGACTGCGCTGCTGTGCAGCGGATGCCCGACGCCCCACCCGACCCGCAACGCTGGTCGTGGTTTAAAAAAGAAACGCCGACGAATCCGTTCGCCGCGCTCTGCATCAGTCGAGCCGCGGCGGAGGAACGCAAACCATGGGAAGTTGCCCGCAACGGAATGGTCATCGAGCAAGCGCAAATTCTCACCACGCACAATCTCGCGCTCCTCTTCGGCCCCCTCGGGTTGGAGGACGAACTGCGCCTCCACCTGCGCGAGATGGCGGAGCAATGCTTCGCGTGGATTTGCCGACGCCAGCAGGTCAAGACCACGAAATGGCACGCCAGGCTCATCATGCTCAAACAGACCGCTTACGCATGGCGGCAGATGGTTTTCTATGTCTCACGCCTTTCGCATATGGAAGCCGGCAGGTTCATCGTGTGGGCCGAAGAACATTTGGCGGATCAATCCAGCGACTTTCACGCCCGCTTCGAACCCGCACTCCGTGGTCTCGCCCGGGTGCACGGCGGAGGCTCGCTTGACGACGACGACGAGGCGCGACGTTTCCTCGGCTGGACGCAGAGGCGTCACTGGCTGCTCGAGGACGAAGGTCCCAAGGCTGACGGTTGAAATTCGACGCCCGAGCATCTCCCGACACCTTCAGTCCGTGAAGCAAAGGCAGCTGAACGGCGGGGAGAAAAAGCAACCGACTTGATGAACACCGACCTCAAAGCTCAGGTGCGCCGAGTCTTGGACCACGCCGCATCCGCTCAACAACAATTCGAGTAGCCCGGGCTCGATGAAGACCTGGTCACGAGCCGGTGCCAGGTTCTTGTAAAGGGAGATGTCGCGGGTGTGATTAAAGACGGGTGATCCAACGAACCGTCTCACCCCTCATCCCGGCCTTCTCCCCGTTCAGGGGAGAAGGAGGCGCGGCGGGCGTTCGTGGGCCAGCGGGCGCGCGTGGGGCGCGAGCCTGACAAGGAACCAGAGCATGAAACCAACCCTGCTCAGCGCGCGGCAGAATTCGGCTTGTCGGCGATGGCCAGCCTTTCTATACATGCGTTGTTGGGAGAGCCCGAATGAAAACCGCTTATCGATTGTGCAAGGTGCTTCGATCCGCCGTGTGCTTGACCGCAGCATGGTTCGTTCATGGTGTGGGCGTCGCACAGCCTGCGAACGACTCGTTTGCCAACGCAACCGTGCTTACGCCAGTCGCCGAGATTTCGGATGTGGTTGCCTTTTCGGGATCCATCCTCAACTCCACCAGTGAACCCGGTGAAGACAGTCTTTTCCCGGACGCGATCCTGGAACGTGGAACCACGTGGTGGAAGTGGAGCTGTGAAGTCGCATCGTCGGTGGAGTTTGTCGCCTATTCTTCCACCGCCTCCCTGCTCGGTGCCGCCTACTCCAGCCTGAACACCGCACCCTCTTTCAGCCAGTTGACCGAAGTATCTCCGCTTCGCTCTGACCTCATCCATCATCCGGAGCGAACCCACGAAGCCGCCCTGGCGGTTTTCACGGGAGAGGCTGGACGCACGTATTGGTTCGCCGTCGTCCCGGGGCTGGAACAGAATGTGCCGTCGGGACCGGTCTCTGGAAAACTGACCGTAATTCCGCTCCCCCCGGCGCCGGCGACGACCAACGATCTCTTCGCCACCCGCATGATCCTTTCCGGGACGAATCGGACGGTGATTTCCAACAACAGCCGTGCGGGAACGGAACCTGGCGAGAACATTGGCGGAGGCAGCGCATTCCTGCAGCAGACCTTGTGGTATTCGTGGACGGCGCCGACCAACGGCGTACTCCGGGTGACCGGCAGCACCTCGGTTCCGAATTTTATCTTTAGCATCGGAACCTATCGGGGCGACGCAGTGGACGCGCTGACTCCCGCGCCGTCGACTCCGGACGGTGGAATTGCGGTTCGGACGGGCGATCGGATTGAACTGCAGATTGGCTCCGTCCATTTTACGTGGGGAGGCGGCGGTGGGAGTGGGCCCTTCACCCTGCGGCTCAAGCTGGAGGTCCCCACTCCCACGTCGCCCAATGACGCCTTTGAAGAGCGCATCGAGATTGCGACTGCTCGCTATCATTTCGACGGGAGTATTTACGGTGCGACCAACGAACCCGGCGAGCCGCTTCCGACCCCGAATGCCGATCACACGTTGTGGTGGAAGTTTGTCGCCCCAGGCGATGGTCTGCTGAACGTCTTGCTGCAGGCGGGGCAGTTTGAAGGCAAACTCCGCGTTTATGAGGGAACGGAGCTCACTGGCCTGACGCCAACGGCTCCACTGAAGGAGACCCGTTATCGGGTGCAAGGTGGTGGCTCCTATGCCATTCAACTCGCCAGCGGACCGCTCACTTCGGGCACCTTCGGTCTTGACGTTCGGTTTCATTCAGCCAGCAACGATTTTTTTGCCGGGAGCGAGCAGTTGGAGGGCACAAACATTGTGTATGACGGGAACTTCACCCTGGCCACGCTCGAGCCAGATGAACCGCCGGGTGGCACCAACTCGGTTTGGCTCTCCTGGGCCGCACCGTTTCACGGGCCGGTGAGATACTCCCTGGCCACCCGACCTTTGTTTCAATGGGTGAGTATTCATACCGGACCTGCCTTGGGTCACCTGCAGGCCGTCCCCATCACGGGCCTCCAAAACGGGATCAACTCGTTCATCGCCCGACCTGGGGAAGTTTATCACTTTCAGATTGGTGGCGACGCGGACGACTTTCAGTTCAGCCTGCATGCGGAGCCATTCCGGCCGGCGAGCAACGACCATTTTGCAGATGCGGAGCCAGTCGAAGGTCAGTACGTCCATTTTGTCCCGCGATCCGTCGTCGGCGCGACCTTGGAGCTCGGAGAGCCCTTGCATGGCGGAGCAGTAACAGAAGAAGAACAAAAGAGCATCTGGTGGAAGTGGCGGGCGTCGCGCGACGGATTTCTCAACGTGAGCGCCAGCGGCCTTTACATCCCGACGATTCTCCTCGCGGTTTACCAGGGATCGAGCGTGGCGGCCTTGGGAGAGGTGGCCAGGGGAACCAACGCGGTGCGATTCCGGGCGGTGTCCGGGCAGACCTACCACCTTGCGGCGGTCGTACCCGCCAGCGCCGTTGGCGATATTCAGTGCAGTGCTCAACAGTTTGGGATGTCGGACGTGAGCGCGATTTTGCCGGGAAACATTCTCCGGGAGCCGAGCTGGGAGAACACCGGTTTGGGGCCGCAGTATTGGGGCGGGTCGGGAGCCCTGGGCGGCTATGTCAACGAACGGGGTGGCGCCGATGGCGTAACGTGGCCGGTTCTCGGAACGGGCGCGAAAATCTGGCAGGACATCCCAACCATACCCGGTCGCGAGTATGCGGTGCAGTTTGCTTATCTCATCGGGCGCAACCTGAGCGGGTGCTGCGGCCTGGGTGGGGTCAAGGTGTCGTGGGACAATCGCGAGCTTGGAATCACCTACGTGCCCGAAGCCGAAACCCTGTTTTGGCATTGGAACGTCTACACTGCCCGCGCGAGCAACACCGTCTCCCGCATCACGTTTGAAAACATTCATCGCAATCTCGAGATGGACGCGTTCAGTGTGGTGGATCTCAACGCCCCGCCCTCCATTGTCACTCCTCCGTCAAGCGTCAGCACCCTGGCGGGAGGCGTGGCTGCATTCAACGTCATCGCGGCAGGTACCGCCCCTCTGAGTTATCAATGGTATTTCAACGGAGCTCCGATGCCCGGACGGAATGCGGCGACCCTGGTGCTGGATCCGGCGAGCATCTCGAACGTCGGGTCGTACACGGTTTCGGTCCGTAACGCCCTCGGCCAGATCGTCAGCGCCCCCGTTTCGCTGCTCGTTGATGCGCCAAAGGACGCAACGATTCTCCTTCAACCCACGGGTGGGACCGTCCCCGTGGGCAGTTACTTCAACCTGAGCGTGGCGGCAGCCGGAACTCCGCCGTTGACCTACCAATGGTTTCTGGACGGAAAGGTGCTGACCGGAACCACCAATCGCGTTCTGCAGTTCACCAATGTCCAGGCCTCAAACGCCGGATTTTACTCGGTGCGCGTCGCGAACCGTGGAGGTAGCGTCTACAGCCTGCCGGCCAGCCTCCTCGTCACGAACGCCTCGGGCGGCGGCGCCGTCGATTTCCGGAACAGATGGTTCGCGGTCGCCACCAGTTCGAATCAGGCTCCTGTATTCGATCTGGACGGCCTGACCCGCCTGAACGGGCCTTCGTTTGTCGCGCAACTCTACGCGGGGCCGACAATTGAGACGATGCTCCCCGCGGCGTTACCGACTCCCTTCCTTTCGGGATTTCAGGCCGGATTCTTTGGTCCCCAGAACATTGCGCTGGCCAATGTCGCCCCGGGTGACGCCGCCGTCGCTCAAGTCCGGGCATGGGAGATTGGCCGGGGTAGCAGCTATGAAGAGGCGCGGGCTTTGGGCGGAAAGTTCGGCAGTTCCGAAGTCATATCGTTCACGGCGGGAGGAGGCCTTCTTCCACCAGCCCGGCTTGCCAGCCTGACCAGCTTTACGCTCCGGGCAGGCCTGCCGGCTTTTACGGTTGGCGTGCTCACGTTGGTGGAGCGGAAGCCCCATCGGGTCTTCGTGTGGTCCCTTCGCGGGGAAACCGGGTTTCGATACGTCATCGAACGCGCCACGAGACCTCATTTCTCGGTCTGGCGCCCGTTTCAAGTCGTGACCAATGTCACCGGCACCGTCCTGTTCAGCGATTCGCCAGCCCCTGGAGAGGGCACCTTGTTTTATCGCGCCCGCATACTCGATTGATCGGCTGAGGGTTTGATCGGCTGAGGGTCGGACCACAGCTACCACCTGAGCCCCAGAATTTTGTGGGAAAACGGAGGCAGCAATCGAGCCTTACAGGCGACTTTTGCCGCCCATTTCGGCCTGCAAGAGGAGTCGTGTCGCATCTCGGATTTCGAACATTGGGCTGGAATTCTTTTCCTGTTGTTCCTGATGGGGATCTCAACGTGAAAGACCGTTCGTACCGTGCGTCGCGTCCCAGATCCAAATCTGGCCGTCACCGCAGGCAGCAGCGAGACGCGTCCCGTCAGGGCTCCACGAAACGCTGTGGAACATTCCCGGGTTGCCCGGAAGCACGAAAGTTTCCTTGCCCGTGACCGGATCCCAGACCCGCACGGAGCTGTCGAAGCTGGCGGAGACCAACCGCTTGCCGTCCGGGTTCCAGGCCGCGGCATCCACGAAGTCATTGTGACCACGCAGGGTGGAGATTCCCGCACCTGTTGCAGCATCCCAAATACGAATGAGGCGATCTCCTCCCGCCGTGGCGATCCGCCGGCCGTCCGGATCCCAAGACACATCCAGGACGGCGCCTCGGTGACCTTTCAAGCGGGAAAGTTCGGCGCAAAGGATCGGGTCCCAAACTTTCGCGAGGGAATCCCAACCACCGCTGGCCAGACGATCTCCCTGCAAACTCCAGGCAACAGATCGGACCCCTCGTCGTGCGTCGGTGTCCGGATGGCGGCCGGTGTGGGCTTGGAAGGCTCGGATTTCGGGGGCGCGATCCCACGCTTCGACGATGCGAATTCTTCCGTCCTGCGAGCCGGTGGCGAGTCGCGATCCATCGCGGCTCCATGCGATGGACCAGATTGCGCCGCAGTCAGTGGGCAGGGCGAACACTTCGCGCCCGCTCTTGGTGTCCCAGATCTTCGCCGCGCCATCGGTCCCGGCGGAAGCGAGGCGGGTTCCGTCCGGGCTCCAGGCCAGCGCCTGGATCAGGCCGAACTGCAGATTCATCCGGCGTTCGTCATGCGCCTTCAGGCTGAGAACCACCTTTTGCGTCGCCGGATCCCAGATTCGAATCTCACCGTCGTCACCGCCCGAGGCCACGCGCCGGCTGTCGGGACTCCACGTGACCGCAGTGGCGCGAATGCCCTTTCCTGGGAGCACGATCGACTCCTGGTCGCGAAGAGGGTTCCACACCAGGAGGCTGCCATCCTGTCCCATCGAAGCCAGGCGTCCGTCCGGTCCCCACGCCAGTGAGGCGATGGTAACGCCATGGCCCCGGAAAGTGTGATGTTCCTCGCCGGTGGTGGTGTTCCAGACTTTAATGGTTTCGTCCATGCTACAGGTGGCGAGCCGGGCGCCGTCCGATTCCCAGAGGATCGACGTAATGCCATGCGAGTGCCACAGTCGACCGAGCACCTTCTGGCGCGAAGCCACGTCCCAGATCTGCACGAAAAAGTCACTGGCGCTCGTCGTGGCGATGCGCGAGCCGTCCGGACTCCACGCCACATGGTAAATGGCGTCGCCATGAGCTTGGAGGGTAACGATTGGGGAGTTGGAATCGGTTCCGGAAAACGTCACCGTTCCGTCCTCATGACCTGTGGCCAATGATTTGCCGTCGAGACTCCATGCGCCCGCAGTGGTTAGGCCGGGGTGGAACAGGTTAGCGGCGAGTTGGCCGGTATGAAGATCCCAGATTCGGATCGCCCCGTTGGTCGCCCAAGCCGCCAACCGCGAGCCGTCGGCATTGAATGCCACCGTGCAGACCGAGGATTCCTGCTTTCCCATATCCTGGAATTCTCCACCGTCCCCCTGCCATAGGCGGACAGTCCCATTGGCGCAGCCAGCGGCCAACTTCGTGCCATCCGGGCTCCACTCCAGCCACCTGTTTCCCCAGTATTCGCCTCCGCATCGAGGGCCTCGCAAGGTGCTCGTTACCTGTTCGCGATCTGTGTCCCAGATTTGGATCAAGCCGCTGGCGGTTCCGGTGGCGAGGCGTTTGCTGGCGACGGACCACGCCACCGTATGGCCAGCGCCCGAGCGCCCACCGGCGGAGAGAGTTCTTTGGTTATGGGATGGGAGCGATTTCAAGTAGAACCATTCCCATCCGCGGCGATCTGGCGCGCCATTGGTCGGAACC
Source organism: Limisphaerales bacterium (assembly GCA_044230345.1). GTDB lineage: Bacteria > Verrucomicrobiota > Verrucomicrobiia > Limisphaerales > JADJPG01 > JBGARF01. The sequence continues at coordinate 75,624 of JBGARF010000037.1, forward strand.
CATCTTCCGAGGAGGTCCAGCATATTTTTCATACCCCGGTGTCCTCGCCACGCCTGCTGGCCGAGATGCATCTCGGCGCAATAAAGGTTCTGTTGGGCGGCTTCAGCCTCGCGATCGGCCCGGTTGCGCTGGGCGGTGGCTTCCGTCATCGCCATTTTGGTCTCCACCAGATTTTCTTCCGCGAGGCGCTGCTGTTCATTGGCGCGGGCCGCTTCAGTTCGAGCTGCCTCGGCGTGCTGTCTTGCCTGTTGCTCCGCACGGGTTGCGCGCATCGCCTGACCAACGCTCACGATCGTCGCCACGATCAGCAGCAGCAAAATGGTGGACACAACCAGGAAGACCGCCCGATGACGCCGCACGAATTTGCGGAACAGATAAGCCGAGCTGGGCGCCGCGGCCTGCACCGGCTCGTCGGCAAGATAGCGTCCGATGTCAGCGGCCAGGCCGTTGGCGGTCTCGTAACGACGGGTGCGATCCTTGTCGATCGCCTTCATCACGATCCAGTCCAACTCACCCGCAATGGCGGATGGGGCGATCTTCGACTTCAACGCACTTGAACCGGAGCGCATCCGCGTCAGGCGAGTGCTGGGCTTGAGCGGTTCGTCTTCGCGAATGATACGGCGCATCTCGTCGTAGCCAGCCGAGAGCAAAGTATGGGTATCGAATGGCGGGTCACCGGCCAGCAGGGTGTAGAGGAGCACGCCCAGACTGTAGATGTCGGAACGGGTGTCGATATCCAGCCCGCTCATCGCGGCCTGCTCCGGGCTCATGTAGGCGGGCGTACCCAGGAACTGCTCGAACCGCGTGAAGAGCGTCTTGTCGGTCAGCTTGCCTTGCGTGGCCTTGGCGATGCCGAAATCGATGACTTTCACCACCGGCTTGTCGCCGTGCAACGTCACCATCACGTTCGATGGTTTGATATCACGGTGGATGATGCCTTTCTGGTGGGCGTGATTGACGGCAGAACAGACGTCGCGGAACAGCTCCAGGCGCTTGCGCACCCCGTACTGCTGGTCATCACAAAAGCTGGTGATGGGGATGCCCTTGACCAGTTCCATCGCAAAGTAGGGCCTTCCGCTGGCGGTCGCTCCCGCCTCAAGCACCCTGGCGATGTTGGGGTGATCCATCATGGCCAGCGCCTGGCGCTCGGCCTCGAAGCGGGCCAGCACCTCATGCGTGTCCATGCCTGCCTTCACCACCTTGATCGCCACTTTGCGGACGATGGGCTCGGTCTGCTCGGCCATCCAGACGATCCCAAAACCGCCTTCCCCGATCTGCTGGAGCAAGGTGTATGGCCCGATGCGCGCGCCTTGCCGCTCGGTGCCCCCCGCTGGACGCTCGCTTGCAGAGTCAAATCTGACCAGATGATCGATTGCCATGGGGTCGGCTACAAACGCCTCGGCCTGCTCCGCCACCGCCAGCATCTGTTCGACACGCGCTCGCAGTGCCGAGTCGCTCTTGCACACTTGGTCAAGGTAGGCGGGCCTTTCTTCGGGAGGCAGTTCTCGGGCCGTGCAATAGATCAGGTCGATGTCCGGCATGATAGCATTTCCCTAGGACATGCGTAGTTGACGGCGGAGAACGATCATTGGCCCAAGGAATTCTGGCTCCCGATCGGCGTGAGCTTCGGGGCCATTCCCTCCCGGGAGTTCATGAGCGTTCCCGAGTCGTTGGCGTCGGCGTCTGCCCCGTGATCAATTCATAGAGCCTGACCCGGGCCACCGCCCAGTGCCGGCGGACGGTGGGTTCGCTGACACCCAGCGCGTCGGCGATGTCCTCGTGTTTGAGGCCTACGAAATACCGGAGCTTCACCACCTCCGCCTTCATGGGATCTTCGCGCGCCAGAGTATCTAATGCTTCATGCACTTGAAGGAGCTTTTCGTCCCCGGCGGGCGCGGCGATGCGGGTCTCGTGCAACTCCACTCGTTCTTGATCGCCACCGCGTTTGAGCTGTTGATGGCGGCGAGCGCTGTCCACAAGGATGCGTCTCATCGCTTCCGCGGCAGCTCCGAAAAAATGCGCGCGATTCTGGAATTTGAAGCCATTCGCGCCTTTTAAACGCAGATACGCCTCATTCACCAATGCCGTGGCCTGCAACGTGTGACCGAGCCGCTCGGAAGCCATCTTCTGAACAGCCATGGCGCGGAGTTCGGCATAAACCATCTCATAGAGATGATTGAGAGAAATGGTATCTCCCGCCACTGCGCCCTCCAGCAGCTTGGTCAATTCACTCATGAAGGCACCATGATGCAAAATTCGGGAGCCAAAGCTCGTTTAAAATCGAGCTTTTCGACACGCCCCTGACGGAAGCGGGCCGGCAAGAAGCTGAAAGTACCAAAAATAATGTTCAGCCGTGATCGTTTTTGGGAACGGACTGCGCATGTATCGGCATGCATTTCCAGACCCCCGCTGGCCAACGCTTCAAAGGACGCGTCCTTTTCCGCGTGGTCGTCGCCGTCGCCGCCAGCCTGTGCCACTCAGGTCACGCCCAGTGGATGACCCAAACCAACAGTCTCAAGGCCGGTTGGAACTCGATCTATCTACACGTCGATGCGTCCCACACCAACGCCCACAGCCTCTTGATCGGCAGCCCCAACATCCAGGAAGTCTGGATGTGGACGGCCGATCTCCCGCCCGGCCTTACTCTGGCCACGCCGCCCGAACCGACGCCGAGCAGTCGCTGGAGCCAATGGACGCAAGCGGAGGGCACCAACTCTGGACTCCGTTGGTTGCAGGGAAATTCCGCCTTGCTGGTCAAAGTCTCCAGCAGCGCCAGCCCGTTCACGTGGAATATCAAAGGAAAACCTGTTGCGCCGAGTTATCGCTGGACGCTGACCGGTTTGAACTTTGTCGGCCTTCCCACCGCTTCTCCTGCGCCGAACTTCGAGACGTTCCTGGCCCGCGACGCGCAGTTGTTGGATTGGAAACAGAACGCCGAGATCTTCCGCTACCAGGGCGGCATTCTCGGAACCACCAATCCTCTTCAGGTTTCGGCCATCTTGCAGCGCAACGTCCCGGTTGTCCGCGAGCAAGCCTACTGGATTCGCGGCTGCGAACTGACCAACCAAATCTACAACCACTACTTCGGCCCCTTCCAGATCACTGGCGGCGGATCGGGCGGCCTCCGGTTCGGCGACAGCCAGGGTCAGGCCCGACTCTATCTCCGGAACATGACCGCCGGGAGCCTCACCGTGACCCTGCGCGAGGTGGCATCGGAAGCGCCTCCGACTGGTCCGATGCCGGCGTTGCTGCCGCTGCTGGTGCGCGGATCCATCGTCAGAAGCAATCTCACCTTCAGTTATTCCAGCCTCATCACCGGGCCTTCTCAATGGACTCTCGCGCCCAGCGGACAGCCCGGTTCGGAAATCGAGATCGTGCTGGGAGTAGATCGTTCACAGATGGGAACTGCCGCGGGTGCGAGTTTTGCCGGCGTGCTTCGCTTCACGGACTCGCTCGGTCTGTTGCGCGTGGACCTCGGAGCTTCGGCCACGACGTCTTCGCGCGCCGGACTTTGGGTTGGTAACGCCATCGTGGACCAGGTGAGCCAGGAATTGAAGCCCTACACTCGGGTCACCAATGCCTTGGAGTTTCATGCCCGCCTCAATCAATTGGGGCTGGCGCTTGGCACGAACAACCCTTCCGGCACCAATGTTCTCCGGTTCGCCACCAGCTTGAATGGCAGGCTGCGCTACGAGTGGGATACCAACACCGGTCGCGTGCTCGTGTTCGGCACGAACGCCGGCAATGGCAAAGTAAACAAAGGCTCCTATCTCCTCGATGGCCCGATCCGAACGGCACCGGACTCCGTCGCGCGCCCCTTTCCACTGCGGTTGATCGTCCATAACAACGGCACCACCGCGAAGCTCATGCAGCGGGTGTATCTGGGCCGGGGAAAAACGTCCAACATGGTTGTGGCGGCGAGACAATCGGCCCTGCTCTCCGCGGACCTGGCCAATGCACGTCGTCTTAGCGCCGTCCATTTGCCCACTTCGGACGGGATCGGCCCCTGGGATTTCACCGGAGGCGCCCTCCGGGAAGGGGCCACGCTCCAAACCATCATCGATCTCGGATACACGGATCACGCCTCGAATCCGTTCCTCCATACGTATCATCCCGATCACGACAACCGGGACGCGCTCTACTCCGATCAACCGCTGCCGGCGGGCCGAGAGTCCTACGGCCTCCGGCGCGTCATGCGCCTGAGCTTCACCTCGCCGGGAACTGATTTCGAAGGCCGCACCCAGGGCGGAACCAGCCTGTCCGGAGATTACTCCGAGACGGTCTCGATCCTCGGCGCGAACAACACCGTGCTCAAGGAGCTCAACGTCCTGGGCAGCTTCACTCTTACGCGCATCACCGACATCACGGACTACGCCAGCCAATGAGATTTCCGATGATTCCGATTCTCCAATTTTTCCAAATGATTGACCGCTCTCACCCGACCATGAAAACAACTCCGACTCGAATCGTTTCGTCTTCACCTGGCCGCACTCCCTTTGCGGTGCTGCTTGGCTTGCTGGCCCTGCTCGGCATCGCCACCCGGGGCAGCGCACAAGGCACCGTGCCCGAACGCCTCTCCTTCCAGGGCTACATCGAGGATGGCAGCGGTACCCCGCTCGGACAGGTGGCCCCCGCGAACTTCGAAGTAACCTTTCGCATCTTCCCGACGGCCACCGGCGGCAGTTCCGTCTGGACCGAGAAACAAACCGTGACCTTCGATAAAGGCAACTACAGCGTGCTGCTCGGACAAGGGACGGAAGTTCCGCCGGAACTTTATCCGACCTTGAGCACCGTGGTGGTCAACGCCAATGGCAGCGAGCTCTACGTGGAGACGACGGTGACCATCAACGGCAACCCGGCGAAGATCCTGCCCCGCCTGCGCCTCCTTCCGACCCCGTATTCGTTTCTGGCCAAAAAAGCCCTCGTTGCCGACCAAGCCCTCAACGTGAACGGCTCGGCCATCGCGGTCGGCTCGATCCCGGACAACCGTCTCAGTGCGAATATCGTCAGCGGCGCGATCTCCGACAACCGGCTGAGCGCCAACGTCGCGCTCCGCAATGCCGCGAACGCTTTCACCGGCAACCAAACCGTGAGCGGCAATCTCGGTGTCGGCACCACTACTCCGGGAGCCAAACTCGACGTGGTCGGCGGCGGAGTGCGCATCGCCGGAAACAACGTCCTGGAACTTGGCGGCGGCGTGACGAAGGAAGGCTCGGCCGGGAAGATCGGCTACCAAGCGTTTTCGTCAGCCCTCGACATCGTGGGAGCGGGAACCACACCGGGCGGGCGCAAGATAAAGCTCTGGTCCGAGGGCGGAGCTTCAGTTTCCGGAGCGTTGGGTATCAACACCGACACGCCCGGTGCCACCCTCGATGTGAACGGCAATATTCGGGGCACGGGGCTGACCGTGAACGGCGCCGCGACCGCCAATGCACTCGCCGTCAACGGTGCCGTGTCGGCCAACAGTCTCACCGTAAACGGCCCCGTCACCGCCACGACATTCAATGGCACGTTCAATGGGGAGAAGCCGCCCCAGACCTACACGATCGGAGCAGGTGGAAACTTGAACACATGGCGTGACGTCCTCGTCGACGGCACTGCCAACCTCGGCGACGCCGATGGTGGTCGCATCAAAGTCCTCATTCGCAATCACGGCGATGGCACGGTGCGCACCTGGACCTGGGACTTCTATGCGGAGAATCCAACCGACAACTTTGCTCGCGCCGACGGGGGACGCTGGGGCATGAGTGCCTTTCAAAATGGTGCCGAGGCCTATTTCGTGTTGGGCACATCCGCTCGCTACGACATCGGCGCGATCGGCAACTGGATCTGGATCAGAAACTATCGCAGCGGCGTGGCCATTGGCGGGGTGGATGGACCTGCTTTAACGGGTGCCGATCGCTATAAATTCTGGGTGGTGGTGCCTCCAAACATTACGGCCACCATCATCCTCTACGACCGCTAGTCCCTGCATGTCCACCGGCTCGACTCCAGACTCATCCCATGCACACTTCGAACCCAAGCCTTCCCAGAATCGGGCCGCGGGAGTGCGGACATCCGCCGTTGCGGCGCGCTGATCAGGCCGTCGTCTGGATTCCCATGAACCTGAGGATCGACGATGGCTCACGACGCGGAGATCGGCGAACGATTAATAGGAGCGTCCACTGCGCAACCCCTCTCCGCCGCCCTGCGGGGGAGAGGGCAGGTTCCGAACTCGCCCGAGCGAGGTCGGAACCGGGTGAGGTGGAACAGTCCGCCGGTTCATGTCTCGTGAGCAGGTCAAAAAGGAACGGGTGGCTTCCCGCGATCGTTCGGATCTGTTTGGTCGCCTGCCTGCTGCTTTGCGCTTTAGCCAGTGTCTCCGCTCAAACCGTCACGCTCCCTCTGGAGTTCAAGCAAACTCAGACGCACTATAATTCTCAATCCCGACGCGGCATGCCGATCTCGCACCTTTTGAATGTGCCGGAAGGATCGGATGGACGCGCGCCTGGCCCCAATCCCGGACCGATTGGCACGAGCAACCAGTTTCAGGGGCTCCTGACCCTCGGGGGCACCGTCACGTCCAGGACCGGCGCGAGCAATGCCAACGGCACGCCTATTCTGGTCGCCCTCCGCGCCCGCATCGGTCAACCGCTCGTGGGCAGTTCGTTCGCTTACCTGTTCGGCGACGTCATCCGACCGCCCGAGACCGACGAGTACGGTGTTTCCCTCGCAGTCGCGAACCCGACCGGCAGCCGGCCGCCCACGAGTCCAGCGACCTACTGGTTGCCCGAGCCCTACAGCACGAATCAGCACCATGGATTGGGTTACTATTGGAGCCCACACGCCGAGACGGTCTATGCCGCTCAACCCGGCGTCGTCACGGTGATCTGGCGCAAAGCCCAGCCGTCCGCTCCCATCGGGTCACCTCCAGATGTGTCCACGGCGAACATCAATGGTTTCACCTATACGCTCTACACCAAGCGGGATGTCATCTCGGTGGCCGCTGTGAAACGGCCGCGGCGCATGTACTGGACCGAGGGATCGTTCACCCAGCTTGGACGGCCCATCACGATTCCCACTGATCGCATCAAGGACATCAAGATCGTGTATAACGATCTGTTCCGGCAGTTTACGGAGCTGAAGCCGATCGCGGTGACCAACACCCTCGTCACCCCCACCAACACCATCGCCGTCGTCGTCACGAACCTGGTGCGACAGGAGTTTCCGTTCGACGGAACCCAGTCCGGGGCGATCGCGATCACGAACACGCTCTGGTACGATCGCACCTTGAATTCATTGCGCGCCTACAACGTTCAGGATCGCCGGGTGTTCGTCGAGTTCCTCGGCGACAAACGGGGCCAGCTGGGCGGCCAGGACATTCATCATCAACTGGGCTATGAGATTGTGGAGGTCATCCAGCGACCGTCCGCGGCGGATGTCAGCACGGATTTGGGCGAACGTTTGACGCCGTTCCAGGGTGCTCCGCCCGCCGGCACACCGCAGCTTTTTGCGGACCCGGTCATCAATATCGGGCAGGAGTTCGCCTTCCGTCACAGCGTGGTCGGCACGCCTGACTTTGAATATTTCGCCATTCGCGAAACGCAGAACGTGGACGACTACCAGATGCACTGGATGGAGGAAGGTCTGCAAGGTTTGCGCTGGCCGTATCGTTACGTGCGTTACCAAATGGACTGGCCAAAGGAAACGGCCAGCTACAGTCACTACATCCGGCCCGTGGTGGCCACTGAAGACGAGGCCAAGGCCACCGCCGTTGCGCTGCCGGCCCAGAACGCCCCGCAGATCGCCTATCAAGATCCCCTCGACCAGCCGCGCGGCAAGCTGACCGAAAATTTCGCCTATTATACTTTCCTCGATCCAACTCATCCCGCCCACCGTGCGCTGCTCAAGTTCAGCGCCGGCGAATATGTCCGCTTCGAGCGTGTGTTCTCGTGGTTGGATGAAAGCCTGCGGGATCGCGACCTCGTCCTGCCCATCGGTGGCCTCGGCCCGAATGACCCGGCCCTGGACCGCAGCGTCGCGACCAACCTCAACTGGGTCGGGAACACCGGCATCGCCGTCCGCACCATTCGCGCGAATGTCGGCGTGTGCAGCCTCGCCACCGCCGACGCCGTGCTGGCCAACTCGGCGCAACAATCCAGCGCGCTCACCGAGACCTTTCCTGTCGTCAACTTTGTCAACACCGGCGCGGGCGGAAACTTTCCGGGTGATGCCAGTTTCTCCGGCCTCAACATCGGTTCGGACTCGGATAATTTCGTGGTCGAGGCCACCGGCGTGCTCCTCGTTCCGAGGACCGGGTATTGGACGTTCGGAGTGAATTCCGACGACGGATTTCGGTGCGACATCGGCACCAACTCATTTGCCTTTGCCGCTCCGCGCGGCCCCGGTGACACCTTGGCGACGTTCTACCTGACCGCCGGCCAGTATCCCTTGCGACTCGTCTTCTACGAATGTTCGGGTGGCGCCGAGCTGGAATTGTTCGCGGCACAGGGCAGCCACACCAATTTCAACTCCGCCTTCAGTCTCGTCGGGGACCAGGATGCCGGAGGACTCACCGTCATTGCGGCGCCCGGATTCGTCGTACGCAACATCCGGGCAAATGTCGGTGTGTGCAATCTCGCGGCGGCGGACACGGTTCTGGCCGATCCAGCGCAGCAAGCCGAAGTCTTCACCGCCGGCGCCCCCGTCATCAATTTCGTCAACACGGGCGGCGGGGGAAACTTTGGGAGCGACGTCACTTTTCCGGGCATGACCATCGGAGTGGACATCGAGAATTTCGTGCTGGAGGCGACGGGGGTCATCCTCATCCCGGCCAGCGGATACTGGACGTTTGGCGTGAACTCGGACGACGGCTTCCGCTTTGAGATTGGCACCAATTCGTTCTCCTACGCCGACCCGCGTCCTCCTGGCGACACGTTGGCCACCTGCTTTCTTGCCGCAGGTTCGTATCCCGCACGGCTGGTTTTCTACGAGTGTCAGATCGGGGCTGAGGTGGAACTCTTTGCCGCCCCCGGCGTTCATGTTGCGTTTAACTCTTCCTTTCGCCTGGTCGGCGACGCTTCCAGCGGCGGACTCACCGTCACGCGGACGCCCGACTTCTCCGACCGCCCTCGTGTGGTCAATACGATGGCACCTGTCGGCCGGCGCCTCACCGCCCCGGTGGGCGAACTGGGCAGCGGTCTCGACACGAACTATCTCGCCGGCTACATCCGCGTCAGCGAGGGCGATTCTTATCATCCCGCCGCTTACGTCGATCCATTCACGGCTGGTTTCGATCTCGCCAATCGCGGCGCGATCATCCCGGTCAATGCGATCCCGGGGAAAAACTTGATCGAGGTCTGGTGGTTCCGGCAGAACGCGGTTGATCGAACCCGGGGCTTTCGCCCCACGTATTGGCCGGCAGTCATCGGGCGTTACACCACCGTCTGGCCCGCGGATGCGAGCGAGATCATTCTCGCGAGCAACGACGGCTCCGGTGCGTTGCCGAGCCTTGAAGCCAAGGGGAAAATCTATGTCCAGAACGACGCCACGCTCCCTGGTTACAATCCGAACGAGGAGCATGCACTCATGCAAGGCGGCCAGGCCTGGGCATTGCGGGACGATCTGAACATCACCTCGCCCGGCCCGAGCTATTCCTCTGATCCTTTCGTCCTGTTGGAATACACGGAGTCGGACGGAAAGCTCGCCGTCCGTCCCTTTCATGTTCTCCGCGAGAAACCCTCCGCGGGCATCACTTTCGATTACCAGAAACAAGCTGCGCAAATCCTCCAACCGCCGATGCCCATTCCCCTGCTCGGCGTGGCCTTCGCTCCCAAACTTCCCGGCACACCGCGCAAGGGTTTGAATGAGGAGTTCGTCGAGTCGCGCGTTTCGGGCGCCCAATCGGATCCCGCCAATCCTCACCTGTGGACGCTGACCACGGACGGACGGCACGGCTTTTCTCCCTTATGGCCGCTTGCCTTGCAGGACGTCAGTCAAAACCCGCCGGTCACCCGATGGTTCTTTGGCACGAACACCACCGAGAACGCCATCGAAGGAATTGTATCCACCAATCTTCCACTGGCCTTGACCGCACTGCCGCGGCGAGATCCAAGTTCCGCTCCCGGGAACGCCCTCTACCTCTATCCGCTTCCCGCCACCACTCCCCCGGGGTCGATTCCGAAAGGCAAGGCCGTCATCGCCGTGCCCGCATTGAGCCGGAGCGCGATGGTGGATGTGGTGCCGTGCCCCAGTTGCGGGGCGAATGAACTCGGCGTGCGATTTCTCAATTTCCCTGGCGACGAACTGATCTTCTGGACCACGACAACCGAAGCCCGGCTCGTGCCCGCTACGAGCGGGCTGCCCAACGGGTTCTTCAACGGCTGGCGCGTGGCTTGGAACGGATTTCTCCAAGGCGGCTCGGATGCGGAGCGCCAGGAACTCTACAACGCCGCCACCGTCACGGATCGCAAAGGCAACGTCTGGGTCTATCGCGGTCCGCATCGGGCCGACCGGCCTGAGGCGTTCAGCATGCGGTTCTATTACAACACGCTCCCCGGCTTCTTTTTCCCCAGCCTCGCGCCAGACGCCCAACCGCCGGTCGGCACTCCCACGCCCTACCTTCGCAAGAGGAACAGGAACGGTCAGTTCATTGGCGACCCTGTTTATGGCAATCAGGATCTGAACCAGGAGAGCGATCAAAATGCCCTGCCCATTGTTTATCATCCTTACTGGCCGGACGACGCTCCCGTGCTGCAGATGGCCGAGACACTTACTACCCCCAAGCGTGGCCTACCCGCCGTGCGCGGCCAGACGAGCCTTCAGGTTCTTTATCAGCAGTCGCAGATTGAAGCGGACGGCGACAATTTGACCATCGCGCCAGAAAAAACCTCGGTTGTCCTGCACGATCCGACTCGTGAGAAGACGATCGAGTTTAACCAAGCGAATCTTCCCGGGTCCGTCCGGACTGAGTCATCCCGAGGAAAGATCTATTTCCCGAATCTCCCGCCGCATCTCGTCAAGCGCTTCTGGCTCGACCCCAATCGCGGTGCCAACGGCCTGTTGGTGTTTCTCGGTGAGTTCGCCGATGCGCCGCTCGGTGACAAATACCTCCTGCTGAACGTCGCCGGGACGCAGGATGCCACCACGCTGCGCGAGTTGTGCCGGACCGATCTCCAGGATCCAAAGAAATCCGATTGGGACGCCGCCATCGACGCGCTGGCCACCGACCTGGAGAAGTTCGTGGAGAATCCCGCCGTGCCAGGAACGTTCATTGTCTCGCCGTCGGCGACCAGGACCGTCGGGCTTGGCGCAGTGGCCGAGGTGGTCGATGACGACGTGGCCGTGGATTCCTACGCACTCACGGCGATTGGACCCGACACCGGCTACATCACCTTGATCGCTGGCAATGGCCTGGCCTTCACCCCGGAAGGTGAACCGGTCAGCATGGAGGTGATCCGCGTTGTGCCCGAGCTGTATCGCGGCGAGGTCGTGGTCATCGAGTCGGAGAACCCGCTGAACGAGCGACTGACCCTGCAACAGGTCGTGGATCTGGCGGGTCATGCCGAGGATTACACCTTCGATTGGCGCATCACGGCGCCGGTGGATGGGCAACCGCCCGAGACCTACACCAGAACCCTTTGGCCTGGGGTCCCGCTAACCTGGTCGCACGTGCGCTTCCCACTGGACACGGATCGCGCCACGAGCATCGAAGGGATCGCACCCAGTCGCGTCGTCCGCGATATCTCCGATGTCGTCGCTCCCGTCAGCGATCTTCGGTTCGAGGCGGTGCAAAAAGAGGGTGATCTGTTCCGGTTCATTCTCGCTCCAGCATCGATTCCGCATCGACTGACCCGAGGCAACCGCCTGGTCATGAGTTCCGCCGAGGGAACTCAGGTGTTGGTGACAGTGAACGATCTGCCGGCCTCTGGCAGCGAGATCGTGGTTTCGGTGGATCCCAACCAAGCCGCCAGCCTCGCCGAGAACCAGATCTTCCGGCTCGCCGAATTGGTCTTGGCCGGCCAGCCGCAGAGCATCGCCTTCAGCTCCTTCGTGGTGAATCCCACCCAAGACAATCTGACCGAGGTTTGGGTCAGCCTGACTCTGGCTGAGGGCATGGGGGCGAACCTTTATCTTAACGGCGGTCTGGTGGTGAAGACGGGTTTCGCGGCTGCCGCGGACAACACGCTCCCGGACAATCCTTCGAGCTTGCTGGCCGCGCCTCGCCTGACGCGCTCTTTCCGTCTTCCGTCTTCCGCCTTGGCTGGAGCCATCGAGGGACCGAATGGACTCCAAACCAACCGTCTCGCGGTGGAGTTGTTTGCGCCGGCGTTACCGGGAGCGCTGCTCGATTTCCAGGTCCGCGTCGAGGCCATCAAGTCCACCGATCAAGTCGTGGCCGGCACCGTCTGGATACCGTTGGACGCGAACAAATATGAGGACGGCGTGCGCGCCATTGTCGGCGGCACCGCTGACGTGCGCAGCCTGTCAGACAATTACCTCACGATGCGCTACCGGCCGAACGGCAATCCGGCGGGTTGGTCGCAATGGACGGAGCCGCAGCTCGCCGAGGGCTGGATCAAGCGCGTGCTCAAGGGCATCAATCCCTTCAACCAACGCATCACCGATCTCTACAACAACGCGGTCAACACCGACGTCAGCGTCATCTCGCAAGCTGGCGCGCGCTGGGAGGGGAACGTCGCCTTGAACCTCGACTCGATTAACAACTATGGCCTGATCGAGATCTACGAATCCGTGCTCAATCGCGGACGGGACTTGAGCATCGACGCGGACATCAACTACGGCCCAGCCAACGACGCGCTCCTGCTGGCCGCCAGCTACATCAACGATCTTTACATGCTCGTGGGCAACGAAGCCGCGGCCGACGCGGCCAACCCCACCATCGGCATCGGCACCAAGGACAGCACCTATGGCGACATCGCCACCGCGCTCTTCTCGTTCAAGGGCCAGCTTCCCTCGCTGCTCGCGGAAGAGTTGGCGTTGCTGCGCGGCCGCGATGATTTTCTTGTGCCCGGCGTGGAGACGCGCCCGGTTTACAATCGTCTGGTCTGGAACTACACCCGCGGGATCGACGCCGGCGAGGTCATCTACGCACTCAACTACAACATTCTCGATCAGAACACCGACGGGAAAAGGGACGCGCTCGACGCACTCAAACTCTTCCCGCAAGGCCACGGCGATGCCTATGGTCATTACCTCACCGCCCTCAAGGGCTATTACCACCTGTTCCTGAATCCAAACTTCGATTGGGTGCCGCGCAGCGAAGCCGTGCTCGTGCTGGGCAAGCCGGTGTCGGTGGATTACCAGGATGAGCGGAAGTTCGCCGCGGCCGCCGGGGCATTGGCGCGCACGGGCCGGCAGATATTCGATCTCACCTGGCGGCAGGATTATCAGTCCGGCCGGGGCCAGGGCTGGGAACATTTCCGGTCCACGCGGGAGAGCAACAAAGGCCGCACGCGCGCCTGGGGCCTCGACCACTGGGCGTCCCGCACCGGCCAGGGTGCATACGTAAACTGGATCGCGGGTAATGCCATCCTTCCCTACCAGGATCCCGATCCAGCGCACGCCGACACCATTCAGCAGGTGGATCGGACCACCGTGCCCGAGCTGAAGGAACTCCCGTCCGTCATCGAGGCTCTTCAGACGGCGATGGACAACGCGGAGTCGGGCTTGACGCCGCTCGGGCTGCCCGAGGACGCCGTGCCCTTTGACCTAAATCCCAACGCGGTGGCCGGCGGCGAAGGCAATACGCACTTCGAGCAGATCTATTCGCGGGCCAAAGGCGCGCTCAACAACGCGCTGGTCGCCTTCGACGACGCCAAGGATGTCACCCGTCTGATGCGTTCCGAGCAGGATTCATTGGCGGACTTGCGCGCGGCGGTGGACAAGCAGGAACTGGCTTACACCAACACGCTCATCGAACTGTTTGGCACGCCCTACCCGGAGGACATCGGGCCGGGCAGGACTTATCGCGCCGGATTCGCCGGCCCGGACAGCATTCACTTCATGTATGTGGACAACGTGGAGCTGGATTTCAGGAATCAATTCGGCGGGTCCATGCTCGTTCCCTCGGAGGACTACGCCTGGAGCATCGACACACAGACGTTCACGGCGGACTGGCTCGATGCCAACGGCATCTCGGACTTCAGCTTCATCCAGCCCGCCCGCAATGGCCCGGTCGATGGCACCAATCCGCTCGAAGCATGGGTCACCAACACGACTCTGCACGTGGACTACAACCTGTCTTCGCACGGCTTCTTCAAGAAGCCCGCCCACTGGGTGGGACGTCGCGCTTCGCCGGGCCGGATCCAGCAGGCCATCTCGGACATCATCAAAGCGCGCAATGCGGCCTTCACCGCCTTCTACTGGACCGATGCCGCCAAATACGATTTGGACTGGGCCATCCAGACCTATGACCGGAAACGACAATCCCGGGAGCAGATCCGCGGCATTCAGGCCACGCTGCTGAAGGCGGACACGGCGGTCGCCAGCGCACGGCTGGCCTGGGAAATCGCCGAGGAAGTCACCGGCGGCGCGATCCAGGACATCAAGGAAATCGAGGATGTCACGACCGAAGCGATTCCCAAAAGTTTCATTGCGGGGCTTGCCGCGGGTGGCGACATCTTCAGCGGACTGCGCGCCGCATTGGGAATCACGAGCGGACTGAGCACCAAGATTCTGGCGGGCATCCGGCTCGGGGCGTTCATCACACAGAAGTCGTTCGAGTTCGGCACAGCCACCGCGAGAATGCAGACCGAGTTCAACTCGATCGCTCCCGAAGAATGGAATCAAGAGTTGCGCAACTCCATGGACGCCATCCGCGACAAGGTCTATGGCATGAACAACCGGTTCATGGACATCAACGCCCGCCTGCAGGAGCTGGACGATGCCCATCGCAGGTATCGCGCGCTGCTCGCGGAGGCCGATCGCATCCAGGCCGAACGCGAAATCTTCCGTCAGCGCACGGCCGCTGTCATCCAGGGCTATCGCACCCGTGATGCTGCGTTCCGCATTTTCCGCAACGAAAAGTTGGAACGTTACAAGAGTCTGTTCGACCTGGCCGCGCAATACGCCTTCATGGCCGCCAAGGCATACGACTACGAGACCGGCCTGCTCGGCACGGAGCGCGGACGCGAGTTCATCGATCGCATCGTCAACTCCCGCGCCCTCGGCGTGGTGCGGAACGGTCAGCCGCAGTTCGCCGGCAGCAACAATGGCGACCCCGGCCTTTCCAGCGTGCTGGCCGAGATGAACGGCGACTGGTCCGTCGTGAAGAGCCGGCTGGGCTTTAACAACCCGGACGCCTACGGCACCACCGTTTCCCTGAGCTACGAAAACCACCGCATCATCACCAATGATGTCCGGTGGCAGGATGTTCTCAGCCAGGCGCGCAAGGCCAACCTGCTCGAGGATCCGGATGTGCGTCGCTTCTGTCTCCAGATTGACGATGGCACCGGCATGCCCGTGCCCGGCTTCGTCTTCGAGTTTGGCACCACCATCGGCAATGGCCTGAACCTGTTCGGCCGTCCGCTCGCCCCGGGCGATCACAAGTTCACCGCCAGTGCGTTTGCGACGAAGATCTTTGCGGCGGGCGTGGCGCTCGAAGGTTATGTCGGCATGGATGATCCCGCCGCTAACTCCGGCGCGGTGGCCGGCGCCGGTGGAAACTCACCGCCCGATCCAAGCTTGGTCTTCCTGGATCCAAACGCCCTCTCCGCGAACCCATACATCTATCTCATTCCGGTGGGAGTGGACTCCATGCGCAGCCCGCCCTTGGGCGACACCAGCGAAATCCGCAGCTGGAACGTGAACGACGTGGCCATTCCGCTGCCGTTCAACATCGGCGGATCGGATTACTCTTCAAAGCGGCTCTGGCAATCCGAGGATTCCCTGACGGAAGCGCCGTTCACCGCGCGCAAGCACCAGGCTTTCCGGCCAGTGTCGTCCGGCAGCATCTTCAGCCCGAGCATTTACACCACGACAGGCGGCCTGCAGCGCTCGCAGTTCACCAATAACCGGCTGATCGGCCGCTCGGTCTGGAACAGCAAATGGAAGATCGTCATTCCCGGCCGCGAACTCCTGGCGGATCCAAACGAAGGGATGGAGCGCTTCTTGCGCACGGTGAAGGATGTGAAACTGCATTTTGTCACCTATTCCTATTCAGGGAACTAACCGACCCGGCGCCCATGAAATCAACCAGCATGAAACCATTCATCATCTTCACCGGGATAATGTGGCTGCTCGCCGGGACCAGCCACGCCTACCCGCCGGCTCCTGACCACACCTTCTACGGCCTCGTCCGCGATGAGTTTGGCGAACCCCTCGACCTGAGTGGAGCCACGATTTTCATCCAGAGCACCAACGGCGTCAGCGCAAGCGCGCCCGTGGCCATCTCCACCCAGCCCGGCACCAACTATCGATTGATCGTCCCCATGGAGTCCGGCCGCAGCCTGAAGATTTGTCCCTTGCCCGTGACCAGCCTGCGCCAAAGCTCGCCGTTTCGACTCAGGGTCCGAATCGGCTCCGCCGTCTACCTTCCCATCGAGATGACGCTCCCCCGCCCCCTCGGCGAGCCGTCCGGCAACACCCGCCTCGACCTGACCTTGGGCGTGGATACCGACGGTGACGGTCTGCCCGACGCCTGGGAGATCGCCAATGGATTGGATCCCAATGATCCAAACGATGCGGACCGCGATGCCGACGGTGATGGGATCAGCAACCGGGATGAGTATCTGGCCGGAACGTTTGCCTTCGACCCGGCAGACGGCTTCCAACTATCCATCGTGGAGATGGTGAACAGGAACTCGCGGCTCGAACTGCTCGTCATTCGTGGGCGCAACTACACACTCCAGTCCTCCTACGACCTGCGGCAGTGGCGACCCGTTAATTTTCGGGTGCTGACGGGTGGCATCCCCGGCCCCGTCATCAGCGACTACCAATCGACCGAAGTTCAGAACCTGCGCGTGGAAGTGCCCTTCCAGGCCGGTGCTGAAACCAACCGGTTCTTCCGGGCCATCGTCCAATAAACTGCGTCCGTTCGCTGGAGGGTCTATTCGTCCTTGAGCAGACGCAGCAATGCGCTTGGCGGAATCAACAGCTTTCCCCTGAGCGCCCGGCACGCTCGTAGACGCTTCCCCTGAGTCAGCCGATACATGCTGAGATAGTTCACCCCCCGTCTCTCGAGTTCGCCAACTGGAGGGCGGTCCTGAAGGAAACGTTCAAGTTCCTCCACTCCACTCGATCACCAGCCGACGCAAATCGCCGTTCCGGTTCACGCGCGAGACACCGGAGGGTGAAAATCTCAAGTCTCAGTCCCGGTTGCCGATCCGGGTAACCAGCCAGGCAACCGCAACAAAAGTCTCACTTTTCCTGTAATCTGAGCCCTCCGTTTTATCTGTACGAGGACGACGCCTCGCGGCTTCGCTGTCTATGAGAACACGGCTCTATCTCTCCCGGCTGCTACCGCTGACACGTCCGGCCAGTCAATCCGCAACCATCATGAAATCGAAGCGCCTCCGCCGTTGGGTAGTCCTTTTCACCGCCTTCAACCTACAGCTCTCGGCGGCCATCGCCGCCGCGCGTTTTTGGGACGGCGGAGACGCCACGCGGAGCGGCTGGAGCTACGGCGCCAATTGGGATGGGAACAGCGCGCCGGTGGCCGGCGACACGCTGGTATTCCCGGCGGGTGCAGCGCGCCTGGCCAACTCCAACAATTTCTCCGCCTACACAACCTTCGCGGGCATAATCTTTCAGGGCGATAACTACAGTATCTCCGGCAACCCCGTCACGATCGTGGATGGCATCTCCGCCCGCGCCGGTGCGGTCGGAAATGTCTTTCGTCCCACCGTCCGACTCGGTGCAGCAACCGCAGGAATCAGCGTCAGCGCGGCCAGCGCACAATTAACCATGGTCAGCGATATCGAGCTGAACGGCTACGATCTCTCGCTTTACAGCCTCGGCGAATTGCACTGCAGCGGCACCATCAGCGGATCCGCGGGAGTGATCACAGGAGGGTCGGGGCGCACGATCTTTGATGGGATTGAAGCCAACACCTACACCGGCGAGACCACGGTCGGAGGCGGCCTTTTGGAATTGAGCCGATACATCGTGATCAACCCCGGGGCGATCCGGGTCGGCCGGGTCGCGGTACCGGGGAATCTAACGATCGGGGGGGGCGTTGGACCAACGATTGGTGACGCGGTGCGTTGTCAGGCGCCGAGCCAAATCGCCACGGGTGCGGTGGTGACAGTGAATCAGACGGGCGAACTGAATCTCAACGGCTACAACCATACGGTCCGCTCGCTCAGCATCCGGGGCGGCAATGTGTTGACGGGCACCGGCACGCTGTCCCTGACCGGGAGCAACCTGTTGTGCGAACGTTACGGCAACGTGGCCAGCGACCCGGATGGTTCGTTTATTTCCGGCCGCCTCAATTTCGTCGGGGCCGGGCCGAAGTTCATTGACGTTCAACCGCCGAATGCGCTCCTGACCGTTTCCGCCGTTGTCACCGGCGCTCCGAATGCCACGATCGTCAAAACCAGCGAGGGTGAACTTCATTTCACCAGCGGCAACACTTACGCAGGCGCGACCATTCTCAGGCAAGGCAAGTTGCGAGTCTCGGCTGACAACGGACTGGGAAGCGGCACCAACGGGGTGACGATTGAAAGCGGAGTTCCAATCATGCTTCAAGGCACTGAATTGATTCTGATCAATTCAACGATTGCGAACAAATCACTCACGATCCGGAAGCAAGGCCTGGCCGTCTCGACTGAAGGACTGACGAGTTCTTGGCTCGGCGACTTGGTGCTGGAGGATTTTGCTACGCTGGAAACAAGAGGCAATTCTGTGCTGCATCAAAACGGCGCCATCTCCGGCCCGGGCGGCATAGCCAAGATCGGTTCGGGCACGCTTCAGCTAGCGGGCGCAGCGCCCAACACCTATGCGGGTTTCACCCGGACACGGGCCGGTGAATTGACCCTGCTCAAATCCAACGCCGTGGCGATTCCCGGCCCAATGACAGTCGGCGAGGGCGCTGGCGAAGCGGCGATAGTGCGGGCCGTAAATGCGGGAGGGGGCGGCGTGAGTTCGGACCAAATCGGCGATGCAGCGGCCGTCGAGGTGCGCGCGACCGGAAAGCTAATCCTCGAGCACGATGAACGGCTCGGTTCCCTGGCGGGCTCAGGTGCTCTCGAGCTGGGAGGCAAATTGGAAGTCGGCTTCAACAACTCTTCGACCGCATTCAGCGGCGACATTGTTGGAGCGGGAGGCGAGTTGTCGAAAATCGGCACGGGCACGCTGACGCTGTCCGGCAACAATACCGGAGCTCCCGCCCGGGTGCAGGCGGGCGCAATCATCCTCGACGGCAGCTCGACCGCAGGCGTTGAGGTGCGGCCCGGCGGGCGCCTTGGAGGCCATGGCTCCATTGGCACTCACCTGTCGATGCGAGGTGGCACGATGGAACCCGGCACCAGTCCCGGACAGCTGACTGTTAACGGCGACGTTCAAGCCGGCGCCGCGCCGTCGATCTTTCGATTCGAATTAAACGGCACTGCAAGCTCGCAATACGACCGTCTCGTCGTCGGCCAGAACGTGAACCTGGCGGGCATATCTCTTGAGGTGGTGCCAGGCCCGTCGTTTCCGCTCAGCTCGCACTTCACGATCCTCGAAAAATTGGGCGGGGCGCCGATTGCGTCGACTTTTGAAGGATTGCCGGAAGGCGCGACATTCAGCGCCGGCGGGCAGATCTTCAGCATCACCTATCAAGGTGGAAGTGGAAACGACGTGGTGCTGACTCGCGGCGGAACTTTCCTCGTTTCGTTCGGTCTGCCTCACATCGCGCTCGAACAGGCCACACTGACCCCTGGCCTGTTGGGCGAGTTGGTCGTCAGCAACCTGGCTCCGTCGGGGAGGGACGGCGTCTTCATTCCATTGGATGACGCCCAAGGCTGGCAGGGCCAAATCACGGCGCTCGATCCGGGGAGGGGTCGAGGTCGATTCGGTTGGGAAATTCAAGGCCAGCAGGCCAACCGGCCATTGCAAACCCTCTCTCGGGGGGCAATGGAAGTGATCGACGGTGAGATTCACGCGTTTGCGGATACGAGTCCGATCGGCGCGACTGGCCATTGGGTGGAAGTCTTCGCGGGCAACAAATTTGTCCGAAGCGCGGCGGTTTATTCGAACGCTCCGCTGTTCCGTTTGCTTCCGCCGTTCACTAATCCGCCACCGACGTTGTTGCGATGTGGAGCGCCGTTCACAGGCAAGCCTGCCTGGAGCTTCGACCTTATATGGCCGGAGCCGCATCGATTACTCTTGCCCGGAACAAACACCACACCCGTCGACGAAGTCACCCGGGTGCGAGTCAGCCCGCAGTGGCCGCCCGGCGAGACGCCGCCCGTCGTCGGTTCGCCGTCCGCTTTGCAACTGACGGGAGGAGACATTTCGGAAATCCGAATTGCGAATGAAGCGCTGCTCGCTCCGCCCGACCCGGTCGACGAAGGCCTGGCCCACCGTGCGCTCGGCCAAGCGCGTCTGTCGGTGCAGGGACCACAAGTCGGCATCTCAAACCTCGGAGCCAGCGGACACGACGGCGTCAGCATCGACGTGGCCGACCGCGGAAGCGGCATCGGCGTCCTCTTGGCGCCGCTGAGCCTCGTCCCGACGGGAACAGTCGTGGCGTTGAATGCCGTGGGAACGTTTGATCATCGGCCGAATCGTTCGATGGGCACGGCCAGCGTGCGTCGCAGGCGGGGAACCGCCCTGGAAGCCATGGCCGACTTCAGTGCAGTCGGTTCGGAAATGGTCCGGGTTGAGGTGTACCATGACAGCAGTTTCGTGGGCAGCGCCTTGGTTCGGCCCGGCGTGGTGGCAACGGCGGGCGCCGGCGCCGACTTATCGGGACTCGATGCAGTGGGCTGGATTCCGCCGTGTTATTTTCCTGCTTTCGTTGGCATCAGCCAATCCGACTTCGAGCCGGTCTCTTGCTATTTTTTTCACTTCGACAAACCGCTCGCCTTCACCGTGCCGGGAGCCGCGGCACTGGTCGGGAATGGCCTGCGCCTGTTACAGGCCAACGCCCAGCCCAGGGCGCAGTCGCTCTCGCGCTTCGAAATTCGCACCACGCCCGGTTCGCCGAACGCCAGTTTCGCACTGCTGGGTGCAAAGCTGCGTCTGCCTACGCCCGAAGTGACTCGCATTTTTCCGCAGCAAACTCGAGCCGGCGAAATCGTGGAAATTCGCGGGCGTGGATTTGGCGGAAAAGCCGACGAGCTCGGCATCGTGGGCAGCACGCGCGCCGGAGGACTCGAACAACTCACCGTGCCTTTCGAGGTCTTGAGCGCAAGCGACACGCGGATTCTGGCGCGGGTCGGGAACCTGCCGCCCGGCACGCCAGCCGGGCCCATTCGCGTATTCCGCGGAGTGAGCCATGAAGGCAATTTGCGAAACCTCTCCCCCGACATCGAAATACTTCAGCCGATTCGCGGCTGGACCGACTCCACTCCGGCCGGCTCATGGCGAAACACCTCGATTTCTCCCCCAGTCGAGGCGGTCCAGGTCTATACACCCGGCAAACTGAAGGGTACGGAGAGCTGGTTCTACAGCGAGCCGGTCCGCGATGGTGTCCTGACTCTTTACATCGACAATTGGTTTCCCAACGCCGTGGTAAGCTTTTCGTCACACCTCACGGCGTCATTTCGTGAAGGCGGGTTGAGTGTCGATGGGCATGCGGTGCGCTTGGTGGGTGGAGCAGACGTCTTCGAGGGGGCGAAAAAATTGGCTGAGGTTATCGAGGCGGCGTTTCTCCAGATGGTCGGTTTGACGGTGAATGTCGAAACCACCCGCCCACAGCCCGGCGCCGCGACACTGACGCTCAGCCTGCCCAACGGCCAGATCACAGGTGGATTTCTAAACGCCTGCGTTCGGTCCTCGCAACTCGATCTATCTATGACCGACGTGAACCCGAAGATCATAAGAGAAGGCAACTTGGTCCGCATCGCGGGCCGGGGATTTGGCGAGGATGCTCGCGATCTGCGCGCAGGCCTGCGCGACCCACGGGACACAAAGAGCCCACGCTTCTTTTCGATGGACGTTCTGCAGGCGAACGACACACAAATCCTCGCGCGCATGGGGCCAACGACATCGGATTTTACGTCGGGCCCATTGCAAGTTCTCCGCGGGACCGGCTATCGAGTGGCTCCAGCAGAGTCGTCGAATCAAGGTTATCAAGAGAACTGGCGGGACGGCATCGGCGTGGCCGCGGCGGCAGTCACGGCTGCGCCTGCCGCGTCCTTTAACTGCGCCCACAGCACACTCGACCACATCGGAAACGCCTTTCTCGTGCTGACTCCCAATTGGCAGTTTCCGGTCGAAGTCAGCCTCAACGCCGAAGTACGCTCGTGGTTTCCTGGAACCAACGAAATCGTCGTCGCGGCGAACCGGACCCTCCATCTGGGAACAGCCGGATCGACTTCTCAAAAGATCGCTCAAATCGCCGACGCACTCGAAGCGGCAGTGGCCGAAGCCGGCTTCGCTTTGAGTGTGCAGGTCACGCCTTTCGTGGGGACCAATCAGCACGAAATGTACTTGATGTATGCCACGATGGACGAGCCCTCGGCCACGATTTCGTTCTCTGTATGTATCCGATCGGTGCCACGAGACCTCCAAGTTCAGGCGGTCAGCGGAGACCTCCAAGTGATCAAGATCACGGGCCATGGATTTGGAACGGAGGCTGAGGATCTCAGTGTCGCCCTGGTCGACGGAGGCGGCTCTCGGTTGATTCCACTCGTGGTGAGCGCCGCTGCGGATTCGGAAATCACCGCTCAATGGGGAGCACTTCCGCCCGATGCCCGTCCTGGGCCGATCATGGTTAGGCGCGGCCGCGGCAGTTTAAACCCGCCGGAGCCGTTCTTCGACGCTGTGGATGTTGGAACATCCGTGTTCACGTGGACCCAACCACCTGGGACGGGTGCCCCGCTCTCCGCCATTGTGATGACGTTGCCAACCGTTCAATCGGAGCCCGGCCGACAATCGTATTTCAGTTCTCCGCCCACGAACGGAGAGCTCAGCGTCGTCCTCAACCGGGCCTGGCCAAGCGGAGCCATCGTCCGCATCGCCGTCGCCCTCCACGATACCAACGGTGCGGCCTACGAGATGAACGTTCCCGCGGCGCGATTCTTGCAAGTTGGCAATCTAGTGGACGGCGCGGAGCGCATCGCCGACGTCATCCGTTCCGACTTCTGGCAGCAGGCGGGATTGGTTGTCGATGCGACCGTCATGCGGCTGCCCGAGGGGAGCGCACGCTTATCCTTGCGGTTGGCTGATGGCGGGATCCTTCGCGGCTTCCTCACAGTCGAGCTCACCGAACCGCCAAGGATCGCGACTGTGGAGAGTGCGCGCGGCGGACCGGGCGACACGGTCGTCATCGCCGGACAGGGCTTCGGCAATGACTCGGACGATATTCTCGTTTACGTCGACGGCGGAAATGGTGTGCGAACCTTGCTGCCCGTGGTCTCCGTCACCGCGACGCAAATTGTGGCCACCGTAGGCATCGTTCGACCCGACGCCCAGGCCGGGCTAATCGTCGTGGCACGCGGACAAGGAGGCAAGCTGCCCAGGGTGATTCCTGGGCTCGACGACACTGGCCTGCAACAATGGGTTCCACGTGGCGAGGTGTTTGTCCGGAGCGACAAGCCATTCGATCTGATCCAGCCATCGCCAACCCCCGAAACCGTCTGCTTCAAAAGTATCGAGACCAACGGCACGGTTTGCGTAGAGGTCGAAGGGGACTGGCCGCAGAACGTGCGAGTCATTGTGGAATACCACTTCACTGCAACGCCGCCGGATCCACTCGCGCCACCTTCGATCTTTTCAATTGCGGCGGTCGGTTGGATCGACCTGCCGGGAGGCTCGGCCCTCGGGTGCGCACAGGCGATCTGCACGGTGAACGATGGCAGAGAATCGTTTCCCTTCGGCACGTTGCACTGCGTCGCTACTCAAACCGGACCGAACCGATCCAAACTGACCTTCTCGGCCGATGTTCCAATCTATGGCCTGTTCAACATTTGCTACAACAAGCCGCTCGGGTTCCAGGGTGTGACGGTTCAGTCGGCCGGGTTGCGCGCGCAGATCGGACCGAGCGTCGCCGGCTCACTGCGCATCGCCAACCTCGGCGCCAGCGGCCTGGATGGAGCCCGCTGGGAACTCGGCCAAAGCCCGGGCGCGGTTTGGGATATCCGCGTTCCCGCCACGTTGCCAACCGGAGCCCGAATCGTCCTCGAAGCCAACGGACGGGGCGATCGCTCGAACCCGTCGCCATTGGTCGAGGCAAGCAATCGGGCGACCGGCCCGGCTCGGCTGATTCAGCGAACGACGCTGGAGTGGTTAGGTGCGGATCTGCAGATCGGCTTTGGTCCGTCGCCGGTTGCTGCCACGCGCTATCGAAGAAGGCTCTTTCGCAATGGTGTGCTTGTGTATGAAGACACGAGGACATCCGGGATCGCTGCGACCGTTCGCGGACCGATCGGGGTCGTCCGATCCGCCTGCTTCCTCGATCCGATCGGTTGTTCGTTCCAATTCGAGAACCCGCTCGCAACAGCCGTTGGTGCTGGGTTGATTGTTCAGGCTGATACGATGATTTTTTTGACCGAAGACGCCTCGTATGCGCCGGAATTTCTGTCGAGCCTCGCGATGCTTGGATCGAACCTGCCGGAGTTCACCATCGACCGGTTCTCGTTGCTATCCTCGATGAGCATCCGAATGGTCAATGGCAACGCTGAGGTCACGTGGACGAGCGACGGCCGGTTGGAGGAATCAAACAGTCCGTTCGGTCCATGGCGTGACGTGGTGCCAGCGCCTGTCAGCAGCCCGTACCTTCGACCCGCGGACGGTGAAACAAGATTCTTCCGCCTGCGACAAATTGAGTGAGCAATTGCCCTGGGGTAGGCGGGACGGCAACATCCACATCCGGCCCCTGATATGAGCAATAGGCGTTGGGAACGATTCCCCGAACCGCGTTATGCAAAGGCGAAGATCGCACGTGTGCGTGTCGCTCTTCGACGCCTTTTTCTTGGTCGGTGAAACAGTGGCGGAAGGGGCGGAATTTGAAGCCAAGAAACCGCCCTTCGTTTTCGCGCGCAATCATGCGTCAAAGACCTGCAAATAAAGGCTTTGATGCGTGTGCTAATTTCCAGCACCCGAACCAAAAACCCGCACGATCGATTTCCGGCGCGCTGGCGCTCGGATTTTTCGAAGTCGGACAGCAACAGTTTGGGCGCCCGAAGTTCGTTGGGTCTTGAGCGAGCGACGGATGAGCTTGCCGCGAACTTGTCCCCGTGCACAATGCCCGCCAGATGGTTCCGTGCGCCCGTAGCTCAGTTGGATAGAGCATCTGCCTTCTAAGCAGGTGGTCCCGCGTTCGAATCGCGGCGGGCGCGCCAGTCCTTTTACCCCATGCTCACGCTCGAACTGCTCGCCCAGATCCTCGAACGCGACCGGCCGGCTGCCGCCGCCCCGGTGGTCGAGTTCAGTCTGGGTGGCCGCCATTTCCCCTTCAACCAACGCCCTGCCTTGATGGGAGTGGTCAATTTGTCCGCTGATTCGTGGTACCGCGAAAGCGTATGCCTCACGGCTGATGCGGCCATCCAGCGCGGACGTGTCCTCGCCGCCCAAGGCGCAGCCATCATCGATCTCGGGGCAGAATCCAGCCTCGCCCACGCCGCGCGCGTCGACGACGCGGCGCAGTCTTCGACGCTCCTCCCAGTCATCCGAGCGCTGCGTGCCGCGGACATTCTGGTCTCCGTCGAGACCTATCATCCGAAGGTCACCCGGGCTTGCCTGGAGGCCGGGGCAAATGTGCTGAACCTGACCGGCACGGAAGGCAGTGCCGAGAACTACCGGATGGTGGCGGACCACGACGCCGCCGTGATCATCTGTTTTGTGCAGGGCCGCAATGTGCGCGAGGTGGGGAATCTGGATCTAGGAGCGGATCCCATGGGGCGATTGCACGACTATTTCGCGCGGGAGATCGACAATGCCACCCGCCAGGGCGTCCGACGCATCTTCATCGATCCAGGGCTCGGGTTCTACTATCGAAACCTTCAGGACAGCGCCCAGCGGGTGCGCCACCAGATGAACGTGTTCCTGAATTCTTTCCGCCTTCGGACGCTGGGCTGGCCAATCTGTCACGCGCTCCCACACGCGTTTGAATTCTTTCGGGAAGAAGTTCGGTGTGCGGAGCCGTTTTTCGCCGTGCTGGCCGCCCTAGGCAAAACCGACTTATTCCGGACCCACGAGGTTCCGCGCGTCAAAGCCGTGCTGGATACCATGGCCCAAGCCGGCGGCGGTTTCCCGTAAACAGGCAGGCGGTTCCCTTCACGACTCGGCCCTACTCCAAATATTCCAAACGCTCACCACGGTCGCCCAGGATTGGGACGCTTTGTTGTCGAAACGCGCGATGTCACTTTACGGCCGGTCTTTGGACGGCTGGCCCGGTCATTGTCGTCGGCACCGCCACTGGACGTCGGCTCGGTGTCGGCGTCGGCGGGAAGGGCGCCCGTAACCGCGGCAATGGAAATTTCGATGACGCGCAACAAATCCCCACGGCCATGCCGGGCCGTGGAGGAACAGGAAAAAAACTGGGGCAGCTTCTCGAACCATCCGGCGATTTGTCCCCTGAACGCCTCGATGTTGGCCCGGACCACCTTGGGCGTCGTCTTGTCGGTTTTGGTGAACACAAGAACGAACGGAATGGTGTTGCGGGTGAGCCATTCAACGAACTCGAGATCCACCTTTTGCGGAGGCAGCGACGAATCGATGAGCGCGAAAACACAGCACAGGTTGGCGCGACGTTGAAGATACTCGGCGACGGCCGCATTGAACTTGGATTTATGTTCGCGGGCCACGTGGGCGTAGCCGTAACCCGGCAGATCCACCAGGCGCCAGGTTTTGTTGATCGTAAAGAAGTTGATGAGCTTGGTGAACCCCGGAGTGGGCGAAACCCGCGCCAATCCTGCGTGGCCCGCCAACAGATTTAGCAAGGAAGACTTGCCCACGTTGGACCGGCCGATAAAGGCAAACTCGGGCAGCGTCTCGTCTGGACACGAATCCAAATCCGGGGCGCTGCACTCAAAAACGGCGGACGAAATATTCATAGGCGAATAGGCGAACAAGCGAACTGCGGCCCGGACTTTGACACCTCCGTCAGATCACTGAAACAACCAACTCCGGCCATACCCGCCGTCAGAAAGGCTTCCTTTGCGCTCAGGGGGCAACGGGACGTCGGACCACCACCAGGGAATTGGCCACAGTGTCTTCGCCCTGGCAGGGGTTGTTTGCGATCTCACCCTTCAGCCACATTTGGGCGGATTTTCCGCCGTCCAGGTTCATTGCCTCCGTGCAGCCGAGCCCAACCATATACCGGCCGAGCTCAGCGAGGGTCATTCCCACCGAGAGGTCGGATTGACGCCCGTCCACGGTCACCAGATAGACATGCGTCGGGCTCCAGCCGACGGCCGAGCGCGGATGGCGCTCGTAGCGGGAACGCTGGCTGTAGTCGTTGCTCAGCCCCGCCGGCCGGTTGGGAGAGAATGGCTGCCCGTCTTTGATGATGGCAGGCCCGCCGGCGATGGCAGCGGTAACGCCCTTGAGCTCAGGTGTCGTTGCGGTCGACAACTCTACCTTAAGGCCGGGCGCCAATTCAGGCAGACTGGGAAGCAATTGGGCGGAAAACGACAGCACCATCGTATTGGCCGCGAGCCGGCTGTTGCCGTTGGGCTGAACCTCTCGAACCTTGGCCTGGTAGGTCTGTCCCGCCCGCAAGGGAAGCCATGGGCCATCGCCGTCTCGTTCCAAAACCAATTCGCGTCCTCCGGAGGCTCGTGTGGAGGCGCCATAGGTCGGCGTATAAAGCGTGGCCGTGCTCGGGCGCCGCTGCTCGTTCAAACCAAACGGGAGCTTTCGTCCATCCGGCCACGTGAGTCGGAAACCGCTTTTGACCTCGTCAAGATGCGGATTGCCGTCAGGGTCAAACCACACGCAGACAGTATCAGGGGCGCTGATCAACTCGCCATTGACGATCTGCAGGCCGCGGGGATCGCCCGAGAAAGGAGGATTGTCACGAACGTAGAAATCCCCGTTTACAGCGGCTATCGCCCGGCCGGCTTCGCGCGGAACTGCGCGGGCTTGATCGGCAATCAGGCTGACGCCGGTAACCCGGTTGTGGGCGTGCGCGGAAAAAAAGCCCAAGTCCTTCCGCGCGCGGTCAATTTGCACAACGTGAATCGACCACGGTTCACGCGGCATTTTGTCGTTTTTGTAAGCAACCCCCGGCTCGCCACTGACGGCTTTAAACTCCGCCGCCCCCGCGGCAGACGGGCGAAATCCCAAGATCACCAGGACAGCAAGGCAGCCGACCGCGCGAGGCTGTAAAAGCGAGGTTAACACGGGCGGATTTCATAGCCCCCCGGAGCCGCGTCGGCAACCCCGAAGTCATCGTTTTTTGACTGCGACAAGACAAAGCCGGATGCTGCCGGCGGCAAAAGCGCCAGCCGAACCTCGTGTGCGGAGCCTTGACCAAGAAGGCCCAAGCTGTAAGACAATTCCGTCAAGGTTCGGGAAAAGTAGTAACCATTCCCGGCCGTTCGCCTGAGACATTCCGAACGCAACTCGACCATCAGAACCGCCGTCTTCCATGAAAAACCATTCAGCGTCGTTCGGACTCCCACGACCAGTAAACCTTTCCTCGCCAGGCCACCAAAGACCCGGGGCTCAGCGAGGATTCACGGCCCTTTTCGTCGCGGGCATGTTCGGAGCTTCGGCCGCCCTGGCCACACCCGTGATCCAATCGGTGATTCCCAATCATGGCGCGCCGGGCGCCCTGATCACCATTCAGGGATCGGGCTTTTCCACGGCACCCACCGCCAACGTCGTCAGCTTCGGATCAATCCGCGCCATCGTCGCGCACGCAACCTCCAACACGCTCGAGGTGCGGGTTCCAGTTGGCGCCATGCTTCAACCCATCACCGTGGCGAACGGAGGTCTCGTGGGACTGTCTCCCCTTCCCTTCGTCCCGACCTTCACAAAACTCGGGGAGTTGGCAGCCAACTCCTTTTCCGCGCCCCTCCGACTGCCCAGCCAGGCGACGCCTCACGGCATTCTGGGCGACGTGGACGCCGATGGCTGGCTCGACATCGTGTTCGCGAACTACCACGCCAGCACGATCTCCGTGCTGCGCAACGCGGCCACCGAAACCAATCTCAGCACAAATTGCTTTCCGGCCCGGCTTGATCTTCCCGCTGGCAACGGCCCACACACTCCGGCCATGGCGGACCTCGATGGCGATGGCCGAATGGATTTGATCGTTCCCAACGATTTCAGCGCCAACGTCTCGGTCTATCAGAATTTCAGCAACCCGGGCAATCTGGACGCGACGTCCATCCCGGGCCGGGTCAATTTCCCGACGCGCAACAATCCGGTCCACGTGCGCCCAGCGGACATCGACGGCGATGGCAAACTCGATCTGGTGGTGGTCAACGCGGTAGTCGGCCCGAGCACGGTATCCGTCCATCGGAACATCACCGTGCCCGGCGTGATCAACGCCGACTCATTCTCCGCCGGTGTCCACTTTGCCTCAGGCACGCATTCTTTCTGGAATGAGGTCGGTGATCTGGACGGCGATGGCAAACCCGACGTCGTCGTGGCCAATATCCGTCAGTCGGCCATCTCCATCCTGCGCAACACGAGTGCGCCCGGAATCATCAACGCCGACACATTTGCCCCGGCCGTTTTCCTCCCCCTCCCCGCCCCGGCGCAGACGGTTCTCCTGGCCGACATGGACGGCGACGACAAGCTCGACATTGTTGCGCAGTCCACCGGTTCAACCTTCATCCTCCGAAACATCTCCACTTTCGGCGTCCTCTCGCCCGAATCCTTCGCCGCGCCCTACATTATTCCCAGCGGCGGGACTGAGCTAAAGGTGGCCGACTTCGACGGCGACGGTCGTCCGGACGTGGTCGTCACTCCAATCATATCCCCGCGCGAGTTTCACTTTCATCTCAACAGCAGCGAGCCCGGCAGCCTCGAATTCGGACCGTCCATCGCGACGCCGTCTGGAGGCGAACGATTCGATGTCGGAGACCTAAACGGTGACGGCAGCCCAGATCTGGTGGCGGGTGCAGACTCGGCCAACGGCTCAGGCTTGTTCTTGATTCAAAACTTCATCCCGGTCGACCCGTCACCGCCAAGCGGCGATCCCAGCCCGATCATCGTCATGAATCCCTCAAACGTGGCTGGGACTGTTGGGGGCACGATCACCTTCGGCGTCCGCGCCAACGGCCAACCGCCGTTTGCGTACCAGTGGCGTTTCGACGGAGCAACGATCCCGGGTGCCACGAATCGAACGCTGGTCCTGACCAACCTTGCCTTTACCCAAGCCGGACCATATCAGGTCGTCGTGGCCAATGAGTTCGGCGCGGCCACGAGCGCCGTCGCGACCCTCACGGTCAATTATCCGCCCGCGATCATTCGAGTGCCCAGCCGGCAAACCCCGGGCGGTCTCGTCACGGTTCCAGTCGAACTGCTGGCCAACGGCAACGAGAACGCCGCGGCGTTCAGCCTGCAGACGGATGTCTCGCGCGTGTCCTATGTCTCGGCCCGACTGGGCGCCGACGCATCCGACGCCGCGCTTGAGATCAACACCAACTCGATGGGGCGCGGATCCGTCGGATTCACTCTGACCTTGCCCGCCGGCCAGACCTTCGCCGCCGGGCTGCGACAACTCGCGCTTGTCACGCTGACGCTGCGGCCGGGATCCGGACAGAGCAACAGTCTCCCCGGCACAACGATTGGGCTGAGCGACACGCCCGTGGCCCGCGCTTTGCTGGATGTCTCCACCAATCGGCTGGCCGCGCTCTACGAAAACGGGACGCTGACGACGCTGGTTTCAACCCAGCGAGTGGGCGTGGTGGAGGCATCGACCGGCGGCTCGGTGGCCGTCCCCATCACGCTGGCGGCGCTCGGGATCGAGAATGCCGCCAGCTTCAGCCTGGGCTTCAACGCGAAGACCCTGTCGTTCGTTCAGGTGGCTCCTGGGGCCGGGTTGCCGCCCGACGCTGCGCTCCTGGTGAACACCAACGAATTGGGCGGCGGACGCCTCGGCATCTCCCTGGCGCTGCCCGCCGGAGCCGCCTGGACCGCCGGTTCGAATGAACTGGTGGTGATTCACTTTGACGTGGCCACCGTTTTGCAACCAACCAGCATGGCCATCCTGTTTGTCGACAGCCCCATTGGCCGTCAGCTGGCCAGCACCAACGCGCTGGCGCTGCCAACCGCCTATCAAAATGGAAGTGTCATCGTCAAAGCAGTCGCTCTGGAAGCCGACGTTGCCCCGCGGCCCGAGGGCGACCGGAATCTGAGCGTCATCGACTGGGCGCAAGTCGGGCGTTTCGTCGCCGGGCTGGACGCGTTGGATCCCGGAGAGTTTCAACGGGCCGACTGTGCGCCGCGCGCGACCCGCGGCAACGGAGTGCTCTCCGTGGCCGACTGGGTTCAGGCCGGACGCTACTCCGCCAATCTCGATCCGCTCACTGGCATTGGCGGCCCCATCGCTCCGGTTGAGGGATCTCTGGCGGCCGGACTCGGCGCCGGGGCGAACCAGAGCCAGGTCGCCATCCGGTCAACCAACGCTCTGTCGGGAGCAATCATCACCGTCCCGGTTTCGATCACGTGCGTCGGAGGCGAAAACGCCGTCGGATTCAGCCTCGTCTTCGATCCGAGCCGCCTGCAGTTCGTCGGCGCCAGCCTGTCGCCCGCCGTGGCTTCGGCCACGATGCAACTCAACACGAACCTCGCCCACGCCGGAAAGCTGGGGCTCGCGATCGCTGGTTCGCCCGGCGCCACCCTCGGGGCAGGAGTGCAGGAACTCGTTCTGCTCCGGTTTACGGCGCCCTCCCAGGCAACGGGATTCAGCCCGCTCCGCTTCGCCGATACACCGGTGCGGCGCGAAACGGCGGGAGTCTCAGCCACGGCATTGCCCAGCCGTTACATCGACGGCGAGATCACGTTTGGATCGCCGCCGCCCGTTGGACCCGCTCTGAACATCACCCGTTCCGGGGAGAGCCTGGTGCTGGATTGGCCGGCCGCCGATCCGGGATTTGAACTCCATACCTCGGATGCGCCAGCCGGACTTCCGTGGACGAAAGTCACCGCCGCGCCGGTTACGGTCGGCGATCGCCAACTGCTCGTCCTGCCCGGCTCGAATGAAGCCCAGCGGTATTTCAGGTTGGAAAAGGTGCGTTGAACGGCCCGCTGCTCAAAGCGTCCAGCCTTTACGATACTCGTAGTGAAGCAACGCATCGGCCGCCAGGTTGTCCGCGAATTTGAGATTCGCGGCATCCCAGCGGAGCCGGTCGCCGCCCAGACGTACGCAGATGCTGCCGATGAGCACAGCCTCGGTTAGCGGGCCGGCGAAGCTGAAGTTCGAAGCCGTCGGCGTTCCTTCGCGACATGCTTTCACCCATTCGGCGTGATGCCCGATGGATCGCGGCAGGGTCTTTGCCGGAAACTTGAAGTCGCGATGTTTGGCTTCCGGCAACAGGCGCGGACTTTCGCCGCCCCAGCCGTTGACCAGAATCTTCCCCTTGTCGCCCACGAAGATGATGCCGTCTTCCGCCGGCAACGGGCGCTCCGCCTCCAGTTCTTCGGGGCGTTCCGGGAGCAACCCTCCATCGTACCAGTGCAACTTCACGGCCGGCATATCTCCGCGCGCCGCGAACTCGTAGTGAACCATGGAAGCGGTGGGCACCGTCTCCTTGAACACCGGCGTTGAACTGGCATGCACGCTGATGGGCGGGCCGAGTTTCAGCGCGTCGAAGACAGGGGCAAGGTTGTGAATGCCCATGTCGCCCAAGCCACCCGAGCCAAAATCCCACCAACCGCGCCATTTGAAAGGCACGTAGGCGGGGTGATACGGCCGCCACGGCGCCGGGCCGAGCCAAAGATCCCAATCGAGGGTAGACGGCACCGCGGGCGTGTCCGTCGGGCGCTCGATTCCCTGGGGCCACCACAGCGGGGACTTTCCCCGGTGCGTGGGGCGATCAGACCAGACATGCACTTCGCGCACGGATCCAATCACTCCGCCCCAGATCCATTCCTTGATCAAACGATTCCCTTCAAACGCCATGCCCTGATTGCCCATCTGGGTGGCCACCTTCGCCTCCGCCGCCGCCTTCGCCAGACGGCGCGCCTCCGTCACCGTCCGCGTCAGGGGCTTCTCGCAATACACATGCTTGCCGTGCTTGATGGCCGTCATTGAGGCCACGGCATGGATGTGATCCGGCGTGCCCACCACGACGGCATCGATGCTCTTCTCCTGGTCGAGCATCTGTCGAAAGTCCTTGTACCGCTTCGCGGCAGGATACTTCTTGAAAGTCCGAAATGCGTAGTCCCAGTCCACGTCAGCCAGCGCGACGATGTTTTGGTCCTTCAACTGTTCCAGATCCGCCCCGCCCTGACCGCCGATACCAATGCCGGCCAGGTTCAGTTTCTCGCTGGGAGGGGTGAAACCGGCGCCACCGAGGACATGCCGCGGAACGATCGTAAAGGCCGCGCCCGTCGCGGCAGAGTTTCGAAGAAACTTCCGGCGAGTGATCGGACCGGAGCGAAGTTCAGATCTGTTTTTCATGATTCAGGGTTCATGCGGTTTCTTCGCGTCCGTCGCAAACGGCAACGAGACCTCCCGACCCGAACGCGTCGATTCAGTGCCATAGCGTGGTTGAGGGATTTGGACCTTGATGCAACCCAACGCATTCATCCCCGGAATCTGCGAGCCACGGACCGGACATGCGTCCGCGGGATAGCAGCTGCCCCCCGGCGACGAATAGGGGGCAACCCCTAGGCCAAACCGCTTGAGCACGCGGTCAACCATCGATATAAAATGTCGGTGCGTCGGATCAAGTGACCGCTCGAACGCCGTCGGCAAGCGTAAGGATGCGCTTCTCACATTTCCTGTAAGAACAGACACGAGGAACCCGGAAATCAAAGTGAACCCGATCCTGATCCCGGGCCAACCACGAATCCAGAATGAGAACCATCAAGTCAGTCCGCAAAACGTTGGGACGAATCATGGCCGCCGGCACACTGATCTCGCTGCCATTCCTCCAACCCGCGGGCGCGGCCACGACGCGCATCTGGACCAACATCGTCGCCAACCCCAACTGGTCCGACGCCGCCAGCTGGAGCAACGGCGTGCCCGTCAACGGCGACTCCGTCGTCCTGCTCCGCCATCCACTGGGGCTGGCCCAAAATGCCGTGAACGATCTCACCAACCTCACGCTGACGTCGATCCGATGCGAAGCTCCCGGCTACACGTTGAATGGCGCTGCGCTGCGGGTGACGGACGAAGTCTTGATGGGAGGTCCCGTCGCCGGGGCGAACATGGTCATTCGTTCGCCGCTGGAGATCGCCGGCCCCGCCTTCCGGATCATCAGCACCAACAGTTCCGAGCTGCAACTTGCCAACCCCGTCACCGCACCCGCCGCCACGGTTGTCACGGTGGAAGGCGGGGTCCGCTGGAGCATCAACGCCGCCAGCGACTATCAGGCGGAAACCCGCTTCCGGAGCGGTTTTGTCCCGTTGCTCTTCACTCGCCTCAACGGGCCCGTGCTGGTCGGCGGCACGCCCACCAACTTTGCCAACGTCGTCCTCCAGAGCGGCAACATCTTTGGCCAGTTTCCGCCCCTCACCGTCCTAACCAACGGCGCCATCTTCAATATTTCCACCTTCCAGGCCGTGGGCCCGCTGACGGTTGACGGCGGCATCCTGCGCCTGGGCAATCGATCGCCCAATGGCTCGATCTCGGTGAACGGGGACGCCTTGCTGACGGGCGGCGCGAGCGTTTTTGTTTCAGCCATCAACTCGTTTGGCCCGGGGGAACTGAGCGTCACCGGCCGCGTCACGATCGCCGGGTGCTCGCTCGCCTTTCAACCCGGCTCGACCCAAATCACCCGCCCGAGCGTCATCATTCGCAACGACGGCTCCGACCCGGTACTCGGCACCTTCGACGGGCTGCCTGAAGGCGCCACGCTGACCAATGGCAACCTTCGTTATGTGGTGAGCTATGCCGGCGGAGACGGCAACGACGTCACGCTGGCGCCAATCGTCGATCCAGCGCAGTTCATTGGAACCACCCTGACCGACGGCGTGAGGGTATTCACTGTCCAAGGCCAGCCCGGCTTCACCCATGTGGTCGAAGCCGCAACGAATCTCTCCTCGCCACCAGAACCGACCCTCTGGGTGCCCATCCGTACGAACGCGGCGCCAGCCGGCGGACAGTTTCAATTCACGGATCCCGACTCCACAAATTTCCCTCAGCGATTTTACCGGGTGGTCACGCCGTAGACCCCGTCTCCGCAGCGGTGCGAGGAGATCCTGTCATCCAACCCGCAAGCGGAAGAGTGCGGAAGCATCGCCCGAGGCTGCCGCGCATCCTGCGGCCTCGTCCTTGAGGCCAGCCAAGACGGGAAGCTGGTCCCGAAGCGTGCGCGAGGTCACGGGGATCGTAGTTCCTTTCCATTCGTCGCGAGGACAATAAACAGCCGGCCGACTTTTTGCTCAATCGTCACGCCCGTCGTCTTCAATCCGGTTTAGTATCCGCACCATTGAAAACGACCTTCATCGCTCGCGATTCGGCCAGGCTGGATCATTTGATCGGCGAACTAGCCGGCATTCGGGCCGCATTGGTCACTGCCGAGCACCAGGCACGCCGTCAATTGCGCAAGGTTCACCCATCCAAGCAGGCCAGCGCGCGCAATTTGATTCACTATCTCGCGTTGCGACGGCTCGACCTACGCCAGCTTCAGCCGCGCCTGACCGCGATGGGCCTGTCGTCGCTGGGGCGAAGCGAGGCGCATGTCATGGCCAGCCTTGATTCCGTGCTCGACCTGCTGCATGCCCTGAGCGGCCGCCCGAGCCCCGCCATGTGGAACCCAGGGCCCGTTGGACTGGACGAAGGCCGGGACCGTCTCAAACACAACACGCTCGAGCTGCTCGGACCAAAGGCCCCCGGCCGCTGGGTCCGCATCATGGTTACCATGCCCGGCGACGCAGCGCTCCAGCCTGAGCTCGTCCGCGACCTCCTCAAGGCCGGGATGAATTGCCTGCGGATCAACTGCGCGCACGACACGCTCACGCACTGGCGCCGCATGACGCGCTATCTGGCCGGGGCGCGACACGAGACCGGCGCGCCTTGCCAAGTCCTTTTTGATTTAGCCGGCCCCAAACTGCGAACCGGCCCACTCTCCCCCGGCCCGACTGTGATCAAACTCCGCCCGACCCGGGACGAGCTGGGCCGCACCACCTCGCCCGCCCGCGTCTGGCTGACTCCAGCCGAGCACCCGACGCCTTCCCCCGATGCCGATGCCCCGGTTTTGCCCCTGCCCAGAGCGTGGCTTGATCTCACCCACGTGGGCGACGTCGTTCGCTTTGAGGACGCCCGTGGGGCCTCCCGGAAATTGACCATCGCGTCGGCGCACGGCCATTCCCGCTGGGCCGAGTGTCTTCGCACGGCCTATGTCACGTCCGGGACCAGGCTCACGCTGAAGATCTCGCGACAGGACGAGAGGCACACCTTAAAGGCCGGGAAGGTCGGCCCGCTGCCTCCACGGGAGCAGTCGATCGTGCTGGCTCCAGGCGACATTCTAGTCCTGACCCGCGATCCGGTTCCCGGCCGGCCGGCAAGGCTCGACCGAAGCGGCCGGGTGAAACGCGCAGCCCACATCTCGTGCACCGCTCCCGAGGTCTTCGGCCAAGTCCGGACCGGCGAACAGGTTTGGCTGGATGACGGCAAAATTGGAGGCCTGGTTGAATCCGCCTCGCGGCAGCGCCTGGTGTTGCGCATTGTCCACGCCCGGCCGAAGGGAGAAAAGCTGCGGGCGGACAAAGGCATCAACTTTCCCGACAGCCGCCTCCGCCTGCCGCCCCTGTCCGCCACGGATCGCAGCAACCTCCGGGCGGTAGCACGTCACGCCGATTTAATCGGTTACTCCTTCGTCCAACGCGTCTCGGACATCGAGACCCTCCAAAAGGAACTGTCGGTTCTGGGCGCATCCGGGCTGGGCATCGTATTGAAAATCGAAACCCGGCAGGCCTTCGAGCACCTGCCCGAACTCTTGCTGACCGCCATGCGCAGCCCGCGCGTCGGCGTGATGATCGCCCGCGGCGACCTTGCGGTGGAATGCGGCTACGAGCGCATGGCGGAAATCCAGGAGGAAATCCTTTGGCTTTGCGAAGCCGCCCACGTCCCCGTTATCTGGGCCACGCAGGTCCTTGAAAACCTGTCAAAATCGGGCGCCCCCACTCGGGCGGAGGTCACTGATGCCGCCATGAGCGTCCGCGCCGAATGCGTCATGTTGAACAAAGGCCCCGAGATTGTCGCCGCCGTCCGGGTGCTCGACAACATCCTGCGTCGGATGCAAGCGCACCAGAACAAGAAACAATCCATGCTGCGCTCGCTGAGCGTGGCCCGCAATTTTCTGCCCCGGGCCGGGCGCCGGGGACGCGCCTTAACCACGGGGCATCGCGGGGGCGCCCCGCCGACGCGCTGGCTGAAAGCGGGACCAAGGCGAAGCACGATCTCGAAATTTGCGCGCGCAGACCCGGGCTGAACCACGGGCGCGGAATTTCCCAGTGCAAATCGTGTTCCACTATGCGAAGGATCAGGGCGTTCATTGCCCCTGATCATGAAGTGCGTCAAAAAACTGATTCTGCTGGTCCTTTTCCTGTGCCGTGTTCCGGCGGACGCCGCCGTCACGGGGCAATGGGACTTCAATGCCGGCACGCTGGCCGCCACCGTCGGAACGGCACTCGAGTTTCGTGGTAACACCGGTTCGCTGGCGCAATTCGGGACTACGACTGCGCTGGGCGTTCCCGGGGTGAACGGCCAGCCCGCGTCGGTCCTGCGCCTGCCCGCGACGTCGCCGACGCAGGGCCTGACCATCGTCCACGGCGCGCAGCCCAATGCGGGGGGCGCTCGAGTCAACCGTTATACGCTGATTCTTGACGTCTACTACCCGGCCACGACGGCGGGTTTCCGCGCGCTCTGGCAAACCGACCCGACTTCGCCGACTGCCAATGACGGAGAACTCTTCGTCAACGCCACCCATGGCCTTGGCATCGGCGGGCAATACGACGGCGCTCTTACCCCGGGCGCCTGGCACCGGGTGGCTTTCACGGTGGATTGTTCCAAGCGCGAGCTCGGCAAATTCATCGACGGTGCCAACGTACTCAACGGCCCGGTTGGGGCCGCCCCGCTGGGAACGGGCGCCTTCCAGTATTTGTCGACCACGGACGGCAACACGGATCAACGCTGGTCGCTGGAACCGACAGCGCTCCTGTTCGCGGACAACGACAACGAAACCGCGGAAGTCTACGTGAACAGTATTCAATTCCACGATCGGGTGCTGACACCGGCACAGATTGAGGCGCTCGGAGGCCCGACGGCGGGCGGCATCCCGGCGGTCGTTCCGGCCACCATCGCGCAATGGGATTTCAACGGCAGCCTGAACTCCTCGACGGGCGGCTCCAATCTGATCGCGGTGTCTTCTCCGCCGGCCTCGGCGCCGGGCGTGGCGTTCATCACCACCACCATCGGCGGACAACCCGCGCAAGTCGCCTCGTTCACGCGCGGGACCAGCTTCCGCCTGAACCCCGGTTTTGCCCCCAACGGCGGCGGGAGTTTCGTCAGCAGCTACACGCTGATTCTGGACGTCATGTTTCCCAGCCGTCCGACGGGATGGGCGGCCCTTTGGCAGACCAGCCTGGCCAACAACAACGATGGCGATTGGTTCATCAATCCGGCGGGCGGAATTGGCATCTCGGGAAATTACTTGGGGAATGTCGTCGACGGCACTTGGAACCGGCTGGCGCTGGTAATCGACGCAGCCTCCGGCACGCTCGCCAGCTATTTAAACGGGCAGAAGGTCCAACAGTTGGGTGGCGTTACGGTGGACGGTCGATGGTCGCTCGATCAGGTCGCGCTTTTGTTCGGGGACGAGAACCAGGAAAACGCGGCCGGCTTCGTCAACAGTGTGCAGATTCGGAACCGGGCGTTGACTGATCTTGAACTGGCCGATCTGGGCGGGCCCTCCGCTGCCGGCCTTCCCCTGCCCGCAACCCCGGCGCTCCGCGTATTGTCCCCCAACGGCGGCGAACTGTATCAAGCGGGCAGCACCCAGCGCGTTGTTTGGTCGGCCACCAACCCCAGCGGCGGGGTGCAGATCGACCTGTATCGCGGCAGCTCGTTTTACAAGGCGCTTGGCCAGGTTGCCATGCGCGAAACCAACCTTAGTTGGGTCGTAGGCACACGAATTGGCGACACCAACAACTACCAGATCCGCATTGCCTCACTCAGTTTTCCCAGCGTCTCCGATGTCTCGGATGGGCCCTTTACTGTCTACGGATCGGCCCCGCCACCGAGCGGCCAATTCGGCCAACCGCTCCAGACGAACGGCGATTTCGAAGATCAATTGGACAGCTGGCAACCGCGCCACGGCCGCCCCACGACCCTGACCACGAGCGCCGGCAAAGGATCACCCCATACCGGGGCGCGCTTTCTTCACGGAGGTCTCAATCCAGCGGGCGACGCCGTCGTTCGCCAGGAGATCGACCTGCTGGCCGCAGGCTTCTTGGCCCCCGACCTCGACGCGGGCGCGGCGCTCGATGCCGAAGCCTGGCTGCGCAACCAATACGGCGCCGGCAATTTTGATGATCAGGTCTACTATCGTGTGGCCTACCTCGACGCCGCCGGCACGGAGCTTTCCAGCGTGCGTTGCATGGTCGCCGCCAACAGCGTCTGGCTCCGGCGCAACCTCACCGGACTGATCCCGCCCGGCACACGCCGCCTGGCGCTTGAGGTCGTCGGACGGCACCGCCGTGATTTGGACAACGACAGCATGGCGGATGACGTGATTGTCCGGTTGCAGGAAGCCGCCG
The DNA here is from genome assembly GCA_044230345.1 of Limisphaerales bacterium. Lineage (GTDB taxonomy): Bacteria > Verrucomicrobiota > Verrucomicrobiia > Limisphaerales > JADJPG01 > JBGARF01. The sequence continues at coordinate 115,599 of JBGARF010000037.1, forward strand.
CCGCCGAACCGGTCATCACCAAGCTGCCCATGCTGCAGGATGTCCGCACCAATGCCATGACTTTGCTTTGGGAAACCGACGGCAATCTCGCCCAACACGCGGTCGAATGGGGCCGCAGCAACGTGTCTGAACAAGTCATCACCCAGATCGAAACGCTGATGATTGACGCCCGGCACTATGTGCATCGAGCCACGCTGACCGGGCTCGAAACCGAAACGCGTTATGTTTATCGCGTCCGCAGCGGAGCCACGACTTCCGGCATCTACTCGTTCCGCACGGCGCCGCACCGCGACACGCCGTTTGCCGTCGCGTGGTGGGGCGACAATCATGCCGGAACCGTTACGCTCCGCACACACATCGCCAACCTGCTCAATCATGGTCCGGACCTCATTTGCGTGGCGGGCGACATGGTCAACAGCGGCGATTTGCTCGACGAATGGCACCAATACTGGTTCAAGCCCCTCGAGCATTTGAACGCGGCACAAACCCGCCCGGTGATCTACGCGCGCGGCAACCACGACGGCGAGCACGCCCTCGCCTACGCTTACAGCGCGTTGCCCGGCAATGAGGCCTGGTTCGCCTTCGACTACGGCAACACACGTTTCATCTTTCTCGACACGGAAACCACCGTCGAAGAACAGCAGGCCTGGCTCACCGCGGAACTGGCCCGGCCGGAAACGCAGCGCGCCGCGTTTCGCGTGGTCTGCTTCCATCGCCCACCGTACGTCAACCTCTGGAATGGAGGCGGGCACACCGGCGAAACCTGGGTCCAGGCGCTCTGGGTCCCCCTCTTCGAACGCATGCACGTCGATCTCGTCATCTCCGGCCATGCCCACAACTACAACCGCGGCACCCAGAACGGTGTCACCTATATCGTCAGCGGCGGAGGCGGCGGCACCATCGATGTCGAACGCGTCGCGTTCTGGCCGCTCTATACCGTCGAATACTCCCGCTATCACTACGACCTGATGGAGGTGACGGGCAACACGTTGCACTGGCAAACCTACGACGATAACAACCAACTCATCGATACGCTCGTCCTCCCCAGCCGCACCCCAGTGCTGGCCTGGCTGCCTGGATCGTCCGGCGGAAGCCCAGCCGCCCCCGGCCCAAACGGGCCCCGAGCCCTCCAACTCTCCGGCAAACCCGGGACCACCTACATTTTGGAACGTTCCACCAACCTGCAAACCTGGACCGCCGTCGCGACGAATGTTCTCGCCGGAAACAGTTCCGGCAGCGCCACCAATCTCGTGTCCACCCTCGCCAGCGGTTATTTCCGCGCCCGCGCGACGCCGTAAGGCAAGACATCCCCTTCCGCGCTCGTTCCTCCCTCGGCCCGCGAATATTCGCGGGTTCTCCCCCCTCCAGAAATGCCCTTCCGTCTCAGGTCGAGACTCTCTGTCGATATTCGAGACAATCTACGTGGGGATCGACCGGGGAACCCCCGGGTCTGACCCGGGCAAACTCGGGGACGTCGTGCCCTTTCCCTGCGCAAGTCACTCAGCCAGCGCTGGGGGGACCAAAAGCAGGGACCGCCCCGGGTCTCCGCCGCCCTCAGGGACAGCCGGGCCGGGCCTGCGGCATCCGACCTGCTAATCCAGTCTCGGCGTCGGTGCTACGAGACCAATATGACAACCAAAGATTTCGTTTACCTCGGACTGCTGCTCCTTACCGCGTTGGCCTTTTACTGCAACGGGTTCTATTCGGGCGTGTGCCGCAGCAAGCGGGTTTACGAGACGTTGTTGAACGACGCGCAACAGGACAGCGACGAGTCGGTGGACGAGCAGGAAAAGACCGTTGCCTATCACGACAGCCAGGAAGCCGACGCTGACGCCGGTTTCAGCCCGACGCTCGTGCGCCGAGCCAAGCTGATGGCCTCGACCCGACAGGAACTTCGGGGCGATTTCGGCCCGAACTGAATCGTTCCGGCCAAGCCTGCCAATCGCCCCGTTCGTTTGTCCCTGTCGGTTCCGCCCGGTCCCGCGCAGATCCCGCTCCCCGCTTCACATCAGGACGCGTCCGTCACGGCCCCCAAGTGTGCAGAACTGACCTGGGCGGCATATTTTGCCAGCACACCCCGGGTATAACGCGGCTTGGGCTGTTTCCACTTTGAAAACCGGGACTTAATTTCCGACGCCGACACCATCAGCGAAACCTTCCGCGCCTCCGCATCGATCACGATCGTGTCGCCATTTTTCACAACGGCCAGCAGTCCGCCGACATACGCCTCCGGGGTGACGTGACCGACCACGAATCCGTGGCTGCCCCCCGAAAACCGGCCGTCCGTAATCAGGGCGACTTCCTTGCCCAGCCCGCGTCCCATAATCGCGGAAGTCGGCGATAACATCTCGCGCATGCCAGGCCCGCCCTTGGGTCCTTCGTACCGGATGACGATAACGTGGCCCGATTTGACGGTGCCATCGAGGATGGCTTTGAGGGCCTCTTCCTCGCTGTTAAACACGATGGCACGCCCGGTGAACTTCAGACCTTCCTTCCCGCTGATCTTGGCCACCGCGCCGCTGGTTGCGAGGTTGCCGTATAACACCACCAGATGGCTGTCCTTCTTGATGGGATTGTCCAGGCCGCGCACCACGTCCTGTCCGGGCGGGTAAGGACGGACGTCTCGCAAGTTTTCCGCCAGTGTTTTGCCCGTGACCGTCAGGCAATCGCCGTGCATCAGGCCGGCATCGACCAAGGTCTTCATCAGCGGCATGGTCCCGCCAATCTCAACCAGCTTGGCCATCACGTACTTGCCGCTGGGCTTCAAATCCGCCAGCACCGGCACGCGCTTTCCGATCCGGGTGAAGTCGTCGATCGTCAACTTGACGCCGGCCGCATGCGCCATGGCCAGCAGATGGAGGACGGCATTGGTCGAGCCGCCGAGGGCGATGATGAGGGTGATGGCGTTCTCAAACGCTTTTCGGGTCATGATGTCCCGGGGACGGATGTTGCGCTTGATCAGTTCCACGACCGCAGCGCCCGCCTGCTCGCAGTCCTGTTCCTTGTCGCGGGAGATGGCCGCCTGGGCCGAACTGTTCGGCAGGCTCATCCCCAGCGCTTCGATGGCCGACGCCATGGTGTTCGCCGTGTACATTCCGCCGCACGAACCCGGGCCGGGGATGGCGCACGCTTCGAGCTTGGCCAGTTGTCCGTCCGAGATCTTCTGGCTGGCGTGCTGACCGACCGCCTCGAACACCGACACCACGTCCACCGGTTTGCCTTCGTAGTCGCCCGGCAAAATGGTGCCGCCGTAAACGAACACCGCCGGCCGGTTCAAGCGCGCCAAGGCAATCAGACATCCCGGCATGTTCTTGTCGCAGCCACCAATCGCAACCAACCCGTCAAAACCTTCGCACCCCGCCACCGTCTCAATCGAATCGGCAATGACTTCGCGGGAAACCAGCGAGTATTTCATTCCTTCCGTCCCCATCGAGATGCCGTCGGAAACGGTGATCGTATTAAAGACCACGGGCTTGGCTCCGGCCTCAGTCACGCCGAGGGCGACATGGACCGCCAGCTGATCGATGTGAATGTTGCAGGGAGTCACCTGACTCCACGTGGAGGCGACGCCCACTTGGGACTTTTTAAAATCTTCACGCTTAAAGCCGACCGCGTGCAGCATCGCGCGACTCGCCGCGCGCTCCGGCCCGTCCACGACCTGCGCCGAATATTCCCGACCCACGGCCGCCTTCACCTTCAACGACGCGGCCGACCGTTTCCGATTGCTCAATGTCTTTTTCATCAGGGCGGGCAGTCTGGCCACAGACGGTGGACGTTGGCAAGCCGGAGGCACGCGCCCAGAACCACACGTAACATTCCTGAAAAAACGATTGAACCGCCGATTCACGCCGATGGACGCAGATTTCAGAACGTCCATCGAGGACTGGGATCTGCGACAATCTTGAGACAACGACCTGGAGAAGCAGGTTCGACGAAATCGGCCCTTATCTGCGTTCATCAGTCCATCTGCGGTTTTCCAATCTTACGCGGGGATCGGGTAGGCGCCGCGCGGGGAGTCGCGCGGCCTCGCCTTCCCAAAATCAAAAATCGCAACCCGGTTGAGCACGATGCTAGGATCAGCTGGTGAACCGGTTTCTCGGATGGCTTGCGCGCGACATCTCCGACCGTCAACTGCTCGAGGACGGGCAAACGCTCCTCGTGGCGGTGTCGGGCGGGATCGACTCGGTGGTTCTCCTCGACGTGCTGCATCGTCTCTCCACGCGGCGCCGCTGGAAACTCGTGGTTGCTCATTTCAACCACCAACTGCGCGGACGCGAGTCAGATCACGACGAAGAATTTGTGCATGACCTCGCCGTCCGCCTGGGCTGGCCATTCCGGGTTGACCGCGAGCCCGTCGCGCGAAAAGCCAGGGCTCAGCGCATCTCGATCGAAATGGCTGCCCGATCCGCCCGCCACGAGTTTCTCGCCGCCGCGGCGCGCCACGCCGGCGCTCGCGCCATTGCCCTGGCCCATCACGCAGACGATCAGGCGGAGCTGTTTCTCCTCCGCCTGCTGCGCGGCTCGAGCAGCGAAGGGCTCGGCGGCATGAAATGGTCCGGGCCGTCCCCGGCCGACCCGACGTTGCGCCTCGTTCGCCCCTTGCTCGGGCGAACCCGGTTGGAGATTGAAGCGTTCGCGACCGCGTGGAAGCTCGCGTTCCGTGAGGACTCCAGCAACGCGTCGGTTGATCTCTTGCGCAACCGGATTCGCCGGGAGCTGATTCCCCTGCTGCGGAAGCAGTATCAACCCGCCGTGGTGAGAGTTCTTAACCGGCAGGCTGACCTTCTGGCCGGCGATGCCGACTACCTCGCCCACGAGGCCCGTCGCTGGTTGGAACAAGCGCCTTCGACTCGGCCGGCCTTGGCGCAACTCCCGCTTGCCCTGCAACGGCGGACCTTGATCGAACAGCTGCTGGACCTTGGTCTTGCTCCTGAATTCACCACCGTCGAAGCGCTTCGGGCTGGCTCGTGCGTGCGCCTCGGAAAGAAGCAACTTTTGTCTCAATCCGGGACAGGCAGCCTGACGGTGGTCCCGGTCGAAGCCAGCGCCGCCCGACGCGAAACCCGCCCGCTGGGACGGGAGCGCGGAGGGGCGCGCCGCGGGACAGTTCTTGCCGTCATTGAATTGCCCCCGGGCACGGGGAGCGGCATTGCGGACGCGGGCGACTACCGGGTGTTCTGGCGCGTCCGAATGGGTCGAGCGCCCGACGTCCGCCGGCCAATCGCGGGGCGCGAATGGGTGGACGCCGACAAACTTGCTGGAAGCATTGCGCTTCGAACCGTGCAGTCCGGCGATCGTTTCCAGCCTTTGGGCATGTCCGGAGCCGTGCGACTCCAAAACCTGTTCGTGAACGCCCGGATCCCGCGCGAACGCCGGGCACATCAGCTGCTGGCTACCGACGGAGCCGGAGAAATCTGGTGGGTGGCGGGCCTTCGCTTGGGCGAACGGGCGCGGGTGGAGCCAGGGACCCGCCGGTTTCTCGAATGGAAATGGGAGCTGAAGTAGCTTGATTCCCGACACCGGACGGACTCTAGTTGCCACCGGCTGATGGAACGGGTGGCAGGATCGGAAGCGGGTCGAGCAGTCGCCGAACGCGCCGATACCATGGGGTGATTGAAGCCGGGCCAAACCAAGGCGGGTGTGCCGCCGAGGAGAACATGCCCGCAAAACCCTTCAATTGCGGTCGTCCACTCCGGATGCTAGCCTGCACCGGGCCTGAATCATGTCAGACAAGCGCAAGAACCAAGACGAAGAACGCGGCGGCCGAAAGAACAACGAATTTCGCGTACCGCCCCGTAGCTATATCATCTGGATCGCCATCCTGGGTGCCATCCCCCTCCTGCTCGTGTTCCGGGGACCGGCCGCCAGCCCGATCAAGATTCTGAACCAGATCGAGTTTCAACGTCTGGTCGAGTCGAATCTCGTCGCCAGCGGCACCATTATCTACGATCCCCAATCCGCCTATCTCCACGACATCCGCGGAAAATATTATCAAACCGATGAAAAGACGGGCGCCATCATCCAGGAAAACGGCAAGCCCAAGGAGGTCGATTTCGCCGCCAAGATCCGCCTGTCCGAAAAGATCGAGGAAAAGACGCTCGGCCTCCTCAAATTTGAAACGCGCCAGCCCAACACGTTTCTCCTCGGGCTGGGCTACAGCCTGCTACCCATCCTCCTCATCGGCCTGCTGATCTATTTTTTCTTTATCCGCCAGATCAAGATGGCCGGCAAAGGCGCCCTCAGTTTCGGCAAGAGCAAGGCACGTCTCCTGACCAAGGAAAAGAATAAGACCACGTTCAAGGACGTCGCAGGGGTCGAAGAGGCCAAGGAAGAGGTCTCCGAACTCGTCGAGTTTCTCAAGGATCCCAAGAAATTCCAAAAACTCGGCGGACGCATTCCCAAGGGCATCCTCATGGTCGGCGCGCCGGGCACCGGCAAGACACTCCTCGCCAAAGCGATCGCCGGCGAGGCCGATGCCGCCTTCTTCAGCATCAGCGGCTCGGACTTCGTGGAAATGTTCGTCGGCGTCGGCGCCAGCCGCGTCCGCGACATGTTCGAGCAGGCCCGCAAAAACACGCCCTGCCTGATTTTTATCGACGAAATCGATGCCGTCGGCCGGAGCCGCGGCCACGGTTTGGGAGGCGGGAACGACGAGCGCGAACAGACCCTGAATGCGCTCCTCGTCGAGATGGACGGGTTCGACACACAGGAAGGGATCATCATCATCGCCGCCACCAACCGGCCCGATGTGCTCGATCCCGCGCTCCTGCGCCCCGGCCGCTTCGACCGCCAAATAACTGTGAATCTTCCCGACGTGCGCGGGCGAGAAGCCATTCTCAAGGTTCACGCCAAGAACGTTAAACTCGAGAACGGCGTTGATCTCGCGGTCATCGCCCGCGGCACCCCGGGGTATTCCGGCGCCGAGCTGGCCAATCTGCTCAACGAGGCCGCGCTCCTCGCGGCCCGCACCGGCAAGAAGGCCGTCGGCATGGCGGAACTCGAAGAAGCCCGCGACAAGGTTCGCTGGGGCCGCGAGCGCCGCAGCATGGCCATGACAGACGAGGACAAAAAGTCCACCGCCTGGCACGAAGCCGGCCACGCGCTCGTCAATGTTCTGCTTGAGCACACGCATCCGCTGCACAAGGTCACCATCATTCCCCGCGGCCAGGCGCTCGGCAGCACGATGTACCTGCCGAAGGAAGACGTGCTCAGCCGTAAACGCAAAGAGATGCTCGACATCATCGCCATGACGATGGGCGGGCGCATTGCGGAAGAGATTGTTTCCGACGACATTTCGTCGGGCGCAGCGGGTGACATTCAGCAAGCCACGCAGATGGCCCGGGCCATGGTCACCCAGTGGGGCATGAGCGACAAACTCGGGATGATCCAATACGGCGACACGAACGAATACGTGTTCCTCGGCCGGGAGATGGTCCGCAGCAAGGATTACAGCGAACACACGGCCCAGGAAATCGATGCCGAGGTGAAGCGCATCATCAACGACGGCTACCGTCGGGCGAAAGAAATCATCGACGCCAACCGGGACAAGCTCGAGATGATTGCGAATTGTCTCCTTGAGCATGAAACACTCGAAGGTGCCCAGGTTGAAGAAATCATCCGCACCGGTCGCTTCACTCCTCCTGCCCCGATGAACAAGGATTCCGGTCCACCCACCGGAGCGCAGGCTGCAACCCCGTTGCCGGAAGTAATGAAGCCAACTCCACCCAAGCTCGATCCCGGGCTGGGTTCGGCCGCACCCGCCCCAGCGTAGGGCCCGGAGCACAGCCTGTTTCAATCTGGTCGCCCGCCAGCGGGCGACCTTTTTCGTCCCCGTCCGGACGCAGTCTTCGGCCATTTGAAACCACCTCACCTCAGCTTCCTGAGGCTCGGCCGGCACGTTTCACGCCATTCTCCACACGCCAGCGAGACGAACGCCGTCGCTATGGCGCAAAGCCGTCAGCCTGCGCCACTCAACCACCATGGTAGTTGGTTACTTCCTGACACTTCTGTGGTAAGCCGGTGACTGCCGTTCGCTCTTCGTACTGTGCCTTCGAGCCAAGCAATGAAGAAGGGCCAACCGGAACGATGGGGACACGGCTTCGGCATGGTCACGCAGCGACAATTTGGGCAGACGGAGAAGGCAGCAGGCTGGGCCGATCTATTTGGCCTGGCGGTTCTCCTGACGGTGATCAGTAGCGTCGTGGTCGTGGCCCGCGAATGGAGCGGCCCGTTGCGGCCCGTGCCCGAGATCCCTCTGGATCCCAAATATCTGCCCTTCTATACGCTGCTCAGCCTTGCGCGCGGCTGTGCTGCTTACCTCCTTTCCTTCCTGTTCACGCTGGTCTACGGCAGCGTCATGGCCCGCATCCGGGGAGCCGAACGCTTGATGCTGCCCCTGCTCGACATCCTGCAAAGCATCCCGGTGCTCGGCTTTCTGCCAGGATTCGTTCTCGTCCTCGTGCATCTGTTTCCCCGACAAAACCTCGGGCTGGAGATCGCGTCGGTGCTGATGATCTTCACCGGCCAGGTTTGGAACATGACGTTTTCCTTCTACGCCTCGCTGAAATCGCTACCCCCTGACCTGATCGCCGTCAGCCGGTTGGCAAAACTGTCGAAGTGGCAGCGCTTCCTTCGCCTCGATCTATCCTTCGCCGCCAACGGCCTCATCTGGAACAGCATGATGTCGATGGCCGGCGGCTGGTTCTTCCTCACGGTGAGCGAATCCTTCGTCCTGGGTGAACACGACTTTCGGCTGCCGGGTCTCGGCTCTTATGTCAGTCTTGCCATCGAACGTGGCGACACGCGTGCGCAATGGTTGGGCGTATTCGCGATGCTCACCATGATTGCGGCCTTGGATCAACTGGTCTGGCGGCCCATCGTGGCGTGGGCTCACAAGTTCACCGACGAGGAGCGGGCTCCCGGCTCCAGCTCGTGGTTCTGGGAGTGGCTGTGCCGCTCGCATCTCTGGAGGTTCGGCTCCCAGACTCTGGCTTCGCTCCGAAAGCGAGCCTGGCCAGCGTGGCGGAGAGGCACGATTCACCTGGATGACGCAGCCCGCCGCCCGATGGTCCGCCGTTGGGCCGGGCGAATTGTAATTTCGGCGATCGGAGTTGCGGTTTCTCTCGGCGTGGTCCAATACGTTCAACTGCTCACCGCGGTCCAGCCCGCGGAATGGCTCCGTCTCTTGAAGAGCACCGCCGCGACGTTCTCGCGGGTGTTCCTCGCCGTCAGCTTCGCCTCGCTCTGGACGATTCCCGTGGGCGTTTGGATTGGCCGCCAGCCGCGTTGGTCGCGCGCCCTTCAGCCCGTCATTCAGATGGCTGCAAGCTTCCCCGCGCCCATGATCTTCCCCGTGGTCATTGGCGTCGTCATCGGAATGGGCGGGAGCCTTGGCTTGGGTTCGGTTTTGCTCCTGATGCTGGGCACCCAATGGTATGTCCTGTTCAATGTCATCGCCGGCAGCGGCGCCATTCCTCGGGAGCTTTGGGAGGTGGCCCGCTTATCCAGGTTCTCCTGGCGGCGACGCTGGCGGACGCTGATTCTCCCCGCCATCTTTCCGAGCCTGCTCACCGGCTGGATCACCGCCACCGGCGGGGCCTGGAATGCCAGCATCGTGGCCGAATACATGCGTTACAACGGACA
>JBGARF010000038.1:0-124543 GCA_044230345.1 Limisphaerales bacterium
CTGCTTTTTCTTCTTCTTTGCACCACGAGTTTTGTTCATCCCGAGCTTACTAGGGATGAATCGTGCAAAGTACAAGGCAAAAATTGCCTACCTGCCTAACTATCCACAGAATTCACCGAATTACCGAAAGGCATTAGGCTGAAAGCCCGCGGTCCGGCCAAGTGCGAACTTTTACCAACAACTTCGAGCTGCACGACTGACCGACTGACCGACTGACCGGTGGCTAATCCCTTGCGCAAAATATCCGATGATGTTGGCGACGGGCTCGAGGCCCGCGTCCGCGTGCAAACCCGTTGCTTCAACCATTCGGATCGATCGGCTGACCACAATTGTGTCTACTGCGCGAAGTGCATCTGCGCCGATTGTGCGCGGGGGATGGAATCCGGAGCTGTGGTCTGCTCCCTTGCCTGCATGGACCGCGTGGAGGAGTTGGCGCGGGAGCGAATGGAAGCTGACCAGTTCGACCCCTGGCCGACCCGGATCCTCAGCTCACTATTCCTCATCCTGTTTCTATCCACCCTGGGTGCGTTGGCCGGTGGATGGTTGGGGGTGAGGAGTGGCTACACGCGGCACCGGACTTACCACGACGCGAAAATGCGGGAGCTGTCTCCGGAAGCTTTCAATACCCGGGTGAAATGGTTTGCCGTCGAGGGAGGTGGAGCCGGAGCCGCTTGTGCCATCTGGTATCTCGTCCGGTATTACCGTCGTCGACTTGACTGATGGAGTGTATCCTCAGCCCGCGAGGAGTCGTTCCAGGCCGTTCCAACGTCGTGCATTGGTCAAGACGGCGAGGCTGAAGCGGTCGGGTCGGAAGAACTCGCGGGCGGCGGCGCGGACTTGGGCGGCGGTCACGGCGGCGATGTCCTCCTGGACGCGGGCGGCGGGAATGGCCCGGCCAAAGGCGCTCCATTGTTCAGCCAGCCAGAGCATGTGATTCTCGGTGTTCTCGAGATGCAGATCGAGTTGTCCATGGAGGTAGGCCTTGGTCCGGCGCAGTTCGCCCGCGCTGGGCGGCCGCTCTGCAAGCTTGCGCAACTCGCGCAGCAGGATGCGCAAGGCGGGCTCGATGCGATCGTTGTCGACGCCCACCGAGATGGCGATCAGGCCGGTGTCATCAAAGAAGGTCAGCGAGCTGTGGACGGAATAGGCCAGTCCGGTGTCCTCGCGCAGGGCCTGGAACAGGCGTGAGCTCATGCTTTCGCCGAGCAGTGCATTGAGCACGCGGAGAGGAAAGCGATGCGTGTCGTGGCGTGAACCCACGCGAATGCCAAAGGCAATCTGGGCCTGACTGGTGGCGCGACGTTGCCAGGTGATGGCCGGCTGAGCCTGCCGTGAACAGAACGGCATGGCCTCGGGCTTGGGCCCCGTCGGAAAACGCCGTGCTTGTTTACGGACCAGTCGGACCAAGGATGGGTGATCCACGTTGCCGGCCGCAGCGATCAACGTGGATGAAGCAACGTAGTTTCTCTTGAGGTAGGCGAGCATTGGCGCGCGGCCCAGGTTGCGCAGGGTGCGCCGTGTGCCGGTGAGGGGCCGGCCCAGGGGGTGCCGTGGGAACGCCGTGGCGTTGAGCACGTCCTGCACATGCTGGGCGGGCTGCTCGAGATACATCGCCAGCTCTTCCTCGATGACATCGCGTTCCTTCGCGAGTTCGACCGGGTCGAACGTTGAGCACAGGAACATGTCTTGGAGGACGTCGAACAGTGCGGGGAGATGGACGCCTCCGGCCTTGGCATGGAGGCAGGTGCTGTCCTCATCCGTGAACGCATTCAGGTAGCCGCCCAACCCTTCGACTGCTTCAGAGATTTGCCGGGCGTTGCGGCGGCGGGTCCCCTTGAAAAGCATGTGCTCGATGAAATGAGAGATGCCATTGAGCGGTGCCGGTTCGTGGCGGCTGCCGACGCGAAACCAGAGGCCGAGACACACACTCGCCATATGCGGCGACGCTGCGGTCGCCACGGTAAGGCCATTTTCCAGCCGGCTGACTTGATAGATCGTCCCAGACATTGTGCGGACAGTATGCCGCCGAAGCCTGAGCCAAGGCGATCAAGATCACGGCCAGGTCACCGCCCGATCCGGCGCACAATCCAGGCCCAGTCATTGGTGTCGGGTGCTGTGCCTCGAAGGGGTTCTCCGGTCAGCGTGATGGATTGCTTCTCCCGGAATGATCCGGTTCGCGGGTCGAGCCATTGCGTCTCGACGCGCTGGCCAGCGGGTCCTGCGACGAGCGTGGTGACTCCGCCTTGCGGCAGGTAGACGAGGTGCACGTCTTCGGGGATGGCCAGCGCGACGGCATTTCCCGTCACGCTGGGCCAAGGCTGCATGCGTTCGAACGGAAGATTCGAAAGGCACTGGTGGAGGATGGCGAGCTGTTGGTCGGCGCCCTCGCTTTGGAGGGTGAAGGTGTAGTGGTTGGGCGCATCGAGCCGGTTCCAAACGTCGCTGTGCCCGATCGTGCCATGGAACCCGGCGGCGAAGTAGCCGCCCGCGCAGACGATTCGCCAGGCGGATCGGCGAACCTTGTCGGTGTGATGCACCTGTCGTTTCTCGGTCGGATGCCCGCGCAAATATTCGTAGCCGTGCTCGGTGTTCAACACCGGCTTTTTATAGCGTCGATCGGCCGCAAGACTGGCGACAAGGTCGGTGGGATCGCCGGTCCAGCACTGCAGCTTGTCATCCCAGCTCAGGCCGTCGCCCCGCCCGCCGGTCTGTTGCGAGAGCACATCGAGGGCGTCGTCGTTACCGAAGAACTCGCCGATGCGCCACGGCGGGTCGAACGGAGCACGGGGTGTGTCGCTCTGGCGGCTGGCCGAGATGACTGGGTGAACCGTGACCAAGTGCCGATGCACGTCGATGGACTTGAGGTAGCGCGCCGTTGACTTGGCCCAATTGACATCGGTGGGGTAGTCGAGGCGGTATTTCCCGTCCGGATGGGTTTCGTATTCGTTGGCCAGGGTCCAGAGGAACAGGTGATCAAAGGCGCCGTAACGGGCGACGAGATAACGCAGCCATTGACGTTCCCGCGCGGTGGTCCAGAGATTGGTTTCGGTGAAAGGCCGGCGGTAGAAGTTGAGGAGGATCAATTCAAAGTTGAGCCCGGCGTCGCGCAGTTGAAACACGAGCTGATCGAATGCACGGAAGAATCCAGGGTTGAACCGTTCGAGGTCGGGATTTTGCGGCGTGCCGCCCCACGCCCAATAGAGATGATTGGTGCCGGCTCGGGCTTCACTGTGCCCGACGCTCATGCGGACGAAATTGAATCGCTGCGAACGGCGGATACGCAGATACTCGAATCGTAGTTCTGGTGTGATCGGACTGTCGTCGAAGAGCCCGTAACAGGTGTCGCCCATGGGAAGGAAGGGTGTGCCATCCGAGCGCGCGAAGGCATACGGATTTTGCGGATGAATGTGGGTGAAGCCGGACCTATGTGGCGCTGTGCAGCGTAAGGTCCCGCGCTGAAGAATCTCTACGCCTTCGCCGCGCAGTTGGTAACGCCAGTCACCGATTTCATCGGGCGCAAAGCGCAGACGCCACCGATCGCCGCCGTCGTGGAAGCCGTCGAGCACATTGGTGCGACCGGAAGGGGAAATGAACTCGCCGACCAACGCGGCGTCGCGGTAAGGGTTGGCCACGTGGGCCCGGCCCTGGAGGGAGAATTCGTGCACCTCCCAACGTCGCGCTTCGACCGGGCTTGCCTCGACGGGTGCGGGAACGGAGCCGGAGCGAATCTCGTTCAGCGTGGTAAGGAAGGCGCGCGCGAAAGCCGCGCCGGCCGCGCGGACTTCGGGGACGGACTGATTCCACCAGGGCATTTCCCAGCCCCAGATTCTCGTCCCGTGCCGCTTCATGGCGTATTGATGGATGTTCACTTCCGAGAGCGGGAAGCGTCCCTCCCAGTTGTAACGCAGCGGAGTGGCTTCGTCTTTCCAGCGATGGTCGGCGGCGCGTAACGAGGGAAACAGTTGAGTGAACCGAAGCCAGGCGCGGCTGGTGGGGCGGCCTCGGTCGCCATCCGTGTAGAACACGACGTTACGATCCCGCGGCGCGATCCAGTTGTGCCAGGCCACGGCGTAGTCCGGTCGGAGGCGATCCACCGTGTCGAACGTCAGGCGCCCGGTGGCGGTCCCGCGCGGGTCGGGCAAGTCATAGCCCGCACGATATTCGTAGCCCTGTGCCACGCCGTCGACATTGGTCATCGGGTGCAGCACGATGACATATTCCCGGCGGAAGTCAGCGGCGTCGTCGGATAGAAGGAATTCAACGAGCCCTTCCATCGCGAACGACGAGAAGGTTTCATAGGCGTGTTCACGGGCTTGCCAGAACACCGTCTGCTTCTGTCCTGACGGCACGGCGGGATCCGTGATGGTCAGTTCCCAATGCTCGCGTCCGCCGTCGCTGCGTCCGGCGATGCGCCGCCGTAGGTGGGGGTGAGCGGGCAGCTTGTTCACCCAGTGAACATAGTCGGAATAGGTATACCAAGGGCTGAGCCCGACCTTGGTGTCGCCGGTGGGCGCTTCAAATCTTACGGTGGCTACCCACCCCGTTGTCACGCCGTCGATTTGCCGCCAGTTCCGTCCTGGATTCTGAACGAACAGGAAATCGCGTTGGGCCATCCCCGACTCGGGCTTCGTGTCGTAGTCGGTCCGCCGCCCGTCCTGCGAGAGGTCAAGGTGGACGGTGACTGGTGCGGGTGGGGTTCCGGAATTCCGGCAGAGCAAATCAACGCGGGAAACGGCGTGGCGAAGGACGCTTTGGCCACCGTCTTCGAAAGAGGCGCGAACGCGGAATTCGCGCGGGCCAAGGCGTTCGACGCGATTCAGGTCCCGCGGCGTTCCGCCGTCGGGTGGGATGGACCAGGTGATAGGCGATTCAGGTGCTGCTGGGGCGGGCGGGGTGGCGGCGTCCACGCGAGGCAGCGAACCGAGGGTGAACAGCAAGAGCACAGTCACCTGGCGGAAGGTGGGCGAGCGGCGCGTCCTTGGCAGCCGCAGTGGTGTATTGGCCCCTCGCCCGGAGTGTCGTCGCCGGATCGCGTTCGTGGTCATACGGGCCGCATCGTGATGGCTTGAACTGTCGCTGGCGACTCTGAAGTCGGAATGGAGTCCATCGAAGGGCGGAAGTGCTTCGCGATCCGCCACCCTCTCCCCTCTCCCCGGCTTGGACGCACGCTCTCGGGTCCATTCGCTCGAACAGCTTTGAGATGCACCCGGTGGCCGCCTGGCATTTCGATGCTGCAAAGATTCTCGCGGCGGCTACTGTCGCCACACCTATGTGGCGCCTCTTCCTGCAATCCCTTCTTATCGCTTCGGTTTTTGTCGTGCCAGGCCGTGCGCAGACCAATTTTTCCGCCGACCTTATGGCGCAAAAGATCAAGGCGCTCGACGAGTCGATTGCTTTTGCCAAGGACGAACTCGCCAAGGCGGTGGGCGACCTGATGTGGTTTCAACGGCTGGGCGACGTGGCAGACGTGGACAAGGTCCGATTCCCGGGGCCCGCGCGTCGCACGCCAAACAATCCCACCTCGCAGGAGTCGGGAGTGGAATTGATCCTTTCAGCCTACACGTTTATGCCCAAGGGGCAGGATGCCGGCGCGAAGCGGCCGCTGCTCGTTTATGTCCACGGCGGAATTCACGGCGACGTGCGTCCGGATGAGGATCTGCACATCGTTCGGGAGATGCTGACGCAGGGCTACGCGGTGATTGCCCCGGACTATCGGGGCAGCTCTGGCTACGGGCGCGACTTCTCGAAACAGATCGACTACGGCGGGCTTGAGGTGGCCGACGTGTTTGCCGCGAAGCAGTGGATGCTGGAAAACCACCCGAACGTGGACGCGGGCAGGGTCGGCATCCTGGGTTGGAGTCACGGTGGATTGATAACGTTGATGAACCTGTTTGAGCATCCGCAGGATTTTCAGGCGGGGTACGCCGGGGTGCCGGTGAGCGATTTGGTGGCCCGCATGGGCTACAAGAGCCAGGACTATCGCGACATCTTTTCCGAGAGCAGCCACATTGGGAAGACGGCGGAAGACAACGTGAAGGAGTATCGCCGTCGCTCGCCGGTGGCGCATGCGGACAAACTGCGGACGCCGCTGCTGATTCACACCACCACCAACGATGAAGATGTGAACGTGCTCGAGGTGGAAGGATTGATCAACGCGCTCAAGGCGGCCGGACGAACCTTTGAATCGAAGGTTTACACCAACGCCCCGGGAGGCCACGCGTTCAATCGTGTCGATACTGCCTTCGCCCGCGAATCGCGGCAGGCGATATGGAAATTCCTCGCTCGTTATCTCAAACCCGCCAATCCGCCCTCGCCCTGAATTTAACTGATAGCCGTGGCCGATCCATGCGTCGAAAACTGCGAACAATCACGAATGCACTGCACCGTATGAAACTTTCTCCATCGAATCAGCTCAATCGGCGCCGCTTCCTGCGCCAGGCCGGCGCCGGGGTTGCCCTGTTCAACATTTTGCCGGGAACGTTGCCTGGCGCGGAGCCCCTGGCGGCCAATGAAAAGGTGAACATCGCGGGAATCGGCATTGGCAGCCGCGGCGGCGCCGACGTCGGCGAGGCCGCCGGCCTTGGGCACAATATTGTCGCAGTCTGCGATGTGGATGAAAAGTACGCGGCCAAGGAGATGGCGAAGTATCCGAACGCGGCGCGGTTCAAAGATTACCGCGTGATGTTCGACAAGATGGGGAAGGGGATCGATGCGGTGATCATTGGCACGCCCGATCATACGCATGCAGTCATTGCGATGGAAGCGATGCGCCGCGGCAAGCATGTCTATTGCGAGAAGCCGTTGACCCACACCGTGCACGAAGTGCGCGAGTTGATGGCGGCGGCGAAGCGTTCGAAGGTCGTGACGCAGTTGGGCAACCAGGGCCATTCCACCGGGTCGATTCGGCGGGTGTGTGAATGGGTCTGGTCGGGCGCGATCGGCCAGGTGCATACGGTTCACGCCGGCTGCGACGCCTTCAAGAATGTGTATTGCCAGATTCCGAACCTCGGGAAGCTCGATCAGCATCACGACGTGCCGGCGACATTGGACTACGATCTTTGGGTTGGTCCGGTGCCATTCAAGCCGTACTCGCCGTTGTGGGTGCCATGGAATTGGCGCGGCTGGATGCATTTCGGCGGCGGGGTGGTGGGTGATTGGATTTGTCATGTGGTGGATCCCACGTTCTGGGCGCTGGATCTCGATGCGCCGACTTCGATCCGGGCCGAGGTCACCGGTTACGAGGTCGAGAAACATGGAGCCACCTATCCGCCCGGCACGAAGATCACCTACGACTTTCCGGCCAAGGGACCGCGGGGCGCGGTCAAGGTGGTGTGGCACGACGGCAACACGACCATCCCGGTTCCCAAGGATTTCCCGGCGGACGAAAAGGTGCCTGGCACGGGCGCCATCATGTTTGGCGAGAAGGGCATGATCGTGCACGGGTCGCACGGCGGGGCTGGCTGTCATTTGCTGCCGGAGAGCCTAATGGAACAGAACTCGGGCAAGAACGCGCCGGCGGAAAAGATCCCGCGCGTCAAAGGTCACGGCTGGGACTGGATTGAAGCCATTCGCACGGGGCGCGCCGCGGGTTCCAACTTCGGCTACGGCGGCCGCCTGACCCAGGTGGGCTTGCTTGGCTTGGTGGCGATTCGCTTTCCGGGGCAGACGCTCGAGTGGGACGACGCCGCCGGCCTGTTCAAGAACAACGCCGCCGCAAACAGCTTTCTCCGGACCGAATATCGGAAGGGATGGAGCCTGTAGAAGCGTCGTGCCTCCTTCTCCACTGAACGGGCAGAAGGCCGGGCCTTCACCGCGCAGGCGCGATGAGGGGTGAGGCGGTTCGTTTGGTCCGCGTCCAGTCAGCGCTGGCCGGACCAGCTGGGAAACGTCACGCAGCGTGAGCGACGGACCTTCTCTCTGAGTCTCTCTGAGTGGGGGGTGAGCAGATTTTTCTTCGCTCAGCCGGGGGATTTTGGTAGCACAGCCGCGAACTTGCGCTGGCGATGGTCGTCGGGGCAAGCGAACCAAAGGAGGTTCGAACCAATGCAAAAAGACAAACCGATACACGAGGTCCGGCTGGGGGCGATCAAGGCTGCCATCTGGAAGAACGAAATCCAGGGCGGCGGCGTGCGCTATAGCACGGTCATCAACCGGATTTACCGGGACGAAAAAGAAAAGGAATGGAAGCGAACCGATTCGTTCGGGCGCGAGGATCTGTTGATCGTCGCCAAGGTTGCCGATCAGGCCCACACCTGGATCCACGACCAGACCCGGGAGGAACGTGAACGAGATCGTGAGCGCGACGACGATCGCGATCGGGATCGAGGCCGCGATACGGACCGGGAGCGCGCCCGGGTCGAAGACGAGGGTGGCCGTCGGCCGTCGTCGGCGCGGTAGACATTTTCCGGGCATGCAACGAAGGCGGTCACGAGGCGGGTGCTTCGTGACCGCCGAATCATGGGGCGCAGCTCGACGAGGCTTGAACGGAGGGCGTATCCCGCCGTCGCAGGATCCGCCGCGGGTGGACTCGCCGACGCGCGTCCGAACCTTCGAGCGTCGTCGCCGGTCCAGGCCGCTGCGGGCTGAAAGCCCGCGCTCCCGCCCGGAGTGCGGCCGAGTCGATGGGCGCAAGATTCGTCCTTGGCTGTTCGACCAAGCTGCCGCAGACTTTCGCCGATGAACGAACACATTGTGCTCTGGGTGTACATCGGCCTGCTGATCGGCGGGGGGTTGGTCGGTTTTTTCAAGGCGGGCAGCAAGATTTCGCTGGTCATGTCGGTTGCCTGCGCCATTCCGCTGATCCTGTGCGAGCTGGGGGTGATTCCGATGAAGAATGCCCGGTGGATTTTGGTGGCGATGCTGGTGTTGTTCACCTGGCGGTTGATCAAAACCAAAAAGTTCATGCCGAGCGGCATGCTGCTCGTCGCCACGCTGCTGGCCATTGCCATTCCTCGCATCTGGAGCTGAAGAGGTGAGCCCGCTGAGGGCTGGTCGCTTTCATGTTCGAATCCGCAGAACTTGGCCGGAAACTGTCGAAGTCGGAGTTTGCACGGCGCCTGCCGGACCTGCGCGCCCGTTTGGTCCAGGCTGAATTCCGCCTGAAGCAGGCGAACATCCCGGTCATCGTCGTTGTGTCTGGTGTGGACGGCGCGGGCAAGGGCGAGGTGGTGCATCGGCTGAGCGAGTGGTTTGACCCTCGCGGTTTGACCGTGCAGGGATTCTGGCACGACACCGAGGCGGGGCGGGAACGTCCGTTTTACTGGGATTTCTGGCAGGCACTGCCGGCTCGCGGAAGGTTGAGCATTCTTTTTGGGTCTTGGTACACGGAGCCAGTGACGGAGCGGGTTTACGGACGGGTCAAGGAAGGTGAGTTCGATGCGGCCGTTCAGCGCATTGCCTGGTTTGAGGAAATGCTGGCCCAGGACGGCATGCTGGTGATCAAGCTTTGGTTTCACCTTTCGAAACAGGAACTGCATCAGCGTTTGCGCCGGCTGGAAGCGAGTCCCGAGACGCACTGGCGTGTGCTGCCGACCGACTGGGTGCATCACAAGCTCTACGACAAATTCATCCGGGTGTCGGAACGGGCCTTGCGGGCCACCGACCGGGCGCACGCGCCTTGGCTGATGGTGGAATCAACGGATGCGCGCTACCGCGACTTCACTGCGGCCCGTTTGATTCTGGAGGCCATCGAGAGTCGGCTGGCTCGGGAGGCGCGGCGCGGCGCGATCAAGGTGCCGGATTCGCGACCGTTGCCGCGGCTGAAATCTGCGGAACGGGGAGTTGCGCGTGGCGCGGAGACCATCCTGGACGCGGTGGATCTGACCCGCGACCTCGGTCGGTCGGCGTATGAACGAAAATTGGTGCGGCAACAGGCCCGACTGAACCGGCTGGCTTGGGCCGCTCACGAAAAGAAGATTGCGAGCGTTTTGGTGTTCGAGGGCTGGGACGCGGCGGGCAAGGGGGGGTGCATTCGGCGTGTGACGGAGGCTCTGGATCCACGTTTGTTTCGGGTGGTGCCTGTGTCAGCGCCGACGGATGAAGAGCGGGCCCATCATTATCTGTGGCGGTTTTGGCGCCAGCTCCCGGCGGATGGCCGGCTGACGATCTTCGACCGGTCCTGGTATGGCCGCGTGCTGGTCGAACGCGTGGAAGGCTATGCCCGGCCCGACGAGTGGCGTCGGGCCTATCACGAGATCAACGACTTCGAGGAACAGTTGGTCGAGCATGGGATGATGCTGCGGAAGTTCTGGATCCACATCAGCCCGCAGGAGCAGCTTCGTCGGTTCCGGGAACGGGCGGCCGTTCCGTTCAAGCGCCACAAGATCACGCCGGAAGATTGGCGTAACCGGCGCAAGTGGGATCTCTACAAGGCTGCCGTCAACGACATGATTGGACAGACCAGCACGGAGTTCGCCCCGTGGACCCTGGTGTCAGGTGAGGACAAGAAATTCGCCCGCATCCAGATTCTCAAGGCGCTGTGTCATCGCCTGGAAGAATTGCTCTGACGGTGGTGGGGCAGGGAAGCCGTTCGTTCCTTCTTAGTAGACCTCCTCACCGACATGAACGGGTGGACTGCTCCCCCTCACCGCCTCCGGGGAGAGAGGTTCGTCGGGAGGAATCTTCGTCGCAAACTTCGTCGCGAACTTAATCAGACGGGTTCGAATAAGTTGGGTCGGCGACGAAGTTTGCGAAGATTTGGGGCAGGTTCATGGGAAGCGGCCCGTTCTTTTCAGACCTGCTCACGGGCGATGAACCGTGGACGGTATCCAAATACGATCCAAGCGCCGGAATGGCCACGAAGAGGCACAAAGGGCACAAAAGCAGAATTTTCGTTTTGTGCCCTTTGTGCCTTTTCGCGGCTAATCCCTCTCGTGGACCGGTAGGTTCATGGCAAGCGCCAACGGCGCGCGATCTCTCAGCCCAGCCCAGCGGGCTGGGTTGACGAGTGAATCCTGCGTCCAGCGGCCTGAAGGGCCGCGACCAAGGATTTGGTTGGAGATTCGATCCCATGCGTAGCACTCAGCAAACTCGAGCGGGTGTCGACGCGGGGAGCGGCGGTAATTCCTGCCACGAATGGGTCGATGCCGAACGGGGGCGAACCGTCACGGAATCGCGTCCCTTCAGGCCGCGGGACGAATGGCTCGATGGTCAACCCAGCCCGTTGGGCTGGGCTGAGAGCTCGCGCGCCGTTGGCGCTGGAGCCGACCCAATCCGGCGCTGGGCCGGCGAGGACTCCTCTGAAGAGAAGGTTCATGGGAAGCCACCCGTTCCCTTTAGACCTGCTCAACAGACATGAACCGTCCACCTCACCCGGTTCCGATCTCGCTCGGGCGAGTGCGCGCCGGGCCGTTCGATTGACGGGTTGCCAAATCTCCGCGGCGCGTGCCTTCTGGTCGATCCTCCGGTTCATGGGAAGACGCAGACCTGGATTGGGTGCGGTGCGAAAGGCGGGCCGGAGGGCGGGTTGGAGGATTTCGTCCAGCCTGGAAAAGAAAAAGGCGCCGGGGACGGCGCCTTGCAGGGACGGAAAGTTAAGTTGGACGTGAACGTTACTTCACGGCGGCGAGGCGTACGGCCAGACGCGACTTGCGGCGGTTCGCGTTGGACTTGTGGATGACGCCCGACTTGGCCGCCTTGTCGAAGGCGGAGCTCAAATTTTGATAGGCTTTGGCGGCCTCATCCTTCTTGGCGCCTTTCAGCGCGTCGGCGTAGGCGCGCTCAAGGCTCTTGAGGCGGGTCTTGATGGACCGGTTCTGGAGGCGCTTGCGATTGCTGTTGCGCATCCGGCGTGCGGCGGACTTGGTATTCGGCATAATTCGTCGTGCTGTATTCCGATAAAGGGCGGAAAGGTATCGAAATGCCGTGGGATGTCAACGGCGGGATTTGACTCCCGCGTCGGGTCGTCGGGTTGTGTCTGGCGCGCCCTTGCGCAGGCTTGACCCAGTCCAGCGGCGGACGTAACAACGGCGCGTCTTCCACATTCATCAAAAACCATCGTCGCTCATGCCATGAAACCCTCTCCCCAGGTTGAATCCCGTCGTTGGTGGCACTCCGGTCGGGCTGGATGCCTCTTCGGCCTGCTGCTGGTCCTGGTCGCCACACCCGAACTGGAAGCTGGGGCCGATGCCGCCGGCGCGGCTGCGCCTCTGCGCATCATCTGCTTTGGCGCGCATCCGGACGACTGCGAATTGCAGATCGGCGGAACGGCGGCCTTGTGGGCTGCCCGCGGGCACAAGGTCAAGTTTGTGTCGGTGACCAATGGTGATATCGGTCACTGGCAGGAGGCCGGGGCCCCGCTGGCCCGGCGGCGCCGGGCCGAGGTGGAAAAGGCCGATGGAATCCTCGGCGTCACCACGGAGATTGTCGACATCCACGATGGTGAGCTGCTGCCCACCCTGGAGAACCGCCGCATCCTCACCCGCCTGATCCGCGAGTGGAAAGCTGATCTCGTCCTCAGCCATCGGCCCAACGACTATCATCCGGATCATCGTTACACGGGGGTTCTCGTGCAGGACGCCGCCTACATGGTCACTGTGCCGAATTTCTGTCCCGACAGTCCGGTGCTGACGAACAACCCCGCGTTCTTTTATTTCCCGGATCGTTTCCAAAAGCCGAACCCGTTCAAGCCGGACGTGGTGGTCGACGTCGGCCCGACGATGGAGAAGAAGCTGGACGCCCTGGCCGTGATGGTTTCGCAATTCGCCGAGGGCGGCGCCAATGGCTATGCCGGCCTGATGCCGTCCGATGAGTCCGGGCAACGCCGACGCCACCGCGAGGTTCGTGACTCGATGGCGCGCCGGAACCAATCGTTGGCCGACCGGTTTCGAACCCAGCTGATCGAGCAGTATGGTGCCGCTCATGGCGGGGCCGTGAAGTTCGCGGAGGCATTTGAACTCTGCGAATACGGACGGCAACCGGCGAAGGAGGAGATTCGGAAGCTGTTCCCGACGGGTGCGCGCGGCGAATAGCGGTTCGCGTCAGCGGGCGAGAGGAGATGAGACGCAACAACCTTTTTGCGCGGCTGCGCAAAAAGGTTGTTACTCGAAGCCGCGGTGCGCCGGGGCGGGGCTGCCCGCCGCGAAGCCGTCGGGCTACTTTTTCCGACCGGGTTTGCCCCCAGGCAGCGCGCGGTGGAGCCGAATCGGTTCAGGGGTCTTGTAGTGACGCTTCAAGCCGAGCTCGGAGAGCATCCCCGCAGGGGCCCGCTGGATGAACTCGGGGAAGCTGCGCTCGACCCGATCGCGCATCAGCTTTTGGCCGGTCTTCGATGCCCAGAAATCTTCCTCGGCCTTGGACAGGCCGATGCCGGCTTCCTCCGGGGTCATGTTTTCCTTTTTGGCCAGGAGCCAGACCAGTTCTTGATCGCCAGGGAGCGCCACCGGGAACGGCACGAACTTCAATTTGATCTCCTGTTCGTCTGATTCCTCGGCCCCCACCGGGCGGACCTTGATCTGGGTCGTCAATTTGCCGTCCGGCAAGTCAACTTCGACCTCCAGCCGCTTTTCCTTCTTATCGGCGCGAACCGTGACGTCGCCGTCGCCGAAGGCGTCCTTCAACTGGCGGGTGACATCCGCGACCGTGGCCGGCTCGAGATCGGGCAATTCGACCCGTTCACAGAATTCCTTGAACGAGGAGGTCCGGTTCTTGGCCTTCAACTCCAGCTCGACGGCCGAGAAGATTTTCTGGGCGAGCTTGGCGTCATCGGTGGCCTTGGGCAGGATTTTTTTGAGCAGATCGAGCAGCTGCGATTCGTTCGATTTGTTCGACTTCTTTTTGGCCATGGCAAAATTCGGTTTGAGTTGAGTTCGGTTTTGAAAAACCGGGGCGCAGTTGTGCCGCGCCGGGCGCTGAAGTGCAACGATGAAGTTGTGGGTTGTTCTTCCACGGGTGCGGTTAAAAGCGGGTGATGGTTCAATGCGTCACGCTCGCGCCCCACGCGCGCCCGCTGGCCCACGAACGCCCGCCGCGCCTCCTTCTCCCCTGAGCGGGGAGAAGGCCGAGATGAGGGGTGAGACGGTTCGTTGGATCATCCGTCTTTAATCACACGCCCTTCCACCGGTGCATCTCGAAGTTGTTGAAACGGAGCGCGGATCCCGCCGTCGCGGGATCCGCAGCGGGTGGAATCGGCCATGTGCGCTCGAACCTTCGAGCGTCGTCGCCGGCCCAAGCCGCTGCGGGCTGAAAGGCTGAAAGCCCGCGGTCCGGCCCAGTGCGAACTTTTACCAACAACTTCGAGCTGCACGGTTCTTCCACACTACCGGATGAAACCAGGAGCGCCGGCATCCTGCCGGCTCCCGTTCGTATTCGCTGGTATGGCCCGCGAGACGCCGGCGTTCTCCACCGGGCCTATTCGGCCAGTTCGATGAGCTGGCTGCGGGCGGGTTGGATCGTGGCCTTGGTTTGCTCGACGGCGGATTGAAGGCGGGCCAGGACTTCGAGGTGGTTGGTGGCGATGTCGTGGTTTTCGCCCGGGTCCCAACCGAGGTGATACAACGCGGGAGTGGGGTGGGCGACCGCCGGGTCTGGCCCGTAGCCGGTTCGGGTGATGAAATGCGCCTTCCACGGCCCAACGCGGGCCGCGTATAAGGTCGCCCCGCGGTAGTAAAGGAACGGCGGGCGCTCGACGGATCCGCGTCCGAAGAGGAGCGGGGCAAGGTCGACGCCATCGATCGGCCGATCAGGTGGGACCGGCGCGCCGGCGAGTTTGGCGCAGGTGACGAACAGGTCCATGGTGGAAGCCATTTCCCGTTGCACGACCCCGGCGGGAACGCGCCCTGGCCACCAAGCGATGGCGGGCACGCGCATGCCGCCCTCCCAGGTCGACCCTTTGCCATCACGGAGAGGTCCCGCCGAGCCGCCGGCCAGATCCATGATGCGCCAGGGCCCGTTGTCGCTGCTGAAAATGACAAGCGTTCGCTCCGCGAGATGATCGCGGCGCAACGCCTTCAGCACTTCGCCGACGCTCCAGTCGAGTTCCTCCACCACATCGCCGTAGAGCCCGGCCGGGCTTCGACCGCGAAAGGGATTCGAGGCGAACAGCGGCACGTGCGGAAACGAATGGGCGAGGTAGAGGAAGAAGGGCTGTCGTCGATGTTGGTGGATGAAGGCCGCGGCCTCTTCCGTGTAGCGCCGCGTCAACGTAGTTTGATCGGCGGGTTGTTCCACCAGGTTGGTGCCGCGATAAAGCGGGGCATTCCACCAGCGCGCGTCTTGGTCCAACCGGCTGGTCGCCTTTGGCGGGTTACCTGGCGATGGATTCATGTCATTGGAATGGGGCAGGCCGAAGACGTGATCGAAGCCGTGTTTTGACGGGTGGCCGTCCGGGTTGATCGACCAGACGCCGAGGTGCCACTTGCCGATCAGGGCGGTGGTGTAGCCGCGGGATTGGAGGAGCTCCGGGAGTGTAATCTCATCGAGCGGCAGGTGGCCTTTCGAACGATTGCGCAAGACCCGAAACTGATCATGGCACATGCCGCTGCGGATGGGGTATCGGCCGGTTAACAAGGCGGCTCGGCTTGGCGTGCAGACCTCGGCGGCCGAATAGAAATCCGTGAAGCGCATTCCCTCGGCGGCCATTCGATCCAGGTGCGGCGTGCGAATCGACGGATGCCCGTAACAGCCCAGGTCGCCGTAGCCCAGGTCATCGGCATAGATGATGACGATGTTGGGCGGGCGCGACGCGCTCGCGGCACGAAACGGAAGGGCGAGAGTGGGCCCGAGCAGCGCGGCGAAGGCGAGGACGAGTTGAAGGCCCCGTATGAGGGCAGGGGACGGGCGCATGAGACAGGTGCAGCTAGGGCTTGGGTTCGACGGGGGACGGTGTGGTCGAGGGCAAGGACTCACTGACACCCGTCGGGGCGGCGGCGAGCGCGGGGGGCAGCGTTTCGCCGGCGAAATAGACCTTCACGGGAAAGTTGCGGCCGTCGCTAAACTGGCGGCTGAGCCATTTTTCGACGAACTCCGCGGTCTGTCGGCGGCCGGTTTCCCGGACGAGCCCGACGTTTTCCCGCGCTTTCGTTCGAGCCATCCCGGTGATCGATTGCTTGAGTCCGTCGAGTGCTTCGGTGGTATTCCGAAAGACACTGTCCTTGCGGACTTCGTATTGGATGGCGGAGACGTCCACCGACGGCTGGTTGAACTGGATGCCGGGCGCAAGCACGTGGATCACGTTGTCCTGCAGGACGAGTTTCCAGGGTGCGTTGAAGTCGAGGTAATAGGTGAATTCGACCGGGGCGCGCGCCTCGACAATGACTTCAGGCAGGGGGAGGTACCCGAACGCCGTGGTTTTCTCGTCGCGGCGGGTAAAAATCTCGGTTTGCTTCACGGTGGCGAACTGGAGCCGGTGGGTGGGCTGGATGCTGGAGGCGTAGCTGATGAATTCCGTCGTCACCTGGCTGCGGCTGAAGGCGGCGACCACGGTCGCGAGCGCCTGGCCGGCCTTTTCGATCGTGCGGCCGGCGGCTTCGGATAGTTCCCGGGGCGAGTTGGCGCACGTCTTGAGGAAGAGCAACCCGTTGAGCCCGATAATCAGGAGCATCCAAATCCAGATTTGTGACCGCGTGCGTGCGGCGCGCTGGGTCTGGTCCGGCGACGGCTCGGTGGAGGCAGGATCCACGGGTTCGGCCATGGCGATGGTTTAACCTGCCGGAGGTATGAGGGGCAACGGAAATGGTGGGCGGCATCTTTCCAAGTTTTTTGTTTTCTCATCGTCAACCGCCGGTATACTCATCGGACCACTGAATTAGGCCGGGTGCCCCCGGCCGGGCGGTGATTTTCAGGATTTGAGCATGAACAACGGAAGCATGAAGGCGGTCGGGGTCATCCCGGGCCGGCGCGAAGTCGGGCTGTTTCAGCACCGGATGCCTGACCTGCGGGGCGGGACCGACGTCAAAGTCCGCACGATTGAAGTGGGGATCTGCGGCACGGACCGCGAGATCTGCACCTTCGCGTACGGGACGCCGCCTTCGGACAGCGAATATCTGGTTTTGGGCCATGAAGCCTTGGGCGAGGTGATCGAGGTTGGCGCGGGGGTGACACGATTTCGCGTGGGCGACTTGGTCGTTCCCACCGTGCGACGTCCTTGCCCACACCCGACCTGTCCGTCGTGTCGCGATGGCCGCCAGGACTTCTGTTTTACCGGCGAGTTCACGGAGCGCGGCATCAAGATGGTGCACGGCTACATGACGGAGTATTTCGTTGAAGATCAGGCCCACCTGAATTTGGTGCCGAAGGAACTCCGCGATGTCGCGGTGTTGGTGGAGCCGCTGACGGTGGCGGAGAAGGCGCTGGCGCAGGTCTGGCAGGTGCAGCGCCGCCTGAACTGGGACGTCGACTCCAATCGCCCCGGCGGGTTGGGGGCGGGCAAGACAGCCGTTGTGCTCGGTGCCGGTCCGGTTGGCATCCTGGGCGCCATGACGCTTCTCGTAAACGGCTTCAAGACCTACGTTTACTCGCGGTCGGCAGAACCGAATCCGAAGGCAGCCCTGGTCAATTCCATCGGGGCGAAATACATCTCGAGCGAGACCACGCCGCCGGCTGAGTTCGCCAAGATCGTCGGCAACATCGATCTCGTCTATGAGGCGGTCGGGCAGGCCAGGATCTCCTTCGATGTCCTCAAAGTGCTCGGATTGAACGGCGTGTTTGTCTTCACCGGAATTCCGCCGGTCAAGCCGGCCATTCCGATTGAAGCCGACACCTTGATGCGCCAGATGGTGTTGATGAACCAGGCGATCATCGGAACGGTCAACGCTGACCGGCCGGCGTTCGAATCCGCCATTCGCGATCTTGGAACCTTCAAGCAGCGCTGGCCACAGGCTTTGCAGAGCGTGATCACCGGCCGGTTCCCGATGGAAAGTTACCGGGATCTTTTGTTAGGCAAAGCCACCGGCATCAAGAACGTCATCCGGATCGCCGGCTGACGAGCCGGCCGCGGGATGGCCTGGGCGACTTGAGCCTCCGCGCCTGCCGGGCGGGAGTTTGTTCGCTCCAGAACGAAGCTCACCCGGAGCAGGGTGGGCATTCCTTTTCCCTTCCTTTCACCGGCAGAGTTCCCGGAGCGTCTGGTGAATGATCCCGGCGGCGTCGGGACCGACTGAATTGATCTCTCCATAGGGCGCTTTCTTTGCGTTGTAAGTGAACGGGGCCTCTCGATCCCACTGGGTTTTCGGAATGATGTAGCCAATCTCATCATTCGCGAGGCCCAGGATGAATTTCGTCCGGCCCGGCAGTAGTTCACGTATCGGTGGGATCTCGGCTGGCGGCCCAGGATGATCGCCGCCCGGGGGCGCCTCCACGCCGCCGTTGACGAGTTCCGGATAGATTTCTCCCGGGATGCAGGCCAGCGAGGTTGAGCCCAAGGTGATCAGCGCGACTTCGGTGCGCAGCGTCTTCCAACGGACGTGGCCGCGATCGATCAGCCCGAGCGCCGGAGCCAGAAGAAACGCAGGATTGTCGAGCGGGATCTCGACCGTGCGCGCCCGCAGTCCGATTGGGACGTGGATTGCGCCAACGACATTGGTGTCTTCCAACCGGGGCAGAATTCGCGAGGCAAGTTGACGGCCGAGGGCGAGGGCTTTTTCGTGCGAAGGCAATTTGAAGTCCTGCTGCAGATACGGGTCACGCACCGTGACGTTGGGGGTGGTGCTCATCAAGCCTCCTACGGCGCCGTTGATGTAAAGGTGAATGCCGCCCACCCCGGCGTCGAGCAATGCGCCCTGATGCTTCACGCCGTTCTCGAGCGCGTCGCGCAGGTAACCCGGAAAGTCCGCCGTGAGGGATTGGTTCTTTGACCAAACCGTCTCCGGATGGTTGGCCCAACCGGTCACCGTGCCGATGGTGGCGCCATTGTCGACGCGGGTGAATTGAAGAACGCGCAAGTCCGGATCGTAAACCTCCGGCTTGCGGGTGTCGGTCAGCAGGCCGTCGGGTTTGACGGGGATTTCGTGCACGGCGAGGCGCGCTGGTTGGAGGTTCGTCGCGGCTGCAGACACAGCCGAGATCGTCCCGGCGATCACCTGCTCGCGGTAGTCTGGATCGACTCCGGTTTGCAGCGGGTGCGGCCCCCAGAGCCCCATCAGATCCGGAGTACTGTGGTTGTGGGTTGAACAGACGACGGTGTAGTCCAGTTTCAGCTCGGCGGCAAGGCGGCGGCGGACCGCGATGACGTCGTCGTGAAAGAATCCGATCGCGTCGAGGACAACCAACCCGAGGCGCGTGTGTCCATCGTCGATCACGGTGGCGACGGCCCAGAGGTCGTCGTGGAGATTGGTGGCGGCTCGATTCTGGCTGAATCCGGCCATCCAGATCCGGTGCTGCGGGTTGGTCAGGTCAGGGGAGATTTTTGCGCGGGCGAATCCGACGCGAAGCGGACGTGGGTCGGCCAGGGAACGTTCGGGTGAAACGCGAAGGTCGAGCGTGTAGCCGGGCGTTCGATCGCGGAAGGAGTAGAGACACCGTGCGGCCGCGAGCGCCACGAGCAGCGCGGCGAGGATCAGGCTGCGCAACAGAATGCGGCGAAGTGCGCTTCGCCAGCGGCTGCCTTTGAGGCTGGCGATGGGCGTGGTGGATTCGGGTGTCATGCGGACGGGACTCTAGCGGAGGGCCGGTTGGCTCCCAATCTCAAAACGGGAAGGATCAGGGACACAGGGTGACGGTTCGATGCGGTGGGCGTTACCACGGTTCACCACTTTCGAAAGCACCCGAGGCGTGGGCCCGGGCTGGACGAACGTCGTTCGGCGAGTCAGGGTGCCCGACCATGAATCTACAGCCGATTCGCCGCAAGGTTCTCGTCGTGGTGGGGACCCTGGCCGTGGTCTATGGATTGATCCTCATCGCGGTTTTCGTGTTTCAGCGGCGCCTGCTGTATTTTCCAAGCCGGGCGCCATGGGCGGAACTCACGCGGCGCGCACGGAGCGTTTCCCTCGAACCGTGGACCAACACCGCCGGCCAGAGCATCGGTTGGGTTCGGCCGGCTCTCCGCGGCCCGTCGGCAGGATCGGTTTTGGTCGTGCACGGCAACGGTGGGCATGCGGTGCATCGGGCGGTCTACGCTGACGCTTTGCAGCGGGCGGCGAATCTGGAGGTGCGCATCCTTGAGTATCCTGGTTACGGGGCGCGTCATGGCGAGTCAACGGAACGATCGCTGTGCGCCGCGGCGGACGAGGCCATGTCGGTGCTGAGTGGATCGAATCGGGTTTATGTCGTGGGCGAATCGCTGGGGACAGGCGTGGCGTGTTACCTCGCGGGAGCTTATTCCAACCGTGTCGCCGGGGTCTTGTTGGTCGCGCCGTATGATCGGTTGACCCGGGTGGCGCAGAGCCACTATCCGTTCCTGCCGGCGGGCCTGATCATGCAGGATCGCTTTGATTCGGTGGATCATTTACGGAGGTACTCCGGGCCGCTGTATGTATGGCTGGGCGGTAGTGACATCGTCGTTCCCACGCCATTGGGTCGGAGCCTGTACGAGGATTATCGCGGTCCGAAACGCCTGCGTGAAACGCCGGGTGCCGGGCACGAAGATGTGTGGAAGGAGCCCGGCGAATGGTGGAAGGAGGTGACGGATTTTCTCGGGGTTAATCCGGGGTGACCAACCAAGGACGCTGGCAACTTATGCTGGCCGGACACTGGCCAGACCGTTTCGCATCGCCTGCTGACGCGAGCCTCACCGCAAGCCGAGGCAAACGGCAGTCCCGTCGTTGTTGCGGCAGTAGACGCGTCCGCCCGCCACGACTGGCTCGGCCCACGATTTGCCTCCAAGGCACTGGATTCGGATGACCACGCTGGGGCCGGAGTCCCCGAGGGAAGCGACGACGAGTTCGCCACGGCGGGTGAGAACAACCATGTGGCCGTCTGCAATGGAGGAGGTGCCCTTTTCGATCTCGTTCGAGGACCAGCGGATTTTGCCGGTGGCGGCTTCCAGGCAAACCAGTTCGCTCTCGTTCCGACGGGCGTCATTGAAGCCGTAGAGATGTCCCTGCCAAAGAACCGGCGAGTTGAAGAGCAGCCCGAAGTTTTTGTTTTGCCAGACCACGTGCGGCGTGGCGCCTGTAAAGTCCAGCCGTTGGGTGCCGTCAGTTCCAGTGTTGGAGATGAACGCGGTGGCGCCAGCCACGACCGGTGTGATCGTGTTACAGAAATCCCGCGTGGTGGTGGGGTAACGGGAGATGACTTGGCCGTTGAAAGGATTCATCAGGGTGAAGGCTTCGCCCTGAAACATGGCGAGTGTCGGTTGCCCGGCAACCAAGGTGAGGCGCGGCGAACTATAGCCCGCTTCACCGCGCCCCGCCCGCCAGCGAAGCGCTCCCGTTTCCGCCGACAAGGCCACGGTGGATCCGTTCGTGCCTCCGACGTCGAGGAAGACAAGTCCTCCGGCGACAAGCGGAGAATTGGCATAGCCATAGATCGGCCGTTTTCCGCCGAGATCGGCAAGCAAATGGCGCTTCCAAATGAGCCTGCCGTCGTTGGCGGACACGCAATGGAAATCCCCTTCGCGGCTCAGTCCATAGAGTCGGCCGTCAGCAACGGCTGGGGTTGACGCAGGGCCTGACGGAACAACCGACATGGGATGGTTGGTGGAGACACAGGCGTAGTCATGGCGCCACACGGCAGTTCCGTTGATGGCGTTCAGGCACCACAGCGTGTCGGTGCCGTTGGAGTTGCCGAGGGTATATGCGCGGCCGCGGCTGATCGCGAAGGAGCTGATCCCCTGGCCGACCGCGCTTCGCCAGAGCACGGGTGCGCCGGCCGATGGCCAGTTTGTCACGTCAAGAGATTCGCGGGTAATGCCATCGCGGTGAGGACCGCGAAAGCCCGGCCAGTATCCGGCAGACTGGGGGACAATCGAAATTACTTCGATCTCCCGCAACTTGCCGGATGATCCCTCACCTCCCACGGCCAAAAGTTGTCCGTCGCCGCCCGGCATCAATCGGTGGAAGAACCGTGGCGTGCGAAGTTGGGCGGCTTCCTCCCACCGCCGGCCGTCGTCGCTCAGCCGCCAGACAGTGCCGCTCATGCCGCTGATATAGAGGCGGTCGTTCACCACGCAGGCTGATGCTCCGAAACCCTTCAGGCGGCCCGGTGGAAGATCGGGACCGCGCGACCACGCACCGGTCTTCGTGTCGAGGATGTCGACGGCGAGCGAGGGAGAGTCACCTTCCGACATTCCGCCCAGGCAAAAAAGCCGTGGACCAAGGCTGGCGAGCGCGAGGCCGCGACGTTTGAACGGCTGAGGGAATGATTTCCAGCGTGCCTTTGGCTCGGATAGGTCGAGGACGAGAGCGGTGTCATGCCACAGCGGTTCGCGGCCGGCTCCCCGCAGGTGCCATCCGCCGGCAAGATAGATTCGATGCGAAACGATGGCGGCGTCGTGGCTTGAGCGTGGTTCCGGCAGATCGGCAATCGGCTCCCAGCGATCCGAGTTAACCGCCAGGTGGCTCGCGCTGGCCTGGGAGAAAAGGTCCTGTTTGTCGCCTTTGGGATTGCGCGCCGCCATGCCGCCAAGCCGGTAGAGCGAGTCGCGATCAACGACTAGGCCGGGACTTTGCGTGGCCAGGTCGGCGGGCAGCGTCTCCCAGGTGAATCCGTCGAGCAAACTGAGGCGGCGGCAGGTGCCGGAAACGTCGTTGGACGAGTAGGCGTGGCGTTCGCCTCGGTGGCCGCCGTAAACGTAGAGCCATCCGTCGTGCGCGACGGCGCCGAAAGAGGTGATGGCCTCGGGCAACGGGGCATAGCTGGACGGCGGAGATACGTGAGGTGAGATGGCCGCGGACAGTCCGGACGCGAACATGGTGAGGAGGAGGACGAGACTTTGGGCCGAGCAATTGAACATGGGATCGACTGTAGGCAAAGGGTGCCTGGTTCGCTTGCGGCTCGTTGCGGAAGGTTGGTGGAGAATTGTGCAAGGCGCCGGCAAGAAATGGCAAGGGGCCGAAAGCAGCGGGAGGCCGGGGCATCTAGGATGGGTCCATGCGAACGAACGGGTCGGCGGAAATGGCGACAGGCGACAGAGGGTTCACGTTGATCGAGCTGTTGGTGGTGATGGCGATCGTCGGCATCCTCAGCGGCCTGCTGGTGCCGGCGGTGGGGCGAGCGAAGCTGAAAGCCAAGGAACTGAACGAGCGAAACGCCGGACGACAATTGATGATCGGCTGGCAGCTTTATGCCGACGAGAACGACGATGCGGTGCTGCCCGGGTATAGCTCCCAGGTCGATGCGTATGACGATCGCGGCAACCCGCTCGCCAGTCCGATCCGAGATCGGTATCCGTGGCGTTTGGCTCCGCAGCTCGCTCACACGTTTCGCGCCATCTATGTGAATGAGTCCAGGCGTTTTCTCGAGGATGCCGAAGCCAGATCGCATGCGGACTACATTTACCGGGCCAGTCTCTATCCGAGCCTCGGCTATAATTCGGTTTTCATCGGAGGTGATGAGCAAAAATTCAATCCGGCCCTCGCGGCGGGCACTTTCGGATCGGCCTGGCTGGTGACCCGGGTCGGTCAAATCCGGCGACCGAG
Organism: Limisphaerales bacterium; assembly: GCA_044230345.1. GTDB lineage: Bacteria > Verrucomicrobiota > Verrucomicrobiia > Limisphaerales > JADJPG01 > JBGARF01. The sequence goes on from JBGARF010000038.1 coordinate 23,511, forward strand.
TGACCTGTTGACGTTTGCCTCGGCGCGGGCACGGCCTTCAGGGGGTCGCGACGAGCCAGGCAACTTCGTGGTTCATCCTCCCGCCATTACCGCGCGGCGCTGGGCGCCGTCGTTCGAACGAGCCAATCCGCCCGACCTGTGGGGCTTTGTCGATCCGCGTTGGCATCGGCGAGCCGTCGCGGCCGTGGCGGATGGACATGTGGAGGTGTTCACGGAGGGCGAATTGCAGGACATGCGACGCTGGGCGAACCCGGCGGATCGTCCGGACTGGACGCTGGCGCCCTTGCTAAGTCCGTGAGGCGCGGCGCAAAATCGCGTCGGATGAACGAAAGCGAATTTCGACGTAAAGCTGGGTCTCCGCGGGTCGAGCCACCGTTTGCCGAGGCGTCGGCGTGGCAGGCCGTCGGCACGGGCTGGCGTCCGTTGTTCGGAAGTTTTCGTGATTTGGGCTTCAGCTTTGAGTGGCACGATTTTCACGGCGGCACTTCGCTCGACTGGGCCCGAAGCTTTCATCCGGGCGGCGTTGAACTGTGCTTGAACTTGTCCGGTGCGGCGGTCGTCAGCGATGCCCGCGGCGTGAGCGAGCTCAATGCCGAAATGTTCACTTACTACCGGCAGGGAACCCCTTCTTTGCAGGCTTCACGTCTGGCCGGCCACGCTCATCGGTTCATCACCGTCGAGTATTCCGCCGATTTTCTGAGACGCCATTTCTCCGGCAGCGCCGCCAGTCTGCATCCAATGGTGCGCGAGGTCGTGGCCGGGGCGGGCGCGTCGCTGTCGTCCGCGGTGGCCGCCGCCGAACGCCTGAACACCACGCTGCAAATGGTGGTGCAGACCCTGCGCCACCCGCCCGTTTTCGCGCCCGCCCGATCCGTCTGGTTCCAAAGCAAGGCAGCCGAGCTGGCCGCACTTCTCTTTTTTCGTCCGCCCGATGGCGAGCTCTTTTGCACTCGCGCCCAACGGCTCGCCCGCGAGCGTGTGGATCGGGTGAAAGCAATCCTGCGAGATCGCCTGTGCGCACCGCCAACGCTGGATGAACTCGGACGGATTGTCGGCTGCAGCCCGTTTTACCTGAGCCGCTTGTTTTCCCAGGAGGCGGGAATGACCATGCAACGGTTCTTGCGCCAGGTCCGGATGGAACGGGCTGCTGAACTGTTGCGCACGGGCAAGTGCAATGTGACGGAGGCCGCGCTCGAGGTCGGCTACAACAGCCTGAGTCACTTCAGCAGCGCGTTTCACGAAACGTACGGCTGCTGCCCAGGACTGTATCCCATCAAGACGGTGACGCAGGGAGGACGCGCGAAGTAGGCCGGTGTTCCCAGCCTGCCCCGGTTCCTAAGGACGGATCGCTTCGCTGCGAATGCGATACGCCCGTCGCGCGTGCGTCGCTGGGCCATCGGTCACTGCTGCCACGCCTGTCTTGAGTTCAAACACCGGCGCGTTGGTCAGCGGGGTCCAATGTTCCAGGTCTTCACTAATTTCGACCTGATATCGACGGCTGGCCTCGGTTGGAAAACGCAACGCGAGACCGTCGGTGGCGTCGCGAGTCGGGGAAAGGATGCGCAGGCCGCTGACGGCGGAGAGCGGGTCGGTTCCCGTTTCATACTCGGCTTGATTGGAGATCCCGTCGGCATCCGCATCCCCATGTCCATGGTCGCTCAACGTCCGAAGGGCGAATCGCTCCCAGTCATCCGGCAGTCCGTCGCTGTCCACGTCGCCATCGCCGACGGCCACCCCCGCCAGTTCGAGCCGCGTCGGCTCGACGGCGGCTTCATTGAAGTGGGTGGCGAAGTCCGGATAGTCCGGCGCACCAAACTGTCCGGATGAAGGGTGCAGGGACGAAACCATGAACCGCAGGCGGCCGGTGTTGAGAGCATCCTGCAGGTAAGCGAGGACGAAGGGATTGGCGAGGTTGAGATCAAAGGTCATTTTTGCGCCGGAGGGAACCAATTGCCCGGGCTGCGCTTCGGAGGTCTGGCCGATGGCGAACGGCTCGACTTCAAAGGGAGCCCAGGCTGCGTTGGTCTTGCCCACGTTGTTGCTGACGTCGACCAGACGACCTTCGCTCGACGGGCCAACCGCGTAGGCGTTGCGTTCCCCGGTTCGGTTGGGACCGAAATCGGCACATTGATCGAACCGGCCGGCATCATATCCGTTGCGGAAACCAACGCCGAACAGCTCGATCGGCCGTCCGGGATCCGCATCGGGTTGAAAGGAGGGATGGTTCGGGGCGAGGTGCGTGGCGATCGGGTCGGGAGTCGGGTCGTGGAAAAAGAGCTGGCCTCGATTGATCGTCAGGGTGATGCGGCAGCGAGAGATGAGGTATCGGGCGGGGCCCAGGCCGGATGGAACTAACGATGCGGTGTCCCAACCCAACAGGAGCTGGGCGTGCCGGGTGTCGACTTCGGCGGCGTCGCCGAACGTGGCGAAGACCGAAGCGGCCGGGCGATCGCAAGGCGCGGCGTTGTGGGGATACATCCAGCGATCGATCACCGGCCGGGGATCGTTGATCGCAAAGGGCTGCGTGAACAAAGGAATCGGCTTTTCGCACGTGTCGATGGTCAGCGCGTCGAAGCTCACGCTGGGCGCGGCGGCTTGGAACGAGACAGTGTATTGAGTGACGGACAGGCCCGAGAGATCCCATTGTGAAAGCCACGAGACGGTGGCACCGAGACCCGCCTGGCTGCCGCGATTCAGTTCCACTTGCGTTTGCGGCGCCAAAGAATGAGCGCCCGTCGCGTTGGTCCAGCTCAGTCTCAGCGAACCGTAGTCGAGCTCGCTCCCAATCGTGCGCGACTGCAGGACAACGGTGCCGACCGTCCTCGACGTGATGTCCGTCAGCATGAACCTGCTCGTGCCCGTCAGATTGTAAATATTGCCGCTGCCGGTGAGAAACGCGTTCGGATCGGTTTGGATCAGGACAGCGGCGGTGTTCGCGCCCGGTCGATCGGGGCGATTGCCAGGGTGACCGGCGGCCGCCGTGAACGTTTCCCAGTAGCCGGACGAACTCAGGGCTGCGCCGCGCCATGGGGGAACAATAAAACCGTTGGTACCCGCTTTTGCCCAGGAGCTCGATCCCTGGAGGACGACCAAAACCATCAGAACCGCTCGAATAAGAAGCTTCATGGGCTGGGAGCATGGCGCGACGAAAACGCGTCTGCTGCCGGCAGGTTGCCAAAGGTTGATGGGCGCTTGCGGCGCCACCGAAACCAGCTGGCCGTCGTCCCAACCGATCTAACCGCCCCGCAGCACCTCGGCCACGAGGACGCCGACGAACGTGCCGATGACATAGCCCCAGATCGCGGCGAGGACACCGGGAAGGACGAGGCGGCTCCAGCCGGTGGAGATGGCCATGGCGGCGGCGGAAGGCGCGCCCCCGAGGGTGGCGTTTACGGCCAGGAGCAGTTCCTCCAGGTTCAGGCGGAACAGGCGTCCAACCACGAGCGTGAAGGTCAGGTTGACCGTTGCCATGACCAAACAGAGTCCGAACAGCTCCGGCACGTTGCGCACGACCGCCAGCAGGTCCGCGCGCAAACCGATGACCAGAAAGAAGAGGTAGAGCAGGTAGGCGCCCAGCTCGTCGGCCCCGTGGATTTTCTCCACCGTGCGATGAAAGATCGTCGCCACAGCGGTGGTGAAGAAGGTGATGAGAACGTAGGGGCTGCCGAAGAAGGCCGCGACGAGCTTCGAGTCGGTGGCGGACTTGATCTGGCCTGACAGCAGCTTTGAAGCGGCGACGATAATGATGGAAATGGCGAAGGCCTGGGCGATGTCCTTGAGGGCGATCTCCTTGCGGCGCCAGTGCCGGGCGGCGAGGGTTTCGCGGTCGGTGGTTTGGCCGGCTTCGGAATGAGGGTGCGGATACCAGCGGCGAAAGAGGCGGCTGCCGGCGATGACCAGCAGCAACGTGAACATGCCGGCCATGATGAAATTGTCGGCGACCAGCAGCGGGTTGCTCAGTTCGGAAGGCACATTGTAGGTGTTCTTGATCGCCACGAAATTGACGCCGCCGCCGATGTAACTTCCGGTCATGATGCCGGCCACCTCGGCCACGCGGGGGATCGAATGGCGAAACAGCCAGGCAGCGGCGAAGGCGCCGAGGACTGTGCCCACTGTTGCGATGTGAAAGGTCAGGAACATCGGGCCGACCTCGCGGAGAATCCGGCGGAGGTTGGCCTGAAAGAGCAGGAGCGGGATCGCGATGGGCACCAGGTAGTCATCGATGACGTCGTAAATGGGCGCCTCGGTTGGGACGATCCGCAAGTTGGAGAGCGCCATGCCGGCGATGAGGGCGAGGACGGGGCCGCTGAGGCGGGCGGCCCATTTGGAAGCCTGCTCGAGTTGGATGCAGGCGGCGACACCTCCGACGATCAGGGCCAGCAGGGTCCAGGTCTGGTCGGCTGGAACCCAGGAATTCATCCCACCGTAGCGCGGCGGGCCGGTGGAGTCGCGCCCGCCCGGGCGGTGCCTTCCTCGCCCTGGATGATCTGGACGAGGGTCTGTTGCATGACGAGCGCTTCGTCGAGACTGGAAGAGACGAGACGTTGATTGCAGGCGAGCAGACGTTCCATCGCGCGCACCAACTCGGCGGTGGTGAAATTGCGCGTCTGCGGCAGCGACTTGTGCAGCATGAACGGATGCATCGAGAGCGGATTGAACTTCTTGTCCTCCGGCAGGCGATCGGCGGGAACGCGTTCGAGCTGGCTTTTGAAGCGGCTGTAGTCGGCGTCCGCCTTGACCCAGCCCTCACGGATCATCTCTTTCAGAAGGAGCATGCTGCGAACCTTGCTGATCAAACCGTAGAGCAGGCCGATGGTGGACTTCTTCTTGTCGAACTGCATCTCCCAAAGCTCCTCGTCGAGACAGCGCAGAACCCGAGGGAGGTTGCGCTCGCCCAGCGCCTCCGCCAGGGCAAAGGAGCGGGCCTGTTTGTTGCGCGTGACGATGGCCTCAATGTCGGCCACTTCGATGGCCTCACGTGCGCCCACGTAGAGGCACAGCTTTTCAACTTCGCTCGCGAGTTGCTGGCTGTGCGGGCCCACGTTCTGGACCAGTTCCGCCAGGGCGTCGTCGGAGATGCTCTTTTTCCGGGCGCGGATGGCTTTGGCGGCGGCCAGTTCCGCCTGGGCCGCCCAATCCTTGTCGTCGATCGACCAGGCTTCGAACGATTCGACCTTCCCAATCTTCTCCAGCGTTTTGAAGAAGGTCTTTCGCTTGTCGACCTTGCCCGCGCTGATGACGAGGCGAACGTTGGTCCAGGAAAAGGCCTTTAATTCCTGCGCGAGATCCGCGAGGGCTTCGGTCACCGCCTGCGAACTGGCGGTCCGTTCGTCGCCAAGAAAGTTGCAGTTTTGCAGCCAGACGGCCTTGCCGGTGCCGAAGAAGGGCAGGGTTTGGAGGGACTCGCGCAGCCGGGCGATGGCGCGGAGCGCCTCGCCGGAATTGTTGACCTGGGCGTCGATGGTCTCGTGATCCATCCCGCCCAACTCCTGGCTCCACTGCTGATAGATCTGGCGCGCGCGTTGTTTGACTGCGAAATCGTCGTCGCCCTGGACCAGACTAACGGGGGCGGATTGGCCGCTGGCGGCGGATGAGCCTGAGGCAGGTGCGGAGGCGGAGGCGCGGGCCATGATGTTACTCGGATTCCCCGGCGCCTTCCTCGTTCTCGTTGATTTCTTCCAGCCACTTGGACATGTCCTCGACCTGCTCGAAGAGCGCGCTGGTGACAAAGAGAGGCTTTTTCTGGGCGGTGACCAGGGCGAGGCAATCGCTGGGGCGCGCGTCCACCTCCACCAGCTTGCGGCCCAGCTCGTTGGTTTGCTGGAGAATCAGGCGCGCGAAGTAAGTCGAGTTCTTGAGGTCGGTGATGATCGCGCGTTCAACCGTGATGCCGAAGCCTTTGAAAATGGTGGCCACCAAATCGTGGGTCAAGGGGCGTTCCTTGGGCGCATCGCGCATGAACATGCCGATGACGACGCCCATGTTGTGCTCGACCTGGATCACGAAAACCTTTTCCTCGTTGCCCACGAAGATCGCACAGCCGCTGTTCGCGGGCAGAATGCCGCGAATTTGCACCGGTATCACGTCGCTCTTCATGGCCGAACTCTAGGGGGCAACCAACAAAACACAAGCTTGCGGCGCGAGGCGCGCCGGAATGACGAATATCCAATGACGAAGGACAAAATACGAGGGGTCACGAGGGCTGAACCAGCCGGCGTCTTCAGCCGAGACTTTTCGTTGCTTCGTCATTCGTCATTCGTCATTGCGCCCGGAGGCGTTTGACGAGGATCTTGGACTTGCGCCCGCTTTGTTCGTAGCGCTCGCGGCGGGCGGGCGGCAGATCGTCCGGTGAGCCTTCGCTGAAGCCGCCCTTGTTGATGAAGTAATTGTAGGCCTGCGTGGACAGGGCGATGAGCTCCACCAGCCCCTGTTCGCGAGCCTTGCTCTCGAGGAATTGAATCAACTTCCGACCGATGCCCTGGTTTTCGTGCGAGGGGTTGACGTAGACGTAGCCGAGTTCGCCCTTGCGCTGATCCGGATAGACGTGGAGGGCCGCGCACGCGACCGGGTTCTTGTCGATCTCGAAGATATAATAGTCGGCCAGCGATTTTTCGAAGCTGGCGCGGGTGCGCTTGACCAGTTCCTCGTTCTGCACGGCTTTTTTGGTGAGGAGCATCAGGCTGCGGATGTCCTTCTTCAGCGCGCGGCGGATCTGCTGATACTCATTGGCATAGATCAGGGTGCCGATGCCTTCGTTCGAGAAAACCTCGGCGAGCAGGCCTTCGTCAACGCGGCCGTTGATCAGGTGAACGCGGGGAATACCGGCCCGACACGCCGCGGCGGCATGGGCGGCTTTGGAAAGCATCTCCGGCAGAATCTCCGACCGGCGCTGCGCCAGGACCAGGTCGAGATCGCTCGCCAACATCTGACGAATCAGCTGCCCTTGTTCGAACAGACCGTCACTGGTGGTGATGAAGATCAGCTTGATCGCCTTCAACGCCTCGGCCAGGGACACCGCCACGTGATCCGAGTTGACCCGGTAGGTCTTGCCGTCGCCGTCGAAACCCAGAGGAGGAACCACCGGGATGACGCCCTGGGCCAGCAACGAGAGAAACAACTCGACGTCGACGCGCTCAACCTTGCCCGTGAACAAGTGGTCGACTCCCTGCAGAATGCCGAGCGGATGCGCGATGATGCCGTTGGTGGAGGCGGCACGGAGATCGTTGGCGGAAAGGCCCTCAAGGATTTCGTGGGTCAACCGGTTGGCCGCGGTCAAGGCCAGCTTCAAGGTCTCGGCGTCGGTCACGCCGGTGCCTTCGAGATCGGACGCGCTGACGCCTTGGGCCTCGGCCAACGCGCGGATCTGCGCCGATGCGCCGTGGACAACCACCACCCGGATGTTCAGGCTGCGGAGAACGGCCAGGTCGAGCAGGATGTTGGCGAAGTTATCCTCCGTCACGATCGCTCCGTCGATGGCGATCACGAAAATCTTTTCGCGAAAGCGGGGGATGTATTGGAGGATGCCCCGCAGGTCGGTCGGCTTCATGAAAGGAGACCAGGCGTCGGCCGGAAAGGCCGGGTGTGCCCGCGAGCAAAGGCCAGTCTGGCCAGCCCGGTTGGGCCGGTTGGAGTGGCGGAAACGACAACGTGTTGATCCATGTGCGCGCGAGTCCCGTCGCCCCGATGGGCGACGTGGGAAAACAAGTATTCGGTCTGGCCGGGGATTCAATCGAATTCTTTGTCCGCGCATCGACTCCAAATCCAGCGTTGCGTCGGCAGGATGCTTCCGTAACTTCGCCTCGGTGTTCAACGTCGACGTAAAATGTTCAACTTGCCCGTCGCACAGTGTGGAGTGGCAGGTTGAATTTTTTGCAATCCAGTGCGGGCGGTCTCGCCGGCTGGCTCAGCTCTAACCATGGAATTCATGTTGCCAAACGAGACAGTCACGCGCTGGGTGGAGGTTGGAGGGCACTCGGTCGCGCGGGACTACGGGTCGACGGCGGCAGAGTATGCCTGTCTGCGCGAGTCAGCGGCGGTGTTGGACTTGAGCCATCGCGGCCGACTGTGCGTGACTGGAGCGGACCGGGCGCGGTTTCTGCATGGTCAGGTGACGAATGCCGTGAAGGATCTGAAGCCGGGCGAGGGATGTTATGCCGCGTTGGTCACGGCCAAGGGACGCTTGGTGTCGGATCTCCATGTTCATTGTCTGCGCGATGAGCTGTTGCTGGACTTGGAGCCGGGGTGCAGGGAACGCGTGCGGGCGCGGTTGGAGGAATTTGTCATTGCCGATGATGTCCAGGTGGTGGACGTCGCGCCGCACTATGCCCACTTCAGCGTGCTTGGGCCGGCTGCGCCCAAGGTGGTGGGGCGAGTGGGGCTGACGCTGGATGGTCTGCCGTCGCCGGGCCAGTTGCGGCAGGTCAACGATCCGGTTTGGGGCGAGGTGGTTTGCGCCCATCAGCCGCGCGGAGCGGAAACTGGATTTGATTTGTTTGTGCCGATCGGGGTGGGCATCGAGTTTGCCGGGCGCTTGTTGACCGAGGCGCGCGAGGAGGGCGGTGGACTGGCGGGCTGGGATGCGTTGGAACTGGTCCGGGTGGAGGCGGGGATTCCGCGTTTCGGAGCGGATATGGACGAAACCAACCTGGCGCCGGAGGCGGGGATCGAAGCGCGCGCGATCAGTTACCAAAAGGGCTGCTACATCGGGCAGGAGGTCATCGCGCGCATTCGAACCTACGGGCAAGTAACGCGTGCCTTGCGCGGCCTGGTGCTGCCCGAGGGACTGCCGGTGCTTCCGAAGAAAGGGGATGTTTTGCGCCAGGCTGGGCGTGAGGTTGGCCAGATCACCAGCGCGGTTCTTTCGCCCCGGTTGCGGCGCCCGATTGCGCTCGGCTATGTGCGCAAGGAGTGCAACGCGATGGGGACAGAACTTGAGTGCGTGGTCAATGGTGTCGGCTGTCCTGCTCTGATCGTGCCGGTGCCGTTTGAGACCAATGAGCGTTAGCCTGCGCCGCCGAGTGAACGTCGGGTCTCCCGTGAAGCCGCCGTTTCCTTTTTGACCTGCTCACCAGACAATGAACCGGGCATGCCCCCCTTGCTCTTAATCCTGCTCTTGATCTTGTTCTTTTCGGGAGGAGTAAGAGGAAGAACCGTGGAGATTCGTGGGGAGAAATCTTCGTCGCAAACTTCGTCGTGAACTGAATCATACGGATTCGAATAATTTGGGTGGGCGACGAAGTTGGCGAAGAAGATTTGGGGACGGTTCGCGGGAAGCTCTTCTGGAGAGGAGTTGCACGCAGCGACACTTTGAAGGTTGCCCTGAGTTTTCTGGCGGCTACTCTGCCGGGGTGTTGTTCGGAATTCCCATTCAACGAAGCAAACGTGGCGCCTGGCGGTTGGGCGGCTGTGCTTTCGCCTGACCATGCTGCCCTCCCTTGTTTTTCGCGCGCTTCGATCGGCCGATCCCAAGTGCCTGTGGAAATTCTCCTGGAACTTCGGGGTGAAGGGCCTGCTCTCGGTGGAGCGATTTAAACGCCGGATCAAGCGAGGCGAGTATTTTCCGCCGTTCCTGTACCTCTCCATCATCAACTCCTGCAACCTGCGCTGTCAGGGTTGCTGGGTGGACGTGGAGGAAAAGGATGCGATCGAGCTGGAGACGTTGAATCGGACCATCGTCGAGGCCAAGAACCATGGGAACTCCTTCTTCGGTATCCTGGGAGGGGAGCCGTTCATGCATCCCCAGCTGCTCGACCTGCTGGCGGCGCATCCAGACTGTTACTTTCAGGTCTTCACCAACGGTCAGTTCATCACGGAGAAAGTGGCCAAACGCCTCCGGCAGATCGGGAATGTCACGCCGCTGATCTCCATCGAAGGCCGGGAGATGACCAGCGACGAGCGCCGCGGAAAAAAGGAGGTTTACAACCGGACGTTGCGCGGGCTCGACCATTGCCTGCAGGAGAAGATCCTGACGGGCGTCGCCACCAGCGTTTGCCAGTCGAACATTGACGAGCTGCTGACGGAGTCGTGGCTGCGGGAGTTGATCGCGCGCGGCGTGCATTACGTGTGGTATCACAGCTATCGCCCGATGGGCCCGAAGCCGAATTTCCAGCTGGCCTTGCGTCCGGATCAGCTCGTGCGCATCCGGGAGTTTGTCACCTCAATGCGGGCTAAAGTGCCGATCGCGATCATCGATGCCTATTACGATGGAGAAGGCCGGGCGCTCTGCCCGATGAGCACGGGCATCAGCCATCACGTGGGTCCGCGCGGCGACATTGAACCTTGTCCGATCATTCAGTTCGCCACGGAAACGATCCGTGATCCGCGGGGAATTTTTGCGACCATGCGGGACAGCTCGTTCTTGCGGGACTTTCGGGAGCTGAGCGCGAAGCACACGCGGGGCTGCGTGGTCCTGGAGCGTCCCGACTTGGTGCGGGACATCGTGCGCAAGCACGGCGCGCGGGACACGACGGCCCGGGGAACGGCCATGGCGGAGCTTGAGGCGATGACCCCCCGGTTCAGCCAATGGCTGCCGGGACAGGAAGTGCCTGAGAAACACTGGATGTATCGGTTGGCGAAAAAGTATTGGTTCCACGATTTCGACGCGTATCGAAACGTGGCACACGACGCGACCGCGAAGGCGCAGGAGCTGCAACGCCAGTTGGTCGGTTCAGGTCCGCGGTAGCACGGAGGTTGTCTGGCGCAGCGGTTCAGCCTTTGGACTCGTCGGTCCGATCCAAGTGCTGGCCAGGAGGGAGATCGGCGTAAGGCTCAAGGTGCCCGGGGCGGAGCGGCTCGGAGATGCGATGTTCCTCGCTGAGCCACTGACCAAGGTCAATGAGGCGGCAGCGCTTCGAGCAAAAGGGGCCAAACGCTCCGTCGAACCAAAGCCCGAGCTTGCGACAATTCGGACAGTGATTGGCTTTCATCGTCAGAGTCGGGTTTTGATCCCGCAAGCCCGGAGGAGACACCAGCCGCGGGCGGCTTCGAAGAGGACGAAGGCTGCGGAAGCGAGCAGGGCGGCTCCCGCCCAGACGCTCCAAAAGAACGCGGCGACCGCTCCGGCGAGGAGGAGGCTGCCGAGGGCGGCTCGGGCGGATCGCCCGGTACGATGCAGGTTGGGTTGCCAGAATGTTTTCACGATGATGAGGAAGTGCGGTGGAGGCGAAGCCGGGCGAGTTGGGCTCCGAATTCGGTGATCGTATGACACGCGACCGCGCCGATCTCATCCAGGGTTGGTTGATAGGCATGGCAGGCGCGTCCACCGACCAGCAACACGACGTTCGGGAGCAATTGACGAAGTCTTTTCAATTCTCCAGCCAGGTGAGGATCGTCCGTCGGGTAGACGATGCTGAGCGCGACCGCACGTGCCTTTTGCTGAACCGCAGCGGCCGCGATTTCCTCGGCCGGAAGGCTGGGCCCCAGATAACAGACTCGCCACCCATGGTTGTTGGCCTCAGCGGCGGCAAGAATGGCTCCGAGTTCATGCACCTGTCCGGCGGGAGTCGTGACCACGATGGGCGGCGCATACCCGGGTGAGGAGTGCTGCCGCATGAAGTTCCCCATGAAGGTCCGAATGGACGCTGACGCGATGTGTTCGTGGATAATCTTCAGTTCGCCGGCTTCCCAGAGCGTGCCGATCTTGTGGATCAACGGAACGATCAGGTCCTGGATCAGGGCGGGCTGGCTTAGTTCCATCGCCGCTTGGTTGAAGACGCGGTCCAGCGCGACGGCATCGAGGGCGCGGATGGCTCGCAACGATTCTTCCAAGTGAACTTGCTTTCCGGCAGAACTCGGCGCCGCCCGGTCGATTGAGGCGGGCGCCTCTTCGTCGGGGCGGACGAGTTGACGAAGATTGGTGGTCGAGAGGGAGGCGATGTTGCGGATGCTGTGCCCTGCCTCGGTCGCCCGGCGCAGGAGCGTCAGGCGCTCGACCTCGGCGTCGCTGTAGAGGCGACGATTGGTTGACGTGCGGTCGGGCGTCACCGCCGAATACCGTTTTTCCCAAATCCGGATGACGTGCGGGGTCAACCCGGTCAGGCGCGAGACCACTTTGATCGAATATCCCAAACCGTTCATCTTCTGGGATGAAGTTAGACAAAAATTTCCATAGTGCAAGCTACTTGCCGAAAGTTAACCACGATGAATCGTTCAATGTGTTTAAAAATAGGATGTTACAGATAGAACATTAGATATTAGACAAATAGTTGACAAAATATTGAACCTTAGACGATATATAGACATCTAAAGCGTATGAGAAATGCTAAAGGTGTTCGAGGGAAGGGAGTGCAGTTGGGAGCAGGGCGGGCGGAGCCGGGCGTCGAGACGGCGTCGGAAGCGGCGAGTGCGTTGAGTTTGTACATGCGCGAAGTGGGGCGGGTGCCACTCTTGACTCCGGCGGAGGAGATCGAATTGGCCGCTCGGATTCAGGCCGGCGACGAGGAGGCACGCGATCGGATGATTCGGGCGAACCTGCGGCTGGTGATCAAGATCGCTCGCGAATATGAAGGCTTGGGGTTGCCACTCCTGGATCTGATCAATGAGGGCAACATCGGTTTGATGCAGGCGGTCGTGCGGTTCAATCCGGCGAAAGGGGCAAAACTTTCAACTTACGGCTCGTGGTGGATTCGACAGTCCGTTCGACGCGCGCTCGCGGCCCAGGGCCGGACCATCCGTCTCCCGATCTACGTCGTCGATCAGATTTATCACCTGGGAAAGGCGTCGATGCGCTTGCGGGAGGAGCTGGGGCGAGAACCCTACGATCTCGAACTGGCGGCCGAACTGAAAATCAGCCTGACGCGCATCGCGGAACTGCGCGGCGCTTCGATCCGCCCGGTGTCGCTCGATGCCCCGCTGGGTGATGACGAGACGAGCCGTCTGGGCGACATCGTGTCTGACGAAAGTTTGGTGGCGCCCGACGCAGATCTCCACGATCGCAACATGGCGACGACGGTGATCGAACTGATCAAGCGCCTACACCCGCGCGAGGCGACGATTCTTCGTCACCGCTTTGGGTTGGAAGGGCAGGGGGAGTGTACTTTGGACGAGATCGGCCGAAAGTTCGGCGTGACCCGCGAGCGGATACGCCAGCTGCAAAACGAGGCCCTCCTCAAATTGCGGCAGATGTTGCACCGCCTCGACGCCGTTTCCCTTCCGGCGTGAGGGGAGGCGTCAACAATCCTGGAGGAATCGAGACATGACCAAACAAGCCATCATCATCGGGGCGGGACCGGGCGGACTCGCCTCGGCTATCCTTCTCGCGGCCGCCGGTCTTCGCGTAAAGATTTTGGAACGCCTTCCCATCCTGGGCGGGCGCACTTCGGCCATTGAAGCCGACGGATACCGGTTTGATCTTGGACCAACCTTCTTCCTCTACCCGCGGGTGTTGGACGAGATTTTTCAGGCGGCGGGCACGCGCCTTCGCGCCGAGGTTCCGATGGTCAGGCTCGATCCGCAGTATCGAATCCAATTTGGCGAGGGCGGTAGTCTCGATTGTACCCCCCAAGTCGAGAAGATGGAACGTTCCATCGCCGCCCTCGCCACATCTGATGTCCCCGGGTTCCGCCGCTTCCTGGAGGAGAACCGCGCCAAACTCGCGCGCATGGAGCCGTGTCTCGAGCATCCGTTCCTTGGCTGGCAGGATGTGATCAACACCCGGATGCTGAAGTTGCTCCCCATGATGCGACCGCATCAGTCGGTCGACACTTATCTCAAGCGTTTCTTTCAGGATGAGCGAGTCCGGCTGGCCTTCTGCTTTCAGTCAAAGTATCTGGGCATGTCTCCATTCCGTTGCCCGAGCCTTTTCAGCATCCTCAGTTTTCTCGAGTACGAGTATGGCGTTTGGCATCCGCTGGGGGGCTGTGCCGCGGTCACCGCGGCGATGGGCCGGCTGGCCCAGAAGCTCGGAGTTGAGATCTGTCTCAACGAGCCGGTGGAGGAGATCCTCTTTGCCGGGCGGCGCGCGGTCGGCGTGCGGACCGCTGGGGGAACGCATCAGGCGGACGCCGTGGTGGTGAATGCCGATTTCGCTCGCGCCATGGAACGGCTCGTGCCGGATCAGCTGCGGCGACGCTGGACCAATCGGCGGCTGGCCGGAAAGAAGTTCTCATGTTCAACCTTCATGATGTATCTCGGGGTCGAAGGCGGGTTCGCTCATCCTCACCATACCATCCACATTGCACGCGACTACGCTCGCAACCTGGAGGATATCGAAAAACGTCACGTCCTAAGCGCGGATCCCAGTTTTTATGTTCAGAACGCGAGCGTGACCGATCCATCGCTGGCTCCGGCTGGACATAGCGCGCTCTACGTCCTCTCGCCGGTCTCGCATCAGCATCCGAACATCGACTGGTCCCGTGAGAAGCCCAGGTTCCGTCAGTTGTTGTTCGAGAAGCTGCGGGCGGCTGGCTATGAAAACCTGGAATCCCGTGTCCGCTACGAACGAATCATCACCCCGGCCGATTGGGATTCGCGCTATGAGATTCACCGAGGCGCCACTTTCAATCTGGCTCATTCGCTCGATCAGATGCTGCACCTTCGTCCGCACAATCGCTTTGAAGATCTCGACAGCATGTATCTCGTGGGAGGCGGCACCCATCCGGGCAGCGGTTTGCCGGTGATTTTCGAGAGTGCGCGGATCAGTTCCCGTCTGCTGCTGGACGATCTCGGGATCTCATCGTCTGGATTGGAGGGCAGGGGGAAGGCGACTGGCGCCCGCGACGGCAATTCCGCCCGCGTTGAAAAGTCGGGGCTGCTGGCCGCTGCCGCCAGCTTGCTGGGCTTCAACTCGCGTCCCCGTCCGTCCTGACCGGCTTCATGCGCTCGAGCCTTCCAGCTCCTCCTGCGACGGGCACGGCCGATGCCCGGGCGATGCTCGAAGTGATGACGCGGGCGCGGGCTGAACAGGTTCGTTGGGCCGGGGTTCCGCTCGCGGAACGGCTGCGTCGGGTTCGGATCTTGCGTGTGCGGATTGCCGACACGGCGCTGGCCCTGGCGGGTTCGTCCGCGTCCGCACGAAACCGTCCCGTCCGGGAAGCGTTGACGGCCGAGGTGTTTCCCCTGGCGGAGGCTTGCCGGTTTCTGGAACGAAATGCGCAGCGGATTCTCGCCCCGCGAAGATTTGGCTGGCGAGGACGCCCGCTCTGGTTGCCGGGAGTCCGGTCGCGCATTGACCGCGATCCGCTTGGGGTGATCCTGATCATCGGTCCGGGCAATTACCCGCTGTTCCTGCCGGGCGTTCACGCGATCCAAGCTTTGGTCGCAGGAAATGCCGTTGTGCTCAAACCTGGTTTGGGCGGAACGGCGGCGGCTCGAGCCCTGTTCCGATTGATGGAGGAGGCCGGGTTTGAGCCGGGTTTGATCACGTTGTTGCCGGAAGATTTGGGCGCGGCTCGCGCCGCGCTTAGCGCCCTTCCGGACAAGGTCGTTTTCACCGGATCGGCCGGCACAGGCCAGCAAATCCTTGAGCAATTGGCGCCGCAATTGACGCCCTCGATCATGGAATTGAGCGGCTGCGATGCGGCCATCGTGCGGGCGGATGCCGATCTGGGTCTCGTCGTTTCAGCGTTGGTCTTCGGACTGACGCTGAATCAGGGCGCCACCTGCCTCGCGCCGCGGCGGGTCTTGGTCCATCGGAGCCTTGCCACCGAACTGGAAGGACGGCTCGCGGACGCTTTGTCGACCGCAGACCAGCATCGTCGGAATTGCGACGATCGATCCGGGATGGATGCGACGGTTCGCCGTTGGGTTGACGAGGCGATTGCGCAGGGCGCGCATTTCGTGGCTGGAGGTCTGGAGCCGGGCGGAGGATTACGCTTGCCGGTGGTTCTGGCCGGCGTTTCCGGCACGGCGCGGTTGGTTCGCGAGGATGTCTTCCGCCCCGTGCTCGCGTTGGTCACCGTGGGCAGTGACGAGGAGGTGGTGGCGGAGGTTAACGGCAGTCCGTATGCGTTAGGCGCTTCCATCTTCAGTCGGGACGAGGCCGCCGCGCAACGGCTGGCGTCCGGGCTTCGGGTCGGGGTCGTGACGATTAACGATTTGATCCTGCCCACGGCGGATGCTCGGCTGCCCTTTGGCGGGCGCGGACGGAGCGGCTTTGGCCTGACACGGGGTGCGGAGGGGTTGCTGGAGTTGACGGTGCCGAGGGTGGTGACGGCGACGCGTTGCCGTCGCCGTTTCGCGTGGGACCCCGCGCAGGCCGGAGACGAAAACCTTTTTGCGGCTTACCTGCAACTCGCGCATGGGGCGGGCTTGGGGCGTTGGCGAGAGGCCTTGCCCGCCCTGATCAACGCGGTGCGGGAGCGATGGAAGAACCGGAAACAGGCGGGAGAACACTGACAACGATTTTATGAGTAACAATTCCAAGCAACGGATTGGCGTGATTGGTGCGGGCCTCGGCGGTTTGGCGGCGGCGTGCACGCTGGCGGCCCGAGGGCACCGGGTCGTGTTGTTCGAACGCAACGAATGGTTGGGAGGCAAAGCGGCGCGCCTGGAGGGTGCGGGCTTTCGGTTCGACATGGGGCCGACCATCGTGACGATTCCCTCGGTGCTGAGGAGGATCTTTGCCGAGGCAGGCCGGCGCATGGAGGACTATCTGGATCTGGTCCGGTTGGATCCGCAGTGGCGATGCTTTTTTGAGGATGGCTCGGTGTTGAACCTGAGGCAGGGGGCCGGCCCGATGGCGGATGAGCTGGACCGGTTTTCGCCCGGGACCAATTCGGGTGCGCGCTATCAGGATTTCCTCAAACTAAGCGCCCGGCTGAATGACATTTCCCAGCGGTATTTTTTCTACAAGTCGATTGGTGGTCTGCGGGACATGTTCGATCTCAAGACCAGTTTCGACCCGAAGGTGCTGGGCGATGTCATGGCCATGCGCATGGGCCGCAGCGTTGCCAGCACGGTCCGGTCGCATACCCCGGATCCGCGGGTAGCCCAAATGATGGACCACTTCACCCAGTATGTGGGCTCGTCGCCTTACGGTTCCCCCGCGGTGTTGTGCGGCATTGCACACATGCAGACCGATGAAGGCGTCTGGTATCCGATGGGCGGGACGCGCGCAGTTCCGCTGGCGCTCGAAAAACTCGCCCGCGAGTTGGGGGTGGAGATTCGAACCGGCACGTTTGTGGAGCGAATCCTGACCCAGGGCGGCGCGATTCGAGGCGTGCGCACCCAAGCCGGTGAGGAGATCTTCCTCGAAGCCGTGGTTTCGAATTGTGACGCGGTTCGGACGCACCGGGAGTTGATCAACGGTTCGGTGGGGGCGCGCTTCGAGCGTCGTCGCCGGTACGAAGCCGCCTGTTCCGGTGTGGTGCTCTATCTGGGTTTGAAACAGCGCTATGAACATTTGGCGCATCATGATTTTGTCTTCAGCCGCGATCCCCACGAGGAGTTCGAGTGGATCTACCGGAAAGGGGAGCCCGCGCCGGATCCGACCTGTTATCTGGCGGCCACGTCCATGACCGAGCCAGGCACCGCACCAACCGGGGGCGAGGCCCTCTACGTCCTGGTGCATACTCCTTACCTTCGGCCTCACCACAACTGGAAACAAATGCTGCCGGCGTATCGTCGGGTGATCCTCGACAAGCTCAAGCGCACGGGCGGTATGCCGGACATCGAGGATCGGATTGTGTTCGAGCGTGTGCTGACGCCTCAAGATATCCATGACCGGTATCACGTTCTGGATGGCGCGATCTACGGGCTTGCCAGCCATGGCCGATTCTTTGGCGCCTTCAAACCCGGGAATCGCTCGCCCGATTTGCGCGGCCTCTACCTGGCGGGCGGCGCAGCCCATCCCGGGCCAGGGATGCCCATGGTCCTGATGAGCGGATGGATTGCGGCGGACACGTTGGATCGCGATCGACTGGTCGAGCCAGCTGGACGGCCCGCTGAAACTGAAATGGAAACCACCACGGCGGTGGCTTGAGGCACGAATGGACGCAACCGATCAAAACCTGGCTCGACGCGTCGACCTTGCGCGCGAGCCATCGGTGACGCATCAAACGGCGCCGTTGCCGATCATCTGGCCGTTGTTGCACCGGTGGTTTACAGCCTACTCCGTCCGGTATCTGCGCCGCCATTTTCATGCCGTGCGACTGGCGACGGACTGTCGTCCGGCACTGCCCAACGGCCGGCCGGTGGTGCTCTACGCCAATCATGCGTCGTGGTGGGATCCATTGGTCGGGATGTTTCTGCAAGATCGCCTGATGGCAGGCCGCCGGCTGTTCGCGCCGATCGACGCGACGGCTTTGGAGCGTTATCGGATGTTTCGCCGGCTGGGATTTTTCGGGGTTGAGCGCGGCACGCGTCGAGGCGCTGCGCAGTTTCTGCGGGTGAGCAGCCGGGTCCTGCAGGAGCCCGATGCCATTCTGGCCGTGACGCCCCAGGGTCGATTCGCCGATGTCCGCGAGCGCCCGGTGCGTTTTGAAAGCGGGCTGGGGCATTTGGCGCGACGCGTTCCCGGGGCGTGTTTCCTGCCGATGGCGGTCGAGTATGTCCATTGGGATGAGCGTTTGCCGGAGGTTCTGGTGCGATTTGGTCGGCCGATTGTTCCGGGAACCCCGTCGGGCGCATGGCCCGGAGCGGACGATTGGACTTTGACCTTCGAACGTGAAATGGAACGGACCCTCGACGCCTTGGCGGTTCAAGCCCAGGCGCGTCGCGCGGAGAGTTTCGAAACATTGCTCAGCGGCGGCGCGGGACAGGGCGGAGTTTACGACTGGTGGCGGGCAATCGCGGCGCGTCTGCGCGGCGGCTCCTTCCAGAGGGAGCACCGCTCATGACGCTGGAACTCGTGGCGCAGATTTCGGCTATCCTCGCCGCGGTGCCGGCGCTTTTGTTCCTGATCAACCTGTTTTTCTATCGGCGTCTGCCGTCGAGGGGTTCACCGGGAGCCGAGGTCCCCCGCCCGGCAGTTTCCGTGCTGATCCCGGCGCGGGATGAGGAGCGTAATATTGAGGCCACGCTGTCGGCGGTCCTGGCCAATGGCACCGTTGAGATGGAGGTGATTGTCCTTGATGACCATTCTTCCGACCGCACTGCGGCACTGGTGGCGGAGGCGGCAATTGGAGATCGTCGCGTTCGATTGGAAGCGGCTCCGGCGCTGCCGGCGGGTTGGTGTGGCAAACAACATGCCTGCCACGTCCTGGCCACGCGGGCCCGGCATCCGTTGCTCGTGTTCCTGGATGCTGACGTTCGGCTCACTTCGGACGCAATCGAGCGAATGGTCGATGAACTGATTCGGAGCAAGGTGGCTTTGTCGAGCGGCGTGCCCCGACAACTCACCGGAACATGGAGCGAGCGCCTCTTGCTGCCGTTGATTCACTTTGTCTTGATGGGCTGTCTGCCCATGCCGTTCATGCGTTGGACCCGGCGACCCGGATTTTCCGCCGGCTGCGGCCAGCTCTTCATTGCGGAGGCAGAAGCCTATCGCCAAACGGGAGGGCACGCGATGATCCGGGAGTCGTTGCACGACGGCATCAAATTGCCGCGGCTCTTTCGTCGGTCTGGCTTTGCCACCGGACTGTTCGACCCCACTGATGTCGCTTCGTGCCGGATGTATCAGGGGAATGGGGAGACCTGGCGCGGGCTGGCCAAAAACGCGACGGAAGGCCTGGGCGCGCCGGGGACCATACTGCCCATGACGTTCCTGTTGGTTGGTGGGCAGGTGCTGCCTTTTGTGCTGTTGGCCGCGGGTTTGGGACTCGGGGCGCCCTCCAATTTGGGTTGGCCTGCGCTGGGCTGCGCTCTGGCGCTTTTCCCGCGCGTTCTTGGTGCATGGCGATTTCGTCAGGATTGGGCCGGAGTGTTCCTGCATCCGTTCGGGGTTTTGGGCCTGATGCTCATTCAGTGGTGGGCGTTGGTTCGCATGCTGGCGGGACGCTCGGCGGTGTGGAAAGGCCGGAGCTATGGGCCGATGCCGGCGGCTCAGGCTGCGCGGACAGCATGAGCACGTTGACGATGCTGAGGGCGATGCTGATCGTGGCTGGATGCGGGTGGGTCTCCGCGGTGGTCGTGTTGGGGGCCTCGCCTTTGCCATCCATCGGGTTGCCAACCAATGGACCGGCGAAGGTGGCGTTGTTGGATCAGTTTGAACAGCCACAGGAGCTGATCTTTCCGCGGACCAACGTGGTCGTGCTGACGATTGCCGATCAGGACGGTTCAGCGCAGATCGACGCCTGGATTGCCGCGATCAAAGCGCGCCATGCCGGCCGGGTCGAACTGCGGGGCCTCGCTCATGGCGGCGGCGCTCCCTCGTTTTTGCACGGGCGCATCCGGCGAAAGTTTCAGCAGGCTCGTCGGCATCCGGTGATGATCGACTGGAGCGGCGACGTGTGCCGTGCGTTTGGCTACGAGCCTCACGTGGCCAATGTGCTGGTCCTCGACCGTTCGGGCCGAATACGTGCACGGGCGGCCGGTGTCGCGACGGAATTTCGCCAGCAACAAATCAATGCGGCAATCGAGGCCGCGCTGGCCGAGGCGTCCGGCCGCTGAAGCGAGCGCTGGCGCCTTGTTCAAGTTCATATTCGACCAAGCCAAAGATCCCATGAGACTGCTGACCATCGCCGCGTTTGTTTTGTCCAGTGTCTGCGCTTGGCCTGCGCCGGTGCCATCAGTCTCGACGTGGCCGCAGTGGCGCGGGCCGACGCGCGACGGGCAGTTCGTAGGTTCGCCGTGGCCGGAGCGAATGGACACGAATGCCTTGCGATTGAAGTGGCGGATGGAATTGGGCCCGAGCTATTCCGGACCGGTGGTATCGCCGGAGATGGTTTTCACGACCGAGACACGCGAGAAAAAACGCGAGGCGGTCGTCGCGCTGGACCGGGCATCCGGAAAGCAAATCTGGCGGGTGGAATGGGATGGCGCCATCAGCGTTCCGTTTTTTGCGAAAGCGAACGGAGACTGGATCCGGTCCACTCCGGCGTGGGATGGCGCCAATCTCTACGTGGCGGGCATGCGCGACGTGCTCGTTTGCCTGGACGCCGCGACCGGACGCGAGCGCTGGCGATACGATTTCGTCCAGAAACTGTCGACGCCCGTGCCGGAGTTTGGGTTCGTGTGTTCGCCCCTGGTGGAAGGTGATTCTGTTTTCGTGCAGGCGGGCGCGGCTTTTGTTCGGCTCAACAAACATTCCGGCGAACTGATTTGGCGGACGCTCATCGATCAGGGCGGGATGTGGGGCAATGCCTTTTCCTCTCCCATCCTGACCGAACTCGCGGGACGTCGTCAGCTCGTGGTGCAAACCCGGGAAAAGGTGGCGGGCATCGAGCCCAAGGACGGCACCGTGCTCTGGGAACAGCCGGTGGAAGCCTTTCGAGGGATGAACATCCTGACCCCGGTCGTGCGCGGCGATCTGCTGTTCACGAGCACCTACGGGGGGAAGACCATTGGCTTCAAGGTGACCAGCAACGGCGGCGCCTTCAGAGTCAGTGAGGCGTGGCGGCACAAGGCTCAGGGCTACATGAGCACGCCCGTGGTCGTGAATGGGGTCGCCTATCATCATCTGAAAAGCCAGCGGGTCATGGCCATCGAGCTGGAGACGGGGCGGGACCTTTGGACCAGCGATTCGTCCTTTGGAAAATATTGGAGTCTGGTCGCGCAGGGAGATCGGATGCTGGCGTTGGATCAGCGAGGGCTGCTTCTTCAGTTCCGAGCCAACCGTGAGAAATTTGAACTCCTGGATCAACGCCGGCTGACGCAGGCCGATACGTGGGCTCATTTGGCGGTGGTTGAAGAGGGCCTTTTCGTGCGGGAACTGAATGCGCTCACGGCTTATGAGTGGCATCGGGCTCCGCTGCCCGGCACCGCCGCCGGCGGTTGAGTATAGTGGGTGACGACGGTCGCACCGATCGGCGCGGCAGGCGTTAAGGCGTTAAGGCGTTAAGGCGTTAAGGCGTTAAGGCGTTTCCCCGGGGTCGCGTTTTGGCTTCGGCTTTGTTTCAGGCCGCGGCGTTGCGGGCGAACTTGCTTTATGTGGCGGTCGCACGTGGGGCGGGGAGCCCGGGGGAGTCCTGGGCTTCGTGGGTTCTTTCGATCCATCCTTTGCGCGCTCGGCGGATAGGCGTGGCTGGAATCGGGTGTTGGCGGGCGTTGGCCCCGTTCCCTTTTGGCCAGTTGGCGCGAAGGGTGGCACCACGGCGGGATCGAAGTGATGACTGCGCACGAACTCTTCAAATGGCGCGTGGATCGCAACGGGCTTGCGCGTGAACGGATCGACGTAAGTCAGGTCGATCGCGCGCAGTGCCATTGGGATCAGGCCAGGACGTTTTCCGCCTGGCGTGGCAGGCGCCGGGAGGGGGCGTCCGTAAAGGCCATCACCGAGGACCGGGTGACCGGCGGCGGCGAGGTGAACGCGGATTTGATGCGTTCGCCCCGTGACCGGCCGGGCTTCGATCAGTGACAGCCCGCCGCGCGAAGCGAGGACCGTGAAGTGGGTTTCTGCGCCTTTGCCATTGACCGGATCAACTTTGATGCGCCCGATCTGGTCCTCGTCCTGTGCGAGTTTGAGGTGGCAGGTCCACTCGCGCTGGGCGGGAACTCCGGGCACGATCGTCAGATACCGTTTGGCGACCTGCCGGGATTCGAACAGGCGGCCGATGGTTTCGACCGCGCCCCGGCTGCGAGCGAGGAGGAGGATCCCGGTGGTGTCGGTGTCGAGCCGATGCACATGGCACAGGAACTTGAGGCCGCGCGACTTTGCCCAGTGTTTCCCGGTCGCGATGGCGGACACGATGGCTGCGTGCAGATTTCGATTCGTGCGTTGCCACGTGAACGGCACGAGCATCCACCCGGCTGGTTTGTCGATCGCGAGCACCGACCGATTCTCAAACAGAATCGGGATCATTGTGCCGTCATTGAGTTCGATCTGATTGGGTTTGCTGAACGCCATCGTGTTTGTGATTTAAGGCACCTGCCTGCTGCGGGTAAGGAATAACTCAAGTGGAGCGGTGGTTACCACGGAAAACACAGCTGCAGAAAACGGCTGAGCGCATTTTCCTCTCGCCTGCTCGCCTTCGTGATGACCGGTCAGGATTCGTCGCCCTGTTCCACGTTGCTTTCGTCGCCGAAGAAACTCTGCAAAATGCGTCGGTCGCGCTTGGTTGGGCGCCCGGCACCTGGGGGGCGATATCCGCCGACTGGAGCCGAATTGCGCTGGCGGGCGGCTTCATACTCGGCGGCAGGAGTTAAATCCTCCAGATGACGAGGCACCAAGGCGGCGCCGACGCGACGCTCGATGGCCAGCGTGACCCGAACCGTTCGAGTGAGAAGGCCGGTGTGGGCGGTGACGACGTCGCCCGCACGGATGGAGCGTGATGGCTTGGCGTTGAGGCCATTGACGGTGACCTTGCCGCCGTTGCAGGCATCGGCGGCGGCGGACCGGGTACGAAACAGCCGGACCGCCCACAGCCACTTATCAATCCGAACTGCCGGAGTCGCCTCCATGACTGGCACTGCTCCCGGAGCCGGAACTGGATCCTGAGCCCGAGGACTGACCGGCACCGCCCGGTCCGTTCGGCCCACCTGGACCTCCTGGTCCGCGCCCACGACCACGACCGCGACGACGACGTCGGCCTCCGCGGCGATCGTCCCGGCGATCTATTCCTCCGGCGCCCCCCTGGCCCTGGCCACCGTGACTGTGCCCATGGGTGGACTGGCCTGGGTGCGACGAATGGGACGAATGGGCAGACGAGGAATGGGACGAGTGCGAGCTCGAATGAGAGTGCGTGCCGTGTGAGTGGCCGCCATGCGAGGTGTGTGAGCTATGGGCCGTCGGCGCGGGCACATCCTGAACAGGAGCGGGCGCTGGCGCAGGCCGGGGCGGCGGCGGATTCGCCGGGCCACTGTAGTCGCGCGCGGAACTGTAGTCGCGCGACGGAGGATAGTCACGGGGCGGACGAGGTCCGCCGCCTTGCTGCTGGATGCGGCGGATCATTTGCCGCAGGGCATCGATCTCCCGTTCGTCGCCAGTCTTTTGCCGTTCCGCTTCCTCCAGCAACTCCAACACGAGCTCCATCTGATCGAGCGCGTCGCGCAGGTCGTCGATCACCACCTCGACATCTTCGATGGCTTTGCGCAGCGACGCCGGCTCGGCCGGACGGGGGGGCGGCGTTAGATCGATGGTCGGACGCGGGCGGGGTGGAGGCGGTTCGGGGCGCTGGCGCTGCTGCTGATGATGAGCGTATTGGGGCCGGGAAGCCGGCGGATGGACGGGCCGTTGCGCCGGCTGCTCCCGCTCCCGATCGGCGGGCTGCTCATCACGGTCATCGCGATCCTCGCCCTCCTCACTCTCATCCTCGCCTTCGAAATCTTGCTCGCCTTGCTCGTCCGATTCACCCTGCTCGTCATCAGCATCGTCGCCTTGGTCGGAGCGAGCCCGGTCGCCATCGTCGTCGGACGCCTCCGGGTCAACCTCGTCGTCACCGCGATCACGATCACGATCACGATCGCGATCGTCAGGAGCCCCTCCGTCGGTTTCCCGGTGCTCGGCGAAGATGGGCTCGTTTTCGTCGGCGCCGAACGATTCGGGTTCCTGGCTCTCGACGGGATCCGCGGGAATTTCGGCGGGCGCCGGGGGAAGTTCCACCGGGGAGGACGCGGACGTCGAATTGGGTTCGCGCGAATCGGACGGGACGTCGGCGCTGGGTGCGGAAGTTTCGCTCCTGGGCGTGCGACGACTTTTTCCCCGACCGCTGCCTCCGCGCGGACGACGCGACCGGGAGGACGACCCTGCGGCTGACTGGGATTCTGAATCAGACATCATGTGCAGCGCGGAGATTGCCCGTAATTGATTCAAATGCAATCAAATCTACAAGCGCCGGGCGTGTGACGGCGGGTCAAGGCGGCCCAAGCTGGGATGAGCCCGGCGGCTGCTTCCAGCCGGGGTGGGGTTGCGGAATGCAAGGCCCCAGGTTCCAGGCTTCAAAGGGGAAGTATTCAAATCACGAGCGCCGATCGCGGCGGTTCAAACGAACTGGACCCGTGGTGTTGGCGGCGCCGGTTCTGGCGGATCCGGGATCCTACGCGCGCACGGCCCAGCGGAGCTTGGCCGATGACGCGCGCGGGTTGGTCCGGACTTCCTCCGGGCTGGGTCTCGTGACGTCCTCGGCGATGCGTGCGTAGACGCCGTCGACCAGGCCTTGGCGAAAGGCGTGTTTGACCCGGCGATCTTCGCCGGAATGAAACGTTAGGATCGCCACCCGCCCGCCGGCCAGCAGACATTGTGGCAGTTGTCGCAAGAGCGCGTCCAGCGCCCCAAACTCGTCGTTGACCGCAATCCGGATGGCTTGAAACACCCGGCGAATGGCGGCTTCAGTTTCAGGGGACGGCTTCGGTTGATGGCGACTACCGGCCGACGCCGCACCTTCGAGGCAGTTTCGGACGACGGTCGCCGCCTGGGTGGTGGACGCAAGTTCGCCGCGTCGCGCCGCGTCATGCAGGACTGCGGCCAGGCGGGGCGCGTTCGGTTCGTCGGCGTTTTCCTGCAGCAACGTCGCCAGTTTCTCGACGGTGAGCCCAGCGACGAAACGTGCGGCCGGCTGGCCGCGTTCCGGATTCAAGCGCAGGTCAAATGGCCCGGGCCACTTGTAAGTGAAGCCGCGGGCAGGATTGTCGATCTGCATCGAGGACAATCCCAGGTCGGCCAGGATGAAATTGGCTCCTTCCAAGCCGGCTTGTGCCAAGGCCTGCGCGATGCCCGCAAAATTGCTCCGGACAACGGTCAGTTCGCCCGGGCCATGCCCGGCGGCTCTCAGTCGAGCCTCCGTCTTTGGCAATTCAAGCGGATCCACGTCCAGGGCCAGCAAGCGTCCGCCGGGTTTGATTGCCGTCAGCAAAGCCTGACTGTGACCTCCGTAGCCGAGCGTCGCGTCGACGCCGATCTCTCCCGGTTGCGGAGCCAACACGTCGAGAATCTCCTGGACCATGATCGGTCGGTGACTGCCCGCCGGTGTCTTTCCCGAGGCGAGGATCTTGGCCACGTCGTCGGCGTATTTCTCCGGGTGATGTTCCTTGTACTTTTCCTCGAATCGCCGCGGGTTACGGCCCGAGTAACGCGGACGCCGCTTCGGCCGGGCTTCGGGAGGAAGGTCGGAAAGCGGGCCTCGCGAGGGATCGTTCGGGTCGGGCATGGCGCGAGGAGTGGCGTGGGACCGCCGGGTTGAATCAACTCAATCCGCACGCGTGCTTGGCGCGTTGCGTGACGACTCGCGCCACGGTACGGGCGCGTTCGGCGCCGTCCTTCAGCACTTGTTGGACATAGTCGAGGTTGGCGGCCAATTCGGCGCGGCGAGCCCGCGGTGCGGCAAAGCAATTCCAATAATGCTCGAAGAGCTGCTTCTTCAAATCGCCATAGCCCAGGCCTCCAGCCCGCAGACGTTCCTCCAGATCACGCGCCGTATCGAGCGGTGCCACCAGCTTGAGCAATTGGATGGCGATGTTTTTGTCCGCATCCGGTTTTGGCTCCTGCGGCGTGCGGCTGTCCATCTGGATGCTCATGACCTTTTTTCGAATCGCCTTCTCGTCGCCGAAGATGTCGATCGTGTTCCCATAGCTCTTGCTCATCTTCTGGCCGTCCGTGCCCGGCACGACCGCGACTTCATCGCGGATGCGCGGCTCCGGCACGACGAACGTCTGGCCGTAGAGCTCGTTGAATTTGATCGCGATGTCGCGGGTGACTTCGACGTGCTGTTTTTGATCGCGACCCACGGGTACGATATTGGAGTCGACGATGAGGATGTCGGCGGCCATCAGGACCGGATAGGCGAAGAGCCCGTGGTTGGGCGAGATGCCGCGGGCCGTCTTGTCCTTGTAAGAATGGCATCGCTCCAACAGCCCCATTGGCGTGACCGTGCTGAGCATCCACGTGAGTTCCGTGACCTCGGGCACATCGGATTGTTTCCAGAAGGCGGATCGTTTCGGGTCGAGGCCGCACGCCAGAAAATCGAGCGCCACGTCGAGCGTGTTTTTTCGCCGCTGAGCCGGGTCGGTCAGCGTGGTCATCGAGTGATAATCCGCGATGAAATAGTAAGCGTCGCCCTGCTCCTGCAGTTCGATGGCCGGCCGCATCATCCCGAAGTAATTGCCGAGATGCAGCGTGCCGCTGGGTTGGATGCCGGACAAAATTCGCATGGCGGTCACGCTAACAATCCATGGCCGGGCGCTTCAATCGCAAAGACCAACGGCGCAGCGACTATGGTGTGACTAAAGACGGGTAATCCAAGGAACCGCCTCACCCCTCATCCCATCCCGGCCTTCTCCACGTGCAGGGGAGAAGGAGGCGCGTCGGGCGTTCGGGGGCCAACGGGCGCTCGTGGGGCGCCAGCGTAACGCCATGAACCATCACCCGCTTTTACGGGACCCCGGCGACTACGGAATCCGCGTGCGAAAAAAGCGCCGGGGCAGATCGAACGTGGTGCGGAACGGGCTGACGTTGGTGACATCTGTCCAACCGCCGTCAACGCGCGGTGAAGCCTGCAGAGTGCCGTGGGGCCAGGTGAGTTCGACCTGGCCGGCGACGGACCGCGTCACGAGCGGCGGGCCGATCAGGGCCTTGACCTGATAAATGACTCCGCGTCCAGCGCCGGTTGAGAGACTGCCGTTCGTCGAGAGATCGGAAATGTAGAGCGAATCCGCGGTCGAGAGGAGCCCGTCCAGATGGCCGATGCCCGGCTGCCGGGGCGGAATCACGTGGAAATAGTTGGTGGTTTGCAGATTCACAAAGACCAACGGGTTCTCTTCGTTGTTCGCCCCGCCCGCGCTGAACTTTCCGTGAAACGTGACAAACACGCCGTCGTTCAGGCCGGGCGGAAAGGCGGGAGGCGAGAAGGCGATGTCATTCGGACCTTCGCTTTCCGCTCCGTTGACGGGATTGGGCAACGGTTGGAAGGCGACCAGCGGCGTTCGACCTTGGCCGCCGACGAAGTTGCCGGTCCGGTAGGCGGTATAGTTCGAGGGGAACCCGTAGAACTCGACCTCGCCCGGCAACTGGCCCCCGATGAGGGGTGCGGGCAGGACATTGAGCTCATCCGCACTCGTTGGCTCATTCGGATCGACCAGGCCATCAATGCCGTTGTCCTCGAAATACAGATCGCCGTTGGCCGGATGGAACGCGAAACCCGACGGATTGCGCACGCCGTTGAGAATCTGGACGAGGTTTGTGGCACGGACGGAAGTGCCCTGGTCCACGAGTGACACCATGTAAACGGAGTCGCCGCGAAGCGTGCCGGAAAATCCGCCGAGGCCGGTGCTGGCGAGCGCCACCGTTTGGGCGGTCACGGCGAAGTTCGCCTGCGAGCCCAGCTGAAAGATGAGATCGAAGCTGGCCGCTTGGCCCGGGGTGGCTCGGACCTGCAGGGCCGAGTGGGGATGCAGCCAGCTGCCTGCCGGATAGGTCAGCGTGAATCGGCCGATTTCCGTCAAGGCAAAGCCAGGAGCCGCCCCCAGACGCAGTACGTAGATCGGGCGAGATTGGCCGGTGACGATGACGAGCTGGCCGGCGATGCGAACCGACGTCAGTCCGCCGCTCAATCCGGAGATCAGCGTGGTGGCCGGGCCGTCCGCGAGTCCGTCGTGGTTGGCGTCAATCAGTCGCACCAGCCGGGCATTGGAACTGAAAAAGGATGGGCCGTCGGTGCTGGTCGCGAGGATGGACCCGTCCGGCAGTTCGTCGAGGCCGACGGGATAATTCAGGCCGGTGGCGAAGGCGGTGACGCGGAACTGGGCGGGGTTGACGCCGGGCCCGCCGAGGGTGAAGGGCACGGCGCCGCCGGCGGAAAGCGCGGTCAGCGCCAGTGAAAGTGAGAGCGTGGGCTTGAGTAAGGGGACGAGCCGCTGCCCGAGTGTCCGGAAGCAACGCGCGAGAACCGACCGTCCGCATGTTTTTGGGATTTCGGGATTCATGGAGCTGGCTGACGGTAGGCGATCGGAACGGGGTGGGCAATCGGCATTGCTTCCGCATGGCTTCGCCGCGTCGTCGATCAAGCTTTGGTTTTCGTCTTCAGTGCAGCGGCGTGTTGTTCGAGATCGTCGAGAAACGCCTTGGTGACGGGCGTGAGCTTGCCCTGCCAGAGGGCGCCGATCGTGATTGTTGGAAAATCCGGCAACGGCAGCAGCCGCAGGTCGCGCGGGGCGGTGGCGCCGGGCACGATGACCGTGAGCCCGATGCCGTATCCATTGCGGACGTAGGCCTCGACCACGTCGAGCGAGCCGACCTCAAGGCCGGGGAACCAGTCGACGCCGCGCCGGGCGAGTCCGTCCTGAAAGGTGGTGGCGACGGACTCCCGTGGCGGCAGGGAAATGAGCGTGTCTTCGATCCGATCGCGTTTCCAAAGCTCCTCCGCTGATTCAATCCCGCTGGACTTGGGCACGAGCAATCCGAGCGAAAGGTCGATGAGCGGGCGGGTCTTCAATCCGACGGGCCCTTGGCCCGCGAGGAGCGTCACCGCAAAATCAATCTCCTGCTTTTGCAGCCAGCTTTCGATCTGCGGGAGATAGCCCGAGCGCAGCGTGACCTTGAGCGAGGGGAAGCGTTTCTTCACATTGCGCAGCGACGTGGGGAGATGGTCCCGCAGGATGATCTCGGCGGCGCCGATGCGAATGTGCTCGAACTTGCCGCCGGAACGAATCTTCTCCGCCACGCCCTCCAAGTGGTCGAAAAACGGCTTGATGAAGCCGTAGAGGGCGGCACCCGGAGGATGCAGCAGGAAGGGACGTCGTTGGAAGAGGGTGACGCCAAGCGATTCTTCCAGCTGAATGATCTGGCTGCTGATCGCCGGTTGTTGGATGCCGTAGGGCATGTGGCGAACCGCTTCGCTGATGCCGCCGTGCCGGGCCACGTAGTAGAACAGTTCGAGGTGATGAATGTTCATCGACATGACGGAGACCTTCGAAGGACGGGTGCGCAAGAGCAAGTCAAAGCCGGATCGATTCAGTGGCGGCTGGTGCGCTGCCGGGCACCGTGGTGTGGTTGGCTGGTCGGAGCGCTTGGAGGGCAGGGGGAGGGGCGAGGCGAGCAGTCGGCGGCGGGCGGCGGGCGGCGCCCGCGCCCGACGACTGGCGCTTTCGTGATCTTTGTTGCTGTCCCTCCGGCCGGGTGTCTGCTAGAGATTCCGCGCTATGAAAAAGGCATACAAGGCGGCTGGCGTTTGGTTCGCGCTGGCCATGACGACAGCGATGATTCCTTTGTCCGCCCAGCCTGCGGCTCCCGGGCCCTTGAACGCGGGTGCGACCGGGGCGGCTGCCAGCCCGGATGGGCCGCGCATCAAGTTTGCCGAAACGAGGTTTGACTTCGGGAAGATCAATTCGAGCGCGCCCGTTCGGCACGACTTCGTCGTGACCAATGTCGGCGCCGCGCGGCTGAACATCCTGTCCGTCCAGCCGGGTTGCCCGGGTTGTACCAAGGCTGTTTCGTGGGATCGCGAGATTGCTCCGGGCCAGACCGGCCGGATTCAGATTGAGTTCAATCCCGCCGGGTTCAGCGGCACGGTGAGCAAGTCGGTGACCGTGACTTGCAACGACGCCGCCCAGCCGACTCATTACCTTCAGTTTCAGGCGACCATCTGGCAGCCGATCGAAGTGACGCCGGCTTATGTCTATTTCATGCCGGTCGATGGAGAGCCGACCAACGAGACCAAGGTGGTTCGCATCGTCAACAATCAGGATGAGCCGGTCACGCTGCAGCCGCCCCGCACGGATAACCCGCGGTTTCAGCTCGACTTGAAGACCGTCCGACCCGGGCGCGAGTTCGAGTTGCGCATCAGCCATACGTCCCCCTCGACCAACACCCTTCCGCAGGGGATGATCACCATCGCCACCTCGTCCACGAATGCGTCGACGCTTAAAGTTTCGGCCGTGGCCATGCCGCAGCCGGCGTTGGTGGTCTCGCCGCACCAAATCAATGTCCCCTTCACACCGTCGGGCGCAGGCCATCGGCATACCCAGCTGATTCGAAACAACGGCAGCCAGCCGTTGAAGGTGACCGAGGCGACGGTCAATGCCGAAGGCGTCACCGTGCAGATCTCTGAACAGCAGCCGGGCAAGGTGTTTGTGTTGAGCGTCAGTTTTCCACCCGGGTTCAAGCCTGGGACGGGCGCGCCCACGCCGGTCGCCACGGCGCTGACGGTCAAGACGTCGAACAGCCGCCAGCCGGTTATCACGATCCCGATCACTCAGTATGCGGTGCCGGGGTCGATTGGCGGGCCGCCGGCCGCACTACCGCCCGCGGGGCTGAAGTAGGGGTTCGTTGCTGAACGTGCAAGCGGACCCATGCGTCAGGCCAAATCCATGGTGATTGAAGCGTGTCTGGTCGCGTTGTTAGGCACGGCCTTGGCGCTGCTTGCCAATCAGATTTCACCGCGCGGACTTCGCCTTGCTCGAGACTATTTTCCAGCGATCGCGGCCGTCGCCGGCCCGGCTCCATCCGCCGGGGGGGTGGAGTCGGCTCCCCCGGTCGCAGACGCCTTGACGGCCCGGCTCCAGCAACGCGGCCTGCATCTGGTTCGAAGCAATGAGGTGATCGAGCTTTTTCGCGATCCTCGGCGGGAGCAGGGATTGGTGTTATTTGTCGACGCGCGTGACGACGCGCATTTCGCCGCCGGTCGCATCCCCGGCGCCTGGCCATTGGATCGCTATCGGCCGGAGGCTTACCTTCCGCCGTTGCTGCCGGCCTGCTTGGCGGCTCTGAAAGTGGTGGTGTATTGCAACGGCGGCGAGTGTGAAGACAGCGAGTTCGCTGCCGTCATGCTGCGTGACGCAGGCGTCGCGGCCGACAGCTTGTTGGTTTACGCGGGAGGCATCGCGGAATGGAAGGCCCTCGGCCTGCCGCTCGAGACCGGTCCTCGAAACCAATGATGACACCGCAGGATCCAAGTCGCGCCAACGATGCTGCGGAGGCCGACCCGGTCTTAACTTCGGCTGGATCGAACCCTGGCCGTCTGCGTATGGGTGACTTGGCGAGCGTGTCGGCGCGCTGGGTGTTGGGCGGGTTGTTTCTGGTTATGGGCTTGAGCAAGGCGCTGGATCCCGTCGCCTTCCTCAAGCTGGTGCGGGAATATGAGGTGTTGTCCTCGCCTTACCTGCTGAACTTCGTGGCCGCGACGGTCCCCTGGTTTGAAGTAATCTGCGGCCTGCTGCTGATCCTCGGCGTTGCGGTGCGCGGCACCTCCCTGCTGCTGGCTGGGTTGCTGATTTCATTCACGGCCCTGATCTGGTGGCGTGCTCTGGGGTTGCAGGAGGCTGGGCACTTGCCGTTCTGCAACATCCAGTTCGACTGCGGCTGCGGCTCAGGGCCGGTCCTGGTCTGTCGCAAGCTGGCGGAGAATGCTGGTCTGGTCGCCCTCGCCCTATTTATCAGTGGCCGCCGGCAGCATCGGCTGACGCTTTGGGGTTGGCGGGGCGACCTTCGCTGACGTCTTGGGGACTCTGCACGGACGGACTCTGGCCGGAACGATTCAGTTGGCCAGCAGCCGTTTGCTTGATCTTCTGGCGAAGCCCTTCGTTGTTCGTCACTTCCGTATTTCATCTCAATACGCTCGCTCCGCACGCCTCGTCGTTCGCCAGAATCTGCGGCGCAACCGTCCGCCGCCCAACTGAATCGTTGGCTAAGTTAAACCTGATTAAGCGCGAGATTGACAATTTTCGGTTAATACGGGATACCTTTGCCCCGTTCCCCGATTCAACCGCGAGTTAAGCCATGGCATGGACGCTGGCTACGGTGACGGATTGGTCGGGAGAGTTGAAGGAACGTGTCACCCAGGGATGGGACGCGGACTCATAATCGACGGCTCAGCGATCAGCGAAGTATCGGCAATCAGTAATGTTAAATCACTAAACCACTATGCAGAACCCACCAAAGCACTTTCGGTTCCTGCTCACCTTGCTCCTGACTTTGTTGAGCGCGGGAGCATGGGCGCAGCTTGCGGACATCACCCAGCCCGGCGATCCCATCGTGGGAACGTCGAACAACAACCCCGGCTCGGAAGGTGTCGCGAACGCCATCGACAACCAGCCGACGAAATACCTGAATTTCGATCGCCTCAACACCGGCTTCACTGTAACTCCGCGGGTGGGGCTGAGCGTGGTGCAGTGCCTCACGTTGACCTCCGCGAACGACGCGCCCGAACGGGACCCGTCCTCCTTTACCCTGGCGGGGTCCTATGATGGTTCGAATTTCACGGCGATCGCCTCCGGCCCGGTTCCGGCGTTCACCAACCGATTTCACAAGGTGGTCGTCCAAATCGACAACGACACGCCTTACATCGCCTACCGCCTGATCTTCCCCACCGTCGTGGGTCCTGGCGGTAACAGCATGCAGATCTCCGAGGTGGAATTGCTCGGCTTCCTCGCCCCCTCTGACGTCACCCAGCCCGGTGATCCCATTGTCGGCTCGTCCAACAATAACCCGGGATCCGAAGCGGTCGGCAACGCGATCGACAACCAGCCCACCAAGTATTTGAACTTCGATCGGCTGAACACCGGCTTCACGGTGCGTCCGTCGGTCGGCGGCACCTTGGTCAGCGGCCTCACGCTGACTTCGGCCAACGATGCCGTGGAGCGTGACCCGGCCAGCTATACCCTTGAAGGTTCGCTCGATGGGGTTTCGTTCTTCCCGATTTCGAGCGGCGCGGTTCCGGCGTTTCCGACCCGTTTTTACAAGAATTACATCTTCTTCCCAAATTCGCGCGCGTATGCCGCGTATCGTTTGATCTTCCCCACGGTCACTGGTCCGGGGGGCAACAGCATGCAAATCTCCGAAGTGGAACTGCTCGGTGTGGTTTCTGACCTGCCGCAGGACGTGACCCAGCCTGGCGACCCCATCGTCGGCTCCTCCAATAACAATCCTGGTTCGGAAGGCGTCGCCAATGCCATCGACAACCAGCCGACCAAGTATCTGAACTTCGACAAGCTCAACACCGGCTTTACCGTCGCGCCGCGCGCGGGGCTGACCTTGGTTAGCGGCTTGACCCTGACTTCGGCCAATGACGCCGTGGAGCGCGACCCCGCTTCGTATGTTCTGTCCGGCTCCTACGACAATACGAACTTCACCCAAATTTCGGCCGGCACCGTGCCCGCCTTTGCCAGCCGCTTCCAAAAGCATACCATCCTGTTTGATAACAAGATTCCTTACCTGCAATACCGCCTGATCTTCCCGACGGTGGCAAATGCAGGCGCGGCCAACAGCATGCAGATCTCCGAAGTGGAACTGCTCGGCGTGTTGGCTCCGGGTGACGTCACGGTGCCGGGAGACCTCATCGTCGGCTCCTCCAACAACAATCCGGGCTCGGAAGGTGTGGGCAATGCCATCGACAATCAGCCGACCAAATACCTGAACTTCGACCGGCTCAACACGGGCTTCACCGTGACGCCTGGCGTGGGTGACACGATCGTCACTGGCCTGTCGCTGACTTCAGCCAACGATGCGCCTGAGCGCGATCCGTCGAGCTACGTGCTGACGGGTGCCAATGACGGCGTGAACTACGTTGCCATCAGTTCTGGTGCGGTGCCGGCGTTCACCGCCCGCTTCCAGAAGCGCTACGTTTTCTTCCCGGACAACACCAAGTCGTTCAAGTCGTATCGGTTGATCTTCCCGACGGTGGCGGGTCCTGGTGGCAACTCAATGCAGATTTCTGAAGTTGAGTTCCTCGGTGTTACGCCGGGCGTGGTCAACACCAATGAAGTCAGCGGACTGATTCGCCGGCAACCGCAGGACACGCCGGTGCTGCTGGGTTCCGCGGCCACGTTCCGCGTCGGTCTGACGGGTCCGTGGAAGGTGCAGTGGTATCGCAATGGCACCCGAATTGCCGGCGCGAACAACGCCAGTTACACCACGCCCGTTTCGACCGCCGGTGACGACGGCGCGGTCTTCCACGCCGTGGTGCAGAGTCCGCAGGGTGTGCAACGAAGTGACAGCGCCATGCTGAGCATCTTCCGGCCTTCTTCCACGGTGAGCATCGGTCTGAGCTGGCGCGGCAGCGGCGCGAATGGCGCTCCGACCACCATGCTTCCGGACGACATCACTGGCTTCCAACCCCAGGCCTTCTGGAACAATTTGACTGGGGCCGGCGGCACTCTCGCTTCTCCCACGACCAGTTCGAACGCGCCGCACAGCACGATCTCTGTCACCTGGGCAACCTCCGGTGAGTGGGGCGTCGGGACCGGCACCGCTGATACCACGACAAGCGATGGCACCGGACGCATGCTCAACGGCATCGCCACCAGCCGCGGCGGTTCCGAAGCGGCGGCCCAATCCGTGACCTTCTCGGGTGTCCCGCCGGGGTCGCACTCGGTGTTTGTTTACACCGTCCAGGTTCCGCAGGAGTTCGCCAACATGGACTTCCTGGCGGTAACCCATGACAGCGGCGGCAACGATGTTGTCCAGCGCCGATATATCCGCCCGCAGAACGCGGACGAATACAATCCGGCTCCCGGCTTCAGCCTGGTCACTTCGGAAACGGCGGCTACCCGCGGTGTGGGTAACATGCTCCGGTTCGATCATCTGCAGCCCGGTCCGGACGGCGTGATCGACATCCGTTTCTACGCCCCAGGCCGTCTCGCGGATCGGGGTCCCGGCGTGAACGGCATGCAGCTGGTTCTTAATCCGGCCGACGCCGGCGTCCCGCCGGTCATCACCCGTCAGCCGGTTTCGGCGAATGCCATCGTGGGCGGGCAAGTTACGCTCGTGGTTGAAGCCACGGGACCCGGTCTCACCTACCAATGGCTCCGCAACGGTCAACGCATCAATGGCGCGACCAGTCCTGAGCTCACCCTTTCAAACCTCTCCACGAACGATGTGGGTAGCTACCTGGCCATCGTGAGCAATCCGGCCGGCCGCGTGGCCAGCCGCACCGCCGTGGTTGGCGTCGTTGCCTCCGGCCAGCTCGCCTTCGGCTTGGTGACCCATCTCAAGTTCGATGACGCTGGGGCCGACGGTTTGACGGCGGCGAATTCCGCTCCGGGCGGTCTGCCTGGAAGAATTCAGGCTGCGGCCGGCACGGCGGAGATCGTCAGCCCCGGTCAGGTCGGCAATGCCTTGGGCCTGAACGGCACCGATAATTATGTCCTGGTTCCCAACTACACCAAGGTTGGACGGGCCATGACGGTCGCCGGATGGGTGACCACCTTCAACGGTGTTGGCACCATTGTTAACAATTGGATTGAAGGGCAAACGATTGGCGCCAGTGGCCAGTTTATCGTCGACCTGTTCATCGACCCCGCCTCGGGCGGCACCGCGCTCCGCGCTCAGATCGAAGTGGGTCCGAATCGCGTTGTGGCCACCGCGCCGCTTACGGTCGAGCAGATCGATGCGTTTCTGCTGCATCACTTCGCCATGAGCGCGAACGGCGTGAACATGAGTCTCTATTGGGACGGCCAGTTGCTCACCACGGTGGATTACCTCGGCAACATCAATGCCATCGCGGGAATTCCCTGGCTCTCCGTGGGCGCTGCGCTCGGTGCCGGTGACCCGCCGCCGCTCAACGGCTCGCCTCTGCAAGGTCAGGTGGATGAAATCGCCCTCTGGAACCGCAGCCTCAGCGACGTCGAAGTTGTGGGTCTCTACAATGGCGGCCTCGCCGGTCAGACTCTGACGGCCATTCCGCCCGTTCTGAACATCAACCGCTCGCCGAATGCGGTCCCGGACAGTGCCACGACCGTCGCCGGGGTTGCCGTGGAAATCAATGTGCTGGCCAATGACTCGGATCCGGATGCCGGCGATGTGCTGTCGCTCGTCTCGGTCACCGCTCCAGCGCATGGCACGGCGGTAATTACCACGAACGACACGGTGCGTTACACGCCGGCTCCGGGCTATCTCGGCAACGACGTGTTCAGCTACCGCATCAACGACGGCCACGGCGGCATCGCCTCGGGCACGGTTACGGTTGCAGTCCGCGACTTGACGCCTCCGACGGTCACGTGCCCTGGTGATCGCACCGCGAATGCCACGGACGCAACGGGTGTTGTGGTGAACTTCGTTGCCACCGCTTCGGATGCCAATGGGATCGCGAGCTTCGCTTGCGTGCCTCCGTCCGGCAGCACCTTCGCGGTCGGGCAGACCACCGTGGTCTGCACCGCGGCGGATACGGCCGGCAACACCGCGTCTTGCTCGTTCCGGGTTACGGTCACGGCCGGCCCGCAAAATCACCCGCCGGTGGCCGATGCGACGGCGACGAAGACGAACATCATCGCGGGCGATGGTTTGCTGGCGGTGGTCAAGCTGGATGGCACTCGTTCGACGGACGCCGATGGCGATACGTTGACCTACTCATGGCTGGTTGACGGCGGGGCTATTCCGGCTGCGACCGGCGCGACGGCGCAGGTGGTCGTGGGGCTCGACTCGCACACGATCACTTTGGTGGTGGACGATGGCAAAGCCAGCTCGACCACGGTGATCGAAGTGATGGTGCTCACACCCGCGGAGGCGCTGGACGAAGTGGTCATGGATGTGCGTGACGCTGGGCTGGCCGCGAAAGTCCGCCGTCCGCTGATCGCCACCTTGAAGGCGGCAGGAGCGTGCTTCGAGCGCGGGAACGACGAGTCCGGCATCGCCAAGCTCGAGGCCTTCCTGGCTAAAGTGGAAGCGCAAATCCGTCCGATCAATTCGCAGCTGGCGGATTCGCTGGCCGCATCGGTCCAGGCCGTCCTGGATGCGGTTAAAGCACCCCGGGTGCCATAAGCGTCCGCGCTCGACGAGCGCAGCGTCTTTGGAAATCAGAAAAGCCGTCGCGAGGTCGCGACGGCTTTTTCTTTACCCGGGGCAGGGCACAGGCCGCGGATTGCGGCTCGCCGGAGCCATGGACATGCCGCGGGCCTGAGCTTATCTTGCGGCGGCTTATGAAAACCGTGGCGCAAACTGGACCTCAGACTTCTGCCGCCG
The DNA here is from genome assembly GCA_044230345.1 of Limisphaerales bacterium. GTDB lineage: Bacteria > Verrucomicrobiota > Verrucomicrobiia > Limisphaerales > JADJPG01 > JBGARF01. The sequence goes on from JBGARF010000038.1 coordinate 61,366, forward strand.
CCGTTCCAGCCCGGCGCGCCCGGTATTGCGGCGCCGTGGTTTATGGCTATGCCTACGACGTTGCCTACGAGCTCCATCGACAGCCGGTTGACCGCCTTATGGGGCAGGAAGTGGTGCCGTTTGAGTTCGACTCAAGCCGTCGGCACCCGCGACATCATTCGTTTTGCAAGCCGAGCATGGTCCGTCTCCCTCCGGTCGAACGGGCCGGACCGGACGGGCCGATCCTGCTGGAGCGGGCGATTAAGATTCTGCCCATCGGCGCGATCAGTATCACGGTCCGGATTCCTTTTGCCGTCGATCACCTGGAGGATCTGGTGCGGTTCCACGATCTGCACTTTGAATCCGGTTCGCTTAGCCACGACGTGCGCCTGCTGGCGGAGGCGGTTCGCAAGGAGCTTGCGCCGCTCAGCCATCGACCGGTCGCTCAGCTGGCGGACGAGGAGGCGTATACGGTCTTTTGTCTGGAAGCGCCGCTGACCGGACCTGATGGCCACGTCATTGATGCCGAGGAATGGTTTCGACTTCATCGTCGCGAAGTGGCCGCGCTGCTGACTCAGGAATCCGAGGTGACCGATCTTTCACGGCAGGAGGCGGACGAATCCACCGGCCGCTACCTCAGCTACTACCAGAACGACCTGGTGGTGATCGATTGGGATGCGGCCCTGCTGGTGGACGATGTCGGAGATTTTGACGAGTCACTCTACGTGATGGAACTGGCGAACCTGCAGTTGGCCGAGTTGGAAGCTTACGACAAGATGCTCGACGAGAGCCTGGAGCGGGCCTACCGCGATTTGTCCGTGCGCAAGCTCAGCAATCGCCGGCATATCCTGCAGGAATTGCGCGAGATCCGCATCGACATGGCGCGGTTCGGGGATGAGCTGATGAACATCACGAAGTTCTTCGGCGATTGGCATCTGGCTCGTCTGTATCAGCATCTCGCCGCGCGGTTTCATCTCAGCGACTGGCATCACACCGTGGAGGAGAAGCTGAAAACCTTGGGCGAGCTTTATGAGATTCTGAAGCACGACCAGAACAATCGCTGGATGCTGATCCTGGAGAGTACCATCGTGCTGCTCTTCATCATTGACCTGGTGATCCTCTTTCTCGGCCTGAGCAAGTGAGCTCTCCATGAACCGCCCCCGGAGCGCGGACCTCCGGTCCGCAGCGGATGGAATCGCCGGCACACGAACGAACCCATCTGGCATCGTCCCCGACTCGGGCCGCTGCGGGCTGAAAGCCCGCGCTCCGTCCGAGCAGTCCCCGGTTCATGTCCCGTGAGCAGTTGGAAAAGGAACGGGTGGCTTCCCATGAACCTCCGCTCCGGAGCGCGGACCTCCGGTCCGCAGCGGATGGAATCGGCGGAACACGAACGAACCCATCTGGCATCGTCCCCGACTCGGGCCGCTGCGGGCTGAAAGCCCGCGCTCCGTCCGAGCAGTGTCCGGTTCATGTCCCGTGAGCAGTTGGAAAAGGAACAGGTGGCTCGCCATGAACCGACAAGGTTACTCGTTCGCTGACATGGTGAAAACCGGGATACGGGTGAGGACCCTGCGGCCCGCGGTGTCGATGCCGATGTAGCTGCCCTCGGCCTTGCCGGTGGGTGTGTCGAGCAGGTGATAGCTGTTGTAGGAGAACTTTTCCCCCGGCAGGATTTCCGGGGTGACCCCGACCACGCCTTCGCCTTCGACCGCGGTGATTTCCCCGTCGGCATTGGTGACCACCCATTTCCGGCCGCGAATGGTTACGGTCTCCGCGGTGTTGTTCCAGATGGTGATGTAATAGACGAAGCAGTAAGGGCGTCCGGGTGGAGTTTCGGCGTCCTGCTGGTGCGAGACCCGATCAAGGGTGACCCGCAGGCCGGCGGGTTCGATGAAGCTCTGGGAGGCGCTGGAGTTGGACATGGGAATGGGCTGGGCTGGGCGGGGGCTAGGATCCGGTTTTAACCGATCGTGTCGAGTGGCGCGCGCGGCGAGCGAGGACCAGCAGCAGAAGGCTCGTGCTGAGGCCGGCCGCGACAAAATCCAGGCCGGGCAGAAATCGGGATTCCTCGATGACGATCGACGTGTTGTTGGCGGCCGGGTGCTCGACCGGCACAAAGACCCGGGTGCGGCCGAGATTGAAGCCGCCGAAAAACCACAGCGCGACGGTGATGAGCGCGACAAAGAGGGCGCAGACACGGAGCGACGTGTTCATGGGGGCGGGAGAGTAAGCGGACGGAAGGGCTTTGCAATCGTGGAGATTGCCGGCATCCTGACGCGCGATTCAGCGATTCACTGCCACGACCAACGACATGGGACACGCCACTGACATCCGGGTGATGGAGACCGAGCTCTACTTTCTGCCGGTGCGCACACGGGTGCCGTTGAAGTTTGGCCCGGAAACCACCACCTCCGTGACCGTTGCGCGGGCGCGAGTCAGGGTTCAGGTGGCCCGCGGGGGAATGGCGGAGGGTTGGGGCGAGACGCCGTTGAGTGTGCAATGGGTCTGGCCGAGCGAGCAACCGTATGAAGTGCGGCATGCGGCGTTGAAGGAGTTCACGATTCGGCTGGCGGGGGCGTGGGCGGAGTTTGAGGTCTCGGGGCACGCGCTGGAAGTGGGACATGATTTTCTGGTGGGGCGCCTCGGTCGCTTGCGGGACGATTTCAACGCGGCCCGCGGCGGCGAGCCAATGCCGTGGCTGGCGGCGTTGGTTTGCTGCTCGGTTTTTGATCAAGCGTTGCATGATGCGTTCGGGCGCGCGTGCGGGCGACCGATCTATGAAACTTATCGGTCGGATTTCATGAATCGCGATCTCGGGGCGTTCCTCGTTCCGGCAGGAGACGTCAAGTTGAGCTTTGCCGGTGTGTACCCCGATCGTTACCTGGCGGCGAAACCCTGCCGGGAATTGCGGGCGTGGCATTTGGTGGGAGGCTTGGACCCGATTGCGGAGGGGGAGCTGACGGGCTGCGAGCCCGACGACGGCTATCCCGTTCTGTTGCGGGACTGGATTCGGCGCGATGGCTTGACCTGCCTGAAGATCAAGCTGCGCGGCAACGATGCGGCGTGGGACTATCAGCGATTGGTGGCGGTGGGGCGCCTGGCCCAGGAGGAGTTGGTCGATTGGCTCTCGGCGGATTTCAACTGCACGGTCCGGGAGCCGGCCTACGTCAATGAGCTGCTGGATCGATTGCGGGACGAACATGCCCGGACATACGGGATGTTGCTCTACGTCGAACAGCCCTTTCCCTACGATCTTGAGTCGCATCGAATCGATGTGCACAGCGTCGCCAGCCGCAAACCGCTTTTTCTCGACGAGAGTGCGCACGACTGGCCGCACGTGCGGCTGGGTCGGGAGCTGGGTTGGACTGGCGTGGCCCTGAAAACGTGCAAGACCCAAACTGGCGCCATCCTGAGCGCCTGTTGGGCCAAGGCGCACGGGATGACTTTGATGGTGCAGGATTTGACGAATCCCATGCTGGCCCAAATTCCCCACGTGCTGCTGGCCGCGCACGTTGGAACCATCATGGGCGTGGAAACCAACGCCATGCAGTTTTATCCGGATGCCTCGGCGGAGGAGGCGAAGGTTCATCCGGGACTCTATCGGCGCCGGGACGGTCGGGTGACTTTATCCACGCTCACCGATCCCGGCTTTGGCTATCGGGTTGATGAAATCGCCCGGACACTGCCTGCCCGTGTTGCCTAACCAGGAATCGTTTGGCTTCGGCGATGGCGGCCGGTGGCCCGAGGCGGGGGAAGGGGAGCGGGAGTGAAGGAGCGAATTCCTCGACGCTCGCTGGCGGGTGGTTCAGGTTGCATCTTCGATGCCCTTCCCGTTTAATCCCGCCCCATGAATCAGACCTTACGGACCACGCATGGTGCCCGAATCTTCGCCGCGGTGTTGCTCTGGCTGGGATTGGCCGGGCCCTCGGTTCAGGCCGCGCAGCCTGTCGGGCGCGTGCCGCGATTTTCAGTTGAGCACATGGATCGGAGCGTGGCGCCGGCTGACGATTTTTACCGGTTTGCCTCGGGCACGTGGTTGAAGAACAGCCCGGTGCCGGCGGACAAGACCCGCTGGAGCGGCTTCGAAGAGCTGCGCGAACGGAATTGGCAGCTGTTGCATGAAATTCTGGAGTCCGCCGCGGCTGATCGCTCGGCCGGGCGGCGCACGCCAGCGCGTCAGGTCGGCGATTTCTATGCCTCGGCGATGGATACCAATCGCCTCGAGAAACTCGGGCTGGAGCCCATCCGGCGCGATCTGCGGCGGATTGAGGCCGTGAAGGACACGCCCGCGCTGATGGCCTTGCTGGCGGAACTGCATCAGGCGGACGTGGGCGGCTTTTTCAGCTCCGGCGTTTCACCGGATGCGAAGAACAGCTCGATCTATGCGTTTGAACTCAATCAAGGCGGGCTGAGTCTCCCGGATCGCGACTATTATTTGAAGGACGAGTTCGCGCGTCAGCGCGAGGCCTATCGCGCCCATGTGGCTCGCATGTTTGAGCTGTTAGGCGACGCGAAGGAGAAGGCCGCCACGCGGGCTGCGACGGTACTGGAGATCGAGACCGCCCTCGCGCGGGGCAGCCGGACGCGGGTGGAGCTGCGTGACCCAAACAAGAACTACAACAAGTTTTCGCGGGCCGAGCTGGAGTCGAAGTATCCCGGTCTGGTCTGGCCCCGATATCTGGCCGAGAATGCCCTGAGCAGCGTCCCGTACGTCATCGTGGGCCAGCCGGAGTTCTTCGATGCCCTGGCCGGATTGGTGAAGTCGCGTCCGATGGAGGACTGGCGGACCTACCTTCGCTGGCATCTGGTGCGCGGCAGTGCGCCGTTTTTGGGTCGGGCGTTTGAGGAGGAACATTTCGCGTTCTACGGCCGGACCCTGCGCGGCCAGGAGACGCCTGAGCCCCGCTGGCAACGCGCGGCAAAAGTAATCGACGGCGGCATTGGCGAGGCGTTGGGGCAGATTTACGTGGCCAAACATTTCCCGCCCTCGGCGCGGGAACGGATGAACGAGCTGGTGGCCAACCTGCGCGCGGTGTTCAAGGATCGGCTGGCCACAGTGGCTTGGATGTCACCGGCCACGCGGGAAAAGGCGCTTTCGAAGTTCGCCCGGTTCACCCAGAAGATTGGGCATCCGGACAAGTTTCGGGATTACTCCAGCCTGCGCATCCGGCGGGATGATTATTTGGGCAACATCCGGCGGGCAGCGACGTTTGAGTCGCGCCGTCAGCTGGCGAGGGTGGGAGGCGAGGTGGATCGGACGGAGTGGCACATGACGCCGCAGACCGTGAATGCCTATTTCAACCCGCTGCAAAACGAGATTGTGTTCCCGGCCGGCATTTTGCAGCCGCCGTTCTTTGACGTGCTCGCGGACGACGCGGTGAACTATGGCGCCATTGGCATGGTCATCGGCCATGAGATTACCCACGGATACGACGATCAGGGCAGGCAGTTCGACGGGGACGGAAATCTGCACGATTGGTGGAGCGAACAGGATGCGAAGGAGTTCGATGCCCGCGCGGCCCGCCTGATCGAGCAGTACAATGCCTATGAGGTGCTGCCTGGCCTGCATGTGAACGGCAAGCTGACACTGGGCGAAAATATCGCCGACCTCGGCGGCTTGAGCGTGGCCTATGAAGCCCTCCAGCGGGCCCTGGCGAAGGATCCGGCTAAGCGGAAGTCCATCGACGGCTTCACGCCGGAACAGCGCTTCTTTCTCTCGCTGTCGCAGCTCTGGCGGACGAACACCCGCGAGCAGGAAGCGCGGCGTCTGGTCACGGTCGATCCACATTCGCCCGGACAGGTTCGGGCAATCGCGTCGCACGTGAATCTGCAGGAGTTCTTCGACGCGTTCAAAATTCCGGAAGGCGCGCCAATGTGGCGCGCGCCGGAGAAGCGCGCGAAGATTTGGTAAGCAGTCAGACGCGGGACGGACAGTCCTTCGCTGGACGATCGACGACGAGGCTTGCGACGCGGAGATTCGGCAACCTGTCCATCGGAGCGTCCGGAGCGTCACCCTCTCCGCCGCCCTGCGGGGGAGAGGGACCGTCCAGACCCGCGTCCCCGCGAGTTGGAACAGGGTGAGGTGGAGCAGCCCGTCGGTTCATGGCGTTCATGGCCCGTGAGCAGGTCCGAAAGGAACTGGCGCCGCCCTCCCGTCGGCCAAATCGCACATCGGAAATATCGGAAATCTGAAATCGAGAATGGGGAGCCCTCACGCGAGCGCCTTTCGAATCACGGATCCGGCGACATCGGTCAGGCGCTCGTCGCGGCCGTTGCGACGGAAGGTCAGGCGCTCGTGATCGAGTCCCAGCAGATGCAGGATGGTGGCGTGGATATCATGCACGTGGGTGATCTCCGCGGCGGCGCGCAGTCCGACTTCGTCGGTGGCGCCGATGGCCTGGCCTCCGCGCACGCCACCTCCCGCCAGCCAAAGCGAAAAGCCGTGGGGATTGTGGTCCCGTCCGTTGGAACCTTCGCTCATCGGCATGCGGCCAAACTCGCCGCCCCAGACCACGAGGGTGGACTCCAGCAGGCCGCGTGCTTTCAAGTCCGTGAGCAGACCCGCCACCGGCAGATCGCTTTGCGCACAGAGGGACGCATGATTCTTCTCCAGCTCCGAGTGTCCGTCCCAGCCGTTGGTGTCGCCGCAGTAGACCTGGACGAAACGCACGCCTGCTTCGACTAGTCGCCGCGCCCGCAGGCAGCGGGTGCCAAACTCTGAGGTCACGCGATCGTCGAGCCCGTAAAGACGCCGGGTGGCGGCGGATTCGCCCGAAAGGTCGACCAAGGAGGGCGCTTCCGCCTGCATCCGAAACGCCAGTTCGTAGGCGGCGATCCGAGCGGCCAACGGCGATTCGGCGTCGGCGGATTTCAGCCGCCCGCGATTCAGGCGATTGATAAAGGCGATGGTGGCCTGCTGTTGCTCTGCGCTGATGCCGGCAGGTGTGTTCAGATCGAGAATCGGTGTCGCTCCGCTCCGCAGAAGCGTGCCTTGAAAGGTCGCTGGCAGATAGCCGTTGCCCCAAGCCGGCGCTCCGCCCTTCACCCAACCTGCCGGGTCCGGCAGCACGACGAAGGCCGGGAGGTTCGCGTTCTCCGATCCCAGCCCGTACGCCGTCCAGGCGCCCAGGCTCGGTCGTCCCATCAGGATCGAGCCTGTGTTCATCAGGTAAACGGATTCCGGATGGGTAACGCTATCGCCGCGGCATCCGCGCAGGAGACAAAGCGAGTCGGCGTGTTGCGCGGTATGGGGCAGGAAATCGGAGATCTCGAGCCCGCATTGGCCTCGCGGACGAAACCGTCGGACCGCCGGCATCAATTTGTTGCGGGCCACGTTGCGCCGGGTTTTGAACGTTCCAAAAGAGTCCGGAATGGGCTGGCCGGCCAGGCGATCGAGGGCGGGCTTTGGATCGAGCAAGTCCACGTGGCTGGGGCCGCCCGACATGAACAGGAAGATGACGTTCCGCGCTCGTGGCTCAAAATGTGGCGCGGCGGGAGCGAGCGGGTTGGTGGTCGGGCGAACGGGCGGAATCTTTGTGGCAGCCTGGGCGGCGCGATCCGCCGCCAGCAGTGAGCTCAAGGCAATCCATCCTAGCCCGCCCCCGGCGCTTCGCAGAAAGTCGCGGCGATCGATGGGAGGCAATCCGGCGGCGTCGCTAGTTGACATAGACGAAGTCATTCAGGTTGAACAACGCACGGCACAGCTCAATCCATTCGAACGGCACCGAACCGGACGCGGCTGGGTCGGTGGCGGTGACGGTCGTCGGTGTGCGCCGTCGGGTTTCCTCCAAAAACCTGAGGGCCGCGCGAAGTTCGACCGCGCGGGGGTGACGTCCAAGCGTCAGACGAAACGCCTGTTCCACCCGGGTCGTGGTCGTTCCGAGCGCGGTGGTTAGGTGGCGCGCGGTCTCGTGCGCGGCAGACGTGACTTCGCTCGAGTTCAGCAAGGTCAATGACTGCGGCGCCGTCGTGCTTTGGCCGCGTTCCGCGCAGCTCAGGTTGCTGTCGGGCGCATCGAATACCTCGAGGAATGGGAACCGGAGATTCCGTCGTGCGAAAAGATAGAGGCTGCGGCGCTGGCGTTGATCCGGCGACGATTGGACGCTGGGCCCGCCGACCTGCGGATCAAGTCGCCCGCTGATCTGCAGCAGGGCATCGCGCAAGGCCTCGCCTTCGAGACGGAGACGATTCTGGCGCGAGAACCAAAGGTTGTCGGGATCGATGCGCCTCGTGTTGGCCTCCGCTTTGGACGACTGTTGATACGTGTTGGAAAGCAGGATCAGCCGATGCAGCGACTTGAGGCTCCAGCTTCGGGTCATGAATTCCTGAGCCAGCCAGTCGAGCAGTTCCGGATGGCTCGGCCGTGAGCCCTGCGTCCCGAAGTCATTGGGCGTGGCCACAATCCCGCGCCCAAAATGATGTTGCCAGACCCGGTTCACCATCACGCGTGCGGTCAATGGATTCTCAGCGGCGGTCAGCCACCGGGCCAATGGTGTCCGGCCCGGCGTTCCGCTCACACTGGGAATGCCCGCCGGATCCCGCCGCAGCACAACGGGTGTTGCCGGTATCACCAATTCCGCGGGGCTGTTGTAATCGCCACGCGCCAGAATGTGGGTGGCGGCCGCGGGACCGTTCGTGTTTTGCAGAGCAAGAGTCGTTGGCAACGGAGCGGGCGTCGGAATGGTTTTCAAAGCGGCCAACAAGTTCGTGCGTCGGAGCCGGTCGGCGGCGTTCAGGGCGCCGGCCAGCTCAACGTCGGTGACTTGCAATCCCGGCGTGGTCTCGAGGACGCTCGACTCCTGTTCCGGCGTGCGACGCTCGCGAGGCGTGCGATGCGCCAGTTGCACATCCTCGGAGAGCTTGGCCAGTTTCTCCTCGCGCACCCGGTCGCGGGCCGGGCTTTCCAGGGCGGCGAGTTCCGCCCGAAGCCGGCCAGCTTTGGCTTGGTAGTCGGCCATGGCCAGCTCGTGGCGATGCCGTTCGGCCTCGGTCGGGACGGGTTGGTCGCGCTGGAATTGCGCAGCTGCGAAATGCGCCTGAAACGCATAGTAATCCGCCTGGGTAAACGGTTCGCGCTTGTGATCATGGCAACGCGCGCAGCCCAGGGTCAGCCCAAGAAAAGCCGCTGCGGTGGTGTCTGTCATGTCGCTCAGCGTGAGCAGGCGCCGTTGCGTTTGATCGGCTGAATCCACCATGTCGGGACCCAGCAAATGAAACGCGGTGGCGATGACGGCGTCCGGGGTGCCCGGCCAGAGTTCATCGCCAGCCACCTGCTCCTGCACGAATCGGTCATAGGGTTTGTCCGCATTGAGCGAGCGCACGACATAATCGCGGTAACGCCAGGAATTTGGCCGGACGGCGTCGTGTTCGAAGCCGTCGCTTTCCGCATAGCGAACGACGTCAAGCCAGTGCCGGGCCCAGCGCTCGCCGTAGTGCGGTGACGCAAGCAGACGATCGACCAGGTGCTCCCACGCTTTTGGGGATCGATCGCGGACGAAGGCGTCGATCTCGTCCGGCGTGGGGGGAAGCCCCAACAGATCGAAGGTCACCCGACGGATGAGTTCCTCGCGTGATGCCGTTCGCGCCGGGCGCAGGCGAGAGGCTTCCAGCCTCGCGAGGATGAACTGGTCTACTGGATTCTTGACCCAGGCGCTGCGCCGCACTGGGGGAGGGGTCGCCGGAGTTGGCGGTGCGAAGGCCCAGTGCGCTGGTGCGCTCGAAGCGGTGCGGGAACCACCCGGCTCCGCCTTCGCCGGACGAGCTGCCAGCACCAGCGCGAACGCCACAGCAAGCAGCGTTGCCCAACCGGTGCTGAGTATTCCGAGCGGCATGTGTCGGCACGATGAGAGCAGCCGCGGCCAATGCTGGAAAGGCTGGAATTTTCGAACGCACGCGGTGTTGCCGGCGAGCTTGCAGTCGCGAGCGCGTTCAGAGGACACTCCTGTCATGAAGCTGCTTCCGCCTTTGTCCCGTCCAGCCATCGTGTGTCTCCTGTTTCTGGCGTGTTCTCTCGACGCCGCCGGTCCGGTGCATTGGCCGCAGTTTCGCGGGCCCGGGGCCACGGGAGTCGCCGATGGCGCTCGGTTCCCGGAGCGCTGGGGCACGAATGAGAATGTGGCGTGGAAAATCGAGACGCCCGGGCGCGGGTGGTCGTCGCCGGTGATTTGGGGCGATCGCGTGTTTCTCACGGCCGTGGTAACCGAAGGCCCGGTCGAACCACCCAAGAAAGGTCTGTACTTCGGCGGCGATCGAAAGGATGTGCCCACCGCCGGCCATCAATGGCTCGTGCTGTGTTATGCGCTCAAGGACGGACGCGAGCTCTGGCGTCGTGCGGTGCATCGGGGCGCTCCCGCCAATCCGTTGCACGTGAAGAACACCTACGCCTCGGAGACTCCCGTGACCGACGGTGAACGGGTCTATGCCTACTTCGGCAACGTGGGATTGTTTTGCCTCGGCCTCGATGGTCAACCGTTATGGTCGACGAATTGGCCGGCAGTGAAGACCCGCTATGGCTGGGGGTCGGCCGCGTCGCCGGTGCTGCACGATGGGCGGCTGTTCATTGTGAACGACAATGAAGACAAATCGTTTCTCGTGGCGCTCGACGCCCGCACGGGGCGCGCTTTGTGGAGCGTTGATCGGGACGAGCCCAGCAATTGGGCGACGCCTTATGTCTGGGTCAACGATCAGCGCACGGAGTTGGTCACGCCCGGACGCAAGCGGGTTCGTTCTTATGATCTCAACGGCAAGCCGCTTTGGGAATTGGGTGGCATGTCGTCGATCGTCATTCCCACGCCCTTCGCCAAGTTCGGGCTGCTCTATGTCTGCTCTGGCTATGTCGGAGACAAAACCCGGCCCGTCTTCGCCATCAAGCCCGGCGCGCGCGGCGACATCTCGTTGTCATCCGGCGAAACGACCAATGCCTTTGTCGCCTGGTCCCAGCCCACGGCCGCTCCCTACAATCCGTCACCGCTGCTCTACGGGGATCACTTTTATGTCCTCTTCGACTTCGGATTCCTCAGCTGTCATGACGCCCGAACCGGAAGGCTGATCTATGAGAAACAGCGCGTGCGGAAGGAGACGACCGCCTTTACGGCGTCGCCGTGGGCGGCCAATGATCGCATCTACGCACTGAGCGAAGATGGCGACACGTTTGTGTTTCAAGCCGGCTCCGAGTATCGATTGCTGCACACGAATTCCCTCGACGAGATGTGCATGTCAACCCCGGCCATCGCTGGAGATCGCCTGTTGATTCGGACCCTTTCCAAGCTTTATTGCATCGGGCAATGAACACCATGGATGCTCATGAGCGAATCTCTCCTGCTTACCACGACGCGCGTTTCGACGTTCAACGGACAGCAGTTGCTTACCACAGCCAGCGGCTTTTTCTTTGAACGCGACGAGCGATTGTTCCTCGTCACGAGCGGACACGTGGTTAGCGATGCGGCCAGCGGCCATGCTCCCGACCGCCTCGAGTTGGAGATTCACACCGATGCTGAGAATTTGACGCAATCGGTCGGGCTCTCCGTGCTGCTCTACAAGGATGGCAAGAGTGTCTGGCGGCAGGGTGCGGATGCCGGAGGTCAGATCGACGTGGTCGCCATTCAGTTGGATCGAGCCGCTCTGCCGGCCGCAGCGGAGCTGCGCTGCTTTACCCCGGCCCATTTGCAGGGCTCGTTGCAGGAGGTCGAAGTGGGAACGCCCCTCCTAATCGTCGGATTTCCCCTTGGCTTCCACGACAACCTCCATCACCTGCCAGTCGTGCGACAGTCGGTCATCGCTTCCTCCTTCGGCCTGCGTTTTCAAGGCCTGGGCTATTTTCTCACCGACGGCCGAACTCATCGCGGGACTAGCGGCGCCCCGGTTGTCATGCGAAGCCCCGGCTCCGGCGATCTGCCGTGGAAACTCCTCGGCGTGCATTCGGCCCGCATGGACATGGGCGGCCGGGACCAGCAAATCGACGAGTCGCTCGGTCTGAATTCGGCCTGGTATGCCGACATCCTTCTCACGCTCACCGCGGAAGCCTAGAGTATCCCGGCCTCAAGCTGTTCGAGGTAGATGAACTCAGGTGACTTGACGCCCGCTTCCGCCCGGATTTTGACGAGTTCGGGTGATTCGAAAAATTTCCGGGCATCGCCGATCGAGGTCCAAACCAAGAAATGAACGATCCGGTTGGGGTCACGGTGATCTCGCAACACCTGATACGAGCGCTCGCCGGCATCCCGGCGAAGGCCAGCCGCCCGATCAAAAACCTTCTTCCAGGCGGGATAGTCCTGAACTTCGTGGATGATCAAAACGTGTTGCATGAAGGAATGACGCCTTGCCGGCATCGGTGGAGCAAGAGTCCAGGGGCGGATTGCATGCGCCCGAAAGGCTGCACGGCCGCGGAGGCCAACTCAATTCGCAACTTCACTTTCGAGTCTCTGCGGGGATGATTCCTAACGCGGAGAAGGGGGCGGGGGGCATTTGTTGGCCAGCGGGCGCGTGTGACGCGCGAGGTTAGCGGTGGGACCCATCACCGCCTTTTACGGTGCGCAGTCTCTCCTCATAGTCCAGCGCAGCGGGCTTCAAACCGCGCTCGATTCAGTCCTCCGCCGTGGAGAACAGTTCGGCGTACGGAAAGTCCGGTTGCTTCTCTTTGCCCCAGGTCAGATGCACCACGGCGAACGACGGCGGCGTCGGCCCAAGGTAAAACAAGAAATCATCGAGGCCGCGACAAGTGCCAATCGCCAGCGTTTCACGTCCATACAAGCGGTGGTCTCGGTGGCAGATCTCCCGGCGCAACTCTTCCGCCAGGCCGCGTTGAAGCCCTTCATCGAGCGGGCTCCATGGCTCGAGCCAGGGAAGACGCGGCGGTTCGAGTTTCATATTCTTGCCCTCGGGTTCGGCGCTGCCGATCGCCCAGTAGTTCGGTTAGTTCGCGGACCGCCCGGCCCACGCTCTGGGCCTGCTCGTGCAGGTTGCGCGTGGAATTCGCCGTGTCATCGGCGGTGGCGGCATTGTTCTGCGTCACTTGATCCATCTGCACGACCGCGGTGCGGACCTGATCGATGCCTTTGCTTTGCTCGCTGGTGGCCGTGGCCACTTCGATGGCGAGCGCGTCGAGTTTCTGGTTGCCGTCGACGATCTCCTGCAGCCGGGCGGAGACAGTGCGGGCCAGCTCGACGCCTTGAGTGGTCTTGGACATGGCGCCTTGAATGCGCTCGGCGGTTTCCCGGGCTGCATGGGCGCTGCGTTGAGCAAGGGAGCGGACTTCATCAGCGACCACCGCGAATCCCAGCCCCGCCTCACCCGCACGAGCCGCCTCCACTGCGGCATTGAGCGCGAGAATGTTGGTCTGAAAGGCGATCTCGTCGATGGTCGCAATGATCTTGGCGATGTCGCCGCTTCCCGCGTGGATGTCGCTGATGGACTGACGGAGCGACGCCATGTCCGCCGCTCCGGCGTCGGCGGCCGATCGGGCCTGGCCCGCCAGCACCCGGGTGGACTGGGCGTGTTCGGCATTGCGCCGGGTCATGCCGGCCATCTCTTCAAGGGAGGCGCTGGTCTCCTCGAGGCTCGCAGCCGCGTGACTGGCGTTGTCGGCAAGGGCCCGACTCGACTGCGCGGCCTGATCGACGGTGCGTAGAAGTTCGCCGGAGCTTTCCTGCAGGGAATTCGCCAGCGTTCGAAGCACTCGGGCCAGTTTGCGCGCGATGAACCAGATGCAGGCCAAGGACACAGCCGTCCCCGCAGCTCCCACCAGTAGAATGGCCCAGTAGGAGTTGAAAATGTCCTGGCGCAGCAACTGCAGTCCGGTGTGTTCACCGATGTTGCCCGTCCCGCCGGTCGGGGCGGACAGAAGCAAATCCACCCGCGTCTGCAGACGATGGAGGAGGAACAGCGCGGTGCCCGCCAAGGCGGCCGCGGCCGTCATGATGAGGCCGAAGCCTGCGGTGATTCTCTGATGCGAGTTCCAATTCATACGACGGCAAATGCGTGAATCATGAATCGGTTGACCCGGGAACCGATGCGCCGCCGGATGATGGTTGCTGGCAAGTCGAGCCAGACGTTTTGTCCAGCCGGCACGATGGCAGGACAACCCCAGCACGTAGCAGCCCCGCATGGGGATCGGCGGCCGGCGGGAAATCTTTAGAGCTGGTCTGGGAAAAGCCTTTCTCGACGTTCTCCGGCCGGAACCAGCGTTTGGATGCCAGCCCTATTGGCTTTCGGAAACTCGGCATGAGCTTCTAACCTTCGCCGCAACAGACGAGAACGAATGTTCGCCGCGATCCTCCCTCACCCCAACCCTCTCCCCAAGGAGAGGGAGAACTTCCGCGGCATCGTGTAAAAGCGCGTGGGCGTCGATGCGCCCGAGCGCTTCGGACACGACTTGGATCCTCGCAACTAAAGTCTACGCGTGGCCAGATCGAGACGGGCGTCGCCGGTTAAACCGGCCGCGAACGTTCCTCCCTCTCCCTGGGGGAGAGGGTCGGGGTGAGGGCGAGTTGCAAGCGCTTTTTCGCGTTTTGGATTCGCGGCGACATCGGCGACCGGTGCCAGCGGCACGAGCAAAAGCCAGGCGCGTGTGCTTGGAATAGCCCACGCAAGCGCCAGCGCAACAGCGAAGCTGAACCCATATGAAAGCACGAGGGCATAACCAAAGTTGGTATCGTTCGCCGCGTTGATACTCCCGTTGTCCACACTGAGAGCGTAATCAAGTAGACGCAACGCCCGGATAAGCGGCAACAACCAAGCTGCACCGACGAGCGAAATCAGAACTAGGCGAGTAGCGACGAGACTTCTCATTTTTCCGGATAACCCAAGCTCAGCGACCCGGCCTGCGGGAGGCCTTGATTGCAGCCGCGACGATCACGCCGGGTTTGCTGCAGCGCGGTTTAGGTGAGTTTCTTGCCATAAAGGGCGCCGATTTCCTGTCGCCAAATCGGCCGATGGTGCAGCAAGAAGCGTTTGATCAGGTACCAATAAACTCCTCGGACGTACCACAGCCGTAACGAGGTGACGTATGACAACTTCCGAACCGTGTTCAGTTTTAATATCTCCAGAATCGGGATTCTCGACTCTTTCACGGGTATGCCAACCACGGATATGAGGTGATCTTCTCCGGTCTGATGCGCTTTCCAGAGGGTTTCAGGTGTCGCATTAGGGAAGCACTGCGTGAAGGTGCCAAAAGGAAGGGGAAAGAGGAATGCTGCGCGCGTCGTCGTCGTGGTCAGCGTTGCGTCGTCAGAGAAAGACGTGAAGAACTCATGGGCGACGACCCCATCAGCGGCCTTCATCACGGAGAAAATTCGCAAGGGTGGCTGAGCACTGATACGAATCCAAATACCAAACGTGGTGGAGAAAAAAGCGCACGCCCGCGTAAATCGAAATCCTTCCGCATCCAGCATTGCTTGAAGATCGAGAGAGACACACGCGAGCAGCGGCTTCGCGGCATCAGGCGACTCGTGCGCTTCGGGAGCAGCCAACATCGAACAGACAGAGCGCCGCATTGATGCTGCGATGCTGACGAGCATCATCAGAATCAGAATGCACGAAAGGACGAGCACGGTAATTACCGGCACACTTGGGCCAAACAAGGGATGTTCGTTACTTGGTCCAGTGGACGATTTCGTGGCGACCTCATCGGTTAATCTGCCCGGAAAATAGGGCGATCGACTGGGTTGGCAAGCTTCAACTTGGTCGCGTGGGGGGCTGGGGTGCAGCTTGAAGTTGTTGGATCGGAGCGCGGGCCTATGGCCCGCAGCGGGTGGAATCGGCCTTGCGCGCTCGAACCTTCGGGCGTCGTCGCCAGCCCAAGCCGCTGCGGGCTGAAAGCCCGCGGTCCGGCCAAGTATGAACTCTTACCAACAACTTCGAGATGCACGGGGGGGCTGGGGTGTAATTAAATCCGGGTGAGGCGCCGAGCGTGGTGGGCGATGGATTGAAAACGAACGCGGCGGTGCCCGCTGCACTCCACGACGTTCCGCGCGTCTGCGGGTGCCGGGCTTTCGCGCCAGCGTCGTGGAGTGCGGGGCGCAGCACCGCTTTGGATGGAGCACGCAAGAGCTGGCTCGGCGCTCAAGATTACGCCCGCCCCGGCCAGACCCGGTGTATAGCGTCCGGAACGGCAGTCTTTTATCTTTTACCCCGCCATCTTTTACCTAGGTTTTGGGCCACCGACCCCGGAACTTCAAGTCCTCGCCCTTCGTGTGTCCGCCGGTTCGATCCCTACCAACCGTCGGAAGATGCCGTTTTTGGTAAAAGATGGGGGGTAAAAGATAGACCCCGCGGGCGGCGGCTGGCCTAGCCCCGCCGGCTATCTGGCAGCGTCGCACGGGCGTTCGCGGGTCTCGGGTTGGTCAGACCGGTCAGATCGGTCAGATTGGTCAAGCCAGTCAGCCCGGACAATCGCCCATCCGGGAGGTGCAAAAAGATGGCGATAAGGCTTTGAACTCCGGTGGTCGATATCCAGAGGAGAATATTTGTGATCGGCTCTCTTCGAATGTGGGTTGCCGGGACGACGCGGGCGCTGGTTCTGCTGGCCATCGTGGTCGTGGCCGGCCTGGAACCGTCGTTGCGCGCGGCGTCTTTGCTGCTGCCGGCGGACCCGGACTCGCCGGGTGAACTGGGGCCGCCGGTGCGCGGACAGAAACGGGCCCGGACCGCCGTCCTGAATCCGACCGTTCTCGAACGTCAGAACTCTCCCTTGCATCGGCCGGCGCCGAGGGCGTTGCGTCGGCCGTCGTCACGGCTGACGCTCAACTTGTTTTCGGACGCGGTGTTCGAGGCGGTCGTCGAGCGAACGGATTACCGCGAAGCCCGGCGGTATGTGGCTCGGGGCGTGATTGACGGTGTGCCCGGCAGTCTGGTGCTCATGGCGGTCAACGACGAGGCGGTGGCGGCTTCGGTGCTGGTTCCTGGCCGTGGCGTTTATACGGTGGAATACGCCGGATTCGGCGCGCATCGGGTGGCCGAATTGGACCCGGAATCGATCCCGGGTTGTGGCCCTGAGGTTCATGCTCCCGCGGCGCCAGTGCGTGGACGGGCGGCCGCGCGGGGCCGGGGGCGAGCGGCTGAAGCGGGTGTGGCGGCTGCGCCGGCGGGAGCGGAGGCCGGTGAGGCGAGCCCGCCTCAGGCGACGCCAGGGACCGCAGGTGACAACAATGTGGTGGATGTGATGGTGGTGTATACCGGGGCCGCGCGGCTCAACGGGGGCGGAGTTTCGGGGATGAACTCGCTGATTGATTTGGCCATCGAAGAAGCCAACACCTGTTACGCCAACAGCGAGATTAACGTCCGGCTCAACCTGGTTTATCGGGGGGAACTGAGCTACGTCGAGACGGCCAATGCCAACACAGATCTGTCGCGCCTGGCGACAGCCGGCGACGGACAACTCGACGGGGTGCACGCCTTGCGCAACCAGTACGGGGCCGATGTCGTTTGTCTGCTCACGGAGACGATGGCCAGCTATGCGGGCCTGGGCTACGTCATGTCGCCGGCCTCGAGTTCGTTCGCGAGCTATGCCTTCAGTGTCGTGAAACGGGAGTATGCGGTCGGGCAGTTTGTCTTCGCGCACGAGGTCGGACACAACATGGGCTGCATGCATGATCGGCAGAATTCGACCAGTGCAGGCGCTTCGTCGTATTCCTACGGCTATCGATTCTATGCCGGCGGGACCCAGTATCGAACCGTGATGGCCTATGCGCCCGGCGTTCGCATTCCGTATTTTTCCAATCCTTCGGTGAGCTATCTCGGCTCGGCCACTGGCGTGGCGTCTGGTGCCACTTCGGCGGACAACGCGCGTTCGATCAACGAGACGGCGCCAGTGGTGGCCAACTTCCGCGGCACCGTCACGCAGATCGGCCTGACCGAATCCGCCTACACGCGGTCGGAAACGAACGAGTCGGTCACGTTCTCCGTCGTGCGCTCTGGCGGAATGACCAATACCGTGACCGTCCAGTTTTCCACTGTGGACGGGACGGCGGTGGCCGGCCTGGATTATGTCGCGACCAACGGCACGTTGGTGTTTGGCCCGGGCGAGACCAATCTCACCGTCGAGGTCGAACTCGTGCGCGACGAGCGCCACGAGAACACCGAGGCATTCCAGTTTCGCCTGACCAACCCGATCGGCGCGGCCCTGTCGACCGCCACCGCCACCGTCACCGTGTCCGACGATGATCGTTCGACCGTGGCCTTTGGGACCACCAGCCGCAGCCTTTACGAGAGCAATGCGACGGCGACGGTTGAGGTCGTGCGGACGGGCAGCACGCACACGGAAGTGTCAGTGCGCTATGCCACCGTAGGTGGCACCGCGGCGGCTGGCGCGGACTTTACGGCGGCGAGCGGGGTGCTGACCTTTGGAGCGGAGGAAACCGCCAAGTCGATTACGGTGGCGTTGAACGACGATCGACTTTCCGAATCGAATGAGGTGTTTTATTTGCGGTTGTCCAATCCGACCAACACGACCCTCGGGGTGGCGACGAACGTGACCCTGACCATTCGGGCGAGCGACGGCAGTTTGTTGAACCTCACCACGTCGCGGGTGTATGTGGCGGAGAACGCCGGAGCGGCCACGGTAACCGTCCGTCGGAGCGGCACCACCAACACCCTTGTTTCCGTGAACTACGCGACCGCGGACAACTCCGCGACCAACGAGCTCGACTATACCGAAGTCGAAGGGAGACTCGTCTTCGAGCCGGGAGAGATCGTCAAGACCGTCTCGATTCCGGTGGAGAACGACGAGTTGCAGACCCGGAACCGGTCCTTCCACTTTCGACTGTCCGAACCGAGTGACGCCCGGATTGGGCTGGGCACCAACCTGGTGGTCATCACCGAGGACGATACCAGCTACGTTGGATTCAGCGCCTCGACCACGGTCGCGCGCGAGACCAATGAAGCGGTGACCTTGACCGTGACCCGGACGGGGCGCGTGGAGACGGAGGCGAGGCTGGGCTATGCGACGGTGGCGGGGACGGCGACGGCGGAAGCGGATTTCGAAGCGGCATCCGGGACCCTGGAATTTGGCGCGGGCGAGACGAGCAAGACGTTGACCATTGGGCTCGTGGACGATGGCCGGCGGGAGTTGCCGGAGCGATTTCAAGTGATCCTGAGTGGGGCGGTCAACACCACGATCACCAATGCGACCAATACGGTGGTCATCTATGACAATGACGGAAGCTGGGTGGGCTTTGCCGCGGCCGGGCGGACCGTCTACGAGAGCAACGGAGTGGTTGCGGTGACGATCAGTCGAACGGGCGCGGTGCAGACTGCGGTTTCGGTGCGGTACGCCACCGTGGCGGGCACGGCGTTGGCGGGTTCGGATTTTGTGAGCGCGAGTGGCACGGTGTTTTTCGCCGAGGGCGAGACCAACAAGTCGGTGGAGATCACCGTGAACGACGACCGGATAGCCGAGTTGGCGGAGGCGTTTTATGTCCGCCTGTCGAGTCCGAGCAACACCGTGCTGACGGCGGCGACGAACTTCACCGTGAACCTGCGGACGAGCGACGCCAGCGTGTTGAGCCTGACCACGAATCGGGTCTATGTGTCCGAGGGCGCGGGGTCCGTGGTGCTTACCATTCGCCGGACGGGCGCCACCAACAACGTCGTGACGGTGAACTATGCGACGGCCAACAACACGGCAAGCAGCGAGGCGGACTACGAGGCGGAGAGTGGGACCTTGAGCTTTGAGTCGGGCGTGACCGCGCGGACCGTGTCGATTGCCGTGGTCAACGACGATCGTCTGACCCGCGACCGCTCGTTCTATTTTCGCCTGTCGGAACCAAGAGACGCGACGCTGGCCTTGGGGACGAATGTGGTGGTGATTACCGAGAACGACGTCAGCCGCGTAGGTTTCAGTGGTGTGAGCCGGGCGGTTTATGAAAGCGCGGGCACCTTTACGGCGGCCGTTTGGCGGACGGGCGCAACCAACACCGAGGTGACGGTTCGGTATGCGACGGCCAATGGCTCGGCGGTGGCCGGGAGCGACTATACGGCGGCCTCCGGGGAAGTGGCGTTCGCGCCGGGAGAGACCAACAAGACCATTGAGCTGACGGTGCTGGCGGACGCGTTGGTGGAAACGAACCAGACCTTTTTCGTGCGGCTTTCAGCACCGACCAACACGAGCCTGGGCACCTATTCCAACCTGACCGTGACCATTCAAAATGGGTCGGCGGGCAATCTTGCGGCGGCACGATCGGCGGCGGGCGTGGCGGCGGGCGGAGGAACTGGCGTGGTGGAGATAAAAGGCCTGACCTTTTCGGCCGATGGCCGCCTGCACCTGCGGGTGGAAGGGCCATTAGGCACACCGTTTCGATTGGAAGCCACAACCAACCTGATCGATTGGCGGCCGGCCAGCAACGAGGTGCTGGTCCTGACGGATGGAAGCTTTGAATGGATCGAGACCCCGGATCGCAGCGTGCCTCAGCGTTACTTCCGGGTCGTGCCGCCTTGAATAGTCCTGTTAACGGCTGGCGAGATAGGCCAACAGATCGGCGGCCTCCTGGGCGGTGAGCGGTGCCAGCAGGCCTTCGGACATGGCCGAGAGGTGTGACTCTTGTTGTTGGGCGATCTCGGTGAGTTTGAGGCGGTGTTCGATCAGGTTCTGATCTTTGAGCACCAATTCGTCGGCGGAACGGCGCACGACAAAGCCATTCAACTCGCGATCGTCGCGGGTCGTGATGGAAAACAATTTGTATTCGGGAGCGATGATGCGGGAAGGGTAAAGGATTTGGTCCAGCAGTTTGGCGCGATCGTATTTGCGGCCGACTCCGGCGAGATCGGGTCCGAAGGCGCGGCCGCCGCCGGCGTGGGGATGGCAGTTGCCGCATTGCGCCATGCCGGCGAAGAGCGTTTCGCCGCGGGAGGCGTCGCCACGCAGCGAGAGAATTGAATCAGGAACCGGCTCAGTTCCCAACGTCGCCCTGCGCTCGGCCAGGGGTAACAGTTGCGAAAACAAGTCGCGCACCAGGAGGTTGGTGTGACTGGCCGCCTGCCTGGCGGCGGCGGTGCGGGCTGCGGGGAAATCCTGCAACGCATCCAGCAACGCCAGACTGCCATTCGCAGACGCGAGGAGAGAGGCGATAGCCGCCTCGCGATTGGGGCCGGCGAGCCTGGCGCATTCGCGTTTGATGTCCGCCAGCTGTTGCCGGGCGGCTCGATCCTCGGCGGTTGGAGTTGCCGGGCCGTCGAGCGATTCGATCCATTGGCGCACGACACGAACGCCTTCGCCGTCGACGAGGCGCGAGCCAATGTGCGGCATGCGTCCGGCGCCTTCGGTGCTGATGCGCTGGAACAGGACGGAACGATACGGATCGCCGGGGGCGATGATGCGGGCATTGGCGAGGCCGAAATCGCCGCGCAACGGTTTGGCATCGAGGGCGCGGAGTTCGTTCAGCTTCTTTTCGAAGTTCACCTGGATGGCCACAGCGCCGCCAGCGCCGAAACGATGACAAGCCGAGCAATTGACGTGCAGCCAGGAACGGGCACGGTCGGCGATCAGAGCTGTGTCGTCGGCGGGATGCGTAAGGGTTTCGGCGGAGGCGGGGGCGCTGGTTAGGCGCAATAGTCCGGCGTCCACGAAGCCCTGCAGCTGGCTTTCCGAGGCATGCGGCGATCCGAGTTGGGCCCAATTCAGCGTCAGGGCCTCGCCGGCCCAGGCGTTGTGGCAACGGAGACACTCCGCGCGGGTCATGTATCGCCAGGGCGTGATCCGTTCGCCACCTGGAGCGTTCCGGTCCTTCACGACGAACACGTCGTTCGTGCCGGCGGTGCCGACGAGATCGGCGTCCAGGCCGTTTGTCCGCCAGCGGTAGGTGTAGGGATTCCAAGCCTGGCCGTCCCAGTGCAGCAGCTGAGTTTCGATGGGGCGCGCGGAGTCGGTCCGGCCGGCCTCAAATTCGAGCGACAACGTGCGGGCCAACACCGTGTTGGTGGGAAAGAACCAGGTGCCGCCGGCGATATTTCCCACCCCGCCACTGCTGGCGATCGTGGCGGTGCCGGGCACGGCGAGCAGCCATTCGGCAGTTGCGTGATCGTTCCACATGGGCACTCCGATACGATAGGGCAGGGTGCCAAAAGCGGGTTGGAGCGGCCGGAGCAGAGCCGAGTCGGGCCCGGTGACAAAAAGTCCAGTGTCGCTCAGGTGGCGCGGAAACGATTGATTGGCGGCGTCGCCGACGTTTTCCACCAAACCGTAGATCCTGCCGCTGTAGTCGAGGATCAACAGTTCGCCGTCGGCGCCGAGCGCGAACGCTGTCGGCTTCAGCGCGGTGTCACAGAGCTCGAGATTTGATTCGAATCGCCCGGCCTTTTGACGCAGTGCCCAGAACTTGCCGGTCTCCCAGTCGCCGTAGACATAGGCGCCGCGCAGGCCCGGAAGCTTCCGCCCATGATAAACCGTTCCTCCTGTAATGCTGGCCGCGTCTGAGTGCGGCAAGGCCACCATCGGCGGCAGAATCGGGCCGGGGCCTTGGACGATGTCCCGGCGAACGTTTTGGTTGGGGCCTTCCACAATCGGCCAGCCGTAATTTCCACCCCGTTCAACGCGGTAGATCATCTCCCATTGTTCCCAGCCGACATCGCCCGCCCAGAGCTCGCCGGTCACCCGATCGAAAGCCATGCGGAACGGATTGCGAAATCCAAAGGCCCAAATCTCGGGACGGGAATCCGAACGGTCGCGGAACGGGTTGTCGGCGGGAATGGCGTAGGCGTTGGTGCCGTCGGTGCGGTCCACGTCGATGCGCAGAATGGAAGCGAGCAAATCCCGATTGTCCTGGCCGGTCTTGAACCGTCCGTCGGGCGGGTCGGGATCGGCGCTGTCCCCGGTCGAGAAGTACAAAAAGCCGTCGAGCCCGAAGGCCAGGGTGCAGCCGTTGTGACCGCCGCTGTACCATCGGATGATGATCTTCTTGCTGGCCGGATCGATGGCGGGTGGATCGTTCGTGGAGACCGTGAAGCGCGCGACAAAGGATCCGTTCGTGCGGCCGCCGGGTTCGTTCCCGTTGATGAAGACGTAGCGGTTGGTGGCGAAACCCGGGTGAAACGTGAAGCCGAGGACTCCGTCGAGCGGACGATGATGGCGTCGGAGGTCGATGAGTTCAGCGGGACGGGCTGGCGAACCCGGAACGAAGGAGGAGATGCGCCCGGATTGTTCGGCCACGAAAATGCGGTCTGAACCCGGCGCGACGCAAAGATCAACCGGACGATCAAACTCAATGGCGTTGAATCGTCGTTCCACTCGGTAAGGCGCGGGGGGAAGCGGGGAGCCCGACACGCGGCCGCTGGTCCACGGAACGCGCTCGGCTGCGGCGCAGGAAAGGGCCGTCGCGAAGAGCAGGCACAGGGCGAGGGCGGGTCCGAGCGATTCCAGAGAAGCCGGTGGAATCCTCGCGGAATTCGGACTTCGGGATCGATTCGGATTTCGATCTTCGAATTTCGGATATCGGTCCACGCGGGAGGCTCCGTGGTTGGACGGGCGGATACGTCTAGCGTGAGGCGACGCGATACGCGCGCACAGCGTTCTTCGAGAAATAATTCTCGGCGGCACCGGCGCCCTTCCCATGAAAGAACTCGGCCACGAGATTGAAGACGCGATCGTAGGGGGCGAAGCGGGCGCTGACGGGCCAGTTGCTGCCGTAAATCACCCGCTGCTCGCCGAACGCCTGCCAAACCGCTTCGAGCGTTGGTCGGTAGAAGGTGAGTTCGGCCGGGGCATCCCCCTTGTTTCGCCCGGTGCCTTCGACCAGACCCGACACCTTCATGAAAACATGACGGTGCTCGCGGCAGGCCTGCAGGCCGTCGAGCCACGTCTTGGGCGGCGCTTGGCCGTCCACCGGGACGTTCGCGCAGTGATCCACAATGATGCGGAGATGCGGGACAGCGGCGGCCAGCTGGGCCACGTCCGTCAACCGATCGGGGCCCGTCAGAACATCCAGCGAAAGGTCGTGTTCGGCGAGATATCGGAGATCGCGCACGAGCGCCGGGTCGGTGAGCGGGGCCTTGTCCCAGACACCGACGCGGATGCCGCGAAAGATCGGGTTGGCGGTGAAGCGACGCAACTCCGCGATAAACTCCGGGCGCCCGGGTTTCACGTTGCCGACGAAGCCGAGGATGAAGTCGTTTTTTTCGGCCAGATCCAGAATCCACTGATTGTCATCGAGCCGGGGGCTCGCTTCGACCACCACCGTTCCGGTCACACCGTGGCGCCGGGTGAGTTGCTGAAACTCGGCCGGGTAAACCGGACGATGCAGCACCGCATCATCCTTGGGCGGCCAGGGAACACCCTCCGGGCGCGTCGGGTCGTAGAAGTGCGTGTGCGTGTCGATGACTCCGACGGGATCAATTCGGGGCGGACGCGTGGCACATCCCGTGGCCAGCCCGGCCGTGACGACGGCGGAAGTGGCGAGAAAGGATCGTCGATCCATCCTCGAAGCTCGGAGGGGCGGTTCAGGGGAAGCTTTCACGAGTTTCGCCCTTGTGCCCACCGGCCCATGAACCGGGAATGGTTCCACCTCACCCGGTTCCGACTTCGCTGGCGCGAGTCGAAACCACCCTCTCCCCCGCAGGGCGGCGGAGAGAGCCCCTCCGGGGAGGAGAGGTTCAGGGGAAGCGGCGGCGGCGGCGGCTATTGCCGCCTGACATTCGTTGGTGCTCATCAGCGTTCAGTTCCCATGCATCCGCATCGCCCCACTGATTCCCGACGGCAATTTCCCGCCGGCTCCGGCTGGTTGTTATTTCGCCGCGAGGGCGGCTTCGATGGCTTCGGTCACTTCCTTCGAGTCGGGCTTGGCGCCGGAATCCCAGCGTTTGATGATCTTGCCGTCGCGTCCGATCAAAAACTTCCCGAAGTTCCATTTCACGTCGCCCGGGAACGGCGAACTCTTGCCGGTCAATGCCGCGTAAAGCGGGTGCTGTTCGGCGCCTTTGACGTGGACCTTGTCAAACAGAGGAAATGAGACGTCGTAGGTGGTCTTGCAGAAGCTTTGGATTTCCTCGTTCGTGCCCGGCTCCTGCTTGCCGAAGTCATTGCAGGGAAAGCCGAGGACGGAGAAACCTTGTTTCGTGTACTTGCGATGGATGGCTTCCAGCGAGGAATACTGGGGTGTGTAGCCGCACTTGGAGGCGACGTTGACGACCAGCAGCACCTTGCCGCTGTAATCCTTGAGGGAGGTGTCCTTGCCTTTGATGTCCTTGAGCGGGATCGAGGCGATGTCGGGCGACGCGGCTTGCATAGCGAGGTTGGAGAAGAGGAGGGTGACAGCCAGAATGGCAGTGATTTTCATGGGCGGACTATTTCAAGGCTGGACCGGGGTGTCAACGGAAGCTCCGGGCTCCAAATCCGCGCGTAACCCGCGGGACCGGAATGGAAAAGCGCCGATGTACGCGGATGGACGCCGATGCTTCGGGATTCACCAAAAGATCGGATTCCCAAAACCACCGGTAACGTTCCTGAAAAAGCGATTGAACCGCAGATTCGCGCCGATGGTCGCAGATTTCAGAACATCGATCGCGGACTGGGATCTGCGACAACCGGCAGGTAACGACTCGAGGAGCACCTGTTTTTATCTGCGTTTATCGGCGTGCATCTGCGGTGAGGTCTCAAATATTTCGGCGAAACTTTTTTGCTGACGCTGCGATTAATTCCTGCGCACAGAAAAGAGAGGAATTGTTGGAACCATGAAGAATCAGGGTCGGATCGTGATCACAATGGTGGCGGCGCTGGTCGTCATCGTACTAGATGGCATACGGACGGTGGCGGCGCCTGTGCCGGCGGCGCCTGCGCCGGAAAGTAGCGCCTCTGCAGCGGGTGCTTCAGCGAGTCGTGGCGGTGGAGCCAAGGCGGTTTCCAGCCGCTCTGAGCCCCGGCCGGATCTTAATCCCGCTTTGCTCTACCTGCATGCGTTCAGTCTCTCTCCGTCGCTGCCGGAGTCCAAACGAGCGGGGTTCCTGTCGGAGCCGCCGACCTTGGAGACGTCGCAAGGCCAGGAGGTGTCAGCTCGGTTTGACGCGATGTTCAAGCTCCTGCGTCAGGCTGCGCAATTGAAGGCCCCGTGTGACTGGGGGACGGATCCGGCGGATGGACCGTCGGCGCTTGGGCCCAATACGGTCCAGATTCGAAAGTGCTATCAGGCGACACAAGCCCGGGCCCACTTCGCGCTGGCGTCGGGCCGTGATCAGGATGCGGCGGAGGATCTGGTGGCGTTGCTGGCGTTGGGACGAAATTGCGGGCGGGACGGCGCGTTGGTGCCGACCATGGTCGGGCTGAGCGTTGAGCGGGCGGTCACGCAGTTTCTGGCAGACAACTTTTCCCGATTCAGCCCGACGAGTCTCCGTTGGTTGCAGGCGCGGATCGACGAAGTGCCGCCGCGGTGGAGCGTCCGGCAGGCGATGGCGGCTGAACAGGCCTTTTATCTCGATTGGTTCATCGATCGCTTGGAGCAAATCCGGAGCATGCACGCCTCGGATGCGAGCCGCGCGATGGAGGTCGCCCGGGCCATGTTGTCCGAGGTTTTGGCGGAGAAGGTGAAGGACTTGGATCGGATGATCGATGATGCCCATGGCTCGGTGTCGGGTTTGGTGGAGTATTTCCGTCAGGTGGAGCCGCTTTACCGGAAGGCCGAGCGGCTGGCCGGAGCGAGCCCGGAGTCCCTGGAGGCTGAGACAGCCGCCTTCCAGCCGTTGGTGGACCGGCATTCAAATCCAATCGCCCGCGTGGCCATGCCCAATGTCGGCAAGGCCCGCCGAACAGAGCTTGAGACCATCGCGAGCACCGCAATGCTGCGGGCGGCCTTGGCCTTGCAACTGGACGGGGAGGCGGCGTTCCGGAAAATCCAGGACCCGTTTGGTTCCGGACCGTTTCTGCGGCGCAACCCGCTTGGAGAAAAAAATGGGGCGGGCTTTGAACTGGAATCGAAGGCGTCGGAAGCCGGGCTCAGTGCAACGCTGAAGTTGCGGTAGGCGTCGCGCTGCGCAGGTTCCAGCCGCGGTCGGTGAAGGTGAAGACCAATGCTCCGGTTTCGCGGGTGTAGAGGACAGGCGTTCCCTTGGCGGCCAGGCGTTCGCGCAAGGCCGCACTGGCCCGTTGCGTGGCGGGATACTCGGCGTCCGCGATCACCAGCAGACGCGGTTGAATGCTCTCGAGCAGCGCATCGGCCACGGGCTCCGTCCGCGCGGGAATTCCGGCAATCACCAGATCGGCCTTCAAGTCCGGATATCGGCTGAGGAGCAGGTTTTGTCCAGGCTTGCCCAAATCGGAGAGCAGGAGCACGCGCGTCGCGCCGAACTGGCCGAGCAGGACGACGGCGTTGTCGTCGGCCTGGGGTTGACGATCGGTGTCGTCGGGATGCAGGACCTGCCACGGCGGCACCGATTGTCCCCGGTGCAAGGTGTGAGCGACGGACGGGGCGGCGTCCATCACCGCTCGCGCCTGGCGATAGATGGGGGAACGGAACGGCACCGGGCTGAACCAGGCCCGTTCGATGGTGAAGGAACTCCGCAGGACGGCGGCGCCGCCGGCATGATGGACGTCCCCATGAGTGAACAGCAGGTTCTCGATGCGGTTCAATCCCTCGCCGCGCAGGTAGGGTTTGAGCACAAAGCCGGCGGAGGCGTCATCCCCGCAGTCGATCAGCCAATCCTCCCCGGCTCGCGGGCTGGCCAGGTGCACGACGCCACCGCCGTTCATGGGGATGATGGTTAGGCGGAACTCGTGGCGCGCGGTCATGGCGAGCGCGGCGCTGGTCGCCACGAGGGCGGCGAGTCCGGCGGCGAACCAACCGCGGAGGCGGGGGCGGCGGAAAATTCCGGCGAAGATTCCGCCCAAGGCGGCGTAGTAGGCCAGGAAACCCGGCCAATTGGGGCCGGGGACATGAAAGCATCCGAGGGGAACCGCGGCCGCCCATTCGCTGGCCCGGATCATGAGGGTCATGAGAAACCACGCGCTGTGATTGAACAATTCGCCGGCGATTGGCACGAACGGGCCGGCCACCAAACTGCCAAACGAACAGGCGAGCGCGCCGCTACTCAGGGGAACCACCACGAGATTCGCGACCAGACTGATGGGCGTGCAGAGATTGAAGTAGGCCGCAATCAAGGGCAGCGACCCGAGCCAGGCGACGAGTGAGACGGCCGTGCTCGACGTGACGTAGTCGATCGGCCGGCGCAGCCAGTGTTGCCAGCGAGGCCGGAGATCGTCCGGCACCCAAGGGTCATACTGGAACATCCGGCGCCGGATTGCGTCGAGGATCGGGCCAAGCAGGGCCAGACTGAGCACGACGGCAAAGGAGAGCTGAAAACCCGCCTGGAACAATTGTGCCGGATCCCACACGAGGATGATGAACGCAGCGGCGGCGAGCGAGTTGAGGAGATCGGATGGCCGGGCGAACAGCCATCCGGCGACGATGACCGACATCATGACGGTGGAGCGAATGGCGGACGCCTGCCAGCCGGTGGCGCCCGTGTAGAGCCAGAGCAGGGGAATGATGAAAAGTGCACACCAGCGTCGCGGCAACTGGCAGACGCGGAGAAAGGTGATGAGCAGGCCGGCGATCAGGGCGACGTGCAGGCCGCTGATGGCAAACACGTGCATGGTGCCGGAGCGCATGAACGGCTCGGCGACTTCGCCCGTCAGGGCTGTTTTCCAACCCAGCGTCATGGCCCAAAGGAGCTGCAGGGCCTCGTCTTCCTCGGGCAATCCCCGCGCCATGGTGGCCATCGCCCACGCCGCAAATCGATCGGCCCATGGCCGGCCAGCGGGCCCGGTCTCGGATTCATCGACCGCGCGCCAGTCCCCTGGGTCGCACCCCTGCAGTTGAAAGTAGATCTGCCGACGGGCGAGATAGCGACGATAGTCAAACCCGCCGGGTGCAGTCGGTCCCGGCGGCTGGCGCAGCACCCCTTCGACCATCACCTCGCGCCCACCGTAAAAGCCGTCGCCGAGAGTGCCGGCGGTGGAGACGGCAACCCGGCCGACCGCGGGCTGCCAGTCCCCATTTTTCCACCGGACTTGGGTGAGATCGACCTCGGCCTGGGTCCGGTGGGTGACGTGGTCCTGATGACTATAGAGGCGATGCACTGGAGTCTCGCGGAGATGTCCTCGGATGGACGCAAGGCTGGGTTCGGCGGGCGCGAGGCACCGGAGATCGAACGGGGCGAGGGTCGCTTTCTGCAGCGTCAAGCTGGCCGCGCCGGCGGCGAACAGCCCGAAGGCGAGCAGCGGGAGCCTTCCTCGAGGCCAGCCGAGTCCGGCCAGCGCGCAGATCCCGGTCAGGGCCAGCCAAATGATCAGACCGAGGTGGGTGGGTGGGCCGAGGTGTTCGGCGGCCACGATGCCGCCCAGAAACAGGACGGCCACGATCAGCATCGGCCGCTTCATTGCTTTACCAACGCCGAAGTCGCCGACCGATCCACCAAAGCACCAATATTCCCGCCGAGGCGCCGGCGGTGTCGATGCCCACATCCGAGATTTGGCCTTGGCGCGAGGGAACGGTGGACTGATGCCACTCGTCCCCGGCGGCGAAGAGGCCGGCAATGACGATGGCGGTTAGGGCATGGCGGCGGTTCCAGGCTTTGACGCCCGGCGGCGAGGGACGCATCCGGTGGAGGGCCCGCCAGGCGAGCGTGGCGAGAATGGCGTATTCCGTCAGGTGCGCGCACTTGCGAATCCCGAATTGAATTTGCGAGACGACCTCGTCGCTGATGTTGGGATTAATCCAGCGGAGGATGGGGCCGATGATGCGAGAGGTGCGTTTGGAGGAGCCGGCATCGGTGGAGAATCCGAAGATGAGCATCATCCAGAGGGCGACGGGCAGCCAGGCGAGAATGAGCCGGCGAGAATGGCCCTGGACGGGCGTTTGCGCCGGCGGCGCCGGCTTGGTTGGCTCAGGAGTTTTCAACCGGGTTCTTGGTTGGCTTGCCTGCAGTGGGCCCGGGATTCTCGCTCGCTAGCTTCCTCCATACTTCAACCTCCTTGATCTCCTTGTTGACCGGCCTGCCACGCACTTGCCTTGCCTCGAGCAAGCCAAGGAATGGTTAGGCGGATTTTGGGCCAGGGCCGAAACAAAGGCCCGGGCCAATTCCCGTTCAAATTCCGATCCCCGCTCCAATTCCAATGCCAATGCCAATGCCAATTCCAATTCCATCGCCGGCGCAGGCATCAATCCTCGTCGAACTTGCGTTGGATGAGGGCCTCGATTTCCACGACGGCGCGGGTGGCATCAGGACCGTCGGCCACCAAGGTCAACTTGCTGCCGGGGCCGGCGGCCAACATCATCAGGCCCATGATGCTCTTGCCGTTGACCGTTTCTCCGTCCTTTTCGACAAAGATGTCGCAATCAAACCGATTGGCAGTTTTGACGAAGAGGGCGGCGGGCCGGGCGTGGATCCCGAGCTTGTTCAGGACAACCAGCTCTTTTCTTACCTTCACATCGGTTGCTTTGCGCGCGCCGCTCATTGGCCGCGGAGGTTAATTCGGACCGAAATGGAAGCCAAACGAATTTCCGATTGATTTTTTTGCCGGGGCGGAGCATCTGCATGCCCTGTTTGGTAACGGAAGGAGTCCGTTGGGGCCTCGACCTGACCTTGATGGCGGCGCGTGGGCGCGTCGCGTCAAGCGTGGATTCGTGGACGGGACGACGGTTGAAACATGGGAAGGGGAATGGGTATGGGATTTGCGGATGTCATCGTGGGAGAGTTGGGCAGGGGGTGCTGGCGCGGGCTGAATACCGCGGCCGGTTTTTTGTACCCGGAGATCTGTCAGTACTGTCGGGAGCATTGGGCTGAGGCGGTGGATGGTTTCATCTGCGAGGAGTGCGCCGGCAACGTGCGATTCATCCAGCCCCCGTTTTGTGAACGCTGCGGACTGCCGTTCAACGGCGACATCACCGGGCCGTTTGAGTGCGGGAACTGCCATGACCTGACGCTGCATTTCCGTCACGGTCGCGCGGCGGTGGCCGCCGAGGGCATGCTCCTGGATCTCGTTCATCGCTGGAAATACCAGCGCGCGCTCTGGCTGGAGCCGTTCCTGGCCCGGTTGCTGGTTTGCGCTGCGACGCCGAGAATCTCTTCGCGCGAGTGGGACCTGATCGTTCCCGTGCCGCTGCATTCCCTCAAGGAACGCGAGCGCGAATTCAATCAGGCCGAGCATCTGGCCCGTCATCTCGCTGGTTCCGTGGAGATTGAACTCAACGTGCGCGCCCTCGCGCGTGTCGCCGAGACCCGGACGCAAACCCGGCTGTCGCGCGTGGCGCGAACGGACAACATGCGCCGGGCGTTTGCTCCGGGACGCACCAGCGCCGGGGTCAAGGGGCGTCGCGTGGTGCTGATCGATGACGTTCTCACCACGGGTGCGACCACCAGCGCCTGCGCCCGCGTGCTGAAGGAGGTTGGCGCTGAGGATGTTTGTGTGTGGACGTTGGCCCGGGGTTTGTTACAGTGACCGCCATATTCCTATGGCGACGAATGCGCGCAGCAAAAAGAGTCTCAGCAGTCTGGGCTTCGACGTGGAACCGGCGGTGACCCCGCCGCCCGCCACGTCGGAAACGTCGTTCATCAAAAAGCCCAAGCTCGGTTCGAAACGGAAAAAGGAAATCCCGGAGGGACTTTGGACCAAGTGCCCCAAGTGCGAGGCGATGGTTTTTGACAAGGAACTCGACGAGAACCTGAAGGTTTGCCCGAAGTGCCAGCATCATTTCCCCATCGGTTCCCGCGAACGCATCCATTCGCTCGTTGAGACCTGCTCCTTCGAGGAGATGGACGCCGAGATGAGCAGCGTCGACATCCTCCAGTTCACCGGAGTGGCCTCCTACAAGGACAAGCTCGAGGCGTATCAACGCTCGACAAAGCTTCGCGATGCCGTGGTGACCGGCATCGGCAAGATTGGTGATTTCAAGACCGGCTTGGGCGTGATGGACTTCGCCTTTCTCGGCGGCTCGATGGGCTCGGTGGTCGGTGAGAAATTGACGCGCCTGATCGAAGCCTGCACCGACCGCGAACTGCCGGTCATCATCATCTCCACCAGCGGCGGCGCCCGCATGTATGAAGGCATGTTCAGCCTCATGCAAATGGCCAAGACCTCCGGCGCCCTCGCCTATCATGCCCGGGCCAAGCTGCCTTACATCAGCGTGCTGACGCACCCCACCACGGCCGGCGTCATGGCGAGTTACGCCAGCCTCGGCGATCTCATCCTGGCCGAGCCCTCGGCCATGATCGGGTTCGCCGGACCGCGGGTGATCAAAGACACCACCCAGGCCGAACTGCCGCCCGGGTTTCAAACCGCCGAGTTCCTCCTCGATCACGGCTTGATCGACGCCATCATTCCCCGAAAGGACATGAAGGCCCGATTGAGTTATTACCTCGAATTCCTCACCGAAGGCCGGCGCCGCGGTGCGCCTGCAGCGTAGCTCGTGGCCTTCGGACGAGTCGGGAGGAGCGCGCGGGGAGTGGTGAGTGGTGAGTGGTGAGTGGTGAGTGGTGAGTGGTGAGTGGCTGAACCAGCGGTGAAATGACCATGCTTCAGATCCTCCAAGGCCGGAGCCGGCCAGAACGAGCCTTGTCGCGATCAGGCCTTTGGGTTTCCGTCATCGCGTCGTTTCTAGGAATGGCCTCGGCCGACGCCGCGGGCGTGAGCCGGGTTAGCGCGAGCCGCGATTCAATTCACGTCCAACTTGGGCCGGTGTCAGTGGTCGACTCTCATCCGAACGCGACGGCCGTGGCCGAGGTGGTTGCATCCTGGGCGCCAGTTTCCTCCAATTTGGCCATCGTGGCGACCCTTCCGGTCGGGCACGAGGCCGTCGTCATCCCCCGATTCGACGGCGCCCGGGATCGTTTGTACTCCAGCTTCGTCGCGGTGCGTTCAAATGCCAGCGGCATTGTCCCGGTGGGCCGGAACCGCTACGTGGAACGGTTCGATGGCGTCGCGAAATTCACGACGCCGTTTCCGGTCGCGACGGGCAAAAAGGGGCTGCAGGTGCAGATGCTCGATGACGCCATCCAGTTGGGGATCAAACACGCCTCGTTGAATGTGAATTTGACCGGCTTGATCGATCTTGAAGAACGTCCGGGCGGCCTGAGCTGGGTGGTGGACGGCAAGCCGGTGATGTTCCGGGCGGGCGCCATAAAATCTTTGGACCGGCAGGTTCGAACCCTGACCGATGCCGGCGTTGTGGTGAGTTTGATCCTGCTGACCTACGCGTCGGGCCAGCCGAAGATCGACGCCGTGATGTTGCATCCGGACTACGATCCGAAGGCGCCGAATCATCTGGGAGCGTTCAATGCGGAGACGGCCGAGGGCCGACGTGCGCTGCGGGCCTGCGTGGAGTTTCTCGCCCACCGCTATTCCGACCCGGAAGCTTATGGCGGACGGGTGGCCAACTACATTTTCGGCAACGAAGTGAACAGTCACTGGTTCTGGTCGAATCTCGGGCGGGTCCCGATGGAAACCTTTGCCGAGAGCTACCTGCGCGCCGCCCGCGTGGCGCATACGGCCTTGCGCACGGCATCGTCCAGCGCGCGACTCTACCTTTCATTGGAGCATCACTGGTCGATTCGGTATCCGGGCGGCGACGCGCAGCAGGCGTTTCCAGGCCGGCCGTTCCTGGAATATTTCAACAAACGGGCGAAAGAGGAGGGGGACTTCGATTGGCACCTGGCGTTTCATCCGTACCCGGAAAACCTCTTCGAACCGCGCACTTGGAATGATCGCAGCGCGACGCCGAACGACGATACGCCGCGGATCACATTTAAAAATCTCCCTGTGTTGATGCGTTTTCTGGAGCAGCCCGCCTTGCGCTGGCAAGGGCAGACCCGGCGGGTGATCCTGTCGGAGCAAGGCTTTCATACAGTGGACGGACCCAACGGCGAACTTTGGCAGGCGGCGGCCTACGCCTATGCGTGGCAGCAGGTCGATCGATTGCCGGGCATCGATGCCTTCATCCTGCATCGCCACGTCGATCACGGTCATGAAGGAGGGTTGCGATTGGGACTTTGGGCCCGCGACGAAAAGGCGTCTGGCCCCAGCGTGCCGGCGAAGCCGAAACGCATCTATGAGCTGTTCCGTGCGGCCGGGACGCCCGACTGGGAACGGGCCGCTGCGTTTGCCTTGCCGGTGATTGGGATTCCGCGCTGGGAAACCCTGGCGGATGGGAAATAGCGCGATTTTCGATTTGCGATTTGAACCGGACGATCGACACCGAGGCTCGCGGCGCGGAGATCCAGCAACCTCTTAATCCAACTGTCCGACGCGAAACCCTCTCCGCCGCCCTGCGGGGGAGAGGGCAGGTTCCGAACTCGCCCGAGCGAGGTCGGAACCGGGTGAGGTGGAGCAGTCCGCTGGTTCATGGCTGGTGAGCAGGTCAAAAAGGAACGGGTGGCTTCCCATGAACCGGAGGATCGACCAGAAGGCTCGCGGCGCGGAGATCCAGCAACCTCTTAATCCAATTGTCCGACGCGAAACCCCTCTCCGCCGCCCTGCGGGGGAGAGGGCAGGTTCCGAGCTCGCCCGAGCGAGGCCGGAACCGGGTGAGGTGGAGCAGTCCGCGGGTTCATGGCGTTCATGTCCCGTGAGCAGGTCAAAAAGAAACGGGTGGCTTCCCATGAACCGCTCCTTCGGAGCGCGGATCCCGCCGACGCGGGACCCGCAGCGGGCGGAATCGGCGGCGCACGAACGAACCCTCAGGCGTCGTCTTCGGCTCGCGCCGCTGCGGGCTGAAAGCCGGCTGAAAGCCCGCGGTCTGTCCGAGCAGTCCGGAGCGCCGCCGTCCTCGGCGGCAGCAACGCTGGCTCGCCTAGCGCGGCCGGATTCTCCGCGCCCTAACGCGCGCCCGGTGTCGAACTGGTCACGGCCAGCAGATATCCGTGCAACGGACCACCGCGATCGTGTGCGTCGATGACGCTCACCAAGTAGGGCCCGTCCGCCTTCAGCCGGATCTCCAGTTGGGAATCGTTCGAGCCCCGGTCATCGTTGATTGCCAAGGTGTGGCCCTCGGCGTCGTGGAGGGTGACGACTGAGTCCAGGAGGGAGCCCAGCGCGGCGGCCCGGACGGCGATGTTCACCCGTTGGCCGCGGTGGCCCGTAAAGCGAAACACGTCAACATCCCCGGATTCTCCGATCTTTCCCGCGAGCGTTCGGCCGAGTTCGAGCGGCTGTGCCTGCTTGAATCCGCCGTTTGGCTCCCGTTCGTCCTCCAGTGCGCTACGGGCCATGATGGCAATCGGATGGGGCTCGCTTTCTCCGGCCGGCGAGCTGACTACGATCCGGGCATCGCCCGGCGGTGCGTCGTCCGGCAGCGTCAGTTCGACGGTGAGCTGTGTGTCCCCGGCGCGTTTCGCGTCCGCATCCTTTGGGACTTCGGTCTTGGCGGCGGCCCGAATGGACCAGCGGGCGTTGGGCAGCGCTGGTTCGAAGCGAAGTGCGCTCGCGTTGGTGAGATTCTGCCCGCGGAGAGTGAGCACGTTGGTCGATCCGGCGAAGGCCACGAACGGCACGCTGACGGCAATCTTCGGAGGCTCCGGCTTTTTCTCATCCTTCTCCGCGGCGCCAATGGGTATCGATGGCAAGAGGAGGGTGAGAGCGATGGCGGTGCCGGCGAGGGGCAACGTTGGGGTCGTGCTGCGCTCCGGGGAAACCGGGTTCATGAGAACAAATCCGGGATGACCGCGCCTTCGTCGAGCAGGTGGGTCGGCCGGCCTTCGGGCGTGTGGATGATTTTACGGGGATCGATGCCGAGTGCGTCGTAGATGGTCCAGCAGACGTCGGCGGGTTTGATTGGGCGATCGGTGACGAAACTGCCGGTGGCATCGGTGGCGCCGATGACGTGTCCGCGCCGGACGCCGGCTCCGGCGAACAGCATGACGCCGGCATGCCCCCAGTGGTCGCGTCCGGCGTCCTTGTTGATCTTGGGTGTGCGGCCGAATTCCCCGAAGCACGCCACCAGCGTGTCCTGCAGGAGGCCGCGCTGATCCAGGTCATGGATTAAGGCACTGAATCCCTGGTCAAACACCGGCAGCTTCTTGTCGAGGCCCTCGAAAATCTTGGCGTGATGATCCCAGCCGGCGCTGTTGATGGTGACGAAGCGGACTCCGCCTTCCACCAGCCGACGGGCGAGGAGGCAGCTCTGGCCGAACTCGTTCCGGCCGTAACGATCGCGCATCACCTCGGGTTCCTTCTCCATGGCAAACGCCGCTTGAGCGTCAGGGGAGAGGATCATTTCCGCCGCCTTGCGCTGGAACTCGTCGTAGGTCGCAATCTGATCGTTGCCCTCGATCTGCCGCGCGAGCGAATCGACGGCCTGGAGCAGGGTTCGTCGACGATCCATCCGGCCGGGTTGATCTGCGACGGGGCAGGTCAGGTCGCGCACCTTGAAATCCTTGGCATTGGGATCGCCCGCCTTGAACGATTCGTGACGTCCGCCCAGCCAGGCGCTGCGTCCGAGCTCCCAGGTGAACGACGGGTTGCGCGGGATGGCGACGTAGGGTGGCACGCGCCCGGCGAAGCCTGTCTCGTGCGCCACGACGGCGCCCATGGCCGGATGGTCGCCGAAGGGTGATCCGAACTTGCCGGACAACACCCAGTTGGTGGCCGTTTCGTGATGGTCGTTGCCGTGCTGTTGGGAGCGGACCAGCGTCAGCTTGCTCATCGTCTTCGCCATGCGCGGCAGCAACTCGCCCACGTGCACCCCGGTCACGTCGCTGGAGATCGACTGGTACTTGCCCCGGATTTCCTCCACCGCTCCGGGCTTCAGATCGAACGTGTCGTGATGCGAGATGCCGCCGCCGAGGAAGACGAGGATGACGGCACGGGCCCGGGCTTTGCGCTGGCTCGGGTCGAGTGCCGGGGCGCTCGCGGCCTTCTGTGCGGCGAGCAGGCTGCCGAGGGACAAGCCCAGCGGGGACAACGCGCCCACCCGGAGGAAATTCCGTCGGGACCAGCCGTTGCAAAACGAGTGTCGCTGCGGGCTGAGAGAGAGGTCGAGCATGCGATTTGGTGGTTAGTGATTGAACGCAAATTCCTTGGAGTTGAGCAGGGCCCAGAACAGATCCCGGAGGGCGTCTTCGCGCTCGTCGGGTCGTCCCAGCGCCTGCCGTACGGCGGCCCGTTCCGCCGCGGTCGGCCGGCGGCACAGGGTGGCCAGATAGAGCTCGTCGATCACGCTCGCGTCGTCTTTGGGCCCGGCCCGCAGCAAGGCGGCCAGCCGGCTGTCCGGCGACTGCAGTTTCTTCGTCGTGGCGTCGCCATTCTGCAGGTGCAGCAATTGCGGGAGTGTCACCTCGCCATTGCGTTCGCAGGCGCAGGCGGTGACCCGATCGCTTCGTCCAAACAGAGTCAGGAAATAGCTGCTCACGCCGGGCTCGGCCAATTGCACGGCGCGAGTGCCGACCGGGTAGCCTTTGAATTCATCCGGCACCCCGGTGCCTTGGGCGATGCCGTCGAGCAGGACTTCGGCGGGCAATCGCCGGGCCTGGTAGTGCGAATAAAAGCGTCGATCGGTTTCGTTGCCAGGACGGGTGGCGGAGCTGAGTTGATAGGCCCGCGCGGTGACGATGAATCGCATCAGATGCCGGAGGT
This sequence comes from Limisphaerales bacterium, assembly GCA_044230345.1. Taxonomy (GTDB): domain Bacteria; phylum Verrucomicrobiota; class Verrucomicrobiia; order Limisphaerales; family JADJPG01; genus JBGARF01. The sequence continues at coordinate 98,879 of JBGARF010000038.1, forward strand.
CGAACTGATGGGCAACAAACTCGGCGTTCAAGATCCGCCACAGCGCCGGATTCGAAGGCGGATTGCTCGCCCGAAGATCGTCGACGGGCTCGACCAGTCCGGTGCCCATGAAATGTTTCCACAGGCGATTGACCATCGCGCCGCTGAACTGCGGGTTGCCTGGCTCAGTCATCCATTCGGCCAGGCGCGCGCGCGGATCGTCGCCCGGTGCAAACGGAGTTTGTTTTCGGTCGAGCGACTGCGGCGCCATCGGTTGTTTCGTTCGAGGCTGTGTCACCGTTGGCATCCGGGCGGCGACCTTCTGCAACTGAAGGCGAGCCTCGTCCCGGCGCTTCTGTTGCTCGGCGACTTTTTTGCGCAAGGGTTCCGCGGCGGAGCCGGCGGCCTGCGCGAGGGCAATCGTGGCGTCGGTGAGACCCTTCTCGGCCTCCTCCAGGCGTTTGCGCTGTTCCTCCTCCTCGCGGGTGCCAACCTTGAGCGCGGTGGCACCCTTGTCCGGTTCGGCGCGCTTCAGCTGGACCTTCGAGAAGAAGGCGGCGAAGTGATAGAAATCGTCCTGGGTATATTTTTCGAGCGGATGATTGTGGCAGCGGGCGCAACCGATGCGCGTGCCGAGGAACGCCTGCGCGGCGGCGTCGGGGGTGTCGCTTTCCTCGATCCGTGACTTTTCACCGACGTTGTAAATGAACCAGCCGAGTTCCGGATGATCGGCGACGCTGCCTTGGGCGGTCAGGATGGAGCGGGCCAGTTGATCCCACGGGCGATTCGCAGCCACTTCCGCGCGCAGCCAGGCGTGAAACGCACGGACGCCTTTCGCGCCCCGGACATCGTGGTCGCGCTCGCGTCGGTTTTGCAACAGGTCCGCCAGTTGCAGCGTCCAGTAGTCAACGAACTCCGGCGACGCCAGCAGGGCATCGACCAGGCGCGTGCGTTTGTCCTTTCGCCGATCCGCTTCGAAGGTTCGAATCTGCTCCCGGGCCGGCAGCGTTCCCGTCAGGTCGAGCGAAACGCGGCGCAGGAACGTGCCGTCGCCGCAATCGTCCGAGGGCGGCAGCCGGAGCAGCTTCAGTTTCTCGAACACGGCGCTGTCAATCGGGTGATCAGATCTGACGAAGGCACGGCGCGACACGCGGTTGGTGGACGGGATCGTCACGGTCACGACTTCGACCAGCCCCTGAAAATGGGCGCGAATGGAGATTTCGCCCGGCCGCAACGCGCGGATCTCCCCGTCCGGCGTGACCGTCGCGGTGTTTTCGTCGTTGGAGAAAAATTGCGTCAGCCAAGTCACGTCGCGGACCTGTCCGTCGCGATAGTGTCCGCGCGCGAGCAGCGCCTGGGTTTCGCCCGGGAGCAGAATGCGATCGCCGGGCAGAATTTCCAGTCGGGCGACTTCCGTTTCGTTTGTGTCCGGGCCCGGGCAGCGCGCGGCGATCCACGAGGCCAGGGTTTGGTGGTAACGGGAACCGTCCGGGAAGCGGGCCCGCCCTTCGTGAGGCACGGCGCCGAGCGCCTTGAGCACAAGCAGACTGTCGTCGGGCGCCGCGGGGTTGACGCGCCGTGCGGCCACGTCGCTGGTCAGCCAGGCGTGATCCAGTTCGGGAGCATATCCGCGCAAGGACAGTTTGAATCCGTTTTGTCCCGCCAGCTTGCCGTGACACGGCCCTGCGTTGCAGCCGGCCCGGGTCAGCACCGGTTCGACGTCCTGCCGGAAGGAGACGGGCCGGGGTTGGGTTGCGCCGACGACGGTGGCGGTCACGACCTGCGACCAGCGGCCGAACTGGATCAGGATCTCCGCGCGGCCATCGGCCAGGGCGCGGCAGCTGCCGTTGGTGGACACGAAAAGTCGGTCGGGCTGACGGCTGGTGAAGCTTGCCTGGCGGGTGACATCGACGAGCCGGCCGTCGTTCGAGCGCGCGCTGACGATGAGCCCGTGTTCGGCTCCAGCGCCGCGGAGCTCAAGGGATGGCGGTTGGATCAGCAGTCGCGGCGAGGCGGAGCCGGCGGTCGCAAGAGGAACGGCGGCGAGGCGGAGCAATAGCCCCAACGCTGTGCTGCGTTTTGCGCGTTGCCAGATTCGGGCTGATTTCATTTGCAATCGCCTGCGTCCGCACGACGACTGAGGCGGGGGACGCCACCGGAGATGGCATTTTCGACTGTGCGGGTGCGGACGGGATTCAATGGGGTTCCAACCCGGATCCGGCGTCTACCGTGCTCCTCCACCGTGGTTGGCGGGTGTTCACCTCAACTCATGGCTGGATTCGCCGATAGAGTGGGGAGCGGGGGCGACGTGTGCCCGCGCTTCAGGCGTTGGCGTTGACCGACGTTTTAACTGCTCCAGCGCGGTTCTGTATGAGCGAAGTCATTTTGCAGACTGAGTCGTTGCGGGTCGAGTATCGCACCCGGGAAGTCGGGCAGCCGATGAAGCGCGCCCTCGTTGGGTTGAACCTGTCGGTGCGCCAGGGGGAGGTCTTTGGCTTTCTCGGGCCCAATGGCGCGGGCAAGACGACCACGATGAATGTGCTGCTGGGATTCGTGAATCCGACCTCCGGCTGCGCCCGAATTTTTGGCGTCGACACCGCCCAACCCATTGCCCGTCAGCGGATCGGTTACCTCCCGGAGCAGACCTATTACTACAAGTTTCTCACGGCGGAGGAGATTCTGCGGTTCTACGGAAAGATTTTTCGGATCCCGCGGGCGGAATTGAACCGGCGCATCGACGAGGTGCTGAAGTTGGTGGAGCTCGAGCATGCTCGCACGCGCCAGCTGAAGACCTATTCCAAGGGCATGCAGCAGCGCGTGGGGCTGGCCCAGGCGCTGATCAATAACCCGGACCTGCTGATTCTCGATGAGCCCACCAGCGGTCTCGATCCGTTGGGCCGGATGAAGGTGCGCGAGATCATCGAGCGGCTGAAGGGCGAGGGCAAAACGGTCTTCTTCAGTTCGCACGAGCTCGGTGAAGTCGAGACCGTCTGCGATCGCGTGGCCATTCTCAACCAGGGCGAGTTGAAGGCCGAGGGGCCGGTGCAGGAACTCGTGACCGCCTACCGCCAGCCCAATCTCGAACAGGTGTTCCTCCGCATTGTCGGCTATCATGCAACCCATCACGACTCCCCTGTCCAGCGCGCAGCCTGAACCGCTGCCGTCCGCCCGACCCAGCTCCGCCGGCAATGTCCTGGCGGTCGCCTCGATCGTCATCAAGGAGCTCTACCGGCGAAAGGATTTCTACGTCCTCTTTGTGCTCACGGCCCTGATCACGCTCGTCATGGGGTCGGTAAACTTTTTCCAGCAGGACAACGTCGTTCGCTATCTCAAGGAGATTTGCCTCTTCCTGATCTGGGTTTCGTCGCTGGTCATCACGGTGGCCGCCACCGCGCGCCAGGTCCCGGCCGAACGCGAGCATCGGACGCTGTTTCCCTTGCTGGCCAAGCCGATCAGCCGCAGCCAGTTTCTGCTCGGCAAGTTTGTTGGCTGCTGGCTCGCCTCCGGCCTGGCGCTGCTCCTTTTCTATGCGTTTTTTGGCCTGGTGGCTGGATTGCGCGAGCATGATTGGCCCGTCGCCCACTACGCTCAAGCTCTCGCGTTGCATTGGTTCATGCTGGGCATCGTCTGCGCCATGACCCTGCTTGGCTCGCTCTTGCTCGCCGCGCCCTCGTCGACGGTCACGATTGTTCTCGTGGTCACCACCGGCATCCTCCTCGTGGGCCGTCATCTCAACAAGGTTGCGGTGACCCTGGATGAGCCGCTGCAATCCGTGGTCTACGGAATTTATTATCTGCTGCCGCACCTGGAGTTGTTCGATTTGCGTGACCTGATTGTGCACGGATGGGGGCTGGTGCGTTGGCCGGTCTTTGGCGGGGCCGTCGCCTATGCCATGGTCTACATGACCCTCTTTCTGACGGCGGCGTGCCTGGCCTTTCGCCGTCGGGCCATCAACTGAACCTGCGAGCGTGCCATGAACAACAGGTCCACCGGTTACGTGCTTTCCATCCTGTTGCTGGGTTTGGCGGCCTTCTGCCTCGCCACGACGCTCGAGCCGTGGCATCAGGCCTGGGAGGGCGGGCGCACCCGGGCCGACAATATCCTGCAGGTTGCGCTCGGCGACAGCCGCCAGCTTTTCGCCCGGCACTTTTTCCTCAAGGCTGATGCCTATTTTCACAATGGTTATTACCCGACCATCTACGACCGGAAGGAAGGCTACGGCCAGGCGCACATCGCCGAACAATCGGCGGAAGAGGAAAAACAGCTCGATTACCTTGGCCCGCCGCGGGATTGGATCGATGCCTTCAGCCGGAACTTTTTTCCGTCCCGCCATACCCATCTGGGTGATGCGGTTGAACCCGGGGGGCACGACGAAGACCATCACGATGGCCATGACGAGCGTGAGGACCACGATCATGATGGACCTGAGGGAGAACACACTGCTGAGTGCGATCATGAGCACGGAAAGTGCAGTGGTCATCATCATGACGACCATGGTGCTGGTCGGCGGGTTGACGAACGGGAGATCCTGCCCTGGCTGAAGCTGGCGTTGGAGCTGGATCCAAAGCGGGTTCAGACCTATGTCGTGGCGGCGTTCTGGCTGCGGACATCCTTGCAACAGTCGGATCAGGCGGAGCGCGTGCTGCGGGACGGCCTGCGCGAGGTTCCCGGCGATCCCGAGTTGCTGCTGGAACTTGGACGAATTCTGCTCGATGAGCGGAAGGATGAGCATCGCGCCCGGAACGTTTTGGAGCTGGCGCTGAAGAGTTGGAATGAGCGCGAGTTCAAACGCGAGTCGCCGAACTTTTTCGTCGCCGCCCAGATTCTCGGCAACCTCGCCACGCTCGAAGAAAAGAGCGGCCACACTGCGGCGGCCATCCGGCATCTCGAACGGCTCGCCGGCATCTCGCCGAACAAGGACGGCATAGCGCGCTGGATAGAGACCCTTCGAGCCAGCGCGCAAGCCAAGCCCGATGCTGTGGCGCGTTGAGCGCCCAAGTTTCGACCGGGCTCAGCCGGTGGTTTCACCCAAGGCACGCTCCCGGCCTCGCGGCACGCGTTCGAGGTTCTCGGCCAGGAATGCATGCAGGAATCGCTGCAGCTCCCGAAACTGCGCCGTGCTCAACCGCAGCGGATCCAACTCCGCCCAGGGCGACGTGGCGAATCGGTGGGCCACCTGCCGGGCGCCTTCGCTCAGCCGGGTGTCGGCCAGGTCGGGAGCGAGGCCAAGTTCAGCGAGCATCTTCAGTTCGAAGGCCAGCACCAAATCCGGAATGGCGGGCCGACGTTCAAGTTCGTCAATGAATTGCGCGAAGAGGAGGAACAGCTCGGGGATGGGGGTCTCGGCCTCGGTCACTTGCTCCAAAAACGCGGTGCTGTAGCAGGCGCGTTCGAGTGCCGAGAGGTCTCGTCGGAACAGGGGCCGATCCGCCCGGAGTTCCACCTCTCGCAGCGTGTGCAAATCCGAGCGCCGGCTGCGCGCGAAGCTGAAGTCGCCGCTGAAGAACAAGTCGAGCTTGCCGCGAAAGGGTGACTTTGGCCGACGCGCGCCCTTGGCCACCGTGGCCAGCCGCCCGAACTCGGGCGTAACCCAGTGCACGATCAGGCTCGTTTCCGTCAGGGGACGGGTCCGGAGTATGATGCCCGAAGCGCGCTCGTCCATGGTCCCAGCGTTCAGTTTCGGCGTTTTCGGCGCAGCCGCGCCAACGGATGGTTCTTCGCCACGACGGCCACCAGCTGGTGCTCGGCCCGCTTCATCACGCGGCGTGCGGCGGGTTGCAAGTCGTCGTGTCCCAGCAGGTGCAGCAGGCCATGAATGGCGTAGCGAACGACCTCCTCCGTCCACGTCGTTTTGAATTCCCGCGCCTGGGCCATCGCGTCGGGCACGGAGACGTAGATCTCGCCGTGCAGCGATCGGGAGCCAGGAGCGGCCGGCGCGTCCGCTGGTTCCTCGGAGTGATCGAACGTGATGACGTCGGTGGAACCTTCGTGCTGCAGAAACGCTTGGTTGACTTCGGCCATCTCGCGGGCCCCGACCAGATGCAGGCCCAATTCCCAGGACGGGACCAGAAGATGTTCGGTCAGGACGAGCTCGACGATCCGGCGCAGGAACCGGCTGTCGATGGGCTGAGTCCGCTGGCGGTTCTGGATCGCCAGGAGCCGCTTCGATTGGCGGCTGGAAAGAGGGGCCAAGTCGGGAGGAACGTCCGCGGCGGGGCTAGGGCGGGAAGGCCGCGCCGAAGCACCCTGGGTGGAGCCTTTTTTCCGCTGTCGCGCGGGCTTCACTTCACTTCACCGACCGGTGTTCCTCGTAGGCGGAGATGATGCGCTGGACGAGAGGATGGCGGACGACGTCGCGTTTGCTGAATTCGATCAGCGCAATGCCGTCGACGTTTTTCAGGACCTTTCGGGCTTCGATCAGGCCGGATTGTTTGTGGGAGGGAAGATCGACCTGGGTGATGTCGCCGGTGATGACAGCCTTTGAACTGTAGCCGAGGCGAGTGAGGAACATGAACATCTGTTCGCTCGTGGCGTTCTGGGCTTCGTCGAGGATGATGAAAGCGTGGTTGAGCGTGCGTCCGCGCATGTAGGCGAGGGGCGCGATCTCGATCACGCCGCGCTCGCGGTTTTTCTCGATGTCTTCGGCCGGCATCATGTCGTAGAGGGCGTCATGCAGCGGGCGGAGGTAGGGATCGATTTTTTCGTAGAGATCGCCGGGCAGGAAGCCGAGCGCCTCGCCGGCTTCGACGGCCGGCCGGGTGAGGATGATGCGGGCCACTTTTTCCTCGCGCAACGCCGAGACCGCCATGGCCATGGCGAGATAGGTCTTGCCGGTGCCGGCCGGGCCGATGCCAAAGGTCACGTCGTGCTGGCTGATGGCTTCGATGTACTTGCGTTGGCCGGTCGTCTTCGGAGTGATCTGGGATTTTTTGGAGGAGGTGTGGATGCGTTTTGCGTAGAGATCCTTGAGCGCGGCGATGCCTTCGTTCTCGGTGATCTCGAGCGCCTGGTTGAAGTCGCGTCCGCGCACGGCGTGCCCGGTCTTGAGGGCGCCTTCCAGCGTTTGAAAAAACTGCTTGCCGCGTTCGACGGCCTCCGGCTCGCCGTCGAGCCGAATCCAGCCGTCGCGGGTGGTCAGTTTGACGCCCAGGCGATTTTCGATCGCCTTGAGGTTGGTTGGATCGTTGTTGAGCAGCTGATGGGCGAGACGCGCGTTTTCGAAGTGCAACGTTTCGGAGGCGGATTCACTCATGAGTTCAAATTGCTGGCCCGGTCGAGTTCCTGGCGAAGTTGCTCCGCCAGCTCCGTCAGGGCCTGGGGCACGACGGTGGTCTGGCCGAGGATGGGCATGAAATTCGTGTCGCCGCTCCAGCGGGGAACGACGTGGAGATGGAGATGCTCAGCGATGCCGGCGCCGGCGCACTTGCCGAGGTTGACCCCGACGTTGAATCCCTCCGGCTTCATCACGGCCTTGAGCGCTCGCAGGCATCGCCGCATCAGCTTGGTCAGGTCCAGCAGTTCGTCGTCGGTAAGTTCGTCGAAGTCTGCGACCTGCTTGTACGGGACGACCATGAGATGCCCGCCGTTGTAGGGGTAGTTGTTGAGCAACGCGTAGCACGAACGCGAACGTGCGATGACGTGATGGCCCACGTCGTCGGTCGACTGGCCGATGCGCGCGAACAAGCCGGTGTCGGACGGAGGCGGCTTTGGCGCCAGGATGTATTGGATGCGCCAAGGCGCATGCAGGCTTTCCATGGGACCCAGCCTAGGAAGCGGAGCGGGGGATGTCAAAGCTTCGAGGCGACCCCGGAAATCACGCGTAACGAAGAGCGCCAAGTTGGGTTAACCGCAGAGAACGCAAAGAACGCAGAGATTTGAGGTTTACCGTGCCATGAGCCCGCTCGATGCAATCCGTCTATGATCCCCGCTCGTTCCAATCTCGACGTAGAGCCCGATTCTCTCTGCGTTCTTTGCGTTCTCTGCGGATTGGCTTCTCTTGTCCGCGGATCAGGGGCGACCCCTGATTTTTTCGGAGGAGTCCTTGACCGCGGATTCACGCGGATCGACGCAGATAAGATGAGGGCGGTACCATCAGCGATCTGTATCAGTTCCCATCGGCACCGATGCCTACGGCCACCAGGCCCGATAGAACCGCCGTGGATGCGTAGGCATCTCGCCACACGGCGTTGGTCCGGAGATGACGAGCAGTGGGCTCAGCGCATTCTCCACCATGGACCACGGACCTTCCGGTTGGTCGGCTTGCTCGAGAATGCCGCCCGGACCCCATTGCAGCAGCGTCTCGTGTTGCTGGGTGATGGTCCAAAGATAGCCGGGAGCAAGCGGCTGGTACGAGCTCGACCGCACGGTGGTGCTCCTGCCGGGTTGAATAACGTCGCCCCGATCGCTCCGCACGTTGGCGATGGTCAGGGTGTACTCGGCGTCGGGCCGCATGGGGCTGGTCATTAAACGGACGGTGGCGCTGTCGCAATCGACCGTGGCGGACTGGACCACGACGCCGTCGCTCAGTTGGTAGTTGGAAAGGTCTTCGGCCACGGTGGCATCGAGCCGGTCGTTGGGCTGATCACAGCCGGTTGAGAACTCCAGGACCAAGGTGTTGGGCGCGAGTCCAGGCAAGGCGGAACTCAGGTAAAGCCCCGTCGCATCAGCCCGGACGGTCAACGTGGCGTTGCTCGAGCCCACGGCCAGGCAATCGCCGGACCCGACGACCACGTGATAGGCGGCTCCATGGTCTGCCATCGAAACCGGCGGCGTGGTGTAGGTGCGGTTGGTTGCGCCGGCGATGGCCGCCGCGTCTTTGTACCATTGATAGGTAAACGGTTGAGCGAAGGCACCGCCAGCCCAGCGGGCGTTGGCGGAGAACGTCGCGGCACAACCCACGACCGTCGTGCGATGGCCCGGTTGCTGGCTGAGGTAGACGCAATTATCAGGCGGGACGGTGAATTGGACCGTGGTGTTGAGGGCGATGAGTTTACAGCCGCATTCCGGGTCACTGAGATTTGCGATGCCGTTCAAGATAAGGCTATAGGTGGCTCTGGCGCGCAGGGGTGTCGATGAATCCACGAAGAGCAAGGCGGTGCGGTCGTCCACCCTCTGCACGTCGATGAGATTGGCCGGGCGTCCCGATTCCAGATCAACGAGCGCGTAATTGAACAGGTCCGTCAAGGTCACTGGGTCGATGATGTCGTCGAACCGGACCGTCATGACGTTGGATTTGGCGACGGCCCAAACCGACGGGGCGGCGGGAGGTTCGCAATCCACATAGGCGAGATAGAGCGCGTCGCGGCTGGAGGCGACGCCAAAGGTGGAGCGGACGATGCACCTGAAGAACCACCCCGAGGCGCAGTTGGTCGCGAAAATGGCGTAGGTCTCATTCGTGCCTTCCGGAATGTCGACGTATGAAAAGCCGGTGGGCGGTCCGGACATCTGCCATTGGTAGGTGATCGGGGCGGGCGCACCGTTGAACGTGGCGCGCGCGGAGACGATAAAAAGCGCGGTTTGATGGATCTCGATCTGTGCGTTGGAAGGTTGTTCCAAAATCTCGATGACTGCACCGCTGGGGGTTCGGAAACTGACCGTTGTATTGTCTGCGATTGGGACGCCACCGCATTCCCGCCCGTCGTGGATATTGGAAACGGCGAGGACGTAGTCTTTTTCCGGCTCGAGCGAGCCCTGCACGGTGAGCACGGCGGTCGCGGGATCCGTCATCGTCACCCCGGCCACCAACTCGTCGGTCAGAGCATAGTTGAACGGATCCGTGGTCGTGAACGGATCCATCGTCATGTCGTAGTGAATGACGATCGTATCCGGGCTCGGGATAGTCACGGACAAGATCCCGGGTGGGAGCAGATCCTCCACGATGGTTAGGCGGGCCGGATCGCTGGTCACGCTCAAGCCGCCGGCAGAAAGCTGGCAACGGAAGATCGCATTCGGCTCCTGTGGGCGGGCGAGGATGATGGCCGCATTGGTGGCGTTTGGGACATCGGCCCACTCCGGCGCATCCGTGGGACGGCTTTGCCATTGATAGGTGATCGGAACCTCGAACACGCCGCTTTCCAGCGCGCGCGCTGCGACCGAGATCGTTGCCGTGGCGCACGGGAGCAGGGTGGTGTTGGTGGGCTGACGCAGGATCTCCAGCGTGACCTCGGCGCGCGCCACCACGGCGGCGCACGCAAGGGCGACGGTGGCGAGGAGAGAACGAAATGAGCCGGGGAGAAAACGGCCAGCGGATGCGTTCATGGCTTCTTGGATTGGTGGCTTGATCGATATCATCACGATGAGCCACGGGCAATTGGAAATGTGGACGTTCTGGGGTTCGGGGTGCGGTTGAAAGCGGGTGATGGTTCAATGCGTCAAGCTCGCGCCCCGCGCGCGCCCGCTGGCCCACGAACGCCCGCCGCGCCTCCTTCTCCCCTAACGGGGAGAAAGCCGGGATGAGGGGTGAGACGGTTCGTTGGATCACCCGTCTTTAATCACACCCTGGGGTTCGGCCGCGGCGGGAAGACGCGCTCGGGCGCGATCGGTGAACCTGTCGGCGTCGCGGTCCGCGAGCCCGACGAACTGTTGCTCTTCGAATGGGAGGCCGATACAGTCTTGAACGCAAACGAAAGCTCCAGAATGAAAGACGCAATCTCCCCTCGCTTTGCCCCATGCCGCATCTGATTCGGCAAATTGTCATTCCGCGGGTCGCCGCAATGCCGACGGCGAATTTACAGCGAGCGATACTTCCGCTCGGGTGGGACTGGGGATTTGGCCGCGTCGCCATTTTTCTGCTGGGAATTCTTGGCGGCTGCCTCGAACTCCGGGCCGCGCCGGTGCCGTTGGCGTGGAACGCCGAACCTGGCCTGCGCTACCTGGCGGTGACACCGCTGCCGGCGGCCAATGACAAACCGGTGCTGGAATCGTTGCCTGAGGTCAGGACCGGCATCGCCTTCACCAATCTCCTGCCGGTCACGCGCTACGGCACCAATCAAATTCTGCTCAATGGCTCCGGGGTGGCGGCCGGAGATGTCGACGGCGACGGCTGGTGCGACGTGTTTTTCTGCGGCATGGATCGTCCGAATGCCTTGTACCGAAATTTGGGTGACTGGAGATTTGTCGACGTCGCAGCCGAGGCCGGCGTGCGGTGCGAGGGATTGAGCAGCACAGGGGCGGCGCTGGCCGATTTTGAAGGAGACGGCGACCTGGATTTGTTCGTGAACTCCGTCGGCCATGGCACGCGGCTATTCATCAACGATGGTCACGGAAAATTCGCCCTGGCGGGAACGTTCAACCTGGGCAAAGGCGGCATGTCGATGGCCTTGGGCGATCTGAATGGCGACGGCTATCTGGACTTGTACGTGGCGAACTATCGGACGTCGGCATTGATGGACATGCCGAACACGCGATTTCATTTTGCGACGGTCGACGGAAGAAAGGTGGTTGCTCGGGTGAACGGCCGTCCGGCGACCGAGCCGGATTTGCAGAATCGGTATCGGGTGAACGAGCGCGGGGGCATCGAGGAAAATGGCGAGGTCGACGAGATTTTCTTCAACGTGGCGGGAGGCGCTTTGCAGCCGGTGCTGTTCACCAGCGGTTCATTCCGGGACGAGGACGGACGAACGCTGACCTCGGCTCCATACGACTGGGGGTTGGCGGTGATGATCCGGGATTTGAATCAAGACGGGCGTCCGGACATTTGGGTGTGCAATGATTTCGACACGCCGGATCGCGTCTGGCTGGGGCAGGGCGACGGGCGGTTTCAGGCTGCGCCGCGCCTGGCTTTTCGCAAAAACAGTCACTTCTCGATGGGGGTGGATGTGGCGGACTTCAATCGGGACGGCTGGGATGACGTTTTCGTGTTGGACATGTTGAGCCGGGATCATGTGCAGCGGATGGACATGATGGGCGACCGGATGCCACCGAACGCCCCGCCGGGTCGGATCGACAATCGTCCGGACTACATGATCAACTCGCTGTTCCTCAATCGCGGCGACGGCACCTACGCTGAGGTGGCGCAACTGGCCGGCCTGGACGCGACGGAGTGGAGTTGGACTCCGTTGTTCCTGGACGTAGACCTGGACGGGTTCGAGGATTTGCTCGTGGCCAATGGCAATGAGCGCGCTGCACGCAGTCTGGACGTGGCGGAACAACTGCGGGCGTTGCGGGCGGGGCGTCAGATCTCGGCCGACGAAGTATTTGAAAATCGCAAACGATTTCCCCGGCAGAACGCGCCGAATCTCGCGTTTCGGAACCGTGGCGAAGGGGATTTGGCGTTTGACGACGTCAGCGCGCGCTGGGGATTCAACTACGACGGAGTTTCCCACGGGATGGCGCTCGCCGATCTCGACAATGACGGCGATCTGGATGTGCTGGTGAACAACTTGAACGGGCCTGCCGGCGTTTACCGCAACAATGCCGTCGGAGGTCGGGTGGCGGTGCGCCTGAAGGGAATGTCGCCGAACACGCGGGGGATCGGCGCACGCATCACCGTGCGGGCCCACAAGCTGCCCGTGCAGAGCCAGGAGATGATTTGCGGCGGGCGCTATCTTTCGAGTGATGACCCCATGCGAACCTTCGCCGCCGGGGCCGCGATGGAGATCTCGGTCGATTGGCCGGACGGCCGGCGCAGCGTGGTCGCTTCGGCCAAAGCCAATCGGATCTATGAAATCGACCAGGCTGGCTCCTCCAAGGTCGAACGCATCGCGCCCGGTCCGGTGCGGGCGTGGCTGACGGACGCCAGTTCGCTTTTGCGCCACACCCATCACGAGAATGTCTACGACGATTTTGCTCAGCAAACGCTGCTGCCGCAGCGGTTCAGTCAGCACGGTCCGGGCGTGACCTGGGTCGATGTGGATGGGGACGAGCGCGATGATCTCGTGGTCGGGAGCGGGGTGGGGGGCGCTCTGGCGGTGCTGCGGAATACGGGAGCTGCCTTTGAACGGATCGCGGGCGGAGCCTTCGACGAGCTCGTTAGTCGCGATCAGACCGCCGTCCTCCCGGTGCCCGCTGGCAACGGCAAGACACGACTGTTGGCGGGTGCGGCCCGGTATGAAGACGGCCAGACGAATGGCGTCCAGGTGCGAATCTACGATGTGGCCATGAAAGCGGTGAGGGACCTTTTGCCGGATGGGCCGGGCAGCGCGGGGCCGTTGGCCGCGGCTGACTATGACGGCGACGGGCGCCTGGATCTGCTGGTGGGTGGGCGTTTAATCCCGGGCCAATATCCGGCGCCTGCCTCGAGTCAGCTGTGGAAAGGAGTGGAGAACGGCTTCGTGCTGGATGCGGCCAATGCCGGGGCGGTGAGCGGGGTGGGATTGGTCAGCGGTGCGGTCTTCAGCGATCTGGATGGCGACGGCGATCTTGATCTGGTCGTGGCCTGCGACTGGGGCGCGTTGAGAATTCTGCGGAATGAACGCGGTGCCTTCGTCGAGTGGAATCCCCCGTTGGCTTCCCGGAGCGCGGGCACGAATCGTACGCTGGCGGATTTGCGCGGTCTTTGGGCGGGCGTGACCACGGGGGATTTCGATGGGGACGGTCGACTGGATATGGTGGCTTCGAATTGGGGACGGAACTCCCGCTACGAAGCGTATCGAAGCGGTCCCATCGAGTTGGTCTACGGCGATTTTGATGCCGGCCCCGGGCTGGAGATCGTCGAGGCGCACTACGATTCGGCGCTGCGGAAAGTGGTTCCCGATCGACAGCTCGACGTGCTGGCCCGGTCGATGCCCTTTCTCAAGGAACGCTTCACGAGCAATGTTGCGTTCGGCCGGGCGGGCGTCGACGACCTCGTGCGCGATCGCGGGACGGTGCATCGCGTGGGAGTGAACTGGCTCGAGTCGACCGTCTTCCTGAACCGGGGCGATTCGTTTGAGGTCCGGGTCTTGCCTGCCGCGGCGCAACTGGCTCCGGCGTTCGGCGTCAGTGTCGGTGATTTCAATGGAGACGGCGCGCAGGATTTGTTTTTGGCGCAGAACTTTTTCGCGACCGTTCCGGAGACACCGCGGCACGACGCGGGATTGGGTTTGCTGCTGGCCGGGAACGGCGCGGGTGCCTTCCGGGCTCTGTCGGCAACCGAGAGTGGGGTGAGGATATATGGTGAACAGCGCGGAGCTGCCCTCGCTGATTTTGACGGCGACGGCCATCTGGATCTTGCCGTCGCGCAGAATGGGGCGGAAACAAAGTTGTATCGGAACGCCGGCTTGGGCCCGGCCGGGCTTCGGGTGCGTTTGGTTGGTCCGGCGGGAAATCCGTCGGGGGTTGGGGCGACGGTGCGCGCGGTCATGGGCGAGACGTTGGGCGCGGCGGTCGAGGTGCATGCGGGTTCGGGCTATTGGTCGCATGATTCATCGGTGGTGTTGTTGACGGCGGCGAAGCCGGTGAGCGCGGTTCGGGTGCGTTGGCCTGGCGGAAAAGAATCCACGACTCCGGTGCCCGCGGGAGCAAAGTCGGTTCGCGTCAGCCCTTAGTCGATACCTGGCATGGACCTGACGACTGGATTTCAGGGCTATCGCGGACGCCTGGCGCCGTCACCAACCGGGCACCTGCATCTGGGCCACGCGCAAACCTTTTGGATCGCGCAGGAACGAGCCCGCGCTCACCGGGGCGCCTTGATTCTGCGCAACGAGGATCTGGATCCCGACCGTTGCAAACGGGAGTTCCTGGAAGACTTAATTGAAGATCTGCGCTGGTTCGGTTTGTCCTGGGACGAAGGACCCGATGTCGGGGGGCCGGCGGGACCGTATGCACAGAGCGAACGGCGTGCGTATTACGTGCAGGCCTTTCAACGACTTTGGGTGGCGGGCCTCGTTTACCCGTGCCGTTGTTCGCGGCGGGATGTGCAGCAAGCCTTGCAGGCCCCGCACGCGGCCGACGACGACCCGGTTTATCCGGGGACCTGCCGCGCTCGCACGGAAGGCCTCGATGAAGCGGTGCGACTGCTGCCTGGACTTGAGCCCCGAACTCGCCCGGCCAACGGACCGCGCATCAACTGGCGTTTTCGTGTGCCCGACGGTGAAGCCGTTGAACTCGTCGATGGACAATTCGGTCCGCAACGATGGGTGGCAGGCCGGGATTTCGGAGACTTTGTGCTTTGGCGTCACGACGATGTGCCGTCGTATCAGCTGGCCGTGACCGTTGACGACGCGCTGATGGGCGTCACGGAAGTGGTGCGAGGGGCGGACTTGCTGTTATCGACTGCCCGGCAATGGCTGCTCTATCGCGCTCTGGGTTGGGTTGCCCCGGCTTACTTTCATTGCCCACTGGTGGTCGACGAAAACGGTCATCGACTGGCGAAGCGGCATGATGCGATGAGCCTGCGGACATTGCGGGCCGCGGGTCGGACGCCGGAAGAGTTGCGCCGGTGCAGTCACCTGTAATCAGTCCACAGTCCACAGTTCTCAGTTCTCAGTTCTCAGTTCTAAGTGAGCATTGGTCGGTCGCGGCGGGCGGGAGATCGTGCCGTCGGATTCACCCACGGCGTGCGACGAACTGAGAACTGAGGACTGAGGACTGAGAACTGAGGACTGAGAACTGAGAACTGAGGACTGAGGACTGAGGACTGTGGACTGTGGACTGTGGACTGAGAACTGAGCACTGAGAACTGAGCACTGTGGACTGAGCACTGTGGACTGGGAACTGAGGACTGACTACGCCGCCTTCAGAAGCGCTGCTTCGTAACGGCAGCAATTGCGTCCGTTACGTTTGGCTTCGTAGAGCGCGGCGTCGGCTTCGCGGATGATTTCCTGGTCGGATTTGGGATGGTCGGGCCAATGGGCGTAGGAAACGCCGATGCTGGCGGTGACGCGCAGAGGAAGTCCGGTGGGTGAGGTGAGCGACAGTTCTGCGATGGCGATTCGGAGGCGATCGGCCACGTGGCTGGCGCTGGCGAGATTGCATTCCGGGGCGATGACGGCGAATTCTTCGCCGCCGTAGCGAGCGGCCATGTCCATCTTGCGCACGGTATCGTCCAGGATTTTGGCGACGGCTTTGAGCACTTCGTCGCCGGTTTGGTGGCCGTGGGTGTCGTTGAACTTCTTGAAATGATCCACGTCGATCATGCAGAGCACGATGGGACGTTTGGTGCGCTGGGCGCGGGAGAGTTCGACGGTGAGCCGATCGTTGAAGCTGGCGCGGTTGGCGATGCCGGTCAGCGCGTCGGTGCGGGATTGCTGCAGCAGGCGCTGATTCTCCTCGCGAATGCCGAGATTCTCCATTTCCGTGACGACGGACAGCAGCGCGATTTGCTCGCGGGCAATGTCCTGGAGGTCGCGGAAGGATTTGTCGGTGCCGGCTTTGACGGAGAGGAGCTGTCCGTAGGCGCGCCACTCGTTGACGACGCGGTCATAGAGTTCGGACCATGCTTCCGGACCGAGCTCGAAGTAGTCGCTCATCAGCCGAAGCACCTCGTCGACTCGGCCCGGGCATTCCTCCTTGGGATCGACGAGGAGGCTGGCGACGACATCGGCGGCGTGGAGCACGCTGGCGGGCGTCAGGCGGGCGCCCGGGGTGGGGGGTGGCGGGGGGGTGATGGAGTTCTGGATGGTCTGCCAGATGGATTCCGGCAGCTTCCATTCCTCGAGCAGCCATGCGCCGACTTCGAGGTGGGTGGCGCCAAGAACGGAGCGCTCGATTTCCTCGAAGGAAACGTTGCCGGCCCGGGGTGACTGCAGCACTTCGGCGTATTTGTCAGGCACGCCGCAGGCGAGCGCGATCTGCCCGATGTGATAGAGCAGGCCGGTGATGAAGGCCTCGTTCGGGTCGAGGCGGCCGGCGGTTTCGGCCAGAAGCTTGTTGGTGACGGCGCAGGCGAGGGAACGTGACCAGAACCGTTCGAACTCGAAGCCGGCGCAGACGTGTCCGTTGCCGGAGGAAACGAGCGAGAAAGAGAGGGCCATCATCTGGACCCCGCGAAAGCCGATCTGGCTGACGGCCTGGTCGAGGGAAGTGATGCTGCGGCCCAGGCCTGCCTGCGGTGAATTGACGAATTTAAGAATTCGTCCGGCGAGAGCGGGATCAGTGCTGAGCGTCTTGGCGAGATCGTCAAGCGTCGCGTCGTCTGAACGCGCCAGTTCAAGGATTCGTAGCGCCACTCCGGGCGGGCTCGGCAGCCGGCTTGAAGCCCGCAGCAAACGCACCAATTCGTCCTTCATTCGAGCGAAATACAACCGACAAGTGACCTGCGTCGTGCCCCAATGCCCAAAAAGCCCGTCTTGCCTTCCAGTGGGACAAGCTCGCTGGCTCGAGCGCCGCAATCCTGCCGGCGTCGACAGCGAACGCTTGATACATCGTCCGTTGGCGGAGAAGGGTTAGCGGGAATTTTTGGGAATTCGTGTCCGGTTCGCATCGGCCTCAAATTGGACGGGTTTCCACCCTGGTTGTCGCCCCCCGGCCCGCCCACCGATTGGCCGGTCGGTTTGTGGAAGGAATCTGGCCGAATGCTGTCTTCCGTGGTATAGCAGCCCCGTCCATGACGCCGGCGTCCATGCATACGTTCATCCCCAGCGGTTCGACCGAACTTCCGGTCGGCATTCCGGCGGCATCCCTTCCTCAGGCGATGGACCTGAGCCTGGTGCTGGTCAGCCAGGGAATTGAAGCCACCATTGATCAAGAGGCGCCGGGGAACACCTGGCGATTATTGGTACCGGCGGTCGAACTGCCGCGGGCCACGGAGGCGATCGCGAGGTATCACGAGGAAAACCACCGCGATCGCTGGCGGCAGGAGCTGCCTTGGACCGGGCTGGTTTTTGACTGGCGCTGCCTGGTTCCGCTGCTGTTGCTGGTTCTTTTCTATCTGGTCGAGGCGACCGGACACGGTGCCCTGCGTTCGGTTGGAATGATGAACGGGCTGGCGGTCAAAGGCGGGGAATGGTGGCGATTGATCACCGCAGTCACGTTGCATGCGGACCTTGCGCATCTCGCGGCGAATCTGACCACCGGGCTCGTCCTCGTGGGGCTGGCGATGGGGGTGTTCGGTCCGGGTTTGGGCTTCTTGATTTCCCTGCTCGCGGGTGTGGCGGGAAATGCCGCCGGCCTGGCCTTCTATCCGGAGAACTACCGCGGCCTGGGGGCGTCGGGTCTGGTCATGGGCAGTCTGGGCCTGCTGAGCGCGCAGTCCGTGGCTTTGTGGCGCCAGGGCCTGACCCATCGTCAATTGGCGGTGCGTGCCGGCTTGAGCGGTTGCCTCCTGCTGGTGTTGCTCGGTTTCAGTCCGGAGCAGCACACCGACGTCCTGGCCCATGTGGCCGGTTTTGTGGCCGGAGCCATGCTCGGGATCGCGGTCGGCTGGCTGCCCGCGCGATGGCGCCGAGGGCCCTGGCTCAACCGGGCCACTCAAATCCTGGCTGCCGCATTGGTGGCCATCGCCTGGTTGCTGGCCCTTCGACTGGGTCATCCCCTTTAGTGCAGCGACCCCGCGTCTTTAGCCTTTTCTCGCACGATACTTTCCTTACTCTCCCTGCCTCATGCTCGTCCCGACAAACAATCTGCGTGTGAAGGATTCGGTCCGGCTGACCCCACCCGGGGCGCTGAAGGCCGAACTTCCGATGACCGAAGCCTCGAACCGAACCGTGGTCGAAAGTCGCAACGTCATCAGTGCCATTCTCAAGAATCAGGACCCACGTCTCCTGGTGGTCATCGGCCCGTGCTCCATCCATGACCCCAAAAGTGCGCGCGAGTACGCGGCCCGGCTTTCCGCGCTCAGCCAGGAATTGTCCGATCGCCTCTACATCGTCATGCGGGTTTACTTCGAGAAACCCCGGACCACGATCGGATGGAAAGGCATGATTTATGATCCGCACCTGGACGGGACGGATGACATCCAGACCGGGCTGAAAATGGCGCGCTCGCTTCTGCTCGAGATCACGGCGCAGGGTCTGCCAGCGGCGACGGAGTTTCTCGATCCGGTGGTTCCCCAGTACATCGCTGATTTGGTCAGCTGGGCTGCCATCGGCGCGCGCACCACGGAATCCCAGACTCATCGCCAGATGGCCAGCGGTTTGTCCATGCCGGTCGGGTTCAAGAACGGCACCGACGGCGGCTTGCAGATTGCGATCGACGCCATGAAGTCGGCCCAGGCCCCGCACAGTTTTCTCGGGATCGATCAGGAAGGATTCACCTGCATTGTCCGGACGACGGGCAACAAGGATGGTCATGTGGTGTTGCGCGGCGGGCGGCTCAGCTCGAACTACGATGCGGAAAGCATTCGCGTCGCCACGGAGAGTCTGGCCAAAGCCGGACTGCCGACTGGCCTGATGGTCGATTGCAGCCATGCCAACTCCAACAAGCAGCACGCGCGACAGGAGGAAGTGTGGCGCAGTTTGATCGAGCAGCGCCTCGCCGGAACGCCGTCGTTGATCGGCGTGATGATCGAGAGCCACCTGTTCGAAGGCGCCCAGCCGATGGCCACCCGGCTCGATCAGTTGAAATATGGCGTGTCGATCACCGATGCCTGCCTGGGCTGGGATGTGACCGAGCGCATGCTCCGCTCCGGCCACGAGGCGCTGGCTAAAGCCGGTCGCTGAACGGGAGGCCCCGGCTCGACACCTCGACACGAGGCTGGGCGGAATCGTGCGCGCCCTTGGGGCGCGTTGATCGTTGCTCTCGCTGGGCGATGAGCGATCGGCTCTCGGGCCGAGGCCTTCGGGGCTCAGCCGACCACGATGTTCACCATCCGCTTGGGCACGACGATGACTTTGCGGATGGTTTTGCCCTCGAGGAACGGGAGAGCTTTCTCGGCCTTCAGCGCGGCGGCTTCCAACTCGGCGGGCGATGCGGTGGCGGCCAGGCGAATGACGTCGCGGAGCTTGCCGTTGACTTGAACTGGAATTTCCAGGGTGTCCTCCACGAGCAGCGCCGGGTCGAACTTCGGCCATGGGGTGTAAGACAAGGACGGCGTCACCTGACCGAAGGTGCCGTGCAGGCGGGCCCAGAGTTCCTCGGCCAAATGCGGCGCGAATGGCGCCAGCAATTGGAGGAACGGTTTCATCACAGACAAGGGCCGGGTGGCCCAGGCGTTCGCTTCGTTGACGAACACCATCATGGCTGAAATGGCGGTGTTGAACCGCAAGCCTTCGAGATCTTCGCCCACTTTCTTGATGCAAGCGTGCAGGGTCTTGAGCTGCGCGGGCGTTGCGGCGACATCGCTGATCGCTCCATCCAACTGGATGAGATCCAGCAGCTCGGCGGATGGGGTGGTCGTCGTTGCTTCGGCCTGTTCCATGGCGGTCTCGGCTGCCTCGTCAACGAACAGGCGCCAGACGCGGCCCAGGAACCGGTAGACGCCTTCGACGCCTTTGGTGCTCCAGGGCTTGGTGTCTTGGAGCGGGCCCATGAACATTTCGTAAAGACGCAGCGCGTCGGCGCCAAACTCGCGGAGGATGAGGTCGGGGTTCACCACGTTGCCCCGGCTCTTGCTCATCTTAAAGCTGCGCGCATCCACCCGCACCGAACGAAGGCTCTTCAAGACGAAACCGTCGCCCGACTTTTCCACTTCCTCGTCGGACACGCGTCGTCCGTGGATCTTTTCCTTGGTTTGCTTGTGCAGGCCGAACATGCGGACGCCGTCGGGTGTGGCTTCTTCGTCGAGATCGCGGAGATCGGCGGCGCTGACCGGCGTGCCGTCGGGCCGGGCGAAGGCAGTGTATTCCAACTCGCCCAGGATGAGGCCCTGGTTGACCAGTTTGAAGAACGGTTCGCGCGTGGAGACGTGCCCCAGATCGAAGAGGATCTTGTGCCAGAAGCGCGCGTAGAGCAGGTGAAGCACCGCGTGTTCGGTGCCGCCCACGTAGAGGTCGACCCCGGGCGTGCCGCCCTTGGCCGAGGTTCCCATCCAATACGCCTCGGCCTCGCGGCCGAGGAACGACGAGCCATTGCGCGCGTCGAGATACCGCAGGTAATACCAGCAGCTGCCGGCCCATTGCGGCATGGTGTTTGTCTCGCGACGCGAGCCGTCCGGACAGTTGACCCAGCTCTCCGCGCGGGCGAGGGGCGGCTGACCTTCGGCCGTCGGCTTGTAGTCGTCGAGCGCTGGCGGGAGGACCGGCAGGGCGGATTCGGGCAAGGCCTCATGCTGCAGCTGTCCGGTGGCGTGCGTTTTCCAGACGATGGGGAACGGTTCGCCCCAGTAACGCTGGCGGCTGAAGAGCCAGTCACGCAGCTTGAAATTCACGGTCTTCGCGCCGACCCCCTGCGACTCCAGCCAGCCGGCAATTTTCCGCTTGGCCTCGGCCGTGGGCAGGCCGTTCAGAAAACCAGAGTTGACGCTGGTGCCGTCGTCGGTGAAGCCCTGCCACGGCGTGGCCGTGTCGGGCGGTTGCACGACTTGCACCACCGGCAGATTGAACTTGGTGGCGAACTCGAAGTCGCGGGTGTCGTGCGCGGGCACGGCCATGATCGCGCCCGTGCCGTAGCTGGCGAGGACGTAATCGGCGATCCAGATGGGGATCTTTTCGCCGTTGACGGGATTGATGGCCAGGGCGCCGGTCCAGACGCCGGTTTTCTCCTTGGCGAGCTCGGTGCGTTCGAGATCGGATTTGGTCGCCGCGTACTTCTGGTAGTCAGTCACGGCTTGCTTCTGGCAGGGAGTGGTCAGCTCGGCGACGAGTCGATGTTCCGGGGAGAGCACCATGTAGGTCGCGCCGAACAGAGTGTCGGGGCGGGTGGTGAACACGCGGATTTTGGCCGGATGCCCATCCACCTGAAAGTCCACCTCGGCGCCTTCGCTGCGGCCGATCCAGTTTCGCTGCATTTCCTTCAGCGAATCCGACCAGTCGATGGTTTCGAGATCGGCCAGAAGTTTTTCCGCGTAGGCCGTGATGCGCAGCATCCATTGGCGCATGGGTCGGCGAACGACCGGATAACCGCCGCGCTCGCTCTTGCCGTCGATGACCTCCTCGTTGGACAGCACGGTGCCCAGTTCCGGGCACCAGTTGACCGGAGCCTCGCTGATGTAAGCGAGGCGATGGGCGTCGCGGTGTGCGCGCTTTTGCTCATCGGTGTCGCAGCCGGCCGGGAACGGCAGAGTCGAGATGGGTTCGGCCCGGTTGGTCGCCGGGTTGAACCAGGAGTTGTAAATCTGCAGGAAGATCCACTGCGTCCAGCGAAAGTAGTCGGGGTCGGTCGTGGCGACCTCGCGTGACCAGTCGTAGCTGAAGCCCAACGCCTTAATCTGGCGGGTGAAATTGGCGATGTTTTTCTCGGTCGTGACTCGTGGATGTTGCCCGGTCTGCACCGCATACTGCTCGGCGGGCAGGCCGAACGAGTCCCAGCCCATCGGATGGAGGACATGCTGTCCGAGCGCCCGACGGTAACGGGCGAGAATGTCGGTGGCGGTGTAGCCCTCCGGATGGCCGACATGAAGGCCGGCGCCGGAAGGGTAGGGGAACATGTCCAGGATATAGAACTTGGGCGGCAACTGGGCGGCAGCCACCCGGCCGGCCAGACCGTGGCGCTGGGCGAACGGGTGTTGGGCCGGGATCTCCTCCCCGGGATTGAACGCACGAAAAGTCTGTTGCTGCTCCCAGAGTTGCTGGGACTTCGGTTCGATAAGATGAAACGGATACTGCCGACGCGACATAGGGGCGGGATTATGGGTGGCGCCCGCCCGTCAACAAGACAGATTTTCGCTTGGACAACCGGCGGGGTGAGGTCCAATGATGCCGGCCTGACCCCCATGAACCAATGGACACGGACCGCCCATGATTCGTGAACTCGAGCTGGCCGCGACCGCGCTCGGGCTGCGAACGTACGCCCGGCACATCTTCCTCTGCGCAGACCAGACGGACGCCCAATGCGCTCCGCGCGAGGCGACGTTGCAGTCCTGGGAGTTTCTCAAGAGCCGGTTGAAGGAGCTCAACCTCGTCGGTCCGCAGCCGCTCGTTTATCGCAGCAAGGTCAATTGCCTGCGCGTCTGCGTGCGCGGCCCCATCGCCGTCATTTACCCCGACGCAGTCTGGTATCACTCCTGCACTCCTGAGGTGCTCGAGACCATCATCCAGCGTCACCTCATCAACGGCGAGGTGGTGACTGATTACGCCTTTGCCGTCAACGCCGCCGGGCAGGCCCCGCGGGGAGAGGCCCAGTTCTAGCCCGCGCCAACGCCGAACATCTCCGCCCAACCCCACCAATCTCATGAACCCAGCCTCATGGATCATCGTCACCACGGGAAACGATCTCGCCGGTCATGAGATCACCCAATACCTCGGAA
The DNA here is from genome assembly GCA_044230345.1 of Limisphaerales bacterium. Taxonomy (GTDB): domain Bacteria; phylum Verrucomicrobiota; class Verrucomicrobiia; order Limisphaerales; family JADJPG01; genus JBGARF01. Next base: position 122,058 of record JBGARF010000038.1, read on the forward strand.
TCGTCCGGGGAATCATCGTTCGCTCGACCGGAATTGGTCGCGGCATCGTCGGTGGGCTCCGTTCCTTGGGCGGGGGCAATATTCCGGAATACGCCGCCGTTTGTGAAGAGGCCCGCCAGGCCGCCTACGACCTCATGCTCACGCACGCGACGCAGGTCGGCGCGGATGCTGTCATCGCGTTTCGATATGATGCAACGGAGTTCGCCCAGGGGTCGACCGAGGTGCTCGCCTATGGCACTGCGGTAAAGGTAAGAAAGTAAAAAAGCGTTTCGTCCGGCACTTAATTCGATCGGCGCGACAGTCGCACGATGCAATCCTCCCCGCGCCACGGCGCCCGGAGTTCCACGCGCTGGCCTCCGTTCATGGGCGGACCCGCTTCCGGTGTGCCGTCCGTCACCCGATACCATTCGACGGTAAACGTCCCGGCGACCCGGGTCAGGTCGATGCTCAGGCCGGGCTGCTTGGTGGCATCGACGCGTGCTTCCCGGCCGTCGGCCGCGGCGTTCGGATGATAAATAAGGAAGTCCTCGTGCCGGCGGCGCGTCAGCTTGGGCGCGCGGAGCTCCGCCGCCCCGTCCAGATCGCGCACCAAGGCCGAGTCGGGTTCGTAGTCGCTGAGTTCAATCGATCGTATCTGAAAATAGTCGCGAATGAAGCGCACCGAATCCAGGCCGGTCAACGCGGCGGTGAACCGACGAGGCTCATTCGGCCAGAGCGATTGCGCGGAACGCCGGCCAGTCTCCGTGTACGGATGCACCACCCACCAGCGCCCGCCGTAGCTCGCGGATCCGCCTGAGAACAGCCACGCCCAAAAAAGGCGCCGCTGAAAGTACCGCATGTCTTTCGGGTCGCTCGAATGCCGGTCTTGTTCGTAGCGATCCTCGCCGAGAAAAACAGGTTTGCCAAACCGATGATGCGGAACGAACGCCCTCGCCCCCAAATCATAGAGGTCCTCGATTTGAATATAGGTGGCCCAATCCTCACGACCGAAACGGAACGGTAGCGTGCGCGCGTGCCCGGTCGAAAATGGATGGCGCCACGGATCATGCTCCTGAAAATAACGTCCCACCTCGTGCGCCATCGCGATGTTGTTGGTGTAGCGCATCAATTGCTGCCGGCCGGATACCTCGTCGTTGGCCAGGCTAAACCGGTCCGGCGCGTAGTGGGCGTCGCTGATCATCAACCAAAACACCTGCGGGTAGGCCGCATAGCGGGCGATTAAATAGCGCAGAATCCGGTCCTTCTGGCGCTGGCTCAGCCCCGCCCAAAATTCCGAGTCGCGCCCCCATTCAACTCCCAGGGGAAACAGGATCAGCTGAACGTAGAGATCCGGATAATGATTGAGCAGCCATTGCAGTCTTTGATCGGCGAGCCGTTGATGGCTGAGCTCCACCCGGCTGAAGGCTTCGTCCGCGAACAGCTGCCGCCAACGGTAGCGGTCAGTGCGGTCCGTCTCGTTCGCCGACCGCGGTCCATGGTAAAACCAGGAACGAAATGAGGTAATCCCGTGAGCCGCGGCGTCCCGTACATAGGCTTGGAAATCGACTTCGGGAACGGGATCCCCGGCCCCGTCCCGGGCGCAAAGCAGATAGTAGGCGGTGTCGTTCAGGTTCAAAAACCAACGGCCGTTTTCCGTCATCCATTGGCGCTCATTCTTCGGATGGGGCAGCAGACGCCCGCGCAGGGCTGACGCCTCGACCTGGAAAGTGCCGTGCTTTCCCCCCAGGGCAGCGTTGATGGCGCACTCGGAAGTCCACGTCCATTCGCCGACTTCCGTCAGGTACACGCGCGCCCGCCATAGGCCGTCGCCGTCAAAAAAGGCTTCGACTGTCCGCGCGTTCGCCCCGCCGGACGGCGGGACGAATCGCACGAGGACCTGGAGATCAAACGGATTCTCCACCGCGACGTTCCCTGACAGCACAATTTCGTGCACGCCAAGGCGCAACCCGGTGTCGTCTCCTGTGCTGAACGCCTGCGGGGTCGACGCCGCCTGGGCGACGAACGGAAGGATCGCCAGCCAAAGCAGCCGGCCAACCGGTGGTCGGCCACGGAAGCAAAGCAGCCAGGGTTGGAAACGATGGGTCATCGCCAGACGGTGCGCGCGCTTAAGTCGCTCCGGACCAGCTCACCGTGGTGTGCCTGGGCCCGGCATAACTGAATGGATTCGGATGAAACGCTGCCCGGCCCTTGACGTGAACGCAAGTGGACAGTTGGGCGGGTGACGCCGGGGGGGCATCTTGAAGTTGTTGGATCGGAGCGCGGGCCTTTGGCCCGCAGCAGGTGGAATCGGCCTTGCGCACTCGAACCTCCGGGCGTCGTCGCCGGCCCAAGCCGCTGCGGGCTGAAAGCCTAATGCCTTTCGGTAATTCGGTGAATTCTGTGGATAGTTAGGCAGGTAGGCAATTTTTGCCTTGTACTTTGCACGATTCATCCCTAGTAAGCTCGGGATGAACAAAACTCGTGGTGCAAAGAAGAAGAAAAAGCAG
>JBGARF010000004.1:0-489754 GCA_044230345.1 Limisphaerales bacterium
GGGGTGGGGGGTGGCGTCCGGCGATGCGGCCGCTCCGCGCAGCATCGCTGCCTCGATGGCGTCGTAGAGCTCATCCCAGGCCGCCCGCGTTTCAGCGTTGAAGCCGCCGCCCATCACCTCGGCCAGCATGTCGAGCAGGGCCCGACGTACCACGGCATAGTGCTCTGGGCGCGTCCCGTAGCCGACGTGTCGGGCGCCGAGGGCTTCAAGTTCGCCGGCGAGGTCCGCCGGTCGTTCGAGCAGAGCCAGCGCCGCGGCGAGGGTGTCCATGAGTTTTTTGGACTGTTCGTGGATGTCCGTTTTGAACAACGGACGCACCTGCGGCGCCAGCTCGAAGAGCCGCCGATAGAAGACCAGCCCGGCCACGTCAGCCTGCCGTTCCACTGCGGCAAAGGACTTGCGGATGAGATGAATCTGCGCCGTATTCATGGTTAAAGTGAAACACGTGACGCTCGTTCCGCACATCCTCCCTTGGTAGGATGGCATTCGCTGCACCGGCTTGGCAGTATCGGCCCGTCACCGGCCCGAGTTGAAATGAACCGAGCCATCGGGTTTAGTCGGACGAGTCGGATGGGCAAGCCCACATCGAACGAGAGACCACATGAAAAAGAAGATCCTGGTGATTGAAGATCAGGCGCCGATGCGGCGGAATATCGCGCTGCTGTTGGAACTGGCCGGCTACGAGGTCGCCACGGCCGAGAACGGCCGCACCGGGGTCGAGGCGGCCCGCCGACAGCCGCCGGACCTGATCCTTTGCGATGTCATGATGCCCGAGATGGATGGACATGGCGTCATTCAAACCCTGCGGGCCGAAGCGGCCACCGCGACCACTCCGTTCATCTTTCTTACGGCCCGCAGTGAAAAGGCCGACTTGCGCGCCGGCATGAACTTTGGCGCGGACGACTACCTGACCAAGCCCGTCGTGCGCGACGACCTTCTCGCCGCCGTGCAGGCCCGGCTCTCCCGCGCGGACGCAGTGGCGCAACGTGTGCAGGAGGCGGCGGAGGCGGGCGGCGGTTTTCACCCCGACTTCACTTCACCTGAACCCCTGCGCATTGCCTTCAAGCTGACCCCGCGCGAGGCGGAGGTGCTGCTCTGGGTCGCGCAAGGGAAGACGAATGCGGAGATTGCCACCATCCTGGGGAACAGCGAACCCACGGTGAAACAGCATGTCGGCGTCGTGTTCCAAAAGCTGGGAGTCGAGGGACGCAACGCCGCCACCGTGCGCGCCCTGGAAACGTTGAGCAAACGGTAGCGCGGCGGCCGACGCAGAGCGGGTTGGGGACAGCTAGCCGAGACGCCTCAAGATGAGCTTCCAAGCGGTGAACTCCGAGACTTTGTTCGGAAACACCGCGCTGGAGGTTTCATGGTCGTAGTATTGTCGCAGAAACCTCAGGAATTCGTCCTCACTGGCAAAGCTTCGATGGCCCGGGTCATCGCCGTAGTCAGCCTTGGCGAAGCGTCCGTTCATCCAGCCGATCGTCGACCCGCCTTCCTTGTGGGAAGACGCGAAAGTGGCGCCTTGCTTCATGGCGCTGAGGATGGCGTTTTGAATGGCCGGAATGGTGTCAAGATGCTGCTCCGCTTTCAGGGTCGCCTCGCACCGGGATTGGTATTGCGCGGTTGAGCCTTCCTCGTTTCGGGACGGATCGATTGGTCGAAGGTCGCGCGTCCAGTGGCTGAACCAGCTTCCCGCTGTCTTCCGATAGTATTCGTCGTTCGCGCTCCCCTTGCCGGCCCAGCAGGTTTCGACGCGCAACGAGTAAATGTTTCCCGAAGGCGATGCCGCCAGATATTGAAGTTCAAACGAATATTGAGCGCCCACGATCCAGGCTTGTGCCTGCAGGTGCAGTTTTCCCTGGTTCATCGTGGCGGTGAAGAGGGCCATCAGCTGCCGTTCCAACGCGAATTGGATTTCGTGCGGAGGACGTCGGTCGCGGAAGTGGAGCACACGCGTCGCGCCGGTGGCGGTTTCGAGCACGGAGAAAGCCCCGGGGAGGGCTCGATCGGCGGACCTGCCTGGTGCGCGCCGGCCTGAACCTGAAGGTGTCTGTCCCTTTCCCAGCCCGGCGTCCGGCTCCCGCGTGCGCGGACGCGTACGGTGCGCCATCCCATCCGCTGCCGGTTCGAGCGCCTTGCGGATTGCGTCCATGTCCGGTTCGGGTGGCGGGGGATTCGGCGGCTCGATCAGGAAGTAAAAGCGTTTTGCGTCCGTGAACTCACCGGAGTAGATCGAACTGTTCCGCTCGTAAAAGGAAAGTCCATCCGAGGAAGCGCGCGGGCGCGTGGTGACCTTGTGCGCGAGCTTGCAGTAAGCGCCGGCGGGCGGCGCGGGGAAGCTGTGTCCGAATTCGACGATCGAGTTGCCTGCCGCCAGTTCGTCCTCAACGAACTGGCGGAGCACGGGAGGGAACGCACCGAGTTCCTTTTGCTGTTCGGCGGTAAGGCTCATCGTTCAGCGCGGTTTTGGATCGGTGGACAGTGGCGCGAGGCCGGTCCATTCATGCATGTAGAAACTGGCCACGCGGCAGATGTCCGAGCGCAGACAGTGGCTCTCCGGGCGCACGCGGGAGAGTTCGAGAATGGTCTTCAGCTCCGGCGTGAAATCGCCGCCGCATTTCTCGCGCAGTGTGCGCACCGCGCACATCCAGCCGCTGAAACGGATCGAGGCGTTGGCCGCGCCTTCGTAACTCGGATCGGCTTCGACGGTGGTGGCGTTGAACTGCCGAATCCGCCGGGCCAGATCTTGGCCGGCTGCTTGGACCGGTGCGTTGAATTCCGCGGTTGGGGACGGCAGCTTTTCAATGCAGCGCAGGGCCTTGCCCGCGAGCTCGGCTTCGTCCCCAAGCGCCAACCGGCCGAGCTCAGCCGCCAGATTTGGTCGCCGGGCGATGTGGGCGAGCGCGCGCTCGGTCTGCGGTTGAGCGTAATCGAGATACGGAAACCAGCTTTGCACGGGCGCGTCGGCTGGGATGGCGGCAAAGGCAGCCTCCTTTATTGCGTCCTGTTCGGCTTTCCATTCCGCCTCGGATTTTGGCGGTGGCGGCGGGGGAATCTTCTGCACCCGAAAGCGGCAGGACATTTTGTCGGCCGGCCAGGGTTGACCGTTGGCCTGCTGGCGCGGGAGCCATTCGCTCCAGTTTTCGAACTTGGGCCCCGGGCGCGGTGGCAGGGGCAAGAGGAAGCTCATGACTTCCGTGGCCTCCCGGCGGGCCAGCATCACGTTGCGTTGGCCGCGTTCGGTGAAGAGATAGGCCTGAGTGGGCACGATCCATTGACCATGCTCCTGGCGGGCGGATTGGGTGTGAATGGTCCCTTCGTGCTGCGTTCGCCGTGTGTGCCCGGAGAGCGAAGCCAGAGTGAACTCCCAATCGCCCTCCGCGGTGGGCGGCTGGCCGGCCGGGTGCGTGTTGGGAAACCGAAACTCCACCTCGAGATTCAGATCACGCCCGTCAATCCGAGGCGCAACGTCCGCCAGGGCCCGACACAGCAGCGCGGAGATCGCGGCGATGGTGAGCACGACTCCGAGGGCCCCAGCCAGCTCACGGCCAAAGCCCGGCCCGTAGTGGGACGCCACGATTCGCGCGGTGATGAAGCCGATGATGAATCCGGCCATGCCTCCACCGAGGCCGAGGAACATTACGAAATAGCCGGAGGCACCTTCGCGGCTGGAGACGTGATACCAGGAAACGCAGGCGTTCGCGATGAAGCCCGCGAGGAACAAGCCCGCCACGCCCGAGAGCGCGGCGGCGAGCAGAGAGTAGATCCAGGTCATGGGAGTTGGTCGGGTCTGGTGCCGGTCATGATCTCGCGTTTGCCGGGCACGGAAAAAGCGGGTGATTCAACGTTTAAAAATCTCGCAATACAGTCCGAGCAGAATCGCGGAGCAAAAAGTGACGGTAATTCCGAGCACCACGCCGATCGGAACCGCCGAGAGCAGCACCAGAAAGGAGCCGAACGTCCGGTGGGCCTGCCACCACTGACCAAATGCCGGTTTCGCGTCGGCCAGGATCAACGCGCCGGTGACTGCGGTGGCGAGGGCCACGGCGACGGCCCCCAGCGCGATGGTGAGGATGAACGCGGCGTCTTGACCTTTTGAGCCGGAGCCCAGGCCTTCGATCAGCCGCCCGGCGCAGATCAGCATCGCAATGAAGGTGAACACCACCGCACGGCCGAGCCACCACCAGGTTTTCGCGCCCGGCACGCCGATGGTGGCAAACGCGATCGGCGTGATCAGAAAGGGCAAAAGCCAGATGAGCCTCTCCATCAGCTCCACATCACGCCCCGTGCCCGAATTGTGCCGGGAACAAAACCAGAACAGGACGGCGCCGAACAACAGAAGCGCGGCTTCAGGGCCGGCGATGATGGAAGTGAGTTGCCGATTCATGGAGTGGGGACGGCTCGTGGCTGGCGGCCACTCGACGTTCTCGGCTGCGGATTCAGCGTCTGCACGCCCCGGTTTTACAACTTGGGCGGGCCTGACGGTATCCGACCTTGGCAGGGGGTGGAGATCCGGGGATCAGAGCGGCGGATTCAATCGGACGCGATAGAACCCACCGGTGGGGATTGGATTCGGTTCGGTCCAGAAGGTTCGATTGATGGTGTAAGCGAACCTCGAGGGACTGGCTGGCGCGGCAGTCCACGCCGCATTGAGGGCGCTCTTGAACTCCACGCGGTAGGGCTGTCGGTTGCTGGCATTGGCCGGACTGATCCAGGAAAGGCGCAGGGTGCCGTCGATTCGCTCGACCCGATCGATGCGGGTTTGAGCCAGGAGTAGCGAGTGATACGCATTGAGGCGACCCCAACCATAGGCAGGGTCGAAGCCGGGCGTATCGGTGGAGTCGCCGACGGCGTCCTCGGCCCCGGCGCAGAGCAGATCGCGGGCTTCCTGATGGGAAAGGTTGGGCCGGACTGAGGCCAGCAGCGCGCAGACTCCGGCGGTCAAGGGAGCGGCAAACGAAGTGCCCCACCAAGCCTGGGCGGTGCCGCCCCGGGAAACCGTGAACAAATTCGTCCCGGGTGCACACAGATCGATCTGGGGGCCGTAATTGCTGAAGCCGCAGCGACGATCCAGGGCGTCCGTCGCACCAACCGTGATCACTTCCGGCAGGTTGCCTGGAAACCGAATGGTGCCGCTGCCGTCGTTGTGCGTAATGGTGACGAAGATGACCCCTTGCGCGATGGCGTTGGTGATCGCGCGGGTCAACGTGAAATCGGACGATCCGCCGCCGGCGGAGAGATTGATCACTTTGGCGCCGTGACTGACGGCGTAGTCGATGCCTTGGGCCCACCACGAATAAAATCCGAAATTGCCGGAATCCAGAACCTTGACGGGCATGATCCGGCATTGCCAGTCCACCCCAGCCACCCCGGCGCCGTTGTTGGCGTTGGCGGCGACCGTGCCGGCCACGGCGGTGCCATGGCCATGATCATCGGTGGGGTCCGAGTTGTTGGAGACAAAGTTGTAACCGGGAATCGTGCGGCCGGCGAATTCCGCCGATGGGCTCAAGCCCGTATCGAGGACGGCCACGATGACATTGCTCGATCCCTGGGTCAGCTCCCAGGCCAGGGGCGTCTGAATGCTGGCGGATGGTTTGACGGCGTTGAGGTGGTGCCACTGATTGGGAAAGTTGGGATCATTCGGGATGGCGCCGCCGGTTCCAGCGCGGTCCGGTTCGGCGTATTCGACCCAGGGATGGCGTGCGACTTGCCGGATGCATTCATCCACGGAAAGACCGGGTGGCACGGTGAGGTAGAGGAAACGATCGAGATCGGGCGAGTCCAAGCCGCGGCGCGTGGTTTGCGCGCGCTGGGCGCGTTGCACGCGGCTGACCCCAGGCTCCGTAAGGGTCGCTCCGGACGGCAGCGCCAGAGCGTCCCGGAGCGCGTTCAAACCTCCATCGATTGAGGCTGGCTTGGTCGCGGTCGCACGGGACAAGGCCGGCTTGAACTTGACGAGAATATGGCCCGGGGCGTGATCGGCGGCCGGGCACACGAGGCACCAGGCGAGGGCGATGATGAAACTCCCGCCGCGACTCGCCAACGAACGGTTCGATGGGCTGATGCTCAAGGTTGGCATTGGAGGATTCTATAACCCGAGTGGTTGGTGCTCGCTAGTTTTTGTTGCCCGCGGCCGCAATGCTTCAATTGTTCATCGGCGCTCCCGTCCCCCATCACTGGATGGCTGACGGCCGGAAGATTTGCCCTTATGTTCGTCGCGTGCGCTTCCTTCTAACATCGGTCTGGCTGGCGTTGGCCTTGACTTTGAACGCCGCGCCAGGGTCGCGTCCGAACATTGTTCTCGTGATGCCGGATGACATTGGTTACGGAGACTTTGCCTGCCATGGCAATCCGGTGGTCAAGACGCCGGCGGTCGACCGGCTGTGGAAAGAGTCCGTGCGATTCACGCGCTTTCACGTCAGCCCAACCTGTGCGCCGACGCGGGCGGCCTTGTTGACCGGGCGCCACGAGTTCAAGAGCGGGGTCACCCACACCATCTTTGAGCGGGAACGGCTCGCCGTGGACGCCGTGACTTTGGCGGAGGTGCTCAAGGCGGGCGGGTATCGAACCGGGATTTTCGGCAAATGGCATCTGGGCGATGAACGTGCCTATTGGCCCGATCGTCGTGGATTCGACGAGGTCTACATCCACGGGGCGGGCGGGATCGGCCAGACCTATGCGGGCAGCTGTGGCGATGTTCCGGGCAATTCCAACCTCAATCCCGTCCTGCTGCACAATGGTCGTTTCGAAAAGACGGAAGGCTATTGCACGGACTTGTTCTTCCGCGAAGCGCTCAAGTGGATGGGGGAAGAGAAGGCCGCACGGCGCCCGTTTTTTGCGCTGATCACGCCCAATGCCGCGCACGCTCCCCTGATCGTTCCAGAAGATTACTGGCGGCAATACGCCGGGCGTGTCCCCGAGATGGCCGCGAAGTTTTACGGCATGGTTGAGAATGTGGACACCAATCTCGGGCGTCTGCTCGATCGTCTGGACGAATGGGGCATTGCCCGTGACACGCTGGTGATATTCCTAACCGATAACGGCGGGACGGTCGGCGTGCGCATTCACAACGCGGGCATGCGCGGGGGCAAAGGCAGCCCTTATCAGGGGGCAACCCGGGTGCCTTCCTTCTGGCGTTGGCCGGCGGGGTTTGCGGGCGGCGTTGACTGCGCGGCCTTGACCGCGCATGTCGACGTGGTTCCGACTTTGGCCGAGATGTTGGGTCTCGACCTCGACGCCCGGGCGCGACGGCAAATCGAGGGAAGAAGCCTGTGGCCGCTGTTGAAGAATCCGGCGGCTCCCTGGCCGGATCGGATGCTGTTTACCCATGTGGGACGATGGCCGGCAGGTGGCGCGGCTTTGGCCAAATACGAGGGGTGTTCGGTGCAGAACAGTCGGTTCGCCCTGGTCAACAATCGCGAGTTTTACGATCTGACCGCCGATCCGGGACAGACGCGCAACGTGATCGACGATTTTCCCGGCGAGGTCCGACCCTTGCGCCGCGCGTATGATCGCTGGTGGGCGGAAGTTCAGGGCGCGCTCGTCAACGAAAACGTCGTGGGGCCGAAGGTCAACCCCATGAAGGAGCTTTACTGGCGTCAGTTTGGCGGCGGGCCCGATGCAGCGCTGCTCAAGGCGATGGATCCGCAGGGGAAATTCCGGGCGGCCGAACGATAGACCGGCAGGCGACGCCTTGACGGGCGGCGGGTCCGGCGGGAGATTTCGCGGGTGAAAGACAAAAAATCGGGCTTGTTTGGTGAGGTCGGCCGCGACGTGCGCGAGGTGGCGTCGTCAGCGCGGGTGGATGACGGCGTTGATCCGCGCGAGGAAGCATTGCGTCGGCGCCGCGAGCGCCGGGTGTTGCGGCCGGGGCAGGGACATGGAATTCACAAACAGGAACAGTTCCATTCCCAGGTGCAGCAGGCCATTGAATCGGCGCTGCAAACCTCGTCGTCGCCGCTGTTGAATGGCCTGTTCGTGGAGGAAGTGGTGCAACAGGGAGGCTCCCTGGTGGTGGTGGTCAAATTGCCCGAATCGGCCGGAAGCGAGGCGGCCGCGCTGGCCGAGGCCGCGCGGGAACTCGAGCAGGCTGCGTCCAGATTGCGTCGCGAGGTGGCGGAGACCATTACGCGGAAGGAGGCGCCCACTCTGAGTTTTGTGGTGCTGCCTCCAGGCGCGCAAAAAATCGGGGAGTGAATTCGGGTAACCCGGGTCGCGTGTTGAAGAAGACCATGGGCGTTTTGCCGGGAGAAAGTCCGGGCGCCAACGTCCGCCAGTGGTTGGTGGAGGCAAAGCTTCCGGACGACGTCAGGCGTAATGTCGATCGATTGGCCGGGGCCGAGGATGTTCGCGAGGTTGTCCTGTTGCCGGACATTCACCTGGGGCGGATGGTCAACAATGGCTGCGCGGCGGCGACGGTCGACTTGGTATATCCGGAGGCGGTGGGAGGAGATATCGGCTGCGGGTTTTCGGCGATCGCCTTCGACGCCGACGCCAATCTCTTTTCGAAAGACTCGAGTGCCGCGTCGGTGCTGGCGCGTCTGGCGGGTGACGTGCCTGCGCTCAAGTTGGAGCATGCCGCCGGCGAGTTGCCCGCCAGCCTGCGCCGGCAGGAATTGAGCGACGCAAATCTCCGCCGGGAGAGCCAGCGCGATGGCGTTTATCAGTTGGGAACGTTGGGCTGCGGGAATCATTTCGTGGAGTTTCAGCGCGACGATGCCGGACGGCTTTGGGTCATGGTGCACAGCGGTTCCCGAGCCATGGGCCAGGCCATCGCTGGATTCCACCTGGCACGGGCGGTTTCCGCCGCGACCGGACTTCGGTATCTGGATGGTCGGACGGACGCGGGGCGCGCCTATTTGAACGACATGGAATGGGCTGTGCACTATGCGACCGTCAATCGGCTGTCGATCCTGGCGCGATGCAGTGAAATGATGCAGGACCTGTTTCGTGTGGCGGTGGACGAAGATTCCTACCTTGACTGCCCGCATAACTTTGCGCGGCAGGAGACGCATCAGGGGCGGACGATGATCGTGCATCGAAAGAGCGCGAATTCAGCGCAGTTGGGTGAACCGGGGCTGATTGCCGGTTCGTGCGGGACCCCGAGCTTCCGCGTGCGCGGCCTGGGTGCGCAGGCCTCGCTGAACTCAAGTTCGCATGGAGCGGGTCGTCGCTGGTCGCGCACGGAATCCAGTCGACGGATCCAGGTCGCCGACGTTCGGCGTCAAATGCGTGGCGTCTACTACGATGAACGGCAGGTGAATGAACTTCGGGACGAGGCGCCGGCTGCGTATCGTGACCTTCGCGAGGTGCTGAAGGCGCAGCGGGATTTGGTTCGGCAGGAGGGCCGCTTGACGCCCGTGCTGAGTTTCAAGCACCCCGATCGCCGCGAACGAAGCTGAGCACTTTTCGATGGCTGTACGGGTGCTGGATATGCCGGACCGTCGCGGCCGGAAGACGGTTGCCGAACGAGTTGAGTTGGCTATGGTTCTATCCATCTACGATGTCTGAGCTGACCACTGCGTGAAATCATGAAATGCCGATCATGTGTCAACCATTCGGAAATAGCCTGAGCCTTCGACTTGGTGGCGGCTGGTCCCGACTGGTGCCGTTGCTCCTCGTGGCAGTGGGTGGACTGGTGGCGAGCACTCGTCTGCAGGCGCGGGAGGGTTATGCCGTGGTTACGGGGACTCGCACCGTGCACGAAGGGCACGTGCGTTTTGTTCCGGGCGCGGTCATCGTGGCGAATTCACGACGCGGAGTCTGGCAACAGATTGGCTTAAGCAATGTCAGCGAAGTTGGTTTGGCGAAAGTGCCGGACGAGATCTGGGCGGGCGGGCCGCGCGGACTTTGGGGCCCGGGTGATTCGCACTGGCAGCGGGCCTCCCGGGTTTCGTTGGTCGGCGGATCGGTTTGTGTCGGCACGATCGAGGCCGTCGAGGGCACGAATGTCCGGTTTGCGGCGGAGCGATGGTCGCCCATCGGGACGCGGATGATTGCCAGCATTGGCTTTCGGCCCATCCCGCAACGCCTGCAGCGACGGCTGAATGCCGGCGAGCCAGGAGTTATTTTGCGAAGCGGTGAATTTGTCGGCGGCGAAATTCAGTCTCTGCGTGACGGCCGCGTGACCATCAGCTCAATCCCGCTTGGCCTGAAACAATTTGATACGCGGTCGGAAGTAACTGCGTTGGTCTGGCGGAAGCCGGGTGGACTGGATCAAGCGCCATGCCGTGTCACCACCGCGAATGGCTCGGTTTGGTATGGCACCAGCCTGACCATTGAAGGCAACTGGGTGGTGATTAAGTCTGGATCGCTGGGGGCTCGCCGACTTCCACTCTATGAAGTGGTGGAAATGCGCTGGGGCCGGACGGCGTAGACCAAAAACTGTTCGTTGCCGACTTGCTGTCGGGAGGTGAGCTTCAGGTTCGACGCATCACGCAGTGCTTCGACTCCGCGCCCATCGGCGATGGTGGGAGCGGACCTTCCGCCCATCAGGAATGGGCAAATCGTGAGGTTCAACTCGTTCACGACGCCCGCGCGAAACAGCGCGTCATTCAGCGTGGCGCCGCCTTCGCAAAGCAGGCGCCGAACGCCCCAGTTGCGATGCAAATGCGTCAGCGCGGTGTGAAAATTAATCTCATCCTCGCCGGCCACGAAGACATCGTCCGCAACCTTTCGCAGAGCTTGCAGGCGGGAGCGCCGGGCGCGACCGGAGGTGATCACGATGACCGGAGAAAATCGATTCTGAAAAAGGGACGCGGCCGGATCAAGTGAGCCCGAGCCGCTGACCGCCACGCGCAGGCTGAAGCGGCACAATCCCAAACGGACTCGCTGCAACTCATAACGTCGCCCTCCTGGCCCCAAGGTGGTTTCGTTCAGTTCGATGGTACGCGCGCCGCACATGACCGCGTCGACCTCGGCTCGCAGTTCGTAGAGATGGGCCAGATCGCGCCGGCTGCCAAACGTCGAGACCCGGTGGTTGGCGGTGGCAATCTTGCCATCGGCCGTCATGGCCATGTTGACTGAAACGAAGGGAACAGTGGAGCGGCGCATGGAAGGATCAGGTGATGATCATCGCGTCACCGTAGCTGAAGAAACGATAGCGTTCCTGGATCGCGGTGGCGTAGGTTTTGAGCATAAGCTCGCGCCCGCGCATTTCGCCGGGCGCGGCGAAGGCGCTTACGAGCATCAGCAAAGTGGAGCGCGGCAAATGAAAGTTGGTCAAAAGTGAGTCAGCCATCGTGATGCGATCGGGCGGCCGAATAAAAATCCGCGTCCGGCCAGATCCCGCCACCATGCGGCCGCTATTTTGCCGGCCGACACTTTCGATCACGCGCAAGGAGGTGGTGCCAATCGCAATCACACGCCTCCGCTCCGCGCGTGCTTCGTTGATCGCGCAGGCTGCCTCGGGCGAGACCTCATAAGTTTCCTCGTGCATGACGTGGTCTTCGATGCGCTCAGATTTGACGGGGGCGAACGTGCCGAGTCCGACGTGGAGCGTGACCTCGGCGATCCGGATGCCGTTGGCTCGAAGAGTGGCGATCAATTGGGGTGTGAAGTGGAGGCCGGCGGTGGGCGCGGCCAGCGAGCCGGAGTGTTGGGCGAAGACTGTCTGGTAACGCTCTGCGTCCTGTGCCTCGGGTGCAGTCCGACGGATGTAGGGCGGCAAGGGGATTTCTCCAAGACGCTCCAGTTCTTGGCGGAGGTCGGGGGTTTGGTCGAATTGAAAGCGGCGATGTCCTTCCGGACTGATTTCGGTGACTGTTGCGGTGATGTCGGTAACGTTGCCGGCGGTATCCAGCAGGCGAATCTGGGTTCCTTTTTGGGCCCGACGCCCCGGTTTGCAGAGGGCCCACCAATTGTTTCGGCTGTTTTCCTCAGTGAGGAGCAGTTCGAAGTGGCCGCTGGTCTGGCGGTTGAAGCCATGCAGGCGAGCTCGGATCACTCGGGAGTTATTGATAATCAGGAGATCACCGGGGCGGAGCAAAGTGGGTAAATCGGCGAATTGGCGGTGGGTCAACTCGCTCGTGGCGCGGTTTAGAATGAGGAGGCGAGATGCATCTCTTTGATGGGCTGGTGTTTGTGCAATCAGCTCTGGCGGTAAGTTGAAGTCAAATTCAGCGGCGCGCACCCGGGCAGAATACAGGATGGCGCGAACAGGTCACTGGGAAAGATCATTGGAATCACTGCAAACCTTTGATGAAGAGTGAGGTGTACGATGTTAATAAGTTCCGAATAAGTCCGGACGGAATTTTTGTTGCCACCAGAGGGTTAAAATGGGTTACTGAGGGGCGTAGTGGGCCATGGCGGTTCGTAGGGGTTTTGTGGCCCAGAACATTGAAATCGCGGTGATTTTGGTTCGAGTCGATGTCCGAAGCGGCCAACAACGGTGGTCCCAGTTACAACTCGTGCTACGACAATGTCGTGGACGAGAAGCGCCGGCTTCAGATCCCCTCGGACTGGCGGAAGGGGCAGGGGGAGACGGATTTCATGCTGATTTTGTGGCCGAGTGGTTCGCAAAAGGATGCGTGTCTAATGGTGCTCCCTCCTTCGGCTGCGCAGAAGTTGCGGGATCGGATTACCTCCATGCCGTTCGGCGATGCGCAGGCGGAGTCGTTGCGCCGCTTCTTGGGTCGCAAATCGCACATGGTGACTTCGGACAAGTCGGGTCGGGTGACAATTCCCGAGCACATGGCGAAGGCGGTGGGGATGGAAAAGAAGGCGGTCCTGGTCGGCATGTTCGATCGATTTCAAATTTGGGCGCCGGAGCGTTTCAACGCCATCACCGAAGGCGACGACGCGCTGGCGCAGGAAGCGTGGAAACTGATTTGAAGATGAGCCTATGAGTTGGATGCGATTGCTCGCGGTGGGTCGGAGCATCGGGCCCATCGGAGATCAACCCAGTCGGTATCGGATGACCCACGGCACTCCGAAGCTGGTTCGGAAGCCCCGCGGAACCCCGCGGACGCAGTCGGTGCAACCGGCGTCGCCGCCGCCCGCGATGCCGGGACAGGTTCAACGGTCCGGAGTGGCGACTCCGGCCATAGCGCGCAAAGCGCCTACCGCGGTCGTTGCGGCGACCGCATCAATCACGTCACCACGGAAGGTGACGCAAGCTCCGGCCAAGGTGGGTCGGGCATTTGTTATGTTTGGCTTTTTACGAAAACTTTTTTTTTGGAAGGATCCCAAAATGAACTGCCTTGAAGCCGGCTCGCGAGGCGTGCCGGTGACGGGGTCAGACGTGCCGACGGCGGCTTACCCGCTCGGACGCTGGACTCTGTTTAAAAATCCGTTTGTTAAACGCAGCAGCCCGCCTCCGGCGCCGGCGGCTCCCGTGCAGGCTGAGATGATGCTCGATTTGGTTAGGCCGATCAGAAATGACCTTTCTGATTCCGACCTTGAGCTGGTTCCGGCCCGCGAGTCGGGCCCCGGAGCCCAGCCTGCGTCGACCTCATCGACTGCCCTGTCGCCGGTCGCCGCCGACAGCCGGGTGTCGTCCGTCGCGGTGGCGGTGGCGATGGCGGTGCCGGAATTGGCGGAGGCCTCGGTGGCGAGCCGGTCGGCTGTTGCGGACGAGCCCGCGGCCTGGGGCCAGGTTAAGGAACAGCTCTTTGGAGCTGGAAAGTCCTGAGGCGGCATGGCGAATGCGCGACAGAGCACTTCGATTGAGTCCCCTGGCGCGAGGGAGGGGAGATGGTCTGGCCCGCGTTTTTCCTGTGTTCGACGCGGGCCGGCCTGGGTCGCACCAGCAAATTGCCCCTTCCTCGCTCCAGGAGATCCGACCGAAGTTGCCCTCTGTCCCTTGGCTTGGAAATGGGCCCATGACTAGTGCCGGGCTTTGTTCACAAACCGGTCATGTTGACCGAGGTGCTGGCGGGGCTGATGCCGCAAGCCGGCGGACGGTACGTCGACGCCACCCTGGGTGGGGCTGGGCACGCCGAAGCGGTGCTGGCGGCCAGCCGTCCGGATGGATGGCTGTATGGCTGCGATCGCGATGGCGTGGCCGTTGAGGCGGCAACGGAGCGGTTGCGGGCGGCGGGATTTGAAGGCCGCTTTGAGGTCCGGCGGGCAAATTTTTCGGAACTGACCGGATGGATTCCAGCGGGCAGCTGTGACGGAATCCTGTTTGACCTGGGTGTGAGCTCGCCGCAACTGGACGAGCCCGGACGTGGATTCAGTTTTCAGGCGGATGGTCCGCTCGACATGCGAATGGATTCCCGGCAGACCCTGACGGCGGCTGAGATTGTCAACAGTTGGCCGGAAACGGAATTGGCCGACTTATTTTTCCAATTCGGCGAGGAGCCGCAGGGGCGCCGCCTCGCCCGGGCAATTGGTCGGGAACGGGCCACACGTCGGTTTGAGACGACCAGCCAGCTCGCGGGGTTCATTGCACGGATCGCCCCGCGGCACGGACAGAAAAAGCATCCGGCCACGCGAGTGTTTCAAGCGTTGCGCATGGCAGTGAATGATGAAAGCCGCTCTCTCCGGAGTGGACTGGCGGCAGCCTGCACTTTGCTCCGGCCTGGGGGCAGGCTTGTGGTGATCACGTTTCATTCGGGCGAGGACCGCGCGGTGAAGGAGTTCGGGCGGGAACAAACCCGTGACTACACTTTCGACGGACCAGTTGATGTGCCCTTGCTCCGGCGTCCGTGCGCTCCGGCGTTTCGCTGGATCGAACGCAAGGCGGTCCAGCCATCGGAGGAGGAAGTCGCCTCCAATCCTCGCGCGCGCAGCGCGCAGCTTCGTGTTTTGGAAAAATTGCCGACACCGGTGTCATCTTAGCCATGGGCTCCAATCGTAAACTTCAGTCCGGTGCGGTTCGCTTCGTTCCAGCGCTGAAGGCGGTCATTCTGTGCACACTGATCGGGGGATCCTGTGCTGGCTATGTCCTCCAGAAAAACAAGATCTACGATCTCGGCCAGCAGTTGGGTGCTCGGCAGTCCCGGCTCGAGCGGTTGCGCAAGGATAATCAGGATCTGGCCAGCCGCCTGGCTGTTCTCCAGCGCCCCATCCACCTTGAGAAGCGGGTGGCGGACCTCGATCTCCAGCTCTGTCGCCCGGCTCCCTCGCAGATGGTTTGGATCACCGAATACGCACCCGGTGCCTTGTCGACCAATCCCACTCCCGCTCCCGCCATTCAATATGTCGGAGCGGATCGCCGGTAGCCTGCCTTTTGCTTGGCTGGCTGCCTTGAAAGTCGGCGCCGCCTGTTGTTGATGAAACTCTCCCGGTCTGAAAAAGACGCCCGGCGTCTGGAGGACGCCCACGTTCGGCCCACGCACCTGCGTCGGCTGCTCGTGCTGGTGGTGCTTTTCTGCTTGGGCTTCGTTGGCTTGGGGGGACGGCTGGTCTATCTCCAGGTGGTCAGCCACGAGCGCTACCGCGACATCGTCGGGGATAACACCCAGCGTGTTTACCTGAAGCAGCCTCAGCGGGGCGACATTCTCGACGCGCGCGAGAACAAGCTGGCCAGCAGCATCCCCGTCAAACGCGTCTTCGCCGATCCCTCCGTCATTCACCCCTATCAGGCCGAAGTGGCGCGGGCGGTCGCGCCGCTGCTATCCATGTCCGAGGCCGAGCTGGCCAAGGAACTGCGCCTGAGCATCCGGACCAATGCAGCCGGGCGAGTCGTCACCAACCGGTTCGTCAACCTGAAGCGAAAGCTGACCCTCGATGACTGGAGCGCGGTCACGAACGCGCTTGGCCAGTTGACGTTTGAATTTGATCGGGCCGGGCTGACGCGAACGGAGATTCGGCGCCGCGAGATCTTTTTTGGCGCGTTGCGGCGCAAAGGCATCTTCGCCGAGGACGACTACATGCGGGTGTATCCGAGCGGTCATCTGGCCTCGCATGTCCTCGGCTATGTCCAGGAGGTGGAGCGCGTGGTGACCAACAGTGCCTCGCGTGCGGCGACCACCGACACGGTCGGCGCCTACGGGATCGAACGCTGGCTCGATTCGCGCCTGAGAGGGACGGGCGGCTGGCGCATTACCGAGACCGACCGTCGCCAACACGAGATCGTTGTCTTCCGTGGGCAGGATGTGGAACCGCGGCCCGGGCTTTCCGCCGTGCTGACGATCGACATGTACATCCAGAACATCCTGGAAACCCAGCTGGCCGAGGCGATGAAAAAGTTCACGCCGAAGAGCGTGTGCGGGGTGGTGGTGCGCCCGCGGACGGGGGAGATCCTCGCGATGGCCAGCCTGCCGGACTATGACCCGAATCGTCCGGGTGACTTCGAGCTGGACTCCCTGCGCAACCGGGTCATCACGGATCGGATTGAGCCGGGATCCACGTTCAAGATTGTGGTGGTGTCCGCCGCTTTGAACGAGGGTACGGCCACCTTGCAGGATGTGTTCAACTGCGAGAATGGCAGCTGGATGTTCAAGGGCCGTCTTCTCCGCGATCATGACGGCGGATTTCCCGATCTGACCGTCGAGCGAATCATCACCAAGTCGTCCAACATTGGCGCGGCGAAGATTGCGGTCTACCGGCTGGGCGAGGAGAAGCTGTTTGACTACATCCAGCGCTTCGGCTTCGGCCAGAAGACGGGGATCACACTGGATGGCGAGCAGGCTGGTTACGCCCCGCCGCCTGCGAAGTGGGACGGCTTGTCGATCTCCCGAATTCCGATGGGGCATGCCATCGATACGACTCATCTGCAAATGGTGATGGCGATGTCCGCCATCGCCAATGAAGGCCGGCTGATGCGACCAATGCTCATCAAGGGACTGCGGCTGCCGGACGGTCGCGATCATCAGGTTTTCCAGCCGCAGATGGTGCGGCAGGTGGTTTCACCTGAAACCGCCCGCCAAATGGTGGCGGCCCTCAAGACGGTGCCCACCAAGGTTGGGACCGCGGTCAAGGCGGCGATGGAGCACTATACGGTGGCGGGCAAGACCGGCACGGCGCAGGTGCCGGACGGTCCGCGCGGCTATCTGCCCGGAAAATATCTGGCCTCCTTCATCGGCTTCTTTCCGGCGGACGACCCGGAGGTCTGCATCTCCATTCTGCTGGCCGAACCGGACGTGCGCAAAGGTCACTATGGCGGATCGACGGCTGCGCCGTATTTTAAGGCCGTAGCGGATCAGGTCGCCGACTATTTGAAAATCAAGCCCGACCGGGAGGAGCCGGCGGAGCCGGTGTCGCCCGGGACGCCGTCGACCAAGATTCTCGACACCGCATTGCTGGGACTGCGGTAACCAGGCCGTTCAATCGGCCGTTTGTGTAATGCAACTCAAGCAGCTCGTCGGAAGCCTGCCCGACGCCAGCGTGGAAGGTTCGCTGGATCGGGAGATTACCGGGCTGACCTTTGACAGCCGTCGCGTCTCTCCCGGCATGGTGTTTGTGGCCATCCCGGGACAGAACGCGGACGGTCATGACTTCATTCCGTCTGCGATCGATCGCGGGGCGGCGGCGGTCATTTGCGATCGCAGCCGGCTGGTGTCAGGACGGGTGACTCGGATACGGGTGCCCGACGTGCGGGAGGCGATGGCGCGGGCGGCGCGCAGCTTCTATGAGCACCCCAGCGGCCGACTGAAGGTCATCGGCGTGACGGGGACGAACGGCAAGACCACGGTGGCGTTCATGGTCAAGGCCATCCTGGAAGCGGCCGGCTGGAAAACGGGGCTCATCGGCACCGTCCGGTACGAAATTGGCGATCGCATCATCCCGGCTCAACGCACGACGCCGGAATCGCTCGAGGTGCAGCAGTTGATGGCCCAGATGTTGCGCTCGGGATGCGAGAGCTGCGTGATGGAGGTGAGCAGCCATGCGCTGGATCAGAAGCGAGTGCTCGGCGTGGATTTTGATGTCGCCATTTTTACCAACTTGACCCGGGATCACCTCGATTATCACGGGACGATGGAGAATTACTACGCGGCCAAGCGCCGGCTGTTCAGCCGGACCGAAGGCGCGTCCAAGAAGGGGACCTCGGTCATCAATATCGACGACGCCTACGGTGCCCGGTTGGCCACGGAAAGTGGTTTGGAGATTCAGCTGACCTATGGGTTGGGCGAGACGGCGCGGCTGCGGGCGACGAAGATCGAGCTGAATCCCGAAGGCTCACGGTTTGTGGTGGAATCCGCCGATCGACGGTTTGCGGTGCGGCTTCCGTTGATCGGGCGACACAATATTTACAATGCGCTCGCCGCAGTGGGCGCAGGTCTGGCGCTTGGGGTTGACGTCGTGAAGATCCAGGCGGCGCTCAACAGCCTGCCCGCTGTGCCCGGCCGACTTGAAGCGGTCCGGTGCGGCCAGCCGTTCAGTGTCTTTGTCGACTATGCGCATACCGACGACGCGCTCAGGAATGTCCTGACCACCTTGAGGGAGAGTTGCCAGGGCCGAATCCTGCTGGCCTTTGGTTGCGGGGGTAGTCGGGATGTGGGCAAGCGGGCCAAGATGGGGCGGGTGGCGGCGGAGCTGGCGGACCAGGTCATCATCACGAGCGACAATCCGCGGCGTGAAGATCCCGCCCGCATCGCCGCGGCCATCGAAGAGGGCTATCGCTCGGTGCGGACCGATGGCTACTCCGTTGAACTCGACCGGCGGCGGGCCATCGAGCAGATCGTGGCGCTGGCGCGGCCGGGCGACGTCGTGGTGTTGGCGGGAAAAGGCCACGAAACGTATCAGGAGTTTGAAGATACGGTGGTGCCGTTTGACGATCGAATCCATACCCAGGAAGCGCTGGAGAGCCTGGGATTTTTGGCCGCTTCCTGACGTTGCTTGTGGATTCGAGGTCCATTCAATTTTTTGCGGACGCGGCCGGCGCCCGTTTGATCGCGGGCGAGTGGGCGGCGCTGGTGTCGAGAATTTGCACCGACTCGCGGGAGGCGCGGCCCGGGGATCTGTTCGTGGCGCTGTCGGGGGACAAGCATGACGGACATGCGTTTGTGCCCGAGGTCATCCGCCGGGGCGTTGCGGGTGTGATGGTGGAAACCCGCAAGCTGGCGGGCTTCCATGAAGCCTTCGGTGCTTCGGCGGCCTTGGCCGTCGAGAACACCCGGATGGCTCTCGGTCGGATGTCCGCCCGGTATCGGTCCGATTTTCAACTTCCCATCACGGTCGTTGGTGGATCCAACGGAAAAACCACCACCAAGGAGCTGGTGGCGTCGGTGCTGCGTCAGCGCTTTCGTGTCTGCTGGAGCGAGGCGAGTTTTAACAACGATATTGGAGTGCCCCTAACCTTGTTGCGCCTGTCCCAGGTCGACGAGGCTGCCGTGTTGGAAGTGGGGACGAATCATCCGGGCGAGTTGGCTCCATTGCTCGATCTGATCCGACCCCGCTTCGGCATCATCACCAGCATCGGCCGGGAGCACCTGGAGTTTTTTGGGGATCTGGAGGGTGTTGTTCGGGAAGAGGGCACCATTGGTGAGCTGCTGCCGGACGACGGGCGGCTGATCATTCCTGGCGACAGTCCATGGGCTGACGCGTTGGCGGCCCGATCCCGTTGTCCAGTCCTGCGAGTCGGCACCGCGGCCGATAACGATTGGCGGGCACACCACATTCGGGTTGGGGAAGGGGGCGCCGAATTTGAGGTGGAGGCTCCGGGAGGACGCGGCTCGGGTGAGTATCGCATTCGCTTGCTCGGAGAACATCAAGTCACCAACGCCTTGTTTGCGCTCGCGATCGGGACGGAGCTGGGCCTCTCGCCGGGCGAGCTGCGGCGCGGCCTGGAGGAATGCGCGTCGCCGAAGATGCGTTTGCAGCTTTCGACCATCAACGGCATCCAGGTGCTGGACGACTCGTACAATGCCAATGCCGATTCAGTGTTGGCCGCGCTACGAACGCTGGCCGCCTTGCCGTGTTCCGGGAGGCGGATCGCGGTGCTGGGCGACATGGCGGAACTCGGCGCGCACGCCGGGCCGGCCCACGATGAGATCGGTCGCGAAAGCGCTGAGGCGGGTGTGGACGGTCTGATTGCGGTGGGCAGGTGGGCCGAAACCACTGCCGCGGCGGCATCTCGCGCCGGGCTGAAGGACGTGCGGCGTTTTGCAGATGTGAGCTCGGCGGCCCGGGATGTGCCCGCCATGTTTGCGCCTGGCGACACGGTGTTGCTTAAAGCCTCGCGCGCGACGGGGTTGGAGAAAGTAGTCGAAGCCATTCGCGCGCGGGGTTCGTCTGACCCCGCGGGAGCGGCGGAGGCCGCGGGGGCTTGAGGGCATGATTTATTATCTGACGCAGTATTTGTTGGACGCAAGCCGGGAGTCAGCCTGGCAGGACGCGTTGTCGTTTCTTCGGCTTTTCCGCTACATCACGTTTCGGAGCGCGGGAGCGTTCGTGACGGCCCTCGTGCTGAGCCTGTGGCTCGGTCCCAAAGTCATCGCCTGGCTAAAGCGGCTCAAATTTGGCCAGGAGTATGTCGACAAGGCCGAGGAGGTGGGCAAGATCGAGACCCGGCTGATTTCGAAGAAGGGGACGCCGACGATGGGCGGCATCTTGATCGTCGCCGTGATGGATGTGACCGCGCTGCTGTGGGCGCAGTGGAATCCGCTCGTGAGCCTGACGCTGATTTCGGTTTTGGTTCTGGCGGGGCTCGGCTTTTACGACGACTACGCGAAGATCACCCAGCAGAGCAACAAGGGCACGGCGGCCAATGTGAAGTTGTTCGTGCAGTTTGGGCTCGCGTTGTTCATTGCGCTCTACCTGTTCATGGACGCGCGAACCACCGGCTTGGTCCGCGAAGTCATGGTGCCGTTCGTCAAACATCCGATTCTTTTTGGCACCGTGGGTGCCGGGGTGGGCTTGCTGATCACCGTTCTCGCCATCGTGGGCAGTTCGAACGCCGTCAATCTCACCGACGGACTGGACGGCCTGGCCACGGGCTGCACCGTCATCGTGACCGCGGTGTTCGTGATCTTCACTTATGTGGCGGGAAACTTCCGCGCGGCGACCTACCTGCAGGTGCCGTACGTGGACGGGGCGGGCGAGCTCACGGTCTTTTGCGCTTCGATGGCGGGGGCCGGGCTGGGCTTCCTCTGGTATAATTGCCATCCCGCCAAGGTTTTCATGGGCGACACCGGTTCGCTGGCCTTGGGTGGCGCACTGGGGATCATTGCGGTCTTGATCCATCAGCCGTTGATCCTGGTCGTCGCCGGTGGCGTTTTTGTGCTGGAAGGGCTTTCCGTCATTTTGCAGACGGGCTACTTCAAGTATACCCGGCGAAAATACGGCCAGGGCCGACGCATTCTCCGCATGGCGCCGTTGCATCATCACTTTGAAAAACTCGGCTGGCACGAGACGCAGGTGGTGATCCGGTTTTATATCCTGTGCCTGCTTTGTGCCGTGATGGCGTTGAGCACGCTGAAAATTCGGTAACGGCATGATCCCGCTGGCGGAAAAAAACATTTTGGTGATTGGCCTTGGCAAGAGCGGCCAGGCGGCGGCGGAGCTGTTGTGCAGCCGCGGCGCGCGAGTCACGGCGGTGGACGGCGCGACGAGCCCGGCGTTGGAAAATGCCGCCCGCGCCTTGACGGCGCGCGGCGCCTCCGTGCAACTCGGGGCCACTGCGGCGCCGGACCGGGCTTTCGATCTGGTGGTCGTCAGTCCCGGAATCGCCTGGGACAATCCGATCCTCGCGGAAATGACCGCCCGCCAGACCCCGGTCATTGGCGAATTTGAGCTCGGCTTCCAGCACTCACGGTGCCTGAACGTGGCCATCACGGGGACCAACGGCAAAACGACGACCACGGAACTGGTCGAGCAAGTGCTGACGGCGCACCACTTGAAAACGGTGGCGGCGGGAAACATTGGGCTGCCCGTTTGTTCCGTCGTGGATCGAACTCCCGAACTGGATTTCCTGACGCTCGAGGTCAGCTCATTTCAGCTCGAGACGATTCAGCACTTTCGCCCGGCGGTCGGGGTGTTGTTGAACATCACGCCCGATCACATGGATCGCTACGTCGGGATGAACGACTATGCGTTGGCCAAGGCCCGGATTTTCGCCAACCAACAGCCCTTCGACTGGGCCATCGTGCAAAGCGAAGCGCTCGCGCAATTGCGGGCGCTAAAGGCCAACGTGCCATCGAAGGTCATCACCTTCAGCGCCTCGAACCGGCGGGCTGACATCTATCTCGAACGGGGGCTGATCCTCAGTCAAATCGACGGTTGGGCCGGGCCGCTGATGGACATGTCCCGCGCCAAGCTCGTCGGCCCGCACAACGCCGAGAACATGATGGCGGCTCTGGCGGTCGGACGGGTGCTGCGGATTCCGCTGGAAACCATTGTGGAGGCGTTGATCCGATACCAGCCGGCGGCGCATCGATGTGAACTGATCGCCGAAATCAACGGCGTCCGTTTCGTCAATGACTCGAAGGCCACCAACCTTGATGCGGTCCACAAAGCCTTGCTGTCCATGCCCCAGCCCAGGGCAGGGGAGCCGAACGTCTGGCTAATTGCCGGCGGCCGGGACAAGGCGTTTCAGTACTACGAGATCGGTCCCCTGCTGTCGCAGCGGGTGAAGGGCGCTTTTCTCATCGGGGAGACGAAGGAAAAGATTCGGGCGGCCTGGAGCCTTTTTACTCCTTGCAGCCTCTGTGACTCGTTGATAGAAGCCGTCTCTGAAGCCGCGCGCAGCGCTGCGGCGGGCGACGTGGTCCTGCTTTCTCCGGCCTGTTCGAGTTTTGACCAGTTTCAAAACTACCAGCACCGGGGCGACGTTTTTCGCCAGGCGGTGCTGAAGCTCGCGGGCGAAGCCCGTTGACGTTGGGTGTTTCAGGCCCGAGGTTGCTGCGCTGGCCGGAGCCGACCGGCGCGATAAACCGGTGCGATCCGGGCTAATGACTTTTATTTTGCGTCCGATTTGTGATGAGGGACAAATCCGACGTGATGAACCGAACTGAACCAGACCTCAAGAACGGACGCGGAGCGTCCCACAGTTGAAGATGAACACACCCAGCCCACTCGTCCCGCAGGGCGCCTTCCAAGACAAAGGGAAGAGCCACGTGCGGATTACCGTTTTCGCCATTCTTGCCGTCCACGTCGTCCTGCTGGGGGTTCTTCTCATTGCCGGTTGCAATAAGAAGACCGATCTGGCGGACGGCTCGACCCCGCCGCCGGCTGGACAGGACCAATGGCCGTCGGCGACGCCGCCACCCGGTGGCAACCCGGTCAATCCCGGTCCGGGGACGCCTCCGGCCCCCGACGCTCATCTCACGGCCCCGCCACCGTTGCCGCTGCCGACGCCCACTCCGTTGCCCGGCGACACTTCTGCGCCGCCCCCGATTCCTGGGGCCGGCACCGGGACGGGTCTGACGCCGCCGTCAACGCCGGGAGGAACGGTGGTCGCGCCGGGCGGAGAAACGCCGCCACCGCCGCCACCGCCGCCGGTTGAGACGGGCACCGGCACGGAGCACACGATTGCGAAGGGTGAAACCCTCGCCACAATCGGAAAGAAATATGGCGTCGGCTACAAGGCCATCGAAGCCGCGAATCCCTCCATCAATCCGACGCGCCTGAAGATCGGCGACAAGATCAAGATCCCCGCGCCGTCCAAGACGCCGTCAGCTCCGGCCCCGACAGCCGGCGCCGCCACTGGCTCCAGCCCGACGGTTTACGTGGTTCGGTCCGGCGACAACCTGCTTAAGATTGCCAAGTCGATGGGTGTGCCGGTCAAGCAGCTGCGCGCGGCAAACAACCTTCGAACCGACCAAATCAAAGTCGGCCAGAGGCTGAAGATCCCAGCCCGCCACACCGTCGCGCCGGCGGAAGCCGCGACGGCGCCTCCGCCGGTTGCCCCGCCCATCACCCTGCCGACCGGGCAATAGTCGAAGGCGTCGGGTTTTCGAATCAGCCTCAACTCAACCCACTGTGCCTGGCCCTCTCCCCTTCAACGGGGAGAGGGCTGACCTTTTCGAGCTGTCCTATGAATGTCCCCTGAGGGGGCCTTCGGTCCGGGCTTCGGGGGGAGAACGTGGGCGAGTTGGCACGAGTGCGAAGCTCGTGAACGCTTCCCTTGCCGCATCTCCGGGCTGCGTTTCGTTTTCCGGGGCACCCGCGAACTTTTCGAGGCCGGGGCCGTCTGATTTGTGATGTCTGATGACCATCGCGTTCGAGCCCTCGACATGGCTCTCCGTTTTTCCACTGCTTGATGAAAGCTGCGACGACATTTCTGCTGTTCTCCGTCCTTGGGCTGCTGGTGCTGGGCATTGTGATGCTCGTGAGCGCCTCAATGGGGGATCCGAAGGCCCGCTACCTGGTGATGCAGCCCATCTGGGCTTTCGTCGGGCTGGCGGCGTGTGCGGCGGCGGCTTGGATTGATTATCACTGGTTGCGGCGGATCTGGTGGGTGGGCTTATTGCTCGCCATCGGCTTGTTGTGTCTGGTCTGGGTTCCGCATGTTGGCGTCAAGGCCAACGGCGCCCGGCGTTGGATCGCTTTCCATGGCTTTGGCTTCCAGCCCTCGGAGATCGCAAAGATCGCCTTGATCGTGGCGCTGGCCTGGTATGGCGAGCGCTATCAAAGATTCATGGGCTCGTTCTGGCGCGGGTTTGTCATTCCGGGGCTTGGTGTTGGCGTGGTTCTGGGCCTGATCTTCAAGGAGCCCGACGTGGGCACGACCGTTTTGCTGGCCTCGGTCTCCGGCCTGATGCTCGTCATCGCCGGCCTGAAAATCCGGTTTGTGGCGGGCCCCGTGCTGGCGGCGCTCGTGGGTCTGGCGGTGTTCATCGCCAATGATCCAATGCGCTCGGATCGAATCTATGCCTGGCTGCATCCGGAAGAAACACGCCTGGCCATCGGCATGCAGGCCTGGCAATCCATGGCGGCGCTCGGCAACGGGGGCGTCAACGGGATCGGACTCGGCGAGGGGCGGCAGAAGTTTTTCCTGCCTGAACACCACACGGATTTTATTTTTGCCATGGTCGGCGAAGAACTGGGCCTGGTGGCGACGCTGGGGGTTTTGGTCGCGTTCCTGGTCATTCTGGTGAGTGGGATCTACATTGCGTGGCACGCGGCGGATACCTTCGGGATGCTGATCGCCTCGGGGATCACTCTGCTCATCGCCATGCAGGTCATGATTAACATTGGAGTGGTGACGGGCGCATTACCTAACAAGGGACTGGCGCTGCCGTTCATCAGCTATGGCGGATCCAACCTGGTCGTCATGCTGGCCAGCGTCGGACTGCTGCTCAGCGTGGGGCGTCATGCGGGTCGAACCGGCACGGTGCCGATCGGCGAGATGAACGAAATGCCGGCGCCCCAACCTTCGTGAAACCCGAACGTTCATCGGGAGCCCGCGTGGCTCCGTTGGTGGCGGTCGCGTGTGGCGGAACCGGCGGACACTTGTTTCCCGGCCTGGCGGTGGCCGAGGAATTGATGCTGCGAGGATGCGATACCGTTCTGCTGGTCTCGCCGAAGGATGTTGATCAACAGATCGTGAAGTCGGCCGGGGGGCTCGAGTTCGCCACGCTGCCGTCCATCGGCATGACCCGCGGAAAGCGTCTGCAGTTCGTCGTGGGCTTCTTTAAATCCTATCGCGCGGCCCAAACGCTGTTCGCCGTGCGGCGACCCGCGGCGGTTCTGGCCATGGGCGGATTTACCAGTGCGCCACCGATCATGGCGGGCCGCGGCATGGAGGCGTTGACCTACCTGCACGAGTCCAACACGATTCCCGGGCGCGCGAATCGGTGGCTGGCCCACGTCGTCACGCAAGCCTTTGTCGGCTTTCCCGAAGCCGCCGGTCGTTTGCATCATCCCAACGTGCTGCGCACCGGCACGCCGGTTCGACCGCAATTTCAGCCGGCGGATCCCGGCTCCTGCCGCATTGCGCTCGGGCTCGATCCTGCGCGACTTACGCTTCTGGTGATGGGCGGAAGCCAGGGCGCCAGCGGCGTCAACGATCTCGTTCTGCAGGCCGTGCCCCGATTGCGGTCCGCTTTGCCCGATCTGCAGTTCCTTCATCTCACGGGCGCCGCGGACGTTGACAAGGTGCGGAAAGGCTACGAAACGCATGGAGCCCGGGCGGTGGTCAGGCCTTTCCTCAGTGAAATGGAGCTGGCGATGGGCGCGGCGACGGCATCGGTGAGCCGGGCGGGTGCGTCTTCCCTCGCCGAAATCGCCGCCTTGCAGTTGCCGTCGGTGCTGATCCCGTACCCCATCGCCGCGGACAATCACCAGTGGCACAATGCCCAGGCCTATGTGAAGACCGGCGCCGCACGGATGCTGGAGCAAAAGGGCGCGACGGGCGAAGCGCTGGCGGCGTGCCTGTTGCCTTTGCTGACCGATGCGGCGGTGCGGAAATCCATCGTCGCCGCGCTGGAGCGCTGGCACGTGCCCGAAGCCGCGGAATTGATCG
Source organism: Limisphaerales bacterium (assembly GCA_044230345.1). GTDB lineage: Bacteria > Verrucomicrobiota > Verrucomicrobiia > Limisphaerales > JADJPG01 > JBGARF01. The sequence continues at coordinate 26,291 of JBGARF010000004.1, forward strand.
CCGACCAGATTGCGGCCCGTCTTCCGGGGCTTCCCGCCGGGCGCGCCGGGGCGATCCGGTCTGGGCTGTCCGAAGGTCCGGGTCCCGTCCATTTTCGTCGACATGTTGAGCCTGAATTCCGTCGAGGCAGCCAGCCGGCTTGAGTCAGCTCCGCCCGGTGCCACCGTTTTTTTGGTGGGCATCGGCGGCTGCGGCGTGAGCGGCCTGGGGCATCTCTTGATTGATTTGGGCTTTCGCGTGGCCGGTTCGGATCTGGCACCGAACGACGACACCCGGGACCTGGAAGCGCGGGGTGCGGTCATTCATGTCGGGCATTCAGCGGAGCCGGTGCGCGCCGTGCGGCCCGTGCTGGTGGCGTATTCGTCGGCCGTCCGCCGTGACAATCCGGAATTGCAGGCGGCCACCGAGCTCGGCATTCCGGTGGTTCGCCGCGCCTGTTTGCTGGCCGCGCTGGTGCATCGGCAGCGCGGAATCTGCGTGGCGGGCATGCACGGCAAAACGACCACGTCAGCGCTGCTGGCGTTCACCCTGCAAAATCTTTCCGCCAATCCCAGTTATGCCGTTGGCGCGCGGGTGCCCCAGTTGGAGCGGCACGCCGGCCTGGCGACGACCGCGGCTGCCGGGGAGGAACGGCCTTATTTCGTGGCTGAAGCCGACGAGAGCGACGGCACCCTGGCCGAGTTTCGGCCGGAGCACGCGATCGTGTTGAATGTTGACGAGGAACACCTCGATTACTTTGCGAATCTGGAGGCGATCTGCCGGGAGTTCGATCGGTTCGCCGCCCAGACCAGGCAGACCGTGCTGTTTTGCGCGGACGATCCGCGTCTGGCCGAGCTGTTCTCCCGCCGACCCGGTGCGGTGTCCTACGGGTTTCATCCCCTGGCCGACTACCGCCTGGTGGTTAGGCCGATTGATCATTCCGATCGGTCGGATCGGTCGGATCCTGCCGCCCCCTTCGAACTCTGGCACCAAGGCGCGTTGGTCGGCGCATTTCGGACCGCGCTCATCGGCGAGAAGAACCTTTCGAATGCCGGCGCGGTGGCGGCTTTCTTGCATCGGTTGGGATTTGCGCCGGGCGCGGTGGCGTCGGCCATGGCGGGGTTTCGCGGCGCGTCCCGTCGTCAGCAGTTGCTCTTTGCGGACACCCGGTTTCGGGTCTACGACGACTACGGCCATCATCCGGCCGAGATCCGCGCCACGCTCCAGGCTTTTCGGGGCATGGGAGCGCGCCGGTTGCTGGTGGCGTTCCAGCCGCATCGTTATACGCGGACGCAGTCGTTGCTTGCCCAGTTTGCGGCCAGTTTTGATTTGGCGGATCGACTTTGGCTGGCGGACATCTATGCCGCCAGCGAGCTGCCTATTGCCGGCGTAACCAGTGGCCGGCTGGCGGAGGAGTTGCAGACGCGCGGACGCACGGTGGAATATTCGGGGGATCTGGCGGTCTTGCGTCAGTCGGTGCGGGCCGCCATGTTGCCCGGAGATTTGGTGGTATTCATGGGGGCCGGCGATATCACGCTGGCGGGGCAGGCGCTGGTCGCCGAGTTGAAGGGAGAATCCGTGATGTCGAACGAACGATTGTTGGCGGATTTGAGCGCGCTGGTTTCCTCGGGAACCGTGCTGAAGGCGGGCGAGCCGCTGGCCAAGCGGACCACCATGCGCGTGGGCGGAACGGCGGATGTGTTCGCCGAGCCGGCTTCCGAAGAGGATCTGTCGGGCATCGTGGCCTACTGCGCGTCCCGGCAAGTTCCCTTCACATTGCTCGGCCGTGGTTCGAACCTTCTTATCCGCGACGGCGGCATTCGTGGCGTCGTGATTAGTCTGGGGCATGCCAATTTCAGCCGGCTGGAAATCGAGGGGGCGCGACTTCGCTGCGGCGCTGGGGTGCGGTTGAAGGCCGTTTCGGTCGAAGCGCGTCGGGCTGGCCTGACTGGGCTCGAGTTTCTGGAGGGCATTCCTGGAAGCGTCGGTGGCTCGATGCGCATGAATGCCGGCGCGATGGGTTCCTGGTTTTTCGACGTGATCGAGACCATTCGCTACATGGACTATCAGGGTCGCGTGCACGAGCGCCCCGCGGCCGAGGTTAACGTCGAGTATCGCGGGTGTCCCCTGCTGCGAAATCACATCGCTTTGGGCGCCGTGTTGAAGGGCGTGCCGGCCGCGCCGGACGCGATTGCCGAGCGGATGCAAAAGTTCAGTGAGAAGCGTTGGGAATCGCAGCCGGCGGCGCCCAGTGCAGGTTGCATTTTCAAGAATCCGAAGACGATTCCCGCCGGCAAACTGATCGATGAACTCGGCTTGAAGGGCACGAAGGTGGGCGGGGCGATGGTCTCGGACGTGCACGGCAATTTCATTGTCAACGATGGATCGGCCACGGCGCGGGATGTGTTGGCGCTGATTGACGTGATCAAGGAACGTGCGCGCACCGCCCGCGGCATCGAGCTTGAGACCGAGGTCGAAATTCTCGGCGAGGGCTAATGAGTCACTCCCTGCACATTACCGTCATGCTCGGCGGGTTCTCGGCCGAGCGCGAGGTCTCGCTCAAAACCGGAGCCTCCGTGGCGCGGGCGCTGCGCTCTCTGGGGCATGAAGTCAACGAGTTGGATCCGAAGGATCGTCACTGGACGTTGCCCGCCGGGACGCAGGTGGTTTTCCTGGCGCTGCACGGGACCTATGGTGAAGACGGACAGGTGCAGGCCCAGTTGGAGGCGCTGCGCATGCCTTACACCGGCTGCGGCCCCGAGGCGAGCCGGCTGGCGTTCGACAAGGTGCTGACCAAGGAGCGCTGTGTGAAGGCCGGCGTTCCCACGGCAAGGCACTGCGTGTTGACGAGTGCCGGGGTGCCCTGGCCAAGGGGTTGGGAGCCGCCGGTGGTGCTCAAACCAGTGTGCCAGGGATCGAGCGTGGGGCTTCAGTTCGTTGATCGAGTGGCGGATTTCGGCGCCGCCTTGGCCGAGTCCCTGCGGCATGACCGTCAGGTTTTGATGGAGGAACGCATCGTCGGACGGGAAACCACGGTGGGCATTCTCGACGGCGTTGCCTTGCCGGTGGTCGAAGTCCGGCCCAAGCGAGGAGGCTACGATTACACCAACAAATACACGGCGGGCGCGACCGAGTATTTTTGCCCGGCGCCGTTCGAAGCCGCGGTGACCCAGCGCATTCAGGCGGCTGGCTTGGGTGCGTTTCAGGCGATCGGAGGCCGGGACTATGCGCGGGTGGATGTCATGGTCACTCCGGACGGAGCGCCCGTGGTCCTCGAAGTCAACACGCTACCAGGCATGACCGACACCAGCCTGTTGCCCAAGGCGGCGGCGGCGGCGGGCATCGACTATCCGACGCTCTGCCAGCGCATGATCGACCTCGCGATGCGACGCGCAAGCCGGGCCTGAGCGGCCAGTTTTTTAGCTTCCGAAGTAGCCGACATTTTCTCGGCCGCTGCGCCACGGTGCGGCTGACCAGTATAATATTTCTCATCTCCCCCCATGGGTTTATCGCGCAAGACCAAGAACCGGCGGCATGTCCGCGGGCACGTCTTGGATGTAAAAATCAGTTCGAACCAGCGGCGTCAAAATCGCGTGCGTCGCCTGGTGCTGTTTTTTGGTTCGATCCTGATCTTCGGTCTCGCGGTTGCTGGCATCTGGAAGGGAAGCGAGTTGCTTCTGAGAAAATACGCCTACGAAAACCAGTCGTTTGCCATCCGGCATCTCGACATTGAGACGGATGGCGTGCTGAGCAAGGAACAGATCCAGACGTGGGCCGGGGTTCGCCTGGACGACAACCTGCTCGCGCTTAATCTGGCCCGGGTCAAACGCGATCTGGAGCTTGTCCCCGCGATCGAAGCAGTGGCCGTTGAGCGTGTTTTGCCTCGCGGCCTGCGCATCCGCGTGATGGAGCGCGAGCCGGTGGCCCGCGTGGTTTTCCCGATACTCCGTCCGGGCGGCCAGGAAGAGCGGGGGACCTATCTCGTGGATGGCCGTGGCTGCTTCATGTTCCCCATCGAACGTCATCAGCGGGCCAGCCCGGCGCTGGCCGGCGACGAACATCTGCCGGTGATCTCCGGCATTCCGTTGGGTGATGTTCGGCCGGGCCGCGCGGTGGACTCGCCGCAGGCGTTGGCGGCGCTGGGCTTTGTGCGTGCCTTTCAACGTTCCAGCATGCTGGGTCAGGTCGATCTTCGGGAAATTGACATCAGCCAGCCCGGGGTGCTGGCCGTGACCACGCTCCAGGGTTCCACGATCATTTTTGGCCTGACCGATTTTGAACGGCAGTTGGATCGCTGGCGCCTCGTTCTGGAACAGGCCCGTCGCCAGGGCAAGCACATCGCCACGCTCGATCTGGCCGTTTCCAACAATTCGCCCCTCACCTGGGTTGACCTCGGAGGCGTCAGCCTCCCGCCGCCCAAGCCCATCAAGCCTTCACCCTACAAACGCAAACATGTTTGACCCTTCCTCGATCATCGTTGGTCTGGAGATCGGCACCTCCAAAATCTGTGCCGTCGTGGGCGAGATCAACGCCGCCGGATCCCTCAATGTCGTCGGCCTCGGGCAGTCCCGATCCCGCGGCGTCCGCAAGGGCGAGATCGCCAATCCGTCCACGGTGGCCGATGACGTCCGCACCGCCATCGTCGAAGCCGAGAAGATGGCCGACGTCGAGATCCGCAGCGTCTACCTGGGCGTGACCGGCGGCCACATTCGCGGATTCACGAATCGCGGCATGCACCCGGTGGTCTCGGCAGATCGCGAGATCTCGCGGGAGGACGTGGAGGATGTAATCAAGAACGCCAAGGCCATCAACCTGCCCGCGGAGAACTATGTCGTGCATGCCATCCGCCAGCATTTTCTGGTGGACGGCCAGGATGGCATCATCGATCCGGTCGGCATGCTCGGGGCGCGGGTGGAGGTGGACATGCACGTGATTCACGGCGTGTTCAACCGCCTGCAGAATCCCATTCGTGTCGTCAAGGGGCTTCATCTGGAGGTCGACGCCATTGTGTTCAACGGGCTCGCTTCATCGCTGGCGCTGCTGACCAATGAGCAGAAGGAGATGGGGGCGCTGGTGATCGACCTGGGCGGTGGCACTACCGAGTATGTGGTTTACGGCGGAGGCATCGTGAAGCACGCCGGTGTCTTGGGGGTGGGCGGGGATCATGTTTCAAATGACATTGCCTATGGCCTGAAGGTCCCGCTTGGACGGGCCGAAGAGCTCAAGGTCAAGCAGGGGCGCGCCCTGCCGGACGAGGCGGGCGAACCGGAAATGTTGTCCGGTCAGGACGAACATGGATTGCCGTTGAAGACCGTGAATCTCCAGCATCTGCGACGGATCATGTCGTTGCGGCTGGAGGAGACCTTCGAGTTGATCGAAGCCGAATTGAGCCGGGCCGGGTTGCTCGACTATCTTCGCGCCGGCATCTTCCTCTGCGGCGGCGGCGCCCGCATACCGGGAATTCAGAAGCTGGCGGAACGCGTCTTCCAACTGCCGGCGCATCTGGGCGGCGCGACCTCGATCAGCGGCCTCAAGTCGGCGCTGGATCAGCCCGAGTTCGCCACCGCCATCGGCCTGGTGAAATACGGCTCATTCCAGCAAAAGCGCCGGCCGGCCGGGTTCTCCTTTACGCAGACCTTGCGCGAGACGTTCGGCGGATTGCTGCGCCGCCCGTGAGCGAACGGCTACGAATGCCTCTGCATTGACAATCAATCTATGACCAACGAGACGAATCTTCCTGCGGGGCCCGAGCTGGGTCGGAATTTTCAAATCCGCGTGCTGGGCGTGGGTGGAGCCGGTGGCAACGCGGTGAGCCATCTTGCCCGAGCGGGGCTGGATGGCGTGCAGTTCGCCGCGCTGAACACCGATGCGGCCGCGCTCTCGCGCACGCCGGTGTCGCGCAAGATCAACCTGGGTGCCAAGTCCACGCGCGGCCTCGGGGCCGGCGGCGATCCGTTGCTGGGCCGGGCCGCGGCGGAAGAAGACGCGGGCGAGATTCGGTCGATTTGTGAGGGGGCCAATGTGGTGTTTGTCGTCGCGGGTCTCGGCGGAGGCACGGGCACGGGCGGCGCGCCGGTCGTGGCGCGCATCGCCAAGGAATGCGGCGCCCTCGTGCTCGCCATCGTGGTGTTGCCCTTCGATTGCGAAGGCGGCCGGCGTCAGCGGCAGGCTCAACTGGGACTGCAGGAGTTGAAGTCGGCCAGCGACGGCGTGATCTGTCTTTCCAACCAGCGCGTGTTCCGTTTGATCGACGAGCACACGAGCCTGCTGGAGGCGTTTCAGATCATCAACGAGTTCATCGCCCAAGGGGTGCGTGGGCTCTGGCAATTGTTAACCCGCCCGGGTCTGATCAATGTCGATTTCGCGGATCTGCGCAGCGTGACGGAAGGGCGACATGCCGAAAGCGCGCTCGTCACGGCCGAGGCCCGCGGTGAAAACCGGGGACGCGAAGTGTTGGAACGGTTGATGGCTCACCCGCTGCTGGAGGGCGGCCAGGCGCTGGCCGAAGCAGGCGGCGTGCTGGTCTGCATCGCCGGCGGTGCGGATTTGACCATGGCGGAAGTGAACCGGGTGATGGAACAGGTCAGCCGTCAATGCGAGCAGGCCCATGTCATCATGGGCGCGGCGATCGATCCGGAGATGGGCGATCGCCTGTCTGTGACGCTGCTGGCCTCGCGGGGTGGGGGTATGCCGGATCCCTTGCCTCCGGTCGCGGCGGCGCCGGCGGCGCCCGCGGCGGGCTCGGTTGATCTGACCCATCACCTGATGGGGGTGGGGCCCGGTCCTCGCACGACGCAACGTTTTGTGGCGCCGGCGCCGAGCTTGAGTTCCCAGCAGACCGAGCAGCTGCTGACCCAGCAGGGCGGTGCTCGTGGCAAGCGCGGCGGAGCCAAGTTGCGCCAGGGCCAGTTGCCGCTGGAGATCGTTTCCAAGGGCCGCTTTGAAAAGAGCGAGCCCACCCTGCACAAGGGCCAGGATCTGGATGTGCCGACGTACATCCGGCGCGGCGTGGCTCTCAATTGATAAGGGAACCGTTTTCTCCTCAAGGAGTGGAAAAATCGAGAAATCGAGCTCGCGGGGCTCGAGGACCGACCCTGCATCGTTGTTCCGGAGTGTTGCAGGGTCGTGACTCGAGGGTGATGCCTCCCCCGGCCCTCACTTCCTCCCGCCTCCGGGCATCTGCCCCGCGAGTTCCCCTCGCCTTCCCCTCCGCCTGGTCATGCAACTGACCGGATGGCTGGTTCTGTCGGGCGTGCTTCTGTTCGCCTGCGCCAGCATTTTCTTCGCGCTCGCCGAGTCCGCGCTCTTCTCCCTCGGCCCATGGCGCGCCCGTCAGCTCGTCGATCGCCCGGGCGGAGCCACGGTCCTTCGCCTGCTGGAACATCCCGACGAACTTCTCGCCACCATCGTGCTCGGCAACACGGTGGCGAATGGCGCCATCGTCACGCTCGCCCTCTGGCCGGCCCTCAACGGCCACGTTTCCTTCTGGCTGGTCCTTCCGCTCATCGCCGTCTTCATTCTGCTCGGCTGCGAGGTGCTCCCCAAAACCCTCGCGGTGCGCGCCCCTGAGGCCTGGGCGCTTCGCGTGGCCCGCCCCGTCTTTCTGCTCCGGGAAAGCACCGGCTGGCTGCAACGCGTCTTTCAACGCTTCAATCGCTGGCTTCTCGAGCGACTCGTCCGCCTGCGCGGACTTCCCGCCGCCCCCGGCGACGCGGAATACCTCGAGCTCGTCGAGCTCGCTTTCCAGCAAGGCACGCTCGCCCGCGCGGAAAAGGACATCATCCTCGGAATCATCAGCCTCGATCGCAAGACGGCCCGCGACGTGATGAAACCTCGCGCGGTGCTGGCCGCGATCTCGGACGACTGCAGCGTGGAGGAGATGATCGCGGCCGCCCGACGGTTTCGTCACCGGCGACTGCCCATTTACGACGAGAATCTCGACACGATTGTCGGGGTGCTCAACACGCGTGCGCTCCTGGCGGACCCGGGCGTGGATCTGGCCGAGGTGATCGAGTTTCCGTCGTTCGTGCCGGCCAGCATGAACCTCCTGCAATTGTTGAAGAGCCTCGAGCGTCAACAGCGCGGTCTCGCTGTCGTGGTCGACGAGTTCGGCGGCACTGCGGGCCTGGTGACCATCGACGACATCATGGCCGAAGTGGTCGGCCCGATCCGCGCCAGCCGGGCGGCCACGGGTTTTGTGATGGAAAAACTCGAGGAAGGCCGGTGGCGCGTCAGCGGCTCCGTCCGGGTGGATGACTTCCGTCGCGAGTATCCCGAGCTTGGCGACGTGGCCGAGGTGGACACGATGGGCGGATTGCTTGTCGCCCTTGCTGAAGTCGTGCCGTCCGCGGGGGAGTCGGTCACGTATCGAGGATTGCGCCTGACCGCGCAGGTGGTGGACGAGCGCCGCGTCAAGGAGCTGCTGGTCGAGACGATCAAGAAACGCTGAGCCCGGCCCATGTCTGCACCGCAATTGACCCTGGTCACGCTCTTTGCCCTTGGCGTGCTGCTGTCGTTTTTCTTGTCCGGCATGGAGTCGGGCGTTTTCGCGCTGAATCGGCCGCGCATTCGGCACTATGTGCGGCAAGGCTTCCGGCGGGCGCGTGTTTTGCAGGGGTATTTGGACAGCCCGGAACATTTTCTCTGGACGATCCTGATCGGCAACACGCTGGCCACCGTGATGGTGGCGGGGATCGGCGTGCGTTGGCTGCATGAATGGCTGGCGCCGCAATGGCATTGGCTGACGCTGGCTCTGGCCGCAGGTTTGTTGGTGTATTACGCCACCTGCGAGCTTCTGCCCAAGACGCTGTTCCGCCTGTATCCGAACCGGCTGTGCCTCGCGTTGGCGCTGCCGTTTCGGGCCGTCCATTCCGTCCTGGGCCCGGTCGTGGAGCCGGTGGCGTTCCTCTCGCGGGTCCTGCTCCGTTGGAGCGGAGGACGGCGGTTCACCGGACACATGTTCGGCAGCCGCGAGGAACTCCGCATCATCATGCAGGAGTCCGGCCAGGCCCTGTCCACCGAGGAACGCGGCATGATCAATCGGGTCCTCGACCTGCAGAGCCTGACCACGTCCGCCATTACCACGCCGTGGGACAAGACGGTGACCTTTCCGGCGGACCTGACCGTGACGCAGGCGTTGGCGCGTGCGCGCGAAGTGGGCTTTACGCGAATTCCGGTCTGGCGGGCGGAAGGCGGTCGACGCCGGATCGCGGGGTTGCTCGATCTCTCCGCGCTCTTGTATGCCGACAAGATTGAGCCGGAGCGACGGGTGGGCGACCTCTTGCAGCCGGCGTTGTTTCTTGACGACGGCACGCCGCTGGAGGTGGCGCTGCGTCAAATGCAGCGGACCGGCCGGCGCCTTGCGATCGTGATGGGGCGGCACGGTGAAGAGGTCGGCATCGTCACCTTGCAGGACATTCTGAGGGTCATCTTCAGCGGGCACCACTGACCCATCCTCCATGTTTCCCGATCCAGGCTTGTTGGCGCTGAAGGTTGTGGCCGTGTTGATCCTCGTTCTGTTGAACGGGTTCTTCGTGGCGGCGGAGTTCGCCCTGGTCAAGGTCCGGCAGACGCAGCTGGACGAGCTTGAGGCGCGCGGCAATCGGCGCGCCGGATCTGCCCGCCTGGTGCTGCAGCATCTCGACCGGTATCTCAGTGCGGCTCAGCTGGGCATTACCCTGGCGAGTCTCGGGCTGGGCTGGATCGGAGAGCCCATCTTTTCCTCGCTCCTGTCGCCCGTGCTGGATGCGCTCCACGTCCAATCCCCGGACATTCGTCACACGATTTCGTTTTTGGTTGGATTCACCGTCATCACCTTCCTGCACATCACCGCCGGCGAACAAGCGCCCAAGTGGCTGGCCATCCAAAAGCCGTTGCCGACCTCCCTGTGGGTTGCTTCGCCGTTGCGCTGGTTTTCGTTCGCGATGTCTCCGTTCATCTGGATCCTCAACAACTCCTCGCTTTGGCTGCTGGGCCGGTTCGGGATTGAGCCGGCCGGGGAAGGGGAGATGGCGCATTCCGAGGAGGAGCTTCGCCTGTTGCTGGCTGGATCCGGCGAACGTGATCGCGCCAACAACCTGGGACACGCCATCGTGCTCAACGCCTTCGATCTGCGCCGCCGGATTGCGCGGGACGTCATGCGCCCGCGCCAGGAGATCGTGACGCTCGACACCGATGCGACCATCGCCGCCTGCCTGGATGTGGCCGAGAAGACCCGGTTTTCGCGGTTCCCGCTGTGCGAGGGGGGGGATGTGGATCGCGCGTTGGGCGTGGTCCATTTCAAGGATCTTTACGCCCTGCGCATGCGCGCCCGCACCGGACTGGAGCTGTCGCCCTCAGCGCGGAAGATCGTGTACGTGCCCGAGACCGCGCGATTGGAGAAGGTGCTGCAGCTGTTTCAGGATCGGAAGCTGCACCTGGCGTTGGTGGTGGACGAATACGGCGGGACCACCGGTTTGCTTACCCTGGAGAACATCCTGGAGGAGTTGGTTGGGCAGATTCAGGACGAGTTTGACCAGGAAGCTCCACTGATGATCCGGCAGAGCGAGAACGAATGGGTGATCCAAGGCACGCTGCCCTTGCATGAACTCGCTGACGTGGTGGGCCGGCCGGTGACGGGCGAAGGCATCACCACGACCAGCGGCTGGATCACCGATCGCCTGGGAGGTTTTCCCAAGGTGGACGATGTGGTGGTGCACGGCGGCTGCGAGTTCAAGGTGCTCGAGATGGATGAGACCCGCGTGGCTCGCCTTCGGCTGCGTCGGTTGCCGCCGGCGAATGAGGGGTGAACGCGGACGGTGAACGGCCGTGAACCGTGCGCGCCCAGGCTATTGAGGCTATTGGGCAACGCGCGCCGTATGGAAGTTCGTGCGGGCCTTCACCGCGCCGGCTTCAAGGAGCAGGATGTATTCGATGTCCGCCGCCAGCGGCTCCGGCCGGGCGCGAGGCACGGCGGCCTTCATCCCTTTGATGGGGTAGCCGTAGACGATCGACTTGGTGGGAATTGAGTTGGAGTCGGAAACCAGGTGCCAGAGGGGCGTCGGGTAGTTGTTGGTCGCCAGATCCGATGCGGACACCACCTTGACGGAGGTCAGCTTGTATTTGCCGTCGAGGGCGAACGAAACCGGATAGACGGCTTCCTGATCCGGATTGGACGGGCTCGCTGCGGGCCGCCCGGGCCGGATGGTGGGGATGATCTGAATAGTCTCCTTCCGAAACCAGTCGGTGAAAAAGCAGACGTAACACGTCCCGAGAATCACGGCGATGATGGACAGGACAATTCCGTTTTTCGTCATACAAGCAGGTTAGTGGACGCACGGATGGATCAATTATTCGAGTGCGCTTGGTTGTCGCGCTCCGCGTTTACCTCAGGCAAACGAATGGTCCGGACGGAAAGATCACAAAATATTATGCAACCCGCATCAAACTCGCCGTCGCCCGCCCGTCATTCCGCGTTCACGTTGATCGAGTTGCTGGTCGTGATTGCCATCATCGCCTTCCTGGCCGGGATGCTCCTGCCCGCGCTCGCGCGAGCCAAGGAGGCTGGCAAGCGAATCTCCTGCACCAACAGCCTTCGCCAGCTCGGAATGGCGGTGATCATGTATGCCGATGACAATGAGGGGCTGATGCCGCCCCGCACCGTCCCGGGAGCCTGGCCGACGACGCTCTACGATTATTACAAGGACGTCCGTCTGCTGCTGTGTCCCAGCGACAGCCTGGAGCCGGCGAGGGCGGTCCAGGATCGGGTTCGCTGGCCCTACGATTCGGCGCCCCGGACCTACATCATCAATGCCTTCAACGACTATTGGGAGGCTCACGCCACGAATGTCGCCATGGGCAGCCTCCGCGGCATTTCGGGCAAGTGCACGCCCATCGAAGCGATTCGCGAACCCAGCGAGACAATTCTGTTCGGCGAAAAGGAAACGTCTTCGCCGCATTACTACATGGATTTTCTGGAGACTCCCCAAGGCAATGATCTCTCCGAGGTCGACCACGGCCGCCACATGGCCAACCGCGTCGGGGGCGGCGGTGGTGGCTCGAACTACGCCTTCGCCGACGGCAGCGCCCGCTATATCAAATACGGCAAAGCAGTCAGTCCCGTGAACCTTTGGGCCGTCATTGATACCTGGCGGAACGCCGCGCCGCTCGGCTTTTAGCCAGGACGTTTAAGACGATCTGGCCAAAACGACCCCGCCTGTGCGGGGTCGTTTTTTTTGGTCAAATCAGGTCCTGAATCTGCGCCACGCTGGCCGTGCCCGTCGTGCCTAACTGATGTATCACCACGCTGGCGGCCGCATTGGCCAGGGCGATCGCCTCGGCCGTCGCCGCCCCCGCCGCCAACGCGCAAGCCAGGTTGGCGGTCACGGCGTCGCCTGCTCCCACGATGTCGATCGGACCGCGCAAGGGCAGGGTGGGCACGTGATGAAGATCGCCGGACGGTCCGGCGGCCAGAATGCCCCTTTCGGAAAGCGTGATGAAGACCGGCCGTCCGTTTTGACGGGCCAGGGTTGACGCGTTGGTACGAATGGCGTCGAGCTCGAGGCTGCCCGTGGTCCCGACGAGGGCGGCGAGTTCGGCGGCATTCATCTTGAGGCAGACGGAGGGCCAGCCGCGCAGGCCCCGGCGGCTGTCGGCCACGATCCATTGATCCGGCTGGCGCCGGGCCAAGGTCCGGACTTCGTCCAGCAGACGACCGGTGATGACCCCCGTTTCGGCCGCGTCGACCTGATCCATCAGGATAATTGCGTCCACCTCGGGCGCGAGCCGCCGCAGGGCTTCGACCAGGCGTTGCTGCAGCGCTTCCGGCGTGGGAGTCCAGTTCTTGCTGTCGAGACGATCGAGTTCCAGCGGTTCCTGCCCCGGTGCAATGACCAGTGGCTTGCAGTAGGTGAAAGTGCGCCGTTGTTCGGTCTCGATGAAGTCATCCAGCCGCACCCCCGGCCGGGCCAGCAGGGAGCGCCGCAGTTCGAAGCCTTCGCCGTCGATGCCGCAGAATCCGACCGGCCGGATCTCGCCGACGCCGAGCGCCACCAGGTTGTTGAGAATCGTGCCCGCGGCGCCGGGTTGGCTGCGCACGTTGACGACGTTGTGCACGGTTCGTCCGGTCTCAATCGAGACCTCCGCGCGCGCCGGATCAATCTCGAGGTAACGATCGAGGCAGAAGTCGCCGACCACCGCGACGCGCAGGCGCGGGTAGTGTCCGGTGATGGCTTGAAAACGTGTGGTGTTCACGGCTGCTCGAGTCTGCGCAGCAAGTTGTGCACGAAATTGACGTTGTCGCACTGCAGATAGTGCATCGCGCCGTGCATCCGGGAGAAGCTCTTGCAGAAGCGCAGATAGTAGGCGGGGTTCTCTTTCGGCGGCTCGCCTTTCGTCCAGTCCCAGTTCCCGCCATCCTGCAGGTCCACGACATAGATGTGGTGGCCTTGGACAATTTTTCGGCCGTCCTGCAGTCGGAGGTTGTTGACGCAGCTGAGGCTTTTCTCGAACACCTGCGGCGCCATGATTGCTGAGCCCACGCTGAGAACCACGCCATCATCCAGCCCTTCCACTGCGGTGCTGAACTGACGGAAATCGAGATGAGCCGCCCGGCCGATGGCTGCCCCGTTGAACAGCGGATGGTTGGTGATGATGTCGTAGCCGATCCCGGGATGGACGGTCAGCGGAATTCCCCGGCGGAATGCCTGACCAAAGATGCTGGTGTGTTTCCATGGATGTTTGACTTCCATCCGGCCGGCGGGCAGGCCATGCCGGCGAATGGTGGCCAATAACTCCGCCCGGGCGGGTGCCAGGCGGTGCCCCGGCTCCGCCCGGAGCTGTTGCTCCAACTCGTTCGCTGCCGGCACCACGGTGCCGTCTTCCGTGATGAACCGGCCGAGTGACTGGCCGTAACCCTCGTCGCGCACTGCGCCCACGAGCACCGCCAGGTTGAGGTTGCGACCGGTTTCGTCCCAGGTGCCGAACGTGCCGGTGGCAACGTTTTGCTCGACGCTTTCCGTCGACCAATTTTGGAAAGCGAACTCCCAGTCGTGGATGGAGCCGGCGCCGTTCGTGCCGAGATGCGTGATCCAGCCGCCGGCCATCAGGCGGTCGACCAGCGCCGAGGCGCCATTCTTCACCAAATGCGCGCCGTAGAGAAACATCACGCTGCGCCCGCGTTCGCGTGCGGACCGAATCTGGCGGACGCAGTGTGCAATCCGGTCACGAACGAAATCACTCGGAGGCGCGGGCGGCGCGCTGTCCGGTGACACAAGAATGTCCTCGATGGCCGCCATGCTCTTGCGGGCGGCCAGCGGGTAAACCTTGACCCGGGTCAGATCCAGCGGTGCTGGGAATGTTGGCATGGCGGCGATTCAAAAATCGCCGGCCCCCTAGGTCAAGCGCCGTGTGTTCGCGACGAGAAAGCGCTGGTTCCAAGTTTACACAGTCGTTGGGCAAGCGTCGCACGACCGCCACACGCCCTTGCCATCGTGGGCCCATGACAAACCGGCAGGAATCCTTTTCGCATCGATCGATGCGGCCTGCCGTAAGCGTCATGCCAGGTCCGAGCCAGTGACCTGCGTTCATCAGACCCAGAACAACTCGAAACCATGAAAACCAGCAAAGCATTGGCGCTGGGCTTTTGCGCCGCGGCCATCAGTGCGGCCGCCCAAGCTCAGCCTTTGGTCAACCTCGGCCTCGTCGGCGTCGGACGTTTGCCGGCCGATTCCTTCGATCAACTCGGCGCCGGCGTCGATACTCTCGGCGGAATCTTCTCCGGGATGTGGATTGATCAGTCCACCGTCGTCCACAGCAATGGGATCATCTACGCCACCATCTACGGGCTGCCGGATCGCGGCTTCGGCGATGGCCTGCAGGATTATCACCCGCGCGTGCAGCGCCTGGTCGTTGCCATCGCGCCCGACCCGCGACCGGGACCGCTTCCGCAGGATCAGATCGCCATCTTCAACACCGGAACCATGCTGCTGACCGTCGACGGACGCACGTTTACCGGCGCCAATCCGGACGACACAAATGTAGTAACCCACCCCAGCAGCCTGGCGACCGGGGTGGGCGGGGGGAAATGGAGCCTCGATCCGGAAGGCATCGCCCGCACCCTCAACGGATCCTGGTATATCAGCGACGAATACGGTCCAGGCATTTATCGATTTGATGCCAATGGAGCGCTGGGAGCGTTGCTTCCGGTGCCGGCGGCGTACGTGCCGAAAATTGGGCCGGCCTATCCGCGCGTGAACAATTTTCTGGCTGCATCCACCGTGGCGACCAACGATTCCGGCCGCTACATCAATCGTGGATTGGAGGGGTTGAGCATCACGCCCGATGGCCGCAAGCTCGTGGCCTGCCTGCAGTCGCCCTTGACCCAGGACGGCGAGAATCGCAACCCCAGCCGCAACGCGCGCATCCTCGTCTACGACATCGATCCGGCTTCGCCGAACTTCGAACAGCCGATCGCGGAATACATCCATGTGCTTCCGCTGAGCGCGGCTGAGGCCAACAACCGGCACACGCCGATCAGCGAGGTGCTCGCGTTGAGCGACACGCGCTTCCTGATTCTGCAGCGGGACAGTCGCGGACTCGGGGGTGACCCCGGGCCGCTGCTTTACAAGCGCATCGTGGAAGTCGACGCGACGGGCGCTTCGAACATTTTGGGCACGGGTTATGACCTCGAAAAAGGCGCGCCGGGCGCCCTCGCCCTGCCGCGCTCCGGGCTGCCGGCGGGCATCACCCCGGTCGCCAGCCGTGACCTCGTTGACCTGTTGAACCCGGCCCAGCTGGCCCGGTTTGGCCTGAACTTGGCGCCTTCGAACCAGAACGTGAACACGCTCTCGGAAAAATGGGAGGCGCTCGGCGTGCTGCCACTGAACGATCCGCAGGCTCCGAACGACTACCTGCTGCTCGTCGGCAACGACAACGATTTTCGCGCTCCCGTCGTCTATCACAACGGCCAGCCGGTCGGGACCAACACCGTTTTCTCTGACAACATGCTGCTCGCCTTCCGAATCGGGGCGGACCGCACGCCTCCGACGCTGACCTGCCCCGCACCCGGTACGGCGGCAGCCGGGACCAATTGCACCGCGCTGGTCGATCTTCGTTCGCGGGCTGTCACCTCCGATAACAGCGCTGCGCCCGTGGTTGTGACCCAGACTCCGTCTCCGACCACGCCGCTTCCGCTCGGCACGCACACCATCACGCTTGTCGCCACTGATGCCGCCGGGAATCAAAGCCCATCGTGCAGCACAACCGTGACGGTGGTCGATCGCACGCCGCCCATCGTGACCAGCGTTGTGCCAAGCCAGACCCAGCTCTGGCCTCCGGATCGGAAGCTCGTGCCCATCACGTTCACGGTCACTGCGACGGACAACTGCTCGGCTGCTTCCAACTGCGAGATCGTTTCGATCACCAGCAACGAGTCCGTGAATCGCTGGGCTTGGGATTATCTGGATTGGGACGAGTTGGATCGGGACAAGAACGGATTTTTCCCACGAGAGGATCGGGAGCGGGTGGACTGGCAAATCACCGGACCATTGAGCGCCAAACTGCGCGCGGAACGAAGTTTTCTGGGTGAAGGCCGGTTCTATACCGTGACCGTGCGTTGCGTGGATGCGGCGGGGAACGAGTCGTTCGGGACCACCTGGGTTTATGTGCCGAAGATGCCAGGGAGCCCTGCCGGTTTCCGGACAAGTGTCGCCCCGTATGCTCGTCCGGTGGGATCTGACTACAGCGTGATTCCGCTCCTGAGCTCCGGAGACCGCGTCCCGCGCACCGGTCGCCTGGGCGAGTTCTACCAGATGATCGGAATTCCTGACGGACTGGGTGCTTACGAGAATCGTGACGGGACCAGGAGTGTGCTGATGAACCATGAGCTCCCGAATTTGAGTCTGTCCGAGCCGGTGCCCGGAGGGCCGCTCGTGCGCGGCGCCTTCGTGTCGAAGTGGGTGCTCGGGCCCGATGCCAGCGTGCTCTCCGGGGATCTGGCCTTTGACCGGGTTTACAATGAAAACGTGCTGGTGGGTCCGGTGGCGACGATCAGCAACGCCACACCGGCGTTTTCGCGCTTTTGCTCTGGGACCTTCGGTTGGTCCGAGTCCGGCTTCGATCGCCCGATCTATTTTGTCGGAGAAGAATCCGGCGGAACCAACACCTTTGACGGACGCGGCGGCCAAGCGGTGGCGATCTTCGATGGAGCGGCGTGGGTCTTGCCGAAGCTGGGCCATATGTCCTGGGAAAACGCGGTCCCGCGTCCTTACTGGACCCGGGAGACGATTCTGATGTGCATGGAAGACGGCGAGGCCGGACAGTGCCAGCTCTATATGTACGTCGGAAAGAAAGACTACTCGCGTGGTAGCGGGCCGCTGCGTCGGAACGGACTCGACAACGGATCGCTTTACGTTTTTGTGTCCGACACCGGCAGCCCGACGAACGAGGCCGGCTTCGCCCAGGGATCCATCAACGGCCGATGGGTGGCGATTCCCGGCGCGGATCGCATGTCCGAGGTGGAACTGGAGGCGGCAGCGGACGCCGTCGGTGCCTTCGGCTTCGACCGGATCGAGGATGGATCCTTCCGTCCTCGGCAGGCGAACATGTTCTTCTTCACCACCACGGGTGGCGGCGCTTCCAATCAGCTCGGCCGACTCTATCAGCTCGACCTCGATCGACGCTCGCCGACCGGGCCTGCACGATTGTCCGTGGTCTATAATGCCGACCAAATCGTCGCGGCCGGAGGCGACATCGCGCTGAGTCCGGACAATATCGCGGTGGGCGCCGACTACATCATGGTGCAGGAAGATGGCACGGGCCAGAGCCGGCCAGTCATTGGGGCAAAAGGTCGCAAAGGGAACATTTGGCGCATCGGCTTGCAGGACGGCAAAGCCGAAAACGTGGTGGAGTTGTCTGGGACCGGCCGGGACGGTGTGCCGACCGGGCCGGGTGTCTGGGAAACCAGCGGCATCATTGAGACACCCCGGTTGTTCGGAGCGGATTCGTGGTTGTTTGATGTGCAAGCTCATGCCCCGACCCGCGCGCCGGGCACCAACACGGTCGAGGACGGGCAGCTGATGCTGATGATTCGGAATCGCTAGGCGAGTTTGGCGGGTACGACAAAAGAGGCAGGCTCGGGGGCGAGCCTGCCTCTTCCTTTGGCCAATTCGTCCATTGACTTCGCGGCTTGCCCTCCCCAATTCTCGCCGCCGTTATGGATTGGATCAGTTCTCCGGACGCTTGGATCAGTCTGTTGACCCTCACGATACTCGAAATCGTCCTGGGCATCGACAACGTCATCTTCATTTCCATTCTGGCCGGCAAGTTGCCGCCGGAGCAGCAAGCCAAAGCGCGCCAGACCGGCCTCATGCTGGCCTTGGTCACCCGTGTTCTGCTGCTCTCCGCCATGGCCTGGATGGTCAAGCTGACCAAGCCGCTCTTTCCACTTTTTGGACACGAATTTTCCGGTCGCGACCTCATTCTGCTTTCGGGCGGGTTGTTCCTGCTGTTCAAGGCCACCAAGGAAATCCACGAGAAACTGGAAGGCGAAGATGGCGGGATGACGGCGCGATTAGCGCCGACCTTTTCCGCGGTCATCGTCCAGATTCTCATCCTGGACGTGGTCTTCTCCTTGGACTCGGTGATTACGGCGGTGGGCATGGCCAAGCATCTGGCGGTGATGATTATCGCGGTCATCCTGGCGGTTTTGTTCATGCTGGTGTTTGCCGGCAAGATCGCCAGCTTCATCGAGAAGCATCCGACTCTCAAGATTCTGGCCCTCAGTTTTCTGATCATGATCGGGGGCACGCTGGTCATGGAAGGCTTCGGCAAAGAGGTGCACAAGGCCTACATTTACTTTGCGATGGCGTTCTCCGCGGGAGTCGAAGTTTTGAACATCCGCCTGCGCCGAAAGGCGAAGCGGAACGTGGAGTTGCACCAGCCCTATCGATAGGAGTTTTTTATCATGTCCCACGCAACCTTTTCATTTCCCACCACCACCCTGTTTGGAGCCGGTGCGCTCCAGGAACTCCCTCGCCGGCTGGCAGCGCTGGGGGTCAAGCGCCCGCTGGTGGTAACCGACAACGGGCTCATCGCCACGGAAGCCTTCCGCAGCCTGGAAGCCGTGCTGGGGGCCCAAGCTCGCGGGCAATCCTGGTTTCTGTTTCACGACGTGCATCCGAACCCGATTGAACCGGACATGACGGGCACCGCGGACGCGTTTCGCGCCAATCGCTGCGACGGGATCATTGCCATTGGCGGCGGCAGCGCGCTCGACGTGGGCAAGGCGGCGCGTCTGCTGATCAAACGTCCGTCGCTGGTGATCGCGGAGTATCGCTGGGACGACGACTGGTCCGGGCTGGTGCCGTTTATCGCCATCCCGACCACCGCTGGCACGGGCAGCGAGGTGGGGCGCAGTTCGGTGGTGACCATCACGGCGACGCATCGCAAGGCGGTGCTCTTTCAGCCGGAGTTGTTGGCGAAACTGGTCATCCTGGATCCGGAATTAACCCGCGGCCTCCCGCCAAAACTGACCGCCGCAACGGGCCTGGACGCGCTCACCCATTGCATCGAATCATTTACCTCGCCGGAGTTTCATCCGCTGTGTGAAGGCATCGCGCTGGAGGGCATCCATCTGATCGTCGATGCTCTGCCGCGCGCCTGCAAAGACGGGAACGATCTCGATGCGCGCGGTCGAATGCTCGTGGCCGCGGCCATGGGCGCGGTGGCGTTCCAAAAGGACCTCGGCGCCACCCATTCGCTGGCGCATCCGCTGTCCACCCTCTGCGGAATGCACCACGGCACCGCCAACGCCCTGTGCCTCGTTGCGGTGATGCGCTTTAACTCCGCCCGCAAGCCCGGGCTCTATCGCCGCGTGGGCTTGGCCGCCGGACTGGATGTGGTCAAGTGCCCGGCGAACGAGGCCGATCGCCTCACGATCGAGTTCGTCCAGCGTTTCATCGCCGAAGTCGGCCTGCAGCAGCGCCTCCGGGATCTGGGTGTGAAGGAATCCCAATTTGATGCGCTCGCCGATCAGGCGATTCTCGACGGCTGCCACAAGACCAACCCGGTGCCGGTGACGCGCGACGATTTGCGGGCGTTGTACGTGGCTTCGTACTGAGCCGGAACGATTCAGTCGGGCGGTCAAAAGGGAACTGGATAAAATCGCTCCGAGCCACGCAACTCCGCATCGGGGTCTCCCCATACTTTAGTCCCGTCAGGCACGGCCCGAATACCACCCAGCGCGGCCAGGGCTGTAGCTCAGCCCGTCAGGGCGGTAGACAATAGCCACCGATTTATCGGTGGGTGTGCGCCCACCCGCCGAACGTAAGCCCCAGATGGGGCGACAGACCCCCAGGTCCGGTCGTCGCAGCTCGCTCTTTCGCCCCCACCGGGGGCTCGTCACGGATTCGCGACTCGGTGACCCAGCGCTCACGCGCTGGGCTATTTTCGGGCGTCCCTGACGGGACTAACCACAAGTCCACCCGACGGTGCGCTTCCCTCGGGCCCGTGGCGTGCGGCCTGGAGTTCGTCACCGTTTCCGCAGGTCAGGCAGAAACCAGGTGAGCAATCCGAGCAGAGGCAGAAACGCGCAGAGCTCGAACACGAATCGGATGCTGGTGACATCGGCCACTTTCCCGAGCACGGCGGATCCGATGCCGGCCAGCCCAAACGCGAGTCCAAAGGAAAGTCCAGCCACGAGCCCGACCTTCTCGGGCATCAGCTCTGTCGCGAAGACCAGGATCGCTGGAAACGCGGACGCCATGATCATGGCGATGAGCATGGAAAGCACCGCGGTCCAGACGAGACCGACGTGAGGCAGCGCGAGCGCGAACGGGGCGGCGCCGAGGATCGATAACCAGATGATCTGCTTTCGGCCGATGCGGTCGCCGAGCGGTCCGCCGAGCAGGGTGCCGGCGGCTCCGGCGCCGAGAAAGGCGAAGAGATAGAGTTGCGACTGCTGCATGGAAACGCCGAAGCGCTGCATGAGGTAAAAGGTGTAGTAGCTCGTCATGGAGGCGAGATAGATGAACTTCGAGAACATCAGCGCCAGCAGGATCGCGAGCGCAATTGTGATTTGGCTCCTGGTCAGGAGGGGGGCGTGGGAGCGGGCGGTCGGCCCGCGACGCGAGGTCGCGGCCAAGTGACGTTGGTGCCAGCGGGCCACCTTGGACAGAATGAGCATTCCGATGAAGGCGAGCGCGCTGAACCAAAGAATGGAGCGTTGGCCATGTGGCACGATGAAGCTGGCGGCGAGGAGCGGTCCGAGGGCGGTGCCGGCGTTGCCGCCGACTTGAAAGAGCGATTGAGCGAAACCGTGCCGGCCGCCTGAAGCCAGGCGGGCCATGCGCGATGATTCGGGATGGAAAATGGCGGAACCCAGGCCTACGCATGCCGCTGCGACCAAAATGGCCGGATACGCGGGTGCCAAGGCCAACAAGACCAGGCCGCCTAACGTCACGCCCATCCCGAAGACGAGTGCGTAAGGCTGGGGATGCCGATCGGTATAGACGCCGACCAGCGGTTGCAGGACCGAACCCACCATCTGAAAAGTGAAGGTGATCAGCCCGATTTGCGTGAAGTTAATCTGCAGCGATTCCTTGAGCAGCGGGTAGATGGCCGGGATGAGCGCCTGGATGGCATCGTTCAACAGGTGGCAAAAGCTCAGGGCAAACAGGATGCCTACGGCGGCACGGGAATCGACGGCGGTGCCTGGCGGGGGTTGCTGGAGTGAACTGGCGGCGCTGGATTTGGGCATAAAAAAAGCCCTGCTGCCTTTTCGGGAGCAGGGCGTTTGAAATTGAGCTTAGTTCAGTCTCGCGCGCGCTGCCCCAACCCGGGCCACAGAATCAGACGGGCCCAGTGCGGCAGGGTAATAATCTTGGCGGCCTTGTTCGCGAAGATTGCGGCAAGGGTGGAGGTGCTGACGACGATCGCGCACGGCACCGAAGAGGCGCCGTTCATCACCGCGGGCGATGGGCCGTCAAAGTTCATCAAGCGGGTCGGACCATAGCGAGCGGAGACCGTCTGTCAATCCGGCTGTTACCGCGCGAATCGACGTGTGGCCCCGGTGACCGGAGTTCAGAACCGTAGATGGACGCAGATTATTTGAGGATTGGCCGCACCCTCGGGTTGTCACGATCGATGGTCGCCGTGTCTCTATCTGCGTTTATCGGCGTGCATCTGCGGTCAAAGATTCTTCCAAGGGGATCACGTTACCGGGCGTCGTCGCGGCGTCGCCACCACAGCATGAGCTCGATGCCCACGCGGTTGGGATACGAGCGTGGGACCCAGCCACGAATTAGCTCGAAGTGAGGGCTGAAACGTTCGATGAGTTCTGCCTGATGACAGCCAAAGGGCGGGCCCTCATGGTCGCGAATCATGTAGTGGACGGCGAGAAACTGTCCACCGGGCGCGAGCCAGCGGTGAACGGCCCGCACATAGTCGTCGCGTCGGGAAGGATCGATGGCGCAGAACAGGGTGTGTTCGAAAAGCCAGGCAAAGGGAGCGGGTGGTGTGTCCTGGAGGAAGTCGGCTTGGGCAAAACCCGCGTTCACCGGTGGCGCCAGGGCGGCGATTTGTTGCTGCGCCAGGCGGACGGCCGACGGCGCGAGGTCAAATCCCCATGCGTCAAATCCCGCCCGGGCCCAGGTCACGACGTCGTGGCCCAGCCCGCATCCGGGGACGGCGACCCGGCCGCGGGGCAAGTCCGGGTGGGCGGCGAGGAAATCCACGAGGCCGGGCGAAGGTTCGCCCTTGTTCCAGGGCGTGTCGCCGCTCTGATAGCGTGCTTCCCAGTCGGTGCCGTTGGTGCTCATGGAGGGCCCGGATTGAATCTACATCTGTTCCAACGTTTGGATCCCGAGGATTTCCAGGCCTTGTTTGAGGACCCTGCCGGCGGCGTCGCACAAGGCCAGACGGCTGGCGCGGGTGGCTCCGTCGGCCTTCAACACCGGACAGGCTTCGTAGAACTTTGAGTAACGCCCCGCCAGATCGTAGAGATAATTGCAGAGATAATTCGGGCGGTATTCGTCCACCATGCCTTCGAGCGTCAGGCCGAAGTTGAGCAGGTGCCGGGCGAGGCTGAGTTCTTCCGGCGCGGCGAGCACGAGCTGATCGGTGCCGGTGGCCATGCCCTCGGCCTGGGCCTTGCGCAGGACGCTGCGGGTTCGGGCGTAGGCGTACTGCAAATACGGCGCCGTGTTGCCGTTAAAGGACAGCATCTTGTCCCAATTGAAGACGTAATCACTTTGTCGGTTAGGCAGCAGGTCCGCGTACTTCACTGCGCCGATGCCGACCGTCCGCGCGATGCCCGGCCATTGCGATTCGGGCAGGCGATCGGCCTCGGGACGCTCCGACTGCTTGGTGCGCACGATCTCAAGCGCGCGTTGCTCGGCTTCATCCAGCAGGTCGCCCAGCTTGACGGTGTCGCCACTGCGGGTTTTGTAGGGCTTGCCGTCTTCGCCCAGAATCTTGCCGAATCCCACGTGGCGCAGTCGGACCCGGCTGGCGGCCTCGGGTTGCCAGCGCGCGAAGGTGAGAAACAACTTCTTGAAATGGGGCGCCTGGCGGTCGTCCACCACATAGACGATCTCGTCGGGCGACCACGTCTTCAAGCGATGCTCGATGGTCGCGAGGTCGGTGGTCATGTAGTTGAAGCCGCCGTCACTCTTACGGACCAGGGCCGGGTCGGCCACCCATTCGCCATCGCGATTGACGAGGAACGGATCTTCGCCGGGCGGCATGGAGCCGTCGCTGAACACGCCGATGGCGCCTGCGCTTTCGCGCGCGATGCCGCGCTGGAGCAGATCGTTGACCACCCCAGCCAGGGCTGCGTTGTAAAAGCTCTCGCCGAGCGTTTGATCGAAGGTCACGCCCAGACGGCCATAGATCGTGTCGAACTGCACCTGGGACAGCCGGATCATTTCCTTCCAGATGGCGAGGTTCTCCGGGTCGCCGGCCTGGAGCTTCACCAGTTCCTGTTTGGCCTGCTCGAGGCGGGCGGGGTCGGCATCGCATTGGGCGTTTACCAACTTGTAAAGGCGTTCCATCTCGGCGATTGGATCGCGTTCCAAGGTGGTCCGATCGAGGAGTTCCTTCCAGCCGACGAGCAGCTTGCCGAACTGGGTGCCCCAATCGCCGATGTGATTGTCGGTAATCACCCGGTGCCCCAGCAGGCGGAGCACGCGCTGAATGGCGTCGCCGATGCCGGTCGAGCGAATGTGGCCGACGTGCATCGGTTTCGCCACGTTGGGAGAGCTGAAGTCCACCACCATGGTGCGGGTGACCGCCGCGCGGCTGAAGAAGAGGTGTTCCCCGCGGAGGGCGGAGGCCACGGCGCTGGCGAGCGCGGCGGTCTTGACGCGAAAATTGAGGAAGCCTGGCCCGGCGATTTCGATCGGCTCGCAAACGTCGGTGACGTCGAGTTTGGCGACGACGTCGGTGGCGAGCTGTCGGGGATTGAGTTTTCGCTGCTTGGCAATCCCGATCAGGGCGTTGCTCTGGTAATCGCCGAACTTGGGGTCGGGGCAGGGGCGAATGAGGACCGTGGCGCGATCGACTTCGGGGACAAGGCTGGCCACGGCGTTCTGGAGACGGGATTGGAGGATGGCGTGGATCACGGAAATAGGTGGAGCGGATTGATGTTTGGGCGCCGGGTTAAATGGTCCGGGTTTGGTCCGGGGCTGCTCTAGACTAAAGTCGGGCGCCGAGAATCTTGGCGATGGCTTCGGCGTCGGGGGCGGAGGCGAGGTCGCGCAGCACCTGATCGCCTTTGAAGACCTTGGCGATGTTGGCCAGAGTTTGGATGTGACGTTCGAACTGGTTTTCGGGCACCAGGAAAAGGAGGACGAACCGGACGGGCTGAGCGTCGAACGCGTCGAAAGGAATGCCCTGACGGGAGCGGCCGAACGACCAGGCCACGTTTTGAACGAGCGGGGTGCGCGCGTGGGGGATGGCGATGCCGGAGCCGATTCCGGTCGAACGGCTTTGTTCGCGGGCGCGGATGGCGTCGGCCACCGCGTCGCAGTCCGCCGGGGCAATCTGGCCGGAGACAGCCAGCTGGTCGATGAGTTCGCTGATGGCCCCCCAGCGGTCGGTGGCTTGGAGGTGGGGAATGACGCGTGCGGCGTCCACTATTTGCCTCCCGACTCAGCGCGAATGATCTCGTACATTGCGGCAGCGTCCGGAGCCTCTTCGAGGGCCTGGCGCAGCTCCTTTTTGTGAAGCAGCTTGGCGATCTTGGCGAGGGTGTGCAGGTGCTTTTGGAACTGCCCCTGGGGGACGAGAAAGAGAACGACCAGCGTGACGGGCTGGTTGTCGAGTGAATCGAAGTTGATGCCCTTCTTGGATCGACCCAGCGCAGCCACCACCTCGTAGATCAGATCGGACGAGGCGTGCGGGATGCCGATGCCGAACCCGATGCCGGTGCTCATCGAGTTTTCACGCTTTTTCACCACCGCGGTGATGGCTTCGCGGTGTTCGGGCTTGATCTTCGCCGACTCGATCAGCGGCGCGATCAATTCGTCGATGGCCTCCCATCGGGTGGAGGCCTTCATCTCGGGAAGAATTTGCGCCGGGCTCAGAATGTCGCCTAAATCCATACGGATAGAAACTCGGACACGGTCGTTGCATTTCGCCTGAAGGCATCGGGCAATGCAAGGCTTGAGTTGTGCCCGGTCGCTTGACTCGGCGGCGACCGCCACTAGACTCGCCCGATGCTGCAACTCAACTCGGGCCGCCCTTTCGCGGTTTGGCGCCACGCGGGCGTTTGATTTTTTCATGAGAAAACCATCAGTTTTTGTCGTTTTCCTGACGGTGTTCATCGACCTCATCGGCTTTGGCATCGTCCTGCCGCTGCTGCCGATCTACAGCCGGAACTTTGGCGCCAGCGACATCGCGGTCGGCGCCATCGTGGCGAGCTATTCCCTGATGCAGTTTGTCTTTGCACCGATCTGGGGCCGGCTTTCCGATCGAATCGGACGTCGCCCGGTTCTTTTGGTCAGCACCCTCGGAGCGGTCATTTCCTACGCGGGCTTCGGCTATGGTTCGACAATGACGGGGACCACGGCTTTGGCGGTGATTCTGGCGTCGCGCTGTTTTGCCGGAATTTGCGGGGCCAACATCACAGTCGCCCAGGCGTATATCGCGGACATCACGCCGCGCGAGCATCGTTCGAAGCGCATGGGGCTGATCGGAATGGCTTTCGGGCTGGGTTTTGTTTTTGGCCCGATCATCGGCAGTCAGGCACTGAAGCTGGGTTTGTTCGGACCGGGTTTTGTCGCCGCCGGCTTTTGCGCGATCAACTTTCTCTTCGCGCTCTTCATGCTGCCAGAGAGCCGCCGGGCAGAGTCCGCGCCCGCGGCCCAGCGTCCGCGTTTCTCCCAGTGGACCCATGTGATGCGCCGGCCAACCATCGGTCTGCTCATCGTTCTGTTCTTTCTCGCGACGTTCTGCTTTGCCAGTTTCGAGACCACGCTGGGGTTGATGGTGCTGGAGAACTTCAAGCTCGACGTGGTCCGCAATGCGGGAACGGTCACGGCTTTGTTCGCCTTTTGCGGCATCGCCAGCGCCTTTTCGCAGGGCGGACCGATCGGACGCCTGATCAAAAAACTGGGTGAACCAAAGTTGATCGCAGTCAGCCTGGTCATGATGGCGGTCAGTCTTTCCCTCATGCCTTTCATTCACGGGGACGGTCCCTTGTCGTGGGGCGTGCTGGTGACCAAACCAGGCGTGCCGTGGATTCAACTGCTGCTCGTGCTCGCCCTCCTGGCGATCGGCTCGGGACTCACCCGCCCTCCCTTGTTCGGCATGCTGTCGATCCTGACGCCTGAGAACGAGCAGGGGGAAACGCTCGGTGTGGCTCAGAGCGCTGGTAGTCTGGCCCGCATCGCTGGACCGCTCTACGCCGGCAGCTTGTTCCATCTTCATCCTTCCTTGCTCTACCTGAGTTGCGGTGCCATCTCCCTGCTCGCGGCCGTGGTCGCCTGGCAGCGCCTCGGACGATCGGAATCCGTCCTGCTCGCCGCCAAGGCGCAAGGCAGTTCGGCATAGCGGGAACGATTCAACTGGCCAACAGCCAAGTTCTTCCCCGCCCGCCGCGATGAGGTCACGCGGAAGCGCTCGATGCTTTGCTTTCGTCTCTCCATGAACCTCTCCCCCGGAGCGCGGACCTCCGGTCCGCAGCGGGTGGAATCGGCGGAGCACGAACGAACCCTCAGGCGTCGTCTCCGGCTCGCGCCGCTGCGGGCTGAAAGCCCGCGGTCCGAGCAGTCCGCCGGTTCATCTGCGGTGAGCAGGTCGAGAACGAACGGGCAACTTCCCATGAACCGACAAGGTAGGGCGCGCTCTCCGCAGCGCGCCGCCGTTGCGATCAACTTCACCGTTCTTCGAGCACGCCCGGGTAAGCAGTTCGCAACACGTTTTGCCGGCGGGCGGCGGAGCGCCCGCCCTACCTGACGTGTCCGGTTCATGTCTGGTGAGCAGGTCAAAAAGGAACGGGTGCCTCTCCATGAGCCGTCCTCCCGACAGCACGGACCTCCGGTCCGCAACGGGTGGAATCGGCGGCGCACGAACGAACCCTCGAGCGTCGTCTCCGGCTCGCGCCGCTGCGGGCTGAAAGCCGGCTGAAAGCCCGCGGTCCGCCTGAGCAGTCAGCAGGTTCATGTCTGGTGTGCAGGTCTTCTCCTGTGCGCGAAAAAGTAGAGCGCGCAGATCCCGCTGAATCGCTCCAGATCTGCCGGCGTCCACATCATGGTCCCGGCGCGGAGGTCTGCGTCCGGTTTGGGACGACTCATTCATGACGAGCGCACAACACATGCCTCCGTTCCGGCGAGCGCGGCGGCTCGCCGGCGCGATGCTGATGCTGGCCGGTCACGTCGCTGTGGTCGGTGCCGAACCCAGCGCGAGCGTTGCGTCCAACGGTCAACCCGCGCGCGTGGCGTCTGAATCGTCAACCCCTGCTCGGGACTGGGCCAAGGAACGGGAGTTCTGGTCGTTCCACGCTCCGCAGCCGCAGCCAAGGCCCGCGGTGCGAAACCCGCGCTGGGCGCGTCAGCCGCTGGATTTTTTTGTTTTAGCGCGTTTGGAGCAGAAGCAGTTGACCCCGGCGTTGGAAGCCGATCGGCGCACGCTCATTCGTCGGTTGACGCTGGACCTGACGGGATTGCCGCCGACTCCGGTCGAGGTGGCGGGTTTTCTGGCGGATCCCGGGCCGGACGCCGTGCCGCGCGTGGTGGATCGGCTGCTGGCTTCGTCGCGATTCGGCGAGCGCATGGCCAGTCTGTGGCTGCCGCTGGCGCGCTACGCCGAGGATCAGGCGCATCAGGTGGGTGACGACACCAAGCTGTTCTATCCGAACGCCTGGATCTATCGGGAATGGGTCATCAACGCCTTCAATCGGGACCTGCCGTATGACGATTTTCTGCGCCTGCAACTGGCGGCGGATCGCCTCGAAGGAACCAACGCACCCAATCTTGCGGCGCTGGGCTTCCTGGGTTTGGGGCCAAAGTATTACGATCGAGGGCGCCTCGCGGTGATGGCGGATGAATGGGAGGATCGGGTGGACACGGTCTCGCGCACCATGCTGGGGCTGACCGTGGGCTGCGCGCGTTGTCACGATCACAAGTTCGAACCCATCGAGATGCGTGACTACTATGCCATGGCGAGCGTCTTCGCCAGTACTCGGATGGTCAATCGCCGGCCGGACGGCCGGCCGGAGAAGGACGTGGAAGCCACCAACATGTCGCCCGCCACCGTGCACGTCGTGGTGGATGCCGAGAAGCCGCAGGATTTGCCGGTGTTCGTGCGGGGCAATGTGGATCGCAAAGGGCCGACGGCTTCGCGCGGATTTTTGCAACTGCTGACGAGCACGGACCTGCCGCCGGCGTTTCGCGAAGGGAGCGGCCGCGCGGAGCTCGCGGCGGCGATCGCCGATCGGGCGAATCCGCTGACAGCACGGGTTTTCGTCAACCGGGTTTGGGGCCAGTTCTTCGGCAAGCCACTGGTGCCCACACCGAGCAACTTCGGACACTCGGGCCTGCCGCCGACCAACCCCGAACTGCTTGATGATCTGGCTGCGCGCTTCATGGAGAATGGTTGGTCCATCAAGCGGCTCGTCCGAGAGATGGTGTTGTCAGCTACCTACCGTCAGAGCGCCTCCGCGCGGGAGATGGAGTCGGATCCCGCCAACGAAAGCCTGGGCCGGATGAATCGACGCCGGCTTAGTGTGGAGCAATGGCGGGATTCGGTGCTGGCGGTCACGGGCGAGCTCGATTCAGCCGGCGGGCGATCGCAGGAGCTGGACGATCCGAAGAATTGTCGCCGGACCGTTTATGCACGGATCAGCCGGCTGAAGCTCAACGACCTTTTGATGCAGATGGATTATCCCGACGCCAACGTGCATGCCGAGCAGCGCGGCGCAACGACCACGGCGCTCCAAAAATTGTTTGTTCTGAACAGTCCGTGGATGCAGGCGCGTGCGCGGGCTTTGGCGGCCGCGATTCGCGATGAAACCAAGGCGGACAGAAGACTGGGAACCGTGGGGGCGCGGGAGGATTCCCGTTCGGTGAACCGCGTGGAACAACTCTATCAGCGCTTGTTTGGCCGCGCTCCGACCCGTGAAGAAACGGAGTTGGCGCTCGAATACGTGAGCAGGCCGGCCGGGGGCTCGATGTCTCGTTGGGAACAGTATGCCCAGCTGCTGCTGGCTTCGAATGAAATGCTCTATGTCGACTGAACCCACTCCGGCTCCGGCCGTTCAAGTCCACGGGCAGCCTGAATCTTCGGCGGCCCGCCCGGCGGTCGTTCTCGGCTCCGAAGCGTTGCCGCTTTCCCGCCGGGGCATGCTGGCGCGGATGGCCGGCGGATTCGGTCTGGTCGGTCTGGCTGGCCTGCTTGGCCCGGCGGCGTTGATGAACGCCGGGGCGACGATTCAGCCTCATTATCGGCCGCGAGCCAAGCGGGTCATCTTCCTGTTCATGAACGGCGGGCCGTCGCATGTCGACACCTTCGATCCCAAGCCCGCATTGAAAGCGCACGAGGGACAACAGCCCGCCGGCGACTTGTTCAAAAAGAGCAAGGGAAGCGGTTTCCTGCCGTCGCCCCTCCGCTTTCAGCGTTTTGGACAGAGCGGAATCGAGTTGAGCGAAACGCTGCCGAACCTCGGGCGGGTCATCGACGATTGCTGCGTCATTCGTTCGATGAAGACGGATGTGCCCAATCACGAGCCGGCGTTGCTGCTGATGCATACCGGAAACGTGCAGCCGATCCGGCCGGCCTTTGGCTCGTGGATGCTTTACGGGCTCGGATCAGAGAACCAAAACCTTCCGGGCTACGTCGTGCTGCGGCCGACGCCGAAAATCGTGGTGGGCCCCGCGCTTTGGTCGAACAGCTTCTTGCCGGCCGAGTATCAAGCGACCAGCGTGATCACCGCGGACATGAAGGTGGAGAAATTGCTGGCCCACATTCGGAACTCGGAATTGTCCGAAGCGGAGCAGGCCGAGCAACTGGCGTTGCTGAGCCGGCTCAATCACCTTCACCGGGCGCGGCGCGACGGGGACGCGCAACTGGAAGGGCAGATCAAGGCGATGGAGACGGCGTTCCACATGCAGCGTGAAGCGGCCGAAGCCTTCGACCTCAGCCGCGAGCCGGCGCACGTGCGGGCCGCCTACGGCGATTCGCCGTTCGCGCGATCCTGCCTGTTGGCCCGGCGCCTCGTGGAATCGGGCGTGCGTTGCGTGACGGTGTACTACGTCAATCAGGGCAACCAGCCGTGGGATACCCACACCAGTCACGACAGCAGCCATCGCCGGCTTTGCGCGGACGCGGATCAACCCTCGGCGGCGCTGATCGCTGATTTGAAGTCGCGCGGGTTACTGGACGACACCCTGGTGATCTGGGGCGGGGAATTTGGGCGGACGCCGTATGCGGAGAACCGCGTGGACGGCGCGAAGAAGGCCGAGATCGGCCGCGATCATCATCACACCGCCTTTTCCATGCTGCTCGCTGGCGGCGGGGTGAAGGGCGGCATGACGTACGGGGCTTCGGATGAGTTGGGCATGAACGCGGTGGAGAATCCGGTGCATGTCCACGACCTGCACGCGACGGTTTTGCACCTGCTCGGATTGGACCACGAGAAACTGACCTATCGCTATGCGGGTCGCGACTTCCGTCTCACCGACATTCACGGGAGGGTCGTGCGGGAGGTTTTGGCGTAGATGTTGCCGGGGATTTGAGCCCTGAACCGTGGATAAAATTGATATCTTTTCGGGAATTCCGCTGCGACCTCAAACCGCGAAAAGGCGCTTGCGATTCGCCCTCACCCCAACCCTCTCCCCCGAGGAGCCCGAGGAGAGGGAGAATGATCGCGGCCTGATTGCGGTGGCAGCGGCCGTCTCCAGCTGGAGACGCGACGAACATCGTCGCCGGAGTCTGCCGGCTGACGTGGTGTGAATAGGTCGACCCGGTTTGCGCTCATCCGCTTCACCGCACGCCGGGCGTGAAGCGGTAGCGCATGTTCAGGTTCAAACCATCGCAGCCTTTGAGCGTTCCCGTGCGGCGGAGAAAATTGAAGGGGCCGGCGAACGCGGCGAGATCGGACCCGGTGACCACGGCCGTGCGTTCCTGGTAGAGCGCGGCTTGCCGTTGGCGAGAGACAAGGAGGGTTCCCTGAAATTCGTAGCCCGGGCCGCCGCCGGCGATGGCGTAGTGATTTGGGGCCACCTCGGTCGGAGTGAAGATTTCGATCAATGGAAACGGCACGCGCCGAAGTTGGGCTCGGCCGACATAGTTTGTTCCAGGCAGGTTTGAAAAGTTGGTCCCGATCAGGGGGAGCCCGCGGAGCGAGACTTTTCCGGCTGGACCGTGGGCGAGCAGATTGAGGCGCGTTGGCTGGGCGACACCGCTCAGGCTGAATCCGTTGGTCTCGCCGGTGGTGGCGCCAGTGCCGATCAGATTCAAGTAGCCGGTAATCCGGTTTGGTCCATTCTGCGCCCATTCGCCCTGGGCCAGGGCGGAGCCCAGGATGTGCCGGTAAACATAGCTGCCGTTGGTGTGGGAAAGGTGATTGCCCTGGATCGTAAAGACGGCGACGCCGTTGATCGTCCCGTCGGGCTGGAAGTTGATCTGCGCCAAGCCCCTCTGATAGCGGCCGCCGAGAACGATGTCCCAGGAGCCCACTGGCGAGGTTTGCGCCAATGCAGCGTGGGCCGTCGGCAAGAGACCGGAAAGGACGGCGAGGGCAATGTTACGGCGGATGCGGCGAAGAAAGTTCATGGCGACTTCAGACTGCGTGTCGGGAAGGGGACCAGCCGCGTTCGAAGACGGCAAGGAAAACCGCGCTGGACGTGTTCGGGTTTGGCGAAGCGGGCGACCAATCGGAGTGCGGTGCTCTCTCGGAAGGAGCAAGAGTAAGAAACGGGCAGGTTCATGGAGAGCTTTCACGAGTTCCGCACTCGTGCCCACTGGCCCTTGAACCGCGAATGCTCCACCTCACCGCCTCCGGGGAGAGAGGTTCGCAGGGAGGAATCTTCGTCGTGAACTTAATCAGACGGGTTCGAATAAGTTGGGTCGCCGACGAAGTTTGCGAAGAAGATTCTGGGGAGGTTCATGGGAAGCCACCCGTTCTTTTTAGACCTGCTCACGAGACATGAACGCCATGAACCTGCGGACGGCTCCACCTCACCCGGTTCCGATCCATTGGGGAGATTAAAAGTCCAATTGCTGCGGGTCCCCGTTGGGGTTGCCGGCAAACAGTTCGTGGACGCCCAGCTGGAATCCGGGCAGGAGCGCCTCCGACAGCAGGTCGCGGGAGGCGAGAATTTTCTTCAAAGTGATGCCGTAGGGCGTGCCGTGATAGACCTCGATATTGTCGTAGCGCGGGTCGATCATCCACAGGCGAGGGATGCGGAGTTCCTCGTAGACACCCTTCTTGTCCACCGTATCGGCGTGGTGATCGTCCGAGCTGATGACCTCGGCGACGAGCCACAGTTTGTCGGAGGCGGCGGTGATTAAAGCCAGGTCCGGCCGGAGGCTGCACTGATCGGCGGCCCCGATGTCGATGCGGGTGCGGGGCGCCAGGAGCCGGGTGGTGGTCAATCGGGCGACGGCTCCCGCCATGCGCCGGTGCAGGCGGGCGACGATTTCCTCGTGGCGCGGCCGGGGTGGCAACCGCAGGACGGTTTCGCCGTTGATGATTTCCTCGTAGGGATCGCTCATCGTTCCTGGGATCTGTCGGAGGAAAACCTCAGGAGGTGAATGGGGTAAATAGGAGATTTTCCACGATTGCCTCAATTCGGGACGCCGATATATTCAAGCGCGCGTTATGCTCTGGCGATGCTATTGATATGCAAATACTAAAAGTGATTTTCATCCTCCTCGAGGTCCTGATCCTGTTCAATCTGCTGATTTTCGTGCATGAGCTGGGTCACTTCCTCGCCGCCCGCTGGCGTGGGTTGAAGATTGAGCGTTTCGCCATCTGGTTCGGGAAGCCCATCTGGCAGAAGGAAATCAATGGGGTCACTTACTGCCTGGGGTCCATTCCCGCGGGCGGATATGTCGCGCTGCCGCAGATGGCGGCCATGGAAGCAATCGAAGGCCGGACCGAAAGCCACGCCGGGGATCTGCCGCCGATTACTCCCCTCGACAAAATCATCGTCGCCCTCGCGGGCCCCGTTTTCAGCTTCGGACTCGCCCTGGTTTTTGCCGTCATCGTCTGGCAGATCGGCCGGCCGGTCGGCGAAGCCGAGAAGAATCAGGTGATCGGCTATGTGTTCAAGGATTCCCCCGCCGAAGCCGCCGGGTTGAAGCCGGGCGATGAAATCATCGCGGTGGACGGCAAGAAGGTCACTCGATTCGGCGGCATTGGCGACAGCATCACCTGGCGCATTGTGCGGAGCGAAGGCGAGACCATTCCGATCACGTTTCGTCGTGATGGAGTGGAAAAGACCGTGGAGGCGCGTCCGTCGAAGGAGAAGACAGCGGTTTGGGAGCGTCGCGCGTTGCGCCAGATTCAGATCCTGCCCAAGGAAACGGCGATTGTGGCGCGGGTTGAGCCGAACAGCCCCGCGGCGCTGGGTGGACTCAAGCCGAACGACATTGTGATCGGGGTCAACGGCCAGGTCCTGCATCATTCGCAGGCCATCAGCGAAGCGATCCGCACGAACCCCGATCAGGCGGTTGAGCTGCGCATCAAGCGCGGCACGGAAGAATTCGCGCGCAGTTTTAAACCGGTGCATCCCGACGGCTGGAAGGACAACAAGGAAATCCCCGAGGAAATGCGTTTCCCGCAGCTCGGCATCGTCTGGGAGTCGGGCGGCAAGCTGACCATTGATCATCCGACGCCCTTTGAACAGATTCGCGCGAGCCTTGACGCCATGCTGAGCACCTTCGGCGCGGTGCTCTCGCGCAAATCCGACATCGGCTTCCAGCACCTGAGCGGCCCGGTCGGCATCGTCCGCATTTACTACCGTCTCTTTGAAAGCGAGAACGGCTGGCGCCTCGCCATCTGGTTCAGCGTGGTGCTGAACGTCAACCTGGGTCTGCTCAATCTGCTGCCCATTCCCGTGCTCGATGGCGGTCACATCACGCTCGCGGTGATCGAAGGACTCCGGCGGCGCCCCGTCAATGTGCGGATCATCGGCGCCGTGCAAACCTCCTGCGCCGTCCTGATCATCGGTTACATGGTCTTCATCACGTTCTTCGACGCACAGGATTGGCGCTTCTGGAAACGCGCTCCCAAAATGCCCGAACGCCATTTCTCCGCCCCCGCGGCTCCGACCAATCTC
This sequence comes from Limisphaerales bacterium, assembly GCA_044230345.1. Taxonomy (GTDB): domain Bacteria; phylum Verrucomicrobiota; class Verrucomicrobiia; order Limisphaerales; family JADJPG01; genus JBGARF01. Next base: position 61,027 of record JBGARF010000004.1, read on the forward strand.
CAATGAGCTCATCCGCCCCAACGTTGCCCCCTGTTTATTGCTCGTCGCCCCTGCGCTACGCGCGCCGCTTGACCCGCGAGGTCGTCATCGGCGATCCGGCCCGCGGCGGTTGCATCCTCGGCGGCCAGCATCCCGTCGTGATGCAATCCATGCTGACCTGCGACACCATGGACACCGCTGCCTGCGTGCAGCAGACGCTGGAGCTGGTGGCAGTGGGCTGTCAGTTGGTGCGGATCACGGCCCCGACGGTCAAAGACGCGGCCAATCTGCAGAACATCGTGGCGGAGCTGCGCTCGCGCGGTTGCCTGGTCCCGATTGTGGCCGACATCCATTTCAAGCCGGACGCGGCCATGGAAGCGGTGCGCTGGGTCGAGGTTGTGCGGATCAATCCGGGCAACTACGCGGACAAGAAAAAATTCGCGATCAAGGAATACACGGATGTCGAGTATGCGACCGAGCTGGCTCGCATCGAAGAGTCTTTTACCCCGCTGGTGCTGGAGTGCATCCGGCTTCGACGTGCGCTGCGGATCGGAACCAACCACGGTTCGTTGTCGGATCGCATCATGAACCGCTACGGCGACACGCCGTTGGGTATGGTCGAAAGCGCGCTTGAGTTCGCCCGCATCTGCCGGAAGCACCAGTTCCACAACTTCAAGTTCTCGATGAAATCGAGCAACCCGAAGGTGATGATCGAGTGCTACCGGCTTCTGTGCGCCCGGCTGGCCCAGGAAGGTCCGGACTGGAACTATCCGATTCACCTGGGGGTGACCGAGGCCGGCGAGGGTGAAGATGGCCGGATCAAGAGCGCCATTGGCATTGGGTCGCTGCTCTGCGACGGCTTGGGCGATACCATTCGCGTTTCCCTGACGGAAGATTCACCGCGCGAGATCGAGGTGTGCCGGGATTTGCTCGCGCAGATTCCGTTGCTGGCCAACACCCGCGCGTCGCTGCCGTCGGTTTCGTTGCCCTGGGATCCATTCAACTTTCAACGCCGCGCCACGCCTGAGATTGAACTGGGACTCGATGGCATGCGGTGCGGCGGCGAGCAGACCGTCCGTGTGGTGGTGACCCGCGCCACCTGGGATAAGGTTGCCCCCAAGATTTCGCCCAAGGCGGACGTAAAACCCGAAGCGGTCTATGAAGATTTGAACCTGCAGGAGGTGGATCCGACCCAGGATTTTGCAGTGGGTTGTGACACGCAACTCGTGACGGTTCGCGACGGGGTCGATCTGCCTGCGATCGCCGCGTTTCGGTTGTTGGCGGCGAAGCTGCACCAGCAGGGCCGGCGCAACCCGATTCTGCTGAAGGATTGTCTCGAATTCGGGCCGGCGCCGTTGGAGCCGAAGATCGCGTTGCTGCGAGCTTCGGTGGTGATTGGAACCCTGCTCGCGGATGGGATCGGCGACGCCATTTTGGTCCGGGGCGAAGCTGGCGGCGGGCAGTCTCTGCGGCTCGCCTACAACATTCTGCAGGCGGCCGGCTGTCGATCGTTCAAGACCGACTATGTGGCCTGTCCGAGCTGTGGCCGGACGCTGTTCAACCTCCAAACCGTCACCGCCCGGATCAAGGCCCGCACCGAGCATTTGAAGGGCGTGAAGATCGCGATCATGGGCTGCATCGTGAATGGCCCGGGCGAGATGGCCGATGCCGACTTCGGCTATGTGGGTGGAGCTCCCGGCAAGATCAACCTTTACGTCGGCAAGCAGGCGATCAAGTTCAACATTCCCGAGGCCGATGCGGTGGAGCGGTTGGTTGACCTGATCAAGGAACACGGCAAGTGGGCGGAGCCCGAGCCGGTCGAGGCGCGATAGAGGCAGGCGGCCGAGCAGTCCGCTGGGTCATCTTTCGTGAGCAGGTCTGAAAGGAACGGGTAGCTTCCCAAGAACCTCTCCCCCGGAGCGCGGGCCTGTGGCCCGCAGCGGGTGGAATCGGCGGCGCACGAACGAACCCTCGAGCATCGTCTCCGACTCGCGCCGCTGCGGGCTGAAAGCCCGCGGTCCTTCCGGGCAGTCCTCCGCGCTCGCTATTCCACCCGCACCTGGCCGGCGCCATTGGTACCAATGAAATAACCGCCGCCCAGTCCTGATTTTTGGAGAATTGCCCCGCGGAAGGGCAGGGGTGTGCCGGTGTCCGGGCGATCGACGACGCCATTGAAGAGGCCGGTCGTCGGAGTGATCTTCACGCTGCAATCGTTGGTGCCGGTCAAGGCGGTGACATTCGAGGTGACGGTCAGGGCGTTCGTGAAGGCGGCGGGCAATCCGCCGCCGGCGAAGTGAACAGCGGGTTCGTTCCACGCCACCACGGGCTCCGTGCGGGCGGGCGTCGTGTAGCGGGAGCCGAGCAGAGCGGGTTCGGCCACGAAGCCTGACGGATAGAGCGAGGAGCCAGCGATCGCTGGACGGAGCCAACTCAAGCTGCCGTCAAGGTCTGTGCCCGACTCGTCGCGGAACGTGACCCAACCCAGGATCGCCCCTTGCCGGCCATAGAGCGAGATGTAGACCGGCCAATGTCCCTGCCGTGAGAGTGAGGATTTCGTGACAAATCGGGTTTGATCCGGGAGATAACCGCTCAAGCGGGCCGCGCCGCGCGTGTCGACCGCAACCTGGCCATAGCCATCGCCTCCCGGGCTGGCGGATTGCTCCGGGTCGCCCGTGGCGAGGGCGGTGTAGCGACCGGCCTGTGGCGCCGCATTCGTGGTCGGATGAAAGACCAGGCGATCGCCTAACAAGGGAGATGACCAGCCGTCACCCGTGACCAGACCCGAGATTTGATCGGAACCGTCCAAGGCGAGGGCCCACGCGATCGTGTAATTCTGGCCGTCCGGCGCGAGGACGCGGTTGGTGCCGCGCCCGGCCAAATCAAGGAGACCTTTCGCTGCCAGTTTCCAGCCGCGAGTTTGCAGCGACGCGCTGTAGGCGCCCTTGACCGTCAGGGCGAAGGTGAAGAATCCCGCGTGCGCGTGATCCAGCTCATTCGTTTCGTAGAACAAACCGTTGAAGGTCCCCTTGGTGGCAGTGAACGGGTTCGGCACGAAGTTCGCCGTGACCTCGAGATTGGTCTGCATGACGAACGTCAGCACCGGTGATGACTGGACGATGGATCCGGTCCAATTGGAGAACGAGGCCCCGTCTTCGGCCATGGCGGTCAGCGTGTAGGACTGGCCGACGGTTAATTGCTGGCCGTCCGTCGCGCCTCGAACCGTGCCGCGCCCGCGGACCTTCACCGTGATCGTGCCGGGCGCCACGCGGATGACCGTTCGTTGCGCCTCGGTTGAAACCAACCCGGCGGTGTCAAAGGCGCGGACAGTGACCACGTTGGTCCCAAGCGCGAGATTTAGCGGCGCGGACCAGGTGGACGTGCCCGTGGCGGTCGCGTAGGCGTTGGTGCCACAGCGGAACTCCACGCGGCTGACCCCGATATTGTCCGCCGACGTTCCCTGGGCGACGAGCGAGGTCGAGGTGGTCGTGCTGCCGTCGACGGGTGCGGTGATGGCGATGGAGGGCGGGGTGACATCCAGGATGGATTGTGAAACTTGATAGGCAAGGCCGCCGATGGAGAGAGTCGCGCTGCGGGCCGAGCCGGAGGAATTGGTGGAGACGAGGTAGCGCACCGTGGTGTTGCCGCTGCCGAGGGTGGCGGTGGTCAGCGTGATCCATGATGGCACACCTGTGACCGACCATACGCACGTGTTGTAGGCTGCCAACTGGACGCTGCCGGTGCCGCCGGATCCGGAAAACGATGCGCTGGCCGAAGCGAGCGTGTAGGAGCAATTCACCACCAGCGTGGCCACCGAGCTGGTCACGGCCCCGACCGGATTGGTCACCACCACGAAGAACGCACCGGCATCGGCCGGGCCCGCGGGCGAAAACGCCAGGGAACTGTTGGTGGCTCCCGAGACGGCGGCGCCGTTCTTCCACCATTGATAGACGAGCGGCGCGGAACCGGAGACGGTGACCGAAAGCGTGACGTTCGAACCGGCGGACACCGTTCGGCCTTGCGGTTGGGTGGTGATGGCGGGCGCTTGGATCACGGTCAAGGTGGCAGTGCTGCTGGTGATGGAGCCCACGCGGTTGGTGACCACGACGGAGTAATCCCCGGCGTCATTGATCGATACCGGGTTGAAGGTCAGCGTGCTGTTGGTCGCGCCGGTGACGGCGGAACCGTTGCGGCGCCATTGATAGGCAAGTGGGCCGGAGCCCGTGGCCGTGACGGAGAGCGTTACGCTGCCGCCGGCGGCGAGAGACTGACCCAGGGGCTGAACGCTGATGCCCGGCGGTTGCAGCACGGTGAGAGTCGCCACCGCGCTGGTGGCCGCGCCGCTGGTGTTCGTCACGACGACCAGATAATTGCCGGCGTGATTCGACTGAACGTTGACGAGGGAAAGCGAAGCGTTCGTTCCGGCCGGGACATTCGTGCCATTGGCCTGCCAGAGGTAACTCAGTCCGGTGCCGGTGGCGGTCACGGCAAAACTGGCGGTGGCGCCGATGGCGACGGTTTGGCTCTGCGGTTGGCTCGCGATGGTGGGCGGGCTGTTCGAGGGTGCACCGGTGCCAAAGTTGATGCCGGTGGCGTTGGGGCCGACCACGACTGGATTCGCGAAGCCCTGCGCATTGAAGGTGTTCGTATCCAGACTCGCGCTGACCGTGTAGCTGCCGGCGGGCAGCCCCACGATTGCGTAGGTGCCGTCGGAGTCAGTGTAGGCGAGGCGGGTGGACGAGACAGAAACCCGCGCGCCGGCGACGGGCAAGCCCGCCAGCGTGACGGCGCCGGCGATGCGATAAGTCGTGGGCGTTCCGTAGGTGACGAGGATCGAGTCGGTCGCCGTGCCGCCCTTCATGTCGGTCACGGTGCATTGCACGCGGAAGTCGGCGGCTGTGCTCGACTTGCTGACCGTGGCGCCGTTGGTCTGGATGCTGCCGTCGCCGAAATCCCAATAGTAGGCGAGCGTGTCGTTGTCGGGATCCGAGGCATTCGCCGTGAACGTGACCGTGGAACCGGCGGTGGGGTTGGTGGAACTGGCCGTGACGTTCAGCGTGGGCGGACGGTTGCCGGGAAATGTGCCTAGATTTACGGTCACATCGAGTGACTCGGGCGTGGTGCCGGCTTTGCGCAAGGTGGTGATGTGGATGCCCGAGGCCGGGTCGGAAAAAGTGCGTCCGACCACCAGCGGAGAGTCCGTTTTTCCGTTGGCCGAGCCCGGCGTGGTGTCGAGGAGGTCACTGCGTTGATTGCCGTTGCCGGCCCAGCGAATGCCGGCGCCGTTCATCATCCAGGCGTTGGCGGTGAACTTCTGGCGGAACTCGACCCAGAAGTTGGTGTTGCTGTTGCGCGCGATTTTCAAGGCGCGGATGCCGGTGGCAGTCGGGTCGTCGTGGGGTTGAATGCGATATGTGCCGCTGTTGGTCACGAGCTGGACGCCGTCCGCCGTCATCCAGTTCAGGTAGCTCTTGTAGCGGGCGTTGAAATGGTTGGCGCCGGCGGCCGCCGAACCCATGGTGTCGAAGCTGTCGCCGTATTCGACGCTGGTGCCGCTGCCAATGACGCTCTTGCCGAGGGTATCCCAGTAATTGGCGTGGTTGAGGCCGTAGTTGTGGCCAAGCTCATGTCCCGCCACGCCCGTGGTGAAGTAGTTGCGGAGCCAGACGCCCGATGTGCCGACCCAGCCGAGGCCGGCCCAGCTCCAACCGGGCACCGAGCCGAAGCAGGTCATGTCAAAATCATAGTTGCTGACGTTGTAGCCCGCGGCGGTGGCCGCCGCGCGCGCCTCGTTTTGCAGACGTGCGTAGTAGTTGTTCGTGCCGTAATAGCTCGCCGAGTTCGTCATGCGCAACGTTGGCGTCACCGACGATCCGCTGCCGTTCAGATAAAATCCGGTGCGGTCATACGACATCTCCCGGTAAAATGTGTTGAGCGAACTGATCAGGTTGATGCCGGCATCGGTGGTCATCGGATCCCCGGCGAGGTCGGGAAAATCCACCCGAATGATCAGCAGCCGTTTCACGCCTTCGGTGTAGGCCGAGGCCTGGACTCCGCCGGTGTCGCCCGTGCTCACTCCGGTGCCACCGCCGGTGCCGGCGCCTTCGGCTTGCACGAGCCGACCGTTCAGGTCATCTGCATGCCCGAGTCCGCAGAGTCGGAGCACCCGGCCGCCAACTTCCGCGGCAATCGGCGTCTGATGGATCGTGGCCGGCTGGGCCGAGACCGCGCAGAGCGGGTCGACCGTGGCCGGCACGCGCGACGCCGCCTCGGCGGCATCCATCACGCGCACGGGATTTTCGCTCAGCGCCAGGAAGCGTCCCAGCGCCACGCCGTTCAGGGGAATGTCGCGCCGCGTGGGTTCGCCCAGGCGGCGACCGTAAACAAAGGCATCATACTCCTCACCGCCCAGTGTGGCCGTGCGCCACACCGGCGTGACTTCGTGCTCCTTTCCCGGCTCGGCGAGCGCGGCAAACACCGCGAGCGTTCCGCGATCGCTGATCGGTTTCTCGAGCAGGTCAACGATTTGGTTGGGCAGGTCCTGTCGGGCAGCCGGTGGGATGGACCATTCCAGGGCGCGTTCAGGATCGTTGCGGATCAGCTTCTCCATCGCGTCCCGGCGAGTGGTCACGAGTGACATGCCTTCCGCTTCCAACGCCCGGCGCTCGTCCTCGGAACGTGCGCCGCGATGACGTTGAATCCAGCTGGCAAATTGGCCGAATTCTGGAGCGATGTCCGCTTGGTCCCAACGGGCGCCGAAACGCAGGCCTTTGGTTTTCGGCTCACTGGTGACGGGCGACGGAGCGGGGGCGGAAGGGTTGCCCGAAACTGCGGCGGTCACCGGGCGAGCAGTTGGGTTGGCGACAGTCGCATCGTTCGTCGACAGCTTTGTGGGGTCGGCTGAGGTCTGGTTCTGGCTGACCGAGTGGACAGGCGGGGGTGTCTCGGACGATCGCATCGTCAGCCAGACACCTGCGGACACCGCGACGACCACTGTCGTCGCCCCAATGAGAATGCGCTTTGCGTTTTCCTTCACGAGAACAGGAGCGCGCCGCCCGCCTACCCACAAGCCCCGGGCGGACGGCGCACGTGCCGCCCCATGAGCTAGGGCAATGCCAGCGGTGGTTGGGCGGGTTTCTGTGCGGCTGGAAGGGACTTTGTGTCCAACGAACGGAAGTCATGTCGGGAAAACGGACAGGCGAAGGCGCGGGTGGTAGCGCACGAATCGTGCGTGCCGGTTCGGGCCCGTGCATCTCGAAGTTGCGGGTAAAATCGCTGACCAGATTCGGCCCCACTGGGAGCGCCGGCGTCTCGCCGGCCGGTTCGCGAATTCATCCCGTTTGTCCTTGTAAGGACTCAAAAATTGTCACCTGAACGCCAGCCGTTAGTATTGGGCTCATGAATTGGGAACAAGTTTGTGCCGACAAGAGCCTGGCGGGCTTGCCGTACAAAATTGAGCTCAACCAATGGGGGCAGATTGTCATGAGTCCGGCGGACGACCAGCGCTCGTCTTTTCGGGGGGAAATCATCCGGCTGCTGAACGAGCTGTTGCCCCATGGTCGCGCGCTGCCGGAGTGCGCGGTCGAGACGATCGAGAAAACCAAAGTACCGGGCGTCGTCTGGATTTCGCCGGAGCGGCGGCGTCAGATCGGCGGTCATGCGAGCTGTCCGGTGGCGCCGGAGATTTGCATCGAGATTTTGTCGCCCTCGAATCCGGTGGGCGAAATGTTGGGCAGTGCGGATCGTCTTGGCAAACGGGAGTTGTATTACAAAGCGGGCGCGGCCGAGTTTTGGCTCTGCGATGAGAAGGGGCGGATGCGATTCTTCGGTCCCGGAGGTGAGAGGTCCTTGGGACTTTCGCCGCTATTCCAACCGGACCTGGCCGGAGGTATTGGTCCCCAGAAAAAATCCTCCGGCGAGTCCGGACTTCTGCACGAACACGCCCCGGAAGGCCTGCGGGATCGCCGCCTCGGATCGCCGGATGGTGCCGGTGAAGAGGCCGGAGGACGCGGCGACTTTGAGCTTCAGCGTGCGCGGATCCGTGCTGACCAGAGCTGTCCCCGTGACGGTGAGCCGGTTAGTCACGGCCTCGGTCAGATCGCCGCCCACGAAGCGGATGATCGGATCGGTCCAATCGACCAGAGGCTGGCCTGCCGCCGGCGGGGTGTAGCGCGAGCCGCCGAGGGTCGATTCGCTGACAAAACCCGCGGAGTAGTGGCTGGTGCCGGGGGCGGCGGGACGGCTCCAACTGAGCACTCCATCGAGGTCGGTGGCCTCCTCGTTCCTAAAACTCACCCAACCGAGCAACGCGCCCTGGCCGCCATAAAGCGACGCATACACGGGCCATTGTCCGGCGCGCGACAATGAGGCGCGCACGGCGAGACGCGTTTGGTCGGCGAGATAACCGCTCAGGCGCGCCGTGCCGCGGGTGTCCACCGCCACCAAGCCAAAGCTGTCGCCGCCAGGCATATTTGGCTGGTTGGGATCGCCCGGGACCAGGGAGGTATAGCGGCCCGCTTGCGTCGCGGCGTTGGTCAGTGGATGAAAGACCTGCCGGTCGCCGAGCAGCACGGCCGACCATGACCCGCCGTTGACCGTGCCGAGAATCTGGTCCGAGCCGTCGTTGGCCAAGGTCCAGCTCACGGCGTAAGTCCCGCCTTCAGGCGTTACGATCTGGTTGGTGGAGCGTCCGGTCAGGTCGAACAATCCCTTCGCCTTCAGCTTCCAACCGCGGGTCAGGAGCGACGCGCTGTAGGCGCCCTTTGACGAAACGGTCAGGGAGAAGAAACCCGCGCGTGCCGGTTGAACCTGGTTCGTTTCGTAGAAGAGCCCGTTGAAACTGCCGCGAGTCGCCGCGAACGGGTTGGGCACGAAGTTGGCGGTCAACTGAAGGTTCGTCGCCATGACAAACGACAGCACGGGCGACGATTGCGGCAGCGAGCCGGTCCAATTTGAGAAGACCTGATCGGCGGCCGGCAGCGCGGTGAGTTGATAGGCACGGCCGACGACAAGCTGCTGTCCGTTGGTTGCGCCGCGGACCGAGCCTTGGCCGGTCACGTGCAGGGTGAGAGTGCCGCTGACGGGCGCAGTGACGACGAGATTCGCGGGCGAACTGGTGATGGCGCCGGTAGCGTTGGTGATGACGACCGAGTAGGCGCCGGCCTGCGTGGCCTGGATATTCGTGAGCGTGAGCGTGGTGCTGGTGCGCCCGGGAAGATTTGTTCCCTGACAGCGCCATTGGTAGGCGAGGGGGCCGGTGCCGGCGGCGACAACGCTGAAGTTGGTGTTGCCTCCGGCTGCGATCGTCGCGCTACGGGGTTGGGAGGTGATGGTGGGCGGATTGCTGAAACCCGAGGCGGTGAAGTTCGCCTGGCTTGTGCTGGGCCCGACGATGATGGGGTTGGCAAAGCCCTGGGCCACGAACGAGTAGGGATCGAGGCTGGCGTTGAGCGTGTAGGCGCTCGCCGGCAGCCCGACCAAGGCGTAGGTGCCGTCCGAGTCGGTGTAAGTTGTGCGCGAGGCGCCGGTGTAAACCCGGACGCCGGCCAACGGAACGCCGCCTGCGGTGACCCGTCCGCTAATGCGGTAAGTCGGAGGCGAACCCACCGTGACGATGAACGAATCGCGGGTCGTGCCGCCCTTTAGATCCGACACGGTGCATTGCACCCGGAACTCGCTGGTCAGCGTCCAACTTTTGCTGACGACTGCTCCATTGGTGCCGAATGTGCCGTCGCCGAAATCCCAGGCGTAGGCAAGCGCGTCGCCGTCCGAATCCGACGCGGTCGCGGTGAACGTAACCGTCGCGCCGAGGGTGGGGTTCGCAGTGGAGGCTCCGACGGTGACGGTGGGGGGATGATTGCTGGGAAAAGTTCCGAGCTGAACGGCGATCTCGAGCGATTCCGGCGAGGTGCCGGCCTTGCGCAGCGTGGTGATGTGAATGCCGGATGCGAGGTCGGAGAACGTGCGGCCGACGACCAGGGCGGCGTCGTTCTTGCCATTGGCGGAGCCCGGTGTGGTGTCGAGCAGGTCGCTCTGTTCGTTGCCCTCGCTGGCCCAGCGCAGCGTGGCGCCGTTCATCATCCAGGCGTTGTCCGTGTATTGCTGTCGGAACTCGACCCAGAAGTTCGTCTGGCTGTTGCGGGCGATCTTGAGCGCGCGCAGTCCGGAGGCGGAAGGGTTGTCCTGCGCTTCAATCCGGAACGTGCCGCTGTTGGTCACCGTCTGCACCCCCGACGCCGGCAGCCAGTTCAGGTAGCTTTTGTTGCGCGCGTTGAAATGTGCCGGGCCGGCGTCGCCGGAGCCCATGGTGTCGTAGACATCGCCATACTCGACGCTGGATCCGTTGCCGATGACGCTTCGCCCCTGGGTGTCCCAGAAGTTGGCGTGATTCAGCCCGAGGTTGTGCCCGAGTTCGTGTCCAGCGACACCGACGGTAAAATAGCTGCGCAACCAGACGCCTTGGGCTCCCACCCAACCGAGGCCGGCCCAATTCCATCCTGGAACCGGCCCAAAGCAGGTCAGGTCGAAATCGTAGTCAGCCAGATTGTAGCCCACGCGGGCGGCGGCGGCGCGCGCGTCTTCCTGTAGTCCGACGTAGTCGTCGTTGCCCCCATAGTAGGCGGCGGTGTTCGTCAGGCGAAGAGTCGGGGTGACGTCCGACCCGCTGCCGCTCAGGGCAATGCCGGCGCGGTTGTAGGAGGACTCGCGATAGAAGTCATTCAGTTCGGTGAAGAGATTGATGCCGTCAGATGCGGCGAGGGGTTCGCCGGGCATGTCCGGAAAATCCACGCGGATGATCAACAGACGTTTGATCCCTTCGGTGTAGGAAGACGGCTGAATGGTATCGCCGCCACCGAGGTTTCCGCCCGCGCCTGTGCCGCCCGATGCTTCCGCCTGGATCAGGCGTCGGTTTAGATCGTGGGCGTGAGCCACTCCGCACAGGCGGGTGGGACGGCCGGCCACCAAGGCGGTGGCCGGCGCAGGTTGAGTTTCGATCGACTGGCCTGAGACCGCGCAGATCGGCTCGACCGGGGAAGCCGCGGTCAGGTTGGCGGCTTCGGCGGCGGCGAGCAGTCGGACGGGGTTTTCGCTGAGGGCGACCAACGTTCCGAGAGCGATGCCGTTGAGCGGGATGTCGCGTCGCGTCGGCTCGCCGAGGCGCCGTCCGTAAACGAAAGCTTCGTAGGTGATGCCATTCAGCGAGGCTCGACGCCACACTGGCTTGACCTTGGCCTGCTGTCCTGGAACGGGCAAAGCGGCGAACACGGCCAGCGTGCCGCGATCGTTGATGGGCTTTTCGAGCAAGGCGGAAATGGAATCGGGAAGGCCCTGCCGGAAGGTGAAGGGGATGGCCAACTCCAGCGCAAGTTCGGGATTCTCACGAATGATCGATTGCAGCGCGAATCTCCGTTCCCGGGCGAGGGCTTCGCCTTCGGCGAGGAGGGCAGTGCGCGCTTCGGTTGATGGTGCGGTGTGAAAGCGATGGAGCCAGTCTGAGAAACGACTAAACTCGGGCGCCTGCCCGGGATGATCCCATCGTGAACCGAATTCGAGCGCCGGTTTCTGGCCGGACGGGGAACTGCCCGGAAGCAGCGCGGCTGAGATGGGCTTCGCTGGAAGCTTCGCGTCTGCCGCGTTCGTGACGACCCATTCTGGATTCGACTCGGGTTGGCTGAGATCGGGGCGTGCAGGGGTTGTTTGCGCCGAGTTTGACGAGTCCGTCGAAGTCGAAGCTTTGGCTGCTGCTTCCTGGTGGCCGTGGCGGATAACCACGATGGCGATCCCGACCGCAGCGAGAACCGCGGTCACGGCCAGAACCTCCGTGATGATGAGCTTGGTTTTGTCCTTCACGACGATGGACAGGCCAGCTCCGGCCCAAATCCGTGGGCGGCGAAGCTGGCGCCAGCGTCGTTTTAGCTAGCTCGGTGCCAGTGAGGTTTCTTGGGCGATTTGTGTGCTGTGTCCTGTGTTGGTGTCTTGTCGAAGGACGTGGTGTCTCGATTTTGGGCAGGCGACGGGGCGCCGGACAAACAAACGGCGGTCAACTTCTGCGCGCGAGATCTGGTGTCAGCTAACAATAAGTGTCGTTGATAAAAACGATTAGAAAAGATGTTGACTGAAGGTTAGGGCGTGCTCACGGTCGCCATTGGATGAATTGGTCGAAACAGAGGGCGCACGGACCCATGTTTCCCGGGAGGGGCGGCGGATTCTCACGGTATTGAAGTCAAATCCAGAACCACGGAAAGGATCCATGAATGCTAATCAAGGTACGGGGCTTGGTGGGACGGAGTTCGCGACACACGCAAATGGCCAGCAGCGGTGGAAAATGGCGTTCAGGCGGCGAATGGCGCCGTTGTTTCTGGCGGTTGGCTTATGGGCAGGGGCGACCGTTGGCCTGGCGCAGACCTGCTTTTTCTATGTAGACACGGTCAACGCCAAGGTGCCCATTCTCTGCGTCAGCAAGACGACCTTGGTGCCGCCGTGTGCGCCTCCTTTGGATTGTACTAGTATCGAGGCTCCAGCGCCGCAGACCAATCTTCGAATGCACACCCTTTGGCACGATTGCTTCGGCAATACGCTGGGGGCTTTTGGCGGGATTCAGCCGCCCGGCCGCGGCAATCGCTGGTATGCGTTTCACCGGCAATACGAGTTGGACTTCAATCTTTGGCGAGAGGCGAATGGATTTGCCAAAATCGAGTCGCTCAACTGGTGCAAGGACATGCCTCTGCCGATTGGTCACCCCAGCGGTGCGCCGGGCGGGATAGGACACGTCGCCGGGTGCGGCGTCGGCAATCCACGTCCCGTGATTCACACCTCAGGGCCGAAGGCCGGCCAGCCGGTTACCTGCAGCTTTTGCGAGGCGTTCCCATCCTGCCTCTTTTTTGCGGGAGCCGGCCCGAGCTGTGGCCCTGGGGACACGGGAAACGACGGATTCTGCACCTTGGGCGGCGTCAACTACACCGCCCTCGAACAGTTTCCGAATGTCGATACCGTGTCCGAGGTTCTTGACGGCTATTTTCACGGTGCCATGCACGGAGCCGTGGGTGCGGCGGATACGGGAGGGTTCATCAACGACGTTACCGATCCGAGCTGTTCGCCGCGGGATCCGATGTTCTGGCGTCTGCACAAGGCTCTCGATGACGTGGTTCGGGCCTGGCAGGATCACAAGGCGGCGGACATCATGCTGGTCATTGACCGGTCGGGAAGCATGGGAGCCTTGGACTCGGGTGGGATGACCAAGCTTAACGCTGCCGTGCAGGCGGCCCGAATGTTTGCGGACATTCTCGACAAGGACCGGACAGATGGGCAGGTCAACCGCATCGGCATCGCCACGTTTTCTTCGGGCGCCGTCCTGAATCAGGCACTCATTCCGGCGGGGCCGACATTGCTGGCTCCGGGAGGAGCGCTGGATCTGGCGCTAAGTGGCATTTCCGCCGCTGGGCCTGGGGGTGCGACCGGTATTGGCCCGGGATTGCAGCAGGCGATCGACGAATTGTGCGGGGGCGACTGTAACGGCTTCGTGCCGCCGGCGGGAATCAATCCGCGCAAGGGCATCCTGCTGCTGACCGATGGCATGGAGAATGTGCCGCCGTGCTTGGGTGGAACCGATTGCGCGGGACCGAAATTTGACTACTCCAAGCTGGGCTTTGCGCAGGTGTGCGCGGTGGGCTTCGGAAACGCGGGTTCCCTGGACGGCGATCTTTTGACCCTGTTGGCCGAGCGCCAAGGTGGCATCTACATGCAGAATCCTGCGGCGGCGGCCACCGACGACCTGAAGAAATTTTTTGTGATGGCCTACGGCCAGCTGACGGATGAGTTTCTGCTGGCGGACCCAAACGGATTTCTCGCCGCCAATGAACCGGCATCGGAGCCCGTTCGCTACGATGTATGCAGTGACTCCAGGCTGACGTTTGCTTCGGGCTGGAAAACCCCGATCACTCCGGGTGCCCTGCGGCTCTTGGTGCAAACTCCATCGGGCCGTTTGGTCCGCTCCACGACTCCAGGCGTGCAGGCCTCCGTTCAAAATGCATGGGACTACAAACGAATCCCGCTTCCTCATCTCAATGAGTCCTCGGGCACTTGGCGCGCCCACCTCATCCGACCGCACCGGACGTTCGTCAATGGATTTACCACGGACAGTTTCGTGAAAGCAGACGAAGGCGTGTCCTTGGTGCGACGGCAGATTCAGAGGCTTTGCCCGGATGGTTGTGACAAGGTGCTGTACTTTGAGGATGGCCGCCGCGGTCCGGAGTCCGCCTATGCTCGGGCGCTGGAAGCCGAGTCCGCGAACGGGCTGATTCGAACCGTGGTTACGGCAGGGGATCCATCCGTCTTTGCCGACCGGTTGCGCGAGGGTTGGGATTTGGTCGTCTATGCTCACCAGCGCAGGGGTGAGGTGGCCGAACCATACGATAGCCTTTTGGCGGGCATCCTGTGTCAGGGGCAACGCGCCATCCTGACCGAGAACCGCCGAGACCTTGGAAAAGAAATTCTTCGGTGTGCCGGCGCCGTTTCGTCAGGAGGCATCAACTGGAGCAACCTCGTGGGTGACGGCCGGCTATTGGACGGATCGGTTGCCCTGCGCAATCCGGGTTATCCCACCTTTACCTGGGGCCTTCAGCCCGCGAGCAAGGTGCTCAGCGCGCTGCAAGCCGTGGGTTCGCCCGGCACCAACGGCGCGGTGGTGGCCACCCTAATCTCCGCCGGTCCGGGCGGCGCCGGGGCCCTGGCTCAAAACTGGTTCATCGGAATTCTCGGACGCGGCCTCGCCAAGCTTGATCAACACCTTCAGTTTTCGGTCCGCAGAGTTGGTGACGGCCTGACGGCGTCAGTCCGGGTGCTGCCTTCGTATTACCGGGCGGGTGGTTACGATTCGGTCCAGGCGCGGGTCGAAATCACCCAGCCGATGGAGGGGCTTGGCAATCTGTTCTCCCGCCGGTTGGATGACAATCGGCAGATCGGGGGGGACGCGATCAGCCGGCGCGGCGCGACATTGACGGGCCCGAACAGCCCGGTCATTCCCACTTCGGTCGCGACCTTCCCGCTTTACGACGATGGCACGCATGGCGACGAGCATCCGAACAACCAATATTGGACGGCGAATCTTCCGGGGGTGGGTAAGTACGATGGCATGTATCAATTCCGATTCCTGCTCGACTTCACGGTGGCTGGATGCACCACGCACCGGGAGTTGGTGCGATCGGTATTCCTCGACACGCGATTGCATCCGTTGACCACGACTACCTCCGTGCTGTCGAACAGCGTTTTGGCGAATGGTTTTCGCCTGACCACCGTTCGTATTGTGCCCCGGGACATTAACACCAATATGTGGGGCCCCGGGCGGATCGGGGTGGTTCGCTGCGACGATTCGAAGGACTGTCAGCTCCAGCAGAGCGTGCGCGATAACGGCGACGGCTCTTACACCGTGGAGTTGCTGACGCCGCCCGGAGTGTCCGGGGTCCGGCTCGAGGCGTTCAATGCGCCGGTCGATCTGCCCATCACCTGCCCAACTTGTCCGCGACTTTCGCTGTTTAACCTGAGCCCGACGCGCATCGAAGAGTTCCAGCGGTCGACGGCGACGGTGTTGTTGAATGGTCCGGCCCCGGCGGCAGGCGGGGGAGGAGCCCGCGTCTATCTTACCTCCAGCGATCCGGAAGTCGCCTCTGTGCCGGACAGCATTCTCATTCCCGCGGGTGCTTCCAGCGGTACCTTCGTCATCACCAACGCCCACGGTCATGGCACCAACATTGTGACCCTGACCGCCCGCTATGGTCCTGATACGCGCGTCAACCGGCTGACCATTGTACCGGCGTCCGCCGCGTTTGTTCCGTTCGAGATCGTGTCCGTCCGTCCTCGCGGCGCGTTTCTCGACATCGACTTCTCTTCGCCGTACCTGGCTGAAATGCATGACGTCCAAACCCGGAGCAATCTTGCGAGCAACGGATCGTGGATTACCACGCCCGGGAACGTCTCGAGCCGGGGCACGAACCAGTTCCGAGTGACGGTGCCGCGCCTTCCCGACGGCCATGAATACCTCCGGATTCGCGCTCACTTTGGCCTCGATCCGCATGATGAAGCAGCGGGCGGAGCGACCACCGCCCAGGCCTGGAAGGCGGTTCCGGCGGCGTTGCTCGAGCCCCGAGCTTTCGAGCACCGACGCCGTTCGCAGGCGGCGATTCCAGACAACGAGCCGGAGGGCGTGCAGGACACGATCCAGATCCCCGACAACCTTGACCTCGTGGATCTCTCCGTCTATGTCGACATCCGGCATGCGCACGTGGGTGATTTGGTGATCGAGTTGGTCCATCCCGATGGTCGTCGCATCCCATTGCGCGTCCGAACGGGAACGTCGGCCCCTAATTTGTCGGGCTGGTTCGGCGTCGACCTCGCCTTGCCTTCGGAAGGATTATTTCGGCAGTTCATCGGCAATCCATCGCGCGGAGGCTGGAGATTGCGGGTGATCGATCGCGGATTGGGTGATGCGGGGCAGCTCAATGAATGGGCTCTGCGCGGTACCGGCTACGATCGGAGCTCGTATGCCTCGGCCAAATAGGGTGCGAGGTGGAAGAACGAAGACCCGGTTGCGGAGTGGTTTCCGCAGCCGGCCCTTTGCTTGATCCGAACCGATGCTGTGATCCGGCGGTTAGGAAACCGTGGGATCGGAGGTGCAAATCGGATGGTGGCCCCTGGGGCATTCATGGGCTGTGCCCTCCAGCGATCGCCAGTCGGCCCGCAGCTCTCAATGCCGTGGGGCTGCCTTTTCCTGTTACCTCAAACCCGGGCGAGTTCTGGACGGAAACTTTCTAGCGCTTCAACCGGTAGAACTGTCGTGGTTGGGAAGGCTGATTCGTCACCGTGTAACGCCCTCCAGTGACGAATGGGGAAGCGCTGGTCGGCTCAAAATCGGCCAGGGTCCCGATGGGCAACCCGGCCGCGGATTGGAGCGTCCAGCCGGGATAAGCCGTGCTCCATTGCACGACGACCTGGCCGGGGTTCTCGGTGGTGGTGGGGCGATCGATCGAGAGCGTGGGCGGCGGGCACGGCAAGCCGAACACTTCGAGCCGGTAATTCGGGCAAGTGCCCGCCGGGTTGCGCAACGAAATCACCACGACGAAACGTTGGCCCGCGGGAACGCGGAAGGCGAATGAGGGCTGCGGTCCCGGCCCCGTGAGCCCCGTGTCACCCAGGTAATTCGCGCAGGGCGAAGCGGGATCGAACTGGCCCAGGTACGCCGCCGCCTGAAATGTATTCGGCGGGGCGGCGGAGCAGTCCGTCGACAATTGAGCGGTTAGGCACAACTCGGTTGCGGTCTGGTTGGTAAACAGGTGTTGAGTCCAGCGAGTGGGCGGGAGGTTGGTGGCGGGATCGGAGCCTGGACAGGGTTTCGGCGGGAAACAGGTCGACGGCGTGCCGGTGGCGAGCAGCGGTTGCGGAAGCACGGGCGATTCCGGGGAGAACGACCCGACGACGCTCGTGCAACTTTCGCAGGCGCCACCGGAGCGGCTGCAGTCGGTTCCGCCGACCAGCGTGAAGGGGATACTGAAGGTGCCTTCACCCGCGATCGTGACCCGCAGCTCCACCGAGACGGGTGCGCCGCAGGGATGTTGAGCGCTCGTGCGGATTTGGAAGGGTGTGGTGTTGGTTCGGATTGATGCGGCGGGAAGGACGGGATAGGCCGCGGTCGCGATCGTGACCAGGGCGCCGGGCGTGGTGGAGCGCAGTTCGACGCCGGTAAGCGTGATCGGCGTGTTGCGCCGGTTTTGCACGCCGAGATAGACCAAGTTGCATTCGTCCGGCTCGATCAAACCGTTGCCATTGCCCGAATCCACGCGCGTTCCGGCGGCGGCGGCCGCAAGGTTCGTCACCGTGAGCGTGACATCGTTGCCATCACCGCCAATGTAACTCATCGCGACGGGAATCCCGTCGAGCGTCTGGACCGTGCCTTGGGCCCAGCCGTTGAACGCGCCGGTAACCGTGCCGGCGGACACCTTGCGAATCAGGAGGAGGACATCACCTTCGGACGGCGCGTATTGGAAGCCGGCGTTGAGACGCGCGGAGTTCAGGGACACCGCGCCGCTGGCGGTAATGGTGTCGTTGCCGCCCGTGGGATGTGGGCCGAAGAATGTGGGATTGATGATGCCGCCGGACTGAACTGCCAACGAAGCGACCTGGAGATCACCGCCGAGACGGCCTGGAGATTCAGAGGACGGATCGATTAGGCCGTCGGATTCAACGGTTACGTTGCCCGACCAACCATCGCCGCGAAGCGAGCCGCCGGCCTTGATCAGCACGGGCGAGTTGATCGAGTTGCCGTCGAGACGGTAGGGCCCCTGCCAGATGGTGGTCAGGCCGCCGAAGGAACTGTCGCCGGTGAACGACATGGTGCCGGCCCCGAACTTGTGGAGGGCGCCGGGTCCCTGGATGGAACCGGAGAACTCGAAGGACAAATCGTTGCTGAGCGTGAGCGACGTCCCGGCGCCGAGGCTGATCGTGCCGGAGCCCGGAACGGCGCGCAGCGTGGGTTGCGGGGGCGGAGCGGGCGCGACGGGGAACAAGTCGAGAAACCCGCGGCGTCGGACGGTGAACGTGGCGGTACGACGGAACTGCTGGTCACGCAAGGCGCGCAGCGTGGCGAGCGGGCTGGCCGCGGAGTCTTCGCCGATTGCTGCGTCGCCGGGAATGGCGATGGCTCCGGAGCGGGCGCATTCTAGGGTGCCGTCCTGAACAGTAGTTAGGCCGCCATAACTGTTTCCGATCGCGCCCGAGAACTGCAGCGTGCCGCCACCGGTTTTACGCAAGCCGCCGGGACCACCGACCTGGCCGGTGATCTGCAGCTGACTTCCGGTGGGAACCTGGATGGTATTGTCGGGCCGCAGGAGATTGACGCCGGCGGTGACCGTGTTGGAACCGGAGAACGCGCCGAGAGCCGGGGAGGCGGAGGTGTCGAGCAGGAGGAACTCGCCGGTGACGATTCCGCCGTCGAGCAGGAGCGTGGCGTTGGATTGGACGACGGTGGATCCCTGCGTGGTGCCGAGCGCGGAGTTGTGGGCGGCGATGGTGGTGCCGGCGTTCAGGTTGAGCAGGCCCGTGAACGAGTTGGCGCCGCGCAGGCGCATGGTGCCTGGGCCGTTCTTGTGCAGGTTGGCGAGGCCGTCGAAATTGACGATGGCGGCGGGGATATCCAGTTCGGGTGCGCCGGAGAGATCAGGAATGGCGGTGGCGCCGACGGCGATTCGGTGGTTGCCGAGGCGAAAGGCGATTCGGCCGGTGAGGGTGGAAGACGCGGCCCGGAGGCCTGGGTTTACCGTGAGCGAGTTTCCGGCGTTGTTGCCGTCCAGGGTGACCAGGCCGGGGCCGGTCTGCACGTCGCCTCCGTCGTTCAGCGTGAGCGCGAGCAGATATTCCTCGAATCCGTTCACGTCAAGCAGGCCGCCGCCATTGACCGTGACGCTCGACCAGATCTGATCCTGGTTCAGGTGACGGACGGTTGTGGTTGGGGGGACGAGCCCGCCGGGTCCGATGATCAGATTTCCTGGGACGGCCTGGACGAAGGCGGCCTTGTTCAGTTGGAGGAGGCCGGCGTGAACGAGCGTGTCGCCGGAGAACGTGTTGGCCACGGCGCCGCCGAGCGTGAGCGTGCCGGGGCCGGTCTTGGTCAGGGGCCCGGTGCCGCTGATCACGCTGTTGATGGAAAGATGGGCGCCGGCGTCGGTGCGAACCGTCGAAGGCGATTGGAGAGCGACGCTGCCCGTGAGGGAAGCGATGTTGGCGGCGACGAGGGAGCCGTTTGTGCCGCCGGGGCCGGCGGCGTTGAGCGTGAGCGGTTCGGCGATGGTGGTGGCGGCGCCGCCGATCCAAAGTGCGGCGCCGGGATGAACGACGGTGCCGCTGGAGGCGGAACCGAGTGCCGTGTTGTGTTCGGCGCGGACGAGGCCGTTGCTGATGGTGGTGAGGCCGGCGTATTGGTTGGGACCGCGCAAGGCCAGTGTGCCGGCGCCGATTTTGGTGAGGGCGGTACCCGCGACGCGGGCATCGATGCGGAGATCCACCTCGAGACCGCTGCCGCGGCTGACGTTGAACCAGCGGGCGCCGGAGAGAAAAAGCGAGCCAAGGCCCGTGGCGCCGTCGATGACCGCCGTGTGGTTGGTGGGATAGCACTGAACCCAGTCGGTGATGGTCAGGGCGCTGTCGGTGGCGAGGTTGACGCGACCGCCGGCGAAATTGAGGTTGGCGGCGATGTCAGTGAAATTGTTCAGCGCGAAGAGGCCGTTCGTGTTTACGGTGAGGGAGGCGAGGGGCGGGAGTTGAAAATGGTTGAGCCAACGAACTTCGCGGAGGGCGGAGCCGGGGGCGCCGCCGGCGAAGAGCGGACCGCTAAAGGCGCGGATGTTGGAGGACTTGGCCAATTCGAGCAGCGTGTTGTTCAAGCGCGTGGCGCCGGTATAGGTGTTGGGCTGGGTGCCGGCCAGTCGGACGGTGCCTACTCCGAAGATCGGCGACTCGAGATTGAGGTCGCCGGAGCCCGAGATGGCCCCGGAGAGCGTGGTCCGGGAACCGATGAAGCCGGCGTCGATCGCGTAGAGCGCGAGATCGGCGCCGAGATTAATGGGCCCGGCCCAGGAACATTCATTGAACGCCAGAAGCGAAGAGCCGCTGATCGAATCGATCACGGACAACGGCTCGGTGCCGATGGCCAGGCCTTGGAGCGAGATGCGGCCTCCGTCGAGCACCGTGCCGCCCACGGTCGAGCCGAACGCGGAGGCGTGCCAGCAGTCTACCGTGCCTTCGGCGATGCGTGCCTCGCCGGTAAACGAGTTGGTGCCAATCAGCGCCAGCGTGCCTCCTCCGCGTTTAACGAAGCCACCACCGGAAACGTTGGCGATGAGTCGGCAGGCGGGGATTTCGTCGCCGTCGATCTGAAACGGGATCTGTCCGGCGATGGCGAGGTTGCCATTGATCACCGCAGCTTCTTCGAAGGCCGGAAAGGCGTTGGTGGCCCGGACGGCGAGGCGACTCGTCAGGGTCAGGGTGGAGGACGGATCGCCATCTTCCTGCTCCATGGTCACCCGGGAGGATTGCTGCATTTCGAGCGACGCGAAGGTGTCGTTGTATCCGTTCAGATCGAGGACGCCATTGCGGCGGACGAGCACGTCGGCGCCGTCGTCGAGTTGGTTGGGTCGCAGGTAGACCACGGTGGGGGAGCCGAAGTTGGTGCCGCCGACCTCAAGCCGGCTGTGAATGGCGCCGCCGCTGATCTTGTCGAGAATGAGGTAGCCGCCTTCGGCGATGTACGGGCCGGTGAACGGATTGGGAAACGGGCCGCCGATCTGGACGCCGCTGATCCAGCCCTGGCCGCCCCGGGTGCGAATGGCGCCGGTGCCGGTGATGACGGAGTAGATGCCGACCCGCCGGGGTGATTCGCCAACGACATTGAACGCGGGCGAAATGAGCGTTAGATCGAAGCCGTTCACGTCGAGCGTGGTGCTCACGTAAAGATTGCAGTAGTCGGCCTTGAACGTCTGATTGGCTCCGAGCGTGAGCGGGACTTCAACGTTGATCGTGTCGCCGCTTTCGCCGCAGGCGATCCCGTTGGAAAGGACGATCGGATTGCCGCGCAGCGTGTGGGTTTCGTCAAAGGTCAGGGATTTGAGGCGGAGATTCGGCAGATCGTTCGAACTGAGCGTGGGGCTGCCGGAGGGGAAGACGAGATCATCGCCATTGGCGGGGCGTTGGGCGGGGGTCCAGTTAACGGACGAACTCCAGCGATTGCCGACGCCCTGCCAGATTAGGACGGCGGCATTGAGGTGAAGGCTGCCCAGCCAAATGATTAGGGCGAGCGTGGCCCAGCGGCGAGGGGAGCGCGACAGGCTTTCAGGGAGGGCTTTCACGCGCTCCGAACTCGTGCGCCTGGGTCCATGAACCGGGGCGCTTCGGGTAGGGCGGGCGCTCTGCCGCCCGCCGCGAAGAGTTGGTCCCAGGTGCTTCCGCAGAGCCGCTCCGTTGATGGTGGAGTTGCCCGCGCGACCGGCCCGCAGCGGAGCGCGGGCCCAACCTGGAATTTCCTGGAAAGCCCAGCGGGAGGCTGGCCGAGATACAAACGTCTTCATCCCTGGTGGTCAGCCGGGTGTTGTCCGGATCTTTCAAGAAAATCCAAGAATGCGTTGAAAGATTCTGGCCCGATCCGGCTGACCTGATAGAAAGATTGAGCAGCGAATGAATTTAGAACCGGCCACCGACACGATTCTGCCGACGCGCCAGAGCCTGCTTTCGCGTTTGCGTGATGTTCGGGATCAGGAGGGGTGGCGGGAGTTCTTCGAGCTCTACTGGCGGCTGATTTACAACGTGGCCCGGCGCTCGGGCCTGGGGGATGCCGAGGCCCAGGATGTCGTGCAGAACACGTTCATCTACCTTTCACGGAAGCTGCCTGAGTTTCGTTACGATCCGGCGCGGGGTTCGTTCAAGTCGTGGTTGCGGGTCGTGACGCGCTCGAGGATTGGCGCGTTTCGGCGCAGCGCGGCGGCTGGGCTCTTGCGACGACGCGAGGCGATGTCAGCGGAAGACGGCGCTGAACCACAGGACTTGTTGGAGACAATTCCGGATCCTGCGGGCGACGCGCTGGACGAGATCTGGCAACGAGAGTGGGAGGACAACCTGGTTCAGTCGGCGATGCGTCGGATTCGGGCGCGCGTGGGGGCACGTCAGCTGTTGATTTTTCGGATGGCCGTGCTGGGGGAACATTCGCTGACGCAGGTTGCGCGCAAGTTGCAGGTGAGCCTGCCGCAGGTCTATCTCGCCCGGCATCGCGTGGGGCGGATGTTCAAGGCGGAGGTGGCGCGGTTGCGTCAGGAGATGGAGCGGGGCGATCTGCCCGGTTGAGGCGAGTGCATGCGACAGCCGCCCGTCATTCCCGATCATACCTTGCGCCGGCCGATTGGCCGGGGTGCGTATGGGGAAGTTTGGCTGGCGCGGAACATCATGGGCGCGCCGCGGGCGGTGAAGATTGTCTGGCGCCGGCAGTTTGAGAGCGATCGGCCGTACGAGCGTGAGTTCCAAGGGGTGCAACGCTACGAGCCCGTCTCGCGCAGCGCCGACGGTCTCGTCCACGTTTTGCACGTGGGGCGCAATGACGCGGAGGGATATTTTTATTATGTGATGGAACTGGCGGATCCGCAGGACCCGGCGATGAACCTGGCCGCGGTGCTGTCGGATCGCTCGGACAACACGTCGGGCGATATTGCCGCGGGTGGGAGGACCGAAGTAACGCCATTGTTTGCCTACGAGCCGCGGACGCTGCGGTCGGACTTGAAGCGGATGGGGCGGTTGCCGACTGCGGATGGATTGCGAGCGGCCTTGGACGTGTCGGCGGGGTTGGGTCAGTTGCATCGGCGCGGCTTGGTGCACCGCGATGTGAAACCCGGCAACATCATCTTTGTGGGTGGGCGGGCCAAGCTGGCGGATTTGGGTCTGGTCACGGCGGATGGCGAGCACGGGACGTTTGTGGGGACTGAAGGCTACATTCCGCCGGAGGGCCCGGGCACACCGGCGGCGGACATCTACGGGTTGGGCGTGGTGCTTTACGAGGCGACGACCGGGTTCTCGCCGGATCGATTTCCGGAAGTGCCGTCGGAGTGGTTGTCCGGACCGGGTGACGACGATGCGCTGGAGTTGCACGAGATCGTGTTACGCGCGTGCGAGGGGCGGCGGGACCATCGCTATGAATCCGCGGAAGCAATGCAGGCGGATTTGGCATTGCTGCAAAGCGGGCAGAGTGTTCGTCGCAAGCGGGTGCTTGAAGGTCGGGCGGCGTGGGTGCGCCGCTATGGATGGCTGGTGGCGATGGTGGTGGTTGGTGCGGTGCTGGCGGCGTTGGTCTTCAGCTGGCGGGCGCGGCTGGAAGCGACGAGCCGCGCGCGGGAATCGGTGTTGCGGGAGGAGGCTCAGTCGGCGGCCGTGCGTGCGGAATCGGCCGAACGCGAAGCCCGTCGTCAGCTGCACGTGGCCTTGCGGGAGCAGGCGCGCGCGCTGGTGGCCAGCCGGGAAATCGGGCATCGCAGCCGCGCGCTGGAGGCGGTGCGACAGGTGGCTGGAACTGGCGATGCACCGCTGGCCGAGTTGCGGCGCATCGCGTTTGCGGCGTTGGGCCAGCCGGACTTTCGGTTGACTGGCGAACTGACGAATCTAGCCGTCACCCACCAGATGTTTCCTGATCCGGCCCTGAGCCGGGTGGCGTTGTGTCGCGGCCGGGGCCCGGTTCCGGTGCATTCCCTAACCAACGGAGAGCTGCTTTTTTCCCTGGCGGGAACGTCCGAACTGCGGGCCTTCCTGGCGGCTTGGAGCGATGACGGCCGGTATCTGGGCATCAAGCGTGATGTGGATGCGGAGGGGCGCACGGCGCAGCTGGAAGTCTGGGAGTTCGGCGGTGGGATCCCGCGGCTGGCGATAGAGCGGGAGCCGATGTCTTATGCGTCGTTTACCTTCCATCCTCGGGAGCGGCGCGTGTTGGTGGGAAGGATGGGCGGACGGGCGATCGAACGGGATCTGGATACGGGTCGATTGATTCGCGAAGTTCGTCTGCCCGGAACCGTGCATGCCCTGGCGTGGGCTCCGGACGGGGAGCGCTTTGCGGCGGCCTATCGGGAGGGCGAGACCAACTGGATGGTTGCGCTGCACGCGACCAACAGTGGGGCGCCGTTGGTCACCTGGCCGGGGCCGGAGCCGGTGGAAACGATCGCCTGGCATCCGAACGGAAGTCTGCTGAGCGTGACTGGTCCACACGATACCGAGTGGCAGCGGCAGGTTCGTCTGCTGGAGGTGGCGAATGGTCGAACGACGATTCTGGGTCGGCACAAACTCAAGGCTGAGCGGATGAAGTTTACGCGAGACGGGCGATACTTGCTGACTGGCGGCTGGGACCGCGAACTGAACGGCTGGGACCTGCGATCGAGGGAGCGGATCTTCACCTACCCTGCGATCGGCTTTCAACATGGGTGGAATGCGGCGGGGACCCGATGCGCGTCCGCCCCGGAAGCGAATCGAATTCAAATTCACGAACTGCAAGCGCCGTGGCCGCGGGAGTTGGTGTCGGGCCAGGTCGACGGGTTGCTGGGTGGAGTATTTTCGCCCGACGGCCGCTGGCTGGCCGTGCCAGGCGTGCGGGAGATTTGTGTCTGGGATCGGGAAGGCGACGGTCCGCCGGCGGTGCTTTCGAAGCCCGTGGCGCCGCGCTTGGTGTTTTCTCCGGACAGCCGGGAGCTTTTTGTTTCGGGGGAATACACAATCCAGCGGTGGCGGCTGGTCCCTTCGCCTGTGCCTGGTGCGGCGCCGCGTTTGGAGGCTCGGTTGATGCCGCCGATTCGCCAGCCGAATCGGGTGAGCGTGCGCGCGGGTGAGTTGATTGCGACGGGCGCGGGTGGAGTGAGCATGGTGGCGCTGACCAATCTGGAGGCGGGCCGGTGGGACCGGGAGATTCCGGTGGCCGAGGGTTGGGGCGAGGTTTCTCCGGACGGACGATGGTTGGGAGTGTTCTATAATTTTTCGGCCAAAGTTCGCGTCTATCGATTGCCCGACGTGAAGGAGGTGGCCAGCCTGACCGCTCCCAACTATGTGTCCAGTCTGGCTTTTTCTCCTGATGGTGGGGAGTTGGTGGTGATTCATCGGCGAGGGGTTGAGGGATGGGAGACGGCAGGGTGGCGCCGGACGACGCATCGGGTCGGGACGCCCGTGTCCGGAGCGTATGCGTTCTACCCGCCGGACGGGTCGGGGCTTTGGATGGTCACGCAATTCCGGAATACAGGCTTGTTCAACCTGCACAGCGGTGAGTCGGTGTTGCCCTTGCCGGCGGATTGCGCGCCGTTGGCGGTGAGTGCGGACGGGCGGTGGCTGGCGGTGGGGACGGATGGTCGGCGGGTCCAGGTGTGGGATCTGGCGGAGTTGCGTCGGGAGTTTCGGGTGTTGGGCATCGACTGGGGAGCGGCGATGGACCCGTCCGGGCAGCTGCCGTGATCGTGCGTGGCATGGCGGCGTTGGTCGGGTCCGAGAGAGTCGTTGCCAAAGGGCGCTAAATTGCTAAGGTCCACCAGATTGAACATGAGTCTTCCTTCAGGCATGATGCCGTGGTCGGGGAGTGAGGTGGCGTGGGTTGCCGCCAGTTATGCGCTCGGTTGCTTCACCGCGGGCTACTATTGGACTCGCTGGAAGACGGGGCAGGACATTCGGGTTTTGGGCAGTGGCAACGTTGGCGCACGGAATGTGGGGCGGAACTTTGGTCCGGGGGGCTTTACCGTGACCCTGTTGTTGGACGTGATGAAAGGAGCCTTGGCTGTGGCGGTGGCATGGCGAATGGGGCTGCGGCCGGAGGCGGTGGTGGCGTCGCTGGTGGCGGTGATCGTGGGGCACAACTGGCCGATGCAATTGAGATTTCAAGGCGGGAAAGGCATCGCGGTTTCGTTGGGGGCATTGCTGGCGCTGGATCCGTGGACGGTGGGATGTGTGTTGCTCGTGTTTGTTCCGCTGATGGTGATGCTGCGCAACTTTACGGTGAGCGGACTGCTGGCTTTCGCGTTCGGTCCGCTGGTGGCGTTCAGTTGCGGGCTGGACAAGGTGGAGGTGGCGGCTCTTTCCTTTGTGGCCGTTCTTGCTCTGATGACTCACGTGAAAAACATCCGGCAAGAGATTGCCCGGCTGGCCGGGGGCGATGTAAAAGAGGCCCAGGTTCAAATGCACAAACGACCGCACAATGATGAAGTCTGAGACGCCGCTACGGTTCAAGATTGCGACGGAAGACCACGAGTTCGAGTCTGTTCACCGGCTGAACTACAAAACGTTCGTCGAGGAGATTCCACAGCACGCGAGCAATGCCGATCAACGGTTGGTGGACAAGTTTCATGCGGAGAACACCTATGCCATCGCGTTGCACGGCGAGCGGCTGGTGGGCATGGTTTGCGGTCGCACGGCGCGCCCGTTTTCGCTCGACCAGAAGGTGCCCAACCTCGATGCCCATCTGCCGGAAGGCCGGCGGGTCGTTGAAGTCCGACTGCTTTCAGTGGAGAAGGACTTTCGGAACAGCTCGGTCTTTTCGAAGCTGGTTGGTTTGCTGGCCCAACATTTCCGGGACCTCGGCTTTGATCTTGCCATCATCTCCGGCACCTTGCGCCAGCAGAAGCTCTACAAGCACCTCGGGTTTACTCCGTTCGGCCCGATCGTGGGCACGGGAGAAGCGCAGTTTCAGCCGATGTTCCTCACGCTCGAGAAGTTCATCCAGATGGCCAAGGTGCTCTCGCCGCCGTCCGATGCCGTCGAACGAATCCTGGCGTCCTATCTGCCGGGACCGGTGGATGTGCATGCGGAAGTGCAGAAGGCGCTGGCCCGTGAACCCGTGTCACATCGGTCCGAGATTTTCATGGGCGACTTCCGGGCCACCCGCAGCCTGTTGTGTGAGCTGACGGGGGCGCGTGGCGTGGAGATCATGATGGGCTCGGGCAGCCTGGCGAATGATGCGGTGTGCGGCCAATTGTCGTTGCTGGACGCCAACGGCCTGATCCTCAGCAACGGCGAGTTCGGCGATCGCCTGGTGGATCACGCGTCGCGGCAGAGATTGGCTTTTGAGGTTTACCAGATTGGCTGGGGTGAACCGTTCGATTTCGCGGAGATTCGCCGTCGCCTCGACGCCAATCCGTCCCTCCGTTGGATCTGGGCGGCGCACTGCGAAACGTCGACCGGCATTCTCAACGATTTGACGGCGCTGAAAACCATCGCGCGCGAACGCGGTCTCAAGCTGGCCTTGGACTGCATCAGCTCGATCGGCACGGTGCCGGTGGATCTGTCGGATGTCTATCTGGCCACGTGTGTGAGTGGAAAGGCGCTCGCATCGTATCCCGGGCTCTCGATGGTGTTCCACAATCATCCGTTTGTGCAGGCCCCCGCGCGGTTGCCGCGCTATTTGGATCTCGGCTTTTATTCCGCCCACGCGGGTATTCCGTTCACCACCTCGTCCAACCTGCTCTATGCGCTGCAAACCGCGCTGCGCCGGGTGGTTTGGCAGGATAAATTTGCCCAGATCGCGGCGGATGGCGCGTGGCTGCGCCAGCGTTTGCGTGAGGTGGGCTTGCAGATTGTTGCGCCGGATGCTCATGCCGCGCCGGCCGTGGTCAGCATTGCGTTGCCGCCGGAGATCAGCTCGAAGACCGTGGGCTGGCAGCTGAAAAAGGCGGGATACCTGCTCAGTTACAACAGCGGATATTTGCTGTCGCGCAATTGGATTCAGATCTGCCTCATGGGCGAATGGTCGCGCGAGACGCTGGAGACGCTGCCTGACGTGTTGGCGGTGATGTGCGCGCGAAGCCGGCGTTCGCGGGGCGAGGGCGCCGAGCTTCCGGCCGCGGGCGTGCCGTCGTAAGCGGGTGTTCATGGAACATCCATGAATCGTCGCCTGCCCGCGCTTTCCCCGTTCTGGCTGCTGACCATCCTGACCGGGCTCAACCTCTTCAATTACCTCGACCGGTTCGTTCTGTCGGCCGTGTTGACGCCGTTGCAGAAGGACTTTGCCCTGAGCGACGAAGATCTGGGCTGGGTCAACACGATCTTCATGATCGGTTATTTTCTCACTTCACCCTTCTTCGGGTATCTCGGGGACCGCTGGCCAAGGAAATGGCTGATCGCCTTTGGTATTTTTATTTGGAGTCTCGGAACGGTCCTCACCGGCTTCGCCAGTTCCTTTATTTTATTGTTGGTGTATCGGGTGTTAGTGGGGGTCGGTGAAGCGAGCTATGCCACGATTAGTCCCAGCCTGATTTCGGATACCTTTCCCGAGTCGCGTCGCAACAATGCCCTGACCATTTTCTATGTCGCCCTTCCGGTGGGAGCAGCGCTGGGAAATATCATCGGGGGATGGATGGCCGCCCACTACGGTTGGCGCTGGGCTTTCGTTTGGGCAGGAGTGCCAGGCCTGCTGTTGGCGATGGTCCTCTTGCCTTTTCGGGAGCCAGCGCGGGGGCAGGCGGAAGGAGCGAAGGTGGACAAACCGCAGTGGAAGGATTTCGCGCAGTTGTGGCATCGGGCCGATTATCAGTTGGTCGTTTGGGGATACACTGCCTATACGTTTGCCCTGGGCGCGTTCGGAGTGTGGGGTCCCACGTTCCTGCACCGAATGCACGGTTTGCCGGTGGAATCGTCGGGCACATTCTTTGGGGCGGTCCTGGTGGTGGCCGGTTTGCTGGGAACCCTGGTGGGGGGCACCGTGGCGACGGCCTGGCAAAAGCGATGCCCCTCAGGGTATGCCAATGTGCTGAGCCTTTCGGTGGTGACCGCGGCGCCGGTGGCGATGTTTGCGTTTTGGACTCCGAGTCGAACCATGGCCATGTCCGCACTGGCGCTGGCGATGTTCCTCATCTTTCTGTGCACCGGGCCGGTGAACACATTGATCCTGGAGACGGTGCCGGTGAACTTGCGGGCCACCGCGATGGCCATGTCCATCTTCGCCATCCATCTGTTTGGTGATATGTGGTCCTCTTGGATGGTTGGGTATCTTTCCGATCATTGGGGGAACCTGCGCAGCGCGGTGATGATTCTGCCGGCAGCGTTGGTGGTGGCTGCAGGATGCTGGATCGCGCAGGCCTTGCGCATGAGGCGACAGTAATGCAGTGATGCGTCCGGAGGCAGAACTTGAACTGCTGTTAAACGCCGATAGACGCAGAGGTGGGCCGCGGATTCCGCCATCGCGGGATCGGCGGCGGGCGAAAGCGAAGTCGCCGACCCACAAGCGAACCCTCCGTCTGCGCCTTCGAAACGCACTCTGATGCGGCGACGAGTTTGACACTGAAGATCGGGCTGTGGTAGCGTCCCGCACGCTTGGCAGACATGAATACGTGTCTTGATCAACATGTGCTGGTCCTGAACCGACTTTGGCAGGCCGTCAATATTTGCACGGCAAAGCGGGCGCTGACCCTTCTCTTTGAGGGACGCGCGCAGGTGGTGGTGGAGGGAGGGGATGGAACCTTTCAGACCTACAACTTCAACCAGTGGCATCATTTCTCGCAGAAATCACCTCATCCGGAGAGCATCAGCACCATCTCCTTCCGGATTCGAATTCCGCGCGTCATCCTGTTGGTCTTGTTCGATCGGATGCCGAAGAAGGAGGTCAAGTTTACCCGGCACAACATTTTCGAACGGGATCGCAACACTTGTCAGTATTGCGGCGGTGTCTTTGAAAGGAAGGATTTGAATCTCGACCATGTGGTGCCGCGGGATCGTGGCGGGCCGACC
Source organism: Limisphaerales bacterium (assembly GCA_044230345.1). Classification (GTDB taxonomy): domain Bacteria; phylum Verrucomicrobiota; class Verrucomicrobiia; order Limisphaerales; family JADJPG01; genus JBGARF01. The sequence continues at coordinate 91,261 of JBGARF010000004.1, forward strand.
ACGTGGGAGAACATCGTCTGCTCCTGTATTCCGTGTAATACCAAGAAGGCCAATCGCACGCCGTCCGAGGCCGGGATGCATCTGGTCAAAAAGCCGAAACGCCCCAAGTGGCGCCCGTTCGTCCAAGTCAACTTGACGCTTCACCACCACGACAGCTGGAAACACTTTCTCGATGTCGCCTACTGGAATGTCGAGTTGGGCGGGGACGATCCCGGCTAAGCCGGAACGATTCAGTTGGGCGGCAGCCGGTTGCTGGACCTTCTTGTAAAAGCCTTCGTTGTTGGGCGCTTATCCCGCATGGCAGGACTCGCTTCAGGCTTTCTTTCGAGACCTGATCGCCTGGGCTCGCCGGCATCCCTTTCGTCGAAACGCACTTCGTAAAAAAAATCCGCCGCCTGGTTTGTCGCCTGGCGGCGGATTCGCTACAGATAGATTCTTTTGTGACCACCTGATCAGCGCTTCAAGGCCTTCAGCGCTTCCTTCCGCACCGGGATTTTTTTGAAACGGCGGGTGAGTTCGGTCAGGGAGTCCTCCACGGCCAGACGTTCGAGGCTGGAGGCGCCCACGAAGCCGACGCAGTCGGTCCGCTCGTTGATGTAGGCGGCGTCTTCGGGAGTGGCGATGGGGCCACCGTGGCTGAGGAAGATGATGTCCTTCCGGACTTTTTTGGCGCCGTCGATGATCGATTGGCAGCGGCGCACGGTTTCGTCCATGGAGACAACGGCTTTTTTCACGCCGATGCTGCCGCCGATGGTGGTGCCGACGTGGGCGATAATGGCGTCAGCGCCGGCTTCGGCCATGGCCTTGGCTTCTTCGGGCGTGGCGACATAGACCACGGTAAACAGGTCCATCTTACGGGCGAGTCGGACCATTTCGAACTCGTGCTTGACGCTCATCCCGGTTTCTTCAAGGACCTGGCGGAAGTGGCCGTCGACGATGCAATGGGTGGGGAAATTGTTGACCCCGGAGAAGCCCATGTTTTTGACCTGGAGAAGCCAGTGCCACATGCGTCGGCGGGGGTCGCTGGCGTGAACGCCGCAGATGACGGGGATTTCTTCCACGACGGGGAGGACTTCGTGTTCTCCGATTTCCATGGCGATGGCATTGGCATCGCCATAGGCCATGAGCCCGCAGGTGGAGCCGCGGCCAGCCATGCGGAAGCGGCCGGAGTTGTAAATGATGATGAGATCCGCGCCGCCCTTCTCGATGAATTTGGCACTGATGCCGGTGCCGGCGCCGGCGGCGATGATGGGCGCGCCCTTCTTGAGTTGGGCGCGGAGACGGTCGACGACTTCTTTGCGGGTGTAGGGGTTACCTTTGCCGGTCCAGGGATTGGGCATAAATCAAGCGAGTTTCAGTTCAACGGACATTGTCGGGTAGATTGAGGCCAGATCGGTGCCGTGCATTTCAATCTAAAAAACAGGTCAACCGAGGCAAACGTATCGAACGACCGCCGTATGGCGACTCGGTCGGGGAAGCATTCAAGAGTTCCCAACTCGTACCCACTGGCCACTGAACCGGGGAATGCTCCACCTCACCGCCTCCGGGGAGAGAGGTTCGTCGGGAGGAATCTTCCTCGCAAACTTTGTCGTGAACGTAATCAGACGGGTTCGAATAAGTTGAGTCGCCGACGAAGTTTGCGAAGAAGATTTGAGGCAGGGTCATGGGAAGCCACCCGTTCTTTTTAGACCTGCTCACCAGACATGAACCAGCGGACTGCTCCACCTCACCCGGTTCCAATCCCGCTCGGGCGAGTTCGGAACCTGCCCTCTCCCTCCCGCGGTCGGCGGCTTATGAGATAGGCCGCCAAATCTCCGGGTCGCGAGCCTCCGTGTCGATCGTTCGATTCATGGGGTAACTCCGTGTTCCGCCAAATCGCAAATCGGAAATCTGAAATCGAAAATGGTTTTCGCTGGCCAGCCCGAACAATAGATCTCTGCTTGTTTGCTTTGGTCTCGCCGCCGCTTGGACGCATGGACGCTGGGGAGCGTGGTTGGTTGCGGATTCTACGGACCATCATTGGCCAAGAAATGTAATGGCTGATGCTTGAAAATGGAGAATGGTGACGAAATGGAAACGCGAGATGAAGGAAAGGTCGTCGCTCCGCGGATGGCGGAAGCCAACGGGACAACTCCGATTCAGGAATCGGGCTTTCGCCTGACGGAGGCGGATCTGGGCCACATCAACACCCGGCGGGGGCTGATTGAGCTACTGCGCAACAAACGGATTCGGCTGCGGCGGGTGATTGGCACGCTGCGTTATGAGGAGGAGTTAAAACAGCTGCAGGTGGAGTTGGTGAAATTGCAGCGGTGGGTGCAGGACAAGGGCAAGCGTCTGGCGATTCTTTTTGAGGGTCGCGATGCAGCCGGCAAAGGCGGGACGATCCGGCGCTTCACGCAGCACCTGAATCCGCGGGCCATGCGGGTGGTCGCATTGCCCAAGCCGACCAAGGAAGAGACCGGCCAATGGTATTTTCAGCGGTATGCGCGGCAGTTGCCGAACGCCGGCGAGATCGTGTTCTTCGATCGCAGCTGGTACAACCGCGCTGTGGTTGAGCCGGTGAACGGATTCTGCACACCCCAAAGCTATGGCCAGTTCATGCGGCAGGTGCCCGAGTTTGAGCACATGCTTTACGAGGACGGCGTTCTCATCATCAAGTTTTGGTTTTCGATCTCCAAGGCCGAACAGCTCCGTCGATTTGAGGCACGCAAGGAAAACCCGCTCAAGCAGTGGAAGTTCAGCCCGGTGGACGAGATTGCGCAGAGCCGTTGGGATGACTACACCCGCTACAAGGACGAGATGTTTGCCCGGACGCACACCGCGTTCAGTCCGTGGATTATTGTCCGGGCCAACAACAAGCGGAAGGCGCGCCTGGAAAGCATGCGCTACGTGCTCAACCTTTTGCCGTATGCCGGGAAGACCAAGACTGAGGCGTTCCTGAATCCCGATCCGAACATCGTCACCCGATATCATCGCGAGAATTCCGGGCTCGACTGACGGCGGATGGCTGACGGTTGACCTGCGGGTGCCCCGGATTGACGCTCCGAGGCGGGTTTGCTGTAGTCTGTCCCGAATGTCCACCTGTCCCACCTGCTTGAGCCGTGAATGGCGGCGCGTGCAGGCGTGCTTGGGAAGCTTTCGTGAGTTTCGCACTCGTGCCCACTGGCACTTGAACCGGGAAATGCTCCACCTCACCCGGACGGACCGCGGGCTGCAATCTCAATGCCTTCCGGAGATTCCGCTGCGACCAGTGGAGGCTGTAAGCGATTGCGATCCGCCCTCACCCCGTCCCTCTCCCCCGAGGAGAGGTTGGAACGTTCGAGGCCGGTTCGTGTCGGCGAGCCGCGTCTCGATTCGGAGGTTCGTCGAGTCTCGTCACGGTCACTCACCTGCTAGCAGAAGGGTATCGCCGCTGCCGACGCCCATGCGCGACACCACGCGGCCGCTGAGGTTCCTCCTCTCCCCGGGGGAGAGGGTTGGGGTGAGGGCGATTCCAGAAGCACTTCCCCCGCTTGCTCTCTTCGGGACGATCAAGAGCAAGAACCCGGGGCGGTTCATGCGAACGCGCTGGTTGGCCATGATCCTGGTGCTCTGTGGGATTTGGCCAGTTCATGGCCAGACCGCGGTGGCGCCTTGGAGCATTGGACCGCATGCGGCCAGCATGTTGGATCTGTGGCAAACCGAGCAGGGACTTCCTCAGAATCACGTCACCTCCATCGCCCAAACCCGGGACGGCTATTTGTGGATTGGAACGTATGAGGGCCTGGCTCGTTTCGATGGTGTCCGGTTTGTCATCTTCCACTCGGCGCAACATCCGGACCTTCCCAGTTCACGCATCACCAGCCTGCATGAAGATGCGGCGGGGACGCTCTGGATCGGTCATGAGCACGGGCAGGTTTCCGGCTATCACCGCGGGAGATTCGAAGCCGTCCTAGGGCCCGCGGCGTCGCCACGGGGTTCCGTCATCGCCCTGCAGTCCGATCTGCGGGGTGACCTGTGGCTGCTGCGGCGGAGCGGGGTGGTGGAACGACTGCGGGATCGGCTCACGGTGTCGGCGTCTGAATCGGCGGCGTCGCCGGTGTTGTTCGCGCAGTATCGGAATGCGCAACGCGAGCCTGGCGATCTCTGGCGGGTGCAGGGGGGGCGTTTGTCGCGGGTGCCCGAAACAGATTCTGCTCCGGGAGAGTTGCCGGCTTACCCCCGGACGAATGAGTTTGTGTTGAACGCCTGTCCGTCTGGGGACGGCTCGATTTGGGTTTTGGCCGGACGTCGATTGCGCAAGTGGACGCCGGGCGGCGCTGAAGTCGAGGTGGGTTTGACGCCGTGGGGCGACACACCGGTGGCCCGCATGTGGGAAGGGCGTTCAAGCGGGCTTTGGTTTGGCACGCAGGAGCAAGGCTTGTTTTGTCGTCGTCCCAACGGAGAATTTGTTCATTTCAATCGCACCAATGGTTTGGGCAGCGACTGGGTCCGAACCTTGATGGAGGATCGGGAGGGAACCCTTTGGGTGGGGACTGGCGGGGGCGGACTCTGTGCCTTGCGGGCGCGGCGGGTCCAGATGTTTTCGCCGCCGGACGACTGGCAGGGCCGGGGATTGCTTTCGGTTTCGCCGGGGTCGGCGGGGGAACTTTGGGTTGGCACCGAGGGGGCCGGGCTCTACCGGCTTGAGGGATCGTCGGTCGAGCGTTTTGGAACGGAAGACGGTTTATCCAATTCCTACGTTTGGACGGTGCTCGACGATGGGCCGGGTTCGGCTTGGGCCGGCACTTGGGGGCGGGGATTGTTCCACCGCGTGTCGGGCGGGAACTGGAAGCCGGTGCCGGGGTTGAGTCAGGACGGATTTGTGGTGACCGCTCTGCATCGAGTGGGAGGCGGGCCTAACACCGTCGTGCGCGCGCCGCGAGGTGCGGCCGGAGCGCTTTGGGTGGGGACGCACCGGGGATTGGCGCGGGTCGATGGTCAGCGCGTGGATTGGGTGGTGGGAAGTGAGTTGATCTCGCCCGAGATCCGATCGATTGCTGAGACGTTGGATGGAGCCGTTTGGTTTGGCATGGCGGGCGGCGGGTTGGGCCGATGGAAAGACGGGGTGGTTCGGCAGTTTGGGGCACGCGACGGACTGCCGGCGGTCGACGTATGGAGTTTGTTGGCGGATGGTTCGGGGCTTTGGATCGGGACGGTTGGTGGCGGGCTTTGTCGGTGGAAGGATGGTCGATTTGCAACGGTGGACGCGCGGGCTGGACTGCCGAACAACGTAATCTGCCAGATGGTCGACGACGGGCAGGGGGCGATCTGGTTAGGCACCCGGGGCGGCATCGTTCGGGTATCGCGGCGGGAATTGGAGGACTGCGCCGACGGGCGGCTGATGTCCCCTTCCTTTTTTACCTTCGGACGGGCGGATGGGATGGCGACCTTGGAGTGTTCGGGCGGATCGCAGCCGTGTGCCGGGCGGACGGTCGGCGGTCAGTTGCTCTTTCCGACGACGCGTGGTCTGGCCGTGATCAATCCGGCTGACCTCACCACGAATCTGGTCGCGCCGCCGGTTTTAATTGAAAGCCTGACGTTTGGTGGAGAACCAGGATGGGAGGCGGGGACCAATGCGGGGCCGGTCACGGTGGCGGCAGGCCGGCAGCGATTTGAGTTTCGGTTTACCGCCCTCAGCTTCATCGCGCCGGAGCGGATGCGTTTTCGGTACAAGCTGGACGGTTTGGAGGAGGGGTGGACCCAGATCTCCGGGACGCGGTCGATTAGCTATACACGCGTTCCGCCCGGCGACTACGTCTTCCGAGTGACCGCGTGCAATAGCGATGGCGTGTGGAATCCTTCGGGAGCCTCGCTGGCGGTGACCGTTCTTCCGTATTTTTGGCAGACTTGGTGGTTTCAGATCGTCGTCGGTTTCGCTGCAGCGGGTCTCATCGGCGGCGTCGCGCGTTGGGTGACGCGTCGCCGCTACTGGCGGAAGCTCGAACAGATCGAGCGACAACGCGCGGTGGAACGCGAACGATCGCGCATTGCCCGGGACATCCATGATGATCTCGGCGCCAGCCTGACGCGCATCACGCTGCTGAGCCACAGCGCCAGCGAAGAGTTGACTGAACCGGAGCGGGCGGCGGCTCATCTCCAGCGAATCAGCGCCACTTCCTTGGAGCTGACCAAGGCCCTGGAGGAAATCGTCTGGGCCATCAATCCCCGGCACGACACCCTGGACAGTCTTGTCACCTACCTCGGGCGTTTTGCCCAGGACCTCAGTTCGGCGGCTGGGGTGCGCTGCCGCATCGACATCCCGACCGAGCTTCCGCCATGGCCGTTGTCGGCAGAATCCCGGCACAACCTGTTTCTGGCGTTCAAAGAGGCGCTGCACAACGTGGTTCGACACGCCGATGCCCGTCAGGTGAACGTGACCCTGCGCTTGGCGCCGACGGAATTTACCCTCGCGGTGGAGGATGACGGGCGCGGTTTTCCGTCGCCGACGAGCTCGCGGGGAAGCGGGGGTGGACCTTTGGAACGGAGCGGAGGAGGCGGGGGCAACGGGTTGCAGAACATGGTCCGCCGTCTCGAGGAGATCGGCGGACGTTGCGACGTTTCGAGCGTTCCGGGCGTTGGGACGACCGTTCGCCTTGTCGTCAAAATACATGACACCCCGGCTGGGCGCGGGGCCGGTAAGGTGATGACGTGACCATTCGTGTTTCCATCATCGAAGATGACGCGCAGACGCGCGCCATTTTTGCCGAGTGGCTGCGGAGGGCGGCTGGGTTCGAGTTTGTCGGCGAACACGGCAGCGCGGAAAGCGCCCTGGCCAGCCTGCCCGCGGAACGGCCTGACGTCGTGCTGACCGATATCAATCTGCCCGGGATGAACGGAGTCGAAGCGGTCAAGAAACTGAAGGTCATTCTGCCGAAGACGCAGTTCGTGATGCTGACGGTTTACGAGGATGCAGACCACATTTACAACGCGTTGACGGCTGGTGCGAGCGGTTACCTCCTCAAGCAGACGCCGCGGAGCCGGTTGCTGGAAGCGCTCCGGGATGTTCACGCGGGCGGGTCGCCCATGACGAGCAACATTGCGCGCAAAGTGGTGCAGGCCTTTCAGCAGCACCGTGAGTCATCGCCTGCTTCCGGGGCGCCCGCGCCGGCGGAAGCTTCGGACGATCCGGCCATTGACCTGTCCGCGCGCGAGCGTGAAGTGCTGGAACTGCTGGCCCGGGGCTATCTCTACAAGGAGATCGCCGAGTCGCTCGCCATCAGCGTTCCCACGGTGAACACCTACATCCGGCGCATCTACGAAAAACTCCAGGTTCGTTCCCGGGCTCAAGCGGTGGCCAAATTCACCCACTTCGATCCCCGCCCGGCGGCCAACGAGTGAGGTTTCTTCCCGCGTTTTCGTTGCCGGACCCGACGGGGTTGCCTGGGTTACCGGGTTAATCGGTCGGGTGTGTCATGAGTTTTCATGACATGACGAATCCGTCGGTGGCAGGCAATCTAATGCTTCAGCAATCAACCCGTATTTCCTATGAAGCAATTGCGCATGCCTACGCTCCGTCGGGTCCTCCCGGCTGCCGTCGTTCCTCTCGCACTGATGACTGCATTCAGCCCGCTGTCTGCGGCGGAAAACATCGTTCTGTCATTCCCTGACGCCTCGGCGGGGACGTTTGTTCGCTGGTGGGGCGCGGCGGCCCAGACGTATGAATTCGACGCCTCGGTGGACGCCGGCAACGATGCCGCTTCTGGTTCGATGAAGATGACGGCGGCCTTTGATTTGGCGACCAACGGCGGTGACAACCAATTCGCGGCGCGGTATGACATGGCGAACTTCAACGGGACCGAATACACCAACCTGACCTTCGATGTTCGGTTTGCGGGAACGTCTCCCTTGCAGGACAACACGTTTGGCAACCTTGAATACGGCCTGATTCCCTCGGACTTTTCCCAAATCCAGCTGGGCACGGTCTCGGTTCCTGCGGGCACGGAGGGTTGGACACGCGTGAGCGCACGCATCGACCCGGCCACCCCCAAGCTGGAAGGCATCCGCGGCATCTGGTTCAAGATTTGGTCGGGCGGCGGCAACGGCATGACCGGCACATCGGTGATCTGGGTGGACAACGTCACGGTGAACGCCAACACCAATGTGGCGCCGCCTCCGCCGCCGACCCTGACGATGAGCAAGGGGAACCCGGGTCTCAAGGTGTTTGCAAGTCAGGCTGGCGCACAATACGGACGGCAAAACGTGTACACGCGCAACAGTTCCGGCTACACCTGGGTTGGGGTGGGCGCTCCGGTGACCTATGCATTGACGGTGGCGGACTACCCGAGTGGAGCTAACAACGGATTTCAGAGCCACTTGTTTCTGGTGCCGGGCTCCAGTCTGCCGGATTGGGAAACCAGCCCGGACTGGAACGAGCCCAATTTGATCTTTCTCGACATTGGGAACGGCGCTGATGGCACGGGCTACGCGTCCCTGCGCTACAAGACCAATCTTCCGAATGGCAATTCCATGGTCTACAACGCGAACCCTGCGAGCGGCCCGGTCGGGACGATCGCCTCGGTCGGCAGTCCGTCTCCCAACGGCACCTGGAGCATCACGTTCAACAACGACACCGACGTGACCTTGACGGCGCCGGGTGGTGCCACGGCCACCGCGAGCTTACCGGCGGAAGCGGTGGCGCTCTTCTCGGGTTCCATGCACGTTTACGCGGGCATTCAGCCGAATCGGTTGGAAAACATCGGACAGTCGGTCACGTTCAAACGCTTCGAAATCACCGGCATTGCCAGTCCGATCAATGAGGACTTCACCAGCCCGGGCGTGCTGGCCAGCGACACCTGGAATGTCTCGGCGGGCGATCGCGCCGGGCTGATTCCCGTGCCGACGGATGCCGCCTTCTGGTTGAGTTGGTCCCTGCCGGATACGGGATGGACGCTTCAATGGGCGGAAGATCTGGACAACAACTTCTGGAACGACATCGCGTTCGCCGGTTCCTTGAACATTGGCGGCCAGCGTCGCACGCTGGTGCGCACGGCCGATTTGCCGAACAGTTTCTTCGGTAACTATTTCTTCCAGATGATTCTGCGCTGAGAGATCGAGCCCGTTGATGCTGACCCAACGCGCGGCGCCGAAAGGTTCCGCGCGTTTTTCTTTCCCTGGGCGAAGCATCCGGCCGCGCCTGCGTCTGCGTTCCGCCTCGCGCAGCGGGTTCCGAGGCGGGACGGATGCCGCCGCGGCGGGCGCGCCGGAGGTGAGTTGCGCGTGCTTAACTGCACCCCAAGGCGCGTCGGGCAGTAGGGGGTGATTGACGTTGCCGCCAGTTTGGGTGTTCCCTTTCGAACAGACGTGACTATGACTGCCAAAGAACTTGCGCGGAGTTGGTTCGAGCGGGTGTGGAACCAGCGAGAGGTTGGAGCTATTGCCGAAATGGTGCATCCCCACGCCCTGCTGGATGCGGAGGGGGGATCGATTCAAGGGCCTGCTCCCTTTCTCTCGGACCATTACAATGTGTTCATCACCGCCTTCCCCGACGTCCGCGTGCAGGTGGACGCTGTGATCGGTGAGGGCGAAGATGCCGTCGTTCGGTGGACCGTTACCGGCACTCACACGGGTGCCTTGGCCGACATTTCGGCATCGGGCAGAAAGGTTCGTTTTTCGGGGATGACCTGGTTGCGTTTCCGCGATGGCCGCATCATTGAAGGGTGGGATCGTTGGAATGCTCATGCGGTCATGCAGTTGCTCCGAAACGGGGCCCCGTCGCACACCGCCAGGGTGGTGTAAGCTCTGAATCGTGAACCCGGCATCCGAAGCAAAGGTAGGATGGTCGCCGCGACTGAAGGAGTTTCTTCAACGCTGGGCGATCACGACGGTCGCCGTGGTGGTGGCTGAGCAGGTTGTCCCGGCGCACGGCATTCATTGCGGCAATTGGAAGTCGCTCCTCGTCGCCACGCTCATTCTCGCCGCGCTCAACATGGTCCTCCGGCCCTTGATGGTGGCGGCCTCGGTGGGGCTGATGGCGGCCTTCAATCTCGTCATTGGCGTGAGAATGGCCATTCTCACGTTGCCGTTGCAGATTCTCTTCTTCGGATTTCTGCTGCTGGCCATCAACGCGGGTCTGCTCATGGCCGTGGCCAACGTGGTTCCTTCGTTTAGCGTCGCTGGATTTTGGCCCGCATTTTGGGGCGGAGTAGTCATCAGTCTGGCGACCTTGTTCCTGAATTCCCTGACGCGAAGCGGCCATGCCCGGATCACCGTCCGCCGAGGTGGTCCGCCCGGACCCAGGAATTCTCCCCGAAGCCGGGGGCGGGACGGTGATGATGGACCCAGTGGCCCCGTCATCGACGTGTAAGAGTGTAAGAGTGCAATGAAAAGGGCGGGCCATCGCTGGCCCGCCCTGAGTCGTAATTGTTTTATCGTTCCTAGCCTGGCAGCAAAGCCCGGCTTGAAGCAGGGCTTAGCCTTAGGGGCTTAGTCTCGGCGCGGGCCGGGACCGGGGCCGCCTGGGCCACGGCGTGGTCCGCGATCGCCGCGCGGTCCGCGGTCGCCGCCACCACCACCACCGCCGCGATCACCGCGATCTCCACGGGGAGGACGGGGGCCGCGGTCGCCGCCGCGATCCGGGCGCAAACCTTGGCCTTGATGGCTGTGTCCGTGTCCGTGTCCATGACCGTGGTCATGGCCGCCGCCGCCCGCTTCCACGGCTACCGGTTCGCCGCCTTCGGCCGGCGGTTGGACGCCCTCGGGGCTGCCGCCACCCTGTTCGGCGTCGCGCTCGGCCATCGCCGCCTTGCGGCTGAGCTTCACGCGGCCCTTCTCGTCAACACCCAGGCACTTGACCCAGATCTCGTCGCCCATCTTGATGATGTCCTCGACCATCTTGACACGGAAGTTGGCCAGCTCGGAGATGTGCACCAAGCCGTCCTTTCCGGGAAGGAATTCAACGAACGCGCCGAACTCCTTGATGGTGACAACGCGGCCGCGGTAGATCTTTCCGATCTCCGCCTCGGCCGTCATGCCTTCGATCTCGCGCTTGGCGATGTCCATGCCATCGGCGCTGGTGCTGTAAATGTTCACCGTGCCGTCGTCCTCGATGTTGATCTCGCAACCGGACTCTTCGACGATGCGCTTGATGTTTTTGCCGCCGGGCCCGATGAGGGCGCCGATCTTCTCGGGATTGATGCGGACCGTGATGATGCGCGGGGCGTATTTGCTCAGCTCCGTGCGTGGGGCGGCCAGCGTCTTGGCCATGCTTTCGAGGATGGCGAGGCGGGCCACGCGGGCCTTTTCCAGGGCTTCCGCGAGAATGCTGAGGGGCAGCCCGCGCAGCTTGAGATCCAACTGGAAGCCGGTGATGCCGTTGGTGGTGCCGGCGAACTTGCAGTCCATGTCGCCGAAGGCGTCTTCCCAACCGATGATGTCGGTCAACAGGCGGTATTCGCTGATGACGTCATTGTCGTCAGTCTCGGAGCAGAGGCCGATGCTGATGCCGGCGACGGGGCGGATGAGCGGCACGCCGGCGTCCATGAGGGCGAGGGTGCCGGCGCAGATGGAGGCCATGGAGGTGGAGCCGTTGGACTCCATGATTTCGCTGGTGACGCGAATGGCGTAAGGATACGTGTCGAGCGGCACCATGGGCTCGATGCTGCGCTCGGCCAGGGCGCCGTGGCCTATTTCGCGGCGGCCAGGGCCGCTGATGCGGCCGGTTTCGCCCACTGAAAAGTTGGGGAAGTTGTAGTGCAGGATGAACTTCTTGGTCGTTTCGCCTCCGGCATAGGAGTCGAATTCCTGCGCGTCCTCGGTGGTGCCGAGGGTGGCAAGGGCGATCGCCTGGGTTTCGCCGCGGGCGAAGATGGCGGAGCCGTGGGCGCGGGGCAGGACACCGGCCTCGCTGCTGAGGGCGCGGAGGGTGTCGAGGCCGCGGCCATCGAGGCGCTTGCCTTCATTCATGATTAGCGAGCGCATGACTTCCTTCTGGATGTAGTAGAAGGCTTGGTCGAGCGTGAACGCCGTGATCTTTTCCACACCGTGCTTTTCCTTCAGCTTGGTGCCGACTTCGTCCTGGATGGCGCGGCAGGCTGCTTCGCGGGCGAGTTTGCCCGGGATGAGCAGGGCCGGAGCCATGCGGTTTCCGGCCAGAGCCTTCGCTTCATTGAGGATTTCGTCCGAGACGATGTTCAGCGTGATGGAACGCTTGGCACGGCCGACCTTGGCCGCGAGATCCTTCTGAGCCTGGATCATCGGCTGGCACGCGTCGTGGGCGAAGCTCAGGGCGGCATTGAAGTCAGCTTCGGAGATCTCCTTGGCCGCACCTTCGATCATCACCACGTCCTTGGCGCTGCCGACGTAGACCAGGTCGAGATCGCTCTCGGCGCGTTCGGCGTGGTTAGGATTGGCGATGAACTGGCCGTTGACGCGGGCGACACGGACGGCACCGAGCGGGCCTTCCCACGGAATGTCGCTGACCGTCAGGGCGGCGCTTGCACCGATGATGCTGAGGATATCGGGATCGTTTTCCTGATCGGCGCTCAGGAGAATGGTCTGGACCTGGACCTCATTGAACCAGCCCTTGGGGAAGAGCGGGCGAATGGGGCGGTCCGTCAGGCGCGCAGTGAGGATTTCCTTCTCGGTTGGTCGTCCTTCCCGCTTGAAGTAGCCGCCGGGGAATTTGCCCGCAGCAGCGGCTTTCTCGCGGTAGTCGACGGTCAAGGGAAAGAAGCTCTGGCCTTCCTTGGCTTTAACCGCGGCCACTGCGGCGGTGATGATGATGGTTTCCCCCATCTGAACCGTGACAGCACCGTCCGCCTGCTTGGCGAGTTTGCCGGATTCGATGTGGATTTCCTTGGCGCCCACTTGGGCGATTACTTTTTCTGGCATAGGTCTGGAACTCTCTAGTAGGCCCGCCGGCCCTGAGAAACTTCATGGAAACCCTGCGCGCAGGGGTTCGATGAAATTACCCGGAACCGGCGGGGGATTGTTTTGAACGGCGCGATCGGGTTGGTTGGAACTGCTGACGAAGTCGCGCCTCGCTTCGTGCAGCAGGGTTGGCTCCGCCGGGAATGGCAGAGCCGTAGGAAAAGCCGAGCGGTGGAACCGCTTTCTCTGGATTGGCTGGCGGATGGACTGTCCATCACAGGCCGGGAACCCCGTCACCCGGGATTTTCGGGAACGGATTCAGCCGGCCGAAGCGAGCTAATCTCCGCCCCGGCGCGGCGTCAGTGGCGAAGCTTCAGCTTCTTGGTAATAGCCTGATAGCGAGAGGCATCGGTGCTGTGGAGATAATCCAACAGGCGCCGGCGTTGCCCGACCATCATCAGCAATCCGCGACGCGAACTGTGATCTTTGACGTTGTCCTTGAGATGGGCGGTGAGGCTGTTGATCCGCTCGGTCAGGAGAGCAATCTGAACATCAGCCGAGCCCGTGTCTTTTTCGTGCTGGCGAAAGTCTCGCACGATCTTTGATTTCGAATCCGTATTCTTGCTCATCTTCGCTATTTTTAATTTAAGGGCGAGACATTAGGACTTGCGGATCCCTTGTGTAAAGGACTTTCTAGGCCTATGAACACTATCGATCTTCAAGGCCGCGGCGCGATCGTCACCGGGGGCGCCCGCGGCATCGGCTTGGCCATCACCCAACGACTGCTCACCTCCGGCGCCGCCTGCTGCCTCTGGGACAAAGACGCCTCCGCCCTCGCCGAGGCGGCCAAAGAACTCTCCGGACGCGGTCGGGTCGTCACCTGCCAGGTCGACGTCTGCAATCCCGCCTCTGTCCAAGCCGCCGCTGACCTCACCGCCCGCGAACTCGGCCGGATCGACATCCTGGTCAACAACGCGGGCATCGCCGGCGCCACCAAGAAAACCTGGGAACTGACGCCCGACGAATGGCAGCAAGTCCTCCAAATCGATCTCTTCGGCCCCTACTTGTGCTGCCACGCCGTCGTGCCGCGCATGCTCGAACATCGCTACGGGCGCATCGTCAACATCGCCTCGATCGCCGGCAAGGAAGGCAATCCCAACGCCTCCCACTACAGCGCGGCCAAGGCTGGCGTCATGGCCCTGACGAAATCGCTCGGCAAGGAACTCGCCACCTCCGGCATCCTCGTCAATTGCATCACCCCGGCCGTCATTCAAACGGACATTCTCAAGCAGGTATCGCAGCAACACATTGATTACATGCTGTCCAAGATTCCCATGGGCCGGTTTGGCCGCGTCGATGAAGCCGCCGCCATGGTGGCCTGGCTTTGCTCCGAGGATTGCTCCTTCAGCACCGGCGCGGTGTTCGATCTGTCGGGAGGGCGCGCTACTTACTGAGCCGCGCACGCCAGGGTTGACGGCTCACGATGCCCTGTTCCTGCGCGCCAGAACTTCCTTCATCGCTGCGACGTCGAGCTGATCCTTCTCCCGCCAGGAACGATCCAATCCTCTGGTGCAAGATACGGAATGCGGTCGCCACTGGCTTCCAGATAACTGAGACGGGCGCGAAAATCGTCCAGGGACTGCCCGCGGATCCGCGTAAAAATGTCCAGGTCCAATTCCTCGGTGATGCGGATGCAGCCTTCTTGTGGTTCGAAGTCTTCCACCCGCAACTCGCGTGCCCAGCCTTCGCCCCACTTTTCCAGGCAACGGAAAAGTCGGCGAATATTCCCGGCGTCGTCGTCGACCAGAATGTCTGCGTCCAACAAAATCCACTTCACTGCGAGCGAGGTCGGCCCACAGTCTTTCGAACCGGGAAATAGTCTCCTTCGGCTCGGGCGAGGGATCTTGGGGCATATTTGCGAACAAAAACGGCGAGATCCTCTGCGCAGTTTAGCTGGCGGCTCGGGGACAGCGGGCGCCCTACGGCTTTGCGCACCGGCTGCTGCATTGGCTCGACGTCCGCGTTCATGGGCTCAGCCTCTTCTTCGCCGATCGGAAGTTCAATGCGGCGCAGGTGAAGTGCCGAGTGCGGAGTGTCAGGTGCCAGGTGCCAGGTGCCAGGTGCCAAGTGCGAAGCGCCAAGTGCGAAGTGCCAAGTGCGAAGTGCCGAGTGCGGAGTGCCAAGTGCGAAGCGCCAAGTGCGAAGCGCCAAGCGCCAACGACCACACATGGCACATGACACATGGCACATGGCACATGACACATGGCACATGACACCTGGCACACCCGACACCTGGCACACCCGACACCTGGCACACCCGACACCTGACACCTGACACTCTTCCCTAAAACAGCTCGCCGTCCTTGAAGAAGCGTTTGAGCTCGACGGCCGCCGTTTCCGGCGAGTCGGAGGCGTGGCAAACGTTGACCATCACATCGACGCCGTAGTCTCCACGGATCGTGCCCTTGGCCGCTTTCTTGGAGTCGGTGGGACCAAGAAGTTCCCGCATTCGCGCCACGGCGTTGTCCCCTTCCAAGGCCAGCGCAATCACCGGTGTGCGCTGCATGAACTGCTGCACCTCGGGGAAGAACGGCTTCGACGCGATGTGAGCGTAGTGTTCGCGCAAAAGGGAGTCGGCAAAGCGGAACATCTTGATGCCTCGGATGCGCAGCCCAGCGGCTTCAAAACGGGTGGTGACCTGGCCAATGACACGCTTCTCAAGCGCGTCGGGTTTGAACAAAACAAGCGTGGTTTCTAAAGACATAGTGCCCTTTGCGTATCGCATCGATGCATCAAGGTCAATGAACGGATTAAAGACTTCGGGGAATTGGAGGGGCATTGGTAGCCCCGTGGAATTCCTGGTTGCCAGTTTTCCGTTCGGCGGGAAACGAGATCATTACCGGAGAAGTGCCCAGGCGGGCTAGCCCCGGGCAGTCTCGGCGCTGAAAAGGGGAAGCTCGACCGTGAAAATCGCGCCGTGGTCTTCGCGACTTTGGAACGAGATGCGTCCGCCGTGCAATTGAGTGCAGTGTTTGGCGATGACCATGCCCAGGCCTGTGCCGGAGATCTGCCCCACGTTGCGTCCGCGGTGAAACGCCTGAAAGATCTGGCCTTGATCGGCCTCGGGAATTCCGATGCCGTGGTCCCGGACGGTGAACCGGGCGAGCTCTCCGTGCGCCTCGACGGTGAGTTCGACGATTCCGCCGGCGGGCGAGTATTTGACTGCGTTGTTGAGCAGGTTGTTGAGGATGTGGCGAAGCAGGCCCTGGTCGCCGGTGGCGTCCGGAAGTCCGGCTGCCAGCTGGAGCGTCATGCGGCAATGGCCACCGGTGGCCGTGGTCACATCGTCCACAATCTTTTGGCAAAAGGCAGTCAGGTCGAGCGCTTCCGGACGGCAGCTCATTTTGCCCGACTCGACCCGGCCGAGCAGGAGCACTTCCTCCATCAGTTCGGACATGTGCCGGGCCGATTTCGTAATATCCTGGAGGTTGGCGAGTCGTTCCGCCTCGGGCAGCCGGTCCAGGTAGGACTCGAGGATCTCCGCGGAGCTCATGATGATGCCGAGCGGCGTGCGGAACTCGTGGGAGACGGTGGCGACGAAGCGGCTCTTCAGTTCGCTGAGCTGCTTTTGATCCGCGAGAGACCGTTCCCGTTCTGCCTCCGCGCGTTTTTGCTCGGTGACATCGTGCAGCACCGCCTGGAAAGCAGTGCGCCCGTCCAATTCCACCCGGGTGAGGAAGGCCTCAGCGTGAAGCGGGGCGCCGTCAGCGCGACGGCACAGCCATTCGAACTGGTGGGAACCCTTCTGCCGAGCCGCCTCCAGATGTCTACGCGCTGCGACCGAAGAATCTTCGCCGTCGGGTTGGGACGGGGCCGCGAGAATCTCCGGAGGCCGTCCGATTAGTTCGGCGCGGCTCGCGTAGCCGAGCATGCGGATCGTGGCGGGATTGCAATCGAGGATGCGTTCGAGATCGTGGACCACCACGGCATTGCCCGCGGATTCGTAGAGGGTTCGAAATTTGCGTTCGCTCTCCCGGAGTTCGAGGGTGCGGGCCCCGATGTTGCGTTCGAGCTGCCGGACCTTGAAGCGATAGCTAAGAATCCAGACGCCCGCCAGGGCGGCCACCCCCGCGGCGGTGAGGAGAACCCGGCCGGTTTCCCGGCGACGCCAAAGCGGCGGTTCGATGGCGGGCTGGATGTCTTCGGGAGTTCGGATGCGAAGTCGGAAAACCGATTGATTTTGCGCTGAACCTCCCTCGGCTTCGTTCACGCCGACGATCGAATAGTAGCGTCCTTCCTTCAAATCCCAATGCATTCGGGCTTCGCTGTCCCACTGCGCTTGAAAAACCTCGTCGTCCACCCGGAAGACAAACGCTTGATGGCTGATCAAGTCCGAGCTTTGCCACGCACGCTGGTCAACCAAATGGCCCGGCAAGGTCACCAAACGCCCGGCGTGCCTTCCTTCCTTGAGTTCGTTGAGGGTGACCGGAATGGGCTTCACGGGCTTGCCCTGTCCGATCCTCCGGTATTCGGATTCGACGAGCGACGGGGACAGTGAGAACGAGTGGTCGAGCACACCGATGACTTCGACCCGTTCGCCCGGCTGGAGCGGGGTCTGAAGCTCGCGCTTGGGCTTTTGGGCGGCCGCGGGCGGGTTCAGGTAGACCAGCGTTGAATCCACATACATGACGCCGGTCCCGTCATCGACGAAGTAGCCCACGCCCGGTTTGGACCCGGTCACCGTTCCTGCAATCCGAATGCGATCCTTGGAGCCGACGGCCTGGCCAACGGCTTCGGCAATGGTCAGGAGAGGCCGGTGATCGAAGCGTCGGGCGTGCCCCGGGCGCACGACGCGAACGTCGTTTGTGGAGTAGCAATGAAACCAAATGGCGCGGACGCGCGGGATGGTGGGACGGTGCAAGGGAAAGGGGATGCCGGTGACCTCCAACTCCGCATCCATCCATTCTTCGGGCAAGGCCATCTCGGGAGCGTTGATCGTGACTTCGATGGGTTGAGAGCCCTCGGACAAAATCAGGTGAAGCCCGGCCGGCTGCGCGTAGATGTCTCTCACCATCCCCCGAAGCCGCCCGTAGCGGTAGCCGTCGCGACCAGCCATCAACTGTTCGGAGGTCACCGGTTTGGCCTCGGGCATTGGCCCGTCGCCAACGACCGTCACGCTGGAGTTGCGCAAGCGAAGCGTCGGCTCGCCTTCCACGATGTTACCCGCCACCTGCACGCGTTGACCGAGACGATAACTCGTGACCTCTCCGGTGAGATTCACCTGAACCCCGTCGTCCTCGACCAGAAGGTAAAGGCGACGGAGGGGCGGGTTGACGAAAACAATGGTGCCATTCAGGCGGGCTTCGTACAGGCCGGAGGCCCAATTCGTTTCTACGGCCCGCATCTGCTGAACATTCGTCACCACGATGGCCGGATGATGGGGCGGCACCTCGAAGAGTTCCTGCCCGTCCAGATCAACCGCGGTGAACGCGGCGATCGACGGCAGGAGCCAACCGAGTTTCGCCGCATTGATCACGGCCCAGAGGATGCCGGCCGCCCGGAGCATCAACAAGTCGGGACTCGCCCGCCGAGCTGGTCGCGAAGGGAGACTTTAGTAGTATGGACGGAAGGAAGAGCTGAGCTCAGTCCAGTCCGTTGGGACGAGTGTCCTCGGTCGATGCCATGCAGGTAAGGCGTGCGTTGCGCCGCCCTCGCGTCTTGGTGCGCTTGCGCCCGTGCGTTGATTCTGGCCGAAACCAACTTTGTCGAGCGCGGTTTCTGAACTCGCAACGCGGTCCGTTCAGTCTGGCCGGTTCGGCGTGGGTGGATCGCTGGGATTAGTGCATCGGGTTTGTGGTGACCCTGACCATCATTTCGAGGGAGGGGCACCTTGACCTCGACGCTCCAGGATTAGGCGGACCCCTGCGCCGATCCCCAACAGAATTCCGCCGAGGAGGAGTGCGGCTGCGAACGAAAGGTCACGCGACGCCCAGTGTGAAAGCGCGATTCCCGATCCCAGGCCGCTGATCGAACCGGCAAGGTAGAACGACGTTGATGTTTTCATCCTTTTGGAGCCTGGCCGTTCCCAAGGCTCAGGTCACCGAGGGTGGGGGTGGAGGAGCGCCGTCGCCGAATTCCCGCCGCAGCAGTCGGCCGATGTTCCGGTAAAGCCCGTAGATGTTGTCCACCTCTCCGTTCTCAAATTGTTTGTCCGCTTTCGCCAATGGGTTTGCCAGCGCACCCGTGGAAAATCTCACAAAAGGATGTTGATCCTCGCTTGTTACCCATTCGCCGCCATACCGATCGATAATGGCGAAACCGAGGTAGATGCCAATCTTCACGGCGTAGGTATGCCGAGTCTCCGCGTCCATCTGGCGGCGCTGGTCTTCGATAAAGTACGCCAGCCAGACAATGGACTTATCGTCGAACGACAGGTTGATTCCAAAATTCCGCGCCGCGAAGGTGACCACATCCTGGCAATCCCCCTTCAACGCTTCCAAGAGCTCACCCGTGATCGGTTCGTAGCGGGGTGTGTTTTCCATCTCGATTTCAACCCCGACGCCCCGGAGACGCACTCGCGGGGTTCGGTACAGTTGGCAGGTTGGGCAGCACGATGTCGCAGATGCTCATGCCTTTTGCTTCTGAAACGTAAGAAACACTACGTCGTTCCCGTGCGTGACCTCCTCGCAGAAAGTCACTGAGGAATCGGTGGGCCAAGGCCCTGGCCGCGTCCCGTCGAGTCGGGCGAGAATGCTGGATGCCATCTGCCGCAACGACGCCTCGTCTCCGATGAATCTGTATTCAGTTCCCTCGCGCGAACCACCGATGACGAGTTTGAGTTGAATAGGGGATTTCATGTGGTGCCGCCTAACGCTCCCGACTCGCCGAGCTCGGTGCAGTCGGATTGTTGGACTGAGGAAACTTCGTCATGGCGGTCCTGCGACAAGACTCCATAGGCGATCGAATGCCAATATGCACCGCGACGGGACTTGGTACGCGGTGGGATGGCTAGGGATAAAAACCTGTGTTCTATCCTCGCCATTCCAGTAGCGAATACATCGACCGCTGTCGTTCGCGTCGACCGGAGGATCATAGCCCTCTGCCGCTGCCGCGAGATCTCTAAGCGCATCACATACGGCTCTCATCACTTCGGGCACAAGTTCGTCACTAACCGAGGAAAATCCATGGTCAGGTCCAAACCAATATTCGGCACGCTCGCGGTGCGCCTCGCGTGTGATCCGCAAACGCAAGAATCCCCATTTTCCCGGTGTGCCCTTCAAGTGACACTGAGCTTGGAAAAGCTCATCGTGCCTCAACGGGTATACCGCGCCAGCCCTCCGCGCTGAAAACCGCTGTTCTTTGGCAGGTCGCATTATTTCGCCGAACGACCCGATTCAGGCACGCCGGGATGATGAAGTTCGAGTTGAAACAGCGACGCCCAAATCACAGCGGCAACCTCCAATCAACAAGCAGGTGAACATTCACGTTCGTCGCCGACCAGCAGACCCGGTCGACAAGCTGGACCATCTCAACATCGCAATCGTGGAAAACCCGGCCCGTTCGGGCATCGCAGAGCTGCATGAATCCAGCTGCATCGCCCCCCTGTCCCGGCATCGCGAGTCGCGATGGAATGCGGTACACGACGATTTGATACCGCCCGTCCGGGCTGACAATAGTACGATGAACCTCTGCTCCCGCCCTGTGCCAAGCGCGAGATCCGAAAACCGACACTGCGGCGAGTACGACAAGGCCGAGCAGTGAGGCCATCAATTTGATTGCTGAGCGCTTACTCATTGGTATTAGCCCGGGCCCAACGCTTGTTCTGCAACCGTCGGTTCACTGCTCTCGATTGAAACGCTGCCGTCCCTTGTTCTTTGGAGGACTTCATAGGTCGCCTTTGGCTTCGGCTTTATGCGCCTGTGGGTTTGTTGATTGCAAGGTCCATTTCGCCCGAGTTTTCCACCTCCAGAGGTGCATCAGGCTCGTAAACACGGTGCTGGCATTGATCATGATCGCTGTTCCGTCCGAGCCGAATCGGGATTGACCAGAAGTTGGCGGCAAATAGATCGGTCGACCCAAGGGTCGAAGAATTTATGCCCGGCAGCAAACCGCCTTTCGTCTATCGCACCAGCGCGCGGAAATAGCGGTTGGTCGTGCCCACTTGGGTGGGCACCTCGACGCTCAGCGCGCGAACGTCGGTGGCCGAGTATTGGTCCATCAGCGGCGACGCCGCACCGGGCCCGATCACCCGGAACTGGACCGGCGACCAGGCTCGCAAGTCGGACGAAACCTGCAGGCTGTAGTGACGACCGCGAATCGCGGTGAACTCCAGCCTGGACGCCTCAGCCGTAACCTCGGCAATGGACAGTTGGAAGCCATCATCGGGATCGAACGCATACGTTCCTGCCAGATACTCCTGGAGATTGGTCAGGCCATCACCGTCGGTGTCGTCGTTCGGCCGGATGCTGGCGAGGGTGCCGCCGAACACGGCGATCAACGACTGTTCCCAGGCATCGGGCAAACCGTCGCCGTCGGAATCGACCCCCAACGTAAGATCGATGCGGGACTTCTGACTGGGCTGGCCAATCTGGGAAAAGTTGCCGGCCATTTCGATCGGAACATAAACCGTCTGCCCAATGACGACTTTCAATCGGTATTGAAAGAACGGGCGCAGCGCCGTGGGTTGATAGAGGTCAGGCGCGGTGCCGGAGTCCATCGGCACCTGGAGTTCATAGTTTACCCCGGGCGTGAGCTCGCTGAGCAGGGCGGTGTGGAGTTGGGTGCCCGTTGGTGTCTCGAGATAGACGTCGCCGGGAATAGTGCTGATGGGATCGCCCCATTGATTGCGCACCTGGCCGTAGAGCGTGTGGTGAGGTGCGGGTGGAAACGCGGCGGCGCTGAGGGCGGCGGACAGCGTGGCGGCAGCGAAGATCTTGCTGAATGAGTTCATAGGCATGGTTCCGTTCCTTCAGTTGCCGGAATACGAGTAGGTCACGAAATGCAGTTTGATGTCCCGGACCGTCCGGATGAAACGTTCCAACCCTTCGTCTGGATTGTTCAACAGCGTCTGGCCCGGGATGACAATCTTCCACTGGCTGTTCCAGACCGAGCGGCCGACGAGCCGGTTGTTGGTAAACTGCGATCGTCGCAATCCGGTGCCGGCGTAGATGTCGAGACTGAACACGCTGGCGCTGGAGACGGGCCGGAAGGCCTGGTGTTTGCGGATGACGAAGGGCTCTTCGCTCAGCGAATCGCTCGACTGATAAAGCTGTGCGTTGGAAAACTCGGAGCCACCGATGTTGAACGGCAGTGGGATGGCCACGTCATTGATGCTCCACGAGCGGACTTCGCTTTGGTCCCCGAGCGGCGGGCTGCGCAGGGAATCCACGCCCACGGGGACCAGATAGATATACGGCGTGGCGGCCATCGCGTCGGGGTTGAGAAAACTCAGGTCGGGGTCGGGCGGCGACTGGCCGGTGCCGCTGTTGGCCGACGGATCGTCCATGCCGAGATACCCTTCGAGCGCGACGCCGGCGGCGAAGATCTTTGTGGCGAACGAGCTCGAACTGTAGGTGTGATCGCCCGCCGCCAGCGGACGCCCGAACAGATTCAGTCCATCCGCGATCGTGGTGCTGAACTCCAGCACCAGCCCCGGAACGGGCCCCGCTCCGGCGGTGTTGCCGGAGCCCAGTTGCAGGCAATACCGCCGCACATCCGGGTCATCGAGAATGTCGGCCTTGCGCGCCTGATTGAGGATGTCCTTCCACTGCGTGGTGCCATTTGTGCCGGGCAGAATGCGGAACTGTTCGGTCCGCAGTGAGACGGTGGTGCCGTAGGCGTCCGGATTGTTGAAGCCGAGGCGGCCCTTCAGGACGGACCAATCGGCGGCCATCTCGGCCATGGCGCTGGACAATCCGGGATCACCGGTGTTGCTGCCGGCGAATTGTGGTTCACCGCCTTGGACCACACCCAGGGCTCGGGCGCGGATGATGCGGTTGATGAACTCCTTGCCTTGGGTGCCGCCGAGCAGGCCGGTTTCGTAGTCATACGCTTGAGCGGCCATGAAGGCGTATTGGGCGGCGAGGTCGAAGAGCGACTTGTAACGTTCGAGCTTCTCGTTGCGGAAGATGCGGAAGGCTGCGTCGCGCGTGCGATAGCCCTGGATGACCGCGGCCGCGCGCTGCCGGAAGATCTGGCGCTCCTGTTGGATGCGTTCCCCTTCAGCGAGCAGTGTGCGATAGCGGCGTTGTGCGTCGTCCAACTCCTGCAAGCGCGCGTTAACCGTCATGAACTGGTTGTTCATGCCATAGACCTTGTCGCGAATCTGGCTGGTCACCTCGCGCAATTCCTGGTTCCACTGCTCGGGCACAATGCCGTCAAACTCGAGGAACCGCGTGGCTGTTTCCGTGGCGTAGTTGAGCGCGCGCGCCAGGGTAAAGCCGATGACCCGACTCCAGTCCGTGGTCGTTTCGAAAGTCGTGCCGGTGGCCTTCACCGCAGCGCGGGCGGGTGCGACCAAATCGCCGCCGAAGGCGAGGCCTGCGATGAATGAACTTGGGTAGGCCGTCGCGGCTGTGTCGGTCAGGTTTTTCACCGTCTCCTTCGAGTGTTCCAGATACTTGTCCGCAATTTCGTAAGCCAACTGGGCCGTGGCATTCACCTGCTGCAAGCTCACGATGGCCGTCTGAAGTTCCCGGATTTTCTCGCGGGATTCGATCCGTTGCTTGAACGACGTGATGGCCCAGTCGAGATCATACTTCGCCGCGTCGGCCCAATAGAACGCGGCGTAGGCGGCGTTCCGTGCCTTGACGATGTCTGAGATGGCTTGCTGGATCCGGCCCGGCGAATGGCGTTGGCCTGTCCATGCCGACGGCTTTTTGAAGAAGCCGTGCGCCGAGAGTGTGTATTGGATGTAGAGGCTTGTGTCGCCCAGGTAGTTTGTTGTCTGTGAGTTGCCGTCCACCGGGGAAGGAAACGCGGGCTGGATGAAGTTGAAGGTCGAAATCAGATCTTCATTGGCCCAGTCCGGCGTGAAGGTCTGCGTATCGATGACCCAGGTCTTGTCCGCTTCGGGGTTCAGCAACGAGCCGAGCGGTCCGACAAAGTTCAATTCTTTCGAATCGACATACATGTAGTGGATCGTGTCCGGTCCATTGAAGCCCGTCCGGTAGGTTCGCCCGGGGCCGATGTCTTCGGGATAGGGCGTGCCGTAGAGCTCAATCAAGGTGTTGGTATAGGCCAGTTCCTGTTTGTTCACCGTGGTGCGGAAGTCCGAGAGCGAATCCTGCTCCGACCGCATCAGCCGGGTTACATCTTTGGCGTCGTCGAACGATACAATGGCGTTGTTGAGCGCGCGTTTGGCCCGGGCGTAGACTTGTTCGAAATGCGTGTTGACCTCCGGCCCGGTCACCGCATTGGGATTCAAATCGAAGGGCACCGTGGAGGCCGGCAGGCCGAGCGGCGTATGTCCCGCTTCAGCGTTGTCCATCGCCGACTGCAAGCTGGTCGTCACCGTCACCAGCTCCTTCAGCTCTGGCACGGTGGTCCGGTCGATCTGTTGGATGCTGCCGGCGTGCGCGGGATCTGGATCGTGATCGGGCAGAATCGCGTTCCCGACCACCCAATTGAGATAGGCGCCTTGCCCGGTGCGCGAAGCCCAGTGGTCCAAGCCCCAGAATCGGGTTGTCGGAGTGGACCGGGTCGTGGTGTTCGCCTTGGTTTCAGCAAAGTGCGACCAACCCGCGCCGCCCGCCCGGTAGTCCCGTCGCCAGGTCAGATCAAAGATTTGTTTGCCCGCCCGAGCCAATGCTCCGGCGGCCGCGGCGAACTTGCGTTCGTCCTGGTAATCCACCGACACCGGCTTGCCGAGCACGGTGACCGCTTCGATGCGCGGGACCCAGTCGAAATTGTTGTCCATCAGCAGCGCGTAGTACCCTTTCAGCGCGGTGAGATAGTGGCCGTAGGCATCGCCGTGGCCCTGCGGATAAAGGCGTCGGGCATCGTCGGCGTTCACCACGCCGTCCTGGTTTTGATCCAGCACATTGTAGTTCAGTGCGTAGACCACCTCGCCTGCGTCGATGCCCCGCGTGTAATTCCAGATCATCCGGTTGTAGACCGGGCGCAGTTCCACGCCAGGCAGCAGGAAGTCGTCGCGCCCGCGCATCAAGGCCAGCTCTTCCTCGAGCAGGGACGGAAGCTGGCCGCGGAAGGAAAAGAGTGCGGTGGCAATGGCGCCGTAGGTGTTGTCTTTGGTGCCGATGCCGATGGTCGGATTGCCCGCATCCGCCCACGCCTCGTTCCCCAGCACCATGTAGAGGTCATTGAGGTAACCGGCGGCCAGCAAGAGCGCGTCGTTGGCCGGGCCGTAGTTGATTCCGCCGCCGATGCTGAGCAGTTTGCCCCGGTTCAGCACGGTCTCGTAGACCTCGATCAGCCCGGCATTGCTGAGCGTGTCGAGGTTCAACGCCACGTCGCCTTCCCAGCGCTGGCCGGCCTGCGCGACGATGCTGACGTCGGTGTTGACCGAATTGTTAAACAGGTCGGTGATGCGCTGATTAAACGGGTTGATGCCTTTGAGCACCCGTTTGATCCAGCCTTCGGCCAACTGCGGCGAGGTCCATTGAGACCAGTTGGCGTTGCCGCCCGTGCCGTTGGCCACGTAGGAGGCGTGGTTCGTGTTTCGCGCCTGGTAGCGCATGATCAGGTAGTTGTCGGCCAGACTGCGCACATCGGAGCTGCCGCCCAAGATGGCGCGAATGCCGTCGGCGTAACGCACAGGGTCGAGCGGCAACCACTGCTGAGCAGTGACATCAATTGAAGTGAAGGCCTCAATCCGCGCGTTGAACGCAACGAGCTGGTCTGGATACGCCGAGGAGCGGAGTTCGACCGCGATGGTATGAGTGCGCGAACCGTCCGGGTTCGAAGTGCCGCCGGCGAGCAGGGCAGGGTTCAAACGATAGGCCCGGCTCAAAGGCAGCAGTCCATTCGGAGCGGTCGACGTTCCCGTGTCGTCGCGGTCGGTGTTGGCCCGTGCCGCCAGCTGGCCATCCACATAAACGACGGCGCCCAGAGCCGGATCCAGATCCAGGCTGAGCCAATATTGGGAGTAGCTGCCGGCCGGTTCGTTGAACTGGCGGAAGACGATGCTTTGAATGCCATTCGTCAGAACGCGCTCTTCAAGCCCGACAATTTCGTTGGCTGTAGTCGTTGTGTTCTGGCCCGGGTTCGTCGCCACGAAGATCTGATTGTCCGTCGTTCGGGCGTGGACCGTCCCGTGGATTTCGCCGCCGTCGGATTTGCGCACCACGACCTGGTTGCCCATGCTCAAGCCGTGCGCTCCACCGGTCGCTTGAAACCGCCACAGCCCGTCCTCGAACCCGACAGCGTCATAGCGCACGCGGCTGATTGGAGCGACCGCCGTTGAGACATCTGAAAAGATCCGGCTTCCGACCGTTGCCGCGGTTGTCACGGTCGCCGCGGTGTCATCCGGTAACGGGTGATGGAGATGGCGCCAGGCCCCGTCGCCCAGCAAGGTCATCGGCGTGTTCTGGTAAACCGCCGGCGGCAAACCATCGACGGGTGACGCGATCAGCCACTCGAAGTTGTAGTCAGTGGTCAGGCCCGCGAGGTCAACCACCTGTTGCAAGGTTAGTTTCTCATTCAGCGGATTCGACGACTCGACGAGGTTCACTTCGCCCCGATAAAGCGTCTTCACCACCTTGACGATCTTCACGCTGACCGGATCGCCTTCCGGCGTGAAGGCGCGTCCATTGCCAGCAAGGAGCGACACATAGCCCACACCCGGGCCGGTCGCGGTCAGCGCATAGGAATCCACGGCCACATCGTCGTCGCGCACGCGGGACAGGGCCGCGGGCCCGATGGTTTCGGGAGCGGACGGAATGTAGGTGCGCGGCTGCGCCGGGTTTTCGATGAAGAGTTCCAAAGTGGTCGCCAGACCGTCGATGGCGGCATCCCACCGGGCTTTTCGGGGATCCTCATTGGCGCAGAGCGCTTTCATTTCGGCGGCGTCGCTGGGCCCGATGACGTTCAACAAGACGTAGCTGTCACCCAAGGGGGCGTCGACGAACTGGCCTTTGAAGACCAGCGCGCCGAATTCGCCGCGGTTGGGATCCATAAACAACCTCTCGGCCAGGTGGGGTGACAGGGCAGGGAAGAAGGTTCGGCCTTGATAGAGTTGCGTGCGTATGGACGAAGGAACGACGTCCAGGGCATCGGCGCTTTCCGGTGCGGCCAGGGCGAAGGACTTTTCGCGGGTGGGATCGTGCAGCACCGCGGCTTCGTTTTCTTCGCCACCGGTGATTTGCGATTGTTGATAGAGGATCTCCAAACTGGTGTGGCCGCGCACGCTGGGCAGGCCGCGTTTGGGCGTGAGCAGAGACTCGGCCATCTGGAGGACGGGAACATTCTCGGGCCAGACGGGTCGATACGTGATGCCGAGCGGCTGACCATCGCCTTCCGCGGGGTTCTCGCGATTGCCGAACACGGGATCGCCTTCGAATGAGCCGTTAGCATTGCGCCCGCGCAGATAGGGCGTGATGGTGCCAACCGCCGGTTGCGCGTCCGGCGCCAGGCTCGGAAAAAAGAAGCCGGGGAGCGTCTTGTAGTAATACTTCATCACCAGGACGGGCGCGTCCTGAGTGTCGTGCGGGCCGCGATAGATCCAGGTGTTGGCCTTCCGATCCTGAAAGGTAAAGGACGCGAATCGCTCGCGTAACGTCAGATTGGCAACGTTCGTTGCGAGCGGTTCCGAGCCCACACGCTGGCCGGCGAAGGCGTTGGCGGCGGGTCCGGCAACCGGGAGCACCAGGCGATTGGCGCTCTTGGCGGCTTCGGGGGTGTTCCCACCGAACTCCACTTCCACGTAGTTTGAGGCGGAATTGATTGCGGCGATCGTGACCGTCCAGCTGATCGTTTCGTTGGTGGTCGCGGTGTCGTAGAGCAGCGCGGCCGCGTTCGCCGCGACGCCTGCCGCGGAGTCGAAGGCAAATCGCCAACGAGTGCCGACCGCGCTCTGATTTCCGTCCCACGTTCGCAGGGAGAGCGGCCGGACTGTGCCCAGCGGCCCGCTCAGCGTCGTCACGCCGACATTGGTGGGGAACAGCCAATAGGGCGGAGCCGGGTTCAGTGGATCTTGCAAGGCCACGGGATCGTACGGCTGCACAAAGTGCCGGCCGGTCGTCGTGATGACGTGATTTGAGAATGAGCCGGCCGCGGAGCGGGCGGAGGACGCCACCACGTAGCCATTGATCTCCGTGTTGAGATTCTTCGGCGGCTGGCCGGCCACGTTCGGCGCCAGCGCCTTCTCCATAAGGGGTAGTGGCATCGGTGGCTGAAGGATCGCGCCGGCTTCCTTGAGATAGTCAAAGACGAGTCCGGCTGCGGGTTTCTCGCGCAAGACCTTGAACGGGCGCACGGCGGGACGGCCGTCGGCTTCGAGGTAAGAGACCAGCACGAACGCGGGCGAGGAATATTCCCCGTTTGTGTTCGTGGTGATATTGAGGTCGTCGCGCAAGGCGAACGCCTGCCCGCCCTGCATCAGCGCATGTTCCTCGTTGGGATTGTAGCCGGGCGCCTGCGCATCGTTCTGGTAGTAGATGTTCCCCTTGGCTTGAAGACTTGAAAGCGGACCCGAGCCGTCATTGCTGGCGAGAACGATCTCCGAAGGCGCGGTGGGATATTGCACCGTGTAACGTCCGATGACAGCCGGCCAGAAGCTGCTCTTGAAGCCGCGGCTCAGGTTGACCTGGTTCTGGCGGAACCACCAAACTTCCAGGCGATCTCTTCCCGGCATGCTGTTGACCGGGATGATGGCGCCGCGATTCGCCGCTTCGAATCCACCCGTGAACGGATCCACATAGGCGCCGGGATGGAACAGATCCCCTTCGGTTTGGCGGATGAATCCGGCGAGATAGTTGGTGCCGGGCGCAGCGCCGGCTTCACCGGTCGGCGCGGTGATCCGGTTTCCAACCAAGACCGTGCTGTTGATGACGCGTGGGCGGGTGAATTCATCGGGCCAGTCAAACGTGCGGTTCGTCGTCCACGAGTTCAGATTGGTGGCCACGCTGCCGGCAAACTGGGAGTCAGGCCCGCGCAGCGTTTGGTCCAGCCAGGAGAAGACGCGTTCGAACCGGATGAAATCGCCGACCGTAAACCTCAGGAGCGCGCGGTGCGCCGGTTGCGTGGTGTCGAGGAAACTGTAGTAGGCAAAACTTTCGGTGAGTTTGCCGCGCGGTCGATCCAGCGGATCCTGATACACGATGGTGGGACCGTTCTCGGACGGGAGCGGTACTGCGGTGGCCTGCGCCTCATTTTCATTGGCCACCGCGGGCCGGACGTAGTGACTGTATTTCGCGGCGTCGTCCGGCCACACCAGATTGTAACGGACGAAAAGGAGCGGCCACCGCAAGCCTTCGAGTCCTTCCTCGAGCCAATGCACCTGGAGATCATTTTGATTGCGCGTTTCCCGCGTCGCGTAGAAGTCCGGCCGCACGCGGCCGCCGGGGTTGTGCTGGTAAGCGAAACTTTCCCCGACGAAAAACAGGGGTTCGGGGAACAGTTCGGCGTCGCCCGGGATGCCTCCAGGGTAGGCTGTAAGCGGTTCGCCGAGTTCAACCGTGACATCGCTCGGCGCCGGCTGCCGAACGACGTCGACAATTTCAAAGCCGAGGTGCTGGCGCGTGCCGGCGCCGCGGAAGTCACCGAGCAATTCCATGAAGACACGACCCTCGACGTTGTATGCGCGGATCTGCCCACCCGACTGGGCGCCCGATTTGTCGTACCAGAGGGTGCGGGTTTCAGCCAGGGTATTGCTGGTGACGATGGGGATTTGACCGGGAATGACCACCTCATTGGTCACGCGTTCGGGAAAGTTGTTGTTGTAAACCACGTTCACGGCGCCCACTCGCGCGCTGGGCACAAAGACCGGTTTGCCGGTGTCGACAAAGGAACGCTCGGTCCAATACATCAGGCGCGGGTCCTTGACTGGGCTGCCGGAGACAATGTGCTGGTTGGTGAGCACGACATAGGGAATGCCGAGAACCAGGACCGAGCCGACCCCAGCCCGGTTGGTGGTGAGCGTGGACGACGTGGTGCGTCGCCAGACGATTTGCATGGGGCCCGCGTTGATCGCGAAAACCGCCTGGGCATGCGGACTCCAGTAGTAGCCGGAGTTGGTGTGATTGTTGGTCGTGTAGGGTTCGGCCAGCCAATAGTCGTCCGGGCTCGTGGGTGGGCGGCTCGGATTGATGCCGGTGTTCGCCACACTCAAGAGGACACCGTGCTCGTCGGTGACCGGCAAGGAGACGATCTCTCCGAACTGCAGCGAGGTGCTGCGGCCGAGCAGCGGGGCGCCGACGCGGGCGCGGATCATCGCCATGACGATCACTCCACCTGCTTTGATGCGCGGAAGATTCAGATTCTCTGCGTTGGCGGCGAGGCTGACCGCAGGGTTCAGGTTGGTGGTGCCCGGCCGGCTGACGGCGCCGAATACGGTCAATCCGCGGAACTGATTCGTGGTGCCGGGCGCGCCCGTCGGGTTGGACGGGGTCGGCACGCCATCAACCGGAGCACGGCCGTCGGAACCCGGCGGAACCCCGCGCACGCTCGAGAGCGGCAGTCCGTTGGTCGAACTCAGGTTGTAACGGATGGCGTCCTGGACGAGCTCGAATGGGACCGATTGCGCACGGACTTCCACGACGAAACCCAGGATGGCTAGTGACGTCAGCAGCAGCACTTGGGGCCAAGGGATCCGCATCGCGGCGTGGTTCCGGCCAGGCTCGGCCTTCCGGACGTCGCAGAGAGAAAGAGGGGTGGTTTTCATGGCGGGAGTTCCGATGCGGCCGGCCGCCCGTTCAGGGTTGGGACGGGCTGTTCACGGAACGAAGGCCCGCCTGCTGGACGCCGTTGAATTTTTGTTGGATCAGGCGCTCCAGCGCGATGAGTCGCTGGTCCTGTTGTACCAGTCGGGCCCGCAGATCGGCGTTCTCCCGGTCCAAAGCCGCGGCTCGAGCGGCGGATTTTTCCAACTCGGTCAGGCGAGATTGTGTTGCTTCCAACGCCTCGACCTTGCGCGCGAGTTCTTGCATTGCGCCGATGCCGACGGTGAAGACGTGGTCATAGTCGATCGTCCGGAAATCCTTCACCTGCCGGCCGTAGACGAACACCTTCGAGGGAGCCTTCTCGCATCCTTCGACCACGAACTCATGTGCCGACGGAATCTGAACCACCTTGAGTTCGCTGCGCTCCGTGTCGAGGTCGAGACGAACACGATCGCCCACCTTTAACTCATGCGCCTTGGGCAAGGACAGGGTGAGCGTTTTGGTCGAGGTGGCATACGTGGAATTCGTGACCATCACAAAAACATCGGGAATGAAACTGACGCTTTTCGCGACGGCTTGAGGGAGGACTTTCTCCACTTCCTGCGCGATGAACCCTTTTCGGCGGGCCGTGCCGTGGAGGATGGTATCGACCATCCCATATTCCGCGACGCGCAGCTGCTGGATGGCGGCGAGATCGCGTTCCTTCTGACTGGTCGCGATGTCGGTTTTGATTCGCTGATCCGACGAGGCGGCGAAGCCGACCGCTCCGACGTGCTGTTCCGCGAGAATGCTAAAACTCTTCGTCAGCGTGCTGCCAAAGTTGTTGAGACCGGTCGCGTCGAGGAGGTCAATGCTCAGGTCCTGTGGCTGGGTGGCGTTGAGCGTGTAACTCACGCCGCCGGCCACGTCCAACGGGACGCGCGGAGATGTCGTATTGATGCCCACCCGCGGACCGGCGACACGCAGTCGTTCCGCGTTGTTCGAGTAGAATTCCAACTGACCGTCCGCGGAGCTGAACATGCCGCTGTCGTTGTCTCCGGTTCCAAAGAATGCGTAGCCGTTGTTGTTAATGCCGCTGGACCCAGGCGCCCCGCCGCGCGCCCGCACGGCGCCGTTGACGGACAGGTTGCCGGTGACGGGAACATTTCCACTGGCTCCCGCGAGAATTCCGCCGAGCCGAACGCCGCCGCTGAACTGGCCGTCACCGTTCACGTCGAGCTTTGCGGCGGGACTGGTCACCCCGATGCCCACCTGGCCAGTGCCCTTGATCCGTACGGTTTCGATCATCGCGGCGCTTTGGCCGGCGCCGAAGACGACGTCGCTGTTGGTGCTGTCGGTGTGGATCTGTAGTTTGGCGGCTTGGATCCCGAAGCCGTAGTGCGCACCGGAAGGCCCATACAAACTGATCTTGTCGCCCAAAGCGGTTCCGAAGTTCAGCGGGATGCCACCACCGTTGATGGCCACGTTGCCGGAAAACGACTGGTTGCCGGCGAAAGAATTGGCGAGGTCGCGGCGGGCCACGTTCGGAGAGAGCAACGAATCGAGCAACGTGCCGGAGGTGAGGACGGAGGCGTTCAAGGGCGGGATTTGGCTCGCCGTCAGGCCGGTCAAGCCCGAGCCGTTCCCGGAGATCGTGCCCGAGGCGAACAGGCTTCCGGCCACTTCGACCCGACTATTCGCATAGCTGAGCATCGGGCTGCCGTTGGGTTGCACCAACGAATTCGCGGTTGTGGCGGTGAAGGCGTAGGGCGCCGGCAACAAGCGCAGGCGGGGCAGCATCTCCGACGTGACGCCGCCAATCGTCACCGAGAGACTCATGTAACGGTCGGCGTTGTTTGGCCCGGCCAAAACCGTCGAGAGCGCTGGACGCGTCTCCCCCCCGACCAGCGTGCCTTCCCCGAGGATCACACTGAAGTTTCCCTTGTCGACCGTCACAATCTGTTGCTCCGTCCACTGCCGGCCCGCGGTGCCGGTGGCGGTGCTGTAGATGCGGAAGGTGACCGGGTAATTGGCCGGTGTCGTCGGCGCCAAGGGATTGCCGTTCGCATCCACCAAAAATCCCTGGTACGTCATGAACTCCGGGGGCGCGGCGTGCGCGGACCATGACCATGACCAGGACCAGGAAATAGCCATGAGCAGGAAGCCGAGCAGGCACCTGACGCGACACGCGGTGCGGTGCCGGGAGACGAAGGGGAAGGGGAGAAGGAGTGTTTTCATGGTGATGGGAGGGCAGTTAAATTTATTGCGTGGTCAGAGTGGCGATGTCGCTGATGCGTTTGAGCGTGAACGAACCGAGGATGTTGTACTGGCGGGTCTGGGCGCCGCGCGCGGCGAACGTGATCGTCTCCGCGTAGTTGCCCGTGAAATCCTGGCCTCCTGCCGTGAGGCTATTGAAGTCGTTGGCCGGCGGGGTGAAGGTCAGGGTGACTTGCCGGTTTACGCCGTATGATTCGTTGCCGCGGGCCAGTTGATTTTGGAAGGTGGCGTCGAGGTTGTCGTGATCCGGATGGTAAGTGTGCAGGAACGGATTCGATGCTTGATCGTCGTAGGCCAGCGGCACGGCGGCGGTAAGGCTGCCGCCGGTTTGCATTGAGCCGGCAAAATTCCAGGGCGTGTTCCCGGCGGATGTCGGCAAGTGCACCGCGCTGATGCGGCGCGCCGCGCCGAGCTGGGCCGGAAGCAACAGACTCTCCCGCGTCGCCACCACGTTGTTCGAGCCGAGGCCGACTCCGGCATAAACCTTCTGCAGCAGTTTGGCCGAACTGCCGTCGTGATGAACAATCAGGCGAAGGGGAAACGGACGAGCCACGGTGCCCGAATCGATCCTGACCGGGCCGTCGAGCAGATACGAGCCGGACTTGTGTTCCGGGCCTCCGAAGACGAGCACGCGTCCGGTGTTGGGATCGCGTTCGTAGTGATAGCCGTTCGCGCCTTCCGCCAGTTGAAGTCGTGACAACAGCGCGGCGAAGTCCGCCGCGTTGGTCGCTTTCGCATAGGGCTTGAGGTAGTGGCTGACTGATTCGGCGGTTGCGCCGCCCACCCAAAGGCCGGCCGTTGAAGCTTTCTCGGCGGACACCGCCACATCCAGTTGCGAGAGGCCCAGCGAGTCGTTGAATCGAAGCACGCCTGCGAAAAGCGCGCCGGGTGGGCCGGACATCGCTGAGCGATTCACACCCAGGACGATTTCGAGTTCGGACCCGGGCTGGCCAGCGGCGGCGAGGTTCCACGATTGCGGTCCGGCGGCGAGGGCGGAATAGCCAAAGGTGAGATTGGTCGTGTTGATGGCGCCACGCAGCAGGAGCGCGACTTGCCCCTGGAGGTTCGTCTGCCCGGCGGGCGGTGCTTCCGAGGCGATCTGCCGGAGGGTCACGGTGATGGGCACGTTGGCCAGATTTCGCAGCCGCAGGTTTTCGCGCCCTTTGGCGTCGCCGAAACGGATGCCTGCGGGCGACGATTGCAGAAGTTGGATCGGCCCGAAGTATTGGTTGTAACTTTCGCCCGCCCGCACCCAGTAGGCTTGGTCACGGCGAACGCGGGTGGTGCGCAAGGCCAACACGCGCGCGGGATTGGTCGCGCCCAGATCCCCGCCTTGATACCGATAGATCGCGGCGATTTGCTGAAACTCGGGCGCCGGGGCCAGGAACGCGTCGAAGAACGGCTGCGACGTCACCGGGCTGGGCGGCGTCGGGAATCCGATGAAGTTCAGACCGGTCAACGTCCAGCGGTAGGTGGGAGTCAGGGGCTTGCCTTTGACCCGCCAATCGTAGGGCGCGGCGTTAGTGGCGAGACGAACGAGATACGCGCCGTTGCCTTCGAGGCGTTGCAGGGTGGAACTCGAACCCGCCGCGCGCGTCCAACTCAACCACTGGCTGCCGTCACCGACGGGCACTTGCGGGGACGCGACGAATTGTCCCGTGGGAAGGGGCGGACGCCAGAGCCAGATTTCCTGGATCGGGTTGGAAAGATCAGCGCCGACGAGTTGATCGAGAGTGGCGTGGGTGGCGTCGACGTGAAGAAAGACCGAGTTCCAACCCGGGCGCAGGGAATTGGTCTGCGTGAGCCACTGTCCGTGAGAATGGCCGCACCAGCCGAAAAGAATCACCAGCCAGAGCAGAGTTCGTCCGCGGGCTGCGATTGGCCCGCCCGCCAGAGTTTCGAATCCAAGGTGACGCATAAGTGTTCACCGTGGCTACACAGGCAAATCTCGAATTCCTTTCGGGCGAATCGAAAAAAGTTTTCGCGATGTTCGGAATCGCGCGTTGGCCGAGCAGATCCCGCGACGGCGCTCGAGCGGGATCCGCAGGGCATCCCTCCGGGATGCGATGATCTGGTGGAACGCGTTTCCGGTGGTGTCGTCGCTTCGCTCCTTCACCACCGGCTAACGGTCGGCAAGCCTCCGCCTTGCGCGATAACCGTTCTTTTTTTTGACCTGGTCACGAGCCATGAACCGGCGGACTGCTCCACCTCACCCGGTTCCGACCTCGCTCGGGCGAGTTCGGAACCCGCCCTCTCCCCCGCAGGGCGGCGGAGAGGGTAACGCGGCCGACCGATTTGACGAACAAGTTGCTCGATCGCCGCGCCGCCCGCCTGCATGTCGATCCGGCCCCCGAAATGCCCCGACGTTGCCGACGGCCGATCCCATCACCGCGCGGTCGCTGAAGTTCCCCCTCTCCTTGGGGAGAGGGTTGGGGTGAGGGAGGATCGCGACGGCGGTTCGCGTTCGTCCATTGCTGCGACCTATTCGAGGTTCATGGGAAGCCACCCGTTCTTTTTTGACCTGGTCACGAGCCATGAACCGGACACGTCAGGTAGGGCGGGCGCTCCGCCGCACGCCGGCAAACACGTGTTGCGAACTGCTTACCCGGTCGTGCTCGGAGAACGGGGAAGTTGACCGCAACGGCGGCGCGCTGTGGAGAGCGCGCCCTACCTTGTCGGTTCTTGGGAAGGTCGAAACCTTTGTTTACATCCGGGCCGCCGCTTCTATCATCGCGCCATGCCTCGTCTTGCCGATGGACCGGACGATCGCGTGCCGGCTGCCGGAGTTTTTGCCACGACTCATTGGTCCGTCGTGGTGCGCGCGGCCGACAGCCAGTCGCCGGAGGCATCGGCGGCCATGGAGCGGTTGTGCCGCACCTACTGGTATCCCCTCTATGCGTTTGTGCGCCGCAAAGGCCACGGGCACGAGGACGCGAGCGACCTGACGCAGGCATTCTTCGCGCGCCTTTTGGAGAAGCGCCCGCTGCGCTCGCTCGATGCGAGTCGCGGCAAATTCCGCACGTTTTTGCTCGTCTCGATGACGAACTTTTTGGTGAACGAATGGGAGAAGACCCAAGCCCAGCGGCGTGGTGGCGGGGCCAAGGCGCTGTCGCTCGATGAAGCGCTCGCGGCCGAGCGCTTTGACCTGGAACCGGCCGATCGCGACACGCCGGAGACCCTCTTTGACCGCCACTGGGCGCAAACGCTGGTTGATTTCGTCGTGGAACGTCTGGCGCGGGAAACTGAAGAAAAGCGCTTTGAAGTGTTGAAGGGATTTTTGCTGGAGGACAAAGGCGCGGTGTCCTACGAAACCGCCGCCGCGCAGTTGGGCATCTCCGTCCCTGCCATCACCTCCGCGATCCATCGCATGCGGGCTCGATTTCGCGTGCTGTTGCTCGAGGAAGTGGCCAATACCGTGGCCCAACGCACGGATGTGGACGAAGAGCTTCACCATCTGCTGGAGGCGCTGACCGACTGATCCACGGCCTTGCGTCGACGCTTCGATGGCCATGGCGTCACTCTCCGCGAAAGGAACCGGCGGAATATCTGTTGAACCCGATGGATCCATGTTCATGACAGGTTCGCCCAATACCGCCCTTTGTCCCAAGTGCGGCCGGCCGCTCGCCGCCAATGCACCCCGCGGGCTGTGCCGGAAGTGCCTCGTTTCAGCGATCCTCGTCGGGGACGGCGCCGGTCATCTCGTGGCGGCTCCGAAAAAACTGACGTTGCCCTGCCTCTTTGGGACTTACGAGTTGTTGGAAGAGGTGGCTCGCGGCGGCATGGGCATTGTCTACAAGGCGCGGCAGGCACAAGTCAGCCGCATCGTCGCCCTCAAGGTCATGGCGGCAGGCCAGTTTGCCGAACCGAATTTTGTCCGTCGCTTTCGCACCGAGTCCGAAGCTGTCGCCAAGCTGGATCACCCAAACATTGTTCCCATCTACGAAGTCGGGGAATGGGAAGGGCAACCGTTCTTCAGCATGAAGTTCGCGGAACGCGGGACGCTGCTGCAGCACATCGCTGATCGGCAGTCGCGATGTTCGAACCGCGAGGCGGCGGAGTTGGTGGCCAAGCTGGCCCGGGCGGTTCATTTCGCGCACCAGCGCAGCATTCTGCATCGGGACATCAAGCCGGCGAATGTGCTCATCGATGCCCATGGCGAGCCGATGCTCACGGACTTCGGGCTTGCGCGGCTGGTGGAGCAGGACAGCACGCTGACGCGCACGATGGCGATGCTCGGAACGCCGAGCTACATGTCTCCGGAGCAGGCGCGCGGCGAGTCAAAGCAGCTGACGACGGCGGTCGATGTCTATGGGCTCGGCGCGGTTTTCTACCAGGTGCTGACCGGCCAGCCGCCGTTTGCGGGTGGCACTACGATGGAGACGGTGCGTTTGGTCCTGGACACGGAACCGAGACGGCCCAGGTCGGTGCATTCGGACGTGGATCGTGATCTGGAAACGATCTGCCTGAAATGCCTGGCCAAGGAAGCATCGCGTCGTTACGGCTCGGCGGAAGCGCTGGCGCACGATCTCGAGCGCTGGCTCCGCCATGAGCCGATTTTGGCCCGTCCCGTCAGCGGTGGGGAACGTCTGGCCAAATTGATCCGGCGCAACCCGGTGGCGACGTTTTTCTGCGCGGTCACGCTGATCATCATCGCGGCCAGCGTCTTCGTGCTGGCCCGCGCCAACGTGCAGATTCGCCAGGCCCAGAGAAATGAAGCGTCGTTGCGCGGGCGAGCCGAACGCAGAGCGGAGGAGAGCCGGCAACAATTGGTTCGCCTCCATGTGAGCGCTGGCAACCGTTTGGTGGACGAGGGCGACGGGTTTCGGGGCCTGCTCTGGTTTGCCGAGGCCTTGCGTTTGGACAACGACGATCCCGTGCGGAGCGACGTGCATCGCCGCCGCATCGCCGCCGTGCTCCGCCAGTCGCCGGAACTCGAGCGGCTCTGGTTCCAGGACGGCTACGTCAAATCAGCGCACTTCAGCCCGGGCGGCGATCGGGTGATCAGCTCGGGCATGGGGAGCAACGTGTACGTGTGGGACGTGGCCACGGGAAAGGCCGCGTTGCCGCCTTTGCGTCACCGGTCCGACGTCCGGCAGGCGAGGTTTACCCCAGATGGGAAGCGGGTCTTCTCGGTGGACGCGCAACGGGTGTTGCGTTTCTGGGATCCCGCCACGGGCCTTTTGATGAACGAGCCGCTGCAGACGGCGGCGTATCAAGCCATCTCCTTCAGCCCAGACGGTCGATGGCGGGCCGTTCTCATGCCTGCGGGCGTGCAATTGGACCACGCGCCCAACGAAACCCTCGGACCTTTGCTGGCGGGAACCAACCAGATTGACGCCGCCTATTTCAGTTCGGACAACCGCTACCTCATCGCCAAGGGGCTCCGCGAGCTGGATATCTGGGATCTCTCGTCCGATCCGCCCAGCGTCAAGTCGGTTCGACATCGGGAACCGATTCGAACCCTGGCCAACAGTCATGACGGCCAGACCGTCGCCGTAACCACAGCGCGCGCCCTCCATGTCTGGGAATTGCAGAGCGGTCTGCCCGCGCGTTCGCCGATTCCATTGCAGAGTGACAGTTTTGATTGTCGTTATAGCAACGATGATCAGCGGATCGCCGTGGCGAGCTGGGATGGCTCAATCCGCATCTTCGACCCGGAAATCGGAGTGCCGGTGGTGGATGCGTTGCGCCATCGGGCCGGCGCGAGTCAGTGCTCCTTCAGTCCGGACGGTTTGCAGTTGGCCACCGCGAGTTGGGATAGCACCGCCCGAATCTGGAATCCTCTCACGGGCCAGGCTGGCTCGCCCTTTCTGCCCCATGGCGGCTACGTCAGTGTGGCCAGCTTCAGTCCCGACGGCGGCCGGTTGGTTACGGCGGGCCAGGATCAAACCGTGCGCCTGTGGAATTTGCGAGGACAGCAGGGACCACGAGTGAGGTGGCGTCTCGAAAAATGGATCATCGGTTTGGACTTTAGTCGCGATGGGCGACGCTTGTTGACTTGCATGGCCGACGGCCGCGCGAGCCTCTGGGACACGCGCGATGGCCGGCTGCTCGTGACGTTGCCGGCCGTTCGTGGAGGCATCAGCCACGGCTGCCTCAGTCCTGACGGAGCATGGGTGGCCACCTCTGGCGAAGACGGTCGGGTCCGCGTCTGCAACTCGGCAACGGGCGAACAGATCGCGATGACGTCGCGCCACGCGCAGCGGGTTGTCCGGGTGTTTTTTGCTCCGGACAGCCAGCGCATCGTTTCGGCCAGCTACGATGGAACGGCCTGCGTGTGGAATGCGACGAATGGGGCGCCCCTGACCCCCATGCTCCGTCACGGAGGACGGGTCGTTCATGCCGCGTTCAGCCCCGATGGCCGGCGGGTGCTTACGGCCAGCACCGATCGGACGGCACAACTTTGGGATGCGCAGAGCGGCGAACGCATCGGCCCGGCGATGAATCATCCGAGCGAATTGTACCATGCCAACTTCAGCCCCGACGGAAGCCGCATCGTGACCGCGTGCGTCGATCGACTGGATCTGCCGCGCGCCGCGCTGATGTGGGATGCAAAGACGAGCAGGCCGCTCGGACCCGAACTGCCGCACTTCGACGGCGTCCTGTGCGCGCAGTTCAGCCCCGACGGACGCTACATTGCCACGGGCGGCGAGGATCGAACGGGCGTGATTTGGAACGCGGCGACTGGGGTGCGCGTGGCGCAAACGCCACTGCAGCCCTCCTATGTCACGCATGCGCAGTTCAGTCCCGACAGCCGTTTTCTGCTCACGTTGGCGGGGCCGGGTTCGGATCCACCCGCTGCGCGGGTCTGGGAATGTGAAACCGGTGAGCCCATGACGCCGCTCCTGATCCATTCGGCCGGCCCTTCGATCTGTGCCTGGCACCCGAACGGCCGGGAGTTCGCGGTGGGCGCGTTTGACGGCTCGGTGTCACTCTGGGATTTGTCACCGGTGGAAGGTTCGGTGGAAATGCTGCGGCGCCAGGCGGAAGTCCTCTCCGCGCACCGTATCGAACCGGGCCAGGGTCTGATGCCGTTACCCGCCAACGAAATGCAGGCAAATTGGGAGGCCCTGCATGCAGCGTCCTCACGCTGATCTCATGTCCTCAAGCTGAAGATCAAGGCGGTGAATCGCACCAGCGATCGTGCAGCACGACGGGAGCCCCTGCTGCTCGAAGTTGTTGGTAAAATCGCTGACTGGATTCGGCCCCACCGGGAGCGCCGGCGTCTCGCCGGCCGGTTCGCCCATTCATCCCGTTTGCCCTGCAGCGAATCGATCCAGCGCTCCGAACTTTGCCGGCAAGATGCCGGCGTTCCCAGACCGAGCCCGCGCGAGGACGCCTGGGAGCGCCGGCGGGGGCTTCCGAGGTTGCGGTCCGAGCATCTCGGTGGACTTTCACCAGCGACTTCGAAATGCACCGGACGCGAGCGAGGACATGGAAAAGGCGTTGCTGGCTGGGCGCGAACGTTTATAGTCGCAAAGTTAATTCCCAGGATGGAGCGGGCAAGAACGGGCCAGGCAGGGATGCTTTCAACCAGAGCAATCCGTCAAAGAGTATGACATTCATCCGTTTGGTGAAACGAGGGGCAAACACCATGTCCAGAGTCATTGGATCGTCGTTTCTTCTCCTCGTCGCGCAGATGTGCGTTGGGCTTAACGCGCCGGCGGAGACTCGGACCACCAATATCATCGACGGAGTGGCGCGGGACGCGGGAGGGAACTTCGTTTTGGGCGATACCGGTCCGCTCAACGTTCTGCTGATCACGAACGGAGGAAGTTTAATCAATTCCACCGGAATCGTTGGCCGGACGCTTCCGGCGTCATTCAATCAGGCCGTCGTGGCAGGCCCCAATAGCGTCTGGATCAACACCAACGATTTTGTCCTTGGGGCGGTCGGCGGGCAGAACCAGGTTCAGGTGCGAGACGGTGGTCGTTTGACGGTGGAATGGCTCGGAATCGTTGGGCGGGATGCGTTGAGCAGCGGGAATGTTTTGCAGGTTTCCGGCGCTGGCTCCGTTCTCGATCTGGCGGCACTGACGGTCGGCCAGGGCGGGGCGGACAACCGGGTGGTGGTGGAGGACGGAGCTCGCGCTGGTCGTGGTATCACGGGCGACGTCTTGGTCAACATCGGGGACCAGCCGGGCAGCGACCACAACGCGCTCGAAGTTTCTGGTGCGGGCACGACCTGGTTTACCGATGGGTTTCGGGTTGGGCGCGAAGGTTCATACAACCGGGCGATCCTGAGCGCCGGCGCGCGCTTGACCAACGACTTTTTGATCGTCGGACGAGAGATTGCTTCGATGGGCAATCTGGCGAGGATTGCTGGTGCGGGGACCGTCTGGGTGGTTCGCCCGGACCGCGCAGTTTCCACCGTCATCGGCTTGCACGGCTCCAGCAATCGCCTTGAAGTCCTGGGTGGCGCGCAGTTCGAAACCGCCAACCTCACCTTGGCGGCCTCCAACGCGGCGGCGCTTAACTCGGCGCAGATCGCAGGGCCGGGCACGATCGGTCGCGCAACCGGAACGGTGGCCATCGGTGACGTCGGCTCACACAATTTTTTCGAGGTCATCGCTGGCGGCTATCTGAAAGCCGGAACGGTCTATGTCGGCAACGGAGGCGCCGACAATCAAATGGTCGTGCGCGACGCGCGGGTCGCCAATTCTGGGTCCCTGTGGATGGGTTCGGGTTCGTCATCATTCCGGAACACGCTCGTGCTCGATGGCTCGGGCACCGCTTGGACCAATGGAAGTCGCGTCACTTTGGGAGGTGGTGGAGCGCAGAATCGCCTAACCGTCAGTGGCGGCGCTCAGTTTTTGCAGTCACCGCGCGGCCTCGTGGGGTTTAATGTCGGCTCGGCGGCCAACGCCGTGGGCAATGAACTTTGGATCACTGGCGTTGGCTCGGCCGTGCGCGGGCGTTGGGCCCTGTACGTCGGCACTGCCGGGTCGTCAAACCGGTTGACGCTCGTCGACGGCGCCTTTTTGGAGACTGATTCCGCCGCGCTTGGTTGGGAATGTCGTTCCCACGACAACATCGCGCGGGTGGTGGGGGCCGGCACCGTTTGGTCGAATGCCAACCTGCTCGAGATTGGGTTCTGTTCGACCAACAACCAGCTGGTGGTGAGTAATGGCGCCCAGGTTTTTGCCGGCCATGTCCGCAGTGGAGTCCAGGGCGGCAGCTCGAATTCAATCGTCGTCGCGGGCCCGGGCTCGCTGCTCAGTGCGGGCGCCGATCTGTTCGTCGGAAATTCCGGGCGCGACCAAACCCTCCGCCTCGTCGACGGCGCGCGGGTCGTCGGACGCTTTGATCGGGTGGGTTTTGGC
The DNA here is from genome assembly GCA_044230345.1 of Limisphaerales bacterium. GTDB lineage: Bacteria > Verrucomicrobiota > Verrucomicrobiia > Limisphaerales > JADJPG01 > JBGARF01. The sequence goes on from JBGARF010000004.1 coordinate 133,504, forward strand.
GGCGTGGGCAGTCGCGCCACGGTCGCCGGGGCCGGAACAAGCTGGAGCAACGTCAGCCTGACGGTTGGGGAATCAGGGGGCGCCCGGGAAAACCGGATCGAACTTTCGGAGGGCGCCCAGCTGCAATCGGGGACCGGGACCATTGGCCAGGCCATGGGCGCGGACACCAACCAGGTGGTTCTCTCCGGGGTTGGCACCCGCTGGCTCGTTGGCAGCAACCTGTTCGTCGGCAGGGCTGGCGGGGGAAACCGTCTGGAAATTAAGGATGGCGCGCAGGTATCCGATCAACACGGTGTTCTTGGTTTGAGCTCCGGCAGTCGCGGTAGCGTGGCCTTCGTGTCCGGCCCGGGCTCGACCTGGAAGAACAGCGGCAATCTCCTGGTGGGAAGCAACGGGCTGGGGGCGCAACTAACGGTGGTACACGGCGGCCGCGTTTCCAGCGCGGCGGCGACCGTCGGAGTCGACGGGCCACTCGTCGGGACTGGCGCGGCGTGCCAAGCCCGCGTTGGATCCAATGATGTTCTGGTTGCCGGCGCGGGTTCCGTTCTCGAGGTCGGCGGACCCTTGGTGGTGGGGAGTCGAACGATTGGCAACACCGTCACCGTTCGCGATGGCGGCGCCATTTTCGCCACCGGGTTGCTGATCGGAGCCAGCAATGCGTTCGAGCCCAGTTTCCCGTGCGGTTCGATCTCGCTCATCAACCGGGTTTCGGTCGAACAGGGAAGCCTCGTGGTGACGAATTCAACCGCTGACGCGACGATGGAACTTCGATACGGCCATCTCGAAGTGGACGGGGGCTTGGTCACCGCCGATCGGCTCATCGTCACCAACAACGGGTTTGTCTCCGTTGCCAGCGGCACCTTGCGAGTTCGGGAAGGAACCGTTGTGTCGTCGCCGTCGTCGAGAATACAAATCGGCGACGGCACCCGCACAGCCAACTTGACGTTGCTGGGCGGGGTGCTGGATCTGGAGGGGAGCTTTAACCTGAGCTCGCTTGCCACGCTCAACGGCGACGGCGTGATTCGGGCGACGCTTAAATCGATTGCCGGGGTCATCGCTCCCGGTCGGCCTGGGCATCCCGGCCGCGTGTCGCTCCAAGGCGGGTTGGTGGCGATGGAGGGCCCGGGTGCGGCGTTGGCGATCGATATTCAAGGCACGACGGCGGGGGTTACTTACGACCAGGTTGAGCTGGACGATGCGGCTGTCGCGGCGAGACTCGATGTCCGACTTCAGGGCGGTTTTGTCCCAAGCCCGACGGATACTTTTACCGTGCTGCGATTCCAACGGTGGACGGACGAAAGCTTCATTTCCAACCGGCGAGCCGACCGTCGAGTGTTGACGGTGGATCGACTCGGGTCGTTTGCGTGCGGCTTTTCTGGCGCCGGCCTCGTTTTGTCCGATTATCGGTCGACGGACCTCGATGGCGACGGAATCGAGGACGCGTGGGCGCTTCTCCATTTTGGGCATTCCCCGCTGACGGCGGAGGAGCTGGCGGCGGATTTAGACGGAGACGGCGCCAGCAACGCCGCAGAGTTTGCGGCGAGCACCAATCCGACCGATGCCACGAGCGTTCTCCGGCTCCGGCCGACTTATTACGGGAGTTTTGCCGTCGAGTTCGATCCAGTTCCCGGGCGAACCTATCAACTATGGGCGTCGGAAGATCTGCAGACTTGGCAGGAGATTTTGGATCCGATTCTTGAGCATGTGGCCGACATGTATTCTCTTCAGGAACCTCTGCAGAACAACGCTCGCCGCGCCCGTTTTTATCGACTCAAGGTCGAATGAGCTTTTTGTGCGGAGGGGCCGCAGCGATGAAGTATTCGGTATTCAGTGATTCAATGGTGGTGGACCGCTTCTGACTGAGGAATCAAATGCGCTGGCGAATTGTATACGGGCGGGGACGCAGATAGGGTTCTTCCTCCCGTGAAAGCCATTTCCACCGCCGGATGGAAATTCGTGTGCCTTGTGTTGACGACGCTGCTGGTCCAACGACTGGCGGCGCAGCCATACGTGCCGACGGAGGTGGGCACCACCGTGAATGGCTTTCAGGACGATTTTAGCGGCACGTCCCTCGGGTCCAACTGGGTGGTGCGCGGCGCCCCAGTGTTTTCCGTCAGCGGCGGCTGGCTGCACGTCGCCTCGGCCGCTGGAGACCCGAATCATCTGGTCTACGAACTGCCCAGCTATCGTGGCGCGGTGCAGGAGGTGTTGGCGCGGATGTTGGTGCGGGATTTTGGCGGAGGCGCGTATTCGCGGGGCGGAGTGGCGGTCGCCGTCGATCCGACGTCGAGTCAGGGCGTCAATCATACGTTTCGCGACGTCAACGCCGAGGGACAAAGTGGCCCGCACACGGCGCTGCTGGACGACTTTCGGGCCTGGGGACCTGGCTTGAACTTCGTCTGGCAAACGAATGTTTGGTATTGGCTGCGTCTCCGACAGGAGCCTAACGCTTCCTCGCAGGGGCAGGCCGCGACGTTCGACGTCTTTGGAAAAATCTGGCCGGCCGACGGCACCGTTCCGGAACCTTCCGATTGGCAGCTGCGGTGGGATTACACTCCCGGGCGCAGCACGCGCGTGGGGTACGCGGGGATCATGGCGGGCAGCACGGGGGGCGGCATCAACGATCGCGCAGTTTTTGCGGTGGACTACGTCCTGATCAAAGCCGCTGGGTTGCCGAAGATCGTCGTTGCGCCGGCCGCGTTCGCGCAGGTGCCCGTGAGCATCAACCGTCAACCGCAAGATCTGACCGTAGACGAGCTGGCTCCCGCGACATTTGCGGTGGGGGTTGAAGGTTCGCCGCCGCCGGTTTTCCAGTGGTATCGGAATGATGTGCTGGTTCCGGGCGCGACCAACGCGAGTTATCGCATCGAACATTGTTCGCTGGGCGAAGACGGCGACCGGTTTCGGGTGGTGGCGGCCAACGTCGTTTCCAACGCGGTTCACACGGCCGCCAGCGTGATGGCGACGTTGACCGTGGTGGCGGACACTCAGCCGCCCAGGCTGACGGGCGTGCGATCGTTGGGATTAACCTTGGTGGAGGCCATGTTTTCGGAGCGAGTTGCCGTCGAGAGTGCAACCAATCTGGCGCATTACGCCGTCGATGGACCGGACGGCCGCGTGTCTGTGCTCGGAGCGACACTCGACGCGGCGCAGACCAAGGTTGTGCTCAGCGTGAGTAACCTGGTGGAGGGAGTGACCTATACGCTGCAGGTGAATGACGTCACCGATTTGTCTGCGGCAGCGAACGTCATGGAAGTTGGCTCGGCCCGTTTCCTGGCTGTTCAGCCGAGTGTCCGAATCACCGAGTTCGTGGCGGAGAACGCCCTCGGTCTTGTGGATGCGGACGGAGCGCATTCCGACTGGATCGAATTGCAGAATCAAAGCCCGTTCGCGGTCGATCTGGTGGGCTGGCATCTCACCGACGCCGCCGCGGACCTGGTGCGGTGGACGTTTCCTTCGACGAGCCTGGCGCCTGGTCAGTTCCTGGTGGTGTTTGCTTCGGGGCAAGATCGCCGTTTGTCGGGAGGGGAGTTGCACACCAATTTTCGGCTGGACGCGGCGGGGGAATACCTTGGGTTGGTGCGTGCCGACGGCTCGGTGGCGCAATCCATCAACTTTGGTCCCCAGCGCAAGGACGTAAGCTACGGAACCGTTGGAGACACGAACCTGTTCCTGCTGACACCGTCGCCGGGGGGCACCAACGGCCCGGGCGTTTTTGGATTCGTAGCGGATACGAAGCTCACACCGAATCGCGGTTTCTTCAGCAACGCGTTCAGCCTTGCCATCACCAGCGCCACGGCGGGCGCCGAGATTTGGTTTACCACTGACGGCACCGTGCCGGCGAGGGGCGGGCTGGGCGCGACGCGCTACATCCAGCCCGTCGTCATTTCAAACACCACCACGCTGCGGGCGAAGGCTTTTCTGTCCGGCTTTGCGCCGACCGATGTCGATACGCATACCTACATTTTTCCGGAAGCGACCGCGCGGCAGTCGGCGACACCGGCGGGATTTCCGGCCTCGTGGAACGGCTACGCCGCGGACTATGGGATCGATCCACAGATCGCGACGAATACGTTGCCGGGTTACGACCTCACCACGGCGCTGCTTTCGTTGCCCGCTTTGAGTGTGGTGGGATCGGCGGATGATTTGTTCGGTGGTGTGCGCGGCATCTACGCCCGCTCTGACCAGCAGGGCGATGACTGGGAGCGTGAGGTTAGTGTTGAGTTGATGACCGCTGACGGCGCGCCGGGATTCCAAGTCGAGGCGGGCTTGCGCGTTCACGGCTATACCAGTCGGTATCACTCGACGACGTTGAAGCATTCGCTGCGAATCAGTTTTCGCGATCGGTATGGCCCGGGCAAATTGCGCCACCCGCTTTTCTTCGACACGGGAGTGAACGATTTCGACTCGTTGGTTTTGCGCGCCTGCTCGGGCGATTCCTATCCGGTGGTGGACGCGCTGCCTCGATGGGAAGCGCGTCGCGCCACGTATATTCGCGACCAATGGATGCGTGATGCCATGCGGGATTTGGGCCAGATCACCTCGCACGGGCGCTATGTGCATCTCTGGCTCAATGGTCTTTACTGGGGCGTTTACAACCTGTGCGAAACGCTCGACAGCGGTTTTGCGGCGCAGCATCTGGGCGGGAACAAGGATGAATACGACGTGATCAAGGATTACTTTCTAATCGACGAGGGCAACCGGCAGGCTTGGGACGGTGCGACCGCGCTGGCCGCGCAGGGCTTCGCCACGGAAGCCGCATTTCAGCGGCTCCAGGGCAATCATCCTGACGGCACCCGCAACACCAACTTTCCGATTTTCCTCAATATTACCAACTACGTGGATTACATCATGACCCACGTCACCTCCGGCGCCATCGATTGGCCGATGAACAACTGGTGGTCGTGCCGGCGCCGCGGGCCGGAAAGCCGCGGCTTCACCTTCGCGATTTGGGATCAGGAGGAGAGCAACAACTCTTTGACCACGACCGCCAACGTTTTCTGCATGCCGTTCGCAGAAGCTTCGGAGGTTAGTTGCCTTGCGACTCCCGGGGAATATCACGGCGCTTACTTCTACGATGTTCTTCGTCGCACCAGCCCGGGTTTCCGCCAGCTCTTCATGGATCGGGCGTGGTTCGCTCACACTGGCAATGGCCCGCTCGCGCCGGGTCCGAGCGCTCTGCGGTGGCTGGCCCGGCAGCACGAGATTGATTGTGCCATCGTCGCCGAAACCGCCCGCTGGGCCGACTCACGGCACGAGCCCCCGTTCACGCGCGAGGGGCATTGGCTGGCGGAGATGCAGTGGGTCGCGAATTACTGGGCGAGCAACCAGGTGCGGGCGATTCAGCGCTACCGCAGCGCTGGTTTGTGGCCTGTTCTCGGCCCTCCGGCCTTGGGTCGACCCAGCGGTTACTTCACCAATCGCATGGAACTGAGCCTGACTCAGACCAACGGCCGGGGCGCGATCTACTACAGCCTGACAGGCGCAGATCCGCGGGCGGCGGGCGGTGGTCCGTCACCCGGCGCGCGAAGCTATGCGACGCCCCTGTTGATTACCAACGCCACCCGTGTTCGGGCGCGCGTAACCGACGGCACGAATTGGAGTCCGCCAGTCGAGGCGATATTTCTCCCGTTGCAGGCACTCACGAACCTGGTCGTCACCGAGGTCTACTACCATCCGCCGGGCGAGGCTGACGTCGACGGAGAGGCCTTCGAGTTCCTGGAGTTGCAGAATCGCGGCGAGTATGCGCTCGACCTGGGCGGCCTGTCGTTCACCGCCGGCCTGACCTTTGCGTTTACCGATGCCACGATTCTTGGGCCCGATCAGTTTCTGGTCCTGGCCCGCGATGCGACGAATTTTGCTTCCCGATTTCCGGGCGTCCCCGTGCGCGGCATCTTCTCCGGCAAGCTGGCCAACAACGGCGAGACCCTACGCCTGGAGAATGCGGTGGGTGAGGTCATTTTTGCCTTCGCCTACCACGAACAGCCGCCGTGGCCGACGAGCGCCGACGGGGCGGGGGATTCGCTGCATCGATTCCACTTTGGCGATCCGACCGACGCGGGGAATTGGTGTGCCGCGAAGCCAACTCCGGGTGCGCCCGCGCCGGGGGAGTGTCGCGATTCCGACGGCGACGGTCTGCCGGACGCCTGGGAATTGGCCCATGGCTTGAACGAGAACGATCCGGTTGGGGAGAATGGGCCGGAGGGTGACATCGATCATGATCTGCTCACGAATCGGGACGAATACCTCGCGGGGACGGATCCCCGGGACGCGCAAAGCTTGCTCAAGATCGAAAGCGTGGCGCTTAATTCCGGCGTGATCCTTACCTTTAACGCCATATCCAACCGGAGCTATGGCATCCAATATGCGCGTTATCTGGGGAACGACGGTTGGCTGAGACTGGCTGACGTTGCGGCCGCAGCGACCAATCGTGTCGTGGTCGTGCGCGACCTTGAAGCGACCACCAATCGTTTCTACCGCCTGACCATGCCGCAGGTGCCGGCTGGACGTTGACGGAGGGACTTTTCCGTCTTGGCAGCGCTTTCGCGGAAAGCGCACGATGCCGCGCGATGAATGTTCCTTCCTCCCTGCCAGCGGCCATCGCCGCCGAGACGCCGGCGGCGTTTGATTTTCTTCAGCGCATGGTGGCGATCAATAGTTTCACGGGCAATCGCGCCGGCGTGAATGAGGTTGGACGGATTACCGCTGCCGCTTTTGCTGAGCTGGGTTTTCGGTCGGAGTTCGTTCCGTCGGTGAACCCGGCCTACGGGGATCATCTGGTGCTGACGCGCGCGGGCAGCGGATCGGTGGGGCTTGCCATGGTGTCGCATCTCGACACGGTGTTTCCACCGGAGGAAGAGGAGCGCAACAATTTCCGTTGGCAGCCGGAAGGTGACCGCATCTACGGGCCGGGCACGCACGACATCAAGGGCGGCACGGCCATGATGTGGCTGGTGCTGCGCGCACTGCGGACCGTGGCGCCGGATGTTTTTGCAGGCGTGACCTGGCAGCTGTTCTGGAATTCGTCGGAGGAGACGCTGTCGCATGACTTTGGCGACGTTTGCCGGGCGCGTTTTGTGCCGGGCACCCGGGCGGCCTTGGTGTTTGAAGCCGAAGGACGGCTCGGGTCGGAGCGCCTGATGGTGGTGGCGCGCAAAGGGCGGGCCACCTGGCGGGTGCGGGTGACTGGGCGGGGAGCGCATGCCGGCGGCAAGCATCGGCACGGCGCGAACGCGGTTGTGCAGCTGGGCCGAATTCTGCAAACGATCCACGGGCTGACGGACTACGCCCAAGATCTCACGGTCAACGTGGGCACCGTGCAGGGCGGGACGGTGCTGAACCGGGTGCCGCACGAGGCGGTGGCGGAAGGTGAATTGCGCGCGTTCCGGCCGGACGTTTACGCCAAGGCCAAGGCGGCCATCTTGGCGTTAAACGGGGCCGGAGACTTGTGCAGCGTGGCCGATGGATATGCCTGCTCGGTGCAGGCGGAGATCCTCAGCGAGAGTCGCCCCTGGCCGCGGAACAACGATACGGACTGGCTGGCGGCGGTCTGGCAGCAGGCGGGGGCGGTTCTCAATCTGCCCGTCAGCGTCGAGGAACGAGGGGGCTTGAGCGATGGGAACCTGATTTGGGACGCAGTGCCGACGCTCGATGGCCTGGGTCCGTGGGGGGACAACGATCATTGTTCGGAGCGCAGCGCCGATGGCACCAAGGTGCCGGAGTATGTCGAAGTGTCGTCGTTTGCACCCAAGGCACTCCTGAATGCCACGGCGATCCTGGAGCTGGCCCAGATGCAGCGGTGAAAAAGTGTGCGATTGGAAGTGGCGGTCACTTCTTTTCCGGAGCGCGGGCTTTCATCCCGCAGCAGCGCGAGCCGGAGACGACGCGTGAAGTGGGTGAAGGCAGGGCTGACGTTCCGCAAGAGTGCGGACGCTATGCACCGGGTCTGGCCGGGCGGGGCTTAATCTTGAGCGCCGCGCCAGTTCTGGCGTGCTCCATCCAAAGCGGTGCTGCGCCCCGCACTCCACGACGCTGGCGCGACCCCCTGGCGCCCGCGGACACACGGAGCGTCATGGAGTGCGGCGGGCACCGCCGCTTTCGCTTTGAATCCATCGCCCACCACGCTCGGGGCCTCACCCGGACTTAATTACACCCCAATCGCGCCCGAACCAAAACCTGAGCTGGCCAGCGAGGAGATGTTTTGTTACGGTCAGCCTTGTCATCCCGATTCCGTCAACGGCTCCAGAATTAGCCATCGATCTTGTGCTGCTATGAAATTGTCGTTTCCCGCCGCCCATTTGCTTCGCCCCATCGGATTCGCCGCGATGTTGGCCGCCGCTCCGATGTCGAGCTGGGCGCAGGTCAAAATCAGCGAGATTATGTATCACCCGGTCGAGAAGGCCGTGTTCCTGACGAACGGCGCGCCGGTGCTGGATCTGTCGAGTGACGTGCACGAGTTCATCGAGTTGTACAATTCCGGCGCCGTCGCCGTCAGCCTGGCGAACTGGCGCCTGAGCGGTGGGTTGTCCTATGAGTTCGCCGCGGGAACAACGATTGCCGCGGGTGGTTTTGTGGTGGTGGCGAAAGATCCCGTGCGGTTGGCGGCGGTTCCTCAATACGGGCTCACCACCAACCAGCTCTTGGGCCCCTACGACGGCCAGTTGAGCAATCAAGGCGATCAGATTCGGTTGCGGAATGAGCTGGGCGACGTGGTCGACGCAGTGAGCTATTCGGCGGGTTTTCCCTGGGCCATCAGCGCGGACGCTCTGGGCGCGGACGATGAGTGGACCGGGCTGAACTCGCTCAATTTTCAGTATCGCGGTCGTTCGCTGGAGCGGGTGAGTTACAGCCATCCCGCCACTGATCCGGCGAACTGGCTGGCCTCCCCGCTCAACCCGGGGCCCAGCCCCGGGCGTCTGAACGCCGTGACCTTGGCGGTGCCCCGGCCGGTGGTGACCTCCATCTCGGCCGTGCAGCAGGACACCGGCAGCATCATCATCCGGTCGAACAAGCCGATCGTGGTGGATGTGGTTTTCTCCGCTGGCGCGCCGCTCTCCAACCTGAGTGTCGAATACTTCATCGACAACATCGACGCTGCCAACGAACCGATTCTCTCCGTGCCGTTGTCGGTGGTGGGCGCAGCGGCAGGCGGGCATTACGCCGCCGTCATCCCGGGGCAACTGGATCGGAGCATTGTGCGCTACCGGGTGCGGGCGGATCGCGGGGCGGGCGTAGAAACGGTATCACCCCGGGCCGACGATCCGTTCTCCTGGCACGCGGGTTTTGTGACACCGGTCCGGACCTCGACCAATCCGGTTTACGACCTGTTTGTTTCGGCGCCGTCCCTGGTCACGATGAACACGAACATCAGCCAGTCTCCCCGGCGCATCATGAATCCGGATCCGCCGGGATTGCCGCGTCCGTCCTGGAACGCGACCGAGCCGGGGGTGTTTGTGCATGAGGGGGTGGTGCGCGACATTCAGGTCCGTTACCACGGCAGCCGTTACAATCGCAGCGCGGCTCGAAACTCGTTCAAATGGTTTTTTCCGCGTTACAACCCGTTCCAGGGCACCGATTCCATTTTTGAAACCGACAAGGGCGACGACTTTTTCGTCGGGCATAACCTTTTCATCAACGCTGGATTGCCGGTGTCCAAGGTGCGCTATGTGGATTTGTACCTGAACAATGGTGCCCGGTTGCAGCGGTTGGAGCAGGGGGAGTTCAACGGCGACATGCTGGATGCCTATCATCGGGCGCAGCGCGATCTTTATCCCGGTTCCGACCTCGAGCCGAGCGGCGAGATTTACAAGTCAGTGGGGGTCATCAGTCCGCTGTTCGAGGGGCCGTATGGGCATGGCGACGGGCGGTTGGAAGGTCGGCCCGGTTTCTGGTCGGACGTCCAGATGTATGACTGGACCTATTCGCTGCAGGTGCACGGCTGGAAAGGGCCGCGCAATTTTAAACAGATGGTGGATGGCCTGTGGGCGGCCCGCGGGGATACGTGGCAATCGCCCAATCCGAACATCCTCGCGCTGCGCGCTTACATGGAGGAGACCTTCGATGTCGACGAGATGCTCACCTACCTCTCGATTATCACCTGGCTTTGCCCCTGGGATGACACCACGCAGAATCATTTCCTCTGGCAGAAGGCCAACGGGAAATGGGGCATGCTGCCCTGGGACTGCGACTCCTGGTACGGGCGCGGTGACAACACGCCGGCGACGTCGTCGATCTTCATCGGCGAAGTGGGCGATCCGAACAACAACTCGCGCGGGCCGAATTTCATCAAGGACAGCTTCTTCAAGGCGTTTCGCAACGAATACCGCGAGCGGCTGTTTCTCCTGAACAACACGTTTCTGCATCCGGACAACATCACGGCGATGGGATTCAATTCCATTCGCGCGTTCGCCAATGCCCGGCATACGAACGTGAACACGCGATGCGCCCTCGGCGTGTTCCAACGGCCGAACCGGCCGGAGAACCTGGCCCCGGCCAATGGCACCTCGGCGTTTCCCGGTGCTGAACTCGTGACCAGCCCGTACTCGCACAGCGATCCGAATGCCCCGGCGCACGTGTCGACCACCTGGATTATTCGTCGGAGCGACGGCACCTACGCGAAGCCCGAGGTGCGCATCACCAGCACGACCAACCTGACGTCGCTGCCCATCCCCTTCGGAAAGCTTGCCTTCGGCCAGACTTATTTTTGGAAATGCGTGCACACCGATGCGAACCAACATCCTTCGGTGGAGTCGGTGGAGACTTCCTTCATCTACGGTGTTGGGCCGACGGCTGCGCCCCTGGTGGCCATCAACACCGGCACGCTCTGGCGCTACGATCAGTCCGGCAACACTCCGCCGGCCAACTGGAATCAGCCCGGCTTCGACGACAGTTCGTGGTCGCAGGGTCCGGCGCTGCTGGGTGAACAGACTGCTGCCTTGCCCGAGCCCATCCGAACCCGGCTCACGGTCAGCGGCGGCAAGGTTGCCTATTACTTCCGCACAGCCTTTGAGTTCCCGGAAGATCCGGCAGGCGTTTCGCTGCGCCTCCGCCAGATCGTGGATGACGGTGTGATCCTCTACCTGAACGGCGTCGAGATCGCGCGCACGCGCATGCCCGCGGGTGCGGTCACCGCGGTGACGCCGGCCAGCGCCGCGGTAAACGTCCCGGGATTCGAAGGTCCGTTGGTCATTCCAGCCACGAACCTTGTGACGGGCCTGAATGTGATCGCCGCCGAGGTTCATCAAGCGGCGGCCAATGGCGGAGACGTTGTCTTCGGGCTTTCCCTGGAGGCGGCGGTGCCGCCGCGACCCGGCCGGGTCATCCTGAACGAATTGTTGGCGGACAACCGCGGCGCGATCACGAACGGCGGGACTTCGCCCGATTTCATCGAGCTTCGCAACACCTCGGACCTGCCGCAGAGCCTGGAGCAGATGAGCCTGAGCGATAACCCGGATCGGCCGGGCAAGTATTTGTTTCCGGCGGGCACGACCATTCCGCCCCGTGGCTTGCTGACGGTCTGGTGCGATGACGCGACCAATGCCCCTGGCTTGCACACGGGCTTCGCCCTCGACAACGACGGGCAAACGGTGGCGTTGTTCGCGGTGACCCCGTCGGGCTATCGGCTGGCGGATTTGGTCACCTACGGATTGCAGGTGCCGGATCGAAGTGTCGGTCGGGTGGGTGCTGATTGGACATTGACCGTCCCATCGCCGAACGCGCCCAACGCCGCTGCGAACGTCGGTTCGCCGGCGGGGTTGCGCATCAATGAATGGATGGCGACGCCGCTCTCCGGATCCGACTGGATCGAACTCTACAATCCCGACCCGCTGCCCGTCGCCCTCGGCGGTCTCTACCTGAGCGATTCCCCGTCGCAACGCACCAACACGCGCGTGGCCGCGTTGACCTACATTGCCCCAGGCGGGTTTCGCCAGCTGATGGCCGACCCTGGTGGCAATCCGAACGCGCGCCGCCTTAACTTCCGGCTCAGTTCAAGCGGCGAGACTTTGATCCTGTCGGATGCCGCGTTGGCGGTGATTGATGCCGTCACGTTCGGGCCGCAGAGCCCGGATGTTTCGCAAGGCCGACTGCTGGATGGCGCGGCCACGGTGGTTGACTTTCCTGGGAGCGCTTCGCCGGAAGCGGGCAACTTCCGGTTGCTCCGGGGCGTGGTCATCAGTGAAGTGCTCACGCACACCACGGCTCCCGCCGAAGATCAAATCGAGCTTTTCAACGGCGGGGCGACGCCGGTCGATCTGAGCGGCTGGTATTTGAGCGATCGTGTGGACACGCTCAAAATGTTCCGGATTCCGGACGGAACCGTGCTGGCGCCGGGCGCGTTCGTGGTCTTCGGGGAAAGCCAGTTTGGCGACACGAACTCGCCCACGGCGTTCTCGCTGAGCGGCGCGCGGGGCGATGAGGTGTTTCTTTCCGCGGCCAGTCCCCAGGGACAGTTGACGGGCGACCGGGCGAGTGTCCGATTTGGGCCAGCGGAGGACGGCGTTAGTCTGGGGCGGGTTGCGACCAGTGTGGGTGTGGATTTCTGGGCGCAGCAAACGTCGTCGCTCGGCTCCGCGAACGGAGCTCCCCGGGTGAGCCCGGTGGTCATCGGTGAAATTCAGTATCATCCCCCGGATTTGCCGGGACAGAACGACGACTACGAATTCATCGAGATCCAGAATGTATCGGCGTTGCCGGTGAACCTGTTTGATCCCGCCCATCCGACCAACCGCTGGCGCTTGCGCGATGCGGTGGACTTTGCGTTTCCGCCCCAGACGACGCTGGCGCCGGGCGAGCGGGTGCTGGTTCTCGGGTTTGACCCGGCGACCAATGCGGTGGATCGGGCCCAGTTCCTCGCCGCCTATTCGATTGCCCCGGGAACACGCCTGTTCGGTCCGTATGCCGGGCAGCTCGACAACAGCGGCGACAGCGTCGAACTGGTGAAGCCGGACGCGCCCGTGGCCATCCCGGGCCCCGATTTCGGTTTCGTGCCGTTCATTCTCGTCGATCGGGTTCGATACAGCGACCAGTCGCCGTGGCCGGCGGGCGCGGATGGAGGCGGGGCGTCGCTGCAACGACGCGATGCCGCCGCTTACGGCAATGAGCCCACAAACTGGTTTGCCGCTGCGGTTTCCCCAGGCACGGGCAGCTCGCCCAATGCTGCTCCAGGGGTCAGCATCATCAGCCCGGCTGCCGGCGCGCTCTTCGGCGTGGGCACGGCCATCCCGCTGCGTGCCAGCGCCAGCGATGCGGACGGTGACGTCCGGCGGGTTGATTTCTTCGTCAACGACGTCCTCGTGGCCCGCGCGTTTCCGCCGAGTTTTCAGGCGGAGTGGACGGATCCGACGCCGGGCCCGCAGACTCTGATCGCGCGGGCGGTCGACAACCGCCTGGCGGCCGGCAACTCGGCGCCGGTCAGCATCAGCATCAATCCGCCGCCGCGAATCTTCAATCAGCCCACCAACGTCTTTGTGCGGCCGACCTCGAACGCGACGTTCCGCGTCACGGCGACCGGTGTCGGAGTGTTGCATTATCAATGGTTCTTCAATGGCTCCCCCATCGCGGGCGCCACGAACGCAACGTACACATTGGACAATGCTGAGTTGGGAGATCGTGGTGGCTACACTGTGACCGTCAGTGACGGGTTGAGCACGGTGACCAGCGCCGCGGCGATACTTGATCTGCTAATCGAGCCGATTATCGTCCAACAGCCACTGAGCCAGAACGTGGTGCCGGGCGGGACCGTGGTATTGAGCGTCACGGTTCAGGACAATGCGACCTTGCCGATCGGATATCGCTGGCGCCGGAATGGCAGCTCGCTGCCCGGAGGGACCTACGCGCTCAACCAGCGCACGGCGTTCCTGGTGATCACCAACGCCCAGTTGCAACACACGAACTACACCGTGGTGGTCTCCAACCTGGCGCGGATTGGCGGATTGCTCAGCTCGAATGCCATTCTGAACTTTGTGGCCGACGCCGATGCGGATGGTTTGCCCGACGAATATGAAGCGCAGTATGGCCTCAATCCCGGCAGCGCCGCGGATGCCTTGGACGATCGCGATGGAGACGGTTTGACCAATCTGGAGGAATATCAGGCGGGAACGGATCCGGCGGACGCGCAAAGCTTCTTGCGAATCGCTTCAATTACGGCCGGCGGTGGTGCGGTGATTTCTTTTGGAACCGCCTCCAATCGCACGTATACGGTGCAATACACCGACGCGGTCGGAAGTGCTCCATGGGTTCGTCTGGGTGACGTCGCGGCCTCCTCCGTGCCGCACACTGAGACGGTGAACGATCGCGGCTACACGACCAACCGTTTCTATCGCCTGCTCACCCCGCAGCAACCGTGAGCGGTTCGTTTGTTCGCGGAACTCAGGGGATTTCCGGCCGCCCTTGACCGATGACCGGGCGGCCACCCGGACAGCAGCGTTCCGCGGCCACCACCGCTCGGGATTCGGGCGTCGCATCGGTGTGTGCGGCGGAGAATGGGGATTCAAGGGCTGCCTGCAAAACCCTCCTGATCGCTCGGTCTTTTGGGCGGCAGGCATTTTTCTTGAAAGGAACGGGCGGCGGAGGGCTTATTCAGTTTGAAACTGCACGATGTCAACTGAGCCCAGCACTGATTCCCTTCTGCCCACGCGGCAGAGCCTGTTGTCGCGCCTGCGGGACCTGGAGGACCAAACCGGCTGGCGCGAGTTCTTCGAAACGTATTGGCGGCTGGTCTACAAGGTTGCGCGTCAGTTGGGGATGGGCGATGCGGACGCGCAGGACGTGGTCCAGCACACGTTCATCTATCTCTCCCGCCGGATGCCGAAGTTTCAGTATGATCGGACGCGGGGCTCGTTCAAAGGCTGGCTCTGCCGGGTGACGCGTTCACGCATCCTGGTCCTTCACCGGCGCGCCGAGACCAAGGAGCCGGCCTGGGCCGAACAAGCGCTCGACGAAGCGAGTGCTTCGGAGCTCATCTCCTCCGAGGCGGGCGACGAATTTGAAGCGATCTGGCAGCGTGAATGGGAGGAGAATCTGGTGAAGACAGCTTTGCGTCGGATTCGGCCGAAGGTCAGCGCGCAGCAATTGATGATTTTTGATTTGGCGGCTTTGGGCGAGGTGCCGTTGCCGCAGGTGGCGCGAAAGCTCGACGTGAGCCTGATGCAGGTGTATCTGGCCCGGCACCGGGTGGGAAAACTGTTCAAGGCGGAGGTGGTCCGATTGCGCAAGGAGGCCGAATGAGGTTCCGAAGCCGAACCCGGAAGCCGGGACCCCCGTCCGGTGGCTGGATCAGAAAGGGCGAAACCTTCGACTTCGAATTTGGCGGCCACGTTTGCTGGTGAGCGCTCCGCCGTCCATTCCCGATCACACCCTGCGACGTCTTATTGGGCGCGGCGCTTACGGGGAGGTCTGGCTGGCCCGCAACGTGATGGGAGTTCCGCGCGCCGTAAAAATTGTCTGGCGCCGAAACTTTGAAAGCGCAGGTCCCTACGAGCGCGAATACGCAGGGGTTCAGCGATACGAGCCGGTGTCGCGCAGCGCGGCCGGTCTGGTTCATGTCCTGCACGTGGGACGGGATGAGGTGAAGGAGTGCTTTTACTATGTGATGGAGTTGGCGGATTCCGCTTTCATCAATCCGAGCCCGGCAACATCCCGACAGATCCGCGAGTCGATCCCCGTTTCGGGTGACCCGCCGCTGCAGACCACGGAGTATTTTCCCCGGACGCTCCGGTCCGACATCAAGAATCGGGGCCGACTGCCGATTGCCGAGTGCCTGCGCGTGGCACTCGAACTCGTGGATGGGCTGGCCAAACTCCACGAACGCGGCCTGGTCCATCGCGACGTGAAGCCGGGAAATATCATCTTCGTTGAAGGACATGCCAAGCTGGCCGACATCGGGCTCGTGTCCAGGGGGAGCGAGGGTCGAACGTTTGTGGGTACGGAGGGATACATTCCTCCGGAAGGTCCGGGTTCGCCGGTGGCGGATTTGTACGCGCTCGGCATGGTCCTCTATGAAGCATCAACAGGTTACCAGCCGGAGCTGTTTCCCAAAGTGCCACCGGAATGGTTTGCGGAGGCAGCTGACCTGGAAACGCTGGAGTTTCACGAGGTCGTGCTGAAAGCGTGCGAGGGAGACCGGGAGCGTCGATATCAGAACGCTGAACAGCTTCAGGCCGATCTCGCGCTGCTCCAGAGCGGTCAGAGCGTGCGGCAGTTGCGCCGGCTGGAAAAACGCGTTCGTCGATGGAGACAGGTGGGTTGGGTGGCGGGAGTCAGCGTCGTCATCGCGGTGACGGCGGCCCTGGGCGCCCACTGGCGGGCGCGGGTTGCGTCGGAAAACCAGGCGAAGGAAACACGGCTGCTGGCGCAAACGCGCGAATCCCTGGCCCGCGCCGAATCGGCTGAACGTGAGTCGCGACAGCAACTTCGCAACGCGTTGTTCGAGCAGGCCAGGGCCCTGGTGAACAGCAGGGAAATCGGCCATCGCACGCGCACTCTGGATGCGTTGGCCCGGGCCGCGGACGGGACGAACGTGGCCGAGATGCGCGCGGTCGCCTTCGGCGCACTCGCGGTTCCCGACCTGCGCTGGGAGAATCAGATCCAACTCGGCGAGGAGCAGACCCTGGTGCTGCCCGATCCCACCTTCTCCCGCGTGGCGGTCGCCCGAGGCGCCGGCCCGGTAAGCATTCAAGCCGTTCCGGATTTAACGGTTTTGGCGATCCTGCCTGCGACGACCAATCGGGAAACGCACCTTGCCCAGTGGAGTCCCGACGGCCGCTTTCTCGCCGTCCGGCGGGACCTTTCGAGGAGCCGGTGTCTTTGGGAATTGTGGGATGTCGCGGAGCAGCGATTGATCGCAGTCACTCCCCCTGATTCCGCCTACGCCTCCGCCACCATCCATCCGCGAGGCGACCGCATCCTGATTGGTCGTGCCGGTGGAGAGGTGGACGAGTTGGATTTGGCGACGGGTCAGGAGAAGCGCGATTTTCGGCTGCCCCACACTCCGCATGCGCTTGCCTACGCGCCGAAGGGGGAACTGTTGGCGGCCAGTTACGCTCGCGGTTCCCAGCCGCTCGTCGCCATCTACAAATCCTCCGATCTCACGCTGGTCATGCTCGTGGAATTGCCGGAGTTGGTCGAGACGCTGGTGTGGCATCCGGGAGGCCGGTGGATATTGGGCATTGGCATCACCGCGTCGGTCTGGTCCCGCGGCGTGCGTTTGATCGAGGTCGCGACGGGGAAGGTGACCGAGTTGGGTGAACACAAACTCAAGGTTTCCAGCGCGTCTTTTGCCGGGGACGGCGACCATCTTTTCAGCGCGGGCTGGGATCGGGAGATGATTTGTTGGGACCTGAAGGCCGTGCAACGCTCGTTTACTTATGCCGGCCCGGGCTTCAAGCATCATTGGACCGCCGACCGACGACGCTGCGCGATTTCGCTGCTCGACGGGTCTGTTCGTTTTTTTGAGTTTGATCCGCCTGCCTGCCGGATCTTGGCGAGCAGTTCCAGCGAGTCGCTGCACGGAGGTCAAATCTCGCCGGATGGTCGCTGGCTGGCGGCGTGCGACGATCGTCACGTTTGTGTCTGGAATCTCGAGGCCGACTCTCCGCCCGCGTTGGTGCCGGCCTCGTCCAGGCGGTGGGTGTTTTTTTCGGGGGACAGCCGGGAGCTCTTCGCGGTCGAAAGAGACGAAGGGGGCCGCACGCAGCTCGGCCGGTGGCGTCTGCAGCCGGGTGTTGAGGTGGCAACCCCACCCCGGTTGGTCCCATTGCCTGTTCCAGCGCTGCCCGGGCTGACGCGCGGAACGGTGCTTGGCGATCAACTCTGCCTGACCGGAACGAACGGTGTTCACTTTTTGGCGCGGTCCAACCTCGATTCGGGCCCCGTTCAAACCGTGCGCGTGCCAGCGGGTTGGGGCTATTTCTCCCCGGACGGAAGGTGGATGGCCATGCGCCACGACTTTTCAAAGGAGGTCAGGGTCTACCGGATGCCTGCGGTCGAAGAGGTGGCTCGAGTTCAGCTGAGCAATTTTGTCATGTTCATCGCGTTCCCGACCGATGGAGGCGAGATGCTGGTCATCCACCGCAGCGGCATCGACTGGTTCGACACGGCCACGTGGAAACCGACCCGGCGACAGCCGGGCTCGCCCGTGGCCGGATCCTTCGCGTTGTACACGCCGGACGGCCTGGGCATTTGGACGGTGACCCATTATCGGAATGGGGTGCTGCTTGACCGTCGCACGCTCGAGCCGATTTTGCCTTTGCCTAACGATATGCTTCCGCTCGCCCTGAGTCCTGACGGGCAACAGTTGGCGGTGAGTATCGATGGAAGGAGAGTGCAGGTCTGGAATCTGGAGAAACTTCGTCACGAACTGGCGAAGCTGCGGTTGGATTGGTGAGTTTGCGCCGCACTTCAGTTTTTTCACTTCGTTGAAAAGTCCTCCGTTCTTCCCGGCTTATTCTGGGTGTGAGAACAATGATTTGTTTTGGGAGTCGCTATCTTTCGGGTCCTGGGTTGCGCCTCAGCAACGGGGCTGGTTGCCGTGCTGCTCGATTTTGGTCCCGAGGCGTTCACCGGTTCGCCTGCTCGACTTCCGAAGTAAAAGCTCTGGCGACCGGCCAGGCCAATGGCTGACGGTCTCGGGAGACCAGCGAACGCCGCTCACCCCGAACCCTGCGGACGCCCCCGCCTGATGGTCCAATGGAACGAACTTCCGACCTTTCAGATTCAAATCCGCAATCTCCATCATGAATCACAATCCATCGCTCAGGAAATTCCTCCTGTCCGCCCTCGCGGCTTGCATGACGCTGGGTGCCGCAATCCAGGCACAGGAAGTTCTCATTCCTGATCCCGGCTTGAACGCCGCCATCCGCGTCGCCTTGGAAAAGCCCCGTGGCCCGTTGACTCGTCAGGATTTGTTGAGCCTGACCGTCTTGAATGCGTGCTGCCGGAGCATCGGCGACCTCGCGGGGTTGGAGGAGGCACCCAATCTGATCACGCTCGACCTGCATGCAAACTCGCTGACCAGTGTGCACATTCCCGGCCAGTTGACACGCCTTCGCGTCCTGGACCTGTTCCAAAACCAGCTCGCCTCGTTTGCGTTGACCAATGCATTGTCTGAACTCTCGACTCTGGATCTTGGCTCCAATGCTTTGAAGCACTGCTCGCTTCCGGCCGGCCTTACGAACCTGGAAACGCTTTCCCTCCGCTTCAATCAGCTGACCAACTTAAATCTGCCGTCGGGTCTCACGCAGCTGGTCGAACTCGATCTTCGTGGGAATCCTCTGTTGTCCGTGACCATTCCGCCCGACGTGACTCGACTGGCCACGCTTCTTCTGGAAGTCAATCTGTTGGACATTCTGGTTTTAACTGAACCGCTGGCCGCCACAAATCTGGCCGAGACGGTCGCCCTGTTGCGCAAGCAAGGGGTCGAAGTTTTCGCCTATGCGCTGGCGCCTCGCCTTTTTCAGTTCCGGTCTGCGCACGGGGCGTTTCAGTTCTCCCTGACCGCGCCGCCCGGGGACTACACGATCCTGGTCTCTGACGATCTCGCCGTTTGGCGGCCACTGAGAACGGTGAAGAATCGATTCGGCATCAGCGGCTTTACTGAAGTGACGCCACCGCTCGCCGATCGGAGGTTCTACCGCGCGATCGCAGATTCGCCCTGAGGGCGAGGTTGGCCGGGATTCCATCAAAGTGATGAGAGTCTCCGCTGAGGCTCTGAGGGCCCGTTTAACCTTAACAAATGACTGACTTGTTCTCGTGAAACCATCTCCATCAAAATTTTTGGATCCGCGCCGTCGAAACTCGTTTCGTCCGCTGCTCGCCGGACTTGTGACCATCGCTGCCGCTCTGGTCTTCGCCAGAACCGCGCCGGCCGGGAGTCTTGATGGAGTGACGATCAACGAATTTCGCGGCTCGCCGGAGCTGTTCAATGATCGCACCAATACGACCTCCACGGTGAATGTCTTGGGCGATGCCCTGATCTTCGATGCGGGCGAAGGACCAGAGTCGTTGTATGGCCGCATCAGCCTTCGCGTTGATGTGCGTGAGTTGTGTCTGGCCGCTGATCGGATTGTGATCCGCAGCCCGCTGGTCATGCCGCAAACGCATGTGACGATCTACGCCCGGGAACTCCGCTTCGAGCGAAATGGGCGCGTTGATACGACGCCAGTCCGACGACGAGACACGCCTCTGGCGGTGACTTGGGCCGACGGCCTCGCGGCGGGTCGCAACGGTGATCCCGGCCACCCTGGTGGTGATGTGGACGTCTTCGTCCATCAAGTCATCTCGGACGCCTCGACCTCGCAGCGGTTTGTGCTTCGGGGTGGCGAAGGGGGGCCTCCCGGGCCGGGGCGCGACGGACTCGACGACGGGCACTTTCCATTCCTGAGCGACGACTGGAACCGTCTGATGGAACGGGCGGGTAATACGCTCTGCGGGATTTCGGATTTGGGCAGCGTGGTCATTTACCGATTGGCTACTTTGAACGGCCGGGAAACATCTCGTTGTGGAGCTGAGGTCAGTGTCGTCGGTGAGTCGGCTGTGCCGTCGGGTATTCCGGGGCCAGGCGGACGCGGGGGCACCTTGCGATCCACGGTGCCCATTGGCCAATACGCGGATGTGCTCGGCGGCGCGGCGGGGCCGCGGGGTGGCAATTATGTTGGTGCCACGTTGTCGGGACGCGCGTTTGTCCACGAGTTCATCAGCACCATCGTGCGCGCCGGTCGGGAGATAACCACCACTGAGGAAGTCGACGCGCCGCGGGAGCGAGGGCAGGATGCCATCGCGCCGGTTGGGACACCCGGAGCGAGCGGCACGTTTCTGTTCACCACCAACGCCGCCCCGCGCTTGGAGTTGGCCGTGATTCGCACGAACGGCGTGGTTGCCCTGCGGATTTCCTGGCCGTCATCCGCGACGAGCTTTTCTCTCCAGCACAGCACGGCGCTGTCGAATCCGAACTGGGTCGAGGTCCCGCAGGCTTTCATGGAGGCCGGCCCGACCCGCTTCGTCACGACGCCCTTGGGGGCCGATGCGCGCTTTTATCGACTGGTCAAACGCCCGGTTGCGGCGCGCCCGGATGAAGCCGGAGCCGCTGGGGAGGGGGATATCTCGGCGCGCGTGCCGGGGCGCCTAATCCCTTGACCGCGGTTGCTTCGCCGCACTAGCGTCAGCGCACACTCGCTGTGCGCCAGAGGCATCGGGAGTGGTTGTCATCAAAAAATCAAACTCCAACCTGTCGGGCCAATATTTCTATTTATGAACACTTCATTTCTGACCAGAACGCTTCTTTGCTCAGCCCTGGCTTTGGCCGCACAACCGTCAAAAGCGGGCGATGACCGCGAAGGAAAAGGGCGCGACGAACGAGACTCGCGTTTCAAGGATCTGCCCAGTCATGCCCAATTGACCGCGGCGCTCAAGTCGGTGGTGGATGTGGGTGGAACCAACAATGCCGGGTTCGGCCTCAACATGTGGGCGAGCATCGTCAACCGCGATGGTGAAGTCGCTGCGGTGACCTTTACCGGCCGGGATCGTGGAGACCAATGGCCGGGCAGCCGGGTCATTTCCGCGCAAAAGGCCAATACGGCGAACGCGTTCAGCCTGCCCGGTCTCGCCCTCTCCACGGCGAACCTCAACACGGCAGTGCAACCGGGCGGCACGCTCTATGGTTTGCAGCACAGCAATCCGGTGGACACCGACGTCGCCTATCGCGGCAATTCCAAAAACAACGGCCAGCCCAACGACCCGATGGTGGGCGGAAAAATTGGCGGCGTGAACATCTTTGGCGGCGGACTCGGGCTCTACAATCGCGAAGGAAAACTCGTGGGCGGGATTGGCGTGAGCGGGGATACGTCCTGCACGGACCACATCGTCGCCTGGAAACTGCGGAAGGCCCTCGGGCTCGACTATGTCCCGGGCGGAGTCAGCCCGACCCACGACGACAATATCGTCTATGACCCGACCAGCGGCTGGGCGCATCCGGACTGCGGCGGCACGGCCAAGGCGACGGCCGAGGCGCTTCCGACCACTCACCCGATCAGCCATCGCTAGATTCGGCCGGGCAAAGCAGAAAATGTGAAGGGCGACGCTGTCAGGCGTCGCCCTTTCCTTTGCCTTCCGGGAAGCGCTGAATCGGCGCGGGAAATCAACCGAACCGTTTTTGGAGAAACTGGAGCTGCTGGTTGATCTGCAGCTGCGCTTTTTCCATGGAGACGAACTGGTTGATCATGCGCTGGCGGCTGTCGAGGACGAGTCGTTCCTGGGTGGTCATCTGGTTGGAGAGCTCGGCGATCTGCAGGTCGAGGTTGTTCTCCTTTTTCTCGAGGCGCCCGTCATCGCCCACCATCGATTCAAGATAGTCGTCGAACTTGGTCGCGAAGCCGTCGGTTTCGTTGACGAAGAATTCCCGGATGTCGGTCAGGTTGGTGGCCAGGGCTTCATCCAGTTTGGCGTCGCTGGTGACCTTGAGATTGTTGTTGTTGCCGTTGCCGTCGATGCCGAGCGACTCTAGGCGCTTGAAGGTTCCGGAGAGAGAGCTCTCGCTTGCCATGACCAATCGCCTGAGGTCGGAGGCAATGCTGAAGGCGTCCGATTCACTGGCGAGAGTGCCGGCCTTGACCACTCCTTTCGCGTCCGTGGTGCTGGCGGTGTTGGTTTCGACCAACGCCTGGACGCGGTTGTAGTCGTCAACGAAATCGGTGATCGCCTTGCGGATTTTTCCGGTGTCACTCCCGACGGTCACAGTGAAGTCCGCGTCGTCCTGCACGGTGACCGACAGGCCCGTGAGGCCGGAGTTGTCTTCGGTAATGGTGTTGGAGTGGCTGGCGATCTGCCCGCCCCCGTTGACGGTGTAAAGCAGGTCGCGCCCGTGGGTGAGCGAGCCGCCCGCCAGCCCGGTTGCGGACAGGAAATTGCCGGTGACATCCTCGAGAGCCATGCCGATGTCGCCGGTGGCCTTGTTGGTCAGAAGGAATCGATCGTTGGCCGTGTCGTAGCTGGCAGAGACACCGGCTTTCGAGTCGTTGATTCGTTTCAGCACGCCCGCGATGGTATCCGTGCTGTCGAAACTGATTTCGACGCCATTGACCTTGAACTTGCCGGCGCCGGCGCCGCCGTCGGAGATGACCGTTGAAAGGTTGGCTTCGGACAGCTTCGCGCTGGTTCGAACGGAACCCAGGTTGCTGGAGCTTGTCACGGTGTCGGTCCCGTTGTTGGCGAGGCGGGCGGCTTGGAAAAAATTGCTCGTGTCGGTGGCGCTGCCGAGGACGATTTCGGCATTGCTGGCGCTGGTCAGGCTGATTCGATCGGTGGAGGCGTTGTAGGAGGCGGTGATGTCATTTCCGGTGGCGTCGGCGATCTTGGTGAAGACCTCAGACAATTTATCTGTGGTGGCGATCGTGATTTGTTCGCCATTGACCGTCAGCGTGCCTGCTTTGATGGCGACCGGAAAGGCGGCGCTGCTGAGCGTTACGCCGGAGACATCACTGGAGGAGGCCAGGCGGGCGCCGACATTGCTGGTGCCCTGGCGCACGGCGGCCGTGGCCAGCTGGGTGACGTGAAAGGCGTAGGTGCCAAGCGCGGCTCCGTCCTTGACCGTGGCGCTGGCGAGCGCGGTGTCGGAGACCCGGGCCTGGCGGGAATCGTAGAGGGTGCTGGACGCAAGATCGGTAACGCGATTGCGCAGCACGCTCAGCTGGGTGCTGATGCTGCTGTAGGCGGAGCGCCGGTCCTGGATTGACTGCTGGTCCAGGAGGAGGCGTTTTTGCGGTGCGCGTTCGACGTCGGCAAGCTGGTCGACCAGAGCGCGCCAGTCGAAACCGGAGGCCAGCCCCGAGACACCTAAATCAATTCCATCTGCCATAAATCCTCAACCGATCCTTCCTGTGCGCAGCAGCCATTCTGCCGAGTCTCAATACCTCCGGGTCCGCATTGTTCCCGATGGTCGGCCGCCATTTTCGTGCGCGGCGTTCTTCTCTGTTAAACGGAGACCCGGACGGCGGGTGAGCGCCGTCCGGGTTGCTAGACCGTCATACGAACTGCGCGCGCCGTGCGTTATTGCAGGAGCCGCAGGGCGGATTGCGGTGTGGCATTCGCTTGCGCCAGCATCGCGGTGCCCGCCTGCACCAGGATGTTGTATCGTGCAAACTGGGTGCTTTCGTCGGCCACATCGACATCCTTGATGCGGCTGTTGGCGGCGCTGAGGTTGTCACGCAGCACGCCGAGCTGTTCGTTGGTGTAGTTCAGGCGGGCCACATTCGAGCCCACAGTCGCGCGATCCGTCGCGAGCTGGGTGATGGCCGCCTTGACGTTGGTCAGAGCGGTGGCAGCCCCGGACGTCGTCGAAACGTCGCCGCTGGTCGCCGTCGTGTACGTCGTCGCGCCCAGGTTGACGCCGTCCATGCTGAACTTGTTGCCGTCGCTGTCCGTCGTCACGCTCAAGGCCGTGCCCGTGAACAGGCTGACGCTGTTGAAGTCCTTCGTCGCCAGGTCGTCGATGTAGTCGCCCAGCTTCGAGAACTCCTTCTGGTAGAGGTCCCGGTCGGCATCACCCTTCGTCACGTCCTGTGACAGAATGGAAAGTTCGCTCATGCGGTCGAGCGCCTTCGACACCTTGCTCATGAACCCGTCCTGGGTCTGGCTGAACGAGATGGCGTTGGTCACGTTGACCTTGGTGGCGTTGATGCGGTTGATCTGCGCGTCGAAGCGCATGGATACCGCCATGCCTGCCGCATCGTCTTCGGGAGAGACGATTTTAGACCCCGACGACAAACGCGCCAGGGACTTGGACAACATGGAACTGGATTCTGAAAGCAGACGTGAGCTGCTTTGAGCCGAGACGTTAGTATTAATGACCATACAATCCTTCCGTAGATTACCCTCTTTGGGGGAGGGCTTTCAGTTAACGACGTCCTTGCCGCTCGCGAGCCATTTGAACTTCAGGGCACCCGCGTCTTTCCCTTCCGGCATCAGTGGCTGCCAGGGGCCATTGTATTCACCGTCGGGAATCTCATCGGCAGAAGTCTCTGGCGGCTTTAGCGGGCGCGTGCCTTGGTCGCCGCAGGTTCAGCATCAGCAGGATCAAGCGCTCGCGGGCGCCTGCGGGCGAAGCCGATCCGGTCGAAAGGTGTGTCCGCCAGGCTGCCCGAAGCGATTCAGCCTCGAACATGTCGCGGGTCCCGCTCGTCATTGGACTCGCAACTCATGTCTGGCCAAGACTATCCTGAGCTCATGTCACGTCGCTCGTCGCGCCGCCCGTTCTGGCCCATGGCCCTGCTGCTGCTGGGCTGCGCCAGCGCGTGGCTCGCTTCGTGTTCCAAGCCTTCTTCCCCGCCGCCGGACCGGGAACGCGCTGCCAGCGCTCCCCGGCCGGTCACGGTCGCGCGGGTCGAGCCCCGCGATTTGGAGCGGATGGTTACGGTGACGGGCTCGTTTCTCGCGCATGAAGCGGCCACGCTGAGCATCAAGGTTCCCGGCCGGCTGCGGGCCATCCACGTGGACCTCGGCAGCGTGGTCAAGGCGGGGGAGGTGATCGCCCAGATCGATTCGACCGACTACGAAATCCGCGTTCGTCAGGCTGAGGCGGCCGTAGCCCAGGCGCGCGCCACGCTCGGCCTGCCGCTGGATGGGACGAACGACGTGGTGGATGTGGAATCGACCAGCGCGGTCCGCGAAGCGCGCGCCGTCCTCGACGAGGCGGCCACCCAGCGGGAACGCCAACGCAACCTGTCCACGGCCGGATTGGTGTCCGCGTCGGAACTCGACGCCGCCGAGGCGGCGTACAAGGTGGCCCTGAACCGAAGCCAGTCAGCGGTCGAAGAATCCCGCACCAAGCTCGCCACCCTTGGTCAAAGACGCGCCGAGCTCGCCTTCGCGCTCAAACAACTGGCCGATACTTCCATGCGCGCCCCTTTTGACGGCGTCGTGCAGCGCCGGGACGCCGGGCTCGGTGAATATGTCGCGGCTGGCACGCCGGTGGTTTCCCTGGTGCGCCCAGATCCACTGCGTCTGCGCCTCGAGATCCCCGAACGCGAGGCAGCTGCCGTGCGTTCAGGCCAGCTCATCCGGCTGCACGTGGAAGGTTATACCAACCGCTGGACCGGCCGGATCGATCGCCTCAGTCCCGCCCTGAACGAGGTCAACCGCATGCTGGTGGTCGAGGCCGACATCGCCAACGACGGCACCCTTCGCCCGGGCCTGTTTGTCCGGGCCGACATCGTCGTTTCTGACCGCGACCGCCGCCTGACAGTGCCGTCGTCGTGTGTCCTGGCCTTTGCCGGCCTCGAGAAAGTGGTGGCCGTCGTTGATGGGCGCGCGGTGGAACGGACCGTCACCACGGGCCGGGTCGGCCGCGGTTGGATCGAGATTGTGGCAGGGTTGCAGGCGGGCGAAGTGATTGTGGTCGAACCGGGCGGATTAAGGACCGGCCAGGCGGTTACGGTCAACGGCACCCGTTCGGAGGCGTCGTCGTCTGCAGTCAAGGTTTCGCAAGCTCCGTGAGCGGGTGAATGCAAAAGCTTTCCGACATCTGCATTCGCCGGCCGGTCTTCGCGTCGATGTTGATCGTGTCGCTGGTGGTGGTGGGGTTGGCCAGTTATTTTCACCTGGGCGTTGATCGGCTCCCGGCGGTTGACCTTCCGACCATCCGCGTGATGGCGCGGCTGGCGGGCGCCGCTCCCACCGAGATCGAATCCCAGGTTGCGCAGCCCATCGAAGAGGCGCTCAACACCATTGAGGGCATCAAGGAGCTCCAATCCATCAGTGGCTCCGGTGTGGCCATGGTTTTCGTCACCTTCGAGCTGACCCGCGACATCGACACCGCCGCCCAGGACGTCCGGGATCGCCTGGGCCGGGTCATGCGCGATTTGCCCCGCGACGTCGATCCGCCGGAGGTGTTCAAGTCGGACAGCGACACCTCCCCGGTGCTGTCCATCGCCCTGTCGAGCGATCGGTCGCAACGCGAATTGAGCGAGTTGGCGGACAAGATCGTGAAGGTGCAGCTCGAGCGCTCGGCGGGGGTGGGCGAGGTGGATCTGGTGGGGGACCTGGAGCGCGCGATCAGTGTGTGGATCGACGCTGATCGTCTGGCGGCTTATCAGCTGCCGATTGCCGCTGTGCGCGCGGCGATCGTGCGCCAGAATTCGAACATCCCCGGCGGCAACGTGACCGACGATCTTCGCGAGCAGCCCCTGCGCACGCTCGGTCGGCTGCGCAGCGCGGAGGCGTTCGGTGATCTGGTGGTGGCCACCCGCAACGGCTCGCCGATTCGCATTCGCGACCTGGGCCGCGCTGAGGATGGCACAAAGGAGCTGCGTTCCATCGCGCGCCTCAATGGGGTGCCCACGGTCAGCTTGGATGTGCGACGCCAGTCCGGCGCCAACACCGTGGCGGTGATCGAAGGACTGAAGGAGAAGATCGCCGCTGTTCAGGCGCAACTGCCGTCGGATGTCCGCCTGGAAATCATCCGCGATCAGTCTCGTTACATCTACGAGGCGCTCGACGAGATCACCCGCCATCTGATCCTCGGGAGCATTCTCGCCTGCCTTGTGGTGCTCGCCTTCATGCGGAACTGGCGGGCGATGCTCATCGCTGCCGTCGCCATTCCGGCTTCGGTCGTCGCCACCTTCGCGGTGATGAAGGCACTCGACTTCACGCTCAACAGCGTGACGATGCTCGCCCTCGTGCTGATGGTTGGGATCGTGATCGACGATGCGATCGTGATTCTGGAAAACATTTACCGGTTCATCGAGGAGAAGGGTTTGGAACCGTTTGAGGCGGCGCGGGCCGCGACCGCCGAGATCGCGCTCGCTGTCATGGCGACCACGTTGAGCCTGGTCGTGATCTTCGTGCCTGTCTCGTTCATGTCGAGCATCTCGGGCCGGTTTCTTTATCAGTTCGGTATCACCGCGGCCGCCGCCGTGATGGTCAGTTTGCTCGTTTCCTTCACGCTCACACCGATGATGAGCGCGCGCCTGTTGCGGGCGGTGGGGCGCCGTTCTCCGTCTTCCCATGAACCGCCCTCCGCAGGAGCCCTAGCCCCCGGCTTCGAGGGAGTGGATGGCCCCGACCGGCGGGTGGAATCGGCGACGGACGAAGGAACCAATCGGACATCGTCTCCGGCTCGCGCCGCTGCGGGCTGCAAGCCCGCGGTCCGTCCAGGCATGTCCACCGCACATGGACGGGCGGGTACAGGTGCGGAACTTGTGACCGCTTCCGGTGCTGCCGTTGAACGGCGCGGTTTCCAAGGCTGGCTCGACGCGAGGTATGTCAGCTTGTTGCGCTGGGCCATGGGGCACCGGGTGCTGGTGGCCGGGCTGGCGCTGCTGGTCATGGCGTCGTCGGTGCCGCTCTACCGGGTTGTGCAGCAGGAATACGTGCCGTCGAACTCGGACGAGGGCGAGTTCGAGATCAATTTGAATGCGCCCGAAGGCGCGAGCTTGAAGGCGATGAACGCGGTGGCGTTCGAGATCGAGAAGGAGCTTCAGGCGGTCCGCGGCGTTCGGTCGGTGCTTTGCTCGGTGGGCGGCGGCGGGTTCCTGGGCTCGGTCAACAACGCGCGCATCTATGTCCGGCTGGCGCCCCACAGCGAGCGCACCTTTCGATGGAGCCGCTTGTGGCAATGGCCGCCGTGGAATGCCGTGCGCGGTAACTATTCCCAGCGTGAGGTCATTCAGGAGATCCGCCAGCGCCTGCGCAAGTTCACGGACCTGCGCATGTCCATCCGCAATCAACAAACGATCAATCTGGGCGGACCCAACTTCGACGTTGATTTCGCCTTGCTTGGTCCGGATTTGGAGGCGTTGGCCCGCTATTCGGATGAGCTCCGGAAGAAGGCGCCCGAATTGGGGCTGCTCGACGCGGATACCACCCTCCGTTTGAACAAGCCGGAGCTGCGGGTGAATATTGACCGCGCCCGGGCGGCGCGTCTCGGTGTGCAGACCGAAGATGTCGCGGACGCGTTGCGCATCATGGTCGGTGGCGATCAACGGGTGTCCCGTTTTCGCGATGAGTCGATCAGCGAGGACTATGATGTGCAGCTGCGGCTGGAAGAGGGCGATCGGCAGGATGCCGGTTCGATCGCCCGCCTGTTCGTGCCCGGGGCCCAGGGTCTGATCCGGCTCGACAACGTCGTCGCCATCGAGCCCGCGAAGACCGTGTCGCGCATCGATCGTCTGGATCGCCAGCGTCAGGTCCGGCTGCGCACGGCCATCGCGCCAGGCTATGCCCAGGCGGACCGGATCGCCGCCCTCCGCGCCGAGGTGGATCGCATGAATCTGCCTTCGGCCTACAGCACGCGGGTGTCAGGCAAGGCGCGCGAGTTGGAAACCACCTTCAGTGAGTTTATCTGGGCGTTCACCCTTTCGCTCGTGCTGATGTACATCATCCTCGCGTCTCAGTTCGAAAATCTGGTGCATCCGTTGACCATTCTCCTGTCTCTCCCGCTCTCGGTCCCGTTTGCGCTGCTGTCGCTTTGGCTGTCGGGGCAGACGATCAACCTTTATTCGGCGCTTGGCATGCTGGTGCTCTTTGGCGTCGTGAAAAAGAACGCCATTCTGCAGATCGATCACATGAACACCCTTCGCGCGCAGGGGATGGAACGGCTGGCGGCGATCCTCCAGGCCAACCGCGATCGGTTGCGGCCCATTCTGATGACCACGCTGACGCTGATCGCGGGAATGATTCCGCTGGCCATCGGTTCCGGCCCGGGCGCCGAGGAGCGCCGGGCGACGGCGGTGGTGGTGATTGGCGGCCAGTCGCTCTGTCTGCTGCTAACTCTGGTGGTCACGCCGGTGGCTTACTCGTTGTTCGACGATTTCGGACGGTTGTTTCGACGACGAGCAGTGGACGTGGTCCCCGCGCCAGCAGCCACCTAGCTAGTCCGAATGCCTTTCGGGTATTTGGCATGAGCTTCGAATCCTTCGCCGCGACAGGTGCAGGCGAACGTTCGCCGCGATTCTCCCTCACCCCAAGGAAGGGAGATTGGCCCTCTGCCGAGGGCAGGGTTTGGGTTAGCAATTTTCCCGGATTCCCGCTCGCCAAGCGGGCTGCATTCCGGCAGGCTGGCGCGTCTATTGCGTTATGCCTTATCAGGAATCCAAGTTGCTCGACATCTCGCGCCAGTTTTCGATTTACGGCGATCTGTTGCACGCCGAGCCGTGCAAGATTGGGCACATCAACGAGACTTACATCGCCTCCTACAACCAGGGCGGCATCCAGGTCCGATATGTCCACCAGTGCATCAATACCAATGTCTTCAAGAATCCGGATGCGGTCATGGACAACTTCGTCCGGGTCACGGGGCATCAGCGGCAGAAGTTGATCAAGACAGGTGCACGCGATGCCTCACGCAGGACGCTGACGGTGGTGCCGACCCGGGATGGGCGGCCATACTATCGCAATGGCAATGGTGAATGTTGGCGGACGCTGGTGTTTGTCGAGGGCGTGCGGACCTACGAAGCGGTGGAGACGCCAGTCCAGGCGTATGAGGCCGGGCGCGCCTTTGGTGAATTTCAGCATCTCCTGGTCGATCTGCCCGGCAAACGGCTGGCCGAAACCATCCCTCATTTCCACAACACCCGGAAACGGTTCGAGGCGCTGCAGGCTGCGGTGGCCGCCGATCGGGCCAACCGCGCCCAGGACGCGCGGCGGGAGATCGACTTCGCCCTGCGCCAGGAGGGCATCGTCGACGTCATCCTCAATGCGCTGGAAAAAAAGAAGATCCCCGAGCGCATCACCCATAACGACACGAAATTCAACAATGTGATGCTCGATGTCGTAACGGGCCGGGCCATGTGCGTGGTCGACCTGGATACCGTGATGCCCGGGAGCGCTCTCTATGATTTCGGGGACATGGTGCGGACGACCACCAGTCCGACGCTGGAGGACGAATTGGATTTGGCCAAGGTGCAGATGCGCATGCCGATGTTCAAGAGTCTGGCCCGGGGTTATCTGGAGGGCGCCGGTGATTTCTTGACCAAAAACGAGCGGGCGTTGATCGCCTTTAGTGGAAAACTGATCACTTACACCATCGGGATTCGGTTCCTGACCGATTACCTCGGGGGCGACACCTATTTCCGCGTGCATCGGCCTCATCACAACCTGGATCGTGCGCGGACCCAGTTCAAACTGGTGCAAAGCATCGAGAAACAGGAGGAAGCGATGCAGAAGTTCGCTGACTCCATCTAGCCTCGGCATGAATTTCGGGATCTTCGCCAAGACCTTCGTCCGCCCGACCGTGGAAGAGGTTTTTGCGGCGGTGGCCCGCCATCGGTTCCATGGCGCTCACTTCAACTTCGCCTGTGCCGGCTTGCCGAGCCTGCCGGAGCAAATCGATCCGGCGCTGCTCCAGCGCATCCATCGCGCGGCGGTGCAAAATCGGATCGTGATCGTCGGCGTTTCCGCGACGTTCAACATGATTCATCCGGACAACCGCCAGCGGCGCGACGGACTGCAGCGCCTGGCCACCATCGCCGGGGCTTGCGAACGGCTGGGGACGGATTTCATCACGGTGTGCACGGGCACGCGAGATCCCGACCACATGTGGCGGGCGCATCCGGACAATGACTCGGCCTCGGCGTGGAAGGATCTGACCGTGACCATGACCAAGGCGTTGACCATGGCGGACAAGTACAATGTTACCTTGGGCATCGAGCCGGAGATTGGGAACGTGGTGAGTTCGGCCCGCCATGCCCGCCGGCTGCTCGATGAGATGCGGTCGCCGCGATTGAAGATCGTTCTCGATCCGGCCAACCTTTTTCACGCGGGTGACCTGAAGCGTTCCGACGAAATTCTCGACGAGGCGTTTGATTTGTTGGGGAAGGACCTGGCCATGGCTCACGCGAAGGAATTGGTGACGGGCGGTGAAGCCGGTGGCCTGGCGCTGGGGGAAGGCGTGTTGGATTGGGACAAGTATGTCGCGCTGCTGGGCGCGGCGAAATTCAAAGGGCCGCTCGTTCTGCATGGAATGGAAGAGAAGGACGTGGACCGGAGCCTGAAGTTTTTGCGGGACAAGTTGGACCCGCGTTGAGTTGCAAGGCATGCCCACATTTACTCACGACGGAATCGAGTTTTCGTATCGGGAATCGTCGGCTCACGGCCGACCCTTTGTATTTCAGCATGGGTTGGGAGGAGATACGGCCCAGCCTTTCGGCCTGTTCCGTCCGCCGCCGGGCGTCCGGTTGTTGGCCTTTGATGCGCGGGCCCATGGTCAGACCCGGCCAGTAGGGCCGGTTGATCGGTTGTGCTTTCAGACCTTTGGCGAGGACCTCCGGGCGTTCCTGGATCAGTTGGGTTTGGAGCGTGCGGTGATCGGCGGGATTTCGATGGGGGCGGCCTTGTCCCTCCATTTCGCGCTGCGGTGGCCGGAGCGGGTGGAGGGGTTGGTGTTGTCGCGTCCGGCCTGGTTGGAGGCGCCCTATCCTTGGAACGTGCGCATGTTCTCCCTCATCTCCGGCTTGCTTCGGAAGTACGGTGCCGCGGAAGGACTGGTGGCGTTCCAGCAGACCCCCGAGTATCAAGAGGCGCTGGAGAAGTGGCCTGATGTTGCGACCTCGTTCACCAACCAGTTCATGGGGCCCGGGGCGGAGGAGACGGCGTTGAAGCTGGAACGAATCATCCGGGATTCGCCGCACCCGGACCGGGCGGCTTGGGCCCGCCTGTCCGTGCCGGTGCTCGTCCTGGGCAACCGACAGGACCCGATTCATCCGTATGAGTTTGCGACCGAGATGGCCACGGCCATTCGTGGAGCGCGGTTCGAAGAAATTACGAGCAAGTCCGTGAGCATCGAACGGCATACGGAAGACGTGCAGCGCGCGGTCGAAGCCTTTCTTGAGGGCATCGCCGCCTCGCGTCATTGTTGAACAAATCAAGGCGCTCCCGGCCGAGGAGCAAATCAAAGTGATCCAGATCAAGCAAACGGCTGCCGGCCAACTGATTCGTTCCGGCTTAGCCGATGAGCGAGCCGGTTTTCCTGCCCGCGGCCACGGACGAACTCCATGCAGCGATGATCGCCATCATCGCGGTCGACCAGGTTCGGCTGCTGACTTCCACATCGCTGGCGGCGAGATACGCGCGCGCGATCTGCCGGTTGATGCGCCGCTAAATTTTTAGCGTGCACAACCCGCAAGTTTCAGCTGGGCATCGCCGGGGCAAACTGGTCTGCTTCGCCGTCATGTTATTTTTCAAGAGCGCTGCGAGAAGATTGGATTTCAACCGAACCTGCGGTCTGGCGATTTTTGCCGGGGTTGCCCTGGCTGGATTGGCGGGCTGCAAACGCAGCGAGAGCGAAGCTCCGGCCAGCCCGGGCAGTGCGCCCAAAGCCCCGTCAGCGGCGTCCGCTCCGGCGACGGTGCCGGCGCGTCCGGCGCCGATGGGCGACGCGGATTTGCTGGCGGGCGTGCCGGTGGGAGCGGCGGCGACGAACAAGGAGTTGGCGGCGGCGGAAGCGGCCTGGACCAGTCTGCTGACGGCCATGCGTCCGCCGGAGCCTCCGGCGGAATGGCAAACGAATGCGCCGAGCAAGGAGGTGCAGGCGGCCTTTCGTCGGAAGGTCGGTGAATCCGCGGCGAAGACGGCAGCCTTGGCGCAGGAGTTTTACAGCAAGTTTCCGGCGCACGAGAATGCGGCCGAGGCGCGCGAGCGGGAGCAGTATCTGCTGAATGCGGCGGTTCAGTTGGGCTACACCAATGCCCAGAGTCGGCTGGAGCAGATCGAGGAGGCGCGCCTGAAGGACCCCAAGCTGTCCGAGGACGAGCGTCTGCAGTTGCGTGTGCAGCAGGTGCAGCGCACCGCGTTCAAGCTGGGCGGAGAAGACACCAAGGTCGTGCTGGCGGAGTTGGAAAAGGGCGCCCGCGCGATTCGGAAGGAGTTTTCGAAGCGACCGGAGGCGGCGGGTCTGCTGGTGGCGGTGGCGGAAGGCTGGCTGGAGCAGGGGGACGCGGCCAAGGCCCGCACGTTGGCGAGCGAGATGAACACGGCGGATCTGGACGATGAGGGCAAGGCGACCGTGGAGGCGTTGCTGAAGAAGCTGAATCGACTGGGCAAACCGATCGATTTGAAGTTCACGGCCATCGACGGTCGGGCCGTTGATCTTCAGGCGATGAAGGGCAAGGTGGTGCTGGTGGACTTTTGGGCGACATGGTGCGCGCCGTGCGTGCAGGAACTGCCTAACGTCAAGGCGGCCTACGAGAAGTTGAACGCCAAGGGGTTTGAAATCCTGGGCATCAGCCTGGACCGGGAAGTCGACGCGCTGAAAAATTTTGTGGCCAAGGAAAAACTGGCTTGGCCGCAGTTCTACGACACGGTGGGTGAGGGAAACAAATTCGCGCAAGAGTTCGATGTGACCACGATTCCGACCATGTGGTTGATCGACAAGAAGGGCAACGTGCGCGATTTGAATGCCCGCGAAGATTTGGCAGCCAAGGTGGAGAAACTCTTGGCGGAGTAGTCCATCGCAGGCTTGCTCTGCGCGGTCGTCTCTGTATCTTCGGGCTTGTCCATCCCATTGATTGCCGGTCCAACCGTGGACCGATTGCGCCTTGTTGAAGCTGTCGGGCTTTGACCGCACGAGCCGTGAACAACGGATGCGGAGCGTCCTGGTGGCCTTGTGGCAGGAGGGGTGGGTTGTCCGTAGCCTTGAACCATATGAATCGCCTCATCCTTACCTGCGCGCTCAGTCTTGGCACCTTCCTTACCGCTGGCTCGGCGTCTGCGGCCGACAGCGTGGTGGTTTTCAACGAAGTTCATTACCACCCGGCGACCAACGAGAGCGCGAACGAATGGATTGAACTTCACAATCAGATGTCGATCGACATCGACCTCTCGGCGTGGCAACTGCGGGGTGGCGTGGACTTCACCTTTGCCGAGGGAACGATCATACCTGGGCGCGGCCATTTGGTGGTGGCGAGCGATCCAGCGTTCATCCAAGCCAGCCACGGAATCACCAACGTCGTCGGGCCGTTCAGCGGGCGCCTGAACAATTCGTCGGCGCGGCTGGAGTTGCGGGATCGCAATGGGCGGGTGATGGACCGGTTTACTTATGGTGACGAGGGCAAGTGGCCGAATGAGCCTGATGGTTCCGGCGCGACTTTGGCCAAGCGCGATCCGAACAGCGTCAGCGACGCCCCCGAAAGTTGGACTTCCAGCGTCCGCGTGGATGGGACGCCGGGGTTGCGGAACTTCCCGGCACCGAGCTCTGTGGCGCGACGATCCCTGGTTGCGTTTGATTCCATCTGGCGATTTGAAGCTTCGGGCACGGATTTGGGAGCCGCTTGGCGGGAGCCTGGATTTGACGATTCGAACTGGGGCGGGCGGAACAACGCGACGCTGGTGAGCTATTGGCTTTTCAATGGTGACGCGGCCGCGACGCGCGGGACAGGGGGCACATTGAACGGCGCGGTCTCCGCGGCCGTGGATCGCAACGGAGCGCCGGGCGGTGCGTTGGCCTTCAACGGAACCCTTTCGCAGTTCGTCAGTGTCGCTGGCGGTGGTGGCTTGAACGCGGCGGCGCAGGGGACCATCAGCCTGTGGGTGAAATGGACTGGCACGCAGGATGGCGATTGCTGCGGCAGCTTTGGGGCGATCCTGGCCCGGCAGGCGAACGGGCAGTTCTCGGACGATATCATCGCGTTGAATGCGGCAGACCCGAACGTGGGCCGGATCGTTTGGCGTCAGGCCGGCGGCCCGGCTCCGGTGTTGCTCACGAGCACGTCGCCGGTGGGGACGAACTGGCATCATATTGCGGTGACCTTCAGCCCGGGCGGGAGCTCCCTCTATGTGGATGGTCAGCTCCAAGGCACGGCCACGGGCGCGGCGATGGGCAACAATCCGGGCACGCCGTTGTCGATTGGGGCATGGGCAGGTGACGGGGGCGGGTTTTCCACCGCGAGCTTGGATGACGTGGCGATTTGGGATCGACCGCTGACGGCCAGTCAGGTGGCGGAGCTGGCGGGGCAGACGAAGAACCCGTTGGATTTCGCGCTGCCGGAAGGTGCGGTTTACTTCGCGGGCGACGGCCGGCTGGCCGCGAATGACGAGTTGCGGCGGACGAGCTTGCCGCTGGGGCCGACGACCTACTACTTCCGCAACGCCTTTGTCTATGGGGACAATCCTGCGGCGGCTGAACTCAAGCTGGATCTGGCCGTGGACGATGGCGCGGTGATCTACCTGAATGGACACGAGGTTTATCGTCAGAATATGCCGAGCGGTGCGGTCACGTATGGGACGGCAGCAGCCAGCGCGGTGGGGAACGCCCCGCTGCTCAACGGCATCTCGATCCCTTCTGCGGATCTTGTGGCGGGGGTCAACGTGCTTGCCGTCGAGGTGCATCAAGCTGGTCCCGGGGACTTGGGGATGGCGTTTGGCGCGAGCTTGAACGCCACGATCTCGTCAACGGAACCGGCGCGGACCCGATCGCTGGCGGCGTTGAATGAAGGCTGGCGGTATAGCGCGGCCAACGTCGAACCGGGCGCTGGTTGGCGTACCGCGGGCTTCGACGACGGCGGTTGGTCGAACGGGCCAGCGGTGTTTTATGCGGGCAGTGGCGCGATCGCGGGGATTCCGCCGGCGCTGATTACGGGAGTGTCGGCGACGGCATCGAGTCAGTTTGCGGGAGACGGGCGTCTGGCCGTGCGGACCGTGGATGGCTCGGGTTTGGTGGGGAACGCGCATGGCACCAGCCCGTCGGGAACGATGTGGCTGAACAACGGAACCCTGGCGGCGCCAAACGATTTGAATCCCTGGATACTTTTTGACTTGGGCGTTTCGGGGCCGGTGCGGTCGATGAAAGTTTGGAACTACAATGAGTTTCTGACTGGCCGGCCGGACTTGCTCGCCCGTGGGGTGTCGCGAGGGGATGTGTTGGTGGGGGAGGCGACCAATGCGCTGGGCGTGTTCGTGGCTGGCCAGACGTTCAATCTCGCGCCGGGGACCGCGACGGATTTTTCCCAGACCATCGATCTTGGCGGCACGGCCACCCGCTATGTGAAGCTCGACAAACTCACTAATTTTCCGGGCGGCGACCTGCGATTGGTGGGCTTGAGCGAGGTGCAATTCTTTCGCGATGTCGAGCATCGCAGAACGCAGCTGCCCCTGGGGGCGTCGACCTACTACTTCCGCAAGACGTTCTTGTTTGCCGGCGAGCCGGCGAGGGTGACGCTGACATTGAACACCGTGGTGGACGATGGCGCGGTCATTTACCTGAACGGCGCGGAGATCCGGCGGATCAACATGCCGGCAGGCCCGGTGGGGCATGGGACGTTGGCGGCGGGCGAGGTGGGGACTCCGACCTTTGCCGGCCCAGTCACGATTCCGGCGTCCAGTCTTGTTCGCGGAGTCAATGTGCTGGCGGTGGAAGTGCACCAAGCGGTGGCGAACGGAGACGCGGATCTTGTCTTTGGCGCCGTGTTGGACGCCACCATTCCGCCGCTTCCGGCCTCGGCTTACTCGCCGGGCGACTTGGTGTTCAATGAAGTCAGCGCAGGAGGCTCGAATCCATTTCAGATCGAATTGTTCAATCGGGGCACGGTTCCCGTCGAGGCCGGCCAATACGTGGTGCAACGGCGGGGCAGTTCGCCGGACGCGCAGGTTTCGTTGCCGGCGCAGAGCGTTGCGCCGGGTGGATGGTTGGTGTTGGGGCCGGGCCTGGGACTGACGGCGGCGGCGGGCGACAAGCTCTTCCTCGTTTTGGCGGACGGGTATCGGGTGGCCGATTCCGTCGAGGTGCATTCGCGGGCGCGCGCTCGATTTCCGGATGGGGCGGGTGAGTTGCAGACACCGACCACCCTGACCATGGGCAGCGGCAACGTGGTTGCGAGCCAGGATCAGGTGGTGATCAACGAAATCTTTTACCACGGTCCGCCAACCTATGAAGTGCCGCCCACGATTGGGGCGGCGACCAACCTCTATTTCACCAACCTTTGGCGCTATGAACAGTCGGGCACGGATCTGGGAACCGCCTGGCGTAATCCGGGCTACGACGACAGCGCCTGGCCGGTCGGTTCAGGATTATTCTACAACTCAACCAACATCCTGCCGGCTTCTAAGGGCACGGAGTTAACCCTTGGTCCCACGACCTACTATTTCCGGACGCCGTTTGTTTACACGGGCACTCCGGCGATCGTGAGCTTGAACCTCCGCCACATCATGGATGACGCCATCGTCGTTTACATCAACGGGGTGGAGGTGCATCGGGCCAATTTCTCGGCGACCGCCGTGATTCGCTACACGAACTTTGCGAACACCTCGCTCGGGGTGGCGACGCTGCGGCCCGCGGTGCCTATTAATCTGACCAACCTCATCATCGGCACGAACATCATCGCGGCGGAGGTGCATCAGGCGGCGATATCGGGTGACGACGTCGTGTTCGGCCTGGAGTTGAACGGCAACATCGAAGCAACCCCGCGCATCTCCTACAGTCAGTCGCCCGAGGAATGGGTGGAACTGCACAATCGTGGGGAAACGGCGATCAGTCTGGCGGGCTGGCGATTGGACGGTGCGGTCGATTTTCGATTTGGGACCAACGATGTCATCGCGGCGGGCGGTTATCTTGTCGCCGCCAAGGATCCCGCGGCATTGCGCGCGAAGTTTCCCGGCATTGTTGTGGCGGGTCCCTACGCGAATAAGCTCTCGCATTTCGGGGGCAGGATCGTCCTGCGTGACACGGCGGACAATCTGGCGGACACCGTGGAATATTCCGACGCCGATCGGTGGCCCAAGGCTGCCGATGGCGGCGGGTCGAGCCTGGAGTTGAAGGATCCGCACGCCGACAACAACGCGGGTGAAGCCTGGGCGGCAAGCGACGAATTGAGCCGGACCGGGTGGCGTACCTACAGCTATCGCGGGACAGCGGCGGCGAGTCCGGTCGGGCCCGATGGCCAATGGCGCGAGTTTGTCATTGGCCTGCTGGATGAAGGAGTGGTCTTGCTCGACGATATTGCGGTCATCGAGACGCCGTCGACCACCCCGACCAACCTGATTCAGAACGGGACATTTGACGCCGGGACCAACAAGTGGC
This sequence comes from Limisphaerales bacterium, assembly GCA_044230345.1. Lineage (GTDB taxonomy): Bacteria > Verrucomicrobiota > Verrucomicrobiia > Limisphaerales > JADJPG01 > JBGARF01. The sequence goes on from JBGARF010000004.1 coordinate 172,496, forward strand.
GCATCATCGGCAACCATCACGGCGAGGTCATCAATGATCCCGACGACCAGGACAACAAGGTGTTGCTGCTGACATCGACCGGCAGCACGGAACACATGAGCAATCACGGAGAGACGACCCTTGCGGGCGGTCGGGACACCGTCAACGGGCGTGAATATCTAATCACGTTCCGGGCGCGCTGGCTCAGCGGTTCGCGCCAATTGCACACGCGACTTTATTTCAATCGGCTGGCCCGAACGACGATCCTGGAGGGAAACAACCGGTTTGGTACTCCTGGTTCAGTCAATACAGCGCGGGTGCCCAACATTGGGCCGACCTACCGTGGCCTGCGTCACGCCCCGGTGGTTCCGGGTCCCTTCGAGGCGGTTACGATCTCGGTGCAGGCGGCGGATCCCGATGGCATCGGTGGGATGACCTTGTGGTGGCGTCCTGACAACGGGTCATGGAGCAGCACGGGCATGGCGGCGGCCCCCGACGATGCGGGGCGCTTTGAGGCTTCGATTCCGGGACGGGCGGCGGGGGCGGTGGTTCAGTTTTATGTGGAAGGCATGGATGGTGCCGGAGCGCGTTCGCTCTTTCCGGCGGATGGTGTTGACTCGCGTGTGTTGTATCAGGTGGACGACGGCCTGGCGGCCACCAACGGTCTGCACAATTTTCGGATTGTCGCGCGGACGGCCGATACGGATCAGTTGTTGCGGACGGTCAATTTGATGAGCAACGAACGGATCGGTTGCACCGTGATTTACGATGAGAACGAGGTTTACTACGACGTCGGCCTGCGCCTGAAGGGCAGTGAGCACAGCCGGACGACGACTCCGCGACTGGGGTTCAATGTGAACTTCCACACGGCGCAGAAGTTCCGTGGCATTCACGGGACGATTGCCATTGATCGGTCGGAGAGCACTGGGTTTGGCCAGCGCGAAATGCTCATTCACCAGACCTTGAACCACGCGGGCGGCGTTCCGACCAAGTATCACGATCTTGTGCAGGTCATGGCGCCGAGATCGGATTACACGGGGACAGCGGAGCTGCAGCTGGCGCGGTATTCGGATGTGTTCCTGGACGACCAATATCAGAAGGGTTCGGACGGGACGGTCTTTGAATATGAGCTGGTCTATCAGCTGAACTCCACCGACACCGGCGGGCCGGAAGGAAACAAGGTGCCCAATCCGGATTCCGTGGTCGGCACGGCCATTCGGAATCTCGGTGACGACAAGGAAAACTATCGGTGGACGATGTTGCTCAAGAACAATGAGGATCGGGATGACTACGCGCGGATTGTGGCGTTCTGCAAGTGGATGGAAACCACGGGCACCAACTTCACCGGTCAGTTGACCAATGTGATTGAGATCGACCAGTGGCTGAGGGCGCTGGCGGTCAACGTCTTGTCGGGCATGGGTGATTCCTACGGGGGCGACGGTTCACAGCACAACGTGCAGTTCTATGTCCGGCCGTCGGACGGGCGGGTGCTTTATTTCCCGCACGACATCGACGCCTTTTTCAGCGCGACCCGGTCCATCATCCCGAACGGGGATTTGTCCAAGATGATCGCGGTGCCCGCCTATGCGCGGGCCTACTACGGGCATCTGCAGGAGATTCTCGGCACGACCTACAATGCGACCTACATGACCCGATGGGCGAACCACTTTGGCCGCCTGTTGCCACGTCAAAACTTTGCCAGCCATTTGGCGGATCTCGTCGCGCGCGCGAACAGCGTTCAATCGCAGCTCAACACGGCCGTTCCGGCGGTGGCGTTCGCCATCACGACCAGCAGCGGCAACAACTTCACCACCTCCAACAATGTCATCACCTTCGCTGGCACGGCACCGCTCTCGGTCCGGACCATCGAGATCAATGGCGTGAACTACCCCGTCACCTGGACCAGCACCACGGCCTGGTCGATCCAGTTGCCGCTGTTGGCGGGCGTCAATGCCATCGCCGTTCAAGGGGTCAGCGGCAGCGGGGTGCGGCTCTCGACGGCGGTCGACTCGATCACGATCACGAATACGGGCGCAGGCGCCTTTTTGCCGGTCGTGATCAACGAATGGATGGCGAGCAATGTGGGGCCGGACGGATTGGTGGATCCGGTGGATGGCCTGTATCAGGACTGGTTCGAGCTGTTTAACCCGAACACCAACGCGCTGAGCCTCGCTGGTTTTTATCTGACCGACAACCTGACCCAGCCGTCGAAGTGGCGGATTCCTGCGGGCATTACCATCGACGCCGGCGGTTTCCTCCTCGTTTGGGCGGACAATGAGCCGGAACAAAATTCCAGTTATTCGTTGCACGGACAGCTGCATGCCGGGTTCCAGCTTGCGAGCGATGGCGAGGCGCTGGCGCTTTATTCCCCTGGCTTGGTGGCGCAACACGCCCTGCGGTTTGCAGCGCAAGCGGAGAACGTCAGCCAGGGCTTGTTCCCGGATGGAACGACCAATGGCGTTTATGCCATGACCAACTGGACGCCGCGTGCGGCCAATACCCTGGCGGTTCCACTTCGTGCACACTTGGTGTCCCACGTGGGCAATGTGGTCACGTTGGAGGCGGACGTGGTGGCGGGACGTCACTATCAGGTCGAATCTCGCGATGATTTCGCTGAGGCCGTGTGGATGCCCGTGGGCGGGCCTGTGCTGGCGGCTGAATCGGTGTTGGTGTTTACCGACACGCTCGCGGCCGGCAACCAGCGGTTCTATCGTCTCAGGCGGCTGGATTGATTCGTTGACCCTGGGGTTGCTTCTGGCGCGGCGGTTTGTTTCGATGACGTCCTCCCGTCCGGGTGGGGGAAAACCGTCATGAGCGAGCATTCTGCGACCGGGGCCGAGGCGTCATCAGCGTCATCGGCCGATCCTTTGGTTGGGATGGGAGTCGGAGCTTCGGTGCAAAGCGGCCGCGTGGTTTTGCGGGCTAGCGGGCTGCGGCGTTGTTTTGGAAAGGTGGCTGCCGTGGACGATTTGCATCTCGAAGTGCGCGAGGGGGAGATCTACGGATTCTTGGGCATCAACGGCGCGGGCAAGACCACGACCATTCGGGTATTGATGGGCATCGTCGCGGCGGAAGCCGGAACGATCACCTTGTTAGGTGAAACCGAGCGGCGGACCACAGTGCGGCAGAAACAGCGCATTGGCTACGTTTCCCAGGAGCAAACGTTTTATCCGTGGATGACGGGAGCGCAGCTCGGGCGCTTTGTTGGTGCGTTCTATCCGACCTGGGATGGAGTCGAGTTCGAGCGGTTGTTGCGGGTGCTTGAAGTTCCCGCGGATCGGCGCGTGTCCCATTTGTCGGGCGGGATGAAAGCGAAGCTGGCGCTGGCGCTGGCCATCGCGCCCCGGCCCGCGTTGCTCGTGCTGGACGAGCCCACGGCAGGCCTTGACCCGGTCGCCCGGCGGGAGTTCATGCAAATCATCGTGGCGCAGGCGCGACAGCATGGGCGGACCACCTTCTTTTCCTCCCATTTGATCGATGAAGTCGAACGGTGTGCGGATCGGGTGGGGATCATTCATCAGGGGCGGATGCGATACGAAGGTGCGCTGTCGGAACTGTGTGCCCAGGTGCGGCGGGTGAAATTCGGGCCGGCATTGGAAGGGGCGGAAACCGGGTGGGAGGCGCCGCCGGAGTTTGCCGTTTGGCGCGAGGAGCGGACGGGGCCTCAGCGGACCCTGGTGCTTCGGGCGACGCGGGAAGCGTGGGTGGGTTTGGTCCTGCCGGTGGGTGCGACGATCGAGGACCTGTCGTTGGAGGAAATCTTCATTGCGTGCGCGGGTTCGCGGTTGGTGCAGCTATGATTCTCGCCCTTTTGCGGAAGGAGCTGCGCCAGCACGGGGGAGTTTTTGTCGTGCTGACCCTGGTGCTGCTGCTGGGCCTTTTGTTGGTGGGCGGTAATCCGGTCTTGCGGCACATCTCGGGAAGTGGGTTTGAAGGCCTGAGAATCGCGATCATTTCCTTGTTGCCGGCGGCCGCGGCGTTGCTGGGGAACGCGCTCGTTGCGTCGGAGTTTCGGGACAAGACGCGACTGTTCCTTGAGGGGTTGCCGATTCCCCGTTGGCAATGGCTGGCGGCGAAGTATGTGATGCAGATCGGGGTTCTGCTCGGGATTGCCTCGATGCAGTGGATGGGCGCATGGTGGCTGGGGCGTTCAGGTGAGGCCATTACCCCCCGCTTTGTGGCATTGCTTGTGTCCAAGACCTTTTGCTGGTCGTGGTTCCTTGGATCGACGTTCTTCGCCCTGGCCTTTCTCGGTCGCTATCGCATTCCTGTGGCCTGCTTCGTAGGCGTGGCTTTGATGGGATTGTCCCAGAGCGATCAGTTCGATTTGGCGGGCTCGGCCCCGTTTGCCCTCGTCAACGATCAATTTGCCTTCGAACGCGAACGATGGCCCTGGCCGATCCTTGCCCTGACGGCGGCTTGGTCGGTGGGCTTGACCGGGCTTGGTTTCGGCCTGGGCCTGATTCGTGACGCGACCGTCGCGACACTTCTGGCGGAGAAAATGTCCTCGCGAGAAAAAGTCGTCATGACCCTGCTGGCCGTGGCTGGCATGGTGGCGGTGAGCACCGCGATCGAACGGAAGGACAGCCTTGAGTCTGTGCATTTGCCGGGCGCCTTCAACTACGAAAGAGGCGATCTCGTCCGGCTGGAAATAACCTCGGCGGAGCCAAAGACCGCGTTGAGCCCTGACGAAGCCTTGAAGAAGGTGGGGGCGCGCTTGGCGGATTCGCTGGCCGAATTGTCCGAGCGATTGGGCGGAGCGCGCCTTCCGACGGTTTACGTGGTGCATCGAATTCGATCGGGGGCGGGCACGAATGAATTTGAGCGCGGCGATTTGGAGCCGAGCCAGGGCACCCTTGTGCGCGCTAACGTTCTTGATGCGGTCCAGGACCCGGCGCGCTTGGAAGGGTGGATTCTCCGGCGTGCGTTGGAAGCCAAGACCAGCGGGCGATCCGAGATGACTCATTGGGCGTGGGTTTCCGATGGGCTGAAGTCATGGTGGATGACACGAACCAACCTTGGCCTGGCGGTTGACACCAACCTCGTCGCTGCGGCGCGACGTGCCGCCGTGAAGGTGAATCTTTCCGCCCGCACCTACCGTGAATGGCGCAAGGTCCGGGCGGAGGCGGGTCCGGAGGGTGCCGAGGCTCTGGCCGGTTTGACCTTCCGGGTTTTGGCGAGCCAACGGGGCGACACGAATGTTATTTGGGCTTTGGCTCGGGAATGTTTTGGGCGCGACATTCCGAAGGACGTGAGGGGATGGTGGCGCGATGTGGTGGATCCGCCCGAGCGTCGTCTGCGTCGTGCGACCGGACTAGGATTCGTTCAGGTGGCCGAGCTGGTCCGAAAGGAGTTGGGCCTATGAGGCAGGGCGGCGGAATGGCGATGTTGATCGCGAAGGAATTGCGCGGATTGCGCCCCTATTTCCTGCTCGTTGCCGTGCTGTTCGCGCTGAGCATCGGAGCGGAACTGGTGGAGAAATTTCCGGATTCCATGCCGTTGAAGCCGTTGGATTGGCTCAACGAACCACGGTTTGGCGCGGTCATGGAGTTGTTGGTGGTGGCCGTAATGACGACGGCTGGACTGCTGGTGAACGAGGCTGAGCAAGGGACCCTGACGTTTCTCGATGGGCTTCCGGTGTCACGAAGCCGGATCTTTCTGGCGAAGGTCGTTGGTGGTCTTGGCGTGATGTTCGCGGCCGTTTTGACCGTGGTGTTGGAAATGGTCGGGTTTGGCTGGCTGTCGCGTGCGTTCGTCGACGAGCCTTTTCCGTGGGGGTTCGTTGGGATTGAACTGCTGCTGTTGCTGGCGGTGTCTTTCTATGTCTTTGCCATGGGGTTGTTGTTTTCGTTCTTTCGCCGTTGGTTGCTGCTCGCGATCGGCCTTCTGGTATGGAGCTTTCTCTGGCTGAAGACCAATCAGGTCGCTTACGGCAGCCTGCTCGATCCGTTTGAACTGGCGCGTCTGGGATTGGATTCATCTTCATTTCAAGTGCCTTGGCGTTTGCTGTGGATGCAGATGGGCGCCGGACTCGTTTTTCTAGGGGCAGCGTGGACAGGCTTTTGCCGGCTGCAGCGGCGGAACGAGGAGAGTCGCGGAGGGTGGCGACGGGTGTTGGTGTGGGTCGGCTGGATTGGGGTGCCGGTCGTGTGGGTTGGAGTGATGATGCAGCTCGGGGGAGAGATCGAGGAATCCCCGTCGGACGTGCGCAAGAGGCATGCTGGCGGGGAGAAGGAGTTCGGTCGGGTGACGACTGCCCACTACGAGTTCATCTTCCGGGAAGATCAACGGGGTGCGGCGGTCCGCTTGAAAGATCCCGCCGAGGACGTTTACGCGACCGTTGCCGGTCTGTTTCCGGGCGCCCAGTCCTCCGGGCGTGTGGTCGTGGATTTGGCCAGCCGCGTGTCGTCGCATGTCGCTGCCCAAGCCCACTGGCAGAAGATCAATCTGCCCCTGGAGCAGAGTCCGAGTCTGGACGAGCAGCGTCAGGTGCTGGGCCATGAGTTGACCCACGTGTTTATTGAACTGGCGAGCGACGGGCGGGCGAAAGATCGGTTCCAACGAACACGATGGTATCATGAGGGCTTGGCCACTTACCATGAGCTGAAGTTTTTCTCCTCCACGAACGAGATCGCGGCAAACGATCGCGTGGCCGCGGCGGCGCATGCCTGGGAGCGGGTGACCTTTCGCGACCTCTGTGATGATGGAGCGTGGGGTCGCCGCCGTGCGGGCGAACTCGTTTATCCGCTGGGTCGACTCTGGTGTGAGGCCTTGGTGGGAGTTTATGGAGACGGCGCGCCGTCCAGGATTGCGCGCGCCCTCGGGCATTCTTCGGTGTTGGCGGCCTCGTCAAGTGAGGGTAGCTGGCGGACGGCACTGCGACGATGTGAGTTTGATTTGGAGACCGTCAGTGCTGCCTTCGAGGCCCGGTTGGATGCGGTCGTGGCCCGGCATCGGAAATGGATCGACTCGCTGCCGAGGTTGAGTGCGAGCTGGTCGATGAAGGGTTCGGAACTGGAGCTGCGACCGATTTGGGAGGGCGCCGCGCCGGGGCAATTGGTGGCGCGAATCAGTCCGGTCCAGCCGGACAGTTCGGGCTTGTTTGAATTCCGGTTGAGCCCGGGCTCCGACGGGTTGATTAGGATCTCGCGCAGCCAGTGCCCGGGATCGACGGTTTGGTATGCCTTGGGTTGGGTCGTGGCGGACGGGGCATTGCCGATCTACGAGTCGTGGAAGGAAAAGGCATTGAAGTGAACGCCATGCAACCGGCCACCGCCCAACTGAATCATTCCGGCTTAGCCGGAACGATTTAGTTGGGCGGCGGCTGGTTGCGCCGCAGATTCTTGCGAAGGCCGAGGCGTGAGGAGCGAGCGTATTGAAATGAAATACGTAAGCGACGAGCAACGAAGGCCTTCGCAAGAAGATCAAGCAAACGGCTGCCGGCCAACTGAATCGTTCCGGCTTAGCCGGGTAGTTCGACCATGTGCTTGGCGGCCCGTCGGCAGGCGCCGGGAGCGCCGAGGGAATGTACGATCGTTTTGAGCTGTTTCTTGATTCGTTCGCGGCGTTCCGGATGGCTGAGCAGATCGCTGGCGGCGGCAGCAAGGTTTTCCGCAGTCGCCGCGTGTTGGATGAACTCAGGAAAAACGGGTTCACCGGCCAGCAGGTTGGGCATGGTTAAGGATTTTACCGTGACGATGCGGCGGCCGAGTTCGTAGGTAAGCCAGTTAGTTCTGTAGAGGGTTACGGTGGGAACGCCGAAGAAGGCACACTCCATCGTGACCGTTCCGGTGGAGGCAAGAGCGATCGTGGACTCGGCCAGGGCTGGTGCCAGACCTCCGACTTGCAGGTGGAGATTGTCCAAGCCGCGGCAGAGATCGCGGGCCAGAGCGAGAAGGCCCTCGTCCGGCAGGACCAGTTTGAAGTCGAGATCGAATTTCGGGCGGAGCAGGGCGGCGGCACCGATCATGACGGGAAGGTGTCGACGCAATTCGCCCACCCGGCTGCCGGGAAGCAGGAGGACCGAGCCTTTCCGGGGGGCTGAGGTTGGCGCTGGAGGCGGTGTGGTAGCTTTGGTGCCAAAGCGATCAATCATGGGGTGCCCGACAAATTCCACCCGCATCCGAGGTGCATGGGCGGCGTACCATGCCTTTTCAAACGGAAAGATGCTGAGCAGAAGATCAAAGTCGCGCGCCATCTTTGTCGCGCGGCCTGGACGGGAGGCCCAGACCTGGGGGGAAACGAACTGGACAATCCGGGGACGCCAGCCGGGGACTTCAGATTGGCGCTGGCGAATGGCCTGTCCGAGACGCCGGTTGAAGCCGGAAAAATCGACGCAGACGATAACCTCGGGGCGGCGGGTCAGCGCGAGTTGGACGAGGTGAGCCATCAACCGGCGGAACTTGAGGAGGTTCGTGAGGACATCCCAGATCCCGATGACGGCGTGTTGGGTGAGATCGAAAGCGAGTTCGACGCCGGCGGCGGCCATGCGGGGGCCGCCCGCGCCGAAGAAAACAGGCTGGTCACCGGTGGTGGCTACGCTGGAGGTGGCAAATTCGTGGCGAATGGCTTGAATTAGCTCGGTGGCCAGGAGGTCGCCGCTGGTTTCCCCGGCGACGAACATGAACGTGCGCGGAGGGGACACGGGCGATTACGAGAATTTGCCCGGGAATCCCGGGGTGGGAATTTCCGCGCTGAGGGACTTGGTGGGCAGGTCAGGAAGACGGCCGGTGTTTCCAGACTCCTCGATCTGCCGGGTGATTTCGAGCGCGAGGTCGAGTGCGCGCTTGGCCGATTCACCGCTGACGAGCGGGGTCTGTTGCTCGCGAATGCAGTCAATGAAATGCTGGAGTTCAAGCTTCAGGGGTTCCTCCTTGGTGATGGGAACCGGCTCGCGGACGATGCGTTGGCCGGCGAATTCGCTAACGATCGTGCTGTCCTTGGATGCGAGCAGCTTTTTAAGCAGGGAGCTTTCCTCTTCATCGTCGCGGGCAATGCGGTAGATGAAGCCTTCCTGTGCCCGGTAATCGAGCGAGATGTAACAACGGTGAGTTGGACCGCAGAAGGCGCGGATCTTGCGGAGCCGCTCGGGGCTGACGCGGCTGACCGTCATATTGGCCACGCAGCCGTTGGCAAAGCGGAGGCGGGCGTTGGCGATGTCTTCGGTCCGGCTGAGGACCGGGATGCCGACCGCGTCGACTGAAACCACGGGCGATTTCACGAACGCGAGGACGACGTCGAGGTCGTGGATCATCAAGTCGAGCACGACGCCAATATCGATGCTGCGCGCCGGGTAGGGGGAGAGCCGGTGGGTCTCGATGAAGCGCGGTTCGGTGGCGACGGACGCGAGGTAGTTAAAGACGGGATTGAAACGTTCCACGTGACCGACTTGGAGAACGCACCCGTTTTCCCGGGAGAGTTGGACCAATTGCGCCGCCTGTTCGCCCGTTTCCGTCATCGGTTTTTCGAGGAGAACGTGGCGGCCGCGGGCGAGCAGGCTGCGGGCGAGTTCAAAGTGCGTCACCGTGGGCGTGACCACGCTGAAGGCGTCGGCCGCTTGGGCTGCCTCGTCGAAATTGGCGAAAGCCCGGACCTGGTAGCGTTCGGCGATCCGGCGGGCGGTCTCAGCCTGGACGTCATGGACGCCGACAAAATCGATTGAGCCAGTGCGGGCGAGGTCGGCGTAGAGACGGGCGTGTTCCTTGCCGAGTGCGCCGGTGCCGAAGACGGCCACGCGCAGGCGGGAAGACGTGGAAACAGGGTGGTTGATTTGAGCCACGTCGGCGAGACTGCCATTGCTCGGGGAGCATGGCAACCATGGGCGTGAGCCGATGAAAAGCACGCGCTGGGTGGCGGGAGTGGGAAACCGCTTGCGAGGTTAAAATCGCTCAGCCTAGAGTCCGGTCGTGGAACTTGCGCGATATGTTGTCGTGGCGCTGATGGCGTACTTGTTGGGATCGATCCCGACAGGATTTCTGGTGGCGCGCGCGAAGGGTATCGATATCCGCACGGTGGGCAGTGGAAACATTGGAGCGACCAATGCCTTTCGGGTTCTGGGTCGGAGTGCGGGTGCATTCGTGTTGTTGGCCGATTTTCTCAAGGGGTTGGTGGCGTGCGGCGTGGTGCCGTGGATTTGGTTCCATGGCGGAGAATTTGCGCAGGCGAGAGTCGGGCCGGAAATTGTTGCGGGATTGTGTGCAGTGCTCGGCCACAATTACACGATCTGGCTCGGGTTTAAAGGCGGCAAGGGCATCGCTACTTCGGCCGGAGTGCTGACGGCTCTGGTGCCGTGGTCCTTGTTGACCATCCTTACGGTCTGGATCGTTTTGTTTCTTCTCACCCGGTATGTGTCGATCGGGTCGCTGGCCGCATCGGCCACGCTGCCGTTTGCGACGTGGCTCTTCTATCGCAATTGGACCCTGACGATCGTGACTGGCGCGATGGGCGCGCTCGCGATCTACAAGCATCGCGGCAACATTCAACGCCTGCTGAACGGGACAGAGGCCCGATTTGTGCGCAAAAAGGAGACGGCGGTGTGAGGGTTGCAGTGCTCGGAGCGGGAGCGTGGGGAACGGCGTTGGGGCTGGTCCTGCACCGGAGGTTGCATGAGGTGGTGCTATGGGGCCATGACGCAGCGCATCTGTCGGAATTGAAGGCGGCGAGGCGCAACGAGCGGTATTTGCCGGGCATTGAACTGCCGCCGGACTGGACTTTTGAAGCGGACATGGCTCGTGCTGTTGACGGGTGCGAGGCCGTGATCGTGGCGATTCCGTCGAAGGCAGTCCGGACAGCCACGGCGGTTTTAAGCTCGTATACAGGCATCTTGATTAGCGTAACCAAGGGTATTGAGTTTGATACGGGATTGACCATGTGCGGGGTTCTGGCGGCGAATGCTCCGTCCGCCCAGGTCGCGTCAATGTCCGGGCCGACACTGGCGCTCGAAGTGGCGCGTGGCGTGCCATCAGCCATCGTGGCAGCGAGCGCGGACTTGACCGTGGCTCGAACCGTGCAGGAGATGTTTCACAGTCCAACCTTCCGGGTTTATACGAGCAACGATCGGGTTGGCGTGGAACTTGGGGGAGCGCTCAAGAACGTCGTGGCGCTGGCCGCCGGCGTGGGCGATGGCCTGGGTTTTGGCGACAACTCCAAGGCCGCGTTGCTGACGCGTGGCATTGCTGAGATTCGTCGGTTGGGTGTGGCTTGTGGGGCGCTGGCAGAAACCTTTGCCGGCCTGAGTGGTTTGGGTGATCTGACGGTAACCTGCTTTTCCAAGCTCAGCCGCAATCGTACCCTGGGCGAGCGTCTGGGGCGAGGTGAGCTTCTGGCCGATATTCTAGCTCGTTCGGTCACGGTTGCTGAGGGATACCCGACCACCCGGTCGGCTTATCGACTCGCTCGCGAAAAGGGGGTCTACACACCGATTATCGACGAAACCCACGCCGTGCTCTACGAGGGCAAGAACGTGGCCCGAGCGTTGCAGGATTTGGTCAGCCGGGAGTCCAAGGCGGAAGGATAGCGTGCGCGTTCCACCAGCGCTGGGGACTGCTGAAGGCCAGGGACCCGTGTGACCAAGGATTGGCTGTCGTCTCAACCCATCAGGGCATCTTGGATCGAACGCAATAAGTCTGGATAGGTATTCACCGACTGGAACTGCGGAAATTGCCGAATCACATTGTCGGGAGCATGAAAGAGGAAACCGACGTGGGCTTCGCCGAGCATGGTGGTGTCGTTGAATGAATCACCCGCGGCGATCACCCGGTAGTTGAGACCTTTGAGCGCTGCCACGGAGACACGTTTCTGATCGGGAAGGCGTAGGCGAAAACCTGTGATCCGGTCGTCTTCGACAACCAAGCGGTGACAGAACAGGGTGGGCCAGCCGAGTTGCCGCATCAGCGGCTGGGCGAATTGCTCAAAGGTATCGGAGAGAATGATGACCTGGGTTTGAGCCCGTAGTTCGGCGAGGAACTCGCTTCCACCGGGCAGCGGACGGAGCGTGCCGATCACCTCCTGGATATCCGAAAGCTTGAGTCCATGGCGGTCGAGAATCTCAATTCGCCCGCGCATCAGCTTGTCGTAGTCGGGTTCATCCCGCGTGGTTCGACGAAGTTCGGGGATGCCCGTTTTCTCGGCGACGGCGATCCAGATCTCCGGTACCAGCACGCCTTCCAGGTCGAGAGTGACGATGGTCTGTTGCGAATTCACGGACCGGGAGTGAAACAGGAAGGGCCCCGAAAGTCCATTCGAGTTGTGGTTGTGCAGATGCGATGGGTGCAGTTAAAAGCGGGTGATGGTTCAATGCGTCAAGCTCGCGCCCCACGCGCGCCCGCTGGCCCACGAACGCCCGCCGCGCCTCCTTCTCCCCTGAACGGGGAGAAGGCCGGGATGAGGGGTGAGACGGTTCGTTGGATCTCCCGTCTTTAATCACACCCAGATACGATGATTGGACCGATATCCTGAAAATCCGCGCGTGTAGAGTCAGGCTGGTTGCGGTGTCGGCCGAAATTTTCTCGGCCGACCGAAGTCCAGCCATTCAACTGTGTAGAGCGCGCCGCGGGAGTCGACGCACAAGGCGTGCGGAGCGGCAAACAGTGCCGGATTCGTGCGGTTGTCGGCGGCACCCTTGCCGTCGCCGAGGTGTGCGACCACCTGGTCATCTGCGTCGAGGATGGTGACTCGGCTGGCGAGATCGGGGATGTAGAGGTGGCCTTTGTGCTGATAGAAACAACACGGATTGCGGACCGCTCCTTGGATGATGCGCTTGAAATTCAGCTCGAGGTCGAAGACTTGAATCCGGTCGTTGTGGCGGTCGGCAATGTAAAGCTCCGGCCCGGAACGGCGCAGCGTGTTGACCCACACGCCATGACAGGTGTTGAACGTGCCGGGTTCGGCCTCGGGTCCGGGCTTGCTTGAGCGCCCGCCAATGGTCCGGAGGTGGCGAAAATTCCGGTCGAACCGGCTGACTCGCTGGCTGCCATAGCCGTCAACCACGTAGATGTCTCCGTTCGGAGCGACGGCGACGTCGGTGGGATTGGACCATTCGAATCGCTGCGCCGTGGAACCTTCCCGAACGACATTTCCAATTTCGTAAAGGATCCTGCCCTGCAAATCTGTCTTATAGACGCGGCGTCCGATGCCGGGCGTGTTCTGGTCTCCTTTGGTCGTTGGACTGTTTTCCGTCCAGTATAGAAACTCACCATCACGTTCGGAACTCCAATAAAGACCGTGGGCGGTGTCCTTGATTCTGGCGGTGCTGAGCCCGACTTTTTCAGCGAAATCGTTGCTCCAAGTTTCAGTGAGCCGTCCCTGGCGGTCGAAGATCGCGACGCAAGGGTTCGTGGATCGGGAAGTGACGTAGACGTTGTCACGACGGTCTACCGCGATCCCGCAGCCGAATCCGTAATTCATGCCAGCGGGCAGTTGCCCCCAATTAGGGACCGCTTCAAAGGTGTGACGGCCAGAGCCTAGTCGCGCCGGTGGTTGAGTTGCCGGTCGCGATGCGCAACCGCCTTGGAGCGTGGCGAGGCCAGAGACAACGCCCGCGGTTGCCGCTCCAGCGGTTCCCAGGAAATGTCGACGGGTGTGGCGGTGTGGAAACAGGTATTCCTTCGTGTGCATGGCGGGGGATCACAATTAGCGGTGGGAGTGGTCCGGGGGGGATGAAAATCTGGTAAAAAAGAAGCGCCCCCGAAGGGGCGCTTGACGAAAAACTACGGAATTGGAACGGACTACAGGTTTGGAGTTCTGGGATAAAGGAAGTGCAGGTTATTGTTGTCGTTACCCTTATCCAGCAGTTCATTGAGAGTGGAGCGGGTGGCCTTCTGCACGCTGCCATCCAAAAGCGCGACGTTGCCTACCTCCCCATGGCCGTAGTTCGGACGCTTCAGCCATTGCGTGTTGAATACGGCGCCGGCGCGGGTGATTTCCCCAGCCGGATTGACTCCTGACGAGCAGCCAGTGGCATTGGGGGTCGTCGCTTGGATGTTTCTATCAGTGAACACGATATGCTCCTGAGCGAGTTCGATCGAAAGGATTTCTCCGTTGTTGTTCCTGCTGGCGCCCGCATCCAAGCCTGGAGCATAGCTGACCGCATTGTTTTGGAAGTTAGGGTGCAGAATACCGGTGTTCTGGCTCAGGTTCCATGTGTCAGCCGGTTTCACCAGCTTGTCGGACGGGCAGGCAAGAACGCGTGGGCTGACAAGTTCGTTCGACATCCATGCGCACTGGAAATAGGCGTTATTGTTGAGGCCTGAGGGGTGGTTTCGAGTGCCTCCGTCCTTTGCATCAACTCGCCAAGGGGTGCTGCTCTTTTCGTTGTCATTGGCCCAGACAATAACAGCCAACCCAATTTGTTTGAGGTTGCTGCCTGAGGCGGTGAGTTGGGCCTTTTGCTTCGCCTTACCCAATGCCGGCAAAAGCAGGCCGGCGAGAATCGCGATGATCGCGATCACGACAAGCAGTTCGATTAGAGTGAACGCCTGACGGGGGTGACGATGGGAAACGATGTTCATATGGTTCGGTTTGGTTCGGATTTTGGTCAGCCTAGAAAACACCGGACGCTGGTGTCAACGACTTGTTTTGCGGGATCAGTGAGCCTGAGCTTAACCTGCCGTTTTCGTTCGTAGTTTGATGGTTCATCACATCTGGCAGCAACCGAGCTGCTACGTTGATGGGACGGTGGGGGAAGGAATGTATTCCCGGCAGGATAAAAAAACGGGAGGCAGCGTATTGCTGCCTCCCGCGCCTAAGAATCTGTCGGAATCGCTACTTAATCTGGACTAGAACGTCATGGCGTCATGGGTATTGCACGCCAACCTGAGTAATGCTCATGGATGACATGTGAGTTCCCATCTGACGACGCACGTTCTGCGGCGTCGCTTGGCTCACGCTGCCGTCCGCCAATCCCAAGTTGCCAGCGTTTTGGTGAATCGTCGGATCCCAGCCGGCATCGCCTTCACCCGTGGTCGCATTCAGATTGAAGTTTAGGACGCCACCGGCCGCGGCCAAAGTGGTGCCCTTGGTCATGTTGCGGTCCCCGGAAAGAACGGTTTGCGGAAACACTTCGTTGGCGTTGGTGCCGACAAAGTAGCTGATTTGGGTTCCCGAGTTGTTCAGCGGGTTGACCGCCGCGGTGTCGAAGTTGATTGCCCGGGTTCGGCTGGCATCGCTGGGGCAGGCATAGACCTTCGGCGTGTTCACTTCATTGGAGATTGCCCGGTAGTGATCCAGGACCGTCAAACCGCGAGTACCGTCGCTGCCAGGGGTTTGTGCCGGGTTGGCGACTTCAAACGGGAAACGCTCCTGGTGGTCGTTGGACCACATGCGCATGGCAAGGCCGATCTGCTTGAGATTGCTGATGCAGTTGGCGCGTTGAGCTTTCGCCTTGGCTTTGGCCAGAGCGGGGAGGAGCAAGCCGGCGAGAATGGCGATAATGGCAATCACCACCAGCAGCTCGATGAGCGTGAAGGCTCTGACTTTAGCGGATCGGATCTGTTTCATACGGGATGTGTTTGTATTTACTGGGTCGCGTTCTTTTAGGTTTCGTTGACGGTTCCTGTCAACTTGATTCCTAAGAAAATCTAAGCACGGTTAATGCCATGGATTAATGCGCGATTTTTCACAGGAAAAACCTATATGAATTCAGTGGTGATGCGTAGTTCACGCAAATAGCGTGAAAATAACGCAGGCCTTACCAACCTCTGGAACGGTCCGGAATCGAGTCGTCACGGGTGGCGAGCTGGGATTCCAGTGCATTCAATCGTCGAGAAGCAGGGTCTCAGGGAGCGTTCACGAGTTCTGAACTCGTGCCTCCGGACCAAAAGCACTTGGGAACGTTCTCCACCTGCCAGTTCCCGCGTGCGAGACCATGTTCACTCAGTCCTGAAACCGGGCGACGGTTCGATTGACAGGTGGCGGGACCTTCGCGCCGGGAGCCTGCTCGTCGATCCCAAAAAAAAGCGGAGCAGCCGAGACGGCTGCTCCGCGCGATGAAAACTACCCGCTTGGCCTAACGGCCCGAGTTCGGGCCCTTTTCCAGCCTGTAGAAACGGGCTGCATTGGTCGCCGGAATGACAATGCCATTGACCTGATTGCTAACGCCCAACCAAGTGGTATTTGAAAGGGGATTGGCGAGGGCGAACGCTTCCCGGAGCATGTAGCCGTAGTAAACGGTTGTGGCATTGCTGGGCCAACCGATTTGCATCCTGGGCTGGGAGCCGGCCAATTTGGTGGGGGTGAGTTTCAACAGATTGGCTGGGCCATTGGTTGGGACGATGCCGGGGCGGAGGAGAACTCCATCCAGTTCAAGACCGAAGTAAATGTCCGCAGGCGATCCGGCGGCTTGGACTATGGCAGCAGCGAGATAGTTGGTACGTGGATTCAAGTTGGTCACCGTGATTTCCACGTTTGTCGAGCAGGTCGGAACCGTGATCGCGGTCTGGGCTCGTGTATCGATCGTGAGTTGACCTGCAGCGACGTTGTAACGGTAGATTTCCTGGCCGTTCAGGTAGAGAATCATGCCGTCGTCGACCATGTAGCGAAGCTGGAGAGTGCCCGTAATGGGGCCGACGGTGCCCAGGTTGGTTGGGAAGTTGAAGGTCGACCGGAAGAGGCTGGGCGGGTTCTGGAACCCGATGGTCTGCTCGTTGTTGAGTGAGTCTCCGACGCAAGTTTGAGCTGTGGCGAAGTTATCGGCGTAGAGGATCCCATAGGTGCGTCCCCAGTAAGTTGGGTCGGCGACGTAATTCGGGAGGTACCATCGATTTGAGGTATAAATGGTGTCGCCATCAGGGTCGAAGGCATTGATGGTGTAGTAGTCCCAGTAGCCGCTCATCTGGGTCAGGTTCGTGCGTTCGCGGAAGCTAATCGGATAGACCGAGAGAGGGGCGATGACATTACCCTTGGAGTCCGTGACGTTATTGACGAGCAGGTAGTAGTTGCTGCGTACGTTCCAGTTGTCGCCGCCAACCCGGAGGCGCAGCGTCCGTCCACCGTAAACGACGTTGGAAATGGTAACGCCAACGGCATTCGCCCCGAACGTGCCGGAACGAATGACCCGAATGTTATTGGTCGTCGTGGTTGAGGCAGTGACTTGCTCATCGAAGGTCACTTCGATGTTATTGGTGCTGGAACCGATAATGTCGTCGCGGACGACGGCCCCCGTGATGATGGGACCCTCGGTGTCCGCAAACACTGTCAGCACTGCATTGCTGCTGGTCAAACGGCTGATGGCGTTGGTGACAATTACGCGGTAGGTGCCAGCCGATGCCGTGCTCACGCTGGGTATTGTGTAGGTGGCATTCGTGGCGTTGGGGATGTTGGCCTGATCTTTCTGCCACTGGTAGAAGGCCGGGCCTCCGGTGACGGTGGTGGAAAACGATACTGAATCACCAGCCACCGCTGTCTGGCTTTGGGGGTGGGAGGTAATCGTCAGCGCGGACGGTAGGTAGGCGACGAGGCGCATGCCCCAGACCACGTCTGAACTACCCGCTGCACTTTGGTGGACCTCAACCGCCAGATAATTTTGCTGATTTGGGCGCAGGAGACCTGGACTGATGGACAGCAAGTCGACTTGGCCTTCAACGGCCGGTCCCGCGGTGGAAACCGTCGTGTATGCGGGATTCGCATTCATGCGAATGCGGCCCGCCTCCACGCCGTTCAGGTAGACGACGCAGCCGTCGTCCACGAAGTTGGTGGCATACAGGAGGATCCCGTTGGTGGTACCGGAAAAGAAGAAGCTGGTGCGGAAGTAGTCGGTAATTCGAGTGGCGCCCGGGGGATTGATTGTGGTGCCAAACGCAACGGGGTAAGCCGTGGTCTCGCCACCTTGCAGGAGACCGGTTCCGGTTGCCCAAGCCCCATCATTGAACGTCGTCGCTCGCCAAGCGGTCCCCAAGTCAGTTCCGGACTGATCGTAACGCCATGTCGCATTGAAATTGACGAGCGTGTTGATGGTTTGGGCACTGCTGCTTGGGGCCAAGCCCACGGAGGCCGCAAGGGCGAGTCCCGCAATGATTGCTCTGGCAGTTCGCATATACTTCAGGATGTTGATCAAGTGTTTCGGCTGACCGTGCATGAGGTGAATGTCTAAGCGGCCATTTTCCCAATGGCCTATGCCATCCCACTCATTCCGCGGTGATTGTTGTCTTCTGTCTGACTCCGGCTGACGATTCGTATTCCCGACTTTTGATGACCATATTGGATTCGGGAGCAGGCTAGCACAGGTCTGCAAAATGTGCGAATCCAGTACAAGGCGTTCCCAAGCGTCCAGGGCGACCTCCTGTCACCTGTCGTTCCAACTTCACCGTCCGGTTCATCGCCTCCAGCCCGTTGTGACACTTCCCCCGCCAAGATTCAGGTCGTTGGAGCATCACGGCGATGAGATTTCCTTCCCTCATCAAGGCGTGGAGCGTGGGAAAGGAAACATGGAGTTTGGGTCGATATCAAGTTCCAATTTTGTCTTGGCGGTGGTGAATGAACCGGCCCAAGGCCCATGCCGGAGAAGCCCAGGGAACAGCCTGAGCCGGAATGATTCAGTTGGCCAGCAGCCGTTTGCTTGACCTTCTGGCGAAGGCCTTCGTTGTTCGTCGCTTACGTATTTCATCAATAAGCGCACTTCTCACGCCTCGGCGGATTTGCAGGCTGGGCTCACACCGGATTCGAACTGGTTCCTTCGTCGGATAACTTTCGGTAGAGCGTCGCCAGGCTAATCCCCAAAATATCCGCGGCTTTTTCCTTGTCGCCGCTGGTGAGGGTCAGGACTTGTTGCAAGTAGTAACTTTCCTGGCTCCGAATGAAATCCTTTAGCGTTCCAACGGCAGGCCCAGGCGAACAACTGTTCTCTTGTGGGGCAGCGAGGCCTAAACTCACCTTAGGGGTCGGCAGGGGATAGTTCTCTGAGTAGCGGTGGGTTTCGGGTGAGTTCCCAAGAATTCGGGGAGGAAGGTCCTTTCGTTCGATTCGTCCCCTTTCGCAAAGGACGGAAGCTCTCTCCACCGCATTCTGAAGCTCACGCACATTCCCCGGCCAAACATGGTCGAGGAGGGCGTCCATGGCGTCGTGGCTGATCTGTAAATGCTGTCCGTTCCTCGGATCGACCTTCTGCCGAAGAAAATTGGCCACGAGCAAAGGTATGTCTTCACGCCGATCTCGAAGCGGCGGCAGCACGATGGGGATCACATTGAGACGGTAATAAAGATCCTCCCGGAATGAGCCTTCGCGAATTCTCTCTTCAAGCGCCTCGTTCGTCGCTGCTAGGACCCTTACGTTAACGTGAATGGAAGAGTTGTCCCCGACGCGACGTACTTCGCGGTCTTGTAGGACTCGGAGCAGTCGACTCTGGAGGGAACTCGGCATGGACCCGATCTCGTCCAAAAAAATCGTCCCTCCATCGGCCTCTTGAAAAAGGCCCTTCTTGTCATTAATGGCGCCCGTGAACGCACCGCGTCGATGTCCGAATAGTTCCGATTCGAGGAGGTTCTCGGGCAATGCGGCGCAGTTGATGGGGACAAAGGGCGCAAATTGGCGACGGCTGTTAAAGTGCAATGCTCTTGCCACCAATTCCTTACCGGTGCCGCTTTCGCCGAGGATAAGGACAGTGCTTTCGGTGTCGGCGACTCGTTCGACCATGCGGTAGACCTCTTGCATGGCGGGCGAGGTGCCGACGATCTGGCTGATTTTGTAGCGATCGTTGAGTTGCCGTTTTAGGTAGTGGTTTTCGGCGACGGCTTTCGAATAGGCGAGAGCCCGCTGAGCGCAGGCTCTGAATTCATCCAGTTTAAACGGTTTTTCCAGGTAGTCATAGGCTCCTTCCTTCATTGCGCCCACGGCAGAGCCGACCGTCCCGAAGGCAGTGACGACAATAACCTCGGATGGCGGGTTTAGGGTCCGGGCCTTTTTGACGACTTCCATTCCTTGGGCTCGGGAACGGTCGAGGTGCAGGTCGCTTATGACCAACTCGGGGGCGAATTCGTCCATTCCAGCAAGGGCCTGGTCCCCATTGGTAAACGGTGCGACTTCGTGTCCCTCGGCCCGCAACAATTCGGTCACGGCCTGCACAAGCGTCACTTCGTCGTCCACCACGAGTATTCTGGCCACGTCAACGTTCTAGTGGAAAAAGCGTGAGCCGGGCAAGTGGAACCATGGTTCATGGCTCAATTGCCTTCAGAACGGGGGGTGGCACGCGAACGGGCCTGCTCGGATCTGCGCGCCGCGATCGGTCCAAGAGGGCATCAACTCCCGAAAAAGCGGTCCCGGCCGCCCTGTTCGCTCGGCGAATCGCGAGGGGCCATCTGCCTAGTAGCTGCAGCTCAATTCAATGATTTGGCCGCAGCAGCATTCGATGCGGATGGCGGTGATGCGGTCGCCGTCGCGTTCGAGCGAAACGGAAGGCGCTGACGAGTTGAGGTTGTTGTGGCTGGAAGAAGGTGTCTTCCCGGTGGGGGTTCCGGTGCTGTTGCCGTCTGGCGTTTCCAGTGGTGCGAATTCGGTGGCGCCCGCGCTGGGATCGGGCTTGGGCACGACTTTCAGTCGGGGACCGGATTCAACGGAGCCGCGGGGAGGCGCGGGCTCGAAGGGAACGAAATCTTCAGCGACGTTTTTCTTCACGCTGACGTGCCTCCTTTTGGGTGGCGCAACTTCAGTAGAACAGTGATTCGCCGGTTTGACTCGTTTTCAGGCTCGGTTTGGGGCATCGGCACCGTATCGCCGAATCCGGCGACCTTGCGAATCTGCCCGGACTTCACGCCGTGTTCGATCAGCTTGCGCCGGGAGGCTGTGGCGCGATCCGACGAGATCTCCCAGTCGCCATAGTCTGCGCGAGGGGCGGGCTGGCCGCTTTCGGTATGTCCTTCGACCTCGACGGCGAAGCTGGCGTAGAGGGCGATCTGCCAGGCCAGAGTGGAGATGACCCAGTCTCCGTAGGGGGTGAACTCAGCGGACTGTGCTTTGAAGATTGGCTTTTGTGACCGGTCGAAGATCGTGATGCGAAGTCCTTCGGGGGTCATGTCCAATTTGACCGGCCGGGTTTCCTCGGGCTCTTGATCATTTTTGAGCTCCTTCATCAGATCTTCTGCGAGCCGCCGGAGCATGGCCAGTTCGACCGCGGAGGAGGAGTCGAAGTTTCCCGATTGATCGCGGGACATCGTGTCTTTGCTCGGGTTGGGGATGACGCCCATTGATTCCTTGGTCAGGGAAGAGAACGGGTTGGTGAAGGCGCGCTGGACGGCTTCTTTGATCTTTTCGTCCTGGGCCGTCAGCCAGAGGACCAGGAAGAGTGCCATCATGGCGGTGACGAAGTCGGCGTATGCGACTTTCCAAGCGCCACCGTGGTGTCCGTGTTTTTTGCCCACGGCTATTTGCCGATGCCCTTGAGCATGGCTTCGAGTTCCTCGGCGTTGGGCTTGACGTCCGTGGTGAGGGCGCGGCGGGCGACTTCGACTGCCATGACGGGCGCCATGCCGTTGGCGAATCCGATGACGGACGAGGCGATGCAGCGCATGTAGGTCAGCTCGGCTGCGCCATTGGCCTCCATGGTGACGGAGAGGGGATTGAGAAATCCGTACGAGATAAGAATCCCGATGAACGTTCCGACGAGCGCGGCGGCGACGTGGTGTCCGATTTCCTCGATTGGGCCTGCAATGGAACCCATGGTGATGACAATGCCGAGCACGGCGGCGACGATTCCGAATCCGGGCATGGCGTCGGCGGCCTTGGTCAACACGGCGATGGGAACGTGATGTTCATTCTCCATCGTTTCCACCTCGATCTCCATGAGTGTCTTCAGCTGGTCGGGTTTGACCTTGCCGTCGATCACCGGCCGAAGGCCGCCGCAAAGAAACTCGAGCGCGTGGTGATTGTTGGAGATTGTGGAGTATTTGCTGAAGATGGAGCTGCTGTGCGGGTTGCTGACGTGTTCCTCCAGGGCGATCATGCCGTTGCGCCGGCCGAGCATGAACAGCTCGTAGAGCGCTTTGAACAACTCCTCGTAGGATTTTTTCGAGTACGGACTGCCCTTCAGGCAACCGAGGATTTGCTTGATCATGCCGATCAGCACGTGCTTGGAGGACATGGTGACGACGGCGCCGAGTGCGGCGCCGCCGATGACGACATATTCCGAGATCACAATCAGGTGCCCGGGATGACCTCCTGCCATCATGAACCCGCCCAGAACGGAGGCGATGACGATGATGAATCCGGCGATGACGAGCATGAGAGGAGGCGCAACGTCTACGCTGCGATTCGAAGGGTGTCGTGTTTCTGCAGGTAGGATTTGATGGCGAGAATGGCGGCGGCGTGAATTTGGCTGATGCGTGACTCGGTCACTCCGAAGACCTCGGCGATTTCTCGCAGGCGCAGGTCCTCAAAATAGTAAAGCGCCAGAACCTTGCGCTGCATTTCGGGCAGGTGCTCGAGCCGGCGCGCGATGATCTCGGCGAGTTCGCGTCGGGCGGTGGTGTTGCTGGGGTCCGGCTGCCCGGCGTCGGCGACGGCTTCGTGCTGCGTGGCCTCGCCTTCCTGTTCGGCGCTGCGCACCGAGTCGAGGCAGACGAAAGTGGCTGGACGGATTTCGGTCAGCAGCTGCTCGTATTCCCCTTCGGAGATGTCGAGGGCGCGAGCCATTTCGAAATTGGAGGGAAGCTCGCCCTTTTCCTGCTCGAGTCGGCGCATCACTTCTTCGACCTTGCGGGCTTTGTCGTGGACGGAGCGGGGAACCCAATCGAGGCGGCGGAGTTCGTCGAACACCGCGCCGCGGATGCGGACCCTGGCGTAGGTTTCAAACAGGACTCCGGTCTTCGGATTGAACCGGCGCACGGCGTTGAGAAGTCCGACGAGGCCGGCGCTGTAGAGATCTTCGGTGGCCGCATGGGCGGGCAGCGTCATGGCGAGCCGGCCGACGACTGTCCGGACCAGGGGAAGATATTGTTCGACGATTTGTTCCTCGACCGGGCTGCCCGGGCCGGATCGCGAGTAGCTTTTCCAGAGCTGCTTGCGATCAGGACGTCGTTCAACACGGGGAGCTTCGGCTTCCGCCGGACAGAGGGTCGCACCTTTCATTTCTTGGGTGGGGTAGCTGGAGTTTCGGATTTTTTGGCGGCGATGGCCGCGGCGGCGATGGCTCGTTTCTCCTGGTAAGCGTCCCGAAGGCACCTTACCCAGAGTCGTCCCCACCATCGGAGCAGCAGTCCGGCGAGCAGGGCCATTCCGGCGGCCCGCCAGACTACGGTCGGCCAGGCGCTTCCCTGCGCCCAGCTGAAGCCGAATCCGATTGCGAATCCGATGAGTCCGCCGAGGACCATGATTAACTTCATACTGAACAACCATCGGAAGGTGTCTTAGCAGGAGGTCTGCCAGCCCGCGGGGATCACTCATGGCAATCGCATCAACCGTGGAATTGCCGTGCCAGGATGCGCTCGGCCGTGGCCGGGAAAAAATCGCCGGGCACATTCTGGGCGGCGCTGAGGTAGCGCACCGGATACTTTGTGCCTAATACGATGTTCCAGATTTTCCCCCACCGGGGCTCTTCGTCCAGGTGCGTGAGGATGATGTCTGCCACTGGCAAGGCTGCGAATGCCCGCGCTTGGGCCAAGAGCAGGGGAGTCTCGTAGGCGGCGTTGAGCACAAGATGCACGTGGCAGGGACCAATCAACGCCAGCGTTTGTTTCAATTCCTCCAAGCCTGCCGGGATGCGCCACTCCACGCCGGGAAGGTCAATGAAGGCGAGCCCTCCGCTGCGCGGAACGGTCGGATCCCAAGTGCGCTCGGCCGGAACGCCGAGGATCTCGCAGTAGACGCTCAATGCCTCCGCGGTGTTGGCTCGAGAGCCGTCGAGGCGCCAGACCGACGCATGGCGGCCTTCCACCAGTCGAGCTTGGGCGAGCCATTTGCAGATGCACGTGGATTTCCCGACGCCCGGCGGCCCGACGAGGACGTGGGGAAGCGCGTCCCGCCCGGCATCGTCCGGAGCCGTGCGCCACAGGCCGTTCAGGGTCGACCGGGTCATGAGCATTTCCTCCGGCAGGGATGACGGCGGAACTTCCCCGTGGACAGCGCGGAGTTGTTCGACGACGCGGTGGGCGTTGACCGGCAGCAGGCCGGAGCTTTCCAAGACATCCGCCACCCGCCAACCGGCCGAGCCTAGACTGCGCGCGGCTCGTTGGCCGGCCACCGATTTGGCCGGATCAGGTCCGGATTCGGCGGTGGCGGCACTTGCCCCGGCGGGTTCGAGCCGGCTACGGAGCGCTTGCAGCTCCTTTTTCAATTCCAACAGCGGGTCCTCCGCCGGAGTGGCGGGTGCGTTGTCCGGTTGATAAGCGAGCACCTCGATGCGAGGCGACTTCCAGAGACGGGCCAAACCGTCCGCCGGCAGTTGCCGGACGTTTACGACGACGGCTTCTGGTCCGAGCTTCTTGCGGATTTGAGCGACCGCGTCCTCGGCGGATTCAGCGATGAATGGAACGATTTGCATGCAGTCTCGGGTTTACAAAAGGCGAGTGGCGATTGAAGGGATGCTCCCGGTAAGGACAACGACTGAACGGGAGGTTGGCATCAGCGTTTGGGATTCTGATTTCATGCTGCCTCCGGGGCGGCGACGGTGGCGATATTCTGGATTTCGATTCGGGGCGGAATTTCCGGAAACGAAAGCACGCTCAGGTCGCTAAAGGTCGTCTCGAAGAAACGCCGGAACGGCAGGCGCAAATGCGGCGCAGTGAGCACGAGGGGCGGAAGCCCGTCCGCCAACATCTTCTGGACGCGCTGGGAAAGGGATTCCATGACATGCCGCGCCAATTTCGGATCGACATACATTGTGATCTCGCTGGGAGTCTGGCGGACGCCCTGGAGCAGTTGCTGTTCGAGACGCGGGTCGAGGGTGATTACTTTCAACTTGCCGTTCTCGTCCTGAAATCCCTTGGTAATTTGCGGGCCGAGGGCGCGACGGGCGTATTCGGCCAACTCATCAGGGTTCTTGGTGGCGGCGGCGGCGTCACTGACTTTCTCGAGAATGGTGGCGAGATTGCGGATGCTGACCCCTTCGGCGAGGAGGTTTTGGAGGATTCGCTGGACCTGGCCGACCGTGAGCAGGGCGGGAATCAATTCACTGACCACCGTGGAGTGGGTTTGTTTGAGATTATCGAGCAGTGCCTGGACGTCCTGTCGGGTGAGAATCTCGTGGCAGTGCCGTTTGGCCGTTTCGCTCAAGTGAGTGACCAGGACCGAAGCGGCATCCACGACCGTATAGCCGCTGATCTCCGCGTTTTTGCGTTCGACATCCGTGACCCAGGTGGCGGGGAGTTTGAAGACGGGTTCGACCGTGGGAACCCCTTTCAGCTGAATCTTGCTATTGGTGGCATTCATCGCCAGCCAATGTCCGGCCAGGAGTTCTCCGGCGGCGATGGGCTGTCCTTTAAGCAGGAATCGATATTGGTTGGGTTCGAGCTGGAGATTGTCCCGCAAACGGATGGGCGGAATGATCACGCCCATTTCCTGAGCGAAGGTTTTGCGGACTCCGGTGACTCGATCCAACAGGTCGCCCCCCTTGCTGCGGTCGGCCAGTCCGACCAGGCCGTAGCCGAGTTCAATTTGCAGCGTGTCGATGTTGAGCAACGTCTCGATCTTGTCGCCTGCTCCCTGATTGGCACTGTCGGGCTTGGCCTGCCCGGGGGGAGAATCCCCTTTGCCCGCGGCGCCCTCGGCCTTGGCGGGACCGGCCATCAAAGCCGCCACCGCTTTTTCGTCGCGAAGCGACCGGGCAAGAAACCCCGTGATGCCGGCCAGCGCTAGAAATGGGAACAGGGGCAGGCCGGGAACCGCGGCGAAAACCAGGAGCATGACGGTCAGGATGGTCATGGCTCGCGGGAACAGCAGCAGTTGGCGGCTGAGTTCGATGCCCAGAGATTCCTTGGTCGCGGCGCGGGTCACCAAAATACCCGCCGCAGTCGAAGTGATGAGGGCGGGGATTTGGGAGACCAGTCCATCGCCGATCGAAAGCAGGGTAAAGCGTTGGAGTGCGTCCGGGACGCTCATGCCCTTTTGCATGATCCCGATGGCGAAGCCGCCGATGATGTTGATGAGCGTGATGAGGACGGCGGCGATGGCGTCGCCGCGGACGAATTTGCTGGCGCCGTCCATTGCCCCGTAAAAGTCGGCCTCCTGCTCGACCTTGAGACGGCGCCCGCGGGCTTCGCTCTCGTTGATCACCCCGGCGTTGAGGTCGGCATCGATGGCCATCTGCTTGCCGGGCATGGCATCGAGGGTAAACCGCGCGGCCACTTCGGCGATGCGGCCGGCGCCTTTGGTGATGACGATGAAATTGATCACCACCAGGATGAGGAAAATGACGAGCCCGACCACGTAGTTTCCACGGACCACGAAGTTGCCGAAGGCCTCGATGATATGCCCGGCGTAGCCGTCGATAAGGATCAGCCGCGTGGAGGCAATGTTGAGGGCAAGTCGGAACAGCGTGATGAACAGCAGCAACGTGGGGAAGCCGGTGAAATCATGTGGCTCCTTGACGTAGAGGATGACCAGCAGAATGAGCAGGGAGAGCGCGATGCTGATGGAGAGGAACCCGTCGAGCAGGAAGGGCCCGACCGGAAGAATCATCAGCAGGATTGTGCCGAAGAGCCCGATCGTGAACAGGAGATCGCCGTTCCGGAAAAGCCGGGCGACGGGCGATGTTGAGTTCGACGGGGCAGCGGGCGTCATCTCATCTCAGCTCAATTCAAGTCGGAGCCGGCAAGATCGGCCGCTGGGGCCGGTCAAGTCGGCAAATTCTGCTCGCGATAGTAGCGGTAGGCGTTGATCCGGTAGACATAGGCCAGGATCTCGGCGACCGCGACATAGAGCTGAGCAGGAATTTCGCCACCCACCTTTGCGTACTTAAACAACGTGCGGGCCAAAGGCTTGTTCTCGACAATCGGAACCTGATGTTGTCGGGCGACCTCACGAATGCGCAGGGCATTCAGGCGTGAGCCCTTGGCCACCACGCGGGGTGCACCCATGCTCTTTCGGTCGTAACGCAGCGCGATGGCCAAATGGGTCGGGTTGGTGATCACCACATCGGCCTTGGCGACGTCGGCCAGCATTTTTCGTTTGCCGATCGCCTGTCGGCGGCGCCGTAGTTGAGCCTTCACCTGCGGGTCACCTTCCTGGTTCTTGGCCTCGTCCTTGACCTCCTCCTTGGTCATCATCAGGTCCCGGTTGGTTCGCCAAAATTGATATCCGTAGTCGATGGCCGCCAGTACCACCATCGCGAAGCCAATCCGCATGATGATTCGAAACGACGAGTCCGCCAGAAAAGTGCCCACTCGCGAGGCGTCGACGGTGCTGTAGAAGATGGGATCGTGGAGGATCTCGGCGATGACCCGGTAGGAAAGGCCGATCACGATGATCAATTTGATGGCCGCAATTCCAGTGGGCACAGCCGATCGAAAGGAGAACAGGCGCTTCAGCCCGGCCAGGGGATTGACTCGTTCCCAGTTCAGTTGGAGGACGTCGGATGCCGTGCGAAAACTGCTTTGCGCACCGACGGCCAGCAGGCTCGCGACACAGGAGGCGATGAGCACGGGGCCGGCGCATTTGCCCGCCACCAGCACGAACGTGATCGCATGGCTCTGCAGTTGCCAGTCCCGGAGCTGAATGTCGTGCAGGTGTCCCAGGACCCCGTGCATCGCCATGGCGAGGTTAAACCAAATCTCCCGACCCGTAAAAAGCAGCGCCACCATTGCTCCGAAGAGGACGGCCACATTCTGCACCTCGCCGCTGCGGGCGAACTGCCCCTTTTGCCACGCCTCCTCCAACTTTCTTGGTGTCGCCTGCTCTGTCTTGTCTCCGCGATCGTCGGCCATTTTAGTCAGTGAGTTGGCGAGTTAGTGAGTTAGCGAGTGCGGAGGTGTGGAGGTGTCGGTTCGGGGAATCGTAGATCGTGGATGCAAATGGCTCGTGGTCAGGTGCCGAGCAGTTGGGCCACCCGCAGGACATCTTCTGGGAGGTGGCCGAGGTAGTTGGCGATGTGTTCGGCCATGAGGTGGCAGGTGAGGCCGAAGACAATCAGGCCGGCCAGCAGTCGGACGCCGAAGTGTTCTGTAAAGACGTTCATCTGAGGCACCGCGCGGCTGAGAACCGAAAAGATCAGCGTCAGCAGAAAACTGACGGCGAGGATGGGAGCGGCCATTTGCAGAGCGAACCAGAACAGGTGATTCGTCCGGGAAAACAGGTCGATGACGAGATCTTCGCGCAGGTGGCCGCCGCCGATGGGCAGAAACTGGTAGCTTCGCTGCAGGGCCAGAAGCAGGGCATGATGGAGGTTCAGCGTCAGGAACAGCATGGTGCCGAGGTACTGGAGAATGGTTCCTGCCTCCGAAGTGGACTGGTTGGTGAAAGGGTTCATGCCGCCCGGCATGGTCAGTCCCATTTCCATGGCGACGATGGCTCCGGCGATTTCGATCGCGTGAAGAAACATCCGGCTGACGAAGCCCAGCAGCAGGCCAAACAGCACTTCGAGGAGCATCAGCCCCAGCGCGGCCCAGAAGTCGAGGCCCGCGGTGGGCGTGGGAGGCACCACGGGGGCGATGAGAAACGCGGTCATTGCGCCGAGGGCGATGCGGATCTGGCGGGGCACCACATTGGCGCCGAAAACAGGAAAGACCGCCAGGAGCGCGGACACCCGCATAAACACCAGCAGCCAATTGAACAAGTCAGGCACAGGTCACCGGGTTGGATGGAGATTATCCGACCATTTGCGGGATGCGCTCAAACAGCGCCGTGATGAACTCAATCAACGTTCGCAGCATCCACGGGAGCAGCACGACGAGGACGGCCACGACGGCCAGGGCTTTCGGGACGAACGTGAGCGTTTGTTCGTGAATGGTGGTGACGGCTTGAAACAGGCTGACGCCCAAGCCCACGGCCATGCCGGTGAGCAGCACGGGGGCGGCGAGGGAGACCGCCTGGAACATCATGCTCTTGATCAGCTCGACGGCGAGTTCCGGTGTCATTCGAAATTTGTCTGGCATGGCGTGGGTCGCATGCAGGGGCGGTCGACAGGGCGGTGGTCAGCCACCAAAGCTGAGCACGACGGATCGGACGATCAGATTCCAGCCGTCCACCAGGACGAACAGGAGTATCTTGAGCGGCAACGACACGGTGACCGGTGGCATCATCATCATGCCCATGCTCATGAGCACGGTAGCGACGACCAGATCGATAAGAATGAACGGAAGGAAGAGCAGGAATCCCATTTGGAAGGCGGTGCGGAGCTCGCTGATGATGAACCCGGGAATGACCACCTTGAGCGGCAGTTTCTCCGGAGAGGTTGGGCCCAGCTTGGCCAAAATCATGAATAACTCCACGTCCTTGGGGCGGGACTGTTTCAGCATGAAGGCCCGAATCGGGACGGACGCACGCTCCAGAGCTTCCACGCTGGAGATCTGCTGCGCTCGATAGGGGGTGAGCGCCTCCGTTTCGATGCGATCCCACGTGGGAGCCATGATGAAGAACGTCAGGAACAAGGAGAGCCCGATGACGATCTGGCTCGAGGGCGTGGACTGCAGCGAAAGGGCGGTGCGGACGAAGGAGAGGACGATGGCGATGCGCATGAAGCACGTCATCAAAAGAATGATCGATGGCGCCAGCGTCAGCAGGGTGATGGCGAAGAGGATCTTTACCCCAATGTCGACGTCCGGCCCCTGACCTGCGTTGCCGAGGCCTGTTCCGAAGTTCAACGTGATCGGGACGGGGAGGGACTGGTTCGTTTGCGCCCAAAGCGACGGAGCCAGCAGCGCGAGCGCCAGCACGATCGCGCGGATGAAGCAGAGAACCGGTTTTGGTTGGCGCCCGATCATGGCTTCTGCTGAATGGCCTGTTGCAGGACCCGCACGAAGTTGGGGCCCATCCCATCGCCGGGGGCCGCGGATCCGGCCGCGGCGACGGTGTCGGCGTTGGGCAGGTGGCTGACCAATGAGACGCCTTGGGGCGAGGACGAGAGGAGCAGGCGCTGGTCCTGATAACCCACGACATGCAGGGCGTGGCGACCTCCCAGCGATCGCGTTTCCAGAATTCGGAGCTGGTTCGGTCCGCGCTGCGCGGACATTCGGTGCCAGTTGCGGAAGATCCAAACGCCCGCCAGAAAGAGACCGATGACGACCGTCAACGCGCCGAAAACCCGGAGGACCGAGAAACCGGCGTCGGGCAGGGCGATGGACGGGGCGGGCGGGATGGAGGTGAGATTGGTCGAGAGTAGCGTGGCGGCGGAGAGCGGCGAGTTGATCAGAACGAGGATGGTGATGAAAAAGGACGCGGCACGCGCCAGCGCAGTCGGGGCGAGCCGGCTGGCTGGGTTCGGGCTGTCCGTTGCTTCATCATTCATGGCGCGGCGGGCATTGCTCGCATTGCTATTCTGCCGGTGAACTCAGGCCTGCTGGCCGCCGAGGACTTTGGTGATCTTGATGCCCAATCGGTCTTCGACCACCACGACTTCGCCGTGGGCGATGCGCTTCTGGTTGACGTAGAGGTCAACGGGGGCGTCGGCGATCTTGTCGAGCTGGACGACGGAGCCGGCGTTCAGTTGGAGGACTTCACGCATGGGCATCTGGCAGGAGCCAAGTTCAACCGTGACCTTGACCGGAACGTCGAGAATGACTTCGAGATTGGCGGGTGAAATGTCTGAGCCGAGTGTGGCCATACGAGGTTAAAGGCTGATGCGGAGAATGTCGGTGAGGGCGACGGCCCATTTCCCGTTCGTGGTTCCGAGGCGTCCCTGAAATTTGGGCAGGTTGGCCAGGCGGATGCGGACCCGGCGGGCGCTGCTGGAATCCAGGGGGAGAATGTCACCCTCCTTCAGATTAGCCACCTGGCGCGCAGTGAACTCGAGATCCTCCCAGACGGCGGTGACCGGCACGGGGACTTCGTCGAAACGTCGATTCCAAGCGCAATGGGCGGCGGGCACCGTTGACTCCTGGACGGCCGCCTCGTTGAACTGGCCGAGTTTGCGGATGAGCGGCTCGAGCGTGAAGCAGGGCAGGGCGATCTGCATCTGCTCCAGGCAGTCGCCAACCTTGGCCTCCATGGCCAGCACGAGCATGATGGTGTCGTGGGGAGCCGTTTGGAGGAATTGCCCGTTGTTCTCGTGGCCGAGGAGCGTGGGGCGCACCTCTTGGAGCGAAGCCCAGTGGTTGCACCACTCGGCCATGATGACTTGCACCGCCTGGTCGAGCAGCGCCATTTCGATCTCACTGAGATCGTGGTCGGCCACGATGGAGTGGGCGGGTCCGCCGAGCAGCCTGTCCACGATGGTCAGGCCGAGGCGTGGATGGATCTCAAGAATGCCGATTCCCCGGAGCGGCTCTACCTTGAAAAGCGAGAGATGTGTCGGGTTCGGCAGCATCTCGCAGAATTTCAGGTAGGTGATCGTCTGGAGCTTCGACATCTGGAGGGAGAACTCCAGCCGGAGGTAAATCGAGAGGCGGGCCGCCAGCGCGCGGATGAATTCCTCGTGCCGGATGCGCAGGCGTCGGAGCTCGGTCGGGGAGAGGAAGACCGGATGCCGGAA
This sequence comes from Limisphaerales bacterium, assembly GCA_044230345.1. Taxonomy (GTDB): domain Bacteria; phylum Verrucomicrobiota; class Verrucomicrobiia; order Limisphaerales; family JADJPG01; genus JBGARF01. The sequence continues at coordinate 204,015 of JBGARF010000004.1, forward strand.
GTCGTAAGGCTGGATGCTGTCCTTGGCCTTTTGCTCCTTGGCATCGCCGCTTTTGACAACGGTGATGCTGTTCTCCTGTTCGGCCACCTGGGCCAACAGGCGTTCGACTTCGGACTGTGACAGGACATCGCCCGCTCCCGTTGGATCGTTGTCGGCCATGCGGGAGGCAGTTACTGGATGGCGAACTCGGTGAAGAAGATCTCCTGAACGTAGCTGCCGCCGAGTGCGTTGTTGAAGATGGAGATGAGTTCCGCGCGAATCTGGTTCCGGGCGCCGGGTTTCTCGAGGTCGCTGATGGTCTTCGAAGCCAGCGTGGTGCTGGCCAGGTCGAGGAGTTGATCCTTGTTCTCGTCCAACACTTCCTTGAAGTCGCCCTGGGTGCCGACCAGCGTGAAGCTCGTCATCAAGTAGCGTGAACCCATGCTGCCGGACACGTTCACGATGACCTTGGAGACGGGATAGTTCTGCTTTTTCTTGCCGGCGGCCCCGTGGCCTTTGGCTTCCTTTTTCCCCTCTTCCTTCTTTTCGCCGTGGCCGCCCGCGGCTTCTTTCTTGGCGGGTTCGCCGTGGCCGCCGCCGCCGCCGCTCGCCTCGCCGTGTTCGCCGCCGCCCTCGGCGTGTTCCGCGTCGGCATCGCCTCCGCGAGCGTGGGCGATCTTGGGCAGGACCAAGAAGTTGGTGGTGACGAAGGCGAGGACCGGCATGAGCACGATTGTGACGATGAGCGGGAGCCAGGCTTTGAGGCCGCCGCCTCCGGCGGCGGCGCCCTCGGCCGCTTCTTTGCCGGGGGCCTTGGCTTCTCCTTCGGCTTTGCCTTTTTCGGGTGCAGACATAGGAATGACCTGGAGTTAGAGGCGGGTGGTTAGCGCTTCAGATTGACCAGCTCCTGCAGCATTTCGTCGCTGGTGGTGATGACCCTGGCGTTGGCCTGGTACCCGCGCTGAGTGGTGATGAGGGCCGTGAACTCGTTGGCGAGATCGACGTTCGATAATTCCAGCGCGCCGGCCTGAATCTGACCGAGTCCGTTGGTTCCGGGCGCGGCCGGGGCTGGACTGGTCGCTCCACCCAGCGGGCCGGCGGCGCCGATGCCCGAGTAGAGATTGTTGCCTTCTTTCATCAGCCCCTGCGGGTCGCTGAAGTTCTGGAGGAGGATCTGGCCGCGGACAAACTGTGAGCTGTCGGACAGATTGACATTAACTTTGCCTTCCCGATCGATGGCGAAGCTAACCAGGGTGGAGGTCGGATCGGACGTGGCGGGCATGCCCGTGGTGTCGATCTGGATATCGCCAAGCGTGGTCAGGTTGGCGTCGGAGTATCCCTGCACCCGCATGCCGCTGTTGGTCACCAGATAGTCATTCTCGTCGATGCGGAAATCCCCGGCGCGCGTGACGTAGGTGTTGTTGCTGACGGGATCGCGAACCACGAAGAAGCCGCTGCCGGTGATGGAAAGATCGGTGGTGACTGAAGTGCGGGCGAGGGCGCCCTGCGTGTAGAGATTGGAGATCGACTGGATGTTGGTGCCGAGGCCGATCTGCATGGCCGACGTGCCGGCGGTGCCACCGGTGCCGGCGCTGGAGCTGCGCAGCGTCTGGCTGAATGAGTCAGAAAAGCCGACGCGGGATGATTTGAAGCCGGTGGTGTTGACATTGGCGATGTTGTTGCCAATGACATCCATCCGTTGCTGGAAGTTTTGGAGGCCGCTGATGGCGGAAGTCAGAGAACGAAGCATGTCGGGTCGGGGTCAAGGTTGGGAGGTGGTTTCAGCAGTGGGCGTGAAGCTGAGCAACTGGCCCAGCCCATACCCCTTGCCATTGACCATTAGTTTTGGCGTCCCTTCCTGCATGGACACGGCGTCGACCCTTCCCATGATCGTACTGTCATCGGAGTCCTTGATAACCACCGTGCGTCCTAAAAGTGAATTCGCCTGCAGAACTTCCTGCTGCGACCGCAGGCTGGCGATGTCGGCCTGCATGGATTGTGATTGCGCCAGGGTGCTGAACGACACCAGCTGGGGAATCATTTCGAGATCCGTCTTGGGATTGAGCGGGTCCTGACTGGTCATCTGGGCCACCAGCAGCTTCAGGAAGTCCTGTTGGTCCAGGGATTTTGTCGGCAGCCGGGCTTCCGTGCCCACTTTGTCTCCGTAGTAGGTGATGGGGGGAGTGGGGTCGATGGCTGACATAAAATTTAAGCCCAGGTTTCCCAGCCTGGGCGACTGGTGGAGTGGCGACGCCCGAGGTCCCCGGTCCGGCTTCGCACATGAGCAGGATCTTGCAGTGGGGAGGCAGGCGCAGGCCATTCTTCCATGGATTGATGGTCGGCGGGCGACTGGCGCCCGGACTCTTCGCGGTTCTGTCCCTGCTGGGAGAGGCCGCCGCCGGTCTGGCGAAATTGGCTGGTATCGCCCGTTGATTCCTCCAACGGAGCGAGACGAACTTTCTGGTGGCCCAAGGCTTCCTGCAGCTGGCTCCAGAGCGCGTTCAGCTGTTGAAAATCTCCGCGCTCACAACGGACGTTGGCTTCGATCTGACCGTTGTGCCGGCTCAGGTGCACCAACAATTCAGTGTTTGCATCCGGCCGCAACACCACTGCCATGGAGTCAGATCCGTGCTGGCGAAACAGCGTGGTCTCCCGGCCTACCAACGTCGCGATTCGTTCAACGGACGCCGCCGCTTCAACGGGGCGCGACGATTCCGGCGAGAGTCCTCCAGTCCGATGAACCTGAGATTCGTTGTTTCCCGAGATTGGCCAGTGGGCCGGGGACAACCGATCGTTCGATTCCAATCGCGGCGCTTCCGGAATACTACCGGCCTCATCCGACTCGGGCCCAACGGAGCCAAGGGCGTCTTCCGGACCGCTGAACGCCGCGATTGTTGAGGTCGAATCCATATTCCTATCCTTCCAAGCAGTGGATGTGCCACCGGTGGTCGATGAGGTGGGGCCTCCGCCCGGTTTGGCGGAATCGTTCGATTTACTCACCGGAGCCGGAGCGCTCGCGGGCGGGGCCTCGGACTGAGTGGCTTCGGCCCTAGCAATTGTTGCCGGTGTCGGTCGGCGGACCGGCAATTGCGTCTCCGTTCCCACCGGATGGTCGGAGGCGGGCGCAGCGTCGGTCAGGCTCGCTTTTGACGTGCTGGTCGCTGCTCGCGGCGCATCGACGGAAGCAAACTGGACTTCAACGATATTGCGCTCCGGATCCTCTTCGGCGCCCGGGAATGGCACGACCTTCGCATCGACCTCCATTTTCGGTTTGGATGAGTGGGCGGGATCGTCTTCTTCCAGTCGGGCCATGGCCAGGCGGAGACTGACCGCCATCTGCTCCCGACTCGTCAGCGGCCTCAGTTCCGAAGTGCGTAGGCTCATGCCAGATGCGTCACTGACGGGGGCTTCGACTTCCGCGAACATTGCGCCAGAATTGAGTCCCTCGGAACGCGGCGGGGAACTATTCTCCCCGCCTGCCGTCGTCAACGGAGCTACCTCGACTGCTGGCGCCTGCCCGGCCAGAACTGATTCAATGGCGACCGTTTCGGGGGCGGCCTGCATGAGGGGAAATGGCAGGATATTGGCCGGCGGCGGAAGGACGATGATGTTGCTTGGCTGAGCCGCATCGTCGTCGTCGGATTGGGTGGCCTTTGGACTATCGGTCGTCGCCGCATCGTGGGCATCGGCTTCGGCGTTGGAACGTTCGGATTCACCGACTTTCGGGCCAGCCGCGGCGAGACTGGCTGGGGACTTGGAGTCCGCTGCAGATGGGGTTGGTTCGGGTTGTTCGACGGTGTCGTGGTCGGCAGCCCGGCTCGCGCCACGGGGCGAGCATGCGTTTCGGGCCGACCGCGGGCGCGGTTCTGATTCAGTTCGGGAACGAGTGGACGGGGTGGTGTCGGAACTGCTGGAAGATCGGCGACGCGGCTCGGAATTGGAGGCCCCGTTGGTCGTACCGGCTTCGGCTTGTTTCATCGCGTGGGCAAACGAGGGCTTACGAGTTGACGGTGATGGCGTGCTCCGTGGGGAAATTTTGCCGAACCCATCCGAAGTCTGTTGAGGACGCGAGAGGTCTGGGGGAAAAACAACGGAGGAATTCATGGCGGGGAGGTGGACATGGCGACATCACAATCACGAGATGGTTTAGCAGTGCACATGCCACCCGGAGAGCCTCGTCAAATCCGAAGAATATCAACCCGAGGCAGTTGGATCGGGGCAATTGTTACCCGCATTCAGGACAAGCCGGGAAAGGTTGGCTGTCGGACGAACGTCGACCGGACGGAATGCCGTGGCCGGGATTTCGGTTAACGGGGCGGGAAGGCTAGGGCGTGATGAGCTTTCGGCGGATGGCGTAACGGACGAGATCGGTTTGAGATTTCAGGCCCAATTTGCGCATCAGATTGGCCCGGTGGCTTTCGGCCGTGCGGGGGCTGATAAACAGTCGGGTGGCGACCTCCGGATTTCCCAAACCTTCGGCGGCAAGCTGCAGGACGAGGCGTTCGCGTTCGGTCAGGGTGTCGTAAGGATCCAATCCTGGAGCTGCCCGATGCTCAAAGAGCGCGTCGATTGCCCGTTGTGCCAGTGCCGGGCTGAGGTAGCGGCGACCTGCTGCGACGCTGCGAATAGCGTCGACGAGGTTTGACGTAGCGCAATCCTTCAAGACGTAGCCGAGTGCTCCGCACCGGAGCGCTTCGACCACGTAGGGTTCCTCGGCGTTCATCGAGAGCACCAGGATACGAGTGGTTAAGGACTCATCCCGAAGGCGTCGAACCACTTCCAACCCGTGGACCCGAGGGATCATCAAATCGAGGACCAAGACGGTGGGACGTTGCCGCAGGACGACCTCGATCGCCTGCTGGCCATCGGACACTTCACCCACCAGACGGAAGTCCTTCTCGGCGGACAATAGAGAGACGAGCCCCTGACGGACAATGTGATGATCTTCCGCCAAAACAACCGTGATCATGAACTTATTTCCTTCAAATCTTGCGCGGACGAATCTGCCAGCGGCAGTTCCACCGTCAATCGCGCGCCCTTTCCCGGACGTGATTCCAAGTGGAATTCTCCTTGCAGCAAGTCCACCCGCTCTTGCATTCCGGACAGCCCGGTGGAGGCGTGGCTACGTGCGTCCTCGGGAGCAAAGCCGCATCCGTCGTCTTCGATCTGCAAGCCGGCGCGTTCCCGGTCGGACCACAGGCGGACGGTGGCCGTCCGGGCATTCGCATGGCGCACGACGTTGGTCAGGGCTTCCTGCGCGATTCGGAAGAAAGCCGTTTCCACTGGGGGCGGCAGGCGACTGGACAAAGCATGACGGAATTCAATGACCAGCCCGGTTTGCTCGGAAAAACGACGGATTTGCCACTCCATGGCCACCAGGAGACCGAGGTCATCCAGCAGGGGCGGGCGGAGGGTCAGGGATAGATGTCGCAGCCGGGCGACTAGTTCCTGGGTGAGCTCCACGGCTTGGCCTAATCCGGGCCCGAGCGTGGGCGGCGCGAGGGGAACGGCCTGATCCAACACCATCTTCAAGGCGGTGAGCAGTTGGCCGAGTTCATCATGAAGTTCGCGGGCCAGAAAGCGGCGTTCGGATTCCTGGACCTCCACCAGGCGGAGGGAGAGAGCGCGCAGTTTGAGATTGGCCTGTTCCAATTCGGCGGTGCGTTCGTGCACGCGGACTTCGAGCTCGTCGTGGGCCCGGCGGAGGGCGGCTTCGGCTTGCTGGATGCGAAGCAGCGACTGAACCCTCGCCAGCAATTCGCGATTTTCAATGGGGCGCGCGATGTAGCCGTCGGCTCCTGCCTCCAGGCCCGCGGCTTGACGCCCTGAACTCGTCTCGGACGATGAGAGCAGGACGACAAAGAGTGAGCGGAGTTGGGCGTCTGCTTTGAATTCTCGGCAAAGCTCGTGGCCGTGGATGTCGGGAAGTTGAACGTCAAGTAGTGTCAGATCGGGAGCATGCTCGCGGGCCAGTGCGACGCCTTCCAGACCGGTTCGCGCTTCGTGAACGACGAATCCCGCGGTGCGAAACATTTCCGCTTGGGCGAGAAGTACGACCGGGTTGTCGTCGACGACCAGCAGTGTCGGTGGTCGATCCGAATAGCTCAGTCTCTCCGAATGGCCCGGGAATGAATTCACGTTTGCAGATAGTGAATGGTCTGGAGTCGGACTTGAACTGAAAACCGAACCGGCGTGCCCGAGTCAGCCGATGGGCAAGACGTTAAAGTCACTCGTCCGTCGTCATGTCTGCGCCCCGAATCTCCCGGAATTGGCGGCTGCGGACGATTGTTTCGAATGCGGCGCTCAGCCGGTAATCGTGGGCTTTCAGCTGGGATCGCATCTCGTTGATCAGCGGTCCGTCGGAAAGCAACACGCCCCGGCCAAGGGCGTAACCCAGCAGCTTGCGGCAGAATTGTTTTAGGAAGGCGTCGCGCCTTTGTGTGCCGATGTACTTTTTTAGTCCCTCAAGGCCTTCAATGTCTGTTCCGTCCATCAGCCGTGTCCGGGTGTCCACTGGATGTCCGCCGAGATCTTTTTCCCGACTGCGGCCGATCGGATCAAAGCCCTCGAGCGCATAACCGTAGGGATCGATTCTGCGATGGCAACCGTAGCATTTCGGATCGTTGCTGTGTTTCTCGGTCAGTTGCCGAACGGTAAGCTGTTCGGTGGCTTCGTCCTCCGGTAGCCGGGGAACGTCCTTCGGCGGGCGTGGGAGCTTCTCGCCCAGCAACACTTCGGCGACCCAATTGCCGCGAAGAATTGGGCTCGTGCGGGACGCTCCAGACTGCTTGGCGAGTGTGGTGGCCTGCGCCAGGATACCACCGCGTCCGAGCTTTCTGAGGCCTTCCACTCGTTGCCACCCATCCTCGGAGCCGCCGCTTTTCAACGGCGGAAGACCATAGTGTTGGGCGAGACCGGGATTGAGATAGGCATGGTCCGCGTCGATGATCTCCAGGAGCGAACCGTCCTTTTGAAAAAGGTCGGTGAAAAAGCGGATGGTTTCCTCGTACATCGAGCTGCGAAGGCTCGCAAAGGTGGGAAAATGCCGGTCGCTTTTCTCGCCGAGTTCGTCGAAGGCATAAACGTGCAGCCAGGTGCAGGCGAACTCGACCGCCAGCCGGCGCACGCGCGGGTCACGAAGCATGCGGCGTGCGTGGTTCGTGAGTTCCGCCGGGTCTTTCAGACGGCCGGATTTGGCCGCGGCGAGGAGCGGTTCGTCCGGAGCAGAAGACCAGAGGAAGTAACTCAAACGAGTGGCCAGTTCCCAGTCGTCAATGGGGCCGGGCTTCTCTCCGCGCACCGGCTTTTCCGCGCGGTAGAGAAACGCCGGCGCAACCAGGACGCGCGCCAGCGTCAAGCGGATCGCTTGATCATGGGGAATCTCTTCAGCTCGGAGGCGTTGGTAAAGCGCGCGGAGATCGCTTTCCTCTGCGGTGGTTGGCGGTCGCCGATAGGCCCGGCCGGCGAACTTCACCACCGCGTCCAGATGCGCAGGCTGAGTGTCCGTCAGTTGCCGGCGGAATGACTCGGCTCGCCGCTTGATCGGCTCGCGCATGGGTTCGAAGGCGCTGGGGTCTGCATCCTGCGTCGCAAACTGCCAAAGTTGCTCAAACGCATCAACCAGCTTGAGCGCGTCATGGCTGACATAGTGCAGCTCTGTCCAGAGGCGTTCGAGTTCGCTGGCCGCCTCCTCCTCCAGCATGAGGCGACGCAGATGGTCGTCCTCGCGGTAGAACAAGGTCAGCGTCACGACTTCGTCGACGGGAACGATCTTGGTGTAACAGAGCGCAGCGGGGAACAGCTGTCTGAATTCATCTACAGCGCTTTCGATCCGGTGCCGGGCTGGACTTTCGGTTCGGACAAGGATGGGGGAATCTGAGGCCGCCGGCCGATCGCCGTCGGACCACGTGCTTTTGTTGCCGGCCTCCCGAACCGCTCCGGGCGTCAAAGTGGGTGCTCCGGATGGTCGATTGAGCAGGGCATACATTTGCACGCTGCCGTTTCCTCCTGCTTGCGGGTGCAGGCGGGCCGTGGCGACAAGTTCACAGCCGTCTGCAATTTCCCGCGGCACTCGGACCTCGAGGACGGAGGGCGCGTGGACCATGATGTCCGCCGAACCGGTTTGAGTGGCGTTGGGTTGGGGGCCGAAAACGGATGAGGGTAAACCCCAAGGGGACTCCTTCGATTCCGCGCCTGGCTGGCGGAGGGTCGCGAGCTGCTTGGGTTCAAGCAGACCTCGAAAAAGGGGGCCGCTGATCGAGGTCAGCTGGCGGCGAAGGGCTTCGTCCGGAGTATTCTGTGCGGGCCGGTTCGTGGTGGAAAGCAGTAGAGTCTGGAGGTCGGTGGCCAACGATGCTCTCTGTGCCGAATTGGTGGCAACCATCCATCGAGCCAGAATGGATCCTGGAGGGATCGCTGTTTCGGCACCAGTGCCCTGATCCGGTTCGCTGTAAAAGTGCCAAACATCCGCGTTGCCGAGCCGGTCCGGATGAGGATTTCCCGCGAGGAGATTTGGAGAAACGTCGGCGGCCAGGTTCCAGGTGTTGGTGGCGGAGACGATGGAGAGATCGATGGCAGTCAGATCGCAGGAGTGATTGCCGTCACGAGGGCCGATGCTGAGCGATACCACGTCGCCCGGTTTCAGAGCCAGGTTTTCGATGGGCGCGAAGGTGATTTCCTTTCCGCCCTGGGACGTGCCAGCGGTCAGCGTTTGCCTGGTGCGGCCACGGCGCAATTCCAAAGACCAAGTGACCCCATTGCCGCACTCGGGATGAGCATGTTGGACCACGCCGCTGATCCGCATAATTCCTGTGACGGGACTGCGCCAGCCCACAAGGACGCGACGCTTGGGAGCGGGATGCACGGCCACGCTGTGCGGCTTCATGTTGCCGGGGATGCGGACATGTTGAGTTGAAGCATTGGCCAGTACGCCGAGAGCGTCTGCGCCAGTCCAGCCCTTGATGAAATCGTAGCTTTGTGCGCTTTCCATCCGTTGAGTCATGTGCCCTGCAATCGTAGCCGTGCCTGTCCCAATTCCGACGCAGTCAAGCCACGAGGCCAGCACGGCAGGGGACACGTTGAAGCGGTTCGCCAACGCAGTCACCGAGTCGGAGTCAGGCCGTTCGGTGAGAGCCCAGGCGGCGGCAGCCAGACATTGAGCTGTGCTTTCAAACGCTTGCGTGCGGTGCGTATGAAGCACTGCCACCGCCGCTCGAACATCTCGCAAGGCGAGGTCGGTGCGGCCGGGGGCGACGAGTCGCGGGTTTTCCCACAGCGCCAAATCCCCGGCAGTTCCATCCCCCGCATCTGACGCGGCGAGGTAGAAAGTCACGGATTCGCTGCCTCCGGTGGGAGGTAGCTTCAGGCGAACCTCGCGCTTTTCTGCCAGCGGTGTGACCGGCATCTGCCAAGATGTTGGGCCATCTCGCTTCCCAATGTGACCGATCTGAGTGAACCGCCAGAGAGCCTGCTGCCATTGGGCGATCTGTTGCACCATCCCGGTGACGCTCGCCGAGTCCGCGGTTCGCCACTGAGACCGCAGCGGTTCGAGGAGGATGGATTCGTTCGTTGCGTTGAGGGCGTGCCAGAGTGTGGTGAGATACTTGGCGGAAAGCTGAAGGCGCTGCGCTGATTTGGAAAAATCGTCCCCGGTTGGGGTTGTCCGTCGGTCTCGAAGTTCGAGCGTTGCCTGCAGGTAACGGTTGAGCGGGATGACACCGCCGTCCTTCGTGTCAAACTTGATGCCTTGAAGGTTGACGGCTGATCCTCCTCCGTTGACAGAGAAGCGGGAGTAAAAACCACGGATGGCGGAAAGGCGTTCTTCCGTCCAGTCCCGTTGGGAAGTGCTGGCTGAAAAAGCGATCCCATCGGGGAGGAGCACCGCGTGATGAGCAATTTCCTTTGCCGCGTCGAGATACTTGGTGAGGAGAGCAGGGGACATCACCAGCGCGTTGCCGGTATTCATGAATCCCTCCCCAGCCGCACTGTCCGCCGGGAATTCCTTTGCGGGTGTGAGAGAAGGAACGCCAGTGAGATCGCGAAGCGTGTAATTGTATTCTGAGTTGTTCAGCCGCCGCAACACGACCGGTCCCGGGTCGCCTGCGCGGGCGGTCGCGGATTCGTCCAATGCCGAGGCCACCCATCCCAACAGCTCTTCTCGCTCAGCCAGGGTAAGTTGCGGCTTTTCCTTGGGAGGCATTTCTCCGAGCCCAATTTGCTCCACTACGCCCTGCCAGACGCGGGGGCGCCGAACCACCTCCGCAGCAGAATCAAATCGCTCAAGGTCAAGATCGCCCTTGTGTTTTTGGGTGGAGTGGCAGTCTAGGCAATACTGCTTCAGGAGTGGGCGAATGCGAGTTTCAAACTTTTGCGACAGCAGGTCGGCCTTCGTTGCGCCGAAAAGCGGGCTCGACATCACCGACGCACAAAAGGCCATCGCCAGCAGGACTGGTCGGGTTGGGTGGGGTCGGGATGGCGTGGGTTGGGGCCTGAGGGCAAAGTCGGTGCTCATGTCTAATCCTTGACGGCTGGCACCTCCAACATGTTCGGGAAAGGACACCGCGCGGGACAATTCAGCCGTCTGTGGCTCCCTTGCTGACGCGGGTAGTGCGGGCGTGGGTGGGAAAGGCTAGAGGCCCAAAAGGGAAAAATCAGAATAAGCGGACCTGCTAACCCGCGGACCGTGGGGAGACGTGCTGGCGAAGATAACCATCGGGTAAACGATGGATTCTGAAACGTCCCGACGAAGCGCGACGGGGTAGTTGAAGTTCCCGCAAAGCCAGACTGAATCCGGCTGGGGGATAGCCGGGCGCTCCCGGAAAAGAAAATCTCCACAGATTCGCCAAATCCGTGGCGCCGAATCTGTGGAGTTATGACAACCTGCCTACGAGGAATGAACCGGTTCCTTAATGTGATCCGGAATCACCCTCCGTCTAATTCCGCTTACTTGCGGAGGAACCGGCGAGTCGAAAGCGCGCCGAAGGCCAAGCTGGCCAACAGCAAGCTCGATCCGGCTTCCGGAACCGAAGCGGTCTGGGTGCGGCCTTCCTGGAAGACGTCAAGTCCGCCAGTCTGGCTGCTGCGATAGACGTCGAAGGGCTGCGACCCAGGAGTGTTCGCGCCGCCCAACCAAACGAAGTCGACCGAGAAGACGACATCCATCGACGGGTTCGAAACGATGGTCAGCACGTCATAGATCTGCGGCGTACCATTCGGCTGAATCACCGTGCTGGTGCCGGCATACCACTGCTGGCCTTGCGGCTGAGGATTGGACAGAGCTCCGTACAGATTTTGCGCGAAGTAAATGTCCAGACCTTCGTTGGCTTGGAAAGCATAGCCGCTGATCTTGTAGGTGTAGCGCCAGAGGTCTTGCCCGGGGGTCGTATCGGCGAGGTTAGTCGCTTGATACTCAATGGTGATTGCGTTTGTCGAAACCGCGCTGAGCGCGACGAGGGCGGCCGCAGCTGCTGATTTGAACAGGGATCTCGTATCCATATTGCTCTCTTTCTAATTTACGGTTGTTTAATGGTTGTTGTCTGAGCCCGGGTTGCGCCACCCTCGTTTCCTAGTGCAGCATCCATTCGCCGGCCTTTACCCAGCGTCGGTCACTAAGATTCGGTACGGATTAAGACGTTTGCTCGAGCTGACTGCCACTAGTCTCATATACTTTTCAGTTATGTCAAGCGTCCACACGTAGAATCTCGGCCCAGCCTTGGGGAATCGAGGAAGAGAGATTATTCTGCAAGCAGCTTTCGGGCCGCATTAGTAATTGATTCAACCGTGGGGGTGATCTGCGATTCCAAGGGCGGACTATACGGCGTCGGGACGAATGCGCCGTTCAGTCGGCGAATCGGCGCGTCCAACTCATCAAAACCGTCATCTGCGACTCGAGCCGCAATCTCGGCCCCGATTCCACAGGGCCCAAAAGCTTCGTCAAGGATCAGCAGTCGACCCGTCTTGGCCACAGACTCGAGAATCGTCCGTATATCAAGCGGGGCGATGGTTCGGGGGTCGATTATTTCAACCGAAATATCCTCGTCAGACAACTGCTCTGCCGCCTGCTGCGCCCGGGACACCATCGGAGCGATGGCGACAATGGTCAGGTCTTCGCCGGCTCGACATACCCGGGCACGTCCGAATTCAATCTCGTAGTCTTCTGTGGGAACGGGCCCCTTGGAGGCCAGTAATTCCCGATGCTCCAGGAAGAGCACGGGGTCGGGCGAACGCAACGCCCGCGCGAAAAGCCCCTTGGCGTCGTAAGGATTCGACGGCATGACCACCGTGAGCCCGGGAATGTGACTGTAGATCGAGTGGTAGCTTCCGGAGTGATGGGTGGCCGCAGCGTGACCCACGCCCACGCACCCGCGCAGCACCAGGGGTTGCGAGAGTCGTCCGCTGCTCATGTAGCGGATTTTGGCTATCTGATTCACGATTTCGCCGAAGGCATCGTTGATGAAGTCGATGAACATGAAGTCCACGACAGGGCGCGTGCCGGTCATGGCGGCGCCGCCTGCCAATCCCACAAATCCACGTTCGCAGATGGGCGTGTCGCGAAGCCGCTGCGGACCGTATTTTGCAAAAAGGCCCGTGGTCGTGCCAAAGTTTCCACCCCGCACCCCAATGCCCTCCCCCAAAACAAATATTTCCGGGTGCGACGCCATTTCGTGATCGAGAGCCTCAAGGGTCGCGCCGACCAACGTGAGTAGTCGATCGCCAGGCGCGGGGAGGGAGGCGGGCACCGGAGGCGCATCTGCGACGACGTGAGACAAGGCAGATTCGGGCGCAGGCCAGGCCGCATGTTCGGCCTTGGTCGATGCGGTCAGCACTTCCTCCTGGATCAATTGATCCAGGCGGTCCAACTCTTTTAGGTCAACGTCGCCGCTGGCCACCAAGCTGGCCCTCAGTCGCTTGATCGGACATCGGTCCCGCCAAGCGGCAACCTCTTCGCGCGTGCGGTAGGTGTAGTCCCCCATGCCCTCGGAATGAGGACGGGTTCGGTATGTTCGGCATTCCAGTAGGGTCGGGCCGTCTCCAGACCGGGCCCGGCGGACCGCTGTGCACGCAGCGCTGGCCACGGCGTCCACATCGTTCCCGTCGAGTTCAACCCCGTGCATCCCGTACGATTCGGCTCGCTTGGCGACAGAAGGATTGGCGGCGGCGTAAGCGAACGGAACTTCCGTGGCAAACTGGTTGTTCTCACACACGAACACGACGGGCAGCTTCCAGATTCCAGCGAGGTTCAGCCCTTCGTGGAACGCACCGTTGTTGACGGCTCCGTCGCCGAAAAACGCCACAGCCACGCCGCCGGTGCGTCGAAGTTGAAAACTATAGCCGGCTCCAGCGGCCTGCAGGATGCATGGCCCAACGATGCCGCTGGTTCCCAGCAGGCCGATCTCGGGTGCGAAAAGGTGCATGCTTCCGCCTCGCCCGCGCGAACAGCCCGTCACCCGCCCCAGGAGTTCGGCGATCAGTTCCTCGGTCGGAAGGCCTTTGGCCAGGGCGTGCCCGTGCCCGCGGTGGGTGCTGAAGACCACATCGCCGGAAGTGAGGTGCGAGCATACCCCTGTGGCGATCGCTTCCTGGCCCACATACGTATGGCAGGCTCCATGGATCAACCCTCGTTGATGGAGCCGTGCAAGCTGTTCCTCGCACAATCGGATCGTCTGCATCTGCCGGTAGAGAACCAGCCGTTCGGCGGCTCCCATGGCAGTTCCAGGGCTGGGAGTGACGGCCGTATTAGCACGCTTTTTCATGTCGACGGTGCCGCTGATGACAACACTGATTGGCCGTCACTGCAATGGCGCAGTCTCCAACCTCTGGACGCAGCTGCGCCGTGGACCTTCCGGACATGGTTGGAAGGCCTCGGCCGGCAGCAGGCGGGAGGGTGGGGAGAACATTCGGTTGCAACTCGACTTTTGGCGTTGGTCATGCGACATGTGCCACCGTTCCATCAGCGTCCAGACGGTGGAACACGAATCTCAAAACGACATGTTAAACAACGGGCCCGCGGCGGTGCCCGTTTTTCGCCTGAATCTTTATGAAAAATTCACTCTGCATCGGGAACGCTCTGCCCGGACTGAACGCGGCGGGTCGGCGTCGCTTGGGCGCTGGTTTGTGCCTGGCCTTGCTGATCTTGACCGGGACTTCGGTCCTGGCTCAGTCGGATGACTTTGAAGATGGCAACGATGTCGGATGGACTCGATACGATCCCATCGGCTCCCATCCGCTGCTGCCGGATATTGCCACGTTTGGCGTCGTCTCCAACGCCTATCGAATACGGACCGCGCCCTCGCCACTTCCGTCGGCCGTGGGCCCGGCGCGAGCCGGAGGCATCCGCCGCGACGTCAGCTACACCGATTTTTACGCCACGGTCGATCTCGTTGACTGGGATGAAACGTTGCAGCAATCGGTCGGAATTCTGGCCCGAGTCCGGGAAGTGGGCTTGGGGACGACCGATGGGTATGTGCTGACCTACAATTTTCGTGGGAAGGACATCGACATTACGCGCTTTACGGACGAGGACGGCACCGGTGGCAGCCTTACTTTGGTGGGCGACGACAAACTGGAATTAGTGAAGGGGAAAAAATATCGGCTGGTGTTTTTCGGTCGGGGGACTGATCTGGGCGCTCGGGTGTTTGACCTCGACAACCTATCGGCACCCCTGCTTTCGGTGACGGCGTCGGATGCCACTTACGATTCTGGATTCTGTGGCCTCCTCGTTTATGACAACAGCGTGGCCCAGACGATGGGGACTGACGCCACCTTCGATAACTATTTTGCGACGACCCAGGAGCCGCCCCGGCTTGAGGTTATTGACCTGGGTTTTGGTTTGGTTCATGTGCGTTGGCCGGGGATGGCAGGCGACTTTGTCTTGGAGTTCACCGACGAACTGTCGGCCACCCAATGGACTCCGGTCGAACCATCCTTGGTCGCGTATTTTGCCGAGGTTGATCGCTATATCTTTGCGGCCGACGCGAGCAGCGGTGGGCGATTCTTTCGCCTGATCCGACGTTAACTGACGTTAACCGGATTAAGGTCGAGAAGTGGCCCCACCATGAGTGCTGCGGGGCAACTTCTCCAGGGGGATAAACTCGGGTGAGAGCGGGGCGCGGGCCCGACGAACGTGGTGCCGGCACTGGGTTTGCTTAGAGCCGGGAATGATTGCGCGCGCGCGTTTTGTCGACGGCTTGGTCTTGGGCCTATTTTTCGCTTCTGGCGCGACGGCACTGGTTTACGAGGTGGTATGGTCGAAGTATCTCGCCTTGATGTTCGGCAGTACGATCCAAGCGCAAACGGTGGTTCTTGCCGTCTACATGGGCGGGTTGGCCTTGGGCAACCGCCTTTTTGGCCTGCGGGCGGATCTACTTTCCCGACCGCTCTGGGGGTATGGAATCGTCGAAATCGCGATCGGCGTTTACGCCTACAGTTTTCCCTGGCTGCACCCCATGGCGGACCAGGTTTTCGTCGGAGTTGGAAGCCGCTGGTATGGCAACGGCACAGCGTTGTTAACCTTGAAATGCGCCCTGAGTGTGGCGCTCCTGCTCGGGCCAACCGTGTTAATGGGGGGGACCTTGCCCTTGCTGGCGTCATGGCTTCAGCGGAGTGCAGACGAAGCTACGAAGCGGTCCGCACGATTCTATTCGGTCAATAGCCTGGGCGCGGTCACTGGCGCGGGATTGGCCGGCTTTTATCTGGTGCAGAATCTGGGGCTGGTGGCCACTTTGCAATCCGCCGCGCTGGTCAATGGAATCATTGGCCTGCTCGCCCTCCTGGTGTCCCGCCGGCAGGAACGGAATTCGGGACCGGGCCTGAACGGATCAACCCTTAAAGCGGACCCGCTATCAGGTGCCAACACGTATTCACCTTCGCAGTCTCCGGTTGGCGTCCGGCCGGAGGCGGCGGCGGGATTTTCTTTGCGCTGGGCGTGCGTGGTGGTCGCCGCAGCGGGTGGGATCTCGATGGGGCTCGAGGTCTTGGCGGCCCGCTCGCTGTCGCTCATTTTCGGGTCCAGCCTGCAATCGTTTGCGATGGTTTTGGTGGCCTTCATCCTCGGCATCGGTCTGGGCAGCGGCGCCATCGCCTCCACCCAATCGAGGCGATGGCGGAGTGAGCGCGCCGTGATCGGCCTTTTGCTCGTAGCGTCATTCTGGATTGGCCTCTTGGTTTTTAAAATTGAATGGTGGGTTGAGTTCTATCGGTGGGCGAAATCGGGGCTGGCCCGCAGCAGTGTCGGCTACATCTACTATCAAGCGCTGTCGGCCGTGCTTTCGATGGTGGTGCTCGGGGTTCCCGCGGCGTTGATCGGGTCCGTGCTGCCGGTGCTCATCCGAACGAACGGAAGCGAGTCGGGCGAAACCGGATTGGGACAACGGGTGGGGCGCCTTCTGACCTGGAATACGTTGGGAGCGGTTGCCGGCACTTTGTTCACCGGATTTGGACTGATGCCGTGGGTGGGCTTGCGCGGCTCGTTTGGAGTCTTGGCCGGCGCGCTGGGGGTCGTGGCGTTGGGGTTGGCTGGGCAGAGGGCGCAGTGGCGCATGGGGGCGATGGCGGCGGGAACATTGAGCGTCGTCGTGTTGCTGTTCGCGGCTGGCGATGACGGATGGCGGCATGTGATGAGCTCCGGCGCCTTCCGTGCCAAGGAGACGGAGGTTTCCTTCAACGTCATGGAGCAACGAAAGAAACACATACGCATTTTGTTTTACGAGGATGCTCCGGATGCGACGGTCTCGATTGAACAAGGCGACGGAATTGGTGCGCCGGATGACATCGGACTGCGCATCAACGGCAAGACCGATGCCTCGTCGAAGAGCGACCTTTCCACGCAATTGCTATTGGGGCATTTGCCGTTGCTGGCGCGTCCTGCAGCGCAGGATGTCTTTATCCTCGGCCTCGGCAGCGGGGTTACTGGCGGTGCAGTGTTGGCTCATCCGATTCGGCGAATGACCGTGGCGGAGAATTGCGAGCCAGTGATACGAGCGGCCAGGTTCTTCGAATCTTGGAATGGAGGTGTGCTGACTGACCCGCGGGCGCGCATCGTTCTGGAGGACGCGCGAACCGTCTTGAAACTGGATCCGCAAATGTACGACGTCATCATCACCCAGCCGTCGAATCCGTGGATGGCCGGAGTAGGGAGTGTGTTCAGCCGTGAGTATTATGAGCTGGCTGCGACGAGGCTGAAGCCGGGCGGCGTCATGGTGCAATGGTTTCATCTCTACGACATGCACGATGGCATTGTGGAGATGGTGATGAGGACTTTTGGCAGTGTCTTTCCACACTTGGAGATTTGGGACTCGGGCGTGGGTGACATTGTGCTGGTGGGGGGCAAGCGGTCCTGGCCGGGTCTGCCGTCCGACTACGCGACGGGTTTCGGGCGCGATCAGGTGCGGCAGGATCTGGCGAGAGTGGGAATACATTCGGTCGCAGGGCTCTTTGCCCGTCAGCTGGCGTCGCAGCCCACGGCGTTTGCGATTGCCCACGAGGGCCGAATGCAAAGTGATCTCCACCCGGTGCTCGAATACGAGGCTCCGCGCTCATTCTATCTGGGAGCCGCCTCCACGATGCTGGCCCGATTTGACGAACGCACCTGGCAGCAGGAATTGGCAGACCCGGCGAAGGCTGCCGCGGTTGAGTCGCTGCCGGCCGACGAGGTTCGGTCGGTTTTCGGTGCCTATTCCAGCGTGAACGAGGACCTGTCCAAACTGCTGGTTTGGCGTTATGCGGGCCGGCCCGGCGGCGGGCCGTATCCCGGCGATCGTGTCGCCCGCATGCCTTCCTTGTTAGGCGGTGCGGGGCGTGTGATCGAGCCACACCTTCCGGGCAGGCCGACGGCCGAGGAGACAACGTTGCTGACGGCGGTTGCGACCCTGCGCAACCGGACGGGAGCGCATGCTGAAGCGCTGCGGACGATGGAATCCATCCTTGACGCCCGGGTGTCCGATCCGGACTGGTCGCATTGGAATCAGGCGGCGGTCGCGGCCAAAGCCTGCCTCCAGGCGGGCGACATTGGCCGGGCGCAGAAACTAATCCAGAACGCCTTGCGATTTTCTCCCAACGATCGCGAGATTCAATTCGTTGCCCGGGTGCTGGAACGACGGGTCGCGGACTTGAAGTGATGTGATGCGCCTGGGCTTGGGCCCGGCCCGGGATATCCGAGGTTCCACGCCCGTCCGCGCGGAACAGCCTTCCCTGCGCTCCGGGCCGCCGCCTCGATCGCAACTCCGCTGTAACCAAAACACCAGCTGCCTTTTCTTGAGGGGTAGTTAACACCGACGGTTTACGGCAAACGCACGTGTAGAACCAGGAGCACGCTATGATGATTCGGACGACTTCAATCGCGTTGGTATCGACCGTTCTGGCTGGGGGCGCGCTGGCTCAGGACTGGTCGCAGTGGCGGGGAGAAAACCGGGACGCGCGCGCATCTGGGTTCAAGGCCCCGGCGGCCTGGCCGAAGCAGCTCACCCAGAAATGGAAGGTCGCCGTGGGCGAGGGGGTCGCTTCGCCCGCGATCGTGGGAGACCGGGTGTACGTTTTTTCCCGTCAGGACGGCAATGAGGTCTTGCGGTGTTTGAAAGCTGGCGACGGCAGCGAAGTCTGGGTTGATCGCTACGAAGCGTTGGGAGCATCCGGGCCGGCTCAGAGTTTCTCCGGCCCGCGCAGTTCGCCCGCCGTGGCCGACGGCAAAGTGGTTACCCTCGGCGTTCGCGGCATGCTCTCGGGGGTCGATGCCCTCTCGGGAAAAAAGCTGTGGCGGAAAGACGACTTTAAGAAATATCCCAACTTTCATCCGTCGAGCTCGCCGCTGATTCTAAATGGGCTGGCCATCGCCCAACTGGGCGGACGGGAGAATGGGGCGATCGTGGCTTACGATGTGGCGACTGGAGATGAAAAATGGAAATGGAATGGGCCATCCCCGTCCTACTCCTCACCCGTGCTGGCCACGGTCGGTGCCGCCAAACTGATCGTCGCATATACCGAGGCGGGTCTTGTGGCGGTCAATGCGGCTGACGGAACCTTGGCTTGGGAACTTCCTTCGGCGCCCGCGGGTGGTCCAGCTGGTGGTGGCGGTCCGGGTGGTGGCGGTCCGGGTGGTGCGCCCGGGGGCCCCGGCGAAGGCGGCCGCGGGCGCGGCGGTGGCGGGCGCGATTACAAAGCGGCCACGCCATTGGTCGATGGCCAGACGATCATTGCTGCTGGCCGCGGGATTAAGGCCATCAAGCTGTCCAACAACGGCGGGAAAATCGTCGGCACCGAGGTCTGGAGCAATCCAGACAAGTCTGTTCAGTTTGCCTCGCCGACGCTCAAAGACGGACTCATTTACGCCCTCAGTGGCAACAATGAACTATTCTGCCTGAAAGCCGCCGATGGCTCGGTCGCTTGGACGTCGCAGTTTCCAGGGACCACACCGCCGGCCGGTCCGGGCGCACCCGGAGGGCCCGGAGGTCCGCGTGCCCAGCTTCCTGAATCAATGCGCCGCAATTATTCCTCGACGGTCATCGGTCAGGCCGCCCCCGGAGAGCCGGCGGAACGTCCCCGTCGTGAGGGAGGACCTGGTGGTCCAGACGGCGGGCCGCGGGGTCCTGGTGGCCCGGGTGGTGGGTTTGGCGGCCGCGGTCGCGGAGGTGGGGGCGGCGGCGGTTACGGAACAATTGTCGACGCGGGTGCGGTGCTCTTCGCGCTCACACCGGCCGCGCAGTTGGTCGTCTTTGAGCCCGGCGCGAAGGAATTCAAGATGCTGGCGTCATACAAGGTCGCGGAAGGCCAGACCCATTCCTACCCGGTGGTCTCCGGGAACCGCGTTTTCATCAAGGACAAGGAATCACTCACGCTTTGGACGGTGGAGTAATGCGTGGTCACGGTCACGGGATCAGCCGTAGAAAGCGAATTCGCCGCACGTAGCCATAGTTGCTTTCGGTGATGATCAGGTTGCCGTTCGGGTCGGCATTGATCGAGCGAACGCGCGAGATCTTCGGCGTGGCGGGGTTGGCATAAAACCACTGGCCGTCGCCAACGCGAAAGTTATTGGCGCTGCTGCCATTCATCCAACGGTGGATGATTCCCGCCGGATCCACATACCAGATCCGGTTGCCGGGATCGTGTTCGCTGAGGAAGTAACCGCCGTTGGGAAGAAACCAGATTGACCGGGGAAGAATCAGGCCGGTCTGGAGTGCGGGAAACCCTTCGCCACCGCCCGTCTGGGTCCCGTTGCCTGCGATGGTCACCAGATCGCCGTTCGTTCCCGTGCGATACACCCGGTTCGCATTGCGATCGCAGATGTAAAGATCGCCCGTGCGTTCGTCCCCGAGGATATTGCCCACATCGAGGAAATTGGTGGAAATCACCGTGACTCCGCCGGACGGCGTCCAGCGGTTCAAGGTGGTGACGTTGAGATCCACACCCGGGCCGGAGCCGAAGTACACGACGGACTCATCGCTCTTCACCCATAGTGCCCGCCCGTCGCCCATCGGATCGGTGGTGAACATGGTGGTCATGATCCCGTTCGTGTCGATGCGTCGCACCTTGCCGTTCTCCGTGTCCAGTACATAGAAGACGCCATCGGCACGCAGCCAGCCACCATTGGGAAATCGCAGCTGCAGATTAGTTGCCGGAGCGGGGCCGTCTCCGTTGAAACCGGCGACGTGAGTTCCCGCGAAGGTGTAAATCCTTCCGTCAGGCGTCACCTTTTCGACGGCCGAGCTGCCTTGGTCCACGATGTAAACGTTGCCGGCGGCATCGCCGAACGAGATGTGGGGCCGGGAAAGATTCGCGTTGGTGGCGAATCCGCCTTCATTGGTTGAACGCCAGTAGTTCGTGTGATCGCCGTTGAACTGGCCGCGCCCCGCCACGGTTTCAAGGATGCCGTACGAGTTCAGCAAGTTCGTGTAGTGGGACGGTGCGTTCGTGGAAATGTCCGCCGCCAACAAGCGCGCGAAGATATTGGTGGAGGGCAGGGGAAATGACGTGGACCCGACGGAATTAGACGTGAAGACGTTTTTGTACGGCGACCACGGCCCGGCGGGAGCGGGTGCGGTTTCGATTGTGCAAACCCCGGCTGTATAGGCGCCCGACCACGGAATGCGCCCGTCACGGCCGGCAGTTTCCAATTTAAACTCCGCTGCCGGTGCCGTGGATGTGACGAAGGCGGTGATGCTGGCGACGAGGCCGGTGATGGCGGCGGTGACGACTCGGGGTTTCACGCTGGCAGACTACATCAACGGGTCAGGCGGGCAAGGGCGAAGCCTGCCGGCCAGGCGTGGATGCAGGGGGGGCTCCGAGGAGCTGGGTCCAGCAAGTTTCTGGAGCCGCCGCCGAGGATTTGGTCTGTGTTTTCGGAATGGAATGGAGTAAGAACGGCGCATGGAATCGTCGCCGTGGCCGATGTCGCCGCATGCCCCGGAGCAGTTGGTGACCACCCGTTGGAGTGTCGTGCTGCAGGCGGGAGATTCCCGCTCTCCAGAGCGGTCTGATGCTTTGGAGAAGTTGTGCCGCGCTTACTGGCGCCCGCTTTACGCCTACGTCCGGCGCCGCGGATTTCGGGAGGAAGAGGCCAAGGACCTGACGCAAGGATTTTTCGCCCGGCTGCTGGAGAAGAATTACGTCGGCGATGCCCAGGCCAGTCGGGGACGTTTCCGCACGTTCTTGCTGACGGCGCTGAACCACTTTCTAGCCAACGAATGGGATCGTGCGCAGGCCGCCAAGCGAGGGGGCGGCGCCGAGATATTCTCCATCGACGATCTGAATGGTGAGGATCGGGTGGTTCGCGAGCTCGCGTCGGCTCTGACTCCCGAACGAATCTTTGAACAGCGCTGGGCGGAGTCGGTTTTGGAGTCGGTTTTGGCCCAGCTTCGTCGGGAGTTTGACGACGCGGCGCGGGGCCTGCAGTTCGACGAACTCAAGTCCACGTTGCTGAAGGATGGGGACGCACTCGGGTATGCCGCTTTGGCGGCGCGCCTAGGCCTTTCCGAATCCGGCGCGCGTTCGGTGGTGCATCGTTTGCGCCGGCGATTTCGCGAGCTCACCCTGATGGAAATTGGCCAGACCGTCGAAGATCCGTGCGCCGTTGACGACGAATTGCGCCATCTGTTGAACGTCCTGGCCCAATGAACGCAGGGGCCTGTCTTCGACGCGAATCTTCAACGCAATTTTTCGAAAGATTTCTGACAACAGCGAGAATTTTTTGCTTCAGCAGAAGGCAGAGCGTGTGAATCACGGACATCTTCCAGTCTGTCCAGAATGCGGTCGCGCGCTGGCCCGGAGCGCGCCGGAAGGGCTTTGTCCGCGCTGTTTGATGCAGAACGTCCTGACTGGCGTGCAGCAGGACCGGGCTGATCCGCCGGGCCAGGCGAAGGTGGAACCGCAGGTGGAACTATTCGGTGAATTCGAACTGCTCAAATTCGTCGCCCGCGGCGGGGTGGGTGTGGTCTATCAAGCCCGCCATCGGGTGCTCGACCGGATGGTGGCGCTCAAGGTCATCACTCCCGGGGGAGATCGCCTCGAAGAATTTGTGGAACGTTTCCACAATGAGGCGCGTGCCGCAGCCAGCTTGGAACATCCCAACATCGTGCCCGTGTACGGATTCGGTGAGGTCGATCACCGCTATTATCTCGCCATGCGGTTTCTCGAAGGGGGAACGCTGGCGAATCAGCACGCCATTGTCGATTCGCCTGACCAGCTGCGGGCGGGCGTCGAGCGAGTGCTCAAGATCGCCCGCGCCACGCACTTCGCGCATCAACGGGGCATTCTGCATCGTGACATCAAGCCGGCGAACATCCTCCTCGATCGATCGGGCGAACCTTTCCTGACCGATTTTGGTCTGGCCAAGGTTTTGGAGTCGAACGTGACAGTCACCCAGAGCCTGGCCGTGCTCGGAACTCCCGCGTTCATGTCCCCGGAGCAGGCGAGTGGGAAAACCCGCGAAATCACCACCGCGGCGGATGTCTACGGCTTGGGGGCCGTGCTCTACCAGCTGCTCACGGGCGTTCCGCCGTTCTTCGGGCAGGCCACCCTGGAGATTCTGCGCCAGGTCCTGGAGCGGGAGCCAATCCGGCCATCGCAGCGGAATCCGCTCGTGCCGCCAGAGTTGGAAACCATCTGCTTGAAGGCCCTCGAGAAACGGCCGGCGGATCGCTATCCGTCGGCACAGGCGTTGGCCGAAGACTTGCACCGGTGGTTGCACGGCGAGCCTGTGCGAGCCCTTCCCGTTTCGACGGTGCAACGGTTCGTCAAATGGGTGCGCCGCAAACCCGCCACCGCAACCCTGGCGGGCGTCGCCTTAATCGCGCTGTGCAGCACGATGATCCTTTCGGTGGTGATGAACGTCCGCTTGACCGCCGCGGATCGCCGTCTGCGCGAACAAGTCGAGAAACGCCGTCTGGAGTTGGTTCGTCTGGAGGTCGCCGCCGGGAATCGCCTGATCGAACAAGGAGACGGCGGCGCCGCCCTGCTCCCGTTCGCCAAGGCTGCGGCCCTGGACGAAAATGAATCGAGCCGGATGAGAATGCATCGGTACCGCTTTGCCCTCACTCAAGCGCAATTGCCGCGACTGGAACACGTCCTTCCACATCAAGGCCCGGTGTTCTCCGCCCGGTTCGATCCAAACGGCGAGAACGTCCTGACCGGGGCCGGCGACAATCACGCGCGGGTGTGGACCGTGGCCACTCTCGGGAAAACTCCGACCCCGTCCGCCGTCGCCGTGCTCACTTCGGCGGTCGTTTGGGCGGAGTTTACCTTGGAACCCGGATGGATTGCGCTCCGCGGCAAAGCCGGTCACGCGCATTGGTGGAATTGGCCCCATCAGAGACTGGAAAACTCCCTTCCCGTGAACCGTTCGCGCGGCGCGCGGGAAGCCATCTCGACGGCCTTGATGACCCTTCCCGATCCTCCGCGCATGGTTCTCGTCGGCGCAACCAATGTGTCGTTGACGCCGCGAGTCCACGAGCCTGCGAGTGAATCAACTTGGAATTTCCCCGGACGGGTCAATGCCACGCTGTCTTCGCCGGATCAAAAATCCCTCCTTGTTTTGTTGGACGGCGGCGTCTTTGTGGTTCGCGTGGATCCGCCGAACCAGCCTCGGGCTCTGGTCGCCGGCCGAAACTGGCGAAACGGCGCGTGGTCTCCGGACGGGAAACGAATCCTCTTGGCCGACGATCGTTTCGGAGCGCAACTATTCGACGCGAAAACCGGCGAGCCGCTGTCGCCGAATCTGCTGCATGGCGACATGGTTCTGGGCTGTCGTTACGCGCCCGATGGTCTCTCATTCGCCACGTTCTGCTTCGATAACACCATCCATCTCTTCGACGCGGATCGCGGGCGCCCGCTGGCCGCGCCGCTGCGCCATCGCGCCCCCGTGCGAGCCGTGGCCTACCGTCCGGACGGTCGAGTCTTAGCGTCGGCCAGCCAGGACCGCACCGTCCGACGGTGGGATGCGCAGACTGGTGAATCCATCGGCTCGCCGCTGCACCACAACGACGCTGTGTTGGATGTCCAGTTCAGTCCGGATGGTCGCCGGCTGCTCACGGCTTCGGCGGACGGCCAGGCCCGGATCTGGTCGCTGGCCTCCGAAGGTTTGCCTAACCGGAGTTGGGACCATGCCGCTCCGACGGAGACGGCTTTGTTCAGCCGTGACGGCAGGTTCGTGGCGGCGGTGGGCTTGAGCAGGGAACTGCGAATTTGGGATGTCGCGACCGGTGAACCGGCGGGGCCCGCCTTGCTTCATCCGGACCGAGTGTTGGAGTTTTCCTGGCTGGATGAGAACACGCTGTTGACGTGCTGCGCCGACGACCAATTTCGCTGGTGGCATCGATCAGGGGGCATCCTGGCCTCGAACC
The DNA here is from genome assembly GCA_044230345.1 of Limisphaerales bacterium. Classification (GTDB taxonomy): domain Bacteria; phylum Verrucomicrobiota; class Verrucomicrobiia; order Limisphaerales; family JADJPG01; genus JBGARF01. The sequence continues at coordinate 228,818 of JBGARF010000004.1, forward strand.
GTCCGATGTCTTCCGAGATCAAGGGACGCTATTCCGGCCGCTTTCGTCCCGGTTCCTCGGACTTTCTCGTCCAGAAGAGACGTCAGCGCCCTTGGGTGTGGGATCCCGCGCGCGGACAGGTTCGGATCCGTTTGTCCGAGGCGCCCGCAGAAGGGTACTCAGAATATAGTCCTGGCGGTCGCTGGATCGTGACGACGCACGACCGTCAGCTTTGGGTTTCCGATGCTGAGTCAGGGAAGGCGCACGCTGCTCCGGTTCGTCTGGACCAGCGCGCCGAGTTCGCCGCTGTTTCCGAGGATGGAACCCACGCGGCCGTCGCCTCGGCTGATTTTTCGATCTCGTTGTGGGAGGTGAAGACCAGCAATCGGACCGCGGTTTTGCGTCGTCACACCGCCACCCTCCGGCATCTGCAGTTCAGTCCGGACGGCGCGATTCTGGCCACGGCGAGCGATGATCAAAGCCTTTGCCTTTGGGACGTGGCCACCGGAGAGCCGCTGGGCCCACCGCTGCGGCACGGAAACCGGGTGCTGCGGGTGGATCCGCGGCGGGACAGCCGCGCGTTCGCCACCGCGTGTTCCGACGGTTTCGCGCGCGTTTGGGAGGCGACCGACGAATCGCCATCGGTCGAAGAAATGCTGCGGCGGGCGGGCCAATGGCAGGGGGAATAAGCGGGTCTGAAGGTTGGTGCGACTTTCTTTGCAACAAAACGCACGGCTCTCTTCAGAACGGGGTAGATGACGACACGCATTCTGCCTCAAGTTCTGGCGCTTTTCGCCATTGCTTACCTCGTAACGCCGGTCCCAAGCCGCGCCGCGGTCGGGTCTCCCGGCAATGCCCTGCATTTCCCGGGGAACGGCGCCTATGCCTATGCCAGTGCCAGCCTCCTGCCCACCAATCGATCATTTACCGTGGAGTTTTGGGCTCGCCGCGGACGATCGAATCACGTGGACAATGTGGTGACGTTGGGCGGTTCCCTGGCCACGAATCAGTTCCTGCGCATCGGGTTTCTGGCCGATGACCGGTTCATCTTCGGGTTCACCGGAAATGACCTGGTGTCCACCGCCGCCTATCCCGATCGGCAATGGCACCACTGGGCTTGCACCTATTCGCGAGAAGGCGATCTGCGGCAAATCATGCGCGACGGAATCATCATCGCTTCCCAGCCGTGCCTCACCGGATTGAACGCCGCGGGCAAATTCACGGTGGCTGGCGACAATGCCGGTGCCACGAATAATTTTGTCGGCGATCTGGATGAAATTCGCGTTTGGACCGTAAACCGGAAGGAGGCGGACATCGCCGCGACGGCCAGGCAGCCGCTTCTAGGAACCGAGACTTCCCTCGCGGCGTACTATCGCTGCGACGCGAATGGCCGGACGAGCCCCCCTGACTCCACCGCCAACCAGAATACGCTCAATCTGGTGGGCGAAGTCACCGGAATTCCGGCCGGAGAAATCTTTGTGCCCGGCTTGGGAGCGGTCGCGGTTACCAACGTCAGAGCCGATTCGCTCGTGGTGGAGGCGGACATCCTGCCGTACGGAGTGGCAACCACCGCGTGGCTTGAGTGGAGATTGGTGCAGAATTCCGTGACCAATCGAACGTCCGCGGTGCCGATCGGGAACGGCACCAATTTTGGGCGTTGGACTCATTCCTTGGCCGGACTTCCCCCGGCCACGGGAGTCGAACTGCGCGCTGGGGCGAGCAATGCCGCCGGCGTAAACTACAGCGAACTCAAGCGGGTCAGGACAGGCGGCGCCCTCCTCACCGTCTCCAGTTCCGCTGACAACGGTGCGGGGTCCTTGCGGCAGGCCGTCGCTGACTCCGTCAGTGGGGATACGATCCGAATCGTGCCTAACAATGAGATTGGCATGCGCATCCCGCTGACCTCGGGGCCGATTGTCGTGGACCGCGAGATCACCTTGGTCGGGCCGGGAGCTGGCCGGCTCGCGCTGGATGGCCTCGCCGTCCATCCGGTGTTGCGCATCGTCGGCAGTAACGTCGTTTTGCATGATCTCACCGTGACGAATGGCCGCGGGTCTGGTGGGGCCGGGGTTCGGATCGAGCCCGGTGCCCGCCTGAACCTGGACCGGTGCCGAATCACCGGTTGCTACGAAAACGGTTCCGAGGGCGGCGGGGGCGTGCTTTGCCTCGGGCGGGCGACATTGCGAGACTGCACGTTGGACGGGAACCGAACCACGTCCGCGGGAGGAGGGCTTTCCGCGAGTGGCGGGGAGGCAGTTCTGCTGAATTGCACTGTGGTTGGAAACACCGCGAAACGGGGAGGTGCAGTGGCCGCCCTGACCGCCAACTCCCTCGCCCAGCTGATCCAATGCACGGTGAGCGCGAACTTCGCAGAGCAAACGGCGGGCGCCGTTTTGGGAGCTTCGGATCGTGTGGCCGGCGCCACGCTGCTTCTGCAGGCGTGTACGATAGCCAGCAACACGGCGCCCGACGCGGGGTTGGTGTTGGAGGCGGGCGCAAGACTGGCGTTGCGAAGTTCCATTCTGTCCGGTAATGGCGCGGTAAATTTCCGGTCTGCTGTGACGGATGTGGTGGATGTGGCCAACCTCTCCAGTGATTCCTCGATTGGGACCTGGAGGACGCTTGACCCGCGGCTGCTTGCCTTGAGCGACAATGGCGGATTCACGCTCACCCATGGATTGCAAGCTGACAGCCCGGCCATCGGGCGCGGGGAAAGTGACACGAACGGCACCTCGCTGGTCGCCGATCAGCGCCATTGGCCGCGACGCGTCGGGGCGCCGGCCTGCGGAGCAGTCGATTATCGTCGCGTCTACAGCGGTCCATTCGCGTCGAGCAATCGCTGGAACGTTTACGTGGCAATCGAGAATGCCACCGATTGGGAGACCGCATTTCGATTGGCGACGGGTGCGGTGTTTCGTGGCGTTTCCGGCCATCTCGCCACCGTTGCCTCGAGCGCCGAAAATGATTTTGTCTATCGCGCCGGGTACGGCCACTCCGGCTGGCTGGGGTTGACGAATTTGCCAGCAGGCAGCGATTGGGAGTGGGTGACAGATGAACGGTTTGATTTTCAAATGTTCGAGCCCGCCAGCTCGTTCTCCAATTCTCCGCGTGCCGCCGCCATCGTGCCGGGAAAAATGTGGCAGGCGCTCCCGCGGAGTCTGGCGGTCACTGACGGATATGTGCTCGAGTTCGACACCGGGGATTCGCGACCCTATCGGCCGGACGGGCGGCGGGCGATGTTCCCTGAAGGGTTGGTCCAACAGCTCACGGGGCGCGACGGGTTCTTTGATGTGGCGGAGTGGCGCGAGCTTCCGCCTGCATTGACGCTTGCCGATGCCGTGCGCGCCATCGAAGCGGGGGTTGGCGAAGGTGTGCATGGACTGTCGCCGGTTCTTGCGTTCCGGGATCCAGACGTAACGCCGGCGACGCCTGGCACCCGCGCGTTCGTCTCCGATGTGCCAGGTGTTTTGGACTCGAACCTTGTTCTGCTGGCGCGAGGAGTGATTCGCATTCCGACGAATCAAGCGGGGCATTGGACATTTCGCGTGATCGGACGCGGCGGATTTGCGCTTCGCCTGGACGGCGAAAACTGGGTGACCGAACTGGGTGACGCCTTTCTGGAGCCCGGGAATGACTCGGTGCTGACGCACAATCAAGTGGACGACACGAACTTCGTCGGAGGCGGCGTGGTGTTTCTGTCGGCCGGCGAGCACCTGGTGGAAGTGCTGTCGGCCATCGGCGCCGCGCCTGCTTTTCTTGAGGTTTCCGCCGCTTACGGCGCGCGGACGAACGGGTTGAACAGCGGGGACTGGCAACCGTTGGGATCCCTGGGCGGCTTGCCGCCACAGGGCGGGGTTGGGCTCGGCTCGGCCCTTGACGTGAAGTGGGTCGGGGGCGGTGCCGTGGTTGCGTCAGATCGTCGTCTCGACCCGTTCCCCTTCACCGTCACGACGTGGGTTCGTCTCTCGGACCCCGCCAGTGGATCGGCGGGAGTGCTTGGAAAATTCGAGGCACAAACCGGGGTCGGCTACTACCTCTCCGTCGAGAAAGGCCGGCCTCATGGATATTTCGGATTCAAATCGTTGGGTGACGTTACGGGAATCCATCTGTGGGATGACCAATCCCAGCTGACTTCACTGCTCGACGAACGCTGGCATCATCTGGCCATGACGGTCGATTCGCGGCGCTCCGTGCTTTACGTCGATGGCCATCCGCAAGTGATTGGAAGCGGGATCAATTTGCCTTCGTATGAGCCCGCAGAAGTGCCGCTGACATTGGGATTCGTTTCAGCGCTGGGCATGATCGGGCAACTCGATGAAGTAACCCTTTGGGACCGGGCATTGGCCGAGGAAGAGATCGTCGCCTGGATGTTCGAAGCCGTGCCAGCCGACACGGCCGGGCTCGTCGGAGCGTGGCGGTTCCAGGAGAATCTGGGCCGTCGCGCGCGGGACCAGACAGGCCATCATCTGGACGGCCTCCTGAATGCGGGCGCGACGTGGCAGCCCTCCAGTGTCGGCGAGACAATTCCGATCCGCACCGCCGCCGATGGCGGGCGCGGATCGCTCCGGCAGGCCCTGCTTTCTGCCGTCGGCTGCACGCTTTCGCTGGAAGGCGATGAGCCCATCGTCGTTGCTGACCAGTCGTTGTGGGTTCGCGAATCAGTTCGCTTGCGCGGCGCGGGAGCGGCGGGCCGCGCAACGCTCGGTCGGGCTGCGGGTTCAGGCGGCGTTTGCCTGCTGGCGAGCGGAGACGGTTCGGTGTTGGATCTGGAAAACCTGCGATTTTACGGCGGAGGCGGGAGTAATGTGAGCTTCGGCGGCGCCCTGCGCTGCGCCGGACTGGTCCGCGCCAGAAATGTGCTTTTCGAAAGCAATTCAGTGGATTCGGCCGAACTAAGTCTCGGAGGAGCGGTCTTCATCGATGTGCCGGGTGTCGCCCGGTTCTCAGATTGCGAGTTTGCCGGCAATCACAGCCGGGGTGCCGGCGGGGCGATTCTGAACCTGGGCCGCGCCTACTTTCGTCAGTGCAACTTTTATGACAACCGCGCCAGTCGCGGTGGCGCCATCAGCCAGTTGAACATCGGCAGTGGCACCTTAGGTGTTTGCGATCTGCAAGGGTGTTCGTTCTGGAACAACACGGCGGATTTGGTGGGGGGTGCGGTTTTGGTTGATGATGACTCGGCGCCAGGTCCCGAGCCGCCACCTCCGACCTTCGTCGCCGTAAACTGCACGTGGTATGGCAACGTGGCCACCGAAGGGGCGGCCATAGCCCTTCAAGCCAGCAACTCCTCCATGATTCACTGTACAGTCGCCAGCAATCGCGTGCTTCGCGGCGGCGCCGCCATCCGCACCCTGACTCCCTTGCGCCTGGGTAACTGTGTCGTCGCAGGAACAACGGAGAGAGCGGGCGGCACTGCGACCGACATTGCGGGCCCCCTCTTATCCCTTGGTGGAAACTTGTTGCAAACCACGAACGCGGCGGTGTCGATTGTGCCGGCCGAGCGCCCCGATCTTTTGGGAGCCGATCCGCGAGTGGAAAGCTTCGGAAACTACGGGGGACGAACTCCCGTGCTGCCCATCGCGGCGGACAGCCCGGCGCACGATCTGGGCGCTCAGTTGCTTCAGGTCCGAGCCGAATGGCTGGATCAGCGGGGTCAGCCGCGATATCGCGGCGCGGCGCCTGACGCCGGCGCTTACGAAATTTGTTACGCCAACCCCGTGGTCACCCAATTGGGCGACAGCGGGCCGGGATCCTTCCGGCAGGCGGTTTCCGAAGCCGCGATTGGATCCACCGTGACCTTCGCACCTGATACCCACGGCGGAATCATCGTGCTCAGCAATGGGCCTGTCGCGATCGATGGCGCCATCAGCATCATGGGACCGGCGGAGCAGCGAGTGACCTTGGACGGCGGCGGAAGACAACGCGTGCTGACCGTGTATCGTGGCCCAGCCTCGATTTCGGATTTGAACTTCGTTCACGGTGCCGCGTTTCCGACGGGTGAAGCCCACTCGACCTCCGGCGGTGCGATCCTGGGCCTGGCTCCCCTCGAATTGCAGCGATGCTATTTTGCCAGCAACGCCGCGCACTATAACGGCGGGGCGGTCGCCTTGGTGTGCCGAGCGCCGTCGACGGCATTCAAAATACTCGACTGCACGTTCACGCAAAACGCCGTGGGCACCAACGGCAATGGAGGCGCGCTCTTCAATGATCTCAGTTACAGCGTGGGAATCGCCACCACGCTGGTGCAGCGCTGCACGTTCAGCGGGAATGGCGCGTTGCCCGGGGCCTTGGGCGGCGGACTCTGGGGTGGCGGCGTGGCGAATTTCTGGGGTTATCTCGTCGTGGACCAGTGTACGCTCACGGAAAACACCGCCGACCGAGGGGGCGGTCTCCTGAATCACCGGGGCGCAGTCCGCGTTCGCAATACCATCATAGCGCGCAACGGCGCGACGCTGGGCGGGCCAGATATCGAACAATCCGACGCAGCCGCCGAGGTCGGAATCGCGGTCAGTGACGGGCACAATCTCATTGGCAATCGCGCCGGCAATCTGAGCACCAGTTTTGTCGATGGTCGATTTGGCGATCGGGTGGGAGATACGGCGCTCCCGCTCGAGCCTTGGCTGGGGCCGCTCATGGACAATGGCGGGCCGACCCCGACCTGCGCCCTCCGGGCGGGGAGCCCCGCGATTGACGGCGGCGACGGTGCGGACGCGGGCTCGACCGACCAGCGGGGATATCCCCGTCTATCCGGTGCCGCCATGGATATTGGAGCAGTCGAATTCGCCGACTCCCTCCGTCTGTTTGCCGAGGTGATCGCCGGAAGGGTTTACCTGCGTATGGTGGCGGCGCCAAAGCAATCGTTCGTCATCATGGTGAGAACCGAATTTCGAACGCCCGCCGCTGGATGGACGATGCTCGGATCAGCGGCGGAGGTCGCACCGGGAGTCTATCAATTCAGCGAGCCCGTGGAGGCCACGGCAAGGGCTCGATTCTACCGGGCCATCCGGCCGTAGGCTCTAGCCCTTCTTGGCGCGGTTCACGAACCGGTTCATGCGCTCGCACGCCACCTGGATTTGCTCCAAGGACGTCGCAAAACAGCAGCGCACGAATCCTTCACCCGCCGGGCCGAAGGCGCCGCCGGGCACACAGGCAACCTTTTCCTCCTGGAGCAGTCGAACGGCAAATTCCTTCGAGGCCAGGCCCGTCGACGTGATGTTCGGAAAGGCATAGAACGAGCCACGGGGCAGGTGACACTTCAGGCCCATGCCGTTCAGGGCGTTCACGATGAAATTCCGGCGCAACCGATATTGGTCGCGCATCTCGATCGTGTCCGGTTCGCCCGCCGTGATCGCTTCCAGCGCCGCTTCCTGGCTGATGATGCTGGCGCACAGCATCGAGTATTGATGGATCTTCATCATCGCCTCGATGATCTCCGCCGGGCCGCAGGCGTAACCGATCCGAAAACCCGTCATCGCGTAAGCCTTGCTGAATCCATGCAGAAAAATCGTGCGCTCAAGCATGCCGGGCAACGACGCGATGCTGACGTGCTCGCCCTCGAAGGTGAGCTCCGAATAAATCTCATCCGTCATCACGAGCAAATTGTGCCGGATGGCCAAATCGGCAATGCGCTGCAATTCTTCCCGCGTCATCGTGCCGCCCGTCGGATTGGTCGGAAAGTTCAGGACCAGGAGCTTGGACTTTGGGGTGATGACCTTGGCGATGTCCTCGGCGCGCACCGCAAAGTTATCCGCGGCCCGGCATGAAACCGGCACCGGCACGCCGTGCGCCAAGGCGATGCCAGGCGCGTAGCTCACATAGCACGGCTCATGATAGATGACCTCGTCGCCCGGATTGATCACCGCACGAAAGGCGATGTCCATGGCTTCGCTCACGCCTACTGCGATCAGGACCTGGTTCTTCGGGTCGTATTGAACGCGGAACTTTTCGGCCAGATGAGTGGCGATGGCCTCACGAAGTTTCAGCAACCCAAGATTCGAGGTGTAAGTCGTCTTGCCCCGTTCGAGGGCGTAGATGGCGGCTTCGCGAATGTGCCACGGCGTGACGAAATCGGGTTCGCCCACGCCGAGCGAGATGACGTCCTTCATCCCCTGCACAATGTCAAAAAAGTCGCGAATGCCCGAACGCGGGATGTCGCGAACCACCGACGCTACGAATTGTTCCGCTTGGAACGGCTTGTTCATGCGGCAGGGACGGTATTGAAATCCCCGGCAGGGTTCAACCTTGTCGTTGTTGACCCCCTCTTCCCACTTCGTCGGTTTCCCGGACAAAGGAAGAAAGTGATTTCATGTCTCCGCACTTGCGCCCTTGGCGTCGCTGGCGCGTCGGGCGTCGCCCGACGGTGCTCCACTCGAAAAATGCGCGGGCGCGACGATCTCCCTTAACGAGCCTTGAGCCTGAACAACTCGTGCGGGGCGGTGGCGGCGTTGGTAATGACGAATTGGCCGTCGATCAGCGTCGGCACGGTGGCGGCGTCCTCGAAGGTCATCGGGCCGGCATGGACTGGGATGTCTGCTGACTGCAGACGGTATTCCGGATAAGCGCTGCTCCAGTGCAGACGAACCTTCTCGGGAGCGGTGTCCTTGGTGACGTGCAACGTCGGAACCGGACAGGGCACTCCGAAGAGTTCCAGCGCGTAGGAATCGCAGGCCAAGTTTGCCGAGCGTGCCATGACGACGAGGAGAAAACGGGTTTGCGGCGGGACTTGAAAGGAGAACGGCGGGTTGGGCGCCAGTTCGCCGCCGTCGTCACCCAAGTAAAAAGCGCAAGGGTCACTGGACCGAAATTCGCCGGAATAGGCGGCGACGCCGAGCGCCGCCTCGCCGTCGCAGTCGCGGCGCAGTTGCGCGGTCACGCGCAATGCGACTGAAGTCATGTTGGTGAAAGAGTGAATGACGTGGCGCACCGGCGCATTGGAGGCGGCGACAAATCCAGGGCACGGCTTCGCCGGCTCACAAACGGAAGGCACGCCCGTGAGGTTGAGCCGGATTGAGGTCGTGCTGGCATTGGGATCGAACCGGCCGGTCACGCTGAAACAGCTCTCGCACGCGCCACCTCCGGTTTGGCAGTTTGCGCCAGGGCCGGGAGCGATCGGTGCTTCCGACAAAGAAAACCGGGACGTGCCGACCCAGGTGCCGTGGTTATTCCCGTCGATGGGTGCGCTGTCGGCCACCAGGTTGCCACTGGCCTCGTCGCTGCGGAAATAGGCCAACAGTTCTGCTTCGCCTCCCGTGAGGTTGCCATTTTTGATCGACTGAATCTGTGACTGGCTCAGCGCCGTCCGCCACACTGTGATTTCGTCCATCTGCCCGTTGAACGCGATTCCATTGCCGGCATCGTTGCCGAAGCGCAGATCTTGACCGGATGTCGGAGGGCCGGGCGTGCCGGTCCACGCCACGGATTGCTGGGGAACACCGTCGACGTAGAGCGTCCCGGCTCCAGGCTCCACGGTGAAGGCGAGGTGATGCCACGCGCCGTCGGCGATGAACCCGCCGTCCAGGCCGTTCGCGCCCGCCGAGACGAAGTTGGCGGAGTTCCGGTAGTACCACGCGTGGGCGTGTCCGTTGCGAAGCTGGAGGTTCCAGCCATTCAGCGAGGCGCTGGCGTATTTGTTGGCCATGCCCGCAACCCCAGCGGCTTGTCGGGTGTTTACCCACAGCGCGAGGGTGAAGGGAAATGGATTGAGGGCGGTTGTGGCCGGAACCCGCACGAAATTACCTGAGCCATCGAAGTCCAAAGCGTGTCCCGCGCTGCCGGGAATGGCGTAGAGCACCGCCATGGGCGGAAGGTTGGAGCTGGTCAGGATGAGCTCAAACTGCGCTGGACTGTCGCAGCGGAACCTCGGTTCGGTGCGGATCTGAAACGGCGTGAGGTTCGTACCGCGCGCGTTCGGGCTGAGATTGGCGAAATCGCTTTCCGCCCGCGTCACCAGGACGCCTTCGGTGAGGCTACGAAGGGAGCCGTGCACATCGTTGATGGCGGTTCCGCTGCGGTTGGTGATCACAAGCATCAGCTGGCTGCAATCATTTGGCACGAGATTCGCCCCACCGCGGCCGGAAGTGAGTTCTGTGCCGCCGGCCTGGATCGGGAGATTGGTGACCGTGAAGGTGAAATCGTTGCCGTCACCACCGAGATACGTCGTGCGAACTGAGACCCCCCCGATGGTGCGAACGGCGCCTTCCGGCAAGCCGCTGAACGTTCCAATGATGGGGCCGGCGGAGTCCTTGCGAAGCAGGGTGATCACGTCGCCTTCGCGCGGGGCATAGTTGATTCCGCTGGCGAGGCTGGCGTTCCCAAGACTCACCCCGCCCCGGGTGATGAGGAGATCGTTTCCTCCGGTCGGTTGCGGGCCGAAGATGTCGAGTCTGACGACGCTGCTGCCGGTTACGTTGAAATTGCCGAGTTCAAGGTCGCCGGTTTGACGTCCAGGGTGATCGCGCGGGGAGGCTAGGACGTCCACGAAACCGGACTCCGACACCACGTCGCCGAGCACGCCGTCACCTTGCAATTGGGCGCCCGCCTTGACGATGACGGGGCCATTGGGAATCTGGCCATCCACCTGCAGCGTGCCGTCGAACACGGTCATCAGGTTGACGTAGCCAGGACTATTGCCGGTGAGGTGCAGTGGCGCTGGACCGAATTTGTTGATTGGACTGGATCCGCTGAGAGTTCCGGCAAACTCGCACGCAACGGTGTTGCTGACCGTGAGGCCTCCGCCTGAACCGAGCACAAGCCGCCCGTCGCCCTGGAGCCTGGAGAGCATTTCGAAGTTGGTGCCGTTCATCGTCCACTCAGCACCATTTTGCACGGTCAGGCTGGCTCCGATCGGCAGGACGGTTCGCGCTGGGAACAGGCCGGTGGCGCGTCCGGTGCGCAGCGCCGCGCTGGCGCCGGTGACCACGATGTTGGTGGAGAGCGAATCGCGCCGCAGCGCTTCGAGCAAACCTTCGGTTACCATGGTGGGCCCGGCGTAGCTGTTGCCGCCTTGAAGACCGGCAATGATCAATGCGCCACGCCCGGACTTGTGGATGCCTCCCGTTCCACTGATTGTCGCCGCGCCGTTGCCGCCAGCGTGAATGAAGGCCCCGTGTGCATCGGGCACGCGCACCCCGGCTGTGCGTTGCAGGATGCAGTTGCCGCTCCAGGTGTTCGTCCCCGGCCCGAGCGAGAGAAGGGCTGCGGCGTTGGTGGAATTGAGTGACAACGTTTCGCCCTGAACCTCAATGCCGCCAACGCAGGCCAGCGACGCGTTACCGTTTACGAATACTCCTCCGCCTGCGGTGCCAAGGGCGAGGGCGTGTGCGGCGGTGAGGCGGCCGTCAATTACCGTGACCGGGCCGGTGAAACTGTTGTCGGCGCTGAGCCTCAGTTCGCCTGCGCCTTCCTTTATGATCTCGGCTGCGGTCGAGGTTTGACTGATGACGGCGGAGATCGCGAGCTCAGGAAGATCAAAACCGAGGCCGCTGATCCCGCCTTCGACGATGAAGCGATGAGGCCCCGGATCCAGACCGAGGTGACCGGAAATGGTTGAAGCGCCGGTGAGGCTCGCACCCGGGGTGACCCGCACATCGCCGCCGACGGGCAGGAACAGGCTGCCCGCGCCGGTCTGCACATCGCCGCCGTCGTTGAGCGTGAGGGGAGGGCGGCCTTCGAGGGCGCCCACGGTGAACCCTTCTGAGAACCCGTTGAGATCCCAAAGCCCGCCGCGGTTCACCGTGACGCTGCCGAGGATGGTGAATCCGCCAGTGTGACGCACGAGCGTCGAAGCGCTGGTCAAGTTGCCGATGCCACCTCCGATGATCAGATGGCTTGGAACTGCGGTGACCCCCGTTGGCTTGTTCAGAAGAAGCGTTCCTTGTTCAAGGCTCGTCTCGCCGGTGTAGGAATTGGGCTGGTTGCCAGCCAGCGCGAGTGTGCCGAAGCCGATCTTGGTCAGGGAACTGTTGCCACGAATCTCACCTGTGATCGTCAGTTGATCGTTGGCGGATTGAACGTTGATGATGGCGTCATCGCCCAACTCCAGAGCGGGGAATATGGCCGGGAATTGGCTCCGAAGATCAATTGTCCCCGCGACATTGAGTGCGCCCCATCCAAACGTCAGCCCGGGACCTCGGATGGTCAGAGGCTCGAAAAACGGAGCGCCGGTAAAATTGAGCCAGAGCGAGGCGCCGACCTGGACGATAGTGCCGGAATCTTTCGAGCCCAGAGCGTCGGCGGAAGTGGCGTCGAGCGTGCCCTGTTCGACGATGGTCAAGCCGGTGTAGGTATTTTCACTGGAGAGGCACATTGTCCCGAAGCCCCTTTTGATGACGTGCGAGGCATTGCCAATCACCACGGCGTTGATCCGAAGCTCGCAGAATCCGTCGCTTGGTTCCACCACGAACACCCGCTGACCGGGCGGCAGGCCCAACACTCCGTTGATGACGGCGGTGGATTTCGATGCGTTGACAGTGAGCGGCGCGTAGATGGCGAATTGTCCTCCGGCCGTTTCAACGCGCCCGCCGTTGAAGGCGACTGGGCCGAAGTCTTCGTTGAACCCGTTGAGATTGACGAGAGCGTTTGAGTGCAGCGTGAGGGACGCGCCGATGTTCTGGTAGGCGTTGAGCCAGCGCGCTTCGCTGCGGGTGGCGATGTTCGGGCCTCCGACGATGAGCGGTCCGGCGTAGGCCTTCACCCCTGATGGCTTGCTTAGTTCCAGGAGGTCACCCTCGAGGACCAGCTGTCCGGTGAAGGTGTTCGCGGTTGTGCCGCTCAGCCTGACGCTGCCGAAGGCGCAGCGCATTCCTCCCGCGCCGGCGATTTGCCCTGAGAGGTTGAGATCATTGGCGAATACAAAAAGATCCGTGTCGAGCTGGATGGAGCCCGGCCATGTACAGTTTCCGAAGGCGAACAGCCGCGAGCCCACGCCTCCCCCGGGGAGCAACTCATCGCCTTGGACCCGAAGCGTCAGATCGTCCGGCGGGCTTACCTCCCGCAGCACGAGCGCGCCGCCTTCCGCCAGCTGAATCTCCTTGCGCAAAACCGTGCCCATCGCACGACCGAGGGCGAAGGGGCTTCTCATCTCGACTGTGCCATCCAGGATCTTCGCCGTCGCGCCGCTGATGGAGTTGGAAGTGGAAAGGCGCAGATATCCGCCTCCTCCTTTTTCGAAGCCAAAGCCGTCCAGGATCGGCGCATCGAATGCGAGGGCCGGAGTCGACGGCCCGGCAACATCGAAGGCGGCCAGGTTGACGCCGAAGTGCACAGTGGTCCCGCGAACCGTCGCCGTGCCGTTGGTCGCGCGCACCCGGAAACCGCCGGGGATGAGGGTCCGGCTCAACCCCTCGAAATCGATGCGGCTCAGGCCAACGTTGGGATTTGATTCGTCGCCCTCGATCACGCTGTTGCCGAGCAACGTTACCCGCGCGGTGAACAACTGGCTCCGGTGCAGGAGCAGCCGGCTGTTCTCCTCGAGGCGCACTTCAAGCAGATTCAGCTGGACGTTCCGCATCCGCCCGAACTCGGCGGTGCTGCCCGGCCCAATTTCGAGATCGAAGTCTTCGGAGTGAGCGTTGGAACCCTCAAACACCGCCGTGGCGGACTCGACTCGCACCCGCCCGCCAAAGCCGGAGATGCTCAGGTTGTCGAACTGCACTTCGCCTCCACCCGTGACCAGCACGTTATTGGTCCCGAGAATCCTTCCCGAGACAACGACACGCGCGCCGGGACCGGCGCTGAGGCCTGTTTGGTTGGTCGGAGAGACAAGCCGCAACGGAGCATTCAGCGTCAACTCGCCGCGGTTGGCGCGAATGGTCTGGCTCACGTCGATGGTGATCGGCGCTACCAACGTCGCCTTGTCCACGGCGAAGGGCGGATCGAAGACCAGGCCGTTGCTCAAGACCAGGGTGTTGCCGGCGATGACGTAGTCACCGCCCAGGATCAGCATGGATTCAAGCCGCAAACCGACGATGTCCGCCACGTTGTAAACCCGGTTGGTCCGATTCAGGAATACCACCCGATCGCCGCTGCGCGGCGGCGCGTTCTCCACCCAGTTCTCCTGCGTCGACCAGTTGGCACCCGCGCCGTTGCCCGTCCAGACACGTATGGCCGCCTCCGCCGTTGAGAAATCCATCAGAAAGATCGTGGCGAGGAGAGCTGCCCGTGCGTGGACGCGGATCGGCAGAGTAAGGCGAGAGAGAAACGCATTCATGGGAGTGCGGAAGTTGGAGCTTTGAGGCAAAAGAATGGTGCCCATGGTGGCCTTTCCAGTGGCGGCCTCGAATCAGCTTCAGCGTGGACCAACGGCGATGAAGTAGAATCGAATGTCGGCGAGAACAACGTCATAGAAATCCCCGATGGTTTCATAGATGTGATAGCCGATGACGATGCTGACCGAGCCGGCCGAGGGATTGTCGACCGACGCCGTCATGCGAAATTGGTTGATGCCATGTTCCGTGCTGGCCGTAACCGTGGGGGTGGCGCTGAAGGGATGGGTGAAGGTGATTAAATAATCTCCGGTCCCGGCGTGAGTCACGGTGAATCCAGATCCATTCAGAATTGCTCCGTTCGCCGCCACTGTGCCCCGAACAATCCGCAGATTCTCCTCGCCACTCGCGGCGCGAAACTCGCCGTTCGGACCCAGGCGAATATCCCCGCGAACGTCGAGTTTTGCGGTCGGCGTGTCGGTGCCGATCCCGACCCGGCCATCGGGCCTTGCCGTGAGAACCCGGCCAAAGCTGGTCAAGAGCGCTACGTCTCCCCGGTCAGCAGCCAGGTAGATATGATCTTCCCCGCTCCCGTCGCCCACGTACCCGCTGCTCAGGCCATTCAGATATCGAAAGCTGACATACGACTGGTTGGCCCCGCCATTGGCCTGGCCATCGATCCGCAACCCTTCGGACGTCCCTCGGACATGAAGCGGTGTCGCCGGGGATGCGGTTCCGATGCCGACGCGGCCAAGAAACGCTGCGGCCGCACCGGAGGCGGAGTTGCTCACCGTGAAGACCGATCCGCCGCTCGCCGCCGTGCCCGAGAACGGCAGGTTCAGTCCGCCTGCTGGCGCCGAGATTTGCAGCGCATTACCGACGGTGTTGATGGTGACATTGGCGCCTTGCGTGATGGACACATCGTCGGTCAGGCCGTTCAGGCTCTTCACCACCTGTCCGGCGGCGATCTTGTCAGCGGCGACGGCGTTGTCCTGGAGGTTCCCGGTCGCGACGGAGCCGGCTCCGAGTTGGGCATTGGCAATCGCGCCATTCGTGACCGTGCCCGCCAGACCCGCGAAGATGGCGTAGGGCGCGGGTGTGAGTGCCTGGCGCGGTGCCAGGGTGGTGAACGCCCCGGCGCCGTTGGTGCTCACGCGGATTTGCAACCACCGCGCCGGGCCGGTGAACGGGCTGCTGCCCAAGTCGACCAGAGCCGTAAACAGTCCGTTGGTCACCGCCACGGCATTGATGTTGACCGTGCCGCCGAGGCCGCTGCCTCCCGTCGGCGCATCGAAGGCCTGGAACGTGAAGTCATACCTGCCGTTGGCCGGCTGGCCGTTCTCGTTGAGCCTGCCTTGATAGGAAAAAGCAGTGCCTTGGGCCATGGCCTCGGAGGTTTGACGTTGCCCAATTAAGAGGCACGGCAGGGCCGCGAGCAGGAGGAGGTAGTTGGAGTGCATGGGTTCTCAGTCTGGACCGACCGCCTATTCGGCGGCACTGGTCATTTACTGGGAACTCCCCCTTCTGGTTGGAAATGTTACACCGCAGGATGAGAAAGATCGGATTCTTGCTTGGGCATCGATCTGAGCATCGCTGGATCGACGGGGCGTTCGGGCAGCGACGGTCCCAGGTCCTATCGTCGGCGTTACTGAATCATAAAGCGGTAGAAGCGGTGCCGGAAATTGATGGCGTCGGGGTCGACGAATTGGATGACGCCCGTTTCCGCATCCGCCTCGACGCTCCCAATCGTGGTCCAACGATCCGGGGCAAAGGTCGTCGTGGCCTGGATTTGATAGCTAAGCGCCGGCAGTCCGCTCCCGACTAACTGGGCACGTCCGTCCGGCAGGACGGAGACGCCGCTGATTTGGCCGCCAAGGGGGCCGGTATAGTGTCGTGTCACCACCACATCGTTGCCGGTCCCGCCCTGGTAAGTGATGCGAAATGATTTGCCGTCGCTCGACGGGAATACGGCGCCCTCGGGAAGGCCGATGAAGTTGCCGGTCACGGTGCCGCTGGTCACGTCGATCAGCGTAAAGCTGTTGGAACCGTGAGGCAGGTTAAGGGCGGAGAGCTGCAGCAGGACGCCGTTGAGATTGACGTTGCCCGCGGTGACAAGCTGGTCATGGTTCAGTCCGGGATTGGTTCCGCCCAATTCCAGCCCCAAATAGCCGCCTCCGGGATTGAAGTTGGCGGGACGCAACGAACCGAAAGTCTGCGCGGTAAGGAGCAGACCGGGCGTCAGGATGGCCGCAGGATCGGCGGTCAAGGCAGCGAGGGTGCCATCGCCAGCGAGCCGGGCGCCGTTGGCGACATGAATCGCGCCAAGGCTGGGCACATTGCTGAGGATCAGTGTGCCGCCGCTGACGAGGGTTTTTCCGGCCAGGAAATGGCTGCCGCCGAGGACCAGGCGTCCTGCGCCCAGCTTCACGAGGTTGGTGCCGGCCGATCCAGTGCCGCTGATGGAACCCGTATAGAGACTGTCGCTTCCGTCCGCGCCGATCGCGAGCTGGCCGAAGGAACATTCAATTTCGACCCGCCAATCGCAATCGATTGAGCCGATGACCTCCCGGTGCCCATCGAGGTTGAGGGAGCCGTTGACGATGTTCCCGCTCAGTTTCTCCGACGAAACCCGGCTCGAGTCGCTGATTTGGTGAGCGGATTTCCAATGCAGGGTGGGGTAGGTGAGGGGGTTGCTCCCGTAGCTGAGTTTGATTGGGCCGGACAGCGCATTGGTGCTGGACTTGGCCAGCACGCCGAGGGTCGCTCCGCGGAACGTGTGCCCACCGGAAAGCGTGTTGGGCTGGCTGCCGGTGAATTCAATTCGATCGAGGCTGTGGTTCATCCGCCCGCCACCCGCGATCTGACCACCCAGCGTAAGCCAATCGTAACCGCCAAAGGAGCTGCCATACACGTTGAGTGTCTGATTGGTTTCGATCGAGATCGGGCCGTTCCACGCATTGGTTCCGACAATCGTGAGGAACGTGCTGAAACTCACCTGCATCGGCTCGGCCGGCACCGCGCAGCCGTAGCCCAGGGACAAGTCGCCGCCTTCCAGAATGGTTGGACCCGAGGCCGACCCAAACGCATGCGATTCTTGCGTCCAAACTTCGGCTCCGGCTTTTATCCGGAGCGGCCCAGCGAAGCTGTTGGATGAATTGAACTGCAGGGTTCCCCCCGCGACGGTGATGCCTCCATTTGGCCCCGTTGACGCCACGTGTGCGGAAACGACGAGACGCTCGTCTTGCGGCAAGGTGAAGGTACGCTGGGCGTTGCCCAAGTTCAGGCTGCCGGCAATCGTCGGGTCGCTGTAACGCCCGCCGTCGCCCGCCGAATCACCCGTCACATTTCCCGTCAGCTGAAGCTGCCCAAGATGGCTGCTGAATCCCGATTCGTAGGTGATGATTGCCCCGCCGATGAAGTCGATCGGCCCCACCGTATCGGTAAAACCCTCCATCAGCACGCGGGTCTCACCGCCCCGGAGATAGACCGCCGCAGCGTCCGCGATCTGATGATTGGATTCGTAAACCAGCTCCATGGGGTCGTCCGAGATCGAGGGGCCGATCGTGACGGGCCCAACCAGGGCCACCCCCTGCGCTTTGCCGAGGGCCACGTTGCCCTGTGTCTGTCGAAACCCACCGGTGAAGGTGTTCCCGGTCTCCCCGTTTAACCGCAGCAGGCCACGACCGTATTTGTTCAAACTTCCAGCGCCGCTGATGGGTGAAGAAAGGATGAGGGTTCCGTTAAGCTCCACGTAGGCGCCATAGCTGCCGGCCGGCAAGGCGAGCGGCAAGTGCAAAAAGCCGCCGATCCCTGCTCCCATGGTGAAGTTGGTGCCAGTGGAAGAGGCGGCCAACGTGACGCTGTTGCCGTAAACATGGTATCCGTTTCCGGTCATTTCAAAGCGCTGCACGGTGAGCCCGACGATGTTGTTGGTGGACTGGTGCAGTCCGGTCGTGGTCGGAAATCGAAGGATCAGATTGGCCTCTCCCCCGACCGGAACCCCGCCGCTGGACCAGTTGCCAGGCACGTTCCAGTAACCATTGACCGCACCGCTCCAGATGTGGGTGCCGGCGCGTGCGTCGGAGATCGCGGCGTGGAGCGCGAGGCAGAGGATGACGAGTGCAAGAGCGAGCAATCGGTTCGTTTTGATTCTCGTGGCAAGTTGATTCGAGTGTTTCGGCATGTCCGACGTGGTAGCACGGACACTGCGCACGCGGGAATGCGACCATGGTCGTACGAATACGACCAAGGTGGTGTTGAAGTGAAGTGTTTCCAGGCCGCGACCGCTGGTCGTTGAGATTTATCGCGTGGGCCCTTGCGCGCTGATTTGATCGGCTTCCCAATCAAGTCCGAGAGACTGAAGTTGCTTTCCGGTTTCGCGTAAATCCCATACCTGAACGCGACGCGCGTCCACATTGACCGCGAGGAGACGGCCATCCGCGCTGAGCGCCATAGGCGTCGTTCCCCGCGGCAAAGGCAGAAGCAGGGCGAGGGTTCGCCGGTCGTAAAATCCCGCCTCGCCCGCATCGCTTCCCAGCCAGAAACCACGTCCATCGGGTGTGAAAAAAAGCTGGGTGTTGCGCTCCAAGGGCACGGCCAGATGACGCTTGGCCGTCCAATTCGCGGTGTCCAGGAAGGTGACGCCGTTGACGTCGGCCACCGCCAATTCTTCGTTTTCCGGCGTGAAGGCATGCGCCACCAGTTCGGTATGGAAATTGATGTTGGTCAATTGGGTCCAGGGGTCCAAACGATAGGCCAGAATGACCTTGGTCATGCGCGCGGCCAGCCACCGTCCGTCGCTGGAGACCTGTCCGCGCACATAGTCTCCCGTGCGAAAGCGCTGCATGCGACCGGAGGAGAGATTGGTGGTTGAGAGACTCAACAGTCCGGCCGGAGTGCCTAACAGGAGTGAGTTCGAAACGATCTGTCCCGAATGAATCCGCCCGATCTCCGGCGCGGGCAAGGGGGACAACGTGAATGGGGTCCCATTGCTTTTGTGATCGACTTGAATCTTCTGCCGGCCCAATCCCTTGCCTCCGAAGCCCAGGAGTTCAGAGCTGTCGGGGGAAAAGATGGGGGTGACATCCTCCGCATGGAAGGCCACGACGACCGGCTCGTTGCGGGTAAGATCCCATAAACCCGCCCGCGTGCCTCCGACGGCCAGCCACCGTCCGTCCGGCGAAAACGCCGCATGCCTCAGGCTGCTGCCGAGGTCACCGGCCAGTTCACGACACGAAGAGGAGCGCTCCAGGGAATGCAGCAACGCGCCCGTTCGCGTCATCACTGCGCACCGCTGACCAGTGGCGTCCAACTGCATTCGAGTGCTGTGCAACGCGCTGGTCAAAACCCGCTGCCGCAATCGCATGTCCCAACAGATGATCTCCTGCTCCTGGCCTCCGGTGAACAACAGCTCTCCGTCCGGGGTGAACACCGCTGACCGAGCCTCGTTCTTGTGCCGGCCCAGGACGGTTGTCTCCGCTGTTGCCCGGTCGTGGAGAAAAATCTCGCCACTGCGAGCCGCCAGCGCGATCCAGCGGTCCCGCAAATCCCACGCAATGTCGTCGACCCATCCGCTCAACGACGTCTTGAGCACCGCGCCATTGGTGATGCTGTAGAGCGAGGTGAACCACGGGCTGCCGATGCGATGTTGCGCGAGGAACGTGGCGCCATTCGGCGCGAACCGGAGGTGATGCACCTGGCCGGTGATGGAGAACGTCTTGATGCGCTGCGCCTGCTCCAGGTCCCAGAGGGAAACACGGTCATCCGCCTCGGCGGCCAGCAACTGCGCCGATCGAGGGTGAAAGCAGAACGTGCCGAGGAGGGACGGCGGTAGTGAAGCGATGAGTTGCGAGGTGGCAACGTCCCATATCTCGATCTGGAAGGACGACTTAACGGTGTCGATCCGGCGTTTGACGGCGAGGAAACGCCCCTGGGGACTCCATTGTCCACCCTCGGCCACGGCCTTTACGCTGGGAGTCAGGCTGGCGATCAGTTGGCGGTCTGGCATCGAGCGCAGCCGCACCGGGCCTGAACCGACACACTCCGCGACGCGA
This sequence comes from Limisphaerales bacterium, assembly GCA_044230345.1. Taxonomy (GTDB): domain Bacteria; phylum Verrucomicrobiota; class Verrucomicrobiia; order Limisphaerales; family JADJPG01; genus JBGARF01. The sequence goes on from JBGARF010000004.1 coordinate 249,051, forward strand.
GCGAACGTAGGATCCAACACCGCCATGGTGACACCAGTCTCGAAGGGCACCTCGCCTACGAGACGGAGATCCGTCCGCGTGAGTGCGTCCAACGCCTCCCGTCGGAGCTCGACACGGTTGGAGATGGCTGCGGCGCGTTGGACGGCTTCAAGCACGCGGACGCGCTGGCCCGGCTCCCCGCTGCGGAGGGTTGCCCGCGCCTGCTCGAGCAGCGCGGTGGAGAGCTGTTGCTCTGTCCGTACTTCGGCGGCTTCTGCAGCACGACGGGCGGCGTTCACGCGCACGAGCACGATGGGCGAACCGATCGCGAGCAGGAGGGCGAACGCGGCGCACAAGCCCAACGCGGCGGCCAGCGCTGGCTTGCGCTGGCACCATCGGGCCACCCTGCCCGCCACGCCGACCGGTCGGGCCTCAATGGGCTCGTTGTTGAGAAAGCGGCCGAGCTCCGCCGCGAGCATCTGCGCTGAGGCGTAGCGGCGTGCGGGATCCTTTTCCAAACAGCGCAGGCAAAGGGTTTCCAGATCCCGCGGCAATTCCGGATTCAGCAACCGCGGCGGGACGACTTCGGTCTCCACCACGAGTCGCAGCGTTTGGGTGACGCTTTCCGCCACAAACGGGGCATGTCCCGTGAGCAACTGGTAGAGGATGGCGCCCAGCGAATAAACGTCACTGGCTCGTGTGGTGCCACGGCCGCTGCCTCCGGCGTGTTCCGGCGGCATGTAGTTCGGCGTGCCCAACACCTGCCCGGTGAGCGTGAGATCGGCATCGCCGTCCGTCCGCTTGGCCAGGCCGAAGTCCGTGATGTGCGGTCCTCCAGCGGCATCGATGAGCACGTTGGACGGCTTGAGGTCGCGATGGAGCAGGTTCCGTTCGTGTGCGAAATGGACCGCCTCGGCGATGCGCTTGGTCAGGCCCGCCGATCGGCGCGCTCCCAAAGGCTGGTTCCGGCAAAGTTCCGACAGGCTTTGTCCTTCGATCAGTTCCATCGCAAAGAACGGCTGACCATCCTGCTCGCCTATGTCGTAGATCGAAACGATGTCCGGGTGATTCAGGCTGGCGGCGAGCTCCGCTTCGCGGCGGAAGCGCTGGGCATCCTTCTTGGACTGCGGGGTGAGCAGAACTTTGACGGCCACCAGCCGGTTGAGGCTGATCTGGCGCGCTCGAAAAACCACCCCCATCCCGCCACGGGCGATCTCCTCCAACAACTCGTAATCGCCCATCCGGCGAATGATCCCCGCACGTTCGTTCAACTCGGAATCAGGACCAACACGCCGGCCAAGCAATGCGGGAGCGCCCAGCCGAATCAGACAGGTGGGGCAATTGTCACCCAGCCAGCTGGACTTCGGTGCGCCGCACTCAGAGCATGTCTCAAGTCGCTTCACTTCACTTTGGCCGTTGCCGACATCGACAACCGATCTCCCACAAAACGATGGAAATGTTACGGTTGTCGGACGGAGCACTGAATCGAAATGAACAGGTTCATCGGGAGGCTACTGGCTCAAAATTTGGAACAAGTAACGAAGTTCCTCGTCCACCTCACTCTCGCTGCTCACGGTTTGTGCAACTTCATTTCGCAACAACTCGCCGTAGCGCTGTCGCAAACGGTGAACGGCAACTCGGACCGAGCCTTCCGACATCGCGAGCGTGCGACTGATTTCCGCGTAAACGGTTCCGTGGCGTTCTCCGGAAATGAGACTCTTTGCCGCCCGGAATAGATCGCCTTTGCCGTTTGCCTTGCACTCCGCTTCGAGGGCGTTCATGGCCTGTTTCAAGACCGTGAGCGCCCATTGCCTGAGAAATCTTTTCTCCGGGGTCTCATGGTCGGCCGGTTCCACATGGTCCCGTTCACCCGACGGAAACTGATCCAACGAGATAAAGGTGCAATCTCCGCCTCGCTTCTGGCGGCGGGCCCGGCGCCACTCCCGCGCCAGGAAGTAGTCCAGCCGCGACAGAAGAAAGCCCCGAAATTTGCCTTTGCTCCGATCGGCCAGCCGAAAATCATCCTTGGCAATCAGGCGCGCGAAGAAGTCTTGCGTCAGATCTTGCGCCTCGGCGTCATCATAGCCCTTCCGACGAACATAGGCATAGACGGGAGACCAATAGGATCGGCAGAGCGTTTCCAAGGCTATCCGCGCCGGTAAAGCATCGCGTCCGCCGGCCGCCAGCACGACGCTCCAGTGCGTCGTGGCAAAAACGCGTGCCCCCGCATCTCCAGACCGTTGCCCTGATGTTCCCATTGCGCCGAATTTCGAGCGGGAGAATAGCAGGGAATGGTGCCGCCCGAATAGCTGTAATTGTGTTCGAACATCCATCGAAACGGCGGGGAGTGCGGGCCCGTCTGATTCCGCCCCGGTGTTCGGCGGAAGAGGTCTCCAAAGATCGAGCGGCGGATGCGGTTCGCTCCGCATCCGCCGCCGTGTCGCTGCACTACCAACCCTTGGCGTCGGTTGTCTTACTCGCAGACCAGCCGGAAGGCACGCAACGGAGCGTCCGCCGGCAAAGTCACCGGGGAATTGCCACCCAGATCCAGCCACGGACCAGTCACGCGCTCCGCGCCCTGCAGCCGGAAGCCTTCGCCGTTCCAGCGTAGTGATACTCCGGTGGTGGCGCGGTCGATTTGCAGCTGGCCCGGTGCGCAGGCTCGGGTGCTGCGCAACCCGCGCAGCACGCCGGTGACGTCGGTGCTGGTGACGCATTCAAACCGCGAGATGGCCCCCGGGATTTCCGCGTTCGCAGCCGGTGTCGGCACGAACCGGATTTCATCGCCGGCGATGCGTTGTTCCGTGCCGTTGACCACCACGATGCGGCCGGTTAGGCGTAACGTGCCCATGGGGTCCAGTTGCCCAAACGACTGCGGCCAACCCTCCAATTGGACCGGTGAATCAGCTCCGAGGATCGGTCCTTCGCCTGAGCCCTGCGCGATCAAGGTGCCGCGCTCGTAGAGTTGAACGGTGAATCCGGTGGCCGGCAGATAGGAGAAGTCCACCGTGCAAGCCACGCCGTCCTCATTTCGCGTCAGGCGCAGATAGCTCGTCAGGATCGGGCGGGCTGGACGATTGGTTTGCGCCAAGGGATGGCCGCCGGTCCTGAACTCGATGTATTCGAAGCCCGGGCCCGCACCGGGTAAGAGTGCGTGTTCGAACTCAACATCGAACGCCGACGCCTGCCCGAAATCCAGGCTGACACCGGTGTCGTCCTGCAACGAACTCCATTGGACACCGTCACCGCGAGCCGTGGCGCGCCAGACTCTCTCGATGAGTTTCGGAGTGGCCTTGTCCATTTCTTTCGCCACGAGCACGACCGGCTGAGCTGACGCGGGATCGTTCATCACGCCGATTTGTTCATTCGCGATCACCAGTTCCGGCCAGGCGGTGGAGACGAAGTGAATCACTTCGCCCGTGGTGGGATGCGGTTTGATTGGGCTGAACGTGACGCGCGTCGCCTCCGGTGGACGACCCTTGATGGTTCCATCCCAGCCTCTCCTGCGCTGGTTTTCATCCGCGTAGCCTTTCACGGTGCCGTCCCAGCCCTTGCGGCGGCAGCAGGCGCGCAGTTCGACCTCGCCCGGGAACTCGACGTGGATGGTTCCATCGCGTCGATCGAGGATCACGGTAATGGGGAACTGGCTGACGCCGTCCGCCGCGAACAGGGTCAGCGCGGCATTGGTGTTGCCCTCGTTGAAGGTCTGAACAAAGGAATCCAGAAGTTCACCCCGAGGATTCACGGCGCTGACCCGGAACGCTTCTTCGTCGGAGATTAGGCCCTTGCACTTTTTCAAGTCATAGCATTTGGTCCCGCGACTGTAGGTCAGCGTCAGCGCCGGCACTCCGGCCGGGTCGGATGGGTCGACGATTTCGACGGTCGCTCCATCGGGAGCTTCCATATCGAGCACGGTGGTGAAGGCGAACAGTTGTGCGCCGCCCGTGTGGATAGCCACGTCCGCGACGTTCGCGCCCGGAGCCGGCGTCAAGCAAGCGATGGGTAGCCCGGTAATCGGCCCAAACGAGGGCAGTTCCAGGGCGGGACCGGCGACGACCCGGGCGGTGCCTTGGGGAACGAACGGCAGGCCGTCCGCCTGCACCGCGGTCAGGCACGGCCAATCCCACCAGGGCGGCCCGAACGGATACCGTTTCACGGTCACCTTGAAGCTGCAGGAGGCGACCAGTCCGCACGCGTTGGTGGCCGAGCAGGTCACCACGGTGGTGCCGAGCGGGAAGATGCTGCCGGAGGGAGGAGTGCAGGTCACGGGGCCAACGTGGCCGGTGGCGGTGACTTTGTAGTAAGCCGTCGCGTTGTTTCCGCACGTGAACAACAGGCGATCCTGAGGACAGTTCACCACCGGCGGCGGCGCCGTGGGTCGCACCGTCACGGTGAAGCTGCAGGTCGCCGCATTGCCGCACGAATCGACGGCGGTGCAGTGGACCGTGCTGGTGCCGGCCGGAAAGCTCGACCCGGATGGCGGCGTGCAGGTCAGCGACTGCAGTGTTCCGCACCGGCTGCCAGCCCCGAGGGGCATGGCCCAAGACACCGGAGTATTTGCGGCGCAGCTGTTGGTCACGATGTTCCCCGGGCAGGTGAGATAGACGCAGTCCGAGCAGCACGCCCGGCCCTCGATCTCCGTGCGCAAACCGGTTGGCCCGCCCCAGTTCGTCACCACGAAGGTGAGCTCGTTCCAGCCGGGCACGAATCCGGAAGTGATGTTCACCGGCGTCCAGCTGGCGAACGCGTAGCCGTTGACCGGCAGTTGGCTCTTGGTCACGCCGTTGAGGCGCAGCACGCCGGTGTTGTCCGCCGTCCATCGACCCGTCACCGACGCCTGATTGGTCGAACACAGGAAGAAGCGATTGGTGTAGACATAAACCCCATTCAACCAGCCTGACCCGGCATTCGCATAGGGCCCGACCCATTTTGACGCAGCCGAGTTCGGCACCCAGGCCCCCGGATTGAACACGGAGACGTAGGGATTGGGTGTGGCGAACAAGGGGGCGCCGGTCAGGAATTGTGGATCGGTGGATCCGTTCGGCAAGAGGCCGGAACTGTCCGCGCCGCTGTACAGACGCAGCACGGGCGTGATGGTGCACGGCGGCGTCTGGCAACAGCCTTCCGCCAATTCCGCGGTGATGATCACGTCGCAGTCACGGCAAACCCCGGTGCAGTCGCACACGGTCAAAATGACCACGTGCGTCCCGGGCGTGAGGACGGTCCCCGCCGGAATGTTTTGAGTGATGGACAGCGGACAGGCTAGCGGGCAGTTCGTGAGTATGCCGACTTGCGTTGTCAGATCCGGCATCCGGGGCGGACATCCTTTGACGATCTGATTCAACGGCGGGCAGGTCACCTGCCACGGATTGGCGGAGGTTTGGGTCACGGTGAACTGGCAGGAGGCGCTATGCCCTTGGGCGTCGGTTGCGGTGCATGTGACCGTCGTCGTGCCCAGCGGAAACGACGAACCGCTGGGAGGAACGCAGATGAGGCTGGTAATCGGACCGCAGGTGCTGGACGCGATCGGTGAGAGGTAGTTCACGATCTCGGCGTTCCGACAAATGGCATTGGTGATGTTGGCTGGGCAGCGGATGTCAACGACGCACGGATTCGTGCAGCCGCAGCAGACCGCGGACACCGCGAGTTCGACTCTGAGTCCTGTGGGCCCGAAGCTGCCGTTGGTCACGTAGAACGTCATCAGGTTGGGTCCCGGAACGAGTCCGCTGGTAATGCTGAAGGGATGCCAGTTGGTGAACGACCACCCGTTGGGCAGAACGACGCCGGTGGCGGAGCCGTTGAGGTGAATGGCTCCGCTATCGTCGGCGGCCCATCGGCCGCGCACGGTGTAAACAGGGGTGCCCGTGGGGCAGCTCGGCAAATTGAACTCGACCTGATAACAGTAGGTTCCTCCGTCGCCGTAATTGCCGGCGCCGGGTCCGATCCATTGTGACTGCGGACCGTTCGGCAGCCAAAGCGGATCCGGTGTGGTGACCGTGGGTGTCGCCGGACCCGTATTGGGCGGAAGACAGCCGAAGGTGAACTGGGGATCGGCTGCGCCCAGCGGCAGGAGTCCGCTGGAATCCCGTCCGCTGAACAAGGTGAACACCGTCTGCAAACTGGAGGCGTTCAGCAGGGTGATGGTCTGGCTGCACTCCACCAAGTGACCGCATTGATCGTCGATCATCCATGTTCGGGTCACGCGGACCGGACACGCTCCGTTGGTCTCCGTGCTGGCGACCCGGATGGAAACCGGGCTGCAACTCGACACGACCAGCGGCGGATCGAACGACCAATCCGCCCCGCAATCGACGCTTTTATCTGGCGGGCATTGCACCAACGGCCGACCCGTCTGGTCGAGATAAACGGTCTGACTGCACGTGCTGGAGTTGCCGCAGGCATCGGTGGCGATCCACGTGCGCACGATCGCGGTCTGAGCGGAGCACGGAAAATTCGTCACTGTGCTCAGAACCTGGATCGCGATTGGGCTGCACCCGTCGTCCGCGACGGACGGAGGGTCAAAACCCCAATCGCTGTCACACAACACCGACTTGTCCGGCGCGCAGGCCAGAATGGGCGGGGTCGTGTCGACCACCGTGATGACCTGCTGGCACTGGGTCACTTGACCCAGGCCGCCGCCACACTCCATGACCACCGACCAGGTTCGGGTGATGGTTTGCGGACATATTCCGTTCGTCACCGTGCTGAGCACGCCGAACTGAATCTGTGCGCAGCCGGCTTCAACCGTCGGCACGTCAAAATCCCAGCGCCGGCCGCATTCGTAGATCCGGCTGGGCGGACATTTCAGGCACGAGCGAACGGTGACGGGAAACTCGCACGCGACGACATCGCCGCACTGATTGGTTGCCGTGCAGGTGACGACCGTCACGCCCACGGAAAAACACGTGCCCGAGGGTGGATTGCAGCCGACCAATCCGCCGCCGGTCACGGCCGGGTTCGGGTAGTTGTAAGGCACACAGTCCCCGCAGGAAGAAAGCAATTCGACGGCGGTTGGGCAGGTGATCCGGGGCAGGGGGCAATCGCCGCAACTGTCGCATTTGAGCGGTTCGAAATCGCCGTAGCATTTTGTGGTTGGGACGAGCCAAACGTTGGTGCAACAGGATGCCGTGACCAGAAACCACCAGGTGTCGTTGGGATCAAGTCCCCCCTGACAGCTGAACAGCGTCCAGTAATTGAAGTCGTATGGGTTGCCATCCGGAGGAGTTGCGACCTTTGGATTGGAATAGCCGCTCGCGTTCGTCAGCGTGATGGTTACGACGCACCCATTGGTGATGAACTTGCCGTCTCGACAATAGAGTTGAAAACGCGTCGCTTTCTTTTCCAGCACCAACGCCGCGGGTTCGCTGGGCGTCGAACCGAACGGGTTGCTGACCACTACCTGGTACACGCCTTCGTCTGAGGCTTGGACGTTGGTGATGATCAAGGTGGCGTTGGTGCCGGTGGGAACCGGCAGAAAACTGGCGGCGCCTTGGGCTCGGAAGAGCCATTGGTAGGTCAATGGATCGCCCGTGGCTGTCACCGTAAACACAGCGCTGCCGCCTTCGGGTGCGGAGATATCGTGAGGTTGCTGGGTGATGACCGGCGGGGCTGGCACGCCTTGGGCGAGGGCGAAGGCGGGCGCCAGCGCTAGCCAGAGCGTGATCGCGAGGAGGATGACGGATTCGAGGCCCATCCATGGGCGGAGCTTTTTGGAGCTATACGTTTTCATAACGATTTGTTGTTGGCCGGGCGGGTGTGCGAGCCGCCGGAGCCTGTTATTTGTTCCTGAACCCAATTTTGGAAAAAGGTGCGGAAAAAGATGCGTGAAGACGCTTGGAGCTGCTTGTAGATGCCGGGGCGGTTCAGGTTCTTCTGCCGCGATTTGCCACCGGCACCGGCTTCCGCTCGCTGGTATTCTGCGTGCCGGCTCTTTACTGTCCGGTCCATGTCCGACGTCACCCAGTTGATCCACGCCATTGACGCAGGCGATCCCAAGGCCTCCGAGCGGTTGCTCCCCTTGGTTTACGAGGAATTGCGCAAGCTCGCCGCGGCCAAGATGGCGCAGGAGAAGGCGGGGCAGACGCTGCAGGCCACGGCCCTTGTGCACGAAGCTTGGTTGCGGCTGACGGGAACGGCGGAGCCGAAGGCTTGGAATGGGCGGGGGCATTTCTTCGGGGCCGCCGCCGAGGCGATGCGGCGCATACTCGTGGATCGCGCCCGGCAAAAGGGCCGAGTCCGACATGGCGGCAGGTTGGAGCGAGTGGATTTTGAACATGTCAACCTGGCCACCGATGACAATGACGAAACCCTGCTGGCGATGAGCGACGCTCTGGACGCATTGGCCCGCCAGTCGCCGCAAAAAGCTGAGATCGTCAAACTCCGCTATTTCACCGGGCTGGAGAATCAGGAGATCGCTCAAGCCATGGGGATTTCGCTGTCCAGCGTGGAACGATCCTGGGCTTACGCTCGTTCGTGGCTGCATCGGGAGCTTAAAAATAATTCTAACCTTCGCTGAAGGGTTTGCCGTGGAAAAGTCGCACTGAAGATGCCGTGCCGGAGATCCCGGTGGCCATCGCATGAACGAAGCGCATCAAAGCCTGGAAGAAATCCTCTTCGATTTGGCGGTGCAGCAGCCGACTGCGTCCGAGCGTGCGGCGTTTCTCGACCAGGTCTGTCGGGACAATCCGTCGTTGCGGGCGTCGCTCGACGAGTTGCTCGAGTCGCACTTTGGCGCGCCCGGCTTCCTGCCCGGACCTGATTTGCCCTCCGTGGAGCAGGTGCCGTCTGTTTCGTCTCTTCCCTTGGAATCGTCTGCTCCGATGATCGGCCGATACAGGTTGCTGGAGAAGATTGGGGAAGGCGGCTTCGGCGAGGTCTGGATGGCCGAACAACGCGAGCCGGTCAAACGCCGCGTCGCCATCAAGATTCTCAAGCCCGGCATGGACAGCCGGCAGGTCCTCGCCCGGTTCGAGGCCGAGCGCCAGGCGCTCGCGATGATGGACCATCCGAACATCGCCAGAATCTTCGATGGCGGAACAGTCCCCGTGGACGGCGCCGACATCGGCCGTCGCTTTGCCGCCGACAGTTCGGCACTCCCGCCTCCGCCGGTGGCCCTTCCCTCCGGCCGTCCCTACTTCGTCATGGAGCTGGTCCGCGGAACGAAGATCACCGATTACTGCGATCAGAACCAGCTGACCACCCACCAGCGCCTCGTCCTTTTCATCCAGGTCTGCCACGCCATCCAGCACGCGCACCAGAAGGGCATCGTCCACCGCGACATCAAGCCGTCGAACATCCTCGTGACGGTCAACGACGGTCAGCCTGTGCCCAAGGTCATCGACTTCGGCATCGCCAAGGCCATGCAGGGCGAGCTGACCGACAAGACGATGTTCACCCAGTTCCAGCAGTTCATCGGCACGCCGGCCTACATCAGCCCCGAACAGGCGGAGATGAGCAGCCTCGACATCGATACGCGGGCGGACATCTACAGCCTCGGCGTGCTGCTCTATGAATTGCTGGTCGGCGAGACGCCGTTCGATGCGAACGAGATGTTGAAGGGCGGGATCGACGCGCTGCGAAGGGTCATCCGGGAGAAGGAGCCACTGCGGCCGAGCACCAAGCTGAACACGTTGCGGGGCGACGCCAGGACCACGGCTGGCAAGCGTCGGCAGACCGATGCGGTCAAACTGGTGCATCAGCTGCAGGGCGATCTGGACTGGATCGTGATGAAGTGCCTGGAGAAGGACCGCGCCCGCCGCTACGACACGGCTAACGGCCTGACCATGGACCTCCAGCGGCATCTGGACAACGAGCCGATCGTCGCGCGGCCCCCGAGCATGGCCTATCGGGTCAAGAAACTCGTCCGCCGGAACCGGCTCGCCTTCGCGGCGGCGGCCCTCGTCGTGCTCGCCCTGGTAATCGCCGTTGGCGCGGTGATGCTCGTGCAATATCGCGCCAACCAGGATTATCGGCGGCGCCTCTACGTCTCCGAGGTCACGCGCGCGGGCCTCGCCTGGCAGGCCGGCCAGACCGAGCTGATGCGCACACTGCTGGATCGCTGCCCGCCCGATTTGCGGCACTGGGAATGGAACTTCCTTCATCAACAATCCAGCCGCTGGGAGCAAAAGGTCCTGCTGCCCTCGACCAATCTCGGGAACTTTGCCCTCACGGCGGACGCCAGCCTGCTGGTTGTGGCCAACGAGGAACAGGTCCAGGTTCGGGCGTTTCCCTCCGGACAATGGTTGCGCAACATTCCCGACGTGAAGGGCACCAATGTTCCTTTCGCTTTGGCGCCCCGCGGCGATCTTCTGGCCGTGGTCCAGGGGAAGGAAGGGAACATCACGATCTGGAACGCACGCACGGGGGAACGCGTTGCGGGGATCTCCTCCACGGGCCGGGGCCCGGGCTGGCTCAAGGGCGAACAGCGTCTCGCCTGGTCCCACGACGGCCACCATCTGGCGTTTGTGAACGGCCAATCGGAGATCTGCCTTTGGGATGCGAAGACCGATCGGCACCGGCTTCTTTTCACCGCCCCGAAAGCCGAGGTGCTCACCCTGGCCTTCTCCCCCGACGACACCACTCTCGCGGTCGGGACCTCGATTCAGGACATCCCGTTGTTGGACACCACCACCGGTACCGTGCGGCGCAGCTTGCGGACTCGAGGTCGTTACTTTTTCCAACTGCTCTTCAGCCCGGACGGCCGCAAACTGGCCGCGGCCAATACCTCATTCGGTGGCTTTGCCCGCGATCAGCGGGTCTGGAATCTGGAGGATGGCGGGGTATTGCTGGATTTGAGCACAGGGGTGGAAATGTATCCCCACGCGTTCAGCGCCGACAGCCGGCGACTAGTCCTTGGCGGTGGAGCGGGCCTGCTTCGGGTTTGGGACGTGGATCGACGCGTCGAGGTGGAGCGGGTTCCCACCCGCGGCCAATGGACGGAGACGACCCGATTGCTGCCGGACGAACGGATCCTGTCCGCTTCCGCGGAGGGCATCCGCCTTTTGCAGGCGGTGCGGCCGGGAGCCGTCTCGCTCACCGGCTATCCCAACCCGGTGCGCAACGTCGCGTTCAGTCCGGACAGCCGATGGCTGGCAGCGGCCGGAGGCAATCCTCAAGTCTTCGTCTGGAACACGCGCGAGGGCCAGTTGGCCGGAACCTACACCGGGCACTCGGACGAGCATTCCACCATCGCCTTCAGCCCCGATGGTCGCGTGGCCAGCGCGGGGAGCGACCTCACGGTGCGGATGTGGAATCCGACTTCGCTCGAAACACAGTGGCAAATGTCTCTCGCCCCGGCCCGCTTTCCGTACTGGCTTGCGTTCAGTCCCGATGGCCGTCGGCTCTACGCGCCCAGCCACAAGGACACGCTCACCGTCCTCGATGCCGCCACAGGCCAGCGCCTCAACTCGATTAGCGAATTGGGGAATATCCTCGATGGAATCGCCGTCTCGCCGGATGGCCGGCTGATCGCGCTTTGCCAGAAGGTGAAGCTGAGCATCCGCCGCGCAGACGATTTGCAGGAGGCTTGGAGCGCAGCTGCGATTCCGGAACGCTGTGCCAGTTTCAGCCCGGACGGCCAATGGCTGGCCACCGGGGACAAGGACGGCGCGGTGACTCTCTGGGAGATGGCGTCCGCCGGACGGGTGCGGCGCAGCCTCCGTGGCCACGCTGGGTCCGTTGCCGGGGTGAGCTTTCACCCGGACGGCAACCGACTTGTCTCGTGCAGCTCCGAAGGCAGCGTCAAGGTGTGGGACTGGCGGGCGGGCGTGGAGTTGTTGACCCTGACGTCCCCGGGCGGTGGCCAGCTTTGGTACGCCGCGTTCAGCCCCGACGGAAAGATGATCGCTGCCTCCGGCGGCGACGGCAGTGTGACACTGTGGCGGGTGGAGTAGGACAACGTTTCGCGCGTCGTCCTGTTCACGCGTGCCGCATTCGTTCCAGTTCGTGCTTCAGCGGCGCCCAGTAAGCGCGATCCGCGGCGCGTTCCTTGCGTTCTTCCTCCGCCAGGCCGGCCTCGACTCCGGCTTCGTGGCCCTGCATCGCCGCTTCCAGCAGCGGTCGAGACGCAGCCAGGGCCCTGGCTTCGTCGGGAAACTCACGTGCCAGATCAATAAGCAACTCCAGCGTCCGGCCTTCCCGCAACCAAAGCCGCGCCTGCTCCGCTGACGGCATTCCCGAACAGGCGGCGCGATCGGCTTCAATCAGTCGACGGATCATCTGCCAGTCCTTGCCAGTCCTTGCGAGTCCTTGCGAGTCCTTGTCCCGTTGCGTCTTCATGGCTTGAATCAAATCGGGCAGCGGCAGCCACTCGTAGATTGTCCCGTCTTCGCCCCGCAACGCGGTGCGGCGTTCCTAAAGGTCGGCAAAGTCCGCCACGCCCCGTCGCGCCGCGCAGGCGAAAGGACTGGCGCACTGCCAAGACCTGGCGCCCCCCGCGAACGGCCCGTACCTCGCGAAGCGTCGTGGAGTGCGGCAGTCCTCTACCGCCTTTGCCTTTGGCCATCCCGCCTTTTCCACCCCAAAAACCTTTAACAATTTTTGAAGGTTTTGGATCCGAAACGGCGCACTGAGGGGTGAAGCACGAAACAGTGACAACCCAAAGACAGCCCTCTTCAAGCCTCATGAATAACTATCGAAATCTGGTCGCCTTCTGGATCAGGCTGATCCTTTTGTCCCCCTTGGTCGGCCTCGCTCAGTACCACCGCTACAACGTGGAGAATAATTCTGATGTTGTGGTTCAAGAGTATCGTTCGCCGAATCTGCCGCTCGGGATCTACGATGCCATCCACACCGACGACGTCAGCAGTCCGGACCAAGGGCTGGGCTACTTCTACGGCGGCCTGGTGCACGAAACGAACTTTAACCGGACCGGAATGCAGTTCGTCTGTTGGCCCGCCGCGACTCAAAGCGCTTCCGGCCTTATCATCACCTTGCCGCAGCAGCAGGTTCCGATTTTCGCCGGGACGAACATGGTGCCGTTTTCGCAGATCGCGGAGGGCAGCAGCTGCGCGATCAAAGGTTACTGGCCGCTGTTCCGGACGAATCTGTGGAGCCGTTTCGCGATGCGCTGCTGGCAGCCGGCCGACGGCACGCCCCGCGTGGGATATCAAGGCATGTGGATGAAGGACCCCGTGAGCGCCCAGTGGCATCACCTGGGGACGTTCCGCTATCCGTTCGGGTTGAGCGGTGTCAACGGCATGCACGGCTGGCAGGAAAATTTCGGCGGCAACACGGGCGACTTCATCGTGGAACATGCCGGCGGCTACTACCACAAGAACGGCGGTTGGCATTCCGCCAACGAAGTGGTTCTCGAGGGGGCGGGCTATGTGCGGCTGGTCAACGGCAACACCGCCGTTCGCTCCGAGGTCGGGCCCAGTTACGCCTCGCAATACAACACGCCCGCCACGCTGCTCATGACCGGTCAACCCGCTCAGCCCACGTTCGACCCCATCATCGTGAGCAGCGCCTCGGCCAACATGTTCAACGCGCAACTGCTCGTCCGCTGGCAACTACCACCCACCAGCTCCCCGCAGCTCGAATATCGCATCGAGGTTTTCAACAACCCCGGATTCACGGGCGCGCCCGCGGTGACGCGTTTCAATCGCGAACCCGAAACGCGCCAGGAACTCCTCGCCATCCCCGGCGTCGCCACCCCCTACGTCCGCCTCGTCCTTTCGGACATCTTTTTCCAGTCCAAGACCAATACGATCACGCCCGCTGTCGCTACGCTCAGCCCGGCCGTGAACGTGGCCGGCACGGTCGGCGGCCTCACCTACGCCTACTACGAGGCCGCGCCCAGCCTCGAATGGACCGCGCTGCCCAACTTCCCCGCGCTCACCGCGGTCCTGCGCGGAGCGCTCTCCACCCCGGACCCCACCCCCCGTCGCCGCCGAGCGAACTATGCTTTCAACTACTCCGGCTACTTCAACGCGCCCGCCAACGGACTCTATGCCTTCACCCTGCGCTCCGGCGACGGCAGCAAATTGATCATCGACGGCACCACGGTCATCAACTTCGACGGGCTGCATGATTCGTCCCAGTTCATGAGCGGCAGCATCGCGCTGGCGGCGGGCCGGCACACGTTCGCCCTGCAGTATTTCCAGGGGCCAACGCGAGCGATCAAACCGGATGCCTACACCGACGGCTTGGGTTTGTCCTACGCCGGGCCGGGCATCGCCTGGACCGACGTTCCGGCCGCAGCGTTCTCCCGGGTGCCGGCGCCGAATGAGCCGACGATCACGCTGACCGCTCCGAGCCAAAACGCCACCGTGCTCAACTCCAGCCCGGGCCTGGCCGCCACGGTTTCCGCCAACGGCGCCTCGATCGACCGCGTCCTATATTACCTCACCGACTACTATTCCTATTATCCGCGGCCCAGCCAGGGCGCGGATTACTATCTGGGCCAGGATGCTTCGGCCCCGTTCGCCTACCATGGCATGGTCTGGACCGCGCCGACCAATGCGGTGCGCGCGCGTCTGGTCTACAACAGCACCAACACGATTGATTCGCCTGCGATCCAGATCGCCACCACCAACTCCGCGCTCGGCGCGTGGATCTGGAGCCCGCTGGAGTTTCACAATTACCCGTCCGGCGTCAGCGTGCAGGGCGGACCCATCTCCCTGATCGGGGACGGCATGAACTTCCTCAGCCGCCGGGTCACCGGCGATTGCACGCTGATCGGGCGCCTGCTCGACATCACACCCGACGTCGCCGGGCCCGACGGCGTTGCGCCCGACCGGACCGGCGTGCCCGTCCGGACTTGGCGCGCTGGGATCCTCCTGCGGAGCAGCACTAACGTCACCATCGGCACCCCGTTGGGCGACGGCGTCTCGAATCGTTTCGCCGCGCTGTTCAGCAGCGTGGCCGGCGAAACTCACTTCCAGGACGACACGATGCGGGAGGGGAACAACGACGCCAACGCCTGGTCGCCCGACCTGGGCGGCATCAATCGTTGGTACAAACTGCAACGTGTCGGTGACGTATTCCTCAGTTCCGTTTCCCAGAACGGCGTCGACTGGACCCTGGTCAACAGCGTCACGCTCACGGACTTCGGTCCCACGCTCTACGCCGGCGCGTTTATCCACGCGGCCCAATCGATGAACCCCAATGTGCACCGGGCCACCTTGGAGCTGGTCAACATCTCGGGCGCGATCGTTGGCCCCTCCAGCGTCGCGATCAGCCCGATCGCCCAAGCCGTCACCCGGGGCCTGCCCGCAACGTTCACCGCCCAGGTCATCGGGCCCGCCCCAGGCGGCTATCAGTGGCGCCGCAACGGCGCGGTCATTCCCAACGCGACGAATGCGACCTACACCGTCCCGGCGGCCACCGCCAATGAGGTCGGCACTTACACGGTTACCGCCAACGCCCTCACCAGCCCTCCCGCCACGTTGGCCCTCGATGTGACCGACGGGTCCGGCATCTGGTCCAATCTCGCCGGCGGCTCCTGGGCCACGAGCCCAAACTGGAGCGGCGGACTCATCGCCAGCGGCGTCGATGCCGCCGCGGATTTTGGCACCTTGAGCCTCAACTCGAGCCCCACGGTCTCGCTCGATGGCGCCAAAACCATCGGCGCGGTGGTGTTCGATGATTTGAACCCGGTCACGAAGCGCGGCTGGACGCTGACTCCAGGCTCCGGCGGCTCGCTCCGGCTCGCCACCACCCGCGGCACGCCCTACCTCACCGCCCTCGCCGGCTCCAATGTCATCACCGCAGAGGTGACGGGCTCCCAAGGCCTCAGCAAGACAGGCCCAGGGCATCTGACGCTCGGCCAGGGCGCGTTCGCGGGAACCACTCTCGTTCAGGCCGGCACGCTCGAGGTCCAAAATCGGGCGAACGACGGGCCGTATTTTCTCGCTCGCGGCGCCACGCTCCGCCTCGGTTACAACACCGGCGGAGGCTACGCCGACACCGGTCTGATCATCACGGGCGACGGCGCCGCCGCCACAACCGGCCTCTATCTGCAAGGCGGCAAGTCCTACAATGCGTCCGGCAAAATCGTGCTCCAATCGGCCCCCACCACGCTCCGCCAATACGGCACCGGACTGGCCGGCCTCGGCACGTTCGACGTCAACGTCGACGGCTTGTGGTGTCAGACGGCGGCTTCCGGGTCCGCGCTGGACCCCAACATCGAAATCATCAGCCGCGGCTACGGCATGTCCGTTCGCGTGGACAACGGTGCCAACACGACGTCGGGAGATCTCATCATCAACGGCCGGCTGAACGTGGGTGTCGCCGGATTCTTCAAGCGCGGCCCCGGCTCGCTCCTGCTCCGAGGGAGCGCCACCGCTGACCACACGGCGCTCACCATCGAGGGAGGCAGCGTGCTCTGCGGCGTCACGAACTGCATCGGCGCCAATGCCACGCTCCACCTCGCCAATCCTGCCAGCCTTCAGCTGCGTGGGTTCAATCAGACCGCCAAATCGCTGACCGCCTTGGCCGGAAGCACCATCGCGTTCGGCGGAACCAACACGCTGACCGTCGCCCAGTCGCCGCTCCTCGCCGGGTCCCTCGTCATGGCCGTGACCAAGAACACGGCGCCCCATCACAGCCGGCTGTCCGTCCCGGGCTCGCTGACTTTCGGTGGAACGCTCACGGTGGTCATCCTCGGACCGAACCCCCTCGCGGCCGGCGACACGTTCCCCTTGTTCAGCGCGTCCGCCTACGCCGGATCATTCAGCAGCGTGAACCTGCCTGCGCTGCCCGCCGGATTGCAGTGGGACACGAGCGCTCTCGCCACCGCCGCAACGCTCCGCATCTCCGGCCCGCCCGCCGTCACCACCCGCGACGCCACGGGAATCACTTACAACTCGGCGACGCTGAACGGGCTGGCCGATCCGAACGGCCTGCCGACTACCGCCTTCTTTCAGTGGGGACTCACCACCAGCTACGGTCAGACCACCCCGGGCGTCGCGCTCGGCCAGAACGACGGGAACGTTCCGTTTAGCCGCACCTTGGCCGGGCTGACCTTGGACACGACCTACCACTTCCGCGCCGTGGGCAGCAATAGCGCCGGAGTGATTTACGGCGCCGATCGAACGTTCACACCGACGTGCAGTTCCAATCTCGTCGTGACCAGCGCCAACGACAGCGGCCCATGCTCGTTGCGTCTCGCTCTCGCCCAGATCTGTCCCGGCGGCACGATCACGTTCAGCCCCGCGCTCCATGGCCAAACCATCGCCTTGACCAACGGCGAACTGGTCATCGACAAGAACCTCACGCTCGTCGGCCCCGGTGCCGACCGCCTCGCCGTAAGCGGAAACTTCCGCAGCCGGGTCCTGTCCATCGCCTCGGCGGTCACCACCCGGATCTCCGGCCTCACTATCACCGATGGTCAGGTCACCAGCGCGACGGAAGGCGGCGGCATCCTCAGCTTGGGCCGTCTCACCCTGGCCGAATGCGACGTCCGCAGCAACCGGGTGGTTTTCAACGGGGTGCGCGATGCCAATGGAGGCGGCATCTATCAGAGTTTTGATTACCCCTTGACGATCGTGGACTGCGTCTTCCACGGGAACCGCGCGCTCTACGGAGGCGGCATCTACACCCATGCCCCGACCACGATCACGAACTCCACCGTCAGCGGCAATGTCGCGAGCGTTTTCGGCGGCGGCATTCTCGCCCAAAACACCATCGCCCTGCGACATGTCACCATCGTGAGCAACGTGAATCATGGGCTGGAACTGCGCGACACGGCGAGATACCACAGCTGCCTGTTCGCCTTCAATTCCGGCGGCAATATCGTCGAGGACTCCAACGGCATCGGCCTTTCGCTCGGACGAAATCTCAGCAGCGATAACACCGGCCATCTGGTCCCCGTCGCGGACCAAGCGAACGTCAACCCGCTGCTCGGCCCGCTGGCCGACAACGGCGGCCCCACCCTCACCCACGCCCTTCTGCCCGGCAGCCCGGCCATCGACGGCAGCAGCCGAAGCCTCCCTCTCGCCTGGCAAGTATCGGACGTGAACAGCGCCGCCGGCAGCGGCTCCATCAGCTACACCCGGGCTCTGACCCCGGTCCAGAGGCTCCAGTCCACCAACCGCGGCTGGACTTACACCATCGTCAGCCGGCTGGTCGACGGCTCGGGTGGGGCCGGGCCGGCGCACTACATGATTCACGGGAACGGCATCCGCCGCTTCTACGTCGCGTGGGATACCAACGCCAGCGGACAGCTGGTCGCCGTGCTCGGAGGAAATCCCATGCTCACGACCAACCTCGCGTTCGCGGGCGCGGCCACGAACTACCACACCCACACCCTCGTCTACGACCCCGCCACCCAACAGGCCACCTACAGCGTCGATGGCCTGAACCTCGTGACCTGGCCCGGGCTCAACGACGCCAACCAAATCGGCCTCGTCCAGTGGGGCTCCGCCTCCAGCGCCGGACGCGGACGCATGAACTATCATCATGTGAAGTTCGACATCACCGGGATGGGCACGGCCGCCGAATACCTGGCCGGCTACCAGGACAGCCCGCTCGTCGCCCCGCATCCCACCAACCAGAGCTGGACCGCGTCCGTTCCCGTCGTCGAAGGATCGGTCCTCAGCGCTCCTCTCTCCCCGGATCCGGTCTCCCTCCGGCCGAACGAAGGCAACTTGGCGCCCCCCGAATTCGACCAGCGCGGCTTCGCCCGCACCTCGGGCCGCGCGGCCGATATCGGCGCGTTCGAGCTCCAAACTTCCAGCGTGACGCCGCAGTTCGAGGGAATTGAACCCACTTCGGCCGGCCCACGCCTGAATCTGCTGGCCGCTCCCAGCGAAGTGCTGTCCCTCCAGCGGAACTCGGAGCCCGGATTCACCGGATGGCAGCCGTTGACTAGCGGCGCCACCGATGCCTCCGGACGCCTCCAGTACATCGACACCAGCGTTCCCGGCCAAGCCAAGCGCTTCTACCGCGCGGTCCGGCCCTAGGGCGGTTCATGTCGGGTAGGGCGGGCCCTCCCAGCTTCGCTAGACTCTACGATGGAGTAAACCCGCCGCCCGCCGCGAAAGGACGATGTCAAAGTAGTCCGAATGGACGGCGTGCTACGGAGAGCCACCGCATGTCGTCGTCGGAATGTAGCGGTCCCAAGGAAACGGGCCCTGGTCGCAAGGCTGGCGCCCGTTTCTTTTGGGCGCGCTCCGCGGTGCGACGGCGCGAGCGCTCGTCGAAAAATTGTTTCATTTCCGTGGCGTGTTGGCTCTCGGAAATACGCAATAGTCTGTGCAGCTTCAGCCGCGCAGAAGCCCAGCCGGGACGGGAAACGCGGTGGATAAGATGTCCCATTCGAATTATCCGAACGCGGAAGAGTTCGTGGCCCGGGCCGGGTTCGGCCCGAAGGTCGCGGTGCGGATTTACTCCGCGCTATTCTGGCTGAACGCGCTCTTGCTGGGCGGAGGGTTGGTCGGAATTTATCTCGGGTTTATTGGGCCGTGGCTGGAAACGTCCAAGCCGTTGGGATGGGTGGAGACTGCCGGCACAGTCGAGTCCAGCGACGTCGTTCCGCCGCCGGTCGGCCGCCGATCGATCCAGGCCGTGGAGGTGGCCTTCCGCTATCAGTTCACGGGACAAGACTACTCCCTTCAACAACGGATCGAGCTGGCTCCCAACGCCGCTTCTGGTCTTGCCCGCCATCTTCTCAGGAGTCAACTGGCCCCGGGGAGTCGGGTGACCTGCTGGCTCAATCCGAAGAACCCGTCTGAGGCCAGGGTGAGCCTGCGCGTGGTCGCGAACCAAACTCCCGCTTGGTTGCGCGCTTCTCCGTCGTTGATGCTGATGCTGGTCGGACTGGTGGGGATGTATCGCAGCCGATCGGCAGCCAGCCGGGTGCAGCCAGAGTCGGGACTGGAACTGGACGAGGCTCCAAAGCTGGGGTCTGGAGACGCCCCTCTGGCTGCTTCCGGGAGCGTCGCCGAGACAGGGAATCGTCAAGGCACGCCGCCGCACCGGGGCTCGGTTCAGGGACCCGAGGTTTGGTCGCAATCGGCGTCATCGTTCAACCCTGGGCCGGAGTCATGGGAGGAGACGGTGCGGAGTCGAACGTTCGCTCCTTGGCCGGCGCAATGGGTAAGGCTGGTGCTGGTTCTCGCCGGGATCGGTGTGTTGATCGCGATTGCGGTGGCGATGGTGCCCGCGGGCGGGTTCGGTGGACGTGTTGATTCGCCGGATTGGTGGGATTTTTGGCCTCTGCGCCTGGGCTTAGCCGCGCTCAGCCTTTTCCTGATGGCGCTGTGCGGATACTTCCTGCTCGCGTTCTTCAATCCGCGGCCATGGTTTCAGGTGAACAGCCGCAACCTTGTTCCCGGCCAGACGCTGGAGATTGAATGGCGGATTCGCGGGCGCGCGGACCGATTGCAGCGCCTGAGATTTTATCTTGAGGGCATGGAAACGACCTTTTACCGGAGGGGCACGAACTGGGCCATGAAACGACAGGTTTTCGATCGGTTCGTGATCACTGAGGCGGTGGACGCCGATTTGATTCGGGCCGGTCGCACGAGCCTGCGCATTCCCATGGATCTCATTCCCAGTTTCGACGCGGAGCACAACAAGATCGAATGGGTCCTGCGGCTGCAAGGGGAGATTCCGCGCTGGCCGGATCTCAAGGAAAGCATGCCAGTCTTGCTGTTGCCGCCGAGTGCGTTGGTGGAGAGGCCTCCGGTCGCCGGGTGAACCAGGTTATGGACGAGTTGACGATTGAAACCGCGGACGGCAGGCGAAACTATCGCCCGGGAGAAAGTCTGGCCGGCGTGGTTCGTTGGCGGCTGAGTCGTGTCCCCCAGACCATCGAACTCCGGCTGTTCTGGCGAACGGTCGGCGGCGGCACTTCGGACGTCGGCTTGAGCAGCACGGTCAGCTTTGAGCAGCCTAACCAGCAGGAATCCCGTCCGTTCCTGTTCGTCGCCCCGGCTTCACCCGTGAGCTTTTCGGGCAAGCTGATCTCCCTCATCTGGGCCCTGGAACTGGTCGCGACGACGTCCTCCGAATGTGCCCGGCTTGACCTCGTCATCTCGCCCACGGGCGAGGAGTTGGTGCCGAAGTCTGCGGAGCGACGCCGGTGCGGATAGCGGCGTCGGCGGGCCGATGCCCTGAAAATATCTTGAGGTGCGCTTGGAGCATTGAGAATTTGACATTGCTTATTGGTCATTGGGAATCGAGCCGTATCAGTTGCCTCCCCGCGATCACCAATAACCATTTCTCAATTCGAAATTCCAGATGCGGTTCATGGGAAGCTCACCGTTCCTTTTAAACCTGCTGACCCGACATGAACTGGCGGACTGCTCGGACGGACCGCGGGCTTTAAGCCGGCTGAAAGCCCGCAGCGGCACGAGCCGGAGACGACGCCTGATGGTTCGTTCGTGTGCCGCCGATTCCACCCGCTGCGGGCCACAGGCCCGCGCTCCGAGCGGCAGGTTCATGTGAAGCCACCCGTTTCGTTTCGACCTGCTCACCAGACATGAACTGGCGGAGTGCTCGGACGGACGGCGCGCTGCAGGCTCAATGCCTTTCGGAAATTCCGCTGCGACCAAGGGAGGCTGTAAGCGCCATTCTCCCTTCAGGCCGCGGGACGAATGGCTCGATCGTCAACCCAGCCCGCTGGGCTGGGCTGAGAGATCGCGCGCCGTTGGCGCTGGAGACGATCCAATACGGCGTCGGAAACCTCACAAGCTTTACGTTCTTTGCGGTTGAACGTTGAACCTGCCTTATCTCCCACCCGTGCTCCACCTCACCCGGTCCCGCTTCGCAGGCCCCCTCTCCCTCCCACTGCGCGCACTGCGGGACGAAGATGGGACTTGTGGGAGGCGGTTCATCGGGAGCGGAAAGTTGCCCGCATCGAATTGAATCTCCGCGCTGGGCCTGCGTCGACCCTCCATGCCTTGCCATCCATGGACCCGCATTCGCGCGTTTCGGTGCGACCTCGGCTGTTCCTTCGCCGTCGCACTGGCCGTTCTCGCCACGGTGGCCTTTCTCCCAGTCCACCCTCGGGCCGCTGCCGCTGAACCTGAACCGCCCGCGCTTCCCGCGCGCGAGATCAAACCCCTGGGCCGCCCGCCCCCGGGCACCACCGTGCTGCAGACCAACGAAGGCGCATGGGCCACGCTCTTTCTGCCGGACGGCTGGCGTGTTCATCCAGATGGGCGCGCCCAGCTCGTGGTCCATTTTCATACCGCGGCTTGGTTCACCATCGAGGAACATCTCCGTCGCGCCGGCACCGCCTCGACCCTGCCTCTGCTGAACTTTGCGCTGGGCGAAGGCTCCGCGACCTACGGCAAACCGTTCCAGCAACCGGAACATTTCCAAAGCTGGCTGCGCGTCGTCGAAAAGGAACTCGTCGCTCGCGGCGCCCCGCCTCACACCCGCCTGGTTGACGTCGACGTGTCCAGCTTCAGCGCCGGCTATGGCGCCGTGCGCGAGATTCTCAAGCTTGCCACCAACCAGGTCGTCATCCGTCGCATTGTCCTTTGCGACTCGCTCTACGGCGGTCTCGCCACGACGAATGGTCTCTACCCCAATCGTCTCGTCCAGGCTGAACACATCGACCCGTGGCGGACCTTTGCCCAGGCTGCCGTTCGTGGAGAGAAAACTTTTCTGCTCACGACGTCCGACATCGAAACACCACGCTACGCCAGTACGCGCGAGTGCGGCTCAGCTCTCGCCGCAGCCGTCGGCGTGACGTTCACGAACGTTTCCCCCAATGCCGGGCCCGCCGCCCGTGAACCTGTCCATCCGCTCATCCGCCGCGCGGATCTCGGAAATTTCCACGTTTGGAACTACGCGGGAACCAACGCTCAAGCCCACCTTGCTCACGTCCGGCACCTGGCCGAACTCTGGCAAACCCTCGATCTCGCCCAGACGAACCATACTCCCAACCGATGAGCCTTCCCGGCCAACCGTGCATGAAACTCCTACACAACGTCTTGTTCTTTGCTGCGATCCTTTCGGTTGGCATCGTCCACAGGCCTGCCGCCGCTGCCGACAGCCAGTCGCCACCCAAGGTTGAGGTCGTCTCGGTTCGCCGCGTTTTTCACAATGGCGAACACAATGCCTTCACCGATCTGGTCCAGTTTCGGAATCGATTCTACCTGACCTTTCGCAGTTGTCCCGACGGACACATGGTTCATCCGACTGCTTCGATTATCGTCCTGGCCAGCGATGACGCCAAGGACTGGACCCAGGTGCATCAGTTCCGCGTTCCATTGCGGGACACGCGGGATCCGCACTTCCTTGTTTTCAACGATCGGCTCTTCGTCTACTCGGGAACTTGGTACAGCGGGACGACCACCCTGGCTCGGGCCGAGTATGATCTGAACCAGCACCTTGGCTATGCGGTGTGGACCCCGGATGGAAAGTCGTGGCATGGCCCGGTCATGATGGAAGGAACCTTTGGGCACTATGTCTGGCGGGCAGCAAAGTTTGGAGGCAAAGCCTATCTCTGTGGCCGGCGCAAACTGGGTTTTGAGATTCGTGCGCGCGGCGAGGGGCGGTCGGTCGAGTCCCTCATGCTGGAGAGTGACGACGGCCTGATCTGGCGCAAGCATGCCGTTTTTCAGGAGATCGACGGCGATGAAACGGCCTTCTTGTTCGAGCCGGACGGGAGCGTGTTGGGCCTTGGACGTCGGACGGGCCCGGCGCAGCTGCTGCGGGCAAAACCGCCGCATCAACAGTGGGAACGGGTGGAGTTGGATCGCGGAATCGGCGGGCCGCTGCTTGCGCGGTGGGGAGATCGGGTGATCGTGGGCGGTCGGAAGGCCGCGCCGGCGGGGCCGCGAACATTTCTCGGCTGGCTCGATGGTGATCGCCTGCGGGAATTCGCCGAGCTGCCGAGCGACGGGGACAATTCCTATCCGGGCTTTGTCCCGTTGTCCGCCAACCGCGCTTTGGTTTCGTACTACTCGAGCCACGAGAAGGACTCGGCCGGAAAAATCATCACCGCGATCTACCTCGCGGAACTGGCGTTGCCGGGCGGGCGCTGAACCCAGGAGCATTTTAGTGGAGTGAAATTTAGGCGCACGGCCGGAGCGATTCAGGCATTGCAACATTCGTTGAGGCTTTGCCAATTCTCGTCCGGCATTGGATCACCCAAAGCCCACTCTCGTTCCGATGAAGTTGCATGACATGCGGGTACATTATGATCGGGGCCCGTTGCGTGAAGAGGATCTCAGCCCGGATCCGGTGGAACAGTTTTCTGTTTGGATGCGCGAGGCGACCGAGGCGGGTTTGGTGGAGCCGAATGCGATGAGCGTTGCCACGGTGGGAAAGGACGGGCGACCGACGGTGCGCACAGTATTGTTGAAGGGATTTGATGCGCGCGGGTTTGTCTTTTACACGAATCTGGAGAGTCGGAAAGCGCGGGCGATTGAGGCTAACCCGGAGGTGGCACTGCTGTTTCCCTGGCTGCCGTTGCATCGGCAGGTGGCGATCAATGGAACTGCGGAACGGGTTTCGACCACGGAGGCGCTGGCCTACTTTGCGACGCGGCCATTGGCGAGTCAGTTGGGAGCGTGGGCGTCACCCCAGAGCCAGGTCATCTCGACCCGTGCACTCTTGGAAATGAAGTGGGAGGAGGCCAAGCGCCGGTTCAAGGAGGGGCACATTCCCATGCCCTCTTTCTGGGGGGGATTTCGGGTGGTGCCGAAGACGTTGGAGTTCTGGCAGGGACGCGAGCATCGGTTGCACGATCGGTTCGTCTATACTCGGCGCGAAGATGGGGCGTGGGTGTTGGAGCGATTGGCACCATGAGCAGCGGGTGGGAGAAGCCGCTGGCCGGGTTGACGTCGGGGTGATACTTTCAACCGCCTATGTTTTCGACGTTTTTGAAACGGATGAAGGTTGTCGGTGGGCTGGCGGTGGCCGGCTTGTGCTTGAGCGCAACTTCGCCGGCTTGGGCGCAGTTTGCCATTACGGGAGTCACAGACAAGGCGGCGCCCTACGCTGACGCCGTGACGTTCACCGTTGGGGTACAAGCGGGCTATAGCTATGCGGCCGAGTTGAATCGCGAGCGTATTCCGGTTGGAGTGCCGATCACGATCAACGCACCGGATTTTTATGAGCTGCGCGTGACGGCGACCAATGTGTTTACCGCGACGGTCACGAACCGATTGGTGCGGTTTATCGTGCGAGCCAGCGAACGGTCTGGGACGGAGTGGGGGCTGCCGCCGCATGTGCCGTCGCCGGTCATCCCATCATCGTCGTCGGAATTTTTGGGTGCGCGCTTGAGGGTTTTGGCTCCGGCAGTGATGCCGGAGGGATTGGAGATTCCGGTGGTGACCTGGATCTTGAACTCCGCTGGCCATGCTGTGCGGGCCAACGGGACCGTGGCCTCGCCCGGGCAACGTTCGTTCGCCATCAAACGTGGCGTGGGCTCCGGATTTTTGGCGGGAACCAATCCGGTCGGAACCTTGGCCTATGCGCCGTCATTGCCTGGGCTGTCGACGAACAAGAACATTCAGATTGAGCCAGCGCCGGTCTGGACCACGGTGGGCGGGCCGTTGTCGGGTGATGTGGTGTGGCCGGCGGATGCGCGCATTCGCGTGACGTCACATTTGAGCCTGGCGAGCGGGAGCTCTCTTACCGTCGGCTCGGGAGCGATTGTTCTGCTGAACCCGGGTATCAACATCACCAATGACGGCACGATCACGATGAACGGGACTTTGGAACGTCCGGTGGTGTTCATGCCGGCGACGCGCAACCAGCCGTGGGGCGGATTTTTTATGCGAACCAGCGGCGGGGTGATAGAGGCGGCGGGGACGATCTTCACGGGCAGTGGCGCGGAGCAGACGGGCGGGCCTGGGCATCGCAAGGAGCAATGCCTCTTCCTGGTCGACGGCTCGCCGCGGATCAGCCTGACGGATTCGGCGGCCATTTATCTGTCCGGCCAGTTTGGGCACGCGTTTGGCGGCGGGACATTCAGGTTCGATCGGTTTCTGCTGCAGCGGGCAACCACGGGTGGCGAATACACCGGCGCCAGCTTCACCGTGAACGACAGCGCGTTCATCGAGTTCCCGGATGACTCGCCGACCTTCGCGGACGGCGACAACGACGCGTTGTATTTTGTGAGCGGCACGCACGCGTTCACCAACACGCTGTTCGGCTGGACCAAGGACGATGGGATCGATTCTGGCGGCAGCGGCTACGGCCCGTTGACGTATCAATCGTGCTGGTTCGAGTCGACGTTTCACGAAGGCAACTCGTTGTCCGGCTACAAGAATGTGGTGTCCCGTGATTCGGTCTACATCGATTGCGGGCAGGGGATCGAAAACGGTTACAACGCACCGACCAACCGCATGGATCATTGCTTGTTTTTGGGGAACAAGATCGGAGTGCGTCACGGGGACAACTACGATGCGATTGGGAATTACGATGGCCGGGAGACCGTGACCAACTCGATCTCGATCTACAACCACCGCGACGTGTTCGGTTTCAACTGGCACTCAGGGGCTGGCAACGGCTGGACCAATGCCACGGGCCAGATGACCATCCGTGACAATCGGCTGACCACACCCAATGAATACTTTCCAGACAACGCCCAATGGGATCCATCCGCGGATGCCTCGACGTTGAATCCCTTCCTGACCATCCCGGTGTCCGCGCCGGTCGGCGTCGGCCTGGCGGTGCGGACCAATCAGTTTGCGACCGCCGCTTTGGCCGCGGGCGTACCGATTCGCCTGAGCACGTTCACCACCCATCCCGTGGGTGTCAGCTACGGTTTCTTCTCGCCCGCCACCGGTCTGGTGGGGGCTGGCCAGACGACTTTTCTGCCGGGCGAAACGGTGCGTCGAATTTATCCGGCGGGGTTCGACGTGGCCGCCCAGGCGTCGTGGGATTTGGTTTTGACGGGCGCGACTGGCGCCGAATTGACGGGCGTGACCAATGTCGCCTTCGCTGGATCCATCGCGATCCCTGAAGTCGGCCTGGCCGTATCGGGTGCGGCACTGCCGGGGTATCGGGCGGGGGAGGGGACGTTCGTGCGACTCAACGGCGCGACCGCGCAACCGGTGTCGGTGGATTACCGCGTGATCGGCGATGGCGCCGTGTTGGCGAGTGGAACGCTGACGTTTAATCCGCCTGAGAGCACCAAGCGCCTGTTGCTGGGGAGCGTCAATCCGTTTGCCTACTCGACGGTGGACATCGTGCTGGCGAACCCGCAGGGGGCGACGCTAGGGCCTGTGACGTCGGTTCGTTATGAGAATCCTGCCACCGCGGTGTCCTTTGGTGTGGTGGGAGCGCAAGCGGATTTGGCGTTGCTCGAAGCGGCTCGTGGTCTGCCGGTATCGCTGAACGGGCCGGCGGGAGGTTCGGTTTCAGTGAAGTTTGCGGTGGAGGAATCCGGCCGAGTCCTGACCAACGGAGTTCTGACCATCACGTCGGGCGAGGTTTCGCGTTTGCTGACCGCGCCGACCGTCGTGCCGGGCGTCCATTCGCTGTTGCGGGTGCGATTGTCGGATCCGACCGGTGCCGTCCTGGGCACCCCGGCGAGCGTCTACCTGGTCCGATTCATTTCGGTGCCGCCGCCGACCAACACAACCTTGATTGCCACGGGCTCCGTTTGGCGCTATCGCGATGTGGCTTCGGCTGCGCCTGCCGGCTGGCAGGCGACCGCATTCGACGACAGCGGCTGGCCTTCCGGCCGGGCGCAGCTGGGCTTCAGCAACGGCGAGGAGCGGGACGAAGCGACCTTGATCACTGATAATGACCAGATCACGAGCTATTTCCGGCACGCATTTACGGTGGCGGATCCGACGGCATATGCGGGGCTGTCTTACTGGCTGCTGAGGGATGATGCGGGCGTGGTTTACCTCAATGGAACCGAGATTTTCCGGAGCCCGAACCTCCCGGCGGCGCCGGCGACGATTACCTATGCGACCACGTCGGGTTCGCCCAATGGCGAGAACACGGTGGACACCGGCACTACCAACCGGAACGCCCTCCGCGCGGGGAATAACGTCGTGGCGGTGGAGATTCACCAGCAGAGTGCCACGAGCTCCGACCTTAGTTTTGATTTTGGACTGGTTGGGCTGGGGGCGCCGGCAACGGTGCCGCAGAACCTGCAGTTCGGGGACTTCGACGGGCGCCTGACCATTGCGTGGGGAGATGCCGCGTTCATCCTCGAACAAACCGACGAGTTGCGCGCGACGGGAACCGTCTGGATTCCGGTAGGCCCGGGCAGCCCGGCCACCGTGGATGCGAACACGCCGCGAAAGTTTTTCCGACTCCGGAAACCGTAGGCCTGCGGATCTTTGGTATTCCCAGCGTGAAGCTACCCATCCACATCCCGGGCGAACTGGCGTCGATCCTGGCGCAAACGCCGGAGCTGGCGGAAGCGTATCTGGTTGGCGGCTGCGTGCGGGATGCATTGTTAGGCACCGAGCAGAAGGACTTCGACATCGAGGTCTTCGGGTTGGGTTACGAGGCGCTGGCTCGCGCGCTGGGGCGCTGGGGGCGAACCGATCTGGTGGGACGATCCTTTGGCGTGGTCAAGCTCACGACCGGCTCCGGGCGCGACTTCGACTTTTCCATCCCCCGGCGCGATTCCAAAGTGGCCGCCGGGCACAAAGGCTTTGCGGTGACATTCGACGGGACGCTGACGCCACGTGAGGCTGCGGCCCGCCGTGACTTCACGATCAACGCCTTGATGTGGAATTCGCGATCGGGGGAGCTGCTGGATTTCTTCGGCGGGACGGAAGATCTGAAGAACCGGGTGTTGCGCCATGTGAGTGAGGCGTTTGTGGAAGATCCGCTGCGGGTGTTGCGGGGGATGCAATTCGCCGGGCGGTTTGATCTGACGGCCGCGCCGGAGACGGTGGAACTGAGCCGGCGGATTTGTGATTCCTGTCCCGAGCTGGCGGTCGAGCGTGTGCGGGAGGAATGGTTCAAGTGGGCGGCCAAAAGTGTGCGGCCTTCGGCAGGTTTGCGGTTCCTGGTAGCCTCCGGGTGGGATGAACACTTTCCAGAGATTAAGGCGCTGAAGGGTTGCCCTCAGGATCCGGAGTGGCATCCGGAAGGCGACGTGTTCGTTCACACCGGACATTGTTGCGATGCGATGGCGGATCTGCCCGAGTGGCGGGAGGCCGATCTGGAGACGCGCATCGTGCTCATGCTGGCGATCCTGTCGCACGATTTCGCCAAGCCGGCGACCACCCATGAGGCGGAGAAAGGAGGACGGATGCGCATCGTTTCCCCGGGGCACGAGGAGGCCGGAGGCCCACTGGCGCTGGCTTTTCTCGAGCGGATCGATGCGCCTAACGTCTATCGCGAACGGATTCCCCCTCTGGTGATGAATCACCTGGCGCATCTCCAGACCCTGAACGATCGCGCAGTTCGACGCCTGGCCCGTCGGCTGGCGCCGGAGACCATCGAGCATCTGTGCGTGGTGATCGCGGCGGATCAGTTTGGCCGGCCACCGCGCCCGCGGGTGCGATCGGAGGCGGTGTTGGATTTGCAGGCGCGAGCCCGGGCCATGCATCTGCAGGCCGCCGCGCCCAAGGCGATTCTGCAGGGGCGCCATCTGATCGAGCTGGGGATGTCTCCAGGAACCGAGTTTGGACGCATCCTGGGGGTGGCGTTCGAAGCCCAGCTCGATGGCGCCTTTGGGGATTTGGCCGGCGGCTATCAATGGCTGGCGGGCGATGTCGGTCTTGAACTGACGTCGGAAGTCCGGGCGGCCGCGGCGCGGCGCGGCGCGGCTCTTTGATTCAACATGAACACAAAAACAAAACGCACGGTGGCAGTGCTCGGGGCGTCGCGAGACCGGGCCAAGTTTGGGAACAAGGCCGTGCGCGCTTTTCTTCAGCAGGGATACGAGGTCTATCCCGTGAACCCGAAAGAAACGGAGATCGAGGGCCTGAGATGCTACGCCGGAGTCGCGGACGTGCCGGCGCGTCCCGATCGGATTACGGTCTACCTTCCGCCGTCGGTGACGCTCGGGTTGCTGCCGGCGATTGCGGCGCGCGGGTGCGGGGAGCTGTGGCTGAATCCCGGATCGGAGTCTGACGAACTTGTGGCGGCTGCGGAGCGCCTGGGCCTGGTCGTCGTTCAGGCGTGCAGCATCGTGGACATCGGCGTGTCGCCGGCCGCGTTGTGACAAGAAATCCGAGTGTTTGTGGCACTCGGATTGAGCAAACCGTGGTTGTCGACGAACGGGCTCGGCTCAGCGTTGCACGCGGGCGCCGCCGCCCTTCATCAACTTTTCCACTTCGCCTTTGTCCGCCATGGAGGTGTCGCCAGGCGTGGTCATCGCCAGCGCGCCGTGGGCGGCGCCGTAGTCGACCGCCTTTTGCGCGTCGCCGGTGGTCATCAAACCGTAAATAAAGCCGGAGGCAAAGCTGTCGCCGCCGCCGACGCGATCGAGGATCTCGAGCTCGGGATACTTGCGGCTCTCGTGGAACTTGCCGTCGTACCAGGCGATGGCCGCCCAGTCGTTGATCGTGGCCGTGTGCGCAGCGCGGAGCGTGGTGGCGGTGGCCTTGAAATTCGGGAACTCCTTCACCGCGGTTTCGATCATGCGCTTGAAGGCCGTCACATCGATGTGCAGCAGGTTCTCGTCGGCTCCTTCCACGTGGAAGCCGAGGCACGCCGTGAAATCTTCCTCGTTGCCAATCATCACGTCCACGTAACGCGCGATCTCGCGATTGACTTCCTGGGCGCGCTTCTGGCCGCCGATGCTTTTCCAAAGGCTTGGCCGGTAGTTCAGATCGTAGGAAACGATGGTGCCGTATTCCTTCGCTTTTTTGACGCACTCGATGACGAGGGCCGGGGTGGTGTCACTCAGCGCGGCAAAGATGCCTCCGGTATGGATCCAGCGAACGCCGAGCTTGCCGAAAATGTGATCCCAATCGAAATCGCCGGGCTTGAGCTGCGAAGCGGCCGTGTTGCCGCGGTCGGGAATCCCGACCGCGCCGCGGACGCCAAAGCCGCGCTCGGTGAAATTGAGGCCGTTGCGGGTGACGCGGCCGACGCCATCGAACGCCTTCCACTTGATGAACTGGGTGTCGACCCCGCCCTGGAAGATGAAATCTTCGAGCAGCCGGCCCACATCGTTGTCGGCGAAGGCGGTGCAGACGGCGGTTTTCAGGCCGAAGCAGCGGCGCAGGCCGCGGGCGACGTTGTATTCGCCGCCGCCTTCCCAGACCTTGAACTCGCGGGCGGTGCGGACGCGGCCTTCGCCGGGGTCGAGACGGAGCATGATTTCGCCCAGCGCAATCATGTCATAAGCGCAGGAGCCGGCGGGTTTCAGAGTGAGAGCGGCCATGGTGTCAAAAGTTGGTTTTGCAGCTGGTTTTGCGTTGGTTCACGGAATCAAAACGAGGCGTGAAATTGGGGAAACACGACGTGAAACTCAACTTAAAAAAAGTTTTGTCCTGTTCAATCCGGCCGGCGCGCTGGATCGTTGGGCCGTTGAAAACGGCAGCCCCTGATGCGTTCCCGGCCGGGTTGAACAATGCGTATTTCTTCGCGTTGTTCAACGCCTTGTCGTTTCAAGTTGTTTTGAGCAGCCCGATGGTGCTTTACGCAAAATCGCTGCAGGCCAGTGCGACGGTGTTGGGGTTGATCACGGGCATGATGCCGCTCCTGGTCATTTTCCAAATCCCGGCCGCAGCCTACATCGGGCGCGTCGGCTACAAGCGGTTTGTTTACGCTGGATGGGGCATGCGGGTGATGTTCATCGCGGTGACGGCGCTGGTCCCGTTGACGGATTCGTTTCTCAATGCGTCGACCCGCCTTTCCCTCATTCTTGCCCTCCTGTTTGCGTTCAATCTGTCGCGCGGAATCTCCAGTTGCGCTTGGCTTCCGTGGATCACCGGTCTCGTCCCGGGGGAATTGCGCGGGCGATTCCTTTCGCGTGAAGCCGGATTTGTCAACGTGGCCAGCTTCGTCAGTTTTTTGCTGTCGGCTCTGTGCTTGTGGAAAGACCCGGCCGGCTGGCAATTCGCATTGCTGTTCGGTTTTTCCGCTGCGATGGGCGCAGTCAGTCTGTCGTTTCTCAAACGAATTCCGGACGGTCCTCCACCGGAAGAAGTCGGACGCGCTTCCAACACGCCGGTGCCGTGGCTCGCCATGGTAAAGTATCCGCCCTTTGCGAAACTTCTGCGCGAGGTCGTGGTTTGGTCGCTGGCCTACGGTGGTGTCCAGGCGTTCTGCGTGGCGTATCTTCGTTCGGACGCCGCGCTGGGCGACGGCGAGATTCTGCTGGTCAGTTCGGTTTCGTTTCTCGGCGGTTTGAGCAGTCGTTGGATTTTGGGCGGGCGCCTGGATTCGCTCGGCAGCAAGCCCGTTCTTACTTTCTGCTTCGCAGCGTGGATTCTGGTCTTGGCTGGCTGGACGGTGCTGGCGGGCGGACGATGGACGGCAAGTTGGGCGCTCATTGGCAGCTTTCAGTTTGCGATGGGCTTGCTGGCGGCCTTGGTCCAGATGGCAAACACCCGATTGGCGATGTCGATCATTCCGGTGATGGGGCGGACGCATTTTTTTGCGCTCTTCTCGGTGATTGGCAGTGTTGCCCTTGGGCTGTCACCTGTGTTCTGGGGGTTGCTCATCGACCTCCTGGGGACGCTCCATTCGGAGTGGATGGGTCTCGTTTGGACCCGATTCTCCGTTTTCTTTGGAGCGGTCGCTCTGAACATGGCCTTGGCGCTCACCGTGGCCCGGAGGCTCGACGAAGCCAACGCTCGAGGGGTGGATGATTTGATTCGGGAAATGCTCCTTCAGCCCTCGCATCGGGTATTCCTAAGGCTCTGGCCTCGAGGTTGATGGCAGTTGAGGTTATGGGTGAAGCCGAGTGAAGGGAAGCTGACAAGCGGTGCAACCGGGCTTCTGACGTCGTAAGCGGCTCGTGATGAGCCCTTAGCGAAGCGGCCGCACCGGGGCATTCGGGTGACGACGACGTTCTCGTCGGAGGACTTTACAGTTCTTTGGCCATGGAAGCGTCGTAGGGAGCGAGGAATTTTATTTTTGTTGAGGTGCAACCAGCCTGTCATTAGCGGTTAACGCATTGCGCTGAATTATTCTCAGCAGATCCGAGGCTTTGTGCATGGGGGCTGCTAGGGAGAAGGAACTCATATTAGGTTCGGTGGGTGTGGGGATGCCGAGTTTTATGAGTGGTTCGGAAACAAAGATGAAAACCTTATCCGCAGTCGCGTTTGCCGCGTTGGTGGCTGGTTCTGCCTTCGATGCGCAGGCGCTGTTGATTACCCCGGCGAATGTTTCGCTCGCTTCGGGCAGTCAGACGAGTCAAGCCGCGATTGGCGCGGTCATCAATCCGCTCATTGGCGGATCTCCAGTGCTCTTCAAGAAGAATGTTGGCGGTACTGAGTCGGGTTCCTTGGCAGCCAGTTACGAGGCGACCTTTATGAATGCCGAGGACGGAGTCATCAAATACATGGGTGGATCCGTGGTGGACGCGGCCTACCTTCTGGTCAAGGGAGGGTCCGGCAGTCCAGCTTGGTACCTTTTCGATCTCTCGACCAAATGGAACGGGGTCGAAGATATCGTGCTGAACGATTTTTGGGTTGGGCCCGGCTCGATTTCCCATGTGACGTTGTATGGGAAAGCCGCTCAGTTCACTCCGGTCAGCACGGTGGCTGACGCAGGCACCACCTTGGCCCTGCTCGGACTTGGTCTGGGAGCGATTGGCATGGTCCGCCGCAAGGTGGCCTGAGCAAGGTGGCCTGAGTTAGTCATTGCTGTTTTACGCTGAACCCTTCGCCTGCTATCAGGCGGAGGGTTCGTTGCTATTCGGGCGCCCGTGATCGGGCCCCTTTTGATTCTCCAGAATAAGTCGGGTGCAGGCTCCGTCGAACGCGCGCACGTTGACATGGAATTAATGTTTCACAGATTCACGCTCTTGATTTGCGGTCTGGGCTTGCTGCTGCCGGCCCCGGTGGCATGCGCTCAGGCGCCAGAAAAAAAGGCGGAAGTCGGCCCCGCGAAGGCGAGCGTGGAGAAGGCGCCGCCCGGACCAACCACCGCGACCAATGCGATCACCGCGACCAACCTGCTGTCGACGGCTGGAACGCCGGTCACGCGGTCGGAAGGACGGCCATTGACCGCGGACGAAAAAAAGCGATTCGAAGCCGGTCGGACGATGTTTGAAGCGACGTGCCTGGCGTGTCACCAACAGAATGGCCTTGGCCAGCCGGGCTTGGCGCCCCCGCTGGTCGGGTCCGAATGGGTGTCTGGATCGTCCGCACGCCTGATTCGGATCGTGCTTCACGGCTTGCGCGGACCGATCAAGGTCAAGGGCGAAAGCTACGAGTTGGAAATGCCGGCGCTGGGTGTCTTGGATGATGAGCAGATCGCTTCGGCCCTGACCTACGTGCGCCGCGAATGGGGGCACAATTTTGAGCCGGTTGATTCCGCGATGGTGAAAAAAGTCAGAGACGAAACGGCGTCGCGGGAAGACGCCTGGACTCAGCTTGACTTGCTGAAGGTGCCCTGAGCTTCGGCGGCAGCCGGCGGGGACTGGAGTTCTTGCGGGTGCAGATAGGGGCCGATTTGCGCGATGAGCTCCGGGGGAAGACGGCGCGGTTTTTCACGCAGGGAGGCGCAGACGTGAGCCGTCGAAGCTTCCGCCAACAGGCGGCCCTGATCGTTGGTCAGCCGGTAGTCGAATCCGATGCGCACTCCCTCCAGTTGATTCAGCCAGAGCTCAATCGTGATCTGGTCATCGTAACGTGCGCTTGCCTTGTAGCGCGTGCGAGCTTCGATAACCGGGAAGATGTATTCCTGGTCCTGCCACTGCACCAAGGTGCGGCCGCTGCTCCGAAAAAATTCCCCGCGAGCCGCCTCGAGAAAATCGAAATACCGCCCGTAATAGACATGGTTTCCCACCGTGCATTCGGAGTAGGTCACGCGGTGTTGAAATCGAAAGGTGAGGCAGCTCATGGGCGAAGCCTAACCATGAGCGTCGGATGAATTCAATGGCGGGCTATGGCATGGGCGCGTCCTGATCCAGGGTGATTGGCCTCATCGAGAGATCAACTCCCACCAGCGCGCAGCTCGGAAAAATACGGTCCAGCCATAATTTTTTCTTGCGTCCCACATCGCTCCGGATCTATACACGCCGCCGTCGGTTTCACCGACATCAACAGTCAACCAAGGAGAGTTTGTTACCTATGAAGGCTAAGCTGCTTAGCAACATCGTCGGCCTCTGCATTCTGCTGGGGAGTTACCACACCATTGGAACAGTCGGCGTCAACGCTGCGGAAGGCGACAAGAAGCCTGCCGGCGTCAGGTCAATGCCGTTTCGCGGCAAGATCGATGCGCTCGACAAGGCCGCCCGAACCATCAAGGTCGGGGCCCGCCAGTTCCAGGTGGTGGACACCACCAAGATCATGAAGGCAGGCAAGGCCTCCTCGCTGGATGAGGCCGCGATGGGTGAAGAAGTTGGGGGCGCTTATCGGGAGGCCGATAGCGGCAAGTTGGAACTCGTCAGTCTGCGCCTGGGCGCCAAGCCGGCGAAGGATGAAACTCCCAAGAAGGAGAAGAAAGACTCCGCTCAATAAATCCCACGTCGGGAAATAAAAACAGAGGCAGGCCGCAAGGCCTGCCTCTGACTCCAACGCGGATGGGAAGTTTTCTACTTCAGTTCCTTGATCCGCATGTTGCGGAACCAGACGGTACCGTGATCGCCTTGCAGGAACAGCGGGCCGGGCTCGGTCACCTTGTTGTCGATTTCGCTGCCCGTGGCGCGGTCGCACGCCACGGCATCGTGAATCTTCTTCCCGTTGAGCGTCACGCTGATCTTGTTACCCACCATGGTCGCTTCAACGGTTTGCCATTCGCCGGCGGGCTTCGACGCAAAGACGCTGGGAGCGGTGTGGTTGTAAATGGCGCCATTGCCCGTCTTGCTCGGATGCCCGCTTTTGTAGTCGCCGAGAATTTGAATCTCGTGACGCCCGCGCAAATAAAAGCCGCTGTTCGAGCCGTCGGGAACCTGAAATTCGTAGCGAACCGTGAAGTTCCAATACTTCTGATCGCTGACCAGGTCCGTGCCGTGCTCGCCCTTGTTCACGGTGTTTTTGAGGATGCCATCTTCGATCTTCCAGCTGTTGTGCCCGTCTTTCCGACGCAGATGCCAGCCGGTGGTGTCCTGTCCGTTGAAGATCGGTTTGAACCCAGGCTCGTCGGCCGCGAGGGTGGAAAAGGCGACGGCGACGAGAAACGCGCCGAGGAAATGGGATTTCATGGTGATGCTGTGATGTGGTGTATTGGCGTTTTGGGACGGGAGGTCAGTTGGGATCGGTCTACTTCACCTGGGGGATGGCACTGCCCGGTTCCAAGCCGAGGCTCCACTTGATGCCGCCCAGGATGTGCTTCTTGTATTGTTCGTTCTGCCAGACGTCTTCGCGATGACCGAGCGAGGTGTAGAACACTTTCCCTTCACCATACTGTTTGCACCACGCAACCGGGAACCGGCCGGATTCCTTCTTTTTGTTCGGGTGTTTGTCGAGCACCAAGAGCTCGTGAACCTTGGCGGGGTTGTAGCTCTTGAACAAATAGATCTCCTCCCGCTCGATGCAGTGCGATTCACCCAAGGGCTTGGTCGCCGGATGCTCGCGGTCTTCGACCAGACATTCCACTCCCACCTGGGCTCCGTGAGTCAGGAACTCGCCGCCGATCATGTCGATGTAGGGATCAATGGTGTTGTCGGGCCCATGGAACGTGTCGCTGGCCGAATGCATGCCGACAAAGCCTTTGCCGGCCTTGATCGCGTCCAGAAAAGCCTGTTTGTCCGGCAAAGGAAGGATGCCGGTGGTGTTGGCGAAGACGAATCCATCGTATTTCTTCAGGTTTTCCGCCGTCATTTTGGCGGCCAGGTCCTGGTCATTGAAGGCGAAGTCGACGGTGAACGCCTTGCTCTTCTCGCCGAGTTCAGCGATGACGTTCATCGCCGTGGGAATGGAGCTGTGCCGGAATCCTTTGGTCACGGTGACGACGAGCAGATGCTTGGGCTCGGCGGCGGAGGCTGTGAAGTGCAATCCGAGCGGGAGAAGGAGGGCAGCGCAGGCGAAACGGGTAATGGAAGATGGTTTCATTGATTTTTTAAGATGCGTGGCTCTCTGACTGCGGAGCCTTAACCCGCATTCAATTGCACACTTGCGCTCCCCGGGCCCTCCGCACAGATTGGTCGGGCAACCGAACAAACCTGAAAATCCTATGAAGATATCCCGTCGCCACGCTCTTCGGAACATCACTGTGCTCGGAGCCGCCGCCTCGGCGGCGAGTCTCGCCTCTGTCCCGGCCCTCCTCGCGGCCGACGCCACTCCGCCAGCGGCCTTCTCCCTGCCGCCGTTGCCCTATGCCTTCGATGCGCTCGAACCCCACATCGACGCACGGACGATGGAAATCCATCACGACAAACATCATGCCACTTATGTGGCGAACCTGAACAAGGCCGTCGCTGGACACGGGCGCCTCTCGGGCAAGTCGGTGGAGCAAATCATCCGCAATCTCGACGACCTCCCGGAGGGGATCCGAATGGCCGTTCGCAACAGCGGAGGCGGGCATGCCAATCACACATT
This sequence comes from Limisphaerales bacterium, assembly GCA_044230345.1. Classification (GTDB taxonomy): domain Bacteria; phylum Verrucomicrobiota; class Verrucomicrobiia; order Limisphaerales; family JADJPG01; genus JBGARF01. The sequence continues at coordinate 286,517 of JBGARF010000004.1, forward strand.
GTTCTGGCAAACGATGAAAAAGGGAGGCGGCGGTTTGCCCAAGGGCGCGCTGGCCAAGGCGCTCGATCGAAAATTCGGCAGCTACGACAAGTTCAAGGAAAGCCTTTCCGACGCGGCGATGAAAGTGTTCGGCAGCGGCTGGGCCTGGCTGGCCTTGGATGACGGAGAGCTCAAGGTCGTTTCCACGCCAAATCAGGATACACCGCTTATGCGGGGCAGTTTCCCCCTCCTCGGGCTCGATGTCTGGGAGCACGCCTATTACCTGAAGTATCAGAACAAGCGCGCCGATTACGTGGCCGCGTTTTTCAACGTGATCGACTGGGACTTCGTCAGCGATCGATTTGAGAAACGTGAGAAGCGGTAGCCTGTTCGTTGGATGGTGCGCGATACAGGGTTCGAACCTGTGACCCCTACCGTGTCAAGGTAGTGCTCTACCACTGAGCTAACCGCGCTTAACTTGCGGGCAAATAAAGTCTCAAATCTCCGCGAGATGGCAAGTGCAGATTTCGGGCCCGAAATCACCCGCCTGCGAGAGCGCGGGAGACGTTGTTGCTGGCGTTCGAAAGCCTGATCCCAAACACCAGGCCGTGCTTACGCGCTGGGTACCGGGCTTCCCGCTCTGCGCAGAAAGCGGTGTAGTTCCACGTGGTGGGGAATTCCCGATTGACCTCCATGCCGCGTGGCTTTAATCGCGGCCGCGGCCGCGGCTGCAGCCAGGCGCTGCTCCGTCGGCCAGCCTTGGGCCAGGGCCCAGGCGTAAGCTCCGTGGAAGACATCTCCGCATCCGGTGGTGTCCGAAGCCTTCACCCGGAAGGCCGGGAAGTGTTGGGGTGCAGTTCGGGCGGCATCAGAGAACCAGCAGCCTCGCGCGCCATCCGTGACCACCACCATTTTACGATCGGGTCGTCGGAGTTTCGCGGCCGCTGCGGCGGGCGAAGGCGCTCCGGTCAGCCGGCAGGCAAAATTGCGGGAAACGATCAGGTGATCGACCAAGTCGAGCAGTTGGCGAAACGGCGGCGAGCCGATTGTCTCAAAGTCTCCCACCACGGGAATTCCTGCCGTCCGGGCGATGCGCGCGGCGCGGATCATCCCGGGCAGACCGTAGCGATCGACCATGAGCACCCGGGCGCTGCAAATGACCCGGCGCGAGGGGCGTTGTGGATGTGCGCCCCAGCCGCCGGCGATGTCGAAAAAGATGTTCCGGGTTCGCCGGGTTTCATCGACGACAATCGTGGATCGAATGGGGCCGGCAGTCGGCCGCGAATTCAAGTGACGGAGGTCGATGCCTTCGCGGGCTAGCGCGGCGCGGACAAACCGGGAGCCTTCGTCCGGTCCGAGCGTGCCGGCATAGGCGCAGCGGGCGCCGAGGCGGGCGGCCGCGACCAGCGCCGTGGCGCAAAGCCCGCCGCAATGTCGCTCGCGCAGGCGCACCTCCACCTTGCCGTCGGCGGGCGGATATTCCGGGACATAGAGGATGTCGTCGACGGCGGTGCAGCCGAGGCCGAGAACGTCGAATGTTTTGCGCGAGGCAGAGCGCATCCTCGATCTACAGGGTGGCCAGCCACCGGCGCATGGTCGGTGGATCTTCTTTGAACATGAGCGAACCGGGGACGATGTAGTCGGCGCCCGCCGCCTTGAGGAGCGGGACGGTTTCGCGGCGGATGCCGCCATCGGCTTCGATCTCCGTGCGGAGGCTGCGGCGGGCGATTAATTCGCGGGCTTGCCGGATCTTGCCGGGAACGCCGGCGTCCATGCTGGCGCCCTTGATGCCCATGGCCGTGCCAACGACGCAAAGGACATCGAGTTCATTCCAATGCGGTTCCAGGACGTTGATGGACTCGGTGATTAGTAGCGACACGCCGGCCTTTTTCCCGCGGGCGCGGATGGCGCGCAGGACCTCGCCCGGGTTGGGCACGGCATCGAAGCAGAAGAGGATGATGTCGGCGCCGGCTTCGACGAACGGGTCAATCCAGCCGAGCGGATCGGTGACCATGAGATGGATTTCGAAGGGCAGGGGCGAATGGCGGCGAAGCTGGGCGATTTGGTCGGGGAAAAACAGCAGGTTTTTCACGTAATGCCCGTCCGCCACATCGAGATGCCACCGCTCGGTGAACGGCTCAATCCGCTTCATTTCGGCGCCCAGATTGGTCAGGTCAGCGGACCACAACGACGTAGAGCACTTTAGCATAACTTCTTCTTAAATTAATTTTGACAAATGTTGCTGCCGGATTACGGTGGCGGTGACTGAGGCGCTTGTCATGAGCGCCTCGGTTCCTCCCGACCCAGCAGCGATTGTGCATTGTCGCTCTGGGTCCTTTTTATGGTCCATCCGGCTTTGTTCAAGGCGTTGAGCAGCGCGGGCAGAAAGGTCAGACCCACGATCATGCAGGTTGCTGTTCCGACGGACATGACCAGGCCGAGGCTTTCGATGCCGCGATGCTTGGCCACCAGCAGGCTGCCGAAACCCGCGATGGTGGTCAGGCCGGAGACGAGCACCGCCTTGCCGGTGCTTTTGGCGAGGATGCTGGGGTGTTGTTCCTCGGCAAAGCGGTTGAGGATATGGATGCCATTGGTCACGCCGATGCCGACGACCAACGGGAGGGTCATGATGTTGGCTGGATTGAACGAAACGCCAACCCAGCCCATGAAGCCGAGCATCCAGAGAAAGCCGATGCCGACCGGAATCAGCGAGAGCACGACGCAGCTCAGCTGCCGAAAGTGGAACAGCACGAGGAGGGTGATGGCCCCGAGCGAATACAGCGCCGCCATCTCAAAGCTTTCCTTGAGCAGCTTGGTGTATTCCAGCAGTTGAACCGGCGTTCCGGTGGCGTGGGGATCGACCTTGCGCAGATCGGCCACAAAATCTTCCTGCGGTGCGCGTTCCCAGATGTCGCGCTTCGGATACACCTGGAGCAGCAGCTTGCCGGTCACGCCGATGAAGCGGTTGCGCAGGGGTTCGGGCAGGTCCGCCACCGTGAGTCGCCCGGACGTGTCCTGCTGCTGGAGACTTTCAAAGGTTCCCCGGACATCGTCAAAGAGCGCCTGCTGATACTGGCCCAGTTTCGCGCCGGTGGCGGCTTTGTCGTCTTGCTCGAGACGCTGACGCAGGGCCGACACTGCGCGGCCGAGGGAGACGACCTGCGCGTGCAACTTCTCCTCTTTTCCCTCCACCTTGTGGGCGATGAGTTGCAGGTAGCCGTAGAGCGAGAACAGAGCCTGGTTCAATTCGGCTACATCCACGGGCTGGCGATCGGTCGGGGCGAAGCGAATCTCCGACGCAATGTTCCGGATCTCTTCCAACAAGCGCACCTTCCCCGAACCATCCTCCGCGAGGTAGGTCCCCATCGAGTCGACGGTTGAAACCGTCGGAAGATTGGTCAGGGTCGCGATCAGGTTGGTCGCGTGACTGACATTCGTCGCGACGATGGCGCCGAAGAGGACCGAGCGGGACGACGACGTGATCAGCTTGTCCTGGAAGAGCACGGCGGGCAGGCCGCGGCTCTGCATGTGGAGAAGGTTGTAATCGAACCGGACCTTTCGTCCGGCCCAAAGGCTGGCGGCGCTCAGCACGGCGACGACCGCGATGACGATTCCCGGCCGGCGCAGCCAGATGTTTTCGATGCGCGCTCGCTGGTCGATTTCCTGGGCGGCCTTGACCTCCAATTGCGGCCCCAGCTGATGGTCCAGAGCATTCTGCCGGCCCCGCAGCAGCAAGACCGGCAGCAACGTCATCATGGGCACCAGCGAGACGAGCAGGCCGCCGCCGCAGATGATGCCCATTTCCTGGATGCCATCAAAGTCGGTCAGGGCCATGGCGAAGAACGCACCGGCCGTGGTGAAGGCGCCGGTGAAGATGCCGGCGCCGGTGTAGACGATGGCTTTTTCCAGGGCCTGGCGCTGGGTTCGTCCGTGGCGCAACTCCTCCTCATAGCGCGTGATCAGGTGAACCCCGAAATCGATGGCCAGGCCGATGAGTATGGGAACAAACGTGATGGTTAATATATTGAGGTGCCCAACGGTGAGGGCGGTGAAACCCATCGTGTATGCGATGCCGACCAGCAGACACAACGTCGCCTTCAAAGGGCGGCCGGTTTCGTGGTAACCGAAGATGAAAATCAAAGCCACCAGCACCAGGGACACCACGGTGGCGACGGTCGTGTCTTCTTGCGACTGCCGCATCTCGTCAAATTCCAGGACCGGCTCTCCGGTGATCCCGACGTTCATGCCGGGCACTTCCAGCTCAGTTTCCGCCACGAGTTCGCGGAGTTTGCGCACCACCTGTGAACGCACCTCCGGCGAACGCGCCTGGACGGTGGCCAGGTAGATCCGCCCGTTTCCGGCGGTGATGTAAAGCTCCTGCTCGGCCTTGTCGCCGCCATCGAAAAGCGCGGTCAGTCCGGGCGATGGTGGCACGCCCGATCGAAGCAGTCCGTCGGTGGCTTGTCGGGCGATCCGTTCCAGCGCCGGCAGGGCTTCAACCATCGATTGGTTGCTGGCGTTGTCCTCCTCCCGCGCCGTTCGGATCTGGGTGTTCACGAGGTTGAACAGGGACACGAGATTCGTGGCCCGCGTGAACTGCGTGATGAACGGCCGGAAATTCTGAAAAGTCGCCTCCATCTTTCGCAGGTCCGGCTCGGGCACGAACATCAGCGCCTTCCGTCCCATCATGCGCAGATCGCCTTTGTAAAAGACGTGCTGGAAGATGTTGGTTTCCCTTTCCAGCCGGGCGCCGAGCCGTTCCACGAACTGCCGGTTCTTTTCCGGGTGCTCGCTTTCCACCACCACCACCACGTCGTCTTCGACCGGAAACTCCTTTCGGAACTCGAGGAAGACGCGGTGATACTCCTTGTCCCCGCCGACGAGGTCGTTGCGGCTGGTGTGAAATTCGAGGTGGGTGACGGTGTACCAGATGCTGAGGGCCGTGAGAACCAGGTGAGGCCAGCCGAACCATGCGCGATGGTCGCAGATGGCGTGGGCGAGCCAGTAGAGCAAACGCTGGCCGGGCCCTCCGGCGGAAGCGTCCTGTCGGACCGATGTGTGGGGTTCGTCTTTCAACCCGCCGGGAACTCCACGTTGGAATACAGGTCTTTCACGTCTTCATGATCTTCCAGCAACTCGATCAACTGGTTCACGGCTTGAACGGCCGCTGGATCGGACACGGGAACCGTCAGGTCGGCCAGCTGCGTAACGCTGGCCGAGCTGCACTTGATGCCCTTGGCTTCGATCACCTTGTGGACGGCTTCAAAATGGGCCGGATCGGTCAACACCTCGAAACCTTCCGGCTCGCTCTTGAAATCCTCGGCCCCGGCTTCGAGGGCCGCTTCCATCAGGACGTCCTCATTCGCATCTTCACGCGCAACGATGATCTGGCCTTTCCGGTGAAAGAGCCGGGAGACGGCGCCGCTGGTGGCCATGGAACCGCCGTTCTTGGTCAGGATGCTGCGGATTTCGGCTGCCGTCCGGTTGCGGTTGTCCGTGCTCAATTCGGCCAGGATCGCGACGCCGTGCGGGCCGTAGATCTCGTAGGTGAGATCTTCGTAATTGATGGGTTCGCCCTGGCCGGTTCCGCGCTTGATGGCCCGATCAATGTTGTCATTGGGCATGTTCGCCGCGCGGCTTTTCAGCAGCGCCATGCGCAGCCGCGGGTTCATGCTTGGATCCCCGCCGCCAATCTTGGCGGCAATGGCGATTTCCTTGCCCAGCTTGGCGAAAATCTTGCCGCGCTTGGCGTCGATGCCGCCTTTGAAGTGCTTCACCTTCGCCCATCTACTGTGCCCTGCCATAATGCGTTCTCGTAAAGTATCCCGTGACTGCGGACTCGTGCCTCCAGTCAAGCCGGTGCGCCTCGCGATGGCAAGACTTCAGCCGGACCCCCGGACCCCTGATCCTCGCGTAAGATCGGAAGACTGTAGATGGACGCCGATGAACGCGGATAGGGACGGGGCTTTCGTCAAACCTGCGTCTCCAAGTCGCTATCTATAGGTTGTCGCGATTTTCTGAAATCTGCGTCCATCGGCGTGAAGCAGCGGTTCAATCGTTTTTCAGGAATCTTACGCGTGGTTTTGGGCGGGCCCCCCGGGCCCCCGATTCAGTTACCTCCGGCCCGAGGGCTTTCAGCTGGATGCATTTCAGTAACTCCGCTACCCCGGGTTCGCAGAAGGTTCTTGCCGTCGTCGCCGGCCGCGCGATCGTTTCGCCGTGCACCGGTTCCCGTTTCGATTTGTCCATGGCGCCATCCACCTCCCTTCGGTGGGACTGTGGCTGGATGCGCATCGATCGGTGACTGGCGCCGAGCGGGTGGTGGTCAGTCACGCCCATTCGGATCACACGGGCGCCCACCGGGAGGTGATCTTGACGGAGGCGACCGCGCGACTGATGCGCAGCCGGATGGGCCGCGGAAGGCAGGTTGAGCATCATTTGTCGTTCGGCGAGCGGCGCGGGTTTGCCTGGGCCGGGCGGGACTGCTTCGTGACGCTGCTGCCGGCGGGGCACATTTTGGGCAGCGCCATGGCGCTGGTGGAATGGGATGGTCAGCGATTGCTCTATACGGGTGACTTTCAAACTCGCTGCAGCGGGGCCGCGGAACCGTGCGATTTGGAGCATCTGGCGGCGCTCGGGCCGGTGGACTATCTCGTGATGGAAACCACCTTTGGACGGCCGCTCTATCGCTTTCCGCCGGCGGCCGGGGTGCGGCAAGATTTGGTTAGGTTTTGCCACGAGACTCTGGCGTCAGGAGGGGTGCCGGCGTTGCTGGGGTATTCGCTGGGGAAAAGCCAGGAACTGTTGCATGCGCTGGCGGGGGAAGGGTTTGAAATCATGGTGCACGAAACGGTCGCCCAACTGACGCGAGTCTATGAGCAGCTGGGTCGACGGTTTCCGGAGTATCAGACCCTGGAGCCGACGAACCTGTGTGGCAAGGTGGTGATTTGTCCGCCGGGCGCGATTCGGGCCGAGTGGGCTGCGGGCGTGGAAGGACTACGGACGGCGCTGGCCACGGGTTGGGCGATGGAGTCAAGCTGTCGCTACCGCTCTCGGGTGGACGCGGCGTTTCCGTTGAGCGACCACGCGGACTTCGACGATCTGGTGTCGTTCGTGCAACGGCTCGCGCCACGGCAGGTCTTCACGCTGCATGGTTTCGCGGTCGATTTCGCAGCGACGCTGCGGGCGCTGGGCTTTGACGCCCGTGCGTTGGGTTGCGCGGAGCAGTTGGCGTTGCCGCTCTGAAATGCGCTGCTGGGCTAGGTTCGAATTGAATCTGGGTCGGAGGAAAACGGGAGGCAAAATGTCCCCTTGTCGAGCAGGGGCTATTTGGTAGCCTCACGGCCCCATGTTGCGCCGTGTTGTCATTTGGTCGGTCGGGCTCGGGTTGTCGTGGCTGGCGTCGTCCGCGGCGCTTCCGGCGGCCGAGCTTGTCTTCGACTTTGCCGGCGACGCGCCGGGATCGGCGCCGGCCGGGTTTAAGAGTGTGCTGGCGGGGCAGGGCTCTCCGGGTGATTGGAGGGTGGTCATGGACGATGCGCCGTCGGCGCTGGCGCCGTTCAGTTCGAAGGCGACGGCTACCATGGGGCGCCGTCCGGTGCTGGCGCAGCTGTCCCGCGACACCACGGACGAGCGATTTCCGATGCTGGTTTACAGTGGAGAGACCTTTGGTGATTTCACGCTGACCACGCGCTTCAAGCTGGTCGATGGCGCGCGGGAACAGATGGCGGGCATCGTCTTTCGGTATGTGGACGAGGGCAACTTTTACTACATCCGCGCCAGCGCCCTGGGAAATACCTTCAACTTCTTCAAGGTGATCAACGGCCAGCGCAGCGCGCCGATCAGTGGGCGGGTGCAGATCCCGCGGGGTGTCTGGCATGAGATGACGATTGAGTGTTCGGGGACGCGAATTCGCGCGCGGCTCAACGGGAATGAGATTTGGCCGGATTTGGACGACAAATCGCTCCTGGTGGGGGCGATTGGATTCTGGACCAAGTCGGACTCGGTGAGCCATTTTGCCGACACCAAGATCGTGTATAAGCCGCGGGAAACCCTGGCGCAGATTCTCGTGCGGGAAGCGCAGAAAAAATATCCGAAGATCCTCGGCGTGAAAATTTATGCGGCCGCCGTGGCCGGGGACGCGCGCCTGCGCACGATTGCCAGTTCGGACCGCGAGGAGGTCGGGCAAATCGCGCCTGACGAGGCTGGCCGGGTGCTGGCGGAGCGCGGTTTCTTTTATGGCAAGGGGTCGGGCGTGGTCTCCATGACCCTGCCGCTCCACGACAGCAACGGAGAGAAGGTGGCGGCGGTCCGCGTGGTCATGAAAAGTTTTCCGGGACAGACCGAGAAAAATGCGGTGGTGCGGGCGACGCCCATCGTGAAAAGCATGGAAGCGCGCATCCGGTCGCTCAGCGACCTGGTGCAATAGGATCGCGGGGAATCCCGGAAGCGGAGTTGATTGCTTCGTTCCTCGCGCTCGATTGGAATATTGGAAACGTCGTTGATAGTACGGAGCTCCGGATTTTACCCGGGGTGCCGATGATCAACGCCAGAGACATGCTGAATTTGGCTGTATGAAGAGAGCTGTGTTTATCGAGCGTGACGGCGTGCTGAACGAGGTTCGGCCCGGGCCAAAAAACCAGATTCCTCCCCTCACCCTGGAGGAGTTCAAGGTGCGGAAAGAGGCTGAGCCGTCCCTGGCCAAACTGAAGAAGGCCGGCTTCGTCCTCATCGTCACCACCAACCAGCCGGGACTTTCCACCGGCTCCCAGTCCAGGCGCGAACTCGATCGCATGCACGATCAGCTCCGGCGGGCTTTCCCCATCGACGACATCATGGTCTGCCCCCACGACGAGAGCGACCATTGCCCCTGTCACAAGCCCCGCCCCGGACTCCTCATCGAAGCGGCCTTCAAATGGCACCTCAACATCGACCAGTCCTATGTCGTCAGCGACAAATGGCAGGACGCCGAAGCCGCCCGCACGGCTGGTTGCACGTCGCTCCTGATCCAATCGCCATGGGTCGGCAAGGTACACCACGACTTTGTATTGAAAGACCTCGCCGCCGTTGCTGAAAAGATACTCAGCCTCCGGCAAAACGTTGAGTTCGTCGGCTGAAGAGCACCGGTCTCCCCGACGAATCACCCGTCCGATCCGCCTCGTCGCGTTGGCGACATTCCCGCCCGGGCTTTTGCGCCCTTTCGGCCCGCTGGGCTTGCCCTGTTGACCGGTCTCGTTTGGGGTGGAGCGCCCCGTTAGAACTTCACTCCGATGGACGATCGGATCTGCAGATCGTTGGGGTTGACGTTAGGCGGAACGCGGGTGTCGTAGAGGTCGATCACGGACAGGTTGAGCGAGAGGTTTTCCAACACCCAGAAGCGGAGGTTGGCTTCGCCCCGGATCTTGTATTGCCCGGGATTGTCCCACTGCGGTGTGTACTCGATTTTTTCGTCGAAGGTGAACTTTGGCGTGATGGACCATTTCAGGTCCTGCCCGACGCGGTAATAAAAAAAGAACGTGTCCTCACCTCCCACGAAGTTCTGCATCTGGTAGTTGGCGCCGGCTTCCACATTGAGCACGAGGTTGGTTCGTTGGATCAGGTGTTTGCCGAGACCGGGACCAGCCTGAAGGTAGTAATCGATCCGTCGGATCTCGTCGTGACCGGCGCCGCCCAGCGCGTAGAGGTAGTATTTCGATTCCAGATCGTAATCGAGCTTGTCCGTGGCGTCCATGCGATTGGCCGCGAGCTCGCCTTCGGTGTGGCCGTAGGTGAACAGATAATCGAACACGTTCCGAAACCGCTTTTGCACGTAGTTGACCTTGGCGCGCCCGGAGAAGAACTGTCGGCTCTTCGTGCCGTAGCCGAGATCGATGCCGGCGAAGATTTCGCCTGACCATCGCTTCGGCCTGGCGGGTCCGGGTGATAGGATCGTGGTTCGCCGGCTCTGAAACTCAGCGGCGGAGATCTGCCCGGCCATGTAAACCAGCGTCAGGTCATCAAGACGCTTGCGTTGCTCGGCGGACAGCGTGGGCGGCGGGTTGGTGGGGGTCGCTTTCGCGATTGTCGGTCCCGGCGGCGCCTTGACCACCGTGGGCGCGACCGGCTCGCGCCGGTCGAGTTGGGCAGCCGGAATGAGGATCCGTCCCAGCAACGGGTTCGTGATGATGAGGGACACCTTGTCTTCGGCGACGACCGTGCCGGACAAGCGATCGCCGTTGCGCAAATAGAACTGAAACTGCTGAGCCGACGCGGCGAGGCCGGATCCAAGCCAGGTTGCGATGGCGATGGCGATGGCGGCCCACGGAGCCAGCGTTGCCGGGCTCCCGCTATTTCTTCTTGGGCTTCGCATCCGTGGCGTCAGGCATGGGCGTGGCGGAAGGAGGAACGGACACCGACGGAGTCGCGGGTGGAGGCAAGGCCAGCGAGGGGAAGTCGGAGGAGGCGATGCGGCGGACGCCGCCGGCCACGATGATCTTGCCGGACTCTGAGAGGCGAAGCATGGGACGGCTGGCTCCGTATTCATGGCTTTGGCGGGCGAGGAGGTTCCCGGCTGGATCCACCGCACAATAGTTAAACGATCGTGCTCCGGTCTGGAACAACACGTGGAGATTGCTCTGCTCATCGACTTGTGCTTCGGGTCGTCCGAAGGACACAACGGAGCCGAGTTGCAGCACGTTGAACGCGTAGGTGTCGGAATCGTTGCTGATGCGAAGGTAGAGCTTGAGCTGTTTGCGATAGTTCGCCTGCTGCAAAACGTAACGGCGCACTTCGGGCTGGCCGGTCGTGGCGGGCACACCGATCTCCTGCTCCCAAAGCTTGGCCCCCCGCACGATCTCGAACGGCTTCGCGCGGGCGATCAAATCCCGATCCCACTGCCGGATTCGGACCACGGCGCTGACGGAGTAGCGTCCCGGCAGACTGAGCTCGAACCAGGGTTGAATGTTGATCTCCCGCGTCGCCTGGCGGGCGGACTCGAGCTCGAACGCCGTGGCCAGCGCTGGCTGCCCGGATCGTTCCACCGGACCCTTCCCCGGGATCTCCACGTTGAATTTAACCCAGTCAGTGCTCTCCCCCAGCTTCAACGTCTGGCCCGACCGGTTCGTGATGCGAACCTTGACCGGAACCGGTTCGTCGCGAAGAAATTGTTCCTGCTCCAGCTCCAGCTCGACATCGACCTGGGCATTCGCGTCGGGGGCCCAGGAGGACGCGATTAGGATCAGCAGCACCGTCGCCAGATGACTTCTCATGCGCGCAGTTTCGGGCTTCCGCGCCTGGGTTGCAAGGGGTCTGTTCGATCGAATCTATTCAAACGAAGAGAAAAGATCGTGCGCCGGCCACGGCTCGACCGTGTCCGCCGCGCGATGCCGCGCCGGATCCAGTTCAACGTCGGACGCCTGGGAATCCGGTGCCCGCTGGCCAACGAGTGCCGCCCGGACGAGGCCGTCCCGGCGCACGACCAGACGGTCTTGCAGGCCGTCTCCTGGTCCGGCGGTTACCGGTCTTCGCACGGAACGGCCGCGGCGGGCCATGCTATTTCGGCTCGGGCCACTTGAGGTGACGATGCAGAAAACGGAAGGTGCCTTCGCCGTTGATCGTGTGAGGCCCGTTGAAGAACTCGATCTCGGTGCGATCGCCAATGCCGAGCTTGTTGTAGAACCGGCGCACGCGGGAGAACTCCAGCGCCACCCATTCGTCCGGCGCCACGCCGTCATCATGCCCGCGTTCAACCATGAACGGGCGCGGGGCCACGAGCGCCGCCATCTCGGCATAGTTGAACTGGTGCGCCAAATCGAATTCGTACATGTCGTACTCGCCGGTGTAGAGGTAGCTGTAGGGCGAGTCGACAGTCGCGCATTTGGTGGCCCATTCGTTGAAGTCCGCTGAACAGATGGAAAGGCAATAGCGGTCGAGCAACGACGGCACCCGCATCGCCGTTTTGCCGCCGTAGCTCAAGCCGTAGAAACCGATGCGCGCCGGATCGACAAAAGGCTGTTCTGACAGCCAGTCGAGAATGCGATCGTGCTGGGCCAGGATGATGGAAAAGAGCGAGCGCCCCAGCGGGTTGGCCTTGCGCTGCAGGATGCGGAACTTGTCCTGGCCGCGATACAGATTGTGCGGCGCAAAGACGATGAAGCCACGCTCGGCCAGCCGGGCCGAAAAGGACTTGTAGGCGCCGTGGGCGAACGACTTGGGATCGTCATTGATGGTGTCGGCCGGCACCCCTTCCAGCCCGTGTTGGCAGACGACCACCGGCCGCTTTTCGCCGGGCTGAAGATCTTTCGGGAGCAATAAAATTCCCCAGGCAAAGACGTCGGGCCAGACATCCAGAACGACATCGTAGCCAGTCCACTTGGGCTGATCGTAGATCTGGCGGGAGCGCGGGTTGGTCGGCTGGTTCGCCTTGGGCAAGCGCCCGATCAGATTGTTCCACAGGTTCGTCTGCCGCGGCTTCGCTTCGATCGCCCATTGCTCCGCGTTTTTCGCCGCAATGGTGCCCCAGAAGGTCCGGTTGCGCTGGCGCTGCGAAGCGCGCAGGATCTCCTGCGTGTGCTCGACCAGTTCGTTGACCTGACGTTTCTGGCGCGCGTCGGGATCGAACGCGCGACCTCGCGTGTCACTCACCGCCGATCCAATCGGTTGCAGAGGCCGGGCTTTGCCGACGAGTTTCTCGAGAAAAATCTCCAGCGCCCGATTTCCGACCGGGCCGACGGCCATGCCTTCATTGCCGTGCACAAACCGAATCGAGTTGGTGAAGCCTTTGAGCAAGTCCCGCGTCCGGCCCACCTCCGCGTCCACGGTGTTGAAGTCCGGCGTGTGCCAGCGGCCGATGGCGGCGCCGTTCCGCCCCGGGCGCCCCTTGGGCGGTCCGTCAACCTTGGGCGATTCGCTGTATTCCACGACGAGCTGCCGCGGCGCAATCAGGCTCGCGATCTCCGCGTCGCCAAATTCCGTCAGCAGCCGAAACACGTTGCGGTAGATCGGCTCGTCCCAGACCTGCTCGCGGGCGCTGAAATAGCCGCTGACCAATGAGGCCTCGATGCGTTCGTCGATGGCCGCCGCGTAGAAGGCCAGCAACGCGCCTTCGCCGTATCCAGCAACACCCAACGGCTGCAGCTTCTGGCCGGCGATCGGCTTGTTCGTCTGGTCGAACTGAAACCAGTCGAGGGCGGCCAGAATCTTTTGGACCTCGTAGCCGATGATATGTCGCCCGACCTCAAATGACTGACGGTAGATCCATTCCCGGTGCGGAAGATTGGTGAAACGGTTGATGCCGGCGTGACCGGAGTAGGTGTCCTGGCGGTTGACCAGGGTGGGCACGAGAACCAGACAGCCGTTTTCCGCCAGGCGTCGCGCAAATTGCGCTTCCGGGGGCAGGCCGCTGGCCAGGCCGGCAATCTGTTCCGGCGTCTGGTCAGCGTCGGGCAACGCCACCACCCGTGCGATCGGATCGCCCTTCGGCTGGATCAGCAATCCTTCGCCGTTGACCTTCTCAAACACCGGCCAGCGGACGGCGAAAACCTTGATCCGATCCGTCTCTGCAACCTTCGCCGGCGCGAGGCTCGTCCCCAGATACTCCAGGGTGTTGGCCGGCACCCGGCTGTCCACGGCGCCAATTTGGGTGCGCAGATGCTGGCGGTTCGGCGCGACGGATTTGGCGTAGGCTGCCGGAGAGGTGAAGTCGCGCTGCCACAGCGCCGCCCGCCCGGCGGGTGAGTTCTCGAGTTCCTTCTGCAGATACTTGTCCGCCGCCTCCACCATCTGCGCGGAAAGATCTCCGTCCAGGGTGAGCGGCGTGGTGCCAGGCAAAAATTTTGGACCCTGCGCCCGGGCGGGCGCGGGAGTCAGGGCCAGGATGAGTTGAACGAAGAGAACGACGGCAGCCGTGCCGGGCTTTGGGATAATCGCTTTCATAGCGGGCAGCGGGAGGTTCGGGAATGCCGCGGTCGCTGTCGAGCGAAAGGATCGGCGAATCGATCGACCGCCCTCGCAGCGACAGCGACAACCCCGCGCCAACCGTCGTCGCGATTCGCCCTCATGGAGAGCTTTCACGAGTTCTCAACTCGTGCCGACTGGCCCATGAACCGGCGGACGGCTCCACCTCACCCGGTTACGCGCCGAGCCGTTCGATTGACGGGTTGCCGAATTTCCGCGTCGCATGCCTTCTGGTCGATCCTCCGGTTCATGGGAAGACCGGCCCTTCGATTGACACCGTGGCGGCGAGTTCCTACGGTTTGGACATGAAGATTCTTGGTGATTCGCTGTTGGAGTTGATCCGGCGCACGTCGGCGGAGATTCCAGACGATGTGCATGTTGCGACGCTGGCGGCGCTCGAACGGGAGAAGAAGGGGACGATCGCGGAGAGCGCGATGAAAATCATCGAGCGCAACATCGAGTTGGCGAAGCGGAAGTCGCAACCCATCTGCCAGGACACCGGCAGCATCATCTTCTATGTGGATTGCCCGGTCGGGTTCGATCAGATCGCCTTCGAGGAAACCGCGCGCAATGCCGTCAAGCTGGCGACCAAGAAGGGCTTTCTCCGCCAGAACTCGGTTGATTCGTTGACCGGTCGGAACGACGGCACGAATGTCGGGCCGGGCTCGCCGGTGGTTCACTGTCACCAGCATCGTTCATCGGAGATTGCGGTTCGTCTCATCCTTAAGGGAGGCGGCTGCGAGAATGTGGGGGCGCAGTATTCGTTGCCGAACGAGAAGTTGCATGCGAACCGGGATCTCGATGGCTGTCGCAAGGTCATTCTTGACGCGATTGTGCAGGCGCAGGGCAAGGGTTGCGGGCCGGGCATTCTGGGGGTTTGCATTGGTGGCGATCGCGCGACCGGCTACGAGTTTTCCAAGCAACAATTTTTACGCCGGCTGGAGGATCGTAATTCGCATCCGGATCTCGACCGGCTGGAACAGGACATTTTGAACACGGCGAACGAACTTGGGATTGGCCCGATGGGATTTGGCGGCAAGACCACGCTGCTCGGGGTGAAGATCTGCGCGGCCAATCGGTTGCCGGCGTCCTTTTTCGTCAGTGTCAGCTACATGTGTTGGGCGTATCGCCGGCAGGGCGTGAAGCTCAAGGCGGACGGCGAGATTGACGGCTGGTTGTATTAAGGGCCGGCATGTCGCGCGCGCTTGCCATTGTCACCAACCTGTTTCCGGTTTGGGTTGTCATCTTTTGCGCCCTCGCCCTGGTTCAGCCCCGATTTTTCACGTGGTTCTCCGGTCCGTGGATCGTTTGGGCTCTGGCTGTGGTGATGTTGGGCATGGGCATCACCTTGGGCGTCGATGATTTCCGGGCTGTTCTGCGCATGCCGAAGGCCGTCGCCATGGGGTTTTTCGCGCAATACACCATCATGCCGTTTCTGGGCTGGGCGATCGCGCGCGGGTTTCAACTTGAGCCGGCATTTGCGGTGGGGCTGATTCTGGTGGCGTGTTGTCCGGGCGGCACCGCCTCGAACGTGGTGACCTATCTGGCCCGCGCGCACGTGGCTTTGTCGGTGTTGATGACCATGTGCTCGACTTTTGGCGCGATCGTCATGACGCCGCTCTTGACCAAATGGCTGGCGGGCACCTATGTGCCGGTGGACGCGTGGAAGCTGTTCTTGGACACGGTCAAAGTGGTCTTGGCGCCGTTGGTTTTGGGTTTGGTGTTGCATCATCGTGCGCCTCGATTGGTCAAGGCCGTGTTGCCGGTGGCGCCGTTGGTGTCGGTGGCTGCCATCGTGATGATCTGTGCGAGCATCATTGGGGCGAATGCCCGGCAGGTTCGCGAATCCGCGGGCGTCCTCTTTGCGGCGGTGGCCTTGCTTCATGCCGGTGGATTTGCCTTAGGCTGGGTCTTTGCGTGGATCTTTGGCTACAGCGAAACCATTCGGCGCACGGTTTCAATTGAAGTGGGCATGCAGAACTCGGGTTTGGGCGCGGTCCTGGCGCGGGAGAACTTTCCGAATCTGCCGTCGGCACCAACGCCGTGCGCGATTTCCGCGGTGTTTCATTCGGTCATTGGCAGTTTGCTGGCGGGGCTATGGCGCCTTTGGCCCGCGTCGGACGATGGCGGAAATGAAGTGAAAATCAGCTGAACCCTCCGCGTCTGATGCGATCATGATGCTCCCCGTTTTTGGGAAAACTTTCCGTGAAGCCATAAACCTCCCCTCCGGAGCGCGGATCCCGCCGACGCGAGACCCGCAGTGGGTGGAGTCGGCGGCGCGCGAACGCACCATCAGGCGTCGTCGCCGGCTCGCGCCGCTGCGGGCTGAAAGCCCGCGGTCCGTCCGAGCAGTCAGCGGTTCATGTCTGGTGCGCAGGTCAAAAAGGAAAGGGTGGCTTCCCATGAACCTGCTGGGGCTTTTCGTTTTGTTGCTGGCCTTCGCTTCCAGTGCGCCGGCGGCCGAGCCGTTCTTTTTCATCCAGCTCAGCGATCCGCAGTTTGGAATGTTCACGGAGAACACGAACTTTGTGCAGGAGACGGCCAACTACGAATTCGCGGTCGCCACGGTGAACCGATTGAGACCGGCATTCGTGGTGGTGACGGGCGATCTAGTGCATCGGCCGGGCGATCCAGAGCAGATTGCCGAGTATCTGCGCATCACAGCCAAGGTGGACAAGAGCATTCCGGTCCACAACGTGGCGGGGAACCACGACGTGGGCAACGTGCCCACTCCCGCGAGCCTGGAGGCGTATCGGAAGGTTTTCGGGCGCGATTACTACAGCTTTCGCCACGGCGATTTTGTCGGTGTGGTGATGAACTCCTGTCTGCTGCACGCACCGAGCAACACGATGCAGGAGGCAGCTGCGCAGGAAAAGTGGCTCCGGGCCGAACTCCAGCAGGCCCGCGACACCCGGGCCCGGCACATCGTCGTCTTTCAGCACCACCCGTGGTTTCTCAAAGCCGCCGCGGAAGCGGACGAATACTTCAACATCCCGACGGAGCGGCGCGCCCGGTACCTGGCGATGTTTCGTGAGTTCGGCGTAAAGCATCTGTTCTGCGGCCACTATCATCGCAACGCCCTTGCGCGCGACGGAAACCTTGAAGTCATCACTTCAGGCCCGGTGGGAAAGCCGTTGGGCGTCGATGGCTCAGGTCTGCGGGTGGTGGTGGTTCGGGACGAGGGGATTTCCCATCAGTATCACGAATTCGACAAACTACCGACCGTGATCAACGTCCGATAACGAAGGTCTGCTCCGTGCCGTGCATCTCGAAGTTGTTGGATCCGAGTCCTCGATCGATGTTCTGAAATCTGCGTTCGTCGGCGTGAATCAGCGGTTCAATCGGTTAGCGGTTCAATCAGTTTTTTTCAGGAATCTTACGTGTGGTTATGAGTCACCGCCACACTCCTTGCGTGATCAACTGTCGGGTGGCTGCGCCCGACCAGTCGCGGTTGGCGGCGGGGCTGGCTGGGCTGGGGTGCAGGACTTTGCCGAGGCGCACCTGTTTGGCGGACACCAGCGATTCGAGGACACCTTCCGCGCGGCGGAGGGCGAAGTCGCCGACGCCGATCACCCACTTGGGTTGCAGGGCAGCGACAACGGCCTGGAGGTGTTTGTCGCAAGCGGCGAAGAGTCGGCGGGTTTCCTCGGCTGGGAATTTGTCGGGGGTCAGGTTTCGTCCGCCTTCGTCGAGGAACGCGAGCGGGCAGTAGTTGGCCACGAAATGGCCGGCGAAGAATTGATCGGCGGAGCCAAACCGCTGGGCGAACAAACCCCACAATCGTCGGCCGCTGACTTCCGAGCGCGGGCAGGTGAAACCTTCGACGGGGCGTTTGGGGTGGGTTCCGGTGGGGGACTTTACCTCGGCGCTGATCCCCATCCAGTCGCGGACGGCGGCCACTTCGCCGAAAGGCACGCCGGTTTGCATCATGCCGAACGGGCCGGGGTTCATGCCGAGGAACAGGACTGCGCGCGGGCCGGAGGCAAAGCGTTCTAGATAGTGCTGGTGGGCGGTCCAGGCGTAGTCGAGCGGATGGTAGACATGGGCCACCGGGGCGCTGAACTTCAGGCGGCCACAAACCCGTGCCAGTTCCTTCGCCGCGTCGGTCATTTGGTCGAGAATCGATGCCATGAAGGCGAGCATAGTGGCTTGGGCGAAAACGCCAAATCCCAAGTCGACCGGGGCGCCAAGGAGGCCGGGAGGGTGATGATGTCCCGTTCAAGGTTCCGTTCTCCTGAGCTCGTGATAGGCGTTTGCCGGTACCGTCGGAGAGGCCGGATCTCCGACCGAAAATATACGGGAACTCCCGGATGTCCTCAGTGCTCGTATTCACGTGGCGAATGGGAACGGAGTCGCCGGGGGGAGACTGGCGTGGGAAAGGCATGAGGGCTCTAGCGGGTATGAAACAACACGATCGAAATCGAGGCGTCGGGACGAAAAGGTCGCGGGACAAGCGGTTTTCACCGCCGGCTGCGGCACCAAAATTTGCCGGCCATCGCCCGGGGGGGCGTTCGGCTGGGGATGCCGCGGGCTTGTTGGAGGTGACCGCGCGTCTTTACGAAGTGGCGGCGTTGGACGGATTTCCGGAACAGTTGCTGGCCGGACTGCGAACCGTGATCCCGTTCGAGATCGGCGAATGTCACGTCGTTGATCGGGATCATCAGATGGTGTCGGCCTGCATCCAGCCCGAGCGCCCGATCCCGTTGTCCCGGCAGGACGAGTTTCGGCGGTTGGCCCGGCTGCATCCCCTGAACCCGCTGCTGCTGGCGCATCCGGCGCGGGCGTTTGTCCTGACCGACGTTCTGTCGCTGAAGGATTTTCTGGCCACCGAGTTTTACGCCGCGCTTTATCGTCCGCGGCGGGTCAATCGTGAATTGGTGGCGCTGTTGCCCGACGGGCCGCCGGTGGCGGGGATGGAAGCGGGGACGCCGGGAACCTTGGACGGGGGATTTTTGCGCATCAGCTTGCGGCGCTGGGGAAGCGAGTTTTCGGAGGGGGAACGAACCCGGATGAACCTTTTGTTGCCGATGATTCAGCGGGCGCGGGAACAGCTGCGACGCCGGGCGCAGGCCGGTTTTGAGAGGGCGCAGCCGGCTCTTGAGGGAGTTGAATTTCCGGACGAAACGGCGTTTCACAGCTGGATTCGTTCCACCGTTCAGTGGCCGGTGACGCGGCGGGAGAGCGACGTTTTATTCTGGCTATCCCAGGGTAAGACCAACGCTGAGATTGGGCAGATCCTAGGCATGGCGGAGCGCACGGCGGAGACCCATGCGTTGCGGGCCTATCCGAAGATCGGGGTGGAGAACCGGCACGGGGCAATCGCTTTGGTCACCCGGATGACGTTTCAAAGGAGCGGGAAGGCGGCGGCGAGCTAGCCGGAGCGGAGAGGGACGGGCGGCGGTTGGTTGGTGACTACGCGGCGGCCTTCAAGCCACGCCGGGTCCATCGCGAGAGCACGCGAGCCAGGTCATCGGGCCGATACGGTTTGCTGATGTAGTCATCCATCCCGGCCTCCAGGCAGGCCTCGCGATCTCCGTGGAGGGCGGCGGCGGTCATGGCGACGATGGGCAGTCGTCCCGGGCGTTGGTGTCCCCGGGCCAGGCCGTTGGCTGCCTCGCAGCGCCGGATTTCCCGGGCGGCCTCGAATCCATCCATGACAGGCATTTGGCAGTCCATGAAGACGAGGTCAAACCGATGTTGGCCGGATAGCTCGAGTGCCTCGTGGCCGTTTTGTGCGACGAGGACTTCGCAGCCCTGCTTTTGCAGGAGGTGGATGGCCAGCTTTTGATTGATGGCGATGTCCTCGGCGAGCAGGACGCAGAGGCGACGGGACAAGTCGGTCTGGTTTGAGATGGGCGGGGCGGCGCAGAACTCGGCGGCCTCCGACCCGGCGGGAACGATGCCGAAAGGAAGTTCGAACCAGAACGTGGACCCGCGATTGGGTTCGCTGCTGAGGCCGATGCGGCCGGCCTGAAACTCCACCAGGCTTCGGCAGATGGCGAGGCCGAGTCCGGTTCCGCCGAAGCGACGGGCCATCGAGGTGTCCGCCTGTCGAAACGCTTCAAACAGATGCTCCTGCTGTTCCGGGGAAATGCCGATGCCGGTGTCCCGGATCGATGTGTGCAGGGTGCCGGAGATTTCGTCGCGATTCGTCCAGCGGAGATGAACCTCGATTTTTCCGTGAGGCGTGAATTTGACGGCATTGCCCAGCAGATTGAAGAGAACCTGTTTGTAGCGGACGAGGTCGCCGAGGCTGCGGTCGGGCACCGACGAATCAACGTCGAATTGAACTTCGAGTCCTTTGCGGGAAGCCTGGGCGGAAAGGACGGCGACGACTTCGCGTGCGGCTGCGGCGGGGTGGAAGGGAAGGGATTCGAGCGTCATGCGACCGGCTTCGATCTTGGAGAGATCGAGCACGTCGTTGATCAGCATGAGGAGAGTTTGGCCGGCGCTTTGAATCGTATCGACCCAGTCTTGCTGCTCGGATGAAAGCGGCGATTCGGCGAGCAGTTGCGTAAATCCGATGATCCCACTCAACGGAGTACGGATCTCGTGGCTGGTCATCGCGAGGAAATCGCTTTTGGCCCGGCTTGCGCCTTCTGCCACGTGCGCGGCTTGGTTGGCTTGGGCCAGAGCGGCGTTGGCCGAAGCCAGTTCGGACCGGGTTGCCTCGATCTGTTTTTGGGCGTCGAGCTGGGTTGCTTCGGCCGTTTCACGGCGCGCCACTTCGCATGCCAGCACCTGCTCGACAGCCTTTAGGTTGACGAGGTGTGCCTTGTTTTGGGCGCGGGCGATGATGAGCCATCCAGAAAAGACGGGAATGCTGAATGCCGCCGCGGCCAAGGCGATGCGGAGCCCCGGCCACGCGGGATCGCCGAACGTGGCCAGCGTCAGGGCCAGACACGCCGCGAGGTAGGAGGCGGCTGCGACCCCTGTGGTAAGACCGAAAGAAAGCCCGCTGAGAGAGGATGCTTGGCCGGAACTCACCTGGACCCGCCCATGGGGTGCCCGGAGATCTGACCCGTGCCCGTCCGGTTCTGATTCTGCCATAGCCCAGTCATCAATTCGCCCGATTCCTCGTCGACGTCGATGTCGACACCCCGACCGTCCCCACTGGGGTTACGCCTATGCATCGGCCTGAACGAAGGGTGACTTAAACGGCGGGAGGAGGCTCTTGGGGAAATTCTGGCAGGAACGATTCTTGTTCGGGACGCTTTGAACAGGCTGGGCCGCCGCCGAAGTTTGCGAAGAAGTTTTGAGTCGGCTGCAGCAACGCCAGGGGTGGGCTGTCGAGCGCACTATTGTTGGCCGGCACCGCCAGGGCACGGAAAAGCGGCGGGCAGTTGAGTTGATCTGGCCAATGGGCGGTCCGGTTGGCCAGTCATCGGGCAGGTCGTCGGCAAGCGGCGACCATTGGCCGGTCCAAATCCTTGGGAAACGCGCGGGCAAGCGCTGGCATCGATCTGGCTAATTGACCGGCATGAAACGCGTTGGGATCGCGCTGCTCGGCGGTTCGGTTTTGCTCGTCGGGTTGGCCATGATCGTTCTACCCGGGCCGGCCATCGCGGTGATCCCGGCGGGGTTGGCGATACTAGCCGTCGAATTTGCGTGGGCGCGGCGTTACCTGGGGCGGTGCCGTATGGCGTGTCGGCGGGCTCCAATACCGCGTCGACTCAAGGCATGGCTTCGACGCAAGGCCATGAGCGCCCACCGCGGCAGCCGAGGGTCTGGATCGGCTACGTCGTCAGGTCCGATTCCTCGGTGGATGCCTTGAGCCCGAAGTGCTGTAGTTTTTCGCGGACCGTTTGACGGGACATTTTCAACCAGCGCGCCAGCCGGGCTTGGTTGCCTTGGGCCAGGCGGATTCCGCGGGTGAACAACTGCCGTTCCATTTCGGCGAAGACCCGGGCATGCACGTCGAGTTCGGCGCCCGCCCGGGCTTGGTTCAACAATTCGTCCATCAAAGATTCGAGGCCGCCCTCTTTGGCCGCCGCGGCTGGTGGGGATTCGCCGACTTTGCCGGCCACTCCGGTCAGGATTTCCTGGGTGATGGGATAGCCTCGGGAGGCCAGCAGGGCCTGGCGCAGGACATTCTCCAATTGCCGGACATTGCCCGGCCAGGACTGAAGCTCGAGCCACGCGAGCGCCCCGGGTTCCAGGCCCGCTCCCGGCAGCTTGAGTTCCTGCTGAAATCGCCGGAGAAAATAGCCGGCCAACGCCGGAATATCTTCGCGTCGTTCGCGCAAGGGGGGCAGCCGAATCACCACCGCCGTCAACCGATAGAACAGGTCCTCGCGAAATTGCTTCTCCGCGATGGCCTGCTCCAAGTCGCGATGGGTTGCCGCCACGATGCGAACGTCGACCGGGATGTTCTCTTTACCACCCACGCGCTGAATGACTTTGTCCTGCAGGACCCGCAGCAGCTTGGACTGGGTGAAGGCCGTCATGTCTCCGATCTCATCAAGAAAGAGGGTCCCGCCATTAGCCTGCTCGAACCGCCCCACTCGCCGCTGATCGGCCCCGGTAAACGCCCCACGTTCGTGCCCAAAAAGCTCGCTCTCCAGCAAGGTCTCCGGAATGGCGGCGCAGTTGACGGCGATGAACGGCCGGTCCGATCGGTCTCCATGCTGATAGATCGCTCGCGCCACCAGTTCCTTTCCGGTTCCGGTCTCGCCCCGAATCAGCACGGTCGCCGCCGTCGCGGCCACCCGGCCGATCTCCTTGTAAACCGACTGCATGACCCGGCTTTGGCCCACCATCGCCTGGCCGGCGGCCGCCTCCGGTATCGCGCCGAGTTCCACCCGTTCGCCCATCAGTCGCGCGCTGGCCAGGGCCCGTCGGACCACCTCCAGCAGTTCGCCCACGTCAAACGGTTTCAACAGGTATTCGTAAGCCCCGTGGCGGGTTGCCTCGATCGCAGTGTCGGTTGTGCCGAAGGCGGTCATCAAGACGATCGGCAGACGCGGCCGGGCCACCTGCACCTGCCGAACCAGTTCGAGCCCGTCGAGTCCCGGCAGGCGAAAATCGGTGATGACCAGCGAAAATTCCTCGCGAGTCACCCGGCGCAGGCCGTCATCGCCGCGATGCTCCAGGGCGACTTCGTAGCCTTGGGATCGCAGCAGCCGCTCCAGCGATTGGGCGGAACGGGTGTCGTCTTCAATGACCAGGATTTTCGGCGGTGTCATGATGCGGAGTCAGCTCAATGGGCAAAAGGATGCGAAAGGTCGTGCCGCGATTCAACTCCGTCGAGTATTCGAGGCTGCCGCCGTGTTTCTCAACGATGCGGGCGGCGATGCTCAAGCCCAGTCCGGTGCCGCTGGGCTTGGTGGTGAAGAATGGGTCGAACAATCTCCGCGCCACGGCGGGCGGAATTCCCGGCCCGGTGTCGGCTACTTCCAGGACCGCGCGGGTGCGTCCGCGGGTCCCTTTTCCGGCGGCCTCGGTGCGGGTGCGCAACGTGATCGTGCCCGGCTCGGTCATGGCTTCGCCGGCGTTCTTGATCAGGTTGATCAACACCTGCTTCAACTGCGCGAGATCGACGCGAATCAGCGGGTCAGCCAGGTATTCCTCGCGCAGCACGATGCCCTGCTGGCGCAACGACGGCTCGAGGAGCGGACGTAGCTGGCGGAGGGGATCGGTCGAGCGCACCACCGCCAGTTCTGGATCGCTGGGCCGGGCGAACGCCAGAAAGTCTTTGACGATCTTTTCCAAGCGGGTGATCTCGCCCGCGAGAAAAACGTTGTCTTCAAATTCCTCGCTTCCCTTCCGCAGGAGTTGTTGCTGGGTGAACAGGCGCACCTTGATTGACGTGAGCGGATTGCGAATTTCATGGGCTACTCCCGCCGCGAGCACGCCCAGGGACGAGAGCTTTTCCTGCCGCTCAATCACGCGCTGGCTTTCGCGCAAGCGTGTCTGCAGCGGCGCCACCAGTCCGCGATAGATCAGCACGGCCAAAACTCCGCCGACAACAAACAGCACGATCGAAGACCAGGTTTGCGCCTGATGTAACGATTCAACGGCGGACTTGGTCACGGTCTCCGGCCGGTCGCGCATCTGATCGATCCGGTTCCACATGTGCGTCTCCGTCGCGATGACGACACCAAGCAGAACCAAGAGCGCCAGCCCGAAAAGCGGGGAACGCAGGCGGGCGGGGATGCTCATGCCGGCCCGACGGATCGTCGTTGGCGTCCTCGCTTGCTCGGCCCGGGGCCGGCGGCGGTCCCCGACCGCGCCTTGCGTCCAATGGTTCGATTCATTGACCATCCAATAGCAGGACTCAGGCCGGAGAACAATGGCTCGCGGGCGCAGGGCAAGGGCAATCCACCCAAAAGCCAGCTGGAGCGATAGCGATGGTGGTGAGGCGGGACATGAGCGGAGTGACACCCTGCGGAAGATCGGAGGGAGCCATGGATCGCACGCGATGGCCAGAGACTGAGCATGGATGGCCGGCGGCCAGCCGATTCCTGCGCTCGGCAGCATTCGAAAGGGGCCAAACTCGTGCCCTGAATGGGCGTTGCGAATTTGTGGTGGTTCCGGCTGCCAGCGGACGGCCAAGGGCGGGCGGATCCGCGCCGTTACGCCCTGCCCATGTGGACGATGGATTCCTCGACCCCGGGTTTGGCAGATCGTGATGGCACCACCCAATCGTGAAGTTCGGCCCGGGCCCTTTTGGGATTCGGGACGAAGTGGCATACGGGCAGCTATTCCCCGGACCCGTAGAGAAAAGCGAAGCGAAGCAAAACGAAACGAAACAAGAAACCTGATAACCCGAAGGGTCGATAACGTATGACTACTGCCAATTTGACGACTGCTGCCGCTGCGGGATCCGCTGCCCTCGCGCCGCAACCGCTGCCCAGAAAGCGCTTACTGTTGGCTGATGATTCCCCGGAGATTCGCGAGTCCCTGGGCAAACTGCTGCGCGGCGCGGGATACGACGTGGTCTTTGCCGCCCACGGCGGTCATGTGTTGGATCGTGCGCTCAATGAGCCGGTGGATTTGCTGCTGCTCGACCTGAACATGCCGCAGATGGACGGCTGGGATGCCCTCGATCATCTGACGACGATGAAGCCTTCCCTTCCCATCATCATCATCACGGCACAGCCCAACCAGCGGGAGTGGGTGACCTCAGCCGGGGCGCATGCCTTGATGGAGAAGCCTCTCGATCTGCCGCTGTTGCTGCAGACGATTGAAGACTTTCTCCGCGAACCGCCTGTGGCTGCCGCCAAACCCAGTCCGGGCGTGAACCGTCGCGAACGTTTCCGTTATGGCTGGCCGCGTCGCAGTCAGCCCGGTCCGGAACTGGCCATCCGCCGCTCCGGAATCAACGAGTAGCCAATTGAGTCCACGCGATAACCACCACGATCTCCACGAATTCCATGACACTCCTGCTCATCTTCGTCGGCACCATGGCCATCGCGCTGTTTGCGCAGTGGCGGGTGAAATCGATGTATCGACGATACAGCGAGGTGCCGGCGGCCTCTGGCTATACCGGCGCCGAGGCGGCCCGTGAAATTCTTCGTGGCGCCGGAATCCGTGATGTCGAGATTCAAGAGCTCGACCAGTTCCTGGGCGATCACTACGACCCCATCCATAAACGCCTGGTCTTGTCGTCGACGAACTACCATGGCACCTCGCTGGCCGCCCTGGGCGTGGCGGCCCACGAGGCCGGTCATGCCTTGCAGCATCAGGCCGCCTATGCGCCGCTTCAATTGCGCATGGCGGCAGTCGGAGTCACCAATTTCGCCAGTCAGATCGTGACTTTTCTGCCGTTGCTCGGCATGGCGACAAACCTGATATCCACCAAGCTTGGCCTCACTGTCATGGCCGTCGCGTGGGGCGCCATCATGGCCTTCAACCTGATCACGCTTCCGGTTGAGTTC
The DNA here is from genome assembly GCA_044230345.1 of Limisphaerales bacterium. Taxonomy (GTDB): domain Bacteria; phylum Verrucomicrobiota; class Verrucomicrobiia; order Limisphaerales; family JADJPG01; genus JBGARF01. The sequence goes on from JBGARF010000004.1 coordinate 312,307, forward strand.
GATGCCTCGCGACGGGCGAAGCTGATGCTCGATCGCCTTGGTTTCATCGGCGGCGCAGCGGAACACGCCGGAGTGGCGCGTGTCCTCAATGCGGCAGCCATGACCTATGTCGCCGCGTTCGTCACGTCACTCGTTTATTTGCTCTGGTATCTGTTGCCACTCCTGACCGGCGGCAATCGCCAGCGCGAATAGCGTTTCCGGCTCGTGGCTCGAAGCTCGCCTGGTGAACGCGTCCGCTCTCGAGCGCGCGATGCGTGAAAGCATCAGGACTTTCGGCTGGAGACAGCCCCGACTGTCAACCACGGGACACTCCGGCCGGCCGCCCCGCTCCCCCCAAGGCGGGGCGGCTTCATTTGCACCCGTCCCGCTGGCAGCATCAATTGCTTGCTTCCAGACGGTGAGACCACGCTAACGTCATCGCATGTCAGGCATTCTTATCGAACTGGTCGTTCTGCTCGTTCTGCTGATCGCCAATGGGATGTTTGCGATGACCGAGATCGCGATCGTGTCGGCACGCAAAGGACGCTTGCGCCAGCGGGCCGAGGGAGGCGATGGCCGGGCGGCCATCGCCTTGGAACTGGCCGAGTCACCCAACCGGTTTCTTTCCACCGTCCAGATCGGCATCACGCTGGTCGGCATCTTCGCCGGTGCCTTTGGTGGTGCCACCTTGTCGGCTGAACTCGCCCGGCCGCTGGCCCGGGTCAGCTGGCTCGCGCCCTATGCCAGCCAGGTGGCGCTGGGCATCGTCGTCCTGATCATCACCTACTTTTCCCTCGTCCTGGGCGAGCTCGTCCCAAAACGCATCGGGTTGCGTAACCCGGAAGGCATCGCTGTGGCCATGGCCAGGTTCATGCACCGGCTGTCCATCGTGGCCGGGCCGCTGGTCACCTTCCTCGGGCGCTCCACCGAGGCGCTGCTGACCGTGATTGGACTAAAGCCGCGGCCCGACAATGCCGTGTCAGAGGAGGAAGTCCGTGTGCTCATGCAGGAAGGCGTGCGCGCCGGCGCCTTCAACCAGGTGGAGAGTCACATCATTCATCGCGCCCTGGAGCTCGATCAACTCACGGTCCGCGAGCTGATGACTCCGCGCCCCAAGATCATTTTCATCAACAAAGATGACCCCCATGACGTCATCTGGCACAAGATCGTGGTCAGCGGCCACACCCACTTTCCCGTTTACGAGACGCAACGCGATCACGTTGTCGGGTTGCTGTCGGTCAAGGCAGTCTATGCCAACCTCGCCGCCGGGACGGCCACTCGCACCGCCGATCTGATGACCAAACCCCTGATCGTCCCAGCCAGTCAGACCGCCATTCAACTGCTCGATACGTTCAAACAAACCGGGAAACACATCGCGCTCGCGGCGGACGAGTTCGGGGGCATCGTTGGACTGGTTACCTTGCACGACGTGATGGAAGCATTGGTTGGCGAGTTTCCGAGCCTCGAGGAACGATCCCGTCCGGAGGTGAAACGGCGCGATGACGGCACCTGGCTGATCGATGCGATGATCGAGATCGAGCGGGTCGAAGCTGCTCTGCCTGGGTTCCAGGCGGGGACGGGGGAGAATCGCGACTACCAGACGCTGGCCGGATTCTTGGTCAAAGCGCTCGGCCATGTTCCGCGGGAAGGCGAGACCGTGGCGGCGGGGCCCTACGTGTTCGAGGTGCTCGACATGGATCGGCACCGGGTCGACAAGGTTTTGGTACTGCGCCCCGGCGGGAAATGACCAACGGTCACTGCGGCTCGTAAAACAGGTGTTCGCGCGAAAAGCCGGGAACGGCGTGGCGTCCGTATTCGGTGGCGGGCAGGACGGAATCAAAGGCGAAGTAAGCGCCTTCGCTGATCAGGCAGCCGGCTCCGAGCGAGGCGGCGAGTTTTTCGACGCGGAAGGCGAAGTTGACTTCGGAACCGAGCAGGCACTCCTCGCCCAGCGAGGCGCCGCCGCCGATGGAAACGGCGCCATAGTGCAGCACGATTCGAAAGCGCGGTCCGGATTGTCCCTGCAACTCCAGCAGGGCCTTCAACGCTCTCGCCACCGACACGCCCACGCCTTCGCCATCGATCCAGTAGGCGAGAAAGCCGTCGCCGAGAAACTTGTTGATCGCCCCGCGATTCTCGTCGACGAGCTGTTTGCAGGTGGCCAGCCAGCGTCCGGTGACGCGGGGAACCTCGTTGGCAGACAGGCGTTGAAGGAACTGCGTGGAATTTTCGATGTCAGCGATGAGCAGCCAGCAGTCTTCAGTGCGCACGTCCTGAATGGTTTCGGCCGGACGCGTTCCGGCGGCCTCCGCCGGGCGGCCCGGAGCCCGGAAGATGAACTGATGCCGCGCGATGGCGATGCGATCGCCGTCGGTCAGGCGGCTGGGTTGGGTTACCCGCCGCTCGTTCACGTAGGTCCCGTTCGCACTGCCCAAATCCACGAGCCAATACTCCCCCTGGCTTTGGGTGTGGATCATGGCATGACGGCGCGAAACCTTTTCGTCCGCCAGGACGACATCGTTGACCGCTGTCCGGCCCAGGGAGCAGGTTCCGCGCACGATCGTTCGCGCCCCTGAGTCGGATTCCAGCCAGGCGGCGGGCTCGGCAGTTGATGCGGCAGCATCCACGGAGGCTAAGCTAATCCGGCTCCGGGCCGCAGGCCAGCCCGGGTTTGACCCGGATTGTGGTTCATGGGAAGCCCCCCGTTCTTTTTGACCTGCTCACGGGACATGAACCTGGCATCCCCCTTTGCTCCTACTCCTGCTCTTGCTCCCTTCGGGATGAGCAGGACCACGATTGAGAGCAACAGCAAGAATCGAAGAGCAGGCTCTACTCAGCCCGCACGCCGCGCTCGGCGAAGCGGGCGAGAGTCCATTCATATTCCGCCACGAGCTGGTCAACCACGTTGCGTTGCTTCATCTCCGGCGGCAGCACTTCCCAGGTGTAGGTCTCCATCTCAAAATGGCTGCATAACTTCGGGTCCCGACGCCATTCGTCGAGCACCCCGATGAGGTGTTCCTGGGTGTTGCCAAACAGCTTGGTGGGCGGGCTGTGCAGTGGAATGTGAAAATGAATGCGCCACTCGGCGAAGTGCGTTTGCCGTTCGCCGTGATCCTGGCGCAGGGCCACGTCCAGATCCTTGAACCGCGTGACGCCGAGACTGGGCGATCGTTCCACCACCTGATGAAAGTAGATGTCCTCGGCGTAGGCCTTTAAGGCGTCGCGCACTTCGGGCGACGGCCGGACGTTCAAGGCCGAGCTCAGGTGGATTTTGCTGATCTTGATGCGATGATGGCGGAGGCGGCCCAAGGCTTCGACGGCTGTCTCGAACTCCACCGCCAGATGGCAGCAGTCGTAGTTAACGCCGAGGTGTTCATCGAGTCGGAGATCGCCGGGACGCTGGGCCCGGAGACGTTCAAAAAACTTGGCTGTCTCCTCGGTGGTTTCGAGATAACACAGCGGCTCGGGCTCGAGCCCGAGGTGCAACTTGCGTCCCGTGCGGCGGGACACCTTCTCGATGTGTTCGACGCAGCGCCAGAGGTTCGCCGCCGCCTCGTTCACCTGACGATCGTCGCGGATGAATTCCTTGAACGAGACCGGCACGGTGCTGACGCTGCCCTCGATGCCGGGCGGCACGAGTTCGCCCAGCAGGTCGAACAACCGGTTCGTGTAGTCGAGGCGTTCGGGCGTTGTCCAGTCGGGGGCGTAGACCTGTTCCTTCACGCGGCTGCCGTGAAATCGGCCATAGGGAAATCCATTGATCGTGAAGACATAGCAGTTCTCCCGTTCCAGCCAGGCGCGGAACTGGCGGAGCGTGGCGGGTTCGGCCAGTTCGCGCGCCGCTTGGTCGCCGAGACGCAGCCCAATGGCGTACGGCTTTCCGCGGGACACCCGATCCCGCACCGCCAGGGTGTGCTTCTGCAGCGTCTCAAACGTCTGCGGCCAGTTCTCGCCCCGGTGGATGTTGGTGCAATAGGCCAGGTGCGCGCCGTGGGTCAGTTTCATTGCCGTGCATTCAATACCAGCCCGGCCCCGCTGCGAAGCTTGAAAACCAGCCGGCCACGGTGTGCCGGTATTCGCTCCGGGGCCATGCGTTACGACAGAATGGAGCGCACCACTTCGCCGTGCACGTCGGTCAGGCGACGGTTGGCGCCGTTGTGGCGGAACGAAAGTTGTTCATGATCCAGTCCGAGCAGGTGTAGCACGGTGGCGTGGAAGTCGTAGTTGGTGGTGGATTGCGCCGTTGCTTTCCAAGCCCAGGGATCGCTCTCGCCGTAAGCCGTGCCGCCGCGAATGCCAGCCCCTGCCATCCAGCCCACAAAAGTGCCGCCATTGTGGTCACGCCCTTCGCTGCCCTGACTGAACGGCATCCGGCCAAATTCGGTATTCCACAGCACCAGCGTGTCCTCGAGGAGCCCGCGGGCTTTGAGATCGGTCAGGAGCGCGGCGATCGGCTGATCGGTGGCGGCGCAGATCGGCGGCAATTCCTTCACGATATTGGTGTGGTTGTCCCAGTTGTTGCTGGGACCGCCCGCGCCGCTCCACACCTGCACGAAACGCACACCCCGTTCGATCAGCCGCCGGGCCAGCAAACAGCGCCGTCCGAAATCCTCGGTGACCTTGTTGTCCAGCCCGTAGAGCTGTCGGGTCGCGACGGTTTCGCCGCCGAGGTCGAAGGCTTCGGGCGCGCTCAACTGCATGCGGGCCGCCAGTTCATACGCCTGGATGCGCGCGTCGAGCCGGCTGTCCGCATCGTTGGCCGCCAGGTGGGCCGAGTTGAAGCGGCGCAGGAGCGAAAGCCCGTCCCGGCTTGCCGCCGGCGTGATGAAGCCCGCCGTCGGCGGCGCGCTGAGGTCTTCAACCGGCGTGCTCGCCCCAGTGTTGATGATGGTGCCCTGATGTTGCACCGGCAGAAATCCGTTCGTGAAATTTCCCTTCGCGTTGTAGGGCAGGCCCCGTGGATCCGGGAGGACAACGAACGCCGGAAGGTCGTCGGTGATCCGGCCCAGCGCATAACCCACCCAGGCGCCGAGACACGGAAATCCCGGCAGCAGGAACCCGGTGTTCATCAGGTAACTGGCCGGGCCATGGACGTTCGTGCGCGAGACCATGGCCATGAGAAAGGCCAGGTCGTCAACGTGCCTGGCCAGATGCGGGAGAACGCTGCTGACCCAGCGGCCGCACTGGCCGTGCTGCTGAAACGGGAACGGCGGCTTCAGGATCTTGCCCGGTTCGCTCGTGGCGGCTTCCACCCGCTGGCCCGGGCCTGGATCAAATTTTTCGCCGGCCCGACGGAACAGCTCCGGCTTGTAGTCGAACAGGTCCATCTGGCTGGCCCCGCCGTTCATGAAGAGCTGGATGACCTGGCGCACGCGCGGCACGCGATGCGGCAGCGGGCGCCCGGGAGCAGCACCATCGCGCCGGGCCGGCGCGGCCGCCAGCAGCCCTTCGGCGTCCAGCATTCCGGCCAGGGCCACTCCGCCGAGGCCGCCACCCAGACGGGAGAGGAACTCGCGTCGAGGCTGTCCGGGCAGAAGGTGATGCGGTTGGCTCATCGCGTGCGCAGCATTGAGATGGTGGAGATCTGGCTCAGGCTCAATTCACGAACATGAATTCGTTGCTGTTGAACAGGACCCGGCCAAGGTTGGCCAGCCCATGCTGGCGCGCATAGGTCACGAACTCGCGGCGTTCCGACTTGGTTGGTGGACGGCCCAGGATCAATTCGAAGGCCCGGCCCACCCGGTCTTCCAGCTCTCCCGGCTCCTGCTCGAGTCGTTTCGCCAGGTGTTCGACCTGGCGGGCAATGAACGCGTTGTTCCACAGCGCCAGCGCCTGTTGAACGGTCACGCTGGCCGAACGGGCCGGGGTCAGCTGATCGCCCGCCGGACAATCCAGCGCGTCCATGAATGGATCCGGGAGCGTGCGAAAAAGAAACCGGTAGATGCTGCGGCGACGGCCTGCGTCGGAGTCCGGCGCAAATTTGTGATAATCCACCACCGGCGTCACGTGCACGCCGGGCCGCAATTCGAACAGCCGATCGCTCGGCCCGCCCATGCGCAAATCCAGGCGGCCCGAAATTTGGAGGACAGCGTCGCGGATTTGTTCGGCGTCGAGCCGGGTTCGATTCATCCGGGTCAGCCAACGGTTCTCCGCATCCAACAACTGCGGTGAGCTTCCGGCCCGCCGGCCCGTTCCCCAACCGCCCGCCCGGGACACGGTCGATGCCTGCCGATAGGTGGCGCTGGTCACGATGAGCCGATGCAGTTGCTTCAAGGAACCCTGGGCGTCGTCGCGAAACCACACAGCCAGCCAGTCCAGCAATTCCGGATGCGACGGCGTGCTGCCCATCCGTCCGAAATCGTTCGGCGTGTCCACCAGGCCGCGGCCGAAGTGATGGTGCCAAACGCGGTTGACGATGGAACGCCAGGTCAACGGATTTTCCGGATGCGTCAGCCAGCGGGCGAGCGCCGCCCGACGCGATCCTTCATCCATCGGGTCGGCCAAGGCGAACCGCGCCGGCAACCCCGCGACGCAACTCAGCGCGCCCGGCGAGGCTTCGTCGCCCGGTTTGAAAATGTCGCCGCGGTTCAGTACCCGCACCGTGCGGGGCCGGCCGGCCGGCTTGTGCTGGCCATCCGGCTCGAAGTCGTGCGCCGCCGCGTAAACCAGCGCGGGCTTGGGCAGGGCGCTCAGCGCGCGCTCCAAGTTCTGCCGCAGGACGAAGGCGCCGAGTTCAGTCCAGTGTGCGTCGGTCCGATTCGCGGCCGGTGTTGCGAGAACTTGGCGGACGGGCTCGGTCAGCGGGGCAAGGGCGGTTCGCGCGATGGACGGTTCGGTCTCGGTGACGGCCAGGCGCAGGCGCCCGATGCAATGGCCGCCGTGCAATTGGCGGAGGATCAAGGTCAGCTCCGTTCCTTCGCCGGCCGCGAGCGGTTCGTCCAGGGTGAAGGTCGCCTGGTGCGCCTTGCCTACCTGCGGGAAAATCCCCCAGGCGGTTTTCTCCTGTCCGTCCAACGCGTGGCGGATAGTCCAGCCTTCCTGATTGAAGTCCGCGACCGGTTCCCGCAAGGCGAGGCGCTGCGGCGCTGTTTCGCCGGGGCTACGGACGTGCAGTTCGAATTCGGAGAGATGCAGATTCCCGTTCGGTTCGCGGCCGGGTCCGCGCTGCGGCAGGGAATCGTCCGGGAGCACTTCGAGGCGCACGGCGGTTATGCGGGGCAGGGGTGACTTAGCGACGACCGTGTAGGTGTCCTTCGGGCCATGCATTCCGCTGACCAAAAATGATCCGTCATCCTGTCGATTAAACATGGCGCCGGCGGCGGACACGATCGACTCCGGGCTCAACGGGTGCCACGCGCTGGCCGCCGCGCCGTAATCCTGTTCCCAAAGCAACGCGGTGTTCCGGGTCGCCGCGCTGAGCAGGAGCTGGCGGTCGCCTCGTTGGACCGCGGCCAGCTGGGTTTTCAGTTCGCGCCGTTGCCGAGCTGCCGTCGCCTCCCGATCATAGGCGCGGTTGGCTCGTTCCACCCCGGCCAACGACGCCTGCAACGCGTAGTAGTCGCGCTGGCTGATGGGATCAAACTTGTGATCGTGACAGCGCGCGCATTGCACGGTGGTGCTCGTGAACGTCTGCATCACGGTGGTCACCATGTCGTCCCGATCCAAATACCGGCCAATCTCCCGATCGATCGAGTCCTCGCGAATATCCCGCAACGAGCTCTCATCCCACGGCCCAGCCGCCAGAAAGCCCAGGGCAACAGTCGCGTCCGGGACGTCTGGAAACAGAACATCTCCAGCCACCTGCTCCTCAACCAGGCGGGCGTAGGGCTTGTCCGCGTTGAAGCTGGCGATGAGGTAGTCGCGATAAGGCCAGGCGTTTTCGCGGATGCGATCCTGATCGTGCCCGTGGGTTTCGGCGAAGTGCACGGCATCGATCCAATGACGCGCCCAACGTTCCCCGTGACGCGGGCTGGCCAGCAGGCGATCCACCAGTCGTTCGTAGGCGTCGGGCGCCGGATCGTTGAGGAACTCCTGGAGCTGCTCCGGAGTCGGAGGCAGGCCGATGAGATCAAAATAGATCCGGCGCGCCAGCGTCCGTCGATCTGCCTGCGGCGAACGCGGCCATTGCTTGGCCGCCAGGGCGTGCCCGATGAAAGCGTCGATTGGATGGCTGGCGGCGCGGCCAGTGGCTCCGGCTGAGCCCGGGCGCGGGCCGGGGATTTCCGGCCGTTTCAGCGGTGCGAGTGACCAGGGCTTGGACGGTTCGTTCCCGGAAAGTTCGGCTCCGGCGAGTCGCCCGGCGACCAGGAGCAGCGTGAGTATCGGCAGCAGCAGACGGAGCGCGTCCGGCACGAGGTGGCTCGATCTCGTTCCACTCGTGCCGCCCTGGAAACTTCGGGTTGCACCGCGGGCGATCGCGCGTGAAAGAGGGCTCTCGCTGGGGCCGGTGTGGGATTGGGCGCGAGTGGCCATGGCGATTGCACCGGAAGGGATACGCGGGCGGGCGCAGCCGATGCCGTCGGCGGGAATGTCTTTTTTGGGCGGCTGAATCGTGTCGAATGGACGGCCTGGCCCCGCTGGGTATTCGTCTGACGACCCTCGCCGAGCCTGGTGCACGGCCGGGATTCCATCGGGTTGGTGTGGTGCCCCAAAAAAAGCTGCAACCGGATCCCGGCGTGATGTGTCTTTCGTCCCGGAACCGATCATCTCAAACATCATGAAACAACATCAAAAACGAATTGTAACCGGAATGGCCCTGGGGGCGATGACGCTGCTTTTGGGCGGGGCATTGGCCTTGTCCGCAGCGGAGGGCAAGAACGCGACCAAGGAATTCATGAAGGTCTATCACAAGGCCCCAAAGGGCGTGGACCCGGTTTGCAAGAAGGCGGCTGACGGGAAGGCGACGGCGGCGGAACTGTCGCATTTGGTGGCGGGATACAAGGCCATGTGCTCGGCCAAACCGCCGAAGGGCGACGAAGCCAGCTGGAAGGAAAAGACCTCCAAGCTGCTGGCCGCGGCTGAGGCGCTCCAAAAGGGAGCCGCAGACGGGGCCGCCAAGTACAAGGAAGCCGTCAACTGCAAGGGCTGCCACAGCGCGCACAAGCCGGACTGAACTGGTTTTCATCGACGGGCGTAGTGCCGACATTTTCCGGGCCGGAGGGCAACCTCCGGCCCGTTTTTTTGATGCTCGGGATGCTCAGCAGTGGGGCGTCGCGCGGTCGCCCCCTGACAAGCCGATCAACCCGCCCCCGCCAACGCCAATGTCAGCGTCAGCGTCAGCGGAATGCCGTCCATCTCCGCGTTATCCGCGCCCTCCGCGGTTTTACTTCGCGCCCCTGTGGTTCAAGCCGCCGCGATCGGGTTCTAGAACTTGAAGACCGCTGCGACACCGGCTTCGGTCGTGCGTTCCTCCCGGAACGCGTTCTTCCATTCGACGTAACCCGAGAGTGGGAAGGAAAGTTTCTGGCCGGCGACATCGCCGCCGCCCGTCCAATCCTCCGGCTTGCGCCCGGTCTCGTCGGCCTTTCGCTCCTTGAGTTTGGTCAGCGTGTAGAGCGAGACCGTCAGGCCGATGCCGTGTTCGGGCCGGCTGTAGTCGCGCGGCTCAAATCTTCCGTAGGGAGCGAAGACCAGACCGAAGGTGTATTTCTTTCCGACGAACGGAATCCATTCGACCAGCGACGGCTTGATTCCCTGATGGTAGGCGAAGGTGAGGTCGATGGGGAAATTGTTGAACGTTTCGAGATTGCCGGCGCGCATGATCTGGCCGCCCGATGAAACCACTCGATAACCGCCGCCGGGGAGCGGGATGACCCTGGCATCTTCGCTGACATTGACCTTCGGCAGATCCTCGTAGTTCGAAGCTCGTTCGTATCCGGCCGACAAGGCCACCCCGTAGCGCCCGCGGATCAATGCGCCGACCGACAGGAAACTCGACATTCCATGGAAGGCGGAATCGTCCAGTTGGTCGTCCACCGGCCTCGAGACATCGATGGTTTTCAGCTCTTGAAACTTGTAGGCGATCCGCAGGTTGGCGTACGGAACAAAGTATTTGTCCCACCACGAATCCGATTCCCCATGGGCGCCGGTTCCGGTCCAGTTAAGCAGGCCGGCGACTTCGACGCCGGGCGCGCGGTCGAACTTAAAGAATTGTTCCAGGCCATCGGTGGCGGTGCCCTTGATTTGCGCGCCCCACAAGACATTGCCGTTGAGAAATTCGCTGGAGTTCAGCGAGAGATAGTTCAGCGCGAGGCTCTTCTTTTTTGAATCCAACCGGAGCCTCGGCAGACCTTTGTCGTCCGGAAAGAGCCGCTTGAGGTCGCTCGACCAAAGGACGTCCCGCGCGCCGTTGCGATCCACGATCAGCTGGCCACGCGCGTGTCCGGCCGTGAGTAGAATCATCGCCAGCGCGCCCAGCGAAACGGCGAAGCAGCGGCTAGACATGGTAACTCTCCCGGTCCACGCCGTAGCCCTTGACGGTTTCGAGTCGCAGATCGCGGCCGGGCAGCGTGCCATCCGAGATGACACGCGAGGTGACGACGCCGCGGTTCACGCCGTCATCCAAGCCGCGTCCTTCCAGCACGACGTCCAACGTCCCGTTGACCGGAAACTGGGGGAACTCGCGTTCCCAGAACTTCCCGTTGAATCGGAAGTCGCCCATCTGAAACAGGACGCCTTCAAGACGGATCCACCAATCGACCGCGAGCGGGCTTTTGGCGACCAGGACTTTGAGATTGTGAAACGTGATCCCGTCGCCATCGGAAATGACGGTGGCGTCGGCGGCCGTCAGCGCGGCGGCTTTGGCGAGGGGAATTTTGTTTTTCGGGGGCGATTTCTTTTTCATGGGTGAAGCAACGGTTACTCTACATTGACTCGGAAAAAGCGTTGGGCCGAACCCGACCCTGGCGCGCTGAACTCGAATTGGCCCGGGGTGTTTGTCACAGAGGCGATCTCAGCCCAGGCTTGGAGGTTCGTCGATTCCTGCAGGGTCCAGCGCGCACCCGGTTCGCCGCTCGCCACCAGCCTGAATTCGTCGCGGGCCGGGGGGAACAGATTCTCCGGGATGGGTGCAATTTCCACCGCGCCCGCTTCGATTGAGCCCAAATCCAGTGTGCCTGGGCTCAACGGTTGGGGAAGGGGCCCGGCGGCGACGACATTCGTGTAGGTCCCGTCCGCGCCAGCCTTCAAGGCGAAGCTTTCGAGAAATTTCTGCAACAGTACCTGACCTCGTGTGAATTCGCTCCCGTCCGAAAGACGCACCTGCACCAACCCCGCTCGGTTCACCTCGAACGAAACCACCGTCGCCAGGGGATCGGCGGTCGCCGGACGGCCCTGCCCGTCCACGCGCAGATCGCCCGGCTCCGTCAGCCCGGAGTCGGCGTAGCCTTGCAATCTCCAACCGCTCGCGGTCAGCACATAGCCATCCGCGTCCAGGTGAAAGTGGCCGTCGCGAGTCACCCGCCAGTCTTCAGTGCCTGGTAATTTGACCACGAAAAACCCTGTCCCTGCCACGGCGAGATCGGTGGGAACTCCGGTCCGCCGGAGCGCTCCCTGCGGGAAGTCGGCCAGCGTGCGGCGCAAGGCCAACAGCTCCTCCGGCAGCTGGACTAACTCTAGTGCTCCCGATTGTGTCCCCAGAAGATACTGCCGGCCGTGGCCTAACCATTCGCCGGGCTGCGCGGCATCGATTCCGGCGAAAAGACCGAAGCCGGCCGGATGGAGCAAGCCGGGTTGTTGAAATTGTCGTCGCAGGATCTGGCTGCGGACGAAGGTCGTCCCGTCGGATAGTTGGACCCACACCCGTCCACTCCAGTCGATGCTGAACCCCAAGAGCGCAGCTGCCGGGTCTGACGTCGCGGGACGCGACTCGCCGTCGATCCGGACGTCGCCGAGCACCGACAGCTCGGCGTCCGCATATCCCTGCACGCGGAGCCGTTGATAGGTGATCAGCCAGCCATCGCGATCCCGCAGGAAGGCGCCAGCCCGGGTGGCGAAACGCTCGGAAGTGGCGGGGTCGCGCACGATGAAAAAGCCTGGGCCGAGCAGTCCGACATCGGTCGGTCGGCCGGTGTGGGTGAGCATGCCTTCCTTGAGGATCCCGGACTGTTTGCCGGCCGGCCAGGCGAGGAGACGCACGGGTTCGGGGTCTGCATCGAGTTCGCCGCTGCGAAGCAGGCCGAGGCCCAAACTTCCGGGCGCGGCAGACTGAGGCAGTGGACCGGCGATCTCGAACTCGGCGTAAAGCCGGCGGGCGGCCCGAGTCAGTTTCGCTGGCTCGCGAAAGTTCTGGAGCAGCACCTGCGCACGCACGAACCGTGTGCCGTCAGTGAGGCTTACCCACAGTTTGCCCACGTCGTCGAACGCGAAGGATCTGATGCCTGCCGTCGGATCCGCACCGAGAGGCGCGCCGGTCGCATCCAGTCGGAGATCGCCAGGCGTGGTCAAGGTCGCATCGGTGAATCCCTGGAGCCGCAGGCCATCGAGGGTGACCAGCCAGTCGTCGACGTCGATCCGGAACTCCCCGCGGCGGGTGGCGAACATTTCATTGTCCGCGGCGTCGCGCACCACAAACCAGCCCGCGCCATCCACGGCGAGGTCCGTGGGCGATCCCGTCGTGCGGGTGGCAGCAACGGTTGCTTCGAGCCCGAACGCCAGCACGCAGGCCAGTCTGGGCGCGATCCCGATCCTTGGGAACCAGTTGGATATCTTCATCGCCTCGTGAGTATCAATCTGGGAGGACGCGCGCAAGTCTGGCGCTGCGGCCCCGAGCCCCGCGTAAGAATGGAAAACCGCAGATAAACTCAGGTGGAAGCGGATTAGGGCGGGGCTTTCGTCGAGCGTGTGTGTCCAGGGCGTTCTCGATAGGTTGTCGCAGAACCCAATCCTCGATTGATCGTCTGAACTCTGCGTCCATCGGCGTGAATGCGCGGTTCAATCGTGTTTTCCGATGCGCTACGTGCGGTTTCGGGTACGGACATTTTTATTGCCCGAGGATTACCACTTTCTCCGCCGTCGGAAAGTTTTCCGGGACCGGCAGAGCCACCTTGCCGGTGGCGACCCATTCACACGCGCGCAGCGTGATAAGATTGGCCCCGGCGCAGCGGAGAGCATCGGTCTTTGGACCAACATGCCCCAGGACGCTCGTGACGACCTTGCCTTGGCCATACGGGATCCACCAAACCATCGGCTCGTGATCGCCAGTGCCGCCCTTGGCTTTGTCCGAAAACGCAGTGGCGAGGATGTGCATGTTTTGGGCCGGGCCGCGCTGGCCGTGATAAAGCTCGTCCTGCCCGTGTTTCCACCTGGCGGGCAAACCGTTCATGATGGGATGACTGGCCTCGCGGGTGGTGACGGTGAATTCCCATTGCGCGCCGTGGCCGGCGCCCGGGCCGACCTTGGGCTCGTGGAACTTCACTGAGCCGTCATCGTCGACCGTGACCCGGCGACCATAGTCAGCCCCGCGCCAGCCCAGCCCGATCATCTGATCGTATTCCTTCCAGCCGGGGAACGCGTTGTTGGCCGCGTGGATGATGACCACGCCGCCGCCGTTTTCGACAAATGAAACGAACGACTTTTTGATCGGGGCCGGCCAGTCCTGGCCATTGTAGTTGCTGAGCAGCACGTCGTATTTGGCGAACTCCGGATGCCACTGTCCCCAGTCCCCGCCTTTCGCCGGCGTGGTGGAGACATCGACGGTGAACCGGCCGGTGGCTTCCAGTTGTGCCCGGTGCCACGGCGTCATCTTGCGCCAGTCATGGTTGTTCTGGCCGTCGATGATGAGGACGCGGATTTCGGCGCCGGGCGCCGTGGCCGCCTCGCTGCGGGGGGCGAGCGCGAGGAGCCAGGCGACGCCGATGAGAAGACGATGGATCAGTTTCATGTGGGGCGGTATTGACGGGGAATTTCCGGGCCGGTGCAAGCCTACGGGTGATGGCCGCCCGGGTTCGTCTTCGCGGGCTTGATGCAGTCCTGCCGCGATGACCGCTCGCGTTCAGTACCCCAGGCGGAAGTAGCGTGCGGTCAACCCCTCGACGCCAGTGGCGACGAACTCTCCCGGGGCCGTGATGGCTACGGGCCAGTAAGGTCCGTCGGCTGTTGGGGCCGCGAACAAGCGGACCCCGGCGATGGGCGCCCAGGTGAGCCGGACGCCATGGGGAGACTCGCGGGCAACCTGCAGAGCGGGAAGCGCCGGGCCTCGACTGATTTCCGCGCCGAAGAGGAAATCGAGACTCGCTGGGGCCGATTGGTGGACTTCAACGGCCATGGTGTGCGTCCCGGGCGCGAGCACGATTGGCACCGTGACTTCGCGGGCATCGCCATCACCTGGCGTGCTGGTGGGCGCCAGTGCGTCCGACTGAATCGGTGCGCCGCCAGCGAGGTTGTAGACGAACGCCAGGCGGCCGTCGAAATAGAAGGCCGCGCCATCGTCGACGAGATGAGTGAGGTAAAGGCTCTCACCGGCACCGATGGCGGGAACCGTGACCGCGGCCCGGAAGTAGGTCGTCACGCGAGGTTCAGGAGTCGGCGGTAAAACCGTGGCCAGCGGCGGAATCCGGGCCAACGTTGCCGCGTTGGTTTCAAAGCCTAACGGACCAGGCCCCGATGGCCAGGCGGCATCGTCGAAGGTCGGGCTGAACCAAGGTTCGCCAGTCAGAGTTGGGTCCTGGCTGGTCAGCTCATATTTCCAGCTGACCCCATAGCCTAAAATTCGTTCGCGCACGATGACCGTGGCCGGGAGGCTGGTGACGGATCCCACTGAATTCGAAATGCGAACACGATAGCTGCCGCCGGTGTTCAGCGCGGCCGTCGCCGCATACGCCGCTGAAGTGGCCCCGGGAATATCGGCGTCATCCTTTGACCACTGGTAGGCGGCGCTCGCGGGCGTTGCCACCACGCTCAGCGTGAAGTTGCGTCCTTCCGTGATCACCAAGCCCGTCGGCTGGACCGCGATTGCAGGAGGGTCCACCGGATCAAAGCCGCCGACGATTCGAGCCAGGAGGAGCACGTCCGCGCTGGTCGGCGAAGCTTGATGGACTTCAATGGCGAGCACGTTTTCCCCGGCGGTGAGAAGGTTTCTCGGAATGACGATGCCGCTCGCGGGCAAATAACCCTGACCTTCGGGAACCGCGTCCACAAACGTATTGTAGTTGAGGACGAGGTCATCACGGATGTTGATCCGGCCGATCTCGGTCCCATTGACATAAACGGCCGCGCCATCGTCGACCACGGCGAAAAAGCGGAGATTCCCGGCGACGGCCGGAGTTCGAAAGCGCGTCCGGAAATAATAGGTCACGCGTTCGGGGCCGACCGAAAGCGGGGTTTGCAGGGAAAAAGGAGCGTCCGGAAAAAGTGACGTCTCACGGCCAAATCCTTGGGGCCCGCTTTCCCATGCGCTGTCGTCAAAATTGACCGCCCTCCAGGCCGTGCCTTGGTCGGCTCCCGATTGGTTGTACCGCCAGTTGCGACCGTCAGCCCAATGCAGGAGGTCCGTGTCCTGGAGAATGGGGCCGGTGAGCCCGGGCGGGGCGACTGCACCCGCGCAGGCATCAGCGACGGGTTGAGTTGTGGTGTAGGAATACAACACTCCGGGCCGGAGCGCGGAATCCAGCGTCAGTCGGATCTGCCGGACATCGCTCAAATCTGCCGTGGCGCTGAGCACCGTGGGAGGAACGACGTCGGCCGCAGTCGTCCTGATGGACCAAGTCGACGCGTCGTAGGCCGTGCTGCCGTCGACGGGTTCGTCGAAATAAATGTTGATGAAGTCTGAATCAGGGAAAGTGCTTGCCACAAAAATTCTGGGCCCCTCCGTGTCGGCGGCAACCCGCAGGGTGGAACGGGCGCTCTCGAAACTTCCGGAGGAGTCGGTGACGCGCACAAAATAGGAACCCGCATCGGAAACTGCGACCGAAGGGATCGTCAAGGTCGGTCCCGTTCGACCGGGCATCGCTTCATCCCCGGAACCGACGTTGCGATACCATTGAAAAAAACGAGTGCCGGGGCAGTTGGTATCGACCGCCGTGAACGTGACGTTGCGGCAGGCAGCCGCGCTCTGCGCAGCGGGTTGGATCACCGGGGGAGGACACGGTTCGACATGGCCACCGTAGAGCGCCATGCCCCAAACGGTGTCGCTGCTGAAGGGAGAGTTGCTGGCGGTCTCGACCGCAATGACGTTGTCGCCGGTGACCAGCGGATTGGCCTGGCCGTTCGTCAATGCGTCGAGGGCGATACGGACGGG
This sequence comes from Limisphaerales bacterium, assembly GCA_044230345.1. Taxonomy (GTDB): domain Bacteria; phylum Verrucomicrobiota; class Verrucomicrobiia; order Limisphaerales; family JADJPG01; genus JBGARF01. The sequence goes on from JBGARF010000004.1 coordinate 328,520, forward strand.
AAGGACGCCCGGCTCCACGGTCGCCGATGGAGCCAACGTCTCGAAAGTCGTCGGACCCGCGGGCATGTTGAATCGGTAGATCTCCACTCCGTTCAGATAAACCACGGCGCCGTCGTCGACGAAGTTTGTTCCAACAAGCGTGATCCCGGCGGGCGATCCGTTCCAGACGAAGTGCGTCCGGGCGAAGAACCGGCTCGCGACCGGCGGCGGCGGGGTCAAGGTCTGAAATGGATACGGATAGTTGGAGTCGTTTCCAAACAGCCCGTATCCGGTCGGCCAGGCGCTATCGTCGAAGGATTTCTGAAACCAATGGGGATAGCCAGGGTCAATGCCGTTCGTCCACACGCTCCATCGGTGCGTGGTGGGATGAATCAGCAAGGCCGACGGTTGCGCTGACGCCAGCATGGCGCAAGCCGTGAGCGCAACCAGGACGACGGCAGTGAGGAGCTGTTGTTGGCGCATGGAGTCGGTTTCCTTTTCGGGTCAAACCTGTGTGCGGCTCGTTGGATCGCATGTTCGGGGCATAATCATCCCCCATTGCGCTGCATCGTTCCCGATTAGATTCCGGCAGCAGACGACAATGTCAACCTGCCTTCTTTTCTAAAAAACAGGCGGGCGCGTGGATCGGCGCTGGCTTCTGTCTTTGACCGCGGAGGCCGCGGAGAACGCGGAGGATTGGAGGCCGCTGCAGGCCGACCGGTTCCGGACCAATGGTCGAAGATTCTCAACCGGGCCAAACTCGACTGAAGGCCGGGCGCTCGCTCTTTCGGTTCGGCGGGTTCGGCCGGTCGTGTTCATGGATCAAGGCTGCGGCGCGCTTCGTGTGGTGCGCCAGGCATTGCTGACCGCGCCCGCGCTGATCGGTCGCAATGCGGCCACGCCGTCGAGTTCGTGGCTGGCCAGCAGGCGGGCCCGGGCCACCAGAACATGGATCGGCTCGGTGGCCATGGAGACGTCCCAAACGCGCGCGCGTCCGTCGCTGGAAGAAGTGGCGATGCGTTGGCCGTCAGGACTGAACGTCGCTTGTATCACCCAGGCGCCGTGTCGCAGGGGGGGAGTGATGGGTTCGCCGGTGGCCGCGTCCCAGACCCGCGCCGTGAAGTCGCCGGCCGCCGACAGAACGCGCCGGCTGTCGGGACTGAAGGCGACGTCGTAGATGAACCCGTCGTGGCGGAGCGGTGGGGCGATTTCACGATGGTTGGCGACGCTCCAGAGCCGGACCGCATTGTCCGCAGCCGCTGTGGCCAGGATCTGGCCGTCTGGGCTCCAGTTGACGAAGTGGATGCCGTTCTCCTGCTCGAGGCGAGGAGTGACCCAGTTGGTCGAGGCAAACTCCCAGACCCGGGTGAACGGCTTTGGACCGGCGGTGGCCACGGCGAGCCGGCGGCCGTCGGGCGAGAGGCGGGCCATGCCGCCGAGGCCGGGGGCGAGGGGAGCGCACGCGGGTTGACCGGAGGCGACATCCCAGAGGACCCAGGCGCCGTCGCGACGGCAGGCGAGGAGGCGCGTTCCATCGGCATTGAGTTCCGCCCAACCGGTGGCCGCGGTACCTGGAGGCGTGGAAAACACCGGCGCGCCGTTGGAGGCGGCCCAGATGTGGACGGCGGTGTCGACGGTCAGGGTGAGCAGTCGCGAGCCGTCCCGGCTTTGGCCGACGGTGTAAAAACGGTTGGTGTGTCGGAGTGCAAAAAGCTCGCGCGCGTCCGCGGTGTCCCAAGTGTGCAGGATGCCCTCGCCAGACGAGGTGATGAATCGTTTGCCGTCGGCCAGAAACGCGCCGTAGGTCGCGCCGGCGGAGTGGGGCAGGGGAGACGAGGCGGGTTCGCCAGTGGTTAGGTCCCAGAGTTGTCCCACGCTGTCCATGGCGGTGGTGAGGAGGCGGCGGCCGTCGGGACTGAAGGCGGAGCGGGTCATGGGGCCGGCGTGGCGCAGCGTAAACAGGGCCCCATCGGTTTCCGGCAGACGCCACAAGCGCGTGATGCCGTTGCGGCCGGCCGTGGCGACCCGGGTGCCGTCGGGACTGAAGGCTGCCGCGTTGAGTCCGCCGGCTTCGCGCAGGGGCGCAAAGAGCGGCGCGCCGTTCGTCGCGGACCAGAGACGGGCCGTTCCGTCGCGGCTGGCGGTGAGGATGCGATCTTCGGCTGGATCGAAGGACGCCTGCAGGACCGCGCCCCGATGCCGAAGGGTCAGCTTCGTCTCGTGGCGTTGCGGATCCCAGAGCCGGGCCACGTTGTCTTCGCCCGCGATCAGGAGTTGAGTGGCGTCGGTGGTAAAACTGAAGTCCAGGGCCATGCCTTGCTGTTGCAGCACCGGTGAGAGGGGCCGGCCGGTGCTGACTTCGAAGAGTTGCACGGCGAGACGATCGTCGGCGCAGACAAGCCAGGCTCCGTCCGGACTGAAGGCGGCCCGGCGCAGCGCGCCGTGGTGCCGGATCGCGGGGAACGCCAGTTCGCCGGTGTCGGCCAGCCACACCTGCGTCTGTTGATCCTCGCCGACGGTGGCGACATGCCGTCCGTCAGGGCTGAAGCACACGAAGTTGACATGGCCGCGATGCGGGAGGAGTGGGCTGACGGGCTCGCCCGTGGCGGCGTCAAAGACAATGGCGCCGCCCTTGACCGGCGCGGCGATCCGGCGTCCGTCGGGACTGAAGGCCAGGTTGCGCTCACCTCGATCCACGCGCATCGGAACACCCGTGGCCGCGCCGGTGGAGGCGTTCCAGAGGCGGGCCTGATGATCGGCGCAGAGCGTCGCCACGTGTTTGCCGTCCGGGGCGAACTCCGCGGCTTCCACGGCGGCCGGGTGCAGGAGCGGCGGGGCGACGTCCTCGCCATTCGCAACCCACCGGAGGCGGGCGGTTCCGTCCCGGCTCGCGGTGAGCAGGCGGGTGCCGTCCGCGCTGAACCGCACGGAGGTGATGGCGCCCGTCTGGAACCAGGCATGTTCGAGCGCGGGGCTGTGGCGCCAGGCGGCGGCGAGACGATACCGGTGCATGTCATCGTTGCGCCCGGCCTGGGCTTCCAACCGCGCGGCTTCAGCGAACCACAAGGTCGCGGTCAGGCCGTCGCCCTCTTCGGCGAGCCGGTTGCCGGTGGCGACGTTCAGGTGAACGATTTGCTGGCGGCGATCTTCGGCCTGGCGGGCGATGATTTCCCGCGCGCCGGAGATGCGCACGCTCATGGCCGTGGAGATGACGGAGATCGCGACCAGGGCGAGGAACAAGATTGAGGTGAGGAGCGTGATGGTTGGATTTCGGCGGATCCATTTTTGGAGACGCTCGCTGGGGCGGATGGGCCGGGCGAGAATGGGCTCGCCGCGCAGCCATCGTTCCAGGTCGTCGGCGAGGGCCTCGGCGGAGCCGTAGCGACGCGCCGGATCCTTCTCGAGGCACTTGAGGCAGATGATGTCGAGATCCCGATCGACGGAGGGAAGTTCCGGCGGCGTTGAAGCGGTGGGGGCGCGACGCCGGGAGGGCGGGGTGTCCTTCGACCGCAGCGCGCTGCGGCTGGGAGCGGTTGGTTCGCACTCGAGCACGCGTCGGAGGATTTCCATGGCGGTGCCGCCGGAGAACGGTGGCTCGCCGGCGAGCAGTTCGTAGAGAATGGTGCCCAGGCCGTAAACATCCGCGGAGGTCGTCGAGTCGCTGGAGCGGCCGGAAGCCAGTTCAGGGGCAATGTAGGCGGGCGTGCCGAGAACGGCGTGAGTTCGGGTCAGCTTGGTGTCTTGCTCGAGCAATTTGGCCAGGCCGAAGTCGGTGAGGATGGGTTCGCCGCGCGGGTCGAGCAGGACGTTGCCCGGCTTGAGGTCGCGGTGGAGAACGCCGCGTTGATGCGCGTAGTGAACCGTCCGCGCGAGCGTGGCCACGAGGCGGACGGCGTCCGCGGGGCTGGGGCGGCTGTCGGGCCGCGCCAGGCGCGCGGCCAGCGTTTCGCCTTCAATGAACTTCATCGCGATGAAGTGCTGGCCTTCGTGGACCCCGATTTCGTGGATCGGGACGATGCCCGGATGATCGAGGCGGGCGGCGGCCTCGGCTTCGGCGAAGAAACGGTGGACAAATTCGGCGGAGGCCCACTCGCCACCCAGCAACAGTTTGATTGCCACCACGCGGTTCAAACGTGCCTGGCGGGCGCGGTAAACCACGCCCATCCCGCCGCGTGCAACTTCGCCCAACAATTCGTAGTCGCCGAACTGACGCGATGCCGCCGACACCAGGTGAGGGGGTGGATCAGGCACGGGCAAGGCGGGGGCGCTGTCGTCATTCGCAAGGGCCGCGCCGAGCAGACAGCGCGGGCAAAGCCCCGCTGTCGCGTTCGGATTTATAATCCGCCCGCAAAGAGCACAGGTCGGGGTGGCCATGATCGCAATTTCTTGACTCAGATCTTAAGCAGCAGCGGCGGAAAGTTTCGTTCCGGCGGCAGCTTCGTTTCAGCCATCGCTGAGGATGTTGAGCAGATGCGCGATCTCGGTCTCGATTTCCGCTGAGGTTTCGACCGTCTGGGCAATCTCCTCGCGCAGGAGCGCGCCGTAGCGCTGGCGCAGGCGGTGAATGCCGGATTTTACGGCGGATTCCGTCAGGCCCAGGCGGGCGGCGGTCTCGGCGTAGGAGACCTGGCCGCGGTCTCCGAGCAGAAAGCCTTTCAGCGCGTCGAAGCGTCCAGCGCGTCCGCCACCGTCGAATTCCTCCCGCAGCTTGTCCAGAACCGTCTCCAGAACCTGATGCGCCCACTGGCGTTCGAAGAGCGTCTCGGGAGTCAGGTCGCTGGCTGGCTCCAGCAGGTAACGGCCCTCGGCGTCTTCCGCATCAAACGACAGGACGGCCTGGCCTCCGCCGCGTTTGCCGGCCCGGCTGCGATCGTATTCGTTGGCCAGAAAACGGGTGACCGCCGTCAACAGGAACGTCCGAAACCGGCCCCGGTTGGGGTCGGCGGATTCCAGCCAGTTTTTTTCGAGCAGCTTGGCGAAGAAGCCCTGGGTGAGATCCTGGGCTTCGTGCGCATCGTGCCCCTTGCGCCGAATGAAGTAGTAGACGGGGAACCAATACCCCTGGCACAACCGGTCGAGGGCCGCCGCGGCAGCGGCGGCCTCGGACCGGCCCGCCTTCAGCACGACGCTCCAGTGCGTGGTCGCAAAGTGACGTGCCTCCCGATTGTTTTCCGCGGCCCCGTGCGATGTGGTGTCCATGGGATCAGGCTGATCCGGCTGCCGTTCCGGCTCCGGCGAAATTTCCGAACCGGGCTGAATCGAGGCGGACGGAGATCATGGCCAAACCCTATCGGGCCGACGCGCCCTGAGAAGTCTGGAGTTGCACGAATCCGGACCGGGGCAGCTCAAAGTGGTTGGATCGGAGCGGGGGTCGCACTATCGCGGGATTCGGAGCGGGGGAATGCGACCCCGCGCGTCCGAACTTTCGAGCGTCGCCGCCGGTTCAGGCCGCTGCGGGCTTGGAAGCCCGCGGTCCGGCCGTGCCGTGAACTTTTACCAGTAATATCGTGATCCCCCCGGGGGCGGATTCGCCACTTTCCGTTGGGCTCCGCGTGCCTCCGCCGCCATACTCGCCCGCGATGAACTCATCAGCTCAACCTCGATTGGTCCGCCGCCTCGGACCAATCAGACCCGATTGTCGCCCATGAACCAATCTCCGGGGCCAGCGGACACGAACGCGGGTTGGCGCTTCGACCACTCTTACGCCCGGCTGCCGGACAGTTTTTATGCCCGGGTGAAACCCACGCCCGTCCGCCAGCCGCGGCTGGCGGTGTTCAACCGGACGCTGGCCCAGGCGCTCGGGCTCGATCCGGCGGCCTTCGTTGGCGCGGACGCGGCGGCCGTGTTCGCCGGCAATGTGCTTCCGGCGGGCGCCGAGCCCATCGCCCAGGCCTACGCCGGGCATCAGTTCGGGAATCTCACCCGGCTCGGCGACGGGCGGGCCATTCTTCTCGGCGAACAAATAACTCCCGCGGGCGAACGCTTCGATGTTCAGCTGAAAGGCGCCGGACCCACACCGTATTCGCGGCGGGCGGACGGGCGCGCGGCCATCGGCCCCATGTTACGTGAGTACCTCATCAGCGAGGCGATGCACGCCCTGGGCATCCCCAGCACGCGCAGTCTCGCGGTGGTCGCCACCGGTGAACCGGTTTTCCGCGAGCAAGCCCTGCCCGGGGCCGTGCTCACCCGCGTCGCCGCCAGCCACATTCGGGTGGGCACCTTCGAGTATTTTGCCGCCCTGGGGGAGAACGACGCCTTGCGTGCCCTGGCCGACTACACGCTGCGCCGGCATTTTCCGCAGCGGCTGGATGCGCCGGCGCCCTCGCTCGGACTGCTCGAGGAGGTGATCGAACGTCAGGCTTCGCTCATGGCCCAGTGGATGCGCGTCGGCTTTGTGCATGGCGTCATGAACACCGACAACATGGCGCTGTCGGGTGAAACGATCGACTACGGTCCCTGCGCTTTCATCGATGTCTACGACCCCGAGGCGGTCTTCAGCTCGATCGATCATCACGGCCGATATGCCTTCGGACAACAGCCCGGGATCGCCGGCTGGAACCTCGCTCGTTTCGCCGAGGCGCTTCTGCCCATCCTCGATCCCAATCCCGACGCCGCGCTCGCGCAGGCGCAGGCGGCGCTCGAGTCGTTCTCCGACCGTTTTCAACGGCATTGGCTCAACGCCCTGAGAGGCAAGCTGGGCTTGTTCACCGAGGAAGCCGCCGACGGCGCGCTCGCGCAGGATCTGCTCCAATGGATGCACCAGTCCGCCGCCGATTACACGCAGACCTTCCGTAACTTGCCTTCGCTTTCAGCTCCTGATTCCGCCGTGCCCGCGGACGCAGCCTTTTCGCTCTGGCATCAGCGGTGGATCGAACGCCTTGCCCGCCAGCCTCAGTCCAGCGCGGAAGTCATCAAGCGCATGCAGGCTCACAATCCGGCGGTGATCCCCCGCAACCACGCCGTGGAAGCTGCGCTGAACGCGGTCACCGCACAGGATGATCTCTCCCTGTTCGAACGTCTATTGACGGCGTTGGCCAGACCCTACGACGCCGCCGATCCAGCCGGCAGCCTGCTCCAACCGCCCCCGCCGGGAACGCCGGCGTGCCGGACGTTTTGCGGGACCTGACCCGAAGGGTTTGCGCCGCTGGGATGACTTTGCGCAGAGGCCTGACCACGCTAACTAACGCGCGAGCAGTTTTTGCGCGGTCAGCCACGCCAGCGATTTGGTCTGCCAGGCATCCCACATCGGCCCTTTGTAGCCGTTTAATCCGTGGTTGCCGCTGGGCAGTTCCAAATACTCCGCCGCGATCCGGTGCGCCTTGAGCGCCTCGTAGAGCAGCCGGCTGTTGTCCGGATGCACCACCGAGTCGTCGAGGGCATGCGCCAGAAACATGGGCGGCGTTTGGTCGCTGACCTGTCGTTCGTTGGAAAACAAGATCCGTTTCTCTTCCGATGCGCCGCGACCGAGCAGATTGTCCCGCGATCCGCCGTGGGCCCGATCTCCAGCCATCGTCACGACCGGATAAACCAGCACGGCGAAGTCGGGCCGGCAGCTGAGTCGTTCCACCGGTTCGGTCGCCATGGGATCGCCCGGATCAAAGTGGGTGGCTGCGGTGGCGGCCAGATGACCGCCGGCCGAGAATCCGATGATGCCGATTCGGTCGGGTTTGATGCCCCAGGCCTGGGCGTTGAGACGCACGGTGCGAATGGCCCGCTGCGCATCCAGCAATGGAACAAACGCGCGCCCGCGGGGGAGTCGATATTCCAGGACCACGCCGGCAATGCCGTGGGTGTTCAGCCAGGCGGCAATGCCGTGACCTTCCGCGCCGGTCACGAGCCCGCCGTAACCGCCGCCTGGACAGATCACGAGCGCCGTGCCGGTGGCGCGATCGGCTGTCGGTCGATGCACAGTGATCGTGACGTTGGTCGTTTCAAACCCGCCCGCACCCACCGGCGCCCGGCCCGGCCAGAGCAAAACCTTTTCCGCCGCGGCGGGCTCCGCGGCGGGGACGCGAACGGTGAGGCAGGCCAAGGCGATCACGGTGAGGATGGAAGCGTGTTTCATGGTGAGGATGGCTCCCTGGAGGTTCAGTCAGCCTTCGGATTCGTCCGGAGCCGGGGTGGGTTTGAGGATTTCCTCGCCATGCATGAAGATGACGTCGCGTTGAAAAACGGCGGTGGCGAGGTCTGACTTTTTTGAAGCGGCGCGGATCTCCCGGATGAGCGGATGAGAGGCCTCGAGATGGAGCACCAGCGCGTTGGGTTGAATCTCCACGCGCAGGTTCGTGACGGCCCGGCCGTGCCCGCGATCGAGTGAGTCGGCGAGGCGCAGGCAGGCGGCGAGGACTAGCACCACTCGACGGTCAGGTTCCGAGAGACGCCGGAATTCTTCGTGCGCCAGATCCGGGAGGGCCTTGCGATGGTATCGGGCAACCTGCGCCATCAGCTCGATTTCAGGCGGCTTGAAATGTTGCCAGGGATGTTCGCGGATCAGGCGGGCGGATTCCTTGTGGTGCCCGGCGGACGTCATGTCCCCGGCGCGTCCGATGTCGTGGAGGTGGGCGGCGGCTTCGAGAATGAGACGCTCGCGCGCGGCCAGCTGGTGCAGGGACTCCAGCTGATCGAAGAGTTGCAGGGCGAGGTGGCTGACGTGACAGACGTGCCCGGGCCGGTTTTCCCGGCGATACATCACGGCGAGAATCTCCGCGTGGGCATCCTCGGGCGGCTGGCTGGCGTTCCCGATCAAGGATGCCTCCGGGAAGCGGCGGTGAACTCGAATTCGCGTCGAAACGCGACGCATGCCAGATCAGACTTGCGCTTGGCGGCGGTCAGTTCCTGGGGCACCGGCTGGCGGGCGGAGAGGTAGACGATCACGTTGCCGGGGGTGATTTCGGCACTGACATGTTCCACCGTCTGGTGGTGGCGGCGGTCGAGGCCGTCGGCAATGCGCAGCAGGCTTGCCAGCAACTCGACCCGTTCGCGTTCGCGCGGGGCGAGCGCGGCGAAATCCTCGTGCTCAAGATCCGGCAGGCTCTTGCGATGGTACCGGGCGATCTGGGCGAGGACGTTCACGGTGGCGGGCCGGAAGTGCTGCCACGCGTGCTCACGAATGAGGCGGGCGGATTCGCGATGATGTCCGCGGCCGTCAGGGGCGACGCTCCAGCCGATGTCGTGGAGCAGCCCGGCCGACTCGAGCAGGAACCGGTCGTCGTCGCCGAGGCCATGGAGATCCTCAAGCTCGTCGAAGAGATGAACGGCGAGCCGGGCGACGTGCCGGACGTGGTCTTGTTCTTTTTCACGCGCCTGCATGAGCGCGAGGACTTCGTCGAGGGCAGCCGGGCGGTTCATGCCGGGTCTTCGTGCAGGAGCGCGCCGTGCCGCAGGCCGCGCGTGCTGACGTGCAGCTCCTGGAAATTGAAGTTGTGCATGACCGTCTCGTAGATGGCGACGCCCATGAGAATGACATCGGCGCGATTGCCTGGGAGGCCAGGGATTTTCCGGCGGTCCACGAGCGAAACGCTCCAGAGCTTGAACATAAAATCCAGGATGGCATCGCGCGAGAGCACGGTGCCTTCGAGGATGTCCCGCTCAAACTTGTCCGTCTGGAGCTTCATCCGGGCGAGAATGGTGGTGGTGCCGCCGGTTCCCACCAGGGTGAGCGGACCCGCAGCCGCCACCTGCCGGGCCAGCTTGGGCCCGATCTGCGATTGGAAAAATTTGCCGAGCCAGTCCCGCGTGGCCGCCAGATCGTCCACCGACGGCGGGTCGTGCGGGCGCAGCTGTTCCAGCAGGCGGACGCTGCCGATGGCGAAGCTTTCGCGGTAGGAGAGCTGGTCATGATCGCCGAGGATGAATTCGGTGCTGCCGCCGCCCACGTCGAGGATGAGCAGCGGACGTCCGTGCAGGCGCGGGTCGGTGGTGACCCCCTCAAAGACCCACTCCGCCTCCTGCTCGCCGGAGATGATGTCGACCCGCAGGCCGGAGGCGCGGCGGATGGCGCCGAGCAACTCGTCGGCATTGCGCGCGTCGCGGGTGGCGCTGGTGGCGATGACGCGGACGGAGGCGGCTTCCAGATCGCGGGCCATGGCGGCGAACTTGGCCACCGCGGTCGCGGTGCGGGCGATCGGGATCGGCTGGAGCTGGTGACTCTCGTAAAGGCCGGCCCCAAGCCGGGTTTGTTCGCTGCGTTCCTCAATGGGTGTGACCACGCCATCGGCGACTTCCCCGACCAGCAGCTTGATCGAGTTGGTGCCGATGTCGATGACGGCTCGGCGGCGCAAGTTCATCACGGGATTGGGCGCTACTTCAGGGAACGAAGGACGAGGACGGCGCCGCCTGTGATCCCGGCGTTGTCGCCGAGGCGCGACGCGATGATTTGAATTCCCTTGTCCGTGCCGGCGAGGGCTTGCTTGCGGGCGACCTGTTCGATGGTGGACATCATTTCGTGTTCCAGCTGTTCGATGATGCCGCCGCCCAAAACGATGACCTCCGGGTTGAACAGATTGATCAGGTTGCCGACGGCGATGCCGGTGTATTGTGCGGCCTGTTCGATGATTCTTTCCACGAACCGATCCCCGCGGCGAATGGCCTTGCGCAGATCGCCGCTGCGCAGGTCGGCCAGATCCGGGCCGAGCATTTCGGTCAGGACCGTGGCCTGACCCTTTTTCACCGCCGTTTGGATGTTGCGAAAAATGGCGCGACGGCTGGCCAGGGCCTCGAAGCAGCCGTGGTTGCCGCAGCCGCAAAGCGGGCCGTTGATGTCGATCACCATGTGGCCAATCTCGCCGGCGGTGCCGTTGAAGCCGAGGTAAGGGCGGCCCTCGATGAAAATGCCCGCGCCGATGCCGGTCCCGAGGAAAACGCCGATCATCGAGCGGGGTTTGCCGTCCAGTTCCGCCTGGTAGACGCCGAGGGCATTCAGCTTGCAATCGTTCTCGATGAAGACCGGGATGCCCAGATCCTTTTCGAGCATTTTGCGGAGCGCGACGTTCTTCCAGTCCAGATTGGGGGCGAACAGGACGGTGCCGTCCTTCGTGTTGACCGCGCCGGGAGCGCCAATGCCAACGCCCCGGATCCGGTCGAGCGTGAGATCGCATTCGTCCACCGCCTCGCGGATGGCGCGGGAGATCCGTTCGATGACCCGTTCCGGGCCGCGCTCGGGCTTGGTGCTGATCTTCATCTGCCCGATGCACTCGAGGCCGGGCGTGAAAACTCCGGTCAGGATCTTGGTGCCGCCCAGGTCTACACCGACCAGAAACGTGGTTTTGCCGGTTGCCATGATGCGAATCAGCGTTTGATCATCACGGTTTCAATCCGTCGCTGGAGTTCCTCATTGATCTCCTCGGGGGATCGATCCCCGTTGACCACGTGGAACCCGTAGATCTTTTGCAGACGTTCGAACTGGCGGGCCATCTTGGCCTGATACCGCATGAAGCTGTCGAACATGTCGCGCGAAAGCCCGAGATCCATGCCGCTCTCCCAGTAGTCCAGGGCAAAGTCCTTCGCGAAGTTTCGTTGCACCAGCGTTTCCGCCGAGAGCTTCAGATAGAAGACGGCGTCCGGAACAAGCGCGACGCTGTAGAGGTTCTTCAGCCATTCCATGTCCGTGCCGCGCACGAGATCACGGGCCATCAAGGTGTAGATGTAGCGGTCGGCCAGCACGATGTGGCCGGCCTTCAGCGACGGCAGGATGATGTTCTCGAGCTGGTCGGCAAAGTCGGTGGCGTAAAAAAGGCTGAGCGTGGTCCGGCTCAGGATGTTGCCTTTCTTCGCCTGCTCGAGCTCCTCGCGGACGAGCGTGCTCCGCTTGAGGCCGACCTGGGTGGTCGCGTGGCCGGACCCTTCGAGCCAGGTCACCAAACGCGCGATCTGGGTCGAACGCCCGGAGCCGTCGGCGCCTTCCACCACGATGAGGCGTCCCGCCAGGCGATCGAGATCCACGTTGGGCACGCCGTGGCCGTAGAATCGCCGCGGCGTCCGTTGCGGGACGATGATCTGTTTGAGCCGGCGTTTGGGCATCCGCTTCTTTTCCATGGTTACCTCGTGGCCGGCTTGAGCGCGGTGCCGGCGGAAAATTGCGACAGGTCGAGCTTCGAGGCGATGAAATCGCGGACGATGTTCTGCTGCGCTTCGATGGGCTGATTGGCGTCGAGAGTCACAAACTCAAATTCAGGCGTCATGGCCAGATATTGATCCAGGATGCGCCCCTGAAAAATGCGGAAGCTCTCGTAGGGATCGCTGGACAGGTTGAGGTCCATGCCCGCCTCGAAGTATTTCAGCTGGGGGCGCCCGTCGAGAATGCGGTGCAGCGACACCTCAAGGTCGGCCTTGAAAAAGAAGGTCAGGTCCGGCAGCGCCGCAAAACTGTAGATGCGCCGGACCCACTCGGGCTGACAACCGCGCACCACGTCGCGGGCGAAGGCGGTGAAGATGTAGCGATCGCAAAGCACGAGGTAGCCCGCGCGCAGGAGCGGCAGCAGCTGCCGCTCGTAGCGATCAGCAAAGTCCGTGGCGTGAATCAGGCTGAACGTGGTCGGCGTGAGCAGCTCGCGTTTCTTGCCCTTGCTCGTGGCCGCCTTGACCACATCCGAGGAGTTCCATTCGCTGAAAAAAACCTTCAGCCCCTGGAGTTCCATCCAGCGTTTCAGCAGGTAAATCTGGGTCGATTTGCCCGAGCCATCCAGGCCTTCCACCGCAATCAGGCGGCCCGGAAACCTGAGCTCGGCGAACGTTTTCGTCATCGTGCGCACACGCTAGGCAACGGCCCGGTGGACGCAATCATTTTTCTGGGCCGGCCCGTGCCCCTTTAGAACTGCTCACGGTCCGTGAACCCTTTCACCTCGCCCCTTGCTCTTGCACTTGCTCTTGCACTTGCTCTTGCACTTGCTCTTGCTCTTGCTCTTGCTCTTGCTCTTGCTGTCGTCGGGTGGAGCAAGCGCACGATCAAGAGCAAAAGCAAGAAACGAAGGTTCATGACGAGCTTTCGCGAGTTTCGAGCTCGTGTCCACGGGCCCATGAACCAGCGGACTGCTCCACCTCACCCGGTTCCGATCTCGCCCGGGCGAGTTCGGAACCTGCCCTCTCCCCCGCAGGGCGGCGGAGAGGGTGTCCGCGCCGGGCAGTTCGATTGACAGGTGGCCGAATCTCCGCGTCGCCCGCTTGCGTGTCGATCGGGTCCCCGAAAGGCCACGACGTTGCCGACGGTCGATCCCATCACCGCGCGGTCGCTGAAGTTCCCCCTCTCCCCAAGGAGACCTTGGGGAGAGGGTTGGGGTGAGGGAGGATCGCGACGGCGGTTCGCGTTCGTCCGTCGCTGCGACCTATTCGCGGTTCATGGGAAGCCACCCGTTCTTTTTAGACCGGTTCACGGGACATGTACCGGCGGACTGCGGGCTTTCATTCTCACGCGGATCCGGATTTCGCTCCGCGTGATGCGGTTGACTCCATCGACTGGCGGGAGTGCCTCCGGATTCGCCCCAGCGCCAACGGCGCGCGATCTCTCAGCCCAGCCCGACGGGCTGGGTTAACGAGCGGATCAGGCGTCCAGCGGCCTGAAGGGCCGCGACCAAGGGTTGGTTGGAGATTCGATCCCATGCGTGGTGTCGAGCATGCTCGATCTGGTGCCGACGCGGGGAGCGGCGGTAATTCTTGCCACGAATGAGTCGGTGCCGAACGGCGACAAACCGTCGCGGAATCGCGTCCCTTCAGGCCGCGGGACGAACGGCTCGATTGCCAACCCAGCCCGCTGGGCTGGGCTGAGAGATCGCGCGCCTTTGGCGCTGGAGCCGACCCAATCCGGCGCCGGATATAACTCACCATCTTTGCGTTTTTTGCGGTCGAACGTTGAACCTGCCTCATCGAAAATGGCACGGTTCATGGGAATCTCTTCATCCGCGTCCATCCGTCCATCAGCGGTTCAAGCTCAGAACGCGGAGCGAGCCAGACCGACTTCCGCTGTCTCCCAGCCGCCGCCGAACGACTTGAAAAGTCGAATCAGGTTTTCGCCCAGGCGACGTTCGCTTTGGGCGGCCGCGTCCTCCACGGTCAGCAGGGCGCGCTGGGCGTCCAGCACTTCGAGAAATCCGGTCAACCCGGCGCGATACCGTTCCTGAGCCAGCGCGGCTGCGCGCCGGGTGGCCTGGGCCGAACTCAACAACGCTTCGTGCCGCTGCTGTTCCGTGCCGAAGGCAGTCAACGCGTTCTCCACCTCCTCCAGCGCCTTCAAGATCGTCTGCTCGTAGCCTAACAACGCCTGTTCTTGCCGCGCGTTCCGGGCCTTGATCTCGCGCCGGATTCTTCCCGCGGTGAAGATCGGCCAGCGGATCCCGGGGCCCAGGGACCAAAAGCGGCTTCCGCCATCCAGAAAGTCCGCGGCTTCCACGCTTTGCACGCCGGCCGCGGCGGTCAGATAGAATTTCGGAAACAGGTTCGCTCGCGCTTCTCCGATCCGCGCGGTGGCCGCGGCCACCTGACGTTCCGCCCGGCGGATGTCCGGCCGCTGAAGCAACAATTCTGACGGCAGCCCAACCGGCACGCGCGGCGGAGGCGTTGGAAGCGGAACGTGGGCGAGCAGCACGGAAGCGAACTCCTGCGGCGGCCGACCCAGCAGGATGCCGATGCGGTGGATGGCGCGTTGTTGGGCCGCGGTAAACACCGGAATTTGTGCCCGCGTGTCGTCGACATTCGCGGCGGCCCGGAGGGAATCGGCCTCGCTGGCCAGGCCCGATTGGAAACGATCCCGGGTCAAGGCGAGGGTGTCCTCGTGCAGCTTCAGTTGCTCAAGCGCGATCGCCTCCTGCCGCTGGGCGCCCCGCAATTCCAGATAGCTGAGCCCCACTTCCGCCAGCACCGTGACCAGGACTTCGCGGCCGGCTTCCACGCTGCCGGCCAACTCCGCCTGGGCGGCTTCGGCGGCGCGGCGCGCGCCGCCAAACACGTCGATCTCCCAGCTCATGTCGAGGGCCGCATCGAACAGATTGTAGTCCAGACTCTGCCCGCCCGCGGCGGCTTGCTGGCCGGCGGGCGTGTTCTCGCTCAGCCGATCCCGCTGATAGCCGCCCCGGGAACCAATCTGCGGGAACAGACGCGACCGGGTCACCCCGCGTTGGGCGCGGGCTTCGCGCACGCGCGCCGCCGCCAGGCGAATGTCCAGGTTGGAGGAAACGGCCGTCTGAACGAGCCCGGCTAGCTGACGATCGCCAAAGACTTCCCACCAAGCTTGCAGCCGGGCGTTCGGATCGTTGGTCGCGACCATCGATCGGGTGGTGGCCGCATAGGTGGCTGGCAAAACGCCAGGCGGCGTTCGATGCGACGGGCCGACCTTGCAGCCGGCGATGACCAGGGCGAGCGGAAGAATGAATTTCACGGGTGCTTTCACGGGCGGACGGCCGCGGTTTTGAGTGGCGAGGCATCGATGAACACGTCCATCTGCTGGCCGACGTAGAGCGGAAGGCTCGAGTCGTCGATGCGGTAAATCACCTGCAGCACACGGGTGTCCACGCGTTCAGCGCTCCCTCCGGTCAGCGACTGCTTCGGGACGACCATCGGTTCGAAGCGCACAAACCGGGCCGTGCATCGCAGGCTGGCTTTGCCCCGGACGTGGGCGATGGCCGCCGCGTTGGACTGGACCCGCCACGCCTCGTGTTCGTCGACATCCACCCGAACGTGGAGCGGCGTCACCCCGCCCATGACCATCCACGGATGCGCCGCGCCGGCGCTGGCGTATTCGCCCGGACGAATACGAACCTGCAAAATGCGTCCGGCCACCGGCGCGGTGACGGTGCAGCGCTTCAGGTCGGTTTCGACGGTTTTGATCGCGGCTTCGGCGGTGGCGACGCCCGCCTGCGCGGCGACAACGCCGGCTTCGGCCGCTTTCACCTCGGCTTCGGCGGACTCCACCGCGCTGCGGCGCCGGGTCAGTTCCTCGGCGCTGATGCTGCGCGGATCGCTGACGGCCTCGGCGAATTTGAGCTGGCGCTGAACATCCTTCAGGGCCGTGCGGCTGCGATGCGCGAGTGCTTCGGCGGTTTGCACGGCGGCGGCTTGAGCGAGCCGTTCGCTGCGGCGCGCCGCGAGGGCAGCCTCCAACGCGCGGGTGTCGAGCTTGACCAACGGCGTGCCCGCCAGGACATCCTGCCCGACCTCGACATGAACCCGCTCCACCACCCCCGGCAACGGAGCGCTCAACGAAATGTTTTCGGTGTTTGCCTCGACCACGCCGACCGCCGCCACGAATTGCTCGAAGGCGGCCTGGGCCGGAGCAACGCGCGGAGACGTCGTCGTCCGGACAGGATTGTTCTGGACGAGCGAGACGGCGGAGGCCGCGAGGGCGATCAGGGCGAGGACGGGAAGAATGAAGGATTTTTTCATGGCGGACTCAGGGGCGTTGTTCAGTCCTGGTGATGAGGCCGTCGTCCATGTGAGCAATGGCGTTGGCGAAGTGGAAGACGCGGTTGTCGTGGGTGACGACGATGACGGCGCGCTCGGGTTGGACGGCGTGGCTGGCGAGCAGTTCCATCACGGCTTCGCCCGTGGCGTGATCGAGCGCGGCGGTGGGTTCGTCGCAGACGATGAGCCGGGGTTCATGCACGAGGGCGCGGGCGAGGGCGACCCGTTGTTGCTGGCCGCCGGAGAGCCGGTTCGGGTAGGCGTCGAGGCGCGATTCAAGGCCGAGCTTGACCAGGATGGCGCGGGCTCGATCAAGGGCCGCACGATGTTTGAGACCCGCGGCGAGCAAGGGGACGGCGGCGTTTTCGGCCGCAGTCAAGGCGGGCAGGAGGTTGTACTGTTGGAAGACGAAACCGAGGTTGCCGCGACGAAAGAGAATCCGCTCACGGTCCGGGAGCGCCGCCGTGTTGCGGCCAAACAATTCGACCAGACCGGCGGAGGCGTCGAGCAGGCCGGCGATGACGGATATGAGGGTGGTCTTGCCGCACCCGCTGGGCCCGACCAGAAACGTCAGGCCTCCGGGCTGCGCCTCGAAGTCGACTCCGCGCAGCACCCGCACGCGCGCGTCGCCTTCGCCAAAATGCTTTTCCACAGCGGCGCAGCGGACCGCGGGTTGGGAGTGGGTGGAGTGCATGGGGTCAGGTGCGGTGCTTCACCGTCGAGGAACCGTTGCGAAGGCAAGCAGGCTGCGATCGCTTCTCCCTCTCCCCGGGGGAGAGGGCCGGGGTGAGGGCGAATCGCGACGGGCGTTCGTCTTCCACGGTTGCGGCGAAAAGTTCGGGGCGCGGGTTGAGATTCGGGAAGGCATTGTGATCAGCCGCGAAAGACGGCGGCGGGTTCGAGGACAAGCACGCGGCGGATGCTGAGCAGGCTGGCGGCGACCACGACCAGGGCCATGAGCACGCCCACGCCGACCACCGTTTCCCACATCAGGATCAATCCACGGGTGGCGATCTTGGTTAGGAAATATTCGAAGAACACCGCGGCGATGCCGGTGCCCAGGGCGTAGCCGATGAAGCCCACCGTGATGGCTTGGAGAAGAATCATGCCCAGCAGCCGTCGGTTGGTTACGCCAATCGCCTTTAACGCTCCGAACTGTTTCAGGTTCTCCACCGTGAACAGGTAGAAGGTCTGGCCGGAGACGACGAGACCGACAATCAGGGCGATCGCGATCGTGATGCTGAAGTTGACCGGAATGCCCGTGTTCTTCAGGTAATAGCGGATGCAGTCCCAGCGGAACTCGTCGGTGGTGCGCGCCTTCAATCCCGTCGCGTCCGCAATGCGCCGGGTGAGTTCCTCGGGCGAGATTCCCTGCGGACGCGCGAGGACGAAGGACATCTGGCTGCGTTCCGGCCCGACAAAGTTGACCGCCTCGGAATAACGCGCGTGCACGACGGGAAAACTGGCAAAGGGCGCGCCGGCCTCGGAGATGCCCACGATCCTGACCAGATGATCGTTCATCTCGAGCGTGCGGCCCAGATCGGGCGCTTCGCCCGGGAAGAGTAGATGAAAGCCCGCGCGATCCAGGATGACCGAGTTTGGCTCGCGCAACCGTTCCACGGAGCCCAGCACCATCCGGGGCGGCGCACCCACCAGGGTGACGTCGTCGAGCCCCAGCACGATGGCGGCGGAGAAGTTTCCCCGGGCCGTGCGCGCAATCGGCTGCCCTTTGAACAGGCGAACAGCGTATTCCAGGCCTTCAACGCCGCGAATCCGGTGCAGGTCGGTATCCTTCAGCGCCTTCGTTTCCTCGAAGTATTGCGTGGCTGGGTCCATCACCCAGACCTCGGCATCGGTCACGTCGAGGATCTGGCTCCCAGTCCGCCGCATGATGCCGGCGAAGATGCTGGTCTGGTTCTCGAGCAGGAACGTGCTGAAGGCGAGGGCGAAGATGAGGCCAAGATATTTGGCCCGATCTCCGGTCAGCATGCGCAAGGCGACGAAGTTCATGGTTGGTTTCGAGTTCGTTGCGGTTGGAGTCCTTGACCAGCAACTCTCGTTGCGAAACGGGGATAGTCCTGATGCCTATCGGAAATTCCGCTGCGACCGCGAAAGGCGAAAAGCGATTGCGATTCGCCCTCACCCCGACCCTCTCCCCCGGGGAGAGGGAGGGACGATCGCGGCCTGCCTAACTGTCGACGCCCGTCTCGACCTGGCTGCGCGTTGACCTTCGTTGCAAGGGCGATCTGGTGGCCGCAAGGCTCGGACGTGTCGACGCCCATCCGAATGTTAACGACGCCGCTGAAGTTCCACCTCTCCCCGGGGGCGCCGGGGGAGAGGGCTGGGGTGAGTGCGAATCGCGGCGGCCGTGATCCTTCCACTGGAGCTGCGACGTTTGCGATGTTCATGGGATTTCCGAAAGGCATTAGGGTTGGAGGGGTCGCATCACCATCCGAGGCAATATCCCTGCAGCTTCCGCACCGGACCGTCGATGGCGACCGTCGCCCGCCACCGGGGCCCAAGCGGGAGATCGATGATGCTCCAGTGGCGGCCTTGATCCTCCAGGTAACCCGCCGACGCGGGGCACGGCTCGTGCGCCCAGGTCACCGGCAGGTCGCGCGGATCGCGGGTGAGGCCGCACCCTTGGCCCTTCAGCACCGCCTCCTTGCGCGTCCACCACTGGAGAAGACAGGCCTGGCGCTGGTGTTCCGGCACCTGATCCAAAAGATGACGATCGGGTTCGTGCAGGCAGGCGAGAGCCAATGACTCGAGATCCATCCGGCGTTCGCCGTCCTCCAGATCAATGCCGAGGGCGCGGTGCGATGACACGGCCACCAACGCTGCGCTGCCGCTGTGGGTGAGATTGAACTGCACGCCGGGCTTAAGCGCCGGCTTGCCGTGGCCCTCGAAGCCGAACACCAGCTGGCCGGGGTCGATGCGGACGTATCGCGACAGCACCTGGCGCTGCAGGCTGTGGGCGAAGACAAAGGCGGCGCGTTGCCCCGGCAGGCGCAGGCGATTGGCCCGGTGCAGTTCCTCCGCGCTGAGGCACTCTGGATCCAAGGGCTCGCGCAACGCCTCGGCGCGGGCCCGCCACACGTGGGCCTCACCCGCAGCCAGCTGATCCATGAGCCGCGGGCTTGATGGTGGCGTAACGAACTGCCTGGGCGCACCCGCATCATCAACCGACGGCTGTCCGCCTTCTGCGGTGGCGGCGAAGTGTTCGAAGCTGATGCGCATGCTCATGCTCTTGGTCACGCTGGCCTGCGTTGATCGGCATCCCACCGCGCCGGCGGGGATTTGGTCTCCACGGCGTTCCCCTCTTCGCTCAAGCCGGCCCGGCGGGCGGCGTTGCGATAGAGTTCCTCCGGCATGATGGCGGGGTGTCGTTGCGGGTTCACCCAAACGATCGCGTTGCGCCCGCGGCAGAGCACGGTGCCATCGCTTTCCCGGATGAACTCAAATCCCAGTTCCATTCGGGTGCGGCTGAGGGCCAGGCATTCCATGCGCACGACCACGTGATCGAACAGGCACTGCTCGTTGGCGAAGTCGATCCGGGCATACTCCGTGATCAGTCCGAAGCCCTGGCCCAGATATCGCTCCGCGTTCGGCAGCAACTCCTCGAGCGCATCGTTTCGACACTTCTCCATTAGCGCGAAGTAATGGGAAAAGTGGCTGCTGTCGCCAGTCCCGCCCGGATTCGTGCCGCTGAAGTCGGGATGATGATGGTACTGCGACAAGTCCGGTGCGAGCGGCATGGTCAAATTTGGTTTCATGGGAATGCGATTGGCTGTTTTCGATGAAGGATGGTGAGAGCCGTCGTCCGATCCCCCGGCCGGTGCGGCTGCAACGTGACGGAGATCAGGCTGAACGATTGCCCCTCCGACGCGGCGTGAAGCGAGAAGTAGGATTCGCCCAGGCGTTCGCCGAAGGACGGAACCCACGCTTGGGGTGCAAGTCCGTTGCGGCCGGCGCCGAACATGGTCGCGACGCGCGTGGCCGAGCAATCGAACGATTCGCCCGTCCGTTTGGACAGCTCCTTGGCCAGCTGTTCGCCGGCTGCTCCGAGTTGGGCGCGCCAGTCGTCCGGTTGACGCTCCGCGACAACCTGCCAGTCGATGCCAATCGGAGCCCGCGCGATCAGCGCGACCGAATACTCCTGGCAGCCGGCCAGCGAGAGGGTGACTCCGGAGAAGTGACACTCCAAAGCGGCGTCCTCGAAACGGAGCGACGGCTGACCGTTCTCGGGATCCGCCACCGACAGGTGATTCGCGATCAGACCAGGAATTCCCTGCCGATGCGCGTAGGCGGCGGCCGCGCGCCGCGCTGCCACCAGCCGGGCGAGGTTCCTTTTCAGATTACGCTTGCCGACCTTCGCCTCAATCCGGTCAATCTCGGTTCGAGTCAGCTCCAGCACCGATTCGGGCTGATCCAGCTCGTCGTGATTGAGAAACGCCAGCCCGTGCAACAGATCCGGCATCAACTCTTCGAGATCCGACCTGACGCTTGAGGGTGAGATGGGCGAGGGCATCGGCATGACGCCGGTCTTGGCGGGCCCCGGCCGCAGGCGCAAGGTCAGGCCGGCCATTCGTCCGAGCGGACTACCCGCCGCATCGAACACTTCATACGCCACCTCGTGCCCGCCGTCCTGCCGCGGGGTGCAGATCGCTCGACAGTGAACTTTCATGGGCGGAAACGACGGAGCGATGGGGTCGTGGGCGGCGATAACGTCGGAGTGTTGATCGGGACGGTTCATGGCATTACGCGTGGGCCGAGGCCGGGATGGCGCGGGGCAATGGGCGCGATTCCGCGTGGGGCAGGGTGCGGATCAAACGCTGGAGTTTTTGTCGGTAGGCGAAGTGTTCCACCTCGATCGAGTGACGTGGCGAGTTCATGAAATGGATGCCGCCGTTGAGCTGGCGGTCGTCCTGCGCCAGCCGGCGTTCGAGCCGAGCCGCTTTCTCCGGCTGCTCCTGGCGCGCCCGGAGATAGCGGGAGACCAGCTGCGACTGGTAGTCCATCAACGGCCAGTTCCCGGTGGAGGTTTGAAACAAGCCGATGAAAAACAGGTTGGGATGCTGCGGGTCGAAGATGTTGAGTCGAAGCCGGGGCTGGCTCTTGTTCCACCGCAGGTGCTGCTGGTCGAGGAAGGGAAAGCTCAGCTGAAAGCCCGTGGCGTAGACAATCACGTCCACCTCCTCCTCGGAGCCGTCAGCGAAGAGCACGCGATCGCCGCGCAGTTCGCGCACGTCGGGTTTGGCGGTCAGATCGCCGTGGCCAAGGTGATAGAACAGGGTGGAGTTGATGATGAAATGGGATTCGAACAGTTTGTGGTCGGGCTTGGGCAGGCCGTATTCCTCCGGCTGTCCCGCCGTGGTGAGGCGGAGCAAACGCTCGCCGAAGAAGCGTCGCATCCAGAGCGGCATGCGCAGTTTCAACGGCCATTCCGCCCAACGATCCGCGGGAATGCCAAAGAGAAACTTCGGCCAGTAAAAGTAGCCGCGCCGGGTGCTGTGGAGCACGGACCGCGCGTGGTGCACGGCTTCCACGGCGATGTCACAGCCGGAGTTGCCCGCGCCCACCACGAGCACGCGCTTGTTTTTCAGCACGTCGGGCGTTTTGTACTGCGACGAGTGCAGCTGCACGCCGTCGAAGGTCCCCGGATATTCCGGCCATTGCGGACGACAAAGATGGCCGTTCGCAACCAGCACGCCGCGGTAGCGTCGGCGCTCGTCCCCATCCAGGGTGACGTCCCAATGCCCGCTGCCGGGTGCCGGCACGATGCTCATGATCGTCCGGCCGAACTCCGCCTGGCTGTCGATGCCGAAGTGCCGCGCATAGCTGCGCAAATACGCCAGGGCCTGATCGCCGCGCAGGTAGGTGGGGTGATCCTTGGGGATGGGAAAGTCCGTGTATTCGGAAAACTCCCGTGAACTGATCATGTGTACCGATTTGTAGATCGCGCTGCACGGGCGCCCGTAGTTCCACGTTCCCCCGATGTTGTCCTCGCGTTCGATGAGATCAAACTCGATGCCCTGTTCCTTCAGGTTTTTGGCGGCCGTGATGCCGGCCGCGCCGGCTCCGATGATGCAGTAGCGCGAGGTTCGATCTTGCAGATGGTTTTCCATGGTCATTGTTCGGTGAGCGCAGGTGCGCAGTGGTTCAAAGGGTTGGAGGTTGGAATCGGGGCGCGATCGGCGGAACGGCGGCGGTCGCCGGCCGGTTCCAGCCGGGCCCCGTGCACTTCGAGGATCAAATTGCCGTCGCGATCCGCGACGCTGAACTGGCGGTCGGCGAGTTGCGCGAGCCAATGAGCCCGCGACGACTGCACGGAGCCGAGGCGGATTCGGTCGATGCTCCAGTGCGTGAGGGTCGCCTCCGCGGAACCCGCCTGGGCCGACCACAGCTGGCGCAGGATGTTTTCGAGGTGATGAATGGGCAGTCGAAGTTCCGGCGGAAACGGCAGCGCCCACAAGTCGGCGCCGTGCGCCGCCGAGACTTGGCCCAGCAACAACCCTTCTTCCGCTGGCTGGCCGGCGGGAACGATCGGTGCCTGCCAGTGGGCGAGGGGCAACATCAGTCCATTCCACGCCGTCCGGCGAGCGACCGTGAACGGGGCTGGACTCAATTTTCCTGATCGCAAGAGATCTCGGATCGATTCCGGCAGGGTGACGGGATCACCGACGCTCTCGTGATAAGCCAGCTCGAGTCGCAGCAATTCCGCCTGCGTCGAAGCCCTCCGGAGCAGAACCTCCACCTCCCAGGTGTCACCGCGCCAGCGTCCCACGGCCTCGCTGTGGATCTGGAAGGCGGAGTTTGCATCGTCGGTCCACCGCAGCCCCTCGAGGTTGATCCGGACGTTCGTCAGGTCCGTCAGGCGAAGCGCGCGGAAATCTTCCGGACCCACCCACGCGCCCAACGCGCAGGCGTGCTCAAGCAACATCGACGCCGGCAGGGCCGGATGACCGTCGAGCCGAAAGGCTCGGGCGAACGGCGCCTGCGCCGGATCAATGGTGTAGTCAGTGCTGAGGCGTGCGAACGGACGGAACTGACGGGGCTGTCCGGCGTGATGGTGCAGGGTGATCAACTGGGCGAGGTTCGCGAGATCGACGATCGGTCGGAATCCTTTGATCTGAATCGGGGTCAGGGCCCGGCCCACTTCGCCCATGAACATCACTTCCCCGCTTTGACGATCGTTCAGCTCCCTCAGCCAATGGCGGATCCCTTCGTCGGCCGCCATGGGCGTGACGTAGCGCTTCGTCACGGCGAAGTTCGTGATCATGCCCACGCTTTCCCAGGTCGGCCAGACGACGGTCTTCACGGTGCAGGCCAGCGCATGCCGCCGCGCCCATTGGCCCAGGCGCGCCAGTGCTTCGTTCGCCGCAGCGTAGTCCGTTTCGCCCGTCATGCCGCCCCACCGACCCGTCAACGAACCAACATTGCAGAACTGAACCAGACGAGGGCGGCCCGCCACGGCCGCGCACAGATGGGCAAACCCCAGCACCTTGGTGCGGACAGTGTCCAGAAACTGGTCGGCGGTCTTCTGCGCCAGTCGGATTGGCCGGTCCACGCCGGCGTTGTGAATCACCACCCGCAAGGTGTCGCCGATCTCGTCGCAGAGCCGGCGCACGGCCGTCGCATCCGTCACGTCGCAAACCAGGTAATGCACGGCGAGCCCGCGCGCGGCGAGGTCGGCCAGCGATGTCCGCAGCTCCCGGCAGCGTTGTTTCCGGGCAAGCTCCCGGCGAATCATCACCGGCGTTCGCTGCGAGGTGGCCTGGCGCAGTTGCTCCCGGGCGTAAGTCTTGAACTCGTCGTCGTCGAGTTTCATCCAGGGATCGTTGGCGTCGGCCGGCTGTTCCCGGCCCGTGACGATCACCGTGGCTCCGCAGGCTTCGGCCAGGGCGCGGGCGCAGAGCAGGCCGATCCCGCGCGCGCCGCCCGAAAAGAGAACGACATCGCCGGGACCGAGTTGCTCCGAGTCGGCCACGGCGGGCGTGGCCGGTAGCGCAAGGCCCTTCAGTGATTCGGGATGACCTTCGCGAATGTCGCAGCCACGGTGGAAGGAGGCTGGCCGTCGCGCCTCGCCGTCGCAGCGGAGTTTTCGAAAGGCATTCGCCTTCAGTCCGGCCCGTTGCGCTTGCAGCGTATACCGGCGTCCCTGGCGGTATCCCACTTCGAACAGGCCCCACCGATAGAGTTCAGACACGATGCGATGTTCCGCCCGCCCGGCTTCGTCGGGCGCGAGGTCAAGCACGCGCACATTGCAGTTGGGCAACTCCTGCGGCAGCGTCTTGGCCAGTCCCGCCCACAGTCCGCCTAACGGTTGTTCGTCCGGAGCGCCATCGCCGTAGCCCATCCGGCCGTCCATCCAGGTCACGGCCAGATAGAATAAACGCGAGGCGTCCTCCTCGGCCCGCCACGTTTCGTATCCGGACTGCAGCATCGCCACCGTCCGGCGCATGGGTTCCTCCCACGCGCTTGCGCGCTCCAGCGCAAAACCCGCTTCCAAGCCGAGATCAACGATGCCGTCGAAAGGCCCGGCCTGCTGCGCCAGCGCCGCCGCCGCGGCGGTGAGGTCGTCGCCGACCGCGGGGTTGAAGACGCAGGCTTGGGCTCCGGACTGAACGAGGGCGGACGCCACGCGCACGGCGGTTTCCGGTCGTCCGTTGATCACCGCCACGCGCCGGCCGATCAGGTCCGGCGACGCCTGGGCCGGCACCGCTTCGATCTCCACGGGAAACCACGTGAAACGCCAGGCGGGGACGGGCGCGATCCAAGTCGGACGGAAGTCGGCGTGGGGAAGGGTGGGCGTCGGAAGCTTTTCACCCCTCACCCCGGCCCTCTCCCCATTGAGGGGAGAGGGAGTCCGCGACGATGCCGGTCGGTCGCCGAGCGGTCTGATTTGTTCCCTGACTTGCATGGTAGTGTCCCGATTCCAATCTCCGGCTGACAGCCAGCGTTCCTTACTTCGTGGCCACCGTCGCGGCTGGGGCGGCGCTTCGGTGGAACGGGCAGCGGCGAACCGGCGCGGGCTCCGGGGGGCGCTCCTGGCTTTGATCGTTAGGCGCTGGCGCGGCGACGCGGGTGGCGGCGGCGTGACGCGGTTTGATGATGAGCCGGATGCCCTGGAGGGGGCGCAGCGAGATCAGCGCGCCACGTTCCATCGGATGGCCCGGCAGCAGGCTCAGGTTGAAGTGCTGCACGACGGCGGCCACCAGAACCCGCATCTGCAACAGCGCGATCTGGAACCCGATGCACTTGCGCATGCCGCCGCCAAACGGGAAGTAGGCGAACTTGTGCCGGCTGGGCGCGTGCCCGCCGAAGTTCTCCGGATCGAACGCGTCCGGATTCTCCCAGAACTCCGGATGCCGATGGGTCACATAGGGCGACACGAAGACCGAAGAGCCCGCGGGAATGTGGTATCCACCGATCTCGTCGTCGTTGATCAGGTCCCGGGTGAAGCCCCAGATCGGCGGATAGACCCGCAGCACTTCTCGGACGACTTGATCGAGGTAGGGCAACGCTTCGAGGTCGGCCAGGGTCGGCGCGCGGCCCCCGAGGCGCGCGTCCAGTTCCTCGCGCAATTTTCGGAATACGACGGGATGCTGGGCCAGCGCGTACAAGGCCCAGGCCTGGCCCGTGCCGGTGGTCTCGTGCCCGGCCAGGAAGATCGTCATGACTTCGTCGTGAACCTCCTGGTCGGTCATCGGCTCGCCGGTGTCCGGGTGGCGCGACGCCAGCAACATGGAGATCACATCGCTCGTGGCGCAGTGGCCGGCCTGATGATCCTGGATGATCTGGCCGATGATGGTGTCGATGCTCTTTCGGGCCTGGGCGACCCGCCGATTGAACGGCGTGGGCATCCAGCGGGGAATGAAGTCGTTCAGGTTGCCCTGCGGCATCATCGCGCCGATGCCGAATCGAACCGAGGGCCCCACCTGCTTCGCGTGCCGGGAGATGTCGGTGTTGAACACCATCAGGCCGAGCATGCGCAGGCTCAGATGCATCATGTCCTCGATCACGTCCAGGGGGTGGCCGGGCGGAAGCTGCTGCCAACGTTCCACCAGCGCCATCGCCGCCGTGCCGACCGCCGCCGTGTGGGACTCGACATGCTGCGGATGGAACTGCGGCTGCACTGCGCGCCGATGCCGGAGCCAGAAGTCCCCGTCCGTGGTCAGCAGTCCGTTCCCAAAGAACAGCTTGAAGTTGTCGTAGAACCGGCCGCGAACGTAATTGCGATGGTTGTCTTGCAGCACGTACTGCACGTGCTCGGGATGGGCCAGGGCGTGGGTGAGGAAGGGCCCCAGCCGGTTCCGGGCAATATCGCCATACTGCTGCTGGAGGCGGAGCAGCATGGTGACCGGATCCCGTTTGTATTCGTCGAGATTGCCCATCAGCAGGCTGCCGCGCGGGCCAGGGGCAATGCGTTGGTTTTTCTTCATACGGTCACTCCTTCCGCCGCGAGACCGGCCAGCATGGCATCCACTTCCGGCTTCGACACGAACGCTCCCGTGTGCCGATGGACGTAGCCGATGATCACGCCGGTGACGTCTTTCATCTGCAGGATCATCCGGTGGTCCGGGCGGACGGCCACGAATCGGTTGCGCGACCCGGCGCCTTCCAGGGCGAACTCCCGCGGCGTGGCGTAGAGCTCGATCGGATGGTGACGACGTGACAGCTGGCAGTCGTTGCCGTCTTCGTAGAGATCGATGCGCCGGATGGTGGCCGGGGCCGCCAACGGATTGTAGTCGTCGGCGACGTGGTTGAGCACCGCCACCCGGGCCAGGCCATCAAGCAGGATGGTGGGCACCACGAAGCGGGAGAAGACCGGATCGTCGGGCGGCAGGTTGAGCTGATAGCGGGCTCGCTTGCCCATCGGGGTCGAACGGGTGTCGGTGGTTGAGACGAACATTTCAGTCAGCCGCACCGGCGCTGATTCGAAGTGATACGGATCCGCCACCGAGACCTGCGGTTCCTCGGGCCAGGGCGACCAGAGCGGGGCAGGGGCATAAGCCGGCGCCAGCAGCACCTTGATCTCGAAATGCAGCTTGTCGCGCACCAGCAATTGGCCGCCCGGAGCGTGCACGTCGCCCGTGATGCGCACCTGCACGACCTGAAGGTCGCCGTCGCGCTGGATCCGTTCAGCGTGAATCTTCTTCGTGCTCGGCCGACGGGCATCGTAGACGCGCAGGAAATGATGGAACACCGCGTCGCTGAACCCGACGACCTTCAGCCCCGGCTGGAGCTGCAACGCCGCGTTGGCGGCGAGCTCCGGAACGAACGTGCCGGGCAGGGTGGCGAAGCCGTTGACGACATGGTGCTGCAGATAGGCGTCGGTGTTCAGATCAAACACGCGTTCGAACGTCGCCTGGTTGGGCCCGCGTTGCCGTTCGCGTCCGAGGTAAAAGTCACCCCGGATGAGCGCGGGCGCCGTGGCCGGCGCGCCTGCCGCCAACGGGGCGGCCGGGACCGCTGACCGCGAAGGCGTTGGCGATGGCGGTGGTTCGGCGATGCGCGCTGGCGGGTCGAAGAAGGTCGGCAAGTGCGCGAGGATCGCGCGGCGTTCGGCTTCGCCCAGGTGAACGGTGGCGGCCGCGCGTTCGGTCAGGTTGATTTCGCGCAGGAAATGATGGATGCCTTCCTCGGTCCGCATGCTGGTGAAGAGCCCGCTCTTTTCGAGGAATGCCCGCGTCACCGGATTGGCGCCCAGCCCGACCGATCGCCACAGGGTCCAGCCGATGGTGAATTCGTCCTGCGCCAGCGCGGCGCGATGATGAGCGGCGTGGGTGTTGAGGAAATCGTTGCCCGCGGCGTAGTCGGTTTCCCCGGCCTGGCCCGTCAGGCCGATGAACGATCCGAAGTTGCACCACGCCCGCGGCTGTCGGGCGCCAAACGCCGCCCGCAGATTCCAGTAGCCCCGCACCTTGATGTCCCGCACCGCGACGAAGTCCTCAAAAGACTTCACCTTGACCGATGCGGACCGGTTCAGCCCGGCGGCGTTGATGACCAGATCAATGCGGCTTTCCTGCGTCAGGATGTGCTCGACCGCCCTCTCAACGCTCGCCGGATTCATCACGTCCGCCCGCAGATAATGCACCCGATCGGCTCCGCACAGGGCCTGCATGGTCACGAAGTTGTGCCGCGCCGCCCGCGCTTCGACCAGGCGGTCAAACGACTTGATGATGGCGGGCAGCGGCGTGGACGGCTGCAGGGCCTTCTGCTCACGGATGTATTGGGGCCGGCGTCGGGCGAATTCCTCGTCGCTGCCCGCGAACACCTCGGCCGGATGCCCGTCGTAGTTGCTGCTTCCAATCAAATAGATGGTCGGCTGGTAGTGGCCGGCGATCGCTTTCATCAACTCCGCCGTGATGCCGCGGGCGCCGCCAAAGGCGACGATCACCGACTCAGGTCCAAGCCGTCCCACACCGCTGGCGGGCAGCTCGCCGGGATCCGCCGTCACCCGGGTGGTTAGGCGACGCGACCCCGACCACGCCACCACCGGCAGGAGATGGCGCGCGGCGGATTCGTGTTCGGCCCGGGCCATGGCTTCCTTCAGGTTCACCTGATCGGTCGCGACGGCGAGCGAGCGCAGGGCCGGAAGCTCGATGGCCATCGCCTTGATCAACCCGGTGAACAGGCCCGCGTGCGGATGCAGAACATCGCCGGCCATGCCGTCCAGCAGGAGGGCGATGAAGGAGGAGTCTCCGTCGGCATCCACCCGGAGGGCCATCTCCGCCGCCTTGCGGGGGAGAGGGTGGTCTCGCCCATCGGGCGGGACCGGGTGAGGTGGAACATTCTCAGTGGGCGGCGCTGTTTCGTGTGCGCGTGCCGGTGTCATCTTCGCCAGGCGATCGTAGCATCGTTTCAGGGCCAAAAACGCGAGGCTGTGGAGCGTGAGCAATCCGGGCGCGGCCGGCGCCGCATGACCCGGAACGAGGGCGCGCGCTTGCAGCGAAGTGACGATGCGCACGTGAGCGCAGTCCGCGGGCACGAGGCCGTCCAGGCACCCTTCTTTCGGGCTGGGCACATGGTGCCAGCCCGGCCGCTGGGCCGGCAGCGGCGCGGAGGACAACACGACCAGGCCCGACGGCAGTTTGCCCAGCGCAGCCAAGGCTTCGGGCACGTCGGTCACCACGACGCACGACGCCGGGAGGAATGGCACCGGCGCGGCGCCCGCTTCCCAGGGCGTGGGCGCCAGCGCGATGCGATAGCGTTGGACCCCGAGCGGTTCGCCATCGGCCGCGATGTCCGTGCGGCGGATGCTTTCGGGCAGGGCCAGGCCGGGGGTGGGCAGCGCCGCGGCGGCAGCGTTGGCGCGCGGTCCCGTGGCGGGCGCCGATGGGATGTCGATCGCCGCGTCGCCGTTCACCTTGAGCGCGAAGCGCGCGCGATCCTCCGCGTTGTGCGTCGCGATGGTGGCGTTGCGCGTGCCTTGCACGATGGCGTGAAGGGTGGCCAGCGCGCCATCCGCGCCGGCATAGGTCACGATACGACCATCCCGATCCCGTAACTCGAGGGGAGCGACCGCGCTGCTCGCAGGGGAGGCGCTGTTTTCAATTCGGGCCAGGACGTTCAGCCCGGCGGCCTGCGCTTGCGACTGGGTCATCACCGCGAACAACACCACGCCTTCGGCCAGCGCTTGTTTGAACGCAGGCTGGATCTCCTCCGCGACGTTGCCGTTGATGCCGCCGACAATCACGAGGTCAAGTTCGCCGCTGCGCAGATGGCGCCCTGCCACTTCGAAGGCGGCCAGGGTCGAGGCATGTCCGGCATCCACCGTCATGTTGAGCCCATGCAGGTCGTAGTAATTGGCGACGCGCGCGGGAATGACGTTGGGCATCATGCCCGGGAAGGAGTTTTCCGTGGTCGCGGCCACGAGTCTGCGGGTCAGGGTCCGCAAACCCGCCAGGGCCTGTTGCGTTTTCTCGGACGTGGCGCTGGCGGTTTGGCCGGCCACGGCGGCGTCAATGTCATCGAGGTAACAGCGGCTCGCGTAGAGCGCGGCGTTGCGCGTGGGGCCCATGTGGCCCATGACCAGGCCGATGCGATCGGTGTGCGCGTTCCAGTATTCGAGCAGCGTCTGTCGCAGGTCATGCGAGGCATCGAGGGCCATCAGCTGGCAGCGATCGAGCGCGCGCAGCACGGCGGGCGGCATGCGCACGCGATCGAAGGGCGGCAGCGGATAGTTGAGGCCGAAGCTTGCCTCGGGCGCTGGACCCCGGCCCAGCAACCAGTTCTTCACGTCGTCGCTGGAACTGAGCCCGGGGAATTTGGCGGACCAGCCGACGACGACGAGCGGTTCTTCCGCGCGAATGGGTTGGGCGGGCGCCGACGGAAGATCCGGGCGGTATTCGGCCACGACGAGATGTCCGTTGGTGCCGCCGAAGCCGAATCCTGACACCGCCGCCACGCGGGGTTGCCCGGGACGGGCCGGCCAGTCCACGGGTTGCTTGGGAATGGTTAGGCGGCTCGACTCGAGTTCGAACGCCGACGGCGGTTCGGAAAACCGATGCTGCGCCGGAATGCGACGATGCTGCAGCGCCAGCACCACCTGGATCAGCGACACCACGCCCGCCGCCCAGCCCGTGTGCCCGACCAGCGATTTGTTGGACGTGACCTGGACCTTGCGGTCGCGGCCAATCATCTCCCGCAGACTTTGGAACTCCGCCAGATCGCCCGCCGGCGTTCCCGTGGCGTGCGCCACGATCCAATCGACCTGCGCCTGATCTGCGCCGGAGTTTTCGTAGGCGCGCCGGATGGCGATGCTTTGCCCGGCGGAGTTCGGCGCGTAGATGGCCTTGCCCTTGCCGTCCGAAGAGGAGCCGAACGCCTTGAGCACCGCCAGCACGCGATCGCCATCGGCCAGCGCGCGCTTCAGTCGCTTCAAGATCACCACGCCCGCGCCGTCGGCGAACAACACGCCGTCACAGGCCTTGTCCAACGGCCGCACCTCGCCGCTCTTGGACAAACCGTGCAGTTTGGAGAACAGCACCGAGCCGCGCGGCGCCAGCGCAAACGCCCCGCCGCAGGCCACGACATCATGCTGGCCCAGCAACAATCCTTTGATCCCGATGTCGACCGAGTAGAGCGACGACGAGCACGCGGTGTCGACCATCATGTATTCGGCGGTTTCGGGGAGAACGCCCTTCATGGCGTCGAGGCCCACCCGGTGCGGGAAAAACTCCGCCAATCCGGAGGCTCCACGGCTGTAGCGGGTCTGCAGGACCGCATCGATCTGGGCGACGCATCGGTCGCGTTCCTCCGCGCTCGCGCCGGCGCTGTCGAGGACCGCTTTCAGGCGCGTGCGCGTGGCCGCCAATACCATCGCCTCCTCGAGGTGTTGGCTGCCGTCAGCGGTGTAGCCCACGAGAAACGACGTGCGATCGTTCGGGCGCAGCTTCACGCCTTCGAGCGCTTGCATCAGCGAGTGACGCAGCCAGAGCGTGGTCAACTCCCGCGGTGCCTGCCCCGCGTCGATCTCGGCTTGGAGCCGCGGCAAAGCCTTGAAGTCCGTGATGAAAACCGAGCGCGACTGGTAGCTCTTGTCTTCGGCCGCGGTGTCGGGTGAGTAAAACGATCGGTAATCCCACCGGTCCGGCGGCACATTGCCAAACAGTTCGGGCCCCTCAACCAGCGTTCGCCAGAATCCTTGCGGATCGTTTGCGCCGGGCAGGGCCAGCCCCATGCCCACGACCGCGATGTCGTCGGTTTGCAGCGGTTCATTGGCCTGGCCCAACTTGGGATCGGTCACGGGCGTTGCTTCCACCGTTTCAACCGTGCCCGGTTTGGATTCGGCGTTCGCGCCGAACGTGGGCCGTGGCGAAAGACCTTCGCTGCAGAGCGACAATCCCCCGTCGGCTACGACCACCTGACCCGTGATCCAACGCGCGGCGTCCGAGGCGAGAAACAGGACGAGGTCCGCCAGATCATTGGCCGTGGCCAGCCGTTTCAACGGGGTGGCCGCGATGCTCGAGCGCCGCGTGTTCTCCGCGTCCGGGAAAAGGTCCGCGACGTTCCCGTCGATCAAGGTGGCCGAGGCGGTGTTGACGCGGATGTTGCGCGGGGCGTACTCGACGGCCAGGTAACGAGTGAGCGACTCCAAGGCCGCCTTCGAGGTGCCAACCACCATGTAGTTGGCGGGCACGAGCGTGGCGCCAACCGACGACACGTTGACGATCGCGCCGCCGCCAGTGGCGGCCATCAGCGTCGCGGCCCGGCGCGCGCACCAGAAGGCCCCCTTGAGGTTGGTGTCGATCGCCCGATCAATGTGCTCCTCGGCAATGTCGTCGATGCCCAGCAGCGCGCCGGACGCGGCGTTGTTCACCAGGATGTCGAGCCGCCCGTATTTCTCGGCGATCTCGTCGAACATCCGGTCGACCTGCTTCTTCTGCGCCACCGACGCCCGAATCACATCGGCCTGCCCGCCCAAGGCCCGCAGTTCCTGCACGGTCTCCTTCGAGGCTTCGAGCGAGTGAAAGAAATTGACGATGACGTGGGCGCCGCGTTCGGCGAAGCGTCGGCAGATTGCCTTCCCCACGTTTTTGGCTCCGCCTGTGACGAGAACCAGTTTTCCAGCCAGATCCGTAGTTACCATGATGTTGTCCGTTCGAATGAAATTAAAAAGGGAGTGAATGCGCCCAGGCTCGGGCTGCGTCCGGGCCGGTCGTCGGCCGCGGACGCATCGCCGCCGGGTCAGGCCGCGGTCGCCGTCGATTGGCCGTGGTGCGTGAAAACGAAATCGACGATCTGCCCCATGGTCTTGAAATCGCCCGGTCGGAAGTTGGTCGGCAGCGCGAGCTGATACTGCGTGCTGATGCGACGGATGATCTCCGATTGTTTGACCGAGTCGATCCCGAGCTCGGCTTCCAACTCGACTTCGTCCTTGAAGACCTCGCGCGGGTATTCCATGGCGTCCGCGTAGATCGCCACCAACTCATCGAACATCTGGGCCCGGGAGGAAACCTTGGACGCCTTGTGGGTCCCGGCCCCGGTCTTGTCTCCGTGGCTGGGAGCGTGCCCGTTCGCACTCCCATTCCCGTTCGCATTTCCGTTCGCATTTCCGGTTCCGTTCGCGTTGCTGTGGCCATTGGCGTGCCCGCGGACATTGGGGTCGACGTGGGCGGTGCCATTGCCATGGCCGTTCCCGTTGCCATTGCCGTTGAGCGTGGTAATGCGCGCGCCGACCGCGGGCGACAGAACCGGCTCGGTTTCGCGGGAGTCGTCGAGCCACTCCGGGTTCAGCAGTTTCACAAACTCAGCCTTGAGCTGGGCCAGGATGACGGGGCTGCGTTCGTTCCAAAGGGCTTCAAAGTCAGGACGGGTCATGGAGGTCATGGGGCTTACGCTGTTTCTTTTCATGCGGGGAAGGGGTTTGAGGTGATGAATGATTCGGGTGACATGGGTCAAATCGTCGGCTTGCTGGCCGAGGGTGGGAAAGGTGTGGCTCTTTCCAGGGCCAAGAACGCGGATGATGTTCTTCGTAAGGGCGTCCAGGGCGCCGCACTCGATGAAGACGTTGATGCCAATGGCGTCGAGACGCCGGACGGCGGCCCGAAAGTCCACGGTTTCCGTCAGATGCTGCGCCAGCTGCGCCCGGAAATCTTCGTCAGGATCGTAGAAGCGGCGGGCGATCGGGGAATACACCGGACGATTCGGTCGCGTGCACGCACGGGCGCCCAGTCGTCGGGAAAACGCTGCCGCCGCCGCCGCCAGCCCGGGATGATGAAAGGCATACGGCGAATCCAAGCGGCGCGCGGAGATGCCGGTGGCGGAGCAGTGCGCCACGAAACCTTCAATCTCCGCGGATCCACCCGAGACGACGGTTTGAAAATCACTGTTCTCCACGGCGATTTGCAGTCGAGTTGTCGGCGGCATCATTCCGCGCCGGGCCGCGTAATGTTCGATCGTTGCGACGGTCTGCTCCCGGCCGGCTGAAACGGCAGCCATGCGCCCGTCGCGCGGGGCCGCTTCCGCCAGCGCCTCCACCCGGTCACACACGATCTCCGCGCCGGCCTCCACCGTAAAAACTCCCGCGCAAGTCAGCGCGGCGATCTCCCCGAAGCTGTGGCCCATCAGAACTTCGTGCTCGACGCCTTCGGCCTGCAGGATTTCGAACGCCGCCACGGACAACGCGTAGATGGCCAGCTGCAACATCGCCGGGTCGGTCTCCAGCAGGCGGGCCGCGTGGTTTTGCTCGTTCCAGATGGTGTCCAGCAGCGACCGTTGAAAACGCCGGCGTGCGACGGTCTCGACGGCGTCCAGCACCCGCTGCACGCCGGGCTGGGTCAGTCTGATTTGCCGGAGCGCGCCGGCGTGGTAGGCGCCCTGTCCGGGAAAGATTAAGGCGACACGTTTCATGGCAGCCTGTTCTCGATGTTTAAAAGTTTCATGGGTTGAACCCAGGGCGGTGAGTCATCGCCGCCTTCACCAAGGGAGAACAATCGCGGGCGGGAAATTACAGCCGATCGGTGCATCTTGAAGTTTTTGTAAGAGTTCATACTTGGCCGGACCGCGGGCTTTCAGCCCGCAGCGGCTTGGGCTGGTGACGACGCTCGAAGGTTCGATCGCGCAAGGCCGATTCCACCCGCTGCGGGCCGCAGGCCCGCGCTCCGATCCAACAACTTCAAGATGCACGGCAAGTCTCACCGTGCATCTCGAAGTTGTCGGTAAGAGGTCGTACTTGGCCGGACCGCGGGCTTTCAGCCCGCAGCGGCTTGGGCCGGCGACGACGCCCGAAGGTTCGAGCGCGCAAGGCCGATTCCACCCGCTGCGGGCCATAGGCCCGCGCTCCGATCCAACAGCTTCAAGATGCACGGCAGCCGATCGACAAAGATCTTTTTGCTGGCGACGCCAAGGCGGATCGGGATACTCCGAGGCGCTATGATTGCGGATAAAGTTCTGCCCAGCGGGTCGACTGAATTTCCGTTGCAAGTGATCGGAGAGGGGATCGTCTGTCGCCGAGCCGAGCTGGATCGGTTTCAGACCAAGCTGACGCTCGATCTCTGCGATTGGGCGCCGGGGCTGAAATCCATCACCGTGTTGTTTCCCGGAGTGGCCAAGACGGTGTTCATCCGCGGCGTGCGCTCGCTCCAGCTCGGTGAGGTGATCGCTTTCGCTCGGCCCGCGCCACGCGTCGTCACCATCTCGCTGCCCGAAGTCAGCCCGTCCATTCGTCCTTCCCTCCAGCTGGTGCTCGAGGTCAGTTCTCCAGCGCTGACCGGCGCCTTCATCTCCACCAAGCCATGGCCCTGCACGGACCATTGCAACCTCGACGCACCGCGGCTCGCCTATCAGGATTTTGCGGACCAACTCGGGAAAGATCTCGAGAACAAAGCCGCCCGGTTCTTTCTGGAGTTTGATGCCGCCACGAACCCCTACCTGTTCGAGCGCAGCCCGAAAGCCGCGACCCAGCAGGACGCCCGCGGAGTGCTGCCGCTCCTGCCTTTCGATCAGGCGGTGCGATCGGCTCTGGTCGAAAAAGCCGCCGGAATCCTGATCCGAAGAACCCAGCTTCGCGGCCGCGTGGCCGCCAAGATCGCCGCCGAAGGGCTCGCCGCCGCCGGCAGCAGCCCCATTCCCTCCGCCGCTGATTTGAAACGAATCCGCTTCACACAGGAACATGCCGGCGTCGACCAGACGTTGTCGGTGCCCGAGGTTCGCTTGCTCTCGGCCTTGCAGATGGAGATGATCACCCGGCATTTCTCCGGCGCGACCGGTGATGTGGCCGATTTTGACGCGGTGGCCGAGGCCTTCCGCCAGTTCGCAAGCGGCAATCTCCGCCGGAAACGCCTGGAACCAGCAAAGCAGGCCCCGCCCCGCATCGACTCCCGTCTGTCCAAATGGAACGGAGAGCCTGACTCCGCCAAATTGTTCCTCTTCGCCGAATTCGCCCTGCTCGCCCTCGAGACGCTGGAGGCAGCCGGCGACGCTGAAGCCCAGAAATTCTGGACGCGCCTGCTCCCCGTCTTTGAAGAGATTCAATCGATCTACGCGCGCTGCTACGCCCCCAACAAACCGCGCAAGCCGGGCAAGCCTTGTTTCGATGATTACCGGGAGCGGGACGCGCTCATGCCGGGACAATTCTCCGCCGCGAAACGCCCGTCGCGAAGCGCGCCCTCGCTGAAACCCGCCACGCCCGAGGCGTTGGCCGAAAAGATCGGCCAGAATATTCTCGCCGCATTCCCTGGAGATTTCGAGCTGCCGGCCGCAACCGCGGAATCCGCCGCCGCTTATCTTTCGAGAAAATCACTCAAACCCTCCGCTGCATCCTGACATGGCCACCCAGAAACCCGACGGCGAGCTCGTGCTCACCGTCCCTCCGGAAACTCAGATCAATCTCCGCCTGCTGGCCGCCGCCGACAGCTACAGCTGGCGCTGGGGCTCCAGCAGCAGTTCCAAGGGCGGTGGCGTCCCCACCGACATCCCGGAAACCCACGAGGGCGATGTCGACATGTGGCTGACCGCTGGCAAGAGCATCATCGTCCGCCTCGAAGCCGCCAAGCCGGACCAAACCGCTTAAGCCTGCGCGCGAAATCCCAGCATCGCGGAACGGCCTTCGAATCATTCCAGGAAAATCTCTCCGCGTTCTCCGCGGTAAATCAAAAGAAAATTACCGGGAAGCCGGCGGGGAAAACGAATAATCAGGCGAACGCAATGCTTCGCACGCCGCGCCTGACGACCCGCCGTTCAGAGGTGACCTATTGGCCTGACGGGCCTCATGATCTCACGCGAGAGGGGCTTTCTGATTCTGCGTTCATCACGGGTGAACTGAGAACTCGTTGGTCACATAATACCTGCGCCCCCCGGCCACGACATAGGACTTGCGATGCCAGTAATCGTTGTCCCACTGCTGCAGTGTTTCCTTCAGTCCAGTCAACCCCGATGATCTCTCCTGAACCAGCAGGATCACGCGCAGCGGCAGCTTCGCCTCGCGGACTTTGAAGCTGAGCAGATAAACTTGATGCGCGGCGTCTACCGCCGGCCACTTCTCCCAATCCGGCAGCTTCTCGTGGATGGTGACGTTGGCCTGGCCGTCATCCATCCATTCTCCGTCGATCTTGTGGCTCACGGATTGAATCGACCATACGGATGGCCGGGCGCCATTCGTGAACCAGCACCATGCGTGGAGTTCGTTGTTGTGGTGGTTGAATCTCACGAACGAGAGCTCGATCTCCTGATTCGAAGGCCAGGAAAAGAGCATCCAGGACAGAATGAACACGCTCAGGGCAACGCCCGCCGCCATCACACGCTCGCGGCCCCCTGCGGCGCGTCCACCTCCTGCAGTCGTGCCGTTTCGCTCTTCGGCTCCCACCGTGCAATTTGCCAATGGCCGAAGCATTCGGGGGGCTTGCTTTATCCGGAACTGGAGGCTCGTGCTGTGCGAATCGGCTAGGGCTGCCCTTCCGCCACGGTTCGACCATGAAATAGCCTGTAGTGATACGCGTTAAAGGGCGAATTCGGCCCAAACGCGATGACTCTCCGCACGACGACGTAATCTGATTGCATCAAGTTCCTCGTTTGCGGTGAGTCGGATCTAAATCTGGCCCGCGGACACCCTGGTCAATCCCGGACACAACGAACAGATTTTGCGTGAGAAACAGGACCATCGAAACGGAAAGCCTTTGTTTTAAGTGGTTTTTTCCCGGGGCCACCATAACTGAAGTTCCATCCCCAGGCTTTGCCCTCCACCCCCGCGGGGCTGGATGTCCACCAGAAACCCATAACACCCAGGATCTCATAAGCGTTATTTCTGCGAATTCCCCCCGGAAGCGCGTTAAACCCGCTGCTGTTATTACCGTTGCCATCTTCAGTCCAGCCACTGACGCTTTTCAGGGCTTCGCCGGCTTTCTCAGTTCCACCGAATTGAGTCACCAGCATAGACCATTCGCTATCCGTGGCTAAATGCCAACCCTTGGGGCAGGCCTGCTTCGCGGCGTCCCAAGTGTAGAGCAAGCCAAGCTCTTTTCGATTGCTCTCTTTGTCGTCATAAGCGTGGCTCCCCGGCACCTTGTAGTTCAGGTTCTGGGCCATCCAAGTAACTGTGGTGCCAGTCAACGCGTCCTTAAAGCTGATCGTTTTATACGTTTGCCCATCGCGTGCGTCGGTAAGGAAGTCCGTGGATTGGGCAATTGCAGCCTGAGTAAAGAACAAGGTGGCAAGTAAGGTAAAGGCGTAATGTTTTGTCATATCTGTTTTGATCAAAGGACACATTGCATGTGATGCTCGTCGTATCCCTTTCCGTTGACGAACGCAGCATTGGGCTCCGTCCCAAAAACGGAGAATCCCAGCTCTTTGTAAAGCTTTACCGCGCTGTGGTTCGTCGTACTCACTGCCAGGTTCAATTGTTTCAACTTTTTGTCTTCTCTCGCTATCCTGATCAATTCAGCGACAAGTCCTCGTCCGATTCCCTTCCGTCGGTAGCGTGGAGTCACGAAAACGGCGCCGACGGTGGCCTTGTGCGACAGCTTCGAGCTTTCCTCGAAGAACAATCCCGCGACTCCAACAAGCACGTCTCCTTCGAAGGCCCCGATGAAGACCGGTCCGCCCGCACAAGGGGTCAGCTGACTACGGAAGTTTTCGATCGGCTTCGCTCGCATTTCTTCCTCCGTCGACCGGAAAGACTCTGGAGCGTCCCGCGTCGATTCAACGCGAATATCCCTGAACGCCTGCAGGTCCGTGGATGCTACGAGATGTCGGATTTTCATCTTTTGGCCAACGACACGTTGTTCCATGACGAGAAGCGCGCCCCGGGTAGACAAGGTGAAGCCATTGCGTCACCGCGCTCCTCGTCATTCGGTCGAGCGAATGGTTGGGCTTCACCGCGAAATAATCATCGCCCCTTCGTCGTAAAGCCAGATCACATTCGCAGCCGAGCCAGGAGTCAGATCTCACAATTAAACAATTCGTGAATTTTCCGCACCATGGCCTGCCCTGTTGAGCTCTCGTTGATCAGCCCTTCATTGGAAAATTGTCAAATTGTAAGATCTGACCCCAAGGACTCAACCCTGACGCGGGCGCAGGTGTGCGAACTGCTCGAGAGCATTCGCCTGCGCCGCTATCGCACTCCGATCAAACTTATTTACGTGTGCGGCCTGCGCCTGAGCGAATGCCTGGGGCTGACCATCCACGACATCAAAGGGGCGGAGAACAAACTGTTCGTCCGTGGCGGCAAGGGCCAGCAGGATCGCGTGGTGCCGTTGCCGACCTGCCTGTGGCGCGAACTGCAACGATACTGGAAGTTTCACCGGCATCCGCTCCTGCTCTTTCCCAATGCAGGTCGCGGTGAGAACACGCCCGAGGCCCTGGCTCGACGCATGCACCAGGCGACGGCGCCCATGCCCCATAACTCGCTCCGGCGCCTGATCGTCGTCGCCCGCAAAGCGCTGAACATTCCTGCAGCCACACCCCATTCGCTTCGCCATTCCTACGCCACCCATCTCCTGGAAGCCGGCGCGCATCTGCATACGATCCAAAAGCTGCTCGGTCATAAACAGATCACCTCGACCATGGTCTACCTGCACGTCACGCATCAGACCATTCGCGATGCGCTGCGCCTGATGGAAGATCTCTGCCGCGACTTGCCCCGCTAAACAGGACGCTCGTGGCGGTTCCTCCCACCGTCATGGGGGCGTTACGTCAGTTCGTGCCGGAGTTTTTGCGGACTTCTCCGCGCCTCTCAGCCGAACAGCGTCGCGCCCTTTGGGCCATCTCCCATTGCCGCACTCCGGCGTTGGGCGGGCGGGCCTTTGGTTGCAAGCCTTGCGAAAAGTTCCGCTTCGCCTGGCATTCCTGCAATCACAAGGCCTGCCCGCAATGCGGCCGTGCCGCCACTCAACGCTGGGTGCGGCGCGAGCTGGCCAAGCTCGTCGAGGCTCCGTATTTCCTGGTCACCTTCACGCTGCCGGCACAGCTGCGCTCGTGTTTCTTTGGGCCCTTTGCCAAAGAAGCCTACGACCTGTTCTTCACCGCGGTGGCCAACGCGCTGTCGGAAAAGTTGGCCACGGCCAAGGGCCTGCGCGCCACGGTCAGCGGCTTCACCGCCGTGCTGCACACCTGGAACCAACAGCTGGGTCTTCATCCGCACCCACGTCTGGTTCCCGGGGCCGGGCCTGATGCGCGGGCCGTTTGGTTCGCGTGAAACAACACGACTTCCTGATCCATCTGCCACTCTTGCAGAGCGCCTTTCGTCAACACTTGCGCGAGCCTCTTCGACACGCACGGCTGGCAGGTGGATCCGCAAGTCTGGGGCAAGGATTGGGCGTGCATATTCAGCCGCCGGCAACGGCGCTCTCCGCCCTCAAATATCTGGGCGCTTTCATGTGGCTCGGACCGCCATCAGTGATGCGCGGATCGTCAGCGTCACCGAGCAAACCGTCACCTTCCGTTGGAAGAACCGTGATGCGGGCAATCGGCTGGAGACGACGGAATCCTCGGCGCCGAAAGCCAGACCCGTTACCTTCGGTGATGTCCTGCCCAGCGGACTGCGCCTCCATCGCGTTACTACGGCTTCTTCGCCATCCCGCCGCCAAGGCTATTGGGCGTTTGCGCGCAACTGCATTTAAGTCGGCCGGTCGACCTGGGCGCCGTGAACTTACCCGGCGGCGCTGCCGGCCTCCGCGCCGCTCTGTCCGTGCTGCCGCCAACCGATGCAACTGCTGCTGACCATCGTGACGCCGTGGCGTCAACGCGGACCGCCCAGGACGACCGTGGTCCCCACTTGCTCAAGACATGATCCACGCCGCCGCAAAACCTCATCGAACGGTTGCTGACGGCTTTTGCCTGGGGCGGCATGATCGGGCGCATTCGAATCGTCGCGATCGACCTGTCGTTGGATCAAAACTTCCCCTGTCACTTCCCCGATCACGGTCACTTTTTACGGGCCGGCCACTCCCTTTGATACGCAGAGGGGGCGCGTGAGTAGCGAAACCCTCTCTTTCCTTCTCCCGAGACCTAAGCCCACCTGGAAACACAAGCGCCATAGGCTCAGCCGATCGCGGCGCCGCTCCGGGCTTGTTCAACTGCTGCGTAATTGCTTACCGCGCCCGCTTCCGGCTCCGCAGCATTACACCCTTTTATTGTTAGGTGGCCACATCGTTGACTCCTCATTCGTCGATCCAACAACTCGATAATATCGTTGGGAATGTGCCGGGCCAATGTCGTCGCTCACGCAAAGCGACTGCCATTGCCAACGACGTTGGTGTAAAGCGGACGAAGATGCCTGGCGGGAATGGTCCGAACGAAAGTCAACTCGGTAAACCATATTGCTCCGGACAAGCGCAAATCTCGATCTCCGATTGCCGCAGACTGATACCGATGGCTGGGGCCGGGCGAAACAGCGCGCAATAAACCGTTCCGAAGAAATCATTCTCGCATCCCCCGATGTCTCTCTGATCCTCGCCGCCGAAAGGGAGATGAGGACTGGATCTCGATGGTGTCGCAATGTCGCTCGGCGTGTTGAAACTAAACGTGGAGACGACGATCAGACCCATCGAGCAAAGTCACTGTAAAATGGAATCCGTATTCCCGGGCAGAACCACCACTCCCGGTCGTCGTGTCCACGATATCGAATCCGGCGGCGGTCACTGCCTCATCAAAACTGCCAGATTTTCGAGGTCGCACGAGCAACTCTCCGGGCAACAGCGGCGTGAACTCGTTGCACTGGAAGCAGCAGCCGAGAGCGTCACTGGCCCTGCGAAGCGCACCTCCTGGAACCAAGCCAGCATCATAGAAGAAGGCCAGTGCAATTTGTGGCCGTGGTCGTCTCGAT
Organism: Limisphaerales bacterium; assembly: GCA_044230345.1. Lineage (GTDB taxonomy): Bacteria > Verrucomicrobiota > Verrucomicrobiia > Limisphaerales > JADJPG01 > JBGARF01. The sequence continues at coordinate 370,653 of JBGARF010000004.1, forward strand.
AAACTCCATTTGTTGGTGAACACATGCACTGTTTGCTGGCTGCCGTGGCACTGCACCAACAGAGCAACACAGTCGCGAGGTAACATAGTGTTTAATGTTCATGATTGTCAGCCTTCAGTGAGCGCTGCCGCCTAACGCAAAGCGCAGGCATGCCGGGCCAACCGTGTCCGGCTGCAATCAGTGCGGCCAACCGGCATTGGCTGACGCGCCTGGTTCGGGGAACGAACGTGTCCGGCCGCACCAACGTGCTCGGGTCTTGACGACTCGGACGTCGCCTCCCTCTCGGTGCCCGGTGGGACCTCGGTCGCTTTGCTGGATAACGCAAAGGCGCAAAGGCGCAAAGACGCAAAGAACCGACGCGGGTGCCCAAGCCTTTGGACTGAGATCATCGGGATTCCCACTCTCCCCGAACGATTCAGCGCACCGACTCGGCCCGACGGCGCGGGTGGAGCGCAACAAGAGCTCTGGAATGTCCACAACCTATCTAACGGAAAGCGCTGGGCCGAGTTCGGGTGCCGCGCCTTGTTCGGCAGAAAAGGTTCGTTGGTCCTCAAGGGTGTGGCGCTTTCAGAAGTGCTCCGGAGAGGGATTCGAACCCCCACTATGGGCTGTTGTGCATTAATCTGCGGTTTTGTTTTCTTAACGATTGGCCGATTGCGCGTCTACGGAGAATCAGCAGCAACCAAAATCCAAATGACATTCCACCAAGTGCCAGGACGCTCGGTTCGGGGACTAGAACAAATTGAAAACTAGGTCCAAAGAAGCTGTTCGGCGGGCCACCTTGGAGGGTTTCAAGATATGGACCCGATAGTGCACCTCCGTAGACAATTGGTGAATTTACGGTCAGCGACGACGCTTGCTCCGCCACTGGTTCCGATGTCCCAAAATAATCAGCGACAATCCCGTAGGCTCTTCCTGGATAAAGAGTGGCGCCTCCCGCACGGACGAGTGTGAACCGAAACTGGTCGACCAACTCGGGAGCACTACCTTCCGCCACATTCTCGGATGCAAGCCATTGAGGATTGCCTAGCTCAATCAAAAAGAGTCGGTGAGTGATGGAAAGTCCATCACCGCCGGCATCGAACAGGCCAAGATGAGTCACTGTAATTGGCTCGGTGACAGTAAAGCCCCATCCATGATAAGTCTGACTCGCCGGACTAACGGTAAAACCTTCGCCAAGGTGAAAGGCGAAATCTGCGTGTGCGCTCGGCCCAACCCAAAGAAGTGAAATCGTCATTGCCAGCGAGAGCCGGATTAATCCAATTGGAGTCTTCATGATCGACGTCTTTCACGCGTATCCGAGCGACCCTGGGGCGCGCAGGAACGGTCATAGTTCACCGAACATTAGTATTGAGCCAAATAGGAGGGATTCCTTATTTGTCCTAGCAAACTATTACTTGGTGACCTCATTTGTGGATCTGCCCGGAGAATAAGGCGATCGATCAGGTTGGCAAGCTTCTACTTTGGCCTAGTAATGGCCTTATTTGTCCTAGCAATGGCGGCTGTTCAGGACGGGCTTGGGACCGTCTGGGCACACCGGCCATCGGGGCCTTTTCGTGGAGCCGACGCCCGTCTTGATTTGAGAAGGCGTCGAGTTTTGTTCCGGAGGCGCACCTTCTCGCCCTCTGGGTTAAACTAAGGTTTCTTTCGGGCCTTGCGCTTGGCCTCGAGCAGGCGACTGGCCATGCCTTCGGGCGCGGCGGGCTTGGGCGAGGAAGCGTCGGAAGCGGTTTCGTGGGGCGTCATCGCTTTGGTCGTCGGGGTGGAGGCGTTGCCGGGGACACTGGTGGCTGCCGGGGCTTGCACGGGCTGGAACAATTCGGCGCGCGGTTCGGCGGTGGTCGTTTTGCTGCGGACTTCGTCGCGACGGGCGAGCAGCGAGGCGAGGCTTTGATCGCTTTCGGCCGGACGCGGAATGCCTTTCCAGAACAGGACGGTGCGCTTCGCCCACGCCAGAGCTTTCGTCAGCTCATCGCGTTCGAGCTGGATGCGGCGGAAGCCGACGTCGAGGACGAAGAGCAGAATGGCAACTTGCAGCAGCGTTTCCCACCAGTCGACCGGCTGGAAGGTGCGTCGGCGTTGGTGCAGGAACGGATTTTGCGCCGGAGGAATCGGGGCGGGAGCCTGGCCGCTCACGGCGGCCGGCGGTTCGAGCAGGCGTCCGTCGCCGGCTTCGGCGAGGCGTCGGAGCAGAGCGAGATTGGGTTCGGGTGCGGTGAACTCGGGGGAATAGTTGACGCTGGCGCCGACGGCTTGGGCGCCGGCCAGTTTGCCGTCGCGCATTTCCATCAGGTTGAGGAGATAGGATCCGACTTCGCGCGTGGGGAACTTGGCCTCGTAACGGCCGGGTCCGGTTTGTTCGAGGCGGACGGTGAGGCGTTCGCCTTTGGGGCTGACCACGACGGTTTGGAGATTGAGGAAATTGCGGTATTCGCCTTTTTCATCGAGCGCTTCGACACTGAGCTGACCTTCGCCTTTGTCGATGGCGAGGTCGGTGGTGAAGTCGGCGTTTTCCACCCGGCGCAGGCTCCACTGGGCGATTTGGGACCAGAACTGGCGGTATTGGGACCAGCCGAGCCAGGCTTTGGCCCAGCGCGGTTTGGCATCGCTGGTCCAGGCCACGGCGCGGCCGAGTCCGTATTGCCAGTGGGCCAGCAAGGGGTCGCCTTTGTCGGAGACGAGCGGCAGTTCGGCGCGTGGCTTGGGCGTGGTGCAGACGTAACCTTGGAGCAACGGATAGGCGCCGAGGCCGCGGGTGAGTTCGCTGCCGGCGATGGTTTTTGGCGTGAACGGTTCCTCGTAGATGGCGGACTTGAGGATGACCGCGGCTTCCTTGACGAAGATCTGCGGGAGCTGCGCGGGGTTCTGGATGTTGTAGAAACGGCCGTGGCCGCGTTCGGCGATCCAGGTCATCGTGTCGGGCCCGGCGTGGCCGCTGATTAGCACGGTGCTGACCGTTTGCCGGGCGCCGAGGATTTCGTTCATCAAGTCGGCGGAAGGCGCGCCGGGATCGCCGTCGCTGAACACGATGATGTGCTTGAGATTGGCGGTGGATTTCTTGAGCGCCTGATGCGCGAGCGACATCACGCCCTGGAAACTGGGGAGATCGCCCTGGTTCATGCCGGCGATGCGCCGGCCGTGTTCTTTTTTGTCGCCGACGGCGGACAAATCGACCAGCCAGCGTTCGGTGCCGTCCCAGAGGACGACGCCGAGTTCGTCCTGGGGTCCGAGGGCGTCGAGCACGCCGAGGGCGCAGTCGCGGGCGACCTGGTTGCCGTTGCCGAATTCCATGCCGTGCATGACGAGAGCGACGGCGCCTTTGGGGAGGACCTTTTTGGAGTCGAGCTCCATATTGACCGGGAGCGTGGCTTCGAGCGGGGTATTTCGGTAGCCGCCGGCGGCGTAGGTTTGGTCGCCGCCGACGCAGACCAGACCGACGCCGAAGTCGCGCACGGCGCTTTCGAGTCGGCGCATGTTTTCCGTGCCGAGATCGCCGGCGGCGAGATTGCTGAGGAAGATGCTGTCGTAACTCTGCATTTCCGCGAGCGTGGCAGGGAAGGCGTTGGCGCCGGCGATCTTGACCTCGAGCTTGGAAGAGCGAAGCGCTTCGACGAGCGTGCGGTCCTGGTCGGGTTCGGCGGAGATGATGAGGATACGGGGATCGCCGCGGACATTGACGAAGCTGGTGGCCTTGTTGTTTTGCGGCAGGGGATCGCCGGCGGCTTCGACTTGGACGGAGTAGGCGTAGAAGCCGGGCTCGGCCAGTGTTTGGGGGAATGTGAAGAGATTTTTGCCGGCGGTGAGATTGACCTTTTGTTCGCCGAGCGGTTGTTCGCCGCGGTAGAGGCGGACGGTGGCGGCCTGTTCGCGATCGGCCTCGACAAAAATGCGGGCCTCGAAGGTCTGGCCTTTTTTGACGCGGCTGGGCAAGCCGAGCTTTTGCACGGAGACATCGTGGCCGCGTTGGATGCCGAGCGGGAGAACGTCCAGCGACACGTCGAGCGGCCGGGCCTGGAGCAGCGCGGTCATGGCGTCGCCGAGGTTTTCGTTGCCGTCGGAAAGCAGCACGAGCCGTTTCTGGCCGGTTTCAGGAAAGGCGGCGGTGCCGAGCCGGATGGCGGCGGCGAGGTCGGTGCGGTCGGTGGGAACGACGGCGAGCACGCGGGTTTCCTTGGGGTCGATCCGGTCGTTGGCGGTTGTTTCCAGGGCGGCGTCGCTGCCGAAGACGAGCAGGCCGACTTTGTCTTCGGTTTTCTTGCCTTCGGCGTAGCGGTTGACGAGGCGTCGGGCGGCGTCTTGTTGTGGGGATGGGACGGAATCGGAGCGATCGAGGAGGAAGAAGACGTTGACGCCTTCGAGGGGTTTCATCCAGCGGAGGCCGGCGACGGCGAGGACGAGGAGCAGGGCGACGGCGAGGCGGATGGCGAGGGCGGCGCGGCGTCGCCAGGGGGAGATTTGGACGTCGGATTTGAGGGCGAGCCAGACGATCCAAGCCCAGGCGACGGGGAGGAGCGCGAGAAAATAGGGATGAGTGAACTGAAACTTCAAGGGGCCTGGTTCAAGGTTGAGTTCGAGAAGGGATGAGTTGTCGCTGTGGGCGCCGGCATTCTGCCGGTGACAGGAGGTTGAACCATTATCGTCCGGAGCGCGGACTCGGACTTGTCGTCCGCAGCGGCTGGGTTTGGCGACGCGGCTTGAAGCTTCCAGCGCACGCGGCCGGTTCTATCCGCTGCGGACTTGGAAGTCCGCGCTCCGACTCGGCGTGGCGGAAGAAATGTACAAATTCCAGCGTGCATCTGCGGTGTCCTGGGCTGGTCCGTGGTTCAGAGTTCAAGTTCGCCTTCGAGGCGGGGTCAGCCTAGACCGATGGCTGGTGGGCTCAAGCCTCAACTTGGAGATTGCCGGGCGTTGCGGGTCTGAGGTATGACCGGGCGACATCCATGCCGGCCCGTCTCCGATTTTCGTCCGCGTCTCCGTCCGTCTCGGCGGCCCTTGTAACCGCCGCTGGAGTGGCGCGGTCGTTAGTGGGGCAGGGGCCGGCGCCGTCGGTCCAGCGGCGCAAGGCTTCAAAAGTCGCGGTTGAAGGTGCGGCGGGGGCGACAGTTCCCGCGACGGTCGCGGCGAATGCCGTGGTTGATTTGGGACCGATCATATGCCGGGTGCGGGCGGGCGACGAGGATGCTGCGCGGCAGTTGATGGACCACCTATATCCGATGGTTTTGTCGGTGGTGCGCGGACATCTTCCGCGGCGGGTAGGTGAGGAAGATTTGACGCAAATGGTGTTCACGAAAGTATTCACGAAGCTGGACCAGTTCGCGGGGAAAGTTCCCCTGGAGCACTGGGTGTCCCGGATTGCGGTGAACACGTGCCTGAACGCGTTGCAGGCGGAGAAAATTCGGCCGGAGTTTCGCTGGGCGGATCTGAGCGAGGAAGAGGAGCATGTGGTGAGTTCGTTGGTGGCCACCTCGGTGGAATTGGATCCGGATCAGGAGGTGGGTGCGCGGGATTTGGTGGGGAAGCTGCTGGATACGTTGCGTCCCGCGGAGCGACTGTTGTTGACCATGCTGCACATGGAAGGACGTTCGGTGGCGGAGATTCGGGAGTTCACGGGCTGGAATGCTTCGCTGATCAAAGTGCGCGCCTTTCGGGCGCGGCAACGATTGAAACGACAATTTAAGCGCCTGATGCAAGAGCGCGCACCGAGACCATGAAACCGGAAGATCACGCTTTGGATCGATTGTTCCGCGCGGCGGCGGCGGCGGCGCCGCGCGACGCGGACGCCCCGATGCCGGCGGCGTTGCAGGCGCGCATCCTGGCGGCGCGCCGGGAATGGCTGGGGCGGGGCGGGAGTGACGACTTTGGCGCGCTGCTTTCCCTGGCTCGGCGATGTCTGGCGGGAGCGGCTCTGGTCGCAGTCGCCACCGTCCTGGTGTGTCATCGAGCGCCGGACAACGCGGTGCCGACCATGGATTCCATGGTGCTGGAGTCCGTGGCTGAACTCAGCCTGTTGCCCTGATGAAAATGCCCGATGACGATGGCGAGCCTGAATTTGATCGTGTGAGCTGGATTGCCTGATGTCGATAGCCTGATTTGGATTGCCCGGTGTTGAACCATTCATGAACCCGATATCCCGAACCAAGGTTCTGCTGTATTTGGCGGCGATTTTTGCGGTGGGCGCATTGGCCGGCGGTTTTGGCGGCTATTCGCTCGCGCGACAGGATCGGGTGGTGGACGTGCGGCCGGACGAGTTGATGGGGCGGATCAAGCGGCAGATGCAGTCGAAGCTGAAGCTGAGCCCGGAGCAGATGAAGCAGATTGAGCCCAGCGTGCAGGAAGTCTGCGGCGCGCTTCGGTCGATAGGCTACAACTCCGCCGTGGAGACTGGTCGCGTCTTTGAACGGTTCAACCAGCGCATCGCCGGATTTCTGACGGCTGAGCAGGAAGCGGAGCTGGAGCGGTTCCAGTTGGAGCGAAAGGAGTCGGTCAAGCGCCGGTGCAAGAGTTGGACCAATGCGGGGCCGGTGAAGCCTTAGGCCGGCTTACGGTTGAAATGGATCGAGCAGGCGCGTGCGTTTTTCGTTGGCGATTTCGACCGACTCCCAATCCAGGAAATAGGTCGAAGGCTTCTTTTGGATTTCGCGCATGAGCTGGCTGCGGGCGTGGGCGCGGGAATCATGGGGCGGCTCCAGCCGCGCCGCGCCGGCCCCGGGCGGAGCCCAGAATCCGTCCATGCTCGCCAAGGCCAGCCCGAGGCTTCGGTCGGGATCAATATGATGAAACTCGAGGTCTTGCGCTTCCAGCCAAGCGTGGCCCCAATCCACGCCTTCGGCGGATCGAAATTCCTCCAGCAGATACTCCTTGCTCACCCAGTCCACGATCCCGATCAGACGCTGCACGTCGGACGCCAGGGCGTCGGTCGCCCGCTTCCACAGCGCCAGGATCTCGTCGGTTTCCTGATCGCGCCCGCGGAAGAGGCTTTCGGCTCGCGCCCGATAAACTTCGAGCAACTCCAGCGCATCGGCCGTTTTTCCGTCGGCCAGCGTCACGGTCCAGGGCGGACGCCGTTGGCGGGAGAGCGCGCGCAGACTGGTGACGGCGTCGTGGAGGATGAGGTCCGGCAACTGGTCGAGGTCGAGCAGATCGAGGACGAGGCGGGTGGCGCCGACTTTGAGAAAGAGCGTGGCCGGAAGGACGTTGGTGTCGCCGTGGATGAGGTGGAGACGCCGGTAATGCCGCGGATCGGCGAGGGGTTCGTCGCGGGTGTTGATGATGGCGCGGTTGTGCTGCACCCATTCGAAGAAATCGTTTTGGATGAAGTCGGCGCGTTGGGAAATTTGGAACGGGACGGAGACTTCCGGGGCGGCCGGGACGGAATCCGGGCGGAGACGGCCGGGCCGGACCGAGCCGACGCGGCCGGCGCCGCAGAGCAGCACGCGGAGCGTCAGGAAGGTGAGGAGGGAAAGGACATTCTTCTCGTCGAGCGGGGCGCGGCGATCGAGCGAGTAATTTTCGTGGCAGCCGAACGTGGCGCCGGTGTAGTGGTCGACGTTGTTGCGGATAAAGCCCGCCTTGCCGGCCAGGCCCAGAGCGGTGACGGCTTCCTGCAGGAGCAGATCGCCCGCGCGGTCGTAGCGCACGACGTCGCGTGCGGTGGTGCATTCGGGCGTGCAATACTCGAGGTGCCCCATGTCGATGTAGACCCGGCCGCCATTGAAGAGGAATCCGCCGTTGCCCGCCAGTTCGTCCCAGTCGCGATCGTGCTGGTCGATCAGGCCGTAGCGGTGGTTTTCGAACAGCCAGTCGCGGATCTTTTCCAGCGTGCCCCGCGGCTCGAGCGACGGGTCCAGCAGACAGCCGTATTCCGTTTCGAGGCCGGTGATGCGTCGCGACATGGTCAGCGTCGGGGTTGGATGGGAATGATGAACATGGCGCCCCACATGAAGATGATCGAGCCGGTGACAAACAGGCTGAGGCAGGCTTTTCCGGTGGCGAGGAGGGCTTTGCCAGCGGCGCCGCCGGACAATTCGCCCGCGCCGAAATAGCCGAGCGCGCCCAAGCCGAGGGCGGCAAGAACGAGGGTGGCGGCGAGGAGCAGTTTGCGGGGCCAGCCGGGGGAGGCCTTGAAGGTGCCGGAGACGGGAATCATCAGGAAGCCGAACACGAGCGCGCTAATGATGAAGATGCTGCCGAAACCGAACACGAGGCAGAGGCCGAGGGAAATGAGCGCGGGAATGACGACGGCGGCGAACCAATTGGAGGCGCGGGTCTGTTCGTCCGTGAGCGCGAATCGTCCGTAGGAATTAAGTCGCAGCAGGAGATTGAACAGCGGCGTGGCTGTCCAGGTGAGCAGGGCGAACGTCAGGTAGACAATTTGGAACGGAAGAATCCAGGGAGCCAGCTTGGGGTTGTCGGCGGCGGCGGAACTGAGCATGCGGTTGAGCAGGTAGCCGCCGACAATGACGCCGACCTGTCCGCGTGGAGGCAGCCGGGCCATCCAGAGAAAATATCGGAGCATCGCGGCATAGACGATGTTCCGTGCTTTCAACGCCTCCACCAAGCCGGCCCGGGCCCATTCGTTTTCCGGGTCGAGCCGGAGCGCCTCGCGGAAATGATCCAGGGCGCGGCGGGGATCCCGGTGCTCGAGCGAGGCCCAGCCTTGATTGGCGTGCGTGACGGCATTGTCGGGATGGCGGCGCAACGCGTCGTCGATCGTGGCGTTGGCTTCAGATTTGCGTCCGAGTTTCACCAGCGCGATCGCGCGCAGGTTGGTGCAGGCGATGTGTTCGGCGTCGAGTTGCAGGCCGCGATCGGCGGCGGCCAACCCTTCTGTCCAACGTTTTTCGTCGAGATGAATCTGCGCTTCCAGCGCGTGGTAGTCGGCCTCCGACGGATCGAGGCGAATGGCCTCGCGAACGGACGCCAGCGATTCCTTCAGGCGGCGGCGGTCGTGTAGGATGGAAGCGAGCGTGTAGTGGCTGAACGGAGATTCGGGTGCGAGATGAATCGCCTGCTGGGCCTCGGCGGTGGCGTCGTCGAGCGCGCTGCGCCGCGCGAGACAGAGAGCGAGAAGAGAGTGCCCGAAGGCATCGTGGGAATCTGCGGCGAGGGCCTGACGCAATTCCTGTTCGGCCAGCTCAAGGCGGTTCTGCTGGAACAGAAGCAACCCGCGCTGTAATTGGGGATTCATGCCTGGATTGGCGCGAGCGCTATTTCAGCTTCAGGTAGGTCAGGATGTCGTCGTAGATCCCGCCCTGGTTCGAATAAAGCGCGTAGTTTCGCGCGGTGGCGAACCATTCCCGTGTGGTCGCCTTTTGTGCGGCGGCGGCGGTGAGCAAATCCCGCGTGGCAAGCGGAGTCGGCTTCCCCGTCTTCATCGCGTCGCGCAGCTTCGCTTCCACCGCCAGATCAACCACGGCCTTCAGGTCGGCTCCGGAGAAATGCTCCGTTTTCTTGCCGAGCTGATCGTAATCGATGGCCTCGACCGGCTTGCCATGGCAGAGCAGCTTGAGAATGCCCGCGCGTGCGGGCGCGTCCGGCGGTGGCACGAACAGCACCCGATCGAACCGGCCGGGGCGCCGGAACGCGGAGTCGAGATGCCACGGGGCGTTGGTGGCGGCCAGGATGAGCACGCCGTCATTGGATGATTTGACCCCATCCATCTCGGCCAGGAACTGGTTGATCAACTGGCGCCCCGCGTGATGGCGCATATCGCCGCGGCTGGCGCCGAGCGCGTCAACTTCGTCAAAGAATAGGACACAAGGCCGGTTGCGTCGGGCTTGTTCGAAGAGCTCGTGCAGGTTGCGTTCGCTGTTGCCAATCCACATCTCGAGGACGTCGTTGATGCCGACCGCGACAAAGCCCGCCTTGATCTCTCCAGCGGTGGCGCGCGCGAGATGTGTCTTGCCGCACCCGGGCGGGCCATACATCAGGATGCCACCGCCGATGGGCTTGCCATAGGCGCGGTAGAGCTCCGGGTGGGCGAGGGGATGCACGATCTTGAGCCGGATCTCCTCCTTCAAACTGTCCATGCCGCCGACTTCGCTGAAGGTGATCTTCGGGCGTTCGACTTCGGCGGGGGGCGCGTCGTCGTGTTCGTTCCAGGAAGCGCGCACGCGGCCGTCCACTACTTCGCTTTCCTCCTCGTGCGCGCCGATGCCGAGCCGGCCGGCGAACTCCGCATCGGCAACGGCCGGGTCTTTTTCGATCGCGCGTCGGTATTGAATGACCGCCTGTTCGACCTCGCCGGCGCCGGCGAGGAGTTGGGCGTGGAGGAGGAACGCCCGGCCCGGGGCTTGGGACGTTTTGACGATCGTTTCGACCAGGGCGAGCGCGTGGCTGTGTTTGCCGAGTTGATGGAACGCGCGGGCCAGACCGAGCTGGAGCCCTTTGTGTTCGGGTGCCTGAGCCAGGGCCTCGCGAAACTCCTTTTCCGCTTCGGCCGCCCGATCGTGCTGGAGCAGGGTGTCGCCGAGGTGCAGCCGCAACGGAATGTTGTTGGGCGAAAAGGCAAGGGCTTCGCGGAGAGAACGAATGGAGTCCTCTCCAGGCGATTCAGATGGCTGGCCGGGCATGAGGAAAAGAAGAGCTGAGGGCGGAATTGAGGTCAAGCGCTGGCATGGGCGAACGCCGTGCGAGCGCGTGGGAGCGCCGGAGTGTGACGCCGGCAACTTCGTCCCAAACTTCGTCGCAAACTTTTGTCGGAATATCTCGGAAACTGCCGCGACTTTTCGCGGGGAAAGGGCGACGCGGACAGCTGTCGCGATTCGCCCTCACCCCGGCCCTCTCCCCCGGGGAGAGGGGGCGCAGAGGGTGGCTCCGGGCTGGAGCGGGTGCCGTCGCCGCGGTCTCGTCCACTCGAGCCGATGAAGTTCGCGACGAAGTTTGCGACGAAGTTTGCGACGAAGTTTGCGACGAAGTTTGCGACGAAGTTCGCGACGAAGTTCGCGACGAAGTTTGCGACAAAGTTTGCGACAAAGTTTGCGACGAAGTTGGAGTTGGGCCCGACGGCTCGGGCGTGTCGACGGTCATTCGTTTTTTCTCGACGCCGCTGAAGTTGCCCCTCTCCTCGGGCTCCCCGGGGGAGAGGGGGAGAGGGTTGGGGTGAGGGCGAATCGCACCGACCGTTCGCTCTCCCTTGTTGCGGCGAAGGGTTCGAAGCACATCTGCCGAATGGCCAAGAGCCACAAGGCTGCAGCCCAGCGCTCCCCGGCGCATTGCCCTACTTCAACTCCAGCTCGCGGTAGCGGACGGCTCCGCCGGTCTTGCGATCGAGCAAGGCGGCTTCGAGGGTTTTGCCGGGAATGCTCAACGTGGGACGTTCCGGGACCGCGAGATCGGCAAAGGAACGGTCATCGGCGATGGCCTGCCAGGCGACGAGGCAAATGCCGGCGCATTGGCCGAGCGTGTGTTCGGGTTTGAGCTGGCGACGGAGCCAGGCGACGGCTTCGGCCTCCTTCTTCGCATCGCCATGGGCCACCATCAGGCCGCCGCGTTCATAAGCATGGTTGCCGTCGTAATGGACGCGGACCAGCACATCGTCGGCTGGGGCCTCGGCGAGTTCGGCCCAGACGGACTCGACGATGAACGGGGGTGAAAAGATTTGCTCGAAACTTTGCTTCAGCATGGGGCTGAGAGCGAAGCCGATCAGGCGCCGGAGCGTGACGTCCTTGGCGGAGCGGTTGAAGCCTTCGAGGTGGGCGGCCTCGATGGCGGCCTGGCGCAGGCGTTCGATGTCGACCGGATGGCCGAGGGCAGCGAGGCCGTGGCGGTCGTAGATCTCGAACACCTTGGAGCGGCCGATGCCCACGCCGAGGAGCAGCACGCCTTCGGGGCGGGACAAGGCGAAGACGGGCGTGCCGCCTTTCATTTGTTCGCGGATGTATTCGCGGCGATTCGAGATCGCCTCCAGCCAGCGGTAGGGTTCCTCGGTCATTTCCTTCCGTTCTTCCAGAATTGTTCCTGCTCGTCGCAGGACAGCGACCGGATGCCGGCGCGGGAGACGAGCTTGATGGTGGCAAACTGTTTTCGCTCGGGCTGCACGCCGCCGGTGGCCGTGTCGAATTCGGCGGCGGTGATGAGCAGGCGATTCGCGAGATTGCAGGCCTGGGACAGGGACATCTCGGCGGGCTTGGGATTGCCCCATTTCTCGAGGAAGCTGAGCACGGCTTTGATGCTGCCGCTGCCGCTGCCGCTGCCAGCGTAATTGGCCGCTTCGAACTGGGCGCCGAGCGGGTCGTAGAAATAGATCTGCGGGATGGCGTTCGGTTCGGTGGGGTCGACCCCGGCGAACAGCGGTGCAACCACGCCGAAGCCCTGGATGGTGCCGGCGAGATTGTTGCGCAGAAGCTGGGAGAGCGCGCGGATCTTGGCCCCGAGGCTCATCGACTGAAGCTGACTGCGTCGATAGAACTCGAACGACGTCTGGAGCGTGCGCGCCATTTCAAAGGCCGTGGCGGGCACGCCCGCGATGGCCATGAGACAATGGGAATCCAGCTCGAGGATCTTCTCCGTCTTGTCCGAGAACACGATATTGCCCGCTGTGGCCCGGTGGTCGCCGGCGATCAGCACGCCCTCCGCGCAGTGAAATGCGAAGACCGTGGTGGCTTCCAGCGGTTGAATGGCGTGCGCGCCGTGCGCCGGCGGGCCGGCCGGATGGATCATGGCGCCGGCCTGCGGAAACTGGGGTTTCGGCAGGAGGGCGAGGAAGTCGCCGTTCATTGGCCAGTACGTTGGCGGTAGCGCTTGGCCTGATCGGGATCGACCTTGCGCATCTTTTTCAGGAGCTCCTCCGTGTTGGGTTTTTCCACCTGGGGCGCCTTGGGGCCGTCCCCACCTCCACCGCCGCCCGGCGCGGGCACCGTCGGAGAGGTCTTTCGCATTTGATCTGGCATGGCTCGGTTTCGGTTGGTCAGACGACTTTGGCAAACTTGAGTTGCGCCAGGTCGTCGACGGTTTGCGCGGCACTGATGATTTTCAGGCTTTGCTTGATCAGGGTTGGGTCGAAAAGGTTGCGCAGGTCCAGCTCGATTTTCTTCGTGGCGCCCTTGAGCAGGATGTAGTCCCACTGCGTGGCCTGGACGGCGCTGCCAAATTTTTCAATGCACCGACCGCGCACCCCCGCGCGGGTCGTGGTGGGCGGACAAAGGCTGTGCCCGGTGATGTCGAGATGCGGATAGGGCAAACGCAGGGCCCGTTGCTGCTGAAGGGCATAAAACAGCCCGTCCTCTTTGTCGAGCAGATGATAGGCAAGGTCCAGACTGCGCAGCCACGGATCGTCTTCCGCCAGGTTTTCCGCCTGCCGAAATTGTTCGATCAACTGGAACTTGGCGGCCCAGTCGAGTCGATCCGCGCAGCGCAACGGTTCCTCCTCCAGATCGCGCAAAACCTCGTCCCAGGCTTGAACCACGCTCTTCCAGTCCGGCGGCAGGTCGGGGCAGAATTCGCGGACGAGATCGAGGTAGCGGCGCTGGATGTCGATCCCGGAAGTCTTGTAGCCGTGGACATCGCGGCAGAGCCATTTCCAGGAGCGATCGCGCGAGATCTGTTTCAGCGTTTGGATTGGGTCGGCCACACGGGGCACGCGCTCGGAGGGCGCGCCGTTGAGCAGCGCCTGTAACACCAGGGCCGTCGTCCCGATCTTCAGCCAGTTCGAATACATCGAGAGGTTGGCGTCGCCAATGATGACGTGGAAGCGGCGATAGAGCTCGTGGTTGGCGTGGGGTTCGTCGCGCGTGTTGATGATCGGGCGGCGCTGCATGGTGTCCACGCTTTGCAGCTCAGTGAAGAAATCGGCCCGTTGCGAGATCTGGAAGCCCGGCCCCAGAAACTTGTCCTCCTCTTCCCAGCCGAACTTGCCGGCCCCGCAGATGATCTGGCGGGTGCAGAAGAAGGCGACCATGGCCTGGCTGAGGGATTCCCAGGGCAGACGACGGGGCATGAGGTAGTTCTCGTGACAGCCGTAGCTGTGGCCGCGGAAGTCGGTGTTGTTCTTGTAGAGCAGGACCGGGTTGTCCGAGTGTTGATTGAGATTGCGGGCGCAGGCCATCAGGAGGGCGTCGCCTTCATGATCCTGCTGGAGGATCTCCAGCAGCGTGCTGCATTCGGGCGAGCAATACTCGGGATGGGCGTGATCGTTGTAAAAGCGGGCGCCATTGCGCAGGACGAGGTCGCTCTTGATCTCGCTGAACGAAAGGGCGCGCTGGGCGTCCTGGGCGAAGTAGTTGGCCTCGTCGCTGTCCTGGAGCAGTTCCTTGACCCGGAAGCCGCGGGCGTCGCAGTGCGGGTCTTCGCACGAGTAATCCCAGCGCATGCGCACGCCGGGGGCGGTCGCGCTGCGGACCAGCGCGATCGACTCCGCCACCACGTCGACATTCTCGGGGTTCACCCGGGTGATGCCAATCTCTGTTTCCGTGCCGAACTGGATGTCCATGCGGCGTCCTGGGCGCGGCCATCGCCGCGCGGTTGGATCGGTTAGATCAACTAGATCATGTTCCCCGACTCACGGCGTTCGCTGGTCCGGTAAGGCGACAGGCGAACCACGTTGCCGGGATCGAAATCAGTCAGTTTAAGCCAGTCCTCGGTGATGTCGCTGGGCGGGAACAAATCGTTCTCACGATATTCCTTGCTCAACGCATCCAGCAGATCCTGGCGCGAGATCGGGCATTCCTGCGCCTTCTCGATCGAGCGTTTGATCGCGTATTCCTTGGCGCGCTCGACAATGGCGGCAATGATCGCGCCGCTGGCGAGGTCGCCCCGATACAGGTAATCGTGGCGTCCGCTGCGGTAGCTGACGTCAAGAAAACGATTCTCCTCGGTGTGGGCGTAATGCGCATCCACGATGGCCGTGACCAAATCGTCCTGCGGCTCCGCCAACGGGAGGTCGGGTTGCAGGTAGATCTTGTAGATTTCACGCGCGGCTTCCTTGTCCGGACGCCGCACGCGAATCTTCCGGTCGATGCGGCCCGGGCGAAGAATGGCGGGATCAATCAAATCCGCGCGATTGGACGCGATGATGACCACGACATTCTGCAACGCCTCGAGCCCGTCCATTTCTGTACAAAACATGGGGACCAACGTGGAAAGGATGTTTGTCCCGACGCGCCCAGCCTGGCGGGTGCCCAGCACCGACTCGGCTTCGTCGATGAACAGAAACGCCAGGTGCCCTTCAGCGGCCTTCTCCCGGCATTGAGAAAACAGGTCCCGGACCTGCCGCTCGGATTCGCCGAGCCACATGTTCAGGACTTCAGGGCCTTTGACCGACAGGAAGAACTCGGGGCGATCTTCGCCGGTCTTCTCCAGCACCTGAAGGCGCAAATTGTGGGCGGTGGCCTTGCCAAGCAGGGTCTTCCCGCAGCCCGGCGGCCCGTAGAGCAAAAAGCCCTTGGGCACGGGATGATTGAAGCGCTTGAAGAGCTTGGCGTGGATGTAGGGCAGTTCGATGGAATCACGGATGCCCTGCACGGCTTCTTGCTGTCCGCCGATGCTGCTCCAAAGCACGGGCTCGACCTTGGTCAACGTCCGGTCAATGCGCTTGGCGGAGCCAATGATTTCAATGCCGACGCGTTGATTGCCATCGAGTCGGATTTCATGGCCTGCCTTGAGTTTTTCCTTCGACAGCAGGGAGGATCGCACGACGACCAGGTCGGAAATGCCAGAGTCGTTCCCGACCCGGATACGATTGTCGGAAAGCAGCTCCACAATCTTGACCACCGGTCCGTTGCGATCGAAGCCGAACGTGTCAGCCACAGCAAAGGCCTCGTTCAGGACCACGCGGACCCCGGTTTCGAGGGCGACTTCGGGGATGGCCGGGTCGAGGTTGCAGATATAGTCAGTACCGTTCGCGCAGACGAGGGCGCGATTGCCCGGTAATTTTTGGAGCAAGGTGCCGAGCCGGAGCGCGGGAGAGCGTAGTTTATCCACCGCCTCGCTCAGCTTCTCGATGGCAACGCGGGCCTGGTCCTGGGTCTCCTCCATATCAGAGACACGTTGACGCAGGAGGTGGAGGTCGGGCGAACCGAGGCCTTGGATGGCCAGCCGGTGGGAGATCATATCCACCAGCTGCAAGGTCGACAATTTCCCCATTTCTTCCTCGGGCAGCAGCGACTCCAGCGGGGTCATCTCTGGGGACGAAGACGGGCCCTGCGTGGAACCTGGCGGCCGGCCTTTGCTGGACTTGTTCACGGGCTCACTCTGGCATGTCAGACGTCAGACAGCAAATTAGTTGAACTGAAAAATTAGCACTGCGAATGAACTGATTGACGCGCCGTGAACGGAGGGTGACGGCGCCCTGTGCTCCGGAGATCCGATCGTTAAAACTGCGGAGTGCGCGGAGTGCGCGGAGACGAACTGGGCTTCCGTCGAGTTGAGTCCGATGGAGAACCTCTGAAAGATGATATGGCAGCGTTCAGCCGAACCAGTTTTCAAATTCTCCGCGTGCTCCGCGTCGTCCGCGTCGTCCGCGGTTAAAATATCAGAAGCCTGCGGAGAAAACACGTTGCGCCGCTCCGCCTTTGCGTCGGCGCCTTGCCTTCCCACCATTGATTCCGCGGCTTCTGAGGTCGGGGCAGGGCTGCATCAAGCTCGATCGGGAACAGCAGCCAGGCACGGTCAAAAGCCTATCCTTTACCACCCATCTTTTACCAAAAACGGCAGCTTCCGACGGTTGGTAGCGATCGAACCAGCGCGCAACACGAGGGTCCAGAACTTGGGGTTCCGGCGTCCGTAGCGCAAAACCTAGGTAAAAGATGGCCGGTAAAAGATAGACCAATCCCGATTCGGCTCGGACGGAACTGCCATCATGATCAATGCCGGCAACTTGTTTATGAGCTTGATGCACCCCTGCGGTCGGGGCTTCCCGCCCTTTTGCTCCTTGGTGTTTTTTCGGTGAACCCTCATAGTCCGGCCTCAATTGACGACGGTTTGAATCAAGCATGAGCACATTGAATTTTGCGATCGTGGGCTGCGGCGGGATCACGCTGCAGAATCATTTGCCGGGGCTGGCCTTGTGCCGGGATGTGAAGGTGTCGGCCCTGTGCGACGCCGATGCCGGCACGCTGGAAAAGGCGCGTCAGCAGACCGGGGTCAGCGTGGTCTCGACCCGCTATGAGGACATTGTGAGCCGCGACGATGTTCAGGCGGTGATCATTGCGACGCCGAACTTTTTGCATAAGCCGATCGCGCTGGCGGCGATGGCTGCCGGCAAACATGTGCTGTGCGAGAAGCCGCTGGCGTTGAATGCGGCGGACGCGCGCGAGATGGCGGTGGCGGCGGATCGGGCCGGGGTGCGTCACATGACAGCGTTCACCTATCGGTTTGTGCCGGCGATGCGGTATTTGAAGCATCTGGTGACCTCCGGCGATCTGGGCCAGCCGTACCACTATCGATCCTGCCGGCTCCAGGACTGGGGCACGCGCAACCTGGGCTGGCGGCAGGTGAAGAAGCTCGCGGGCACTGGTGAATTGGGCGACATGCTCAGCCATCGCATCGATTTTGCTCATCATTTGATCGGGCCGATGGCGCGGTTGGTCGCCAATGTGAAGACCCTGACGCCCGTGCGCGGCGGGCAACCGAATGACACCGATGATTGGGTGGCGATTCTGGCCGAGTTCAAGTCGGGCGCGACCGGTGTGCTTGAAAGCTCCAAGCTGGCGAGTGGGCGGAACGAGAGTTGGCGGAGCTTGGACTACGTGGAGATCAATGGCAGCGAAGGGACGTTCGAATTTACGACGGGCAAATGGAACGAACTGCAGATGGGCAAAGTGGGCGGGCCCGGGTTGTCGACGTTGACCATTCCGCGGGAGTTCTGGGCCGTGCCCGGCAGTCCGCGGGATCCGGGCCAGGGCGATCCGCTGGTCACCTTCCGCTACGATCAGGCGTGGGAATTTGTGGAGGCGATCCGGCAGCAGCGTCCGGCTTCGCCGAATTTCCATGACGGCGCCCGGGCGCAGGCGGTGATGGATGCGGCCGTGCGGTCGGCGGAAACGCGGAACTGGGTCGATCTGACGGAAGCGTGATGAGCATGCCCGCTGCGGACGTGCTTGGACGGACCGTGGGCCCCGCGTCGGCGGGATCCGCGCTCCGGAGGGGCAGGTTCGTGGGAAGCGGCCCGTTCCTTTCGGACCTGCCCACGAGATATGAACCGCTGATTGCTCGGACGGACCGCGGGCTTTCAGCCCGCAGCGGCGCGAGCCGGAGACGACGCCTGATAGTTCGTTCGTGCGCCGCCGATTCCACCCGCTGCGGGCCACAGGCCCGCGCTCCGGGGGAGAGGTTCATGGGAAGCGGCCCGTTCCTTTTGACCTGCTCACGAGATATGAACCAGCGGACTGCTCCACCTCACCCGGTTCCGACCTCGCTCGGGCGAGTTCGGAACCTGCCCTCTCCCTCCCGCAATGCGGGACGGAGAGGGTGGACGCGCCGGGCCGTTCGATCGGGACTTGCGGGCGTGGTGGGTGCGAACCGAAAATTGACATGACATTCTTGCGAAAATTCTACGGGCAGGTTGCGGCCTTTGCCGGGCTGGCGATGGTTTACTTTTCGCCGGTCAACGCGCAGACCATGGACAAAATCCAGTCGACGATTCGGGCGCGATTTCCGGATGTGCGGCAGATTCCGCCGCGGACCGTGGCGGAGTGGATGGGGCAGACTAACGCGGCGGGCTTGGTGCTGGTCGATACGCGGGAGGCGGCCGAGTATGCGGTCAGTCATCTGGCCGGCGCGCTGAATGGTCGATCGGTGGCGGAGGTGACGCAGCTCGTGCGGGACAAGTCGACTCGCGTGGTGTTGTACTGTTCAGTGGGCTATCGCTCTTCCGCGCTGTCGGAGAAGCTGCAGCGTGCGGGCTACACCAACGTGTTCAACCTGGAAGGATCCATCTTCGCGTGGGCGAACGAGGGGCGACCGGTTTACCGGGGGAAAACAGAGCTGCGACCGGCGAGGGTGCATCCGTACGATCGCAAGTGGGGACAGATGTTGAAGCCGGAGCTCAGGGCCGAGGAATGAACGAGGGTCAATTGTTGTTTCCCGGCGCGAGGGGCAGGGAGATGCGGACCGTGCCGGGTTTTCCGGCGGCGGGAATGGTCAGATGGCCGAGGTGGGTTTCGACGATCTTGCGCGTCACGCAGAGGCCGAGGCCGAGGCCGACCGTGCGGGTGGTAAAGAAAGGTGCCGGGGCTTTCTCGGCGGCTTCCGTGCTGAACCCGGCTCCGTTATCGACCACCTCGATGTGGACCCATTCGGCGCCGCGGCTGTCGCTTTCCGTTTGGGAGCGCACGGAGACTTTGGCATCGGTTGCGTTGGCCTGGATGGCATTGAGCAGCACTTCGGCCAAGGCATGGCGTAGCGCGAGGCGATCGCCCGTGAGAATGACCGGGTGCGCGCCGTTGTCGTAGGTGAGCTTGGCGGTTTTGGCGGGCTGGAATTTCTGGGCTTCGCGGTAGGCTTCCTCGACGAGCTGGCCGAGGGGAACGGCTTCGCGGTTGAGCACGGCGTCGCGCGCGAGGTAGCGCATCTGGTTGATCAGCCGCGAGACGCGTTTAACGCTCTCGGACATTGAGTGATCCAGGGAGGCGCGGAACTCCGCGTCCTTGAAGCGTTCGGCGAGCAGCTGTTGATGCGTGGAGATGGGGACCATGGCGTTGCCCACTTCGTGGGCGATGCGGTCGGCCATGCTCTTGACGAGGCGAAGATGGGAGGCTTCGCTTTCCAGCTTGCGCAGCGCCTCGGCCTGGGTGTGGTCTTCGACCACGAGCAGGGCGGCATTGGGCAGTCCGCCGCTGTCCCGGAGGAACGGGACGACGGAGACATGATAGAGAAGGTTGGGCGCTTCAGCGGGCGAGTAGCGTTCGGTGGACGTGCCGGCGCCGGTTTTGAGCACACGATAGATCATGCCGCCGATGGCCTGCGGAAGATCGGTGAAGTCGAGCTCGCCGCTGCGCTGGTTGCCGTGATGGAACATGCGGCGGGCGGATCGGTTGGCGTGGAGAATCGCCAGGTCGCTGCCGACCACGATGCAACCGCTGCTGAGCTCGCGCAGCACGTCAGTCAGCATCGAATGGCTGGAGGCAAGCTGGTCGTGCAACCAGATGTTCTTCACCGCCAGGCCGACTTCCTCCAGCAGATGGAAGATGAGCTCCAGTTCGCCGTTGACGAGCGGTTCGCCAGTGACGCGGCCGTCGAACGTGGCCACTCCGACCAGATTTTCCCGATCGAGAATCGGGATCGCCACCTGCGCGCCGAGAATCTCGAACTCCTTTTGCATCTCGACGTCGCGGACTGCGTCGGGCGCGTAGCGGCGGACAATTTTGCCTTCGCGAAAGAGGTAGCCGCCGATGCCGCTTTCAAACGACAGCTCGAAATGTTCGAGCAACCCCTGGGACAGGCCGATGGCGCAGGCGGTCCGGAAGCGTCGGCCATCGGCGGCCGACGGTGTCGTTCCAAAGAGTGCGTTGGGCTGTTTGAGGAACACCGCCGCCCGGTTCACCCCGAGGATCTCGCGCATCATCATCAGAAACTCCCGCAGCAGGGCGTCGGCCCGCAGGGAGTGGGTCAGCATGGCGGAAAAGTTGCGGAGAATGCCGAGGGCTTCCGCGGAGGAATGGCTCACACGGGAAAGCTTGAGCGCTTCATCGGCGGTCGAACCGGAGGGGGTCCACGGCTCGACGTTTGCGGCGGAGCGCGGCAGGGGGTTGGACCTGGCGGCCTGGGGTGTGGCGAGACGATCGAGAATCAGATTGAGCAGGCGCGGCCGGACCGGCTTCACCAACACCTGCTGGACGCCGAGCAGGTACGCGTCCTCTTCCCACGGCCAATCCTTCGAGTTGCAGTAGACGAGGATGGGGCTCTTGGAAGCGCGCTGGCAGATCTTTTCGATCAGCCAGATGCCCTGGGCCTGGGTTTGATCGGCCTCGACGATGCAGACGTCGACCATCGACCGGGAGAGCAACGGTTCGGCATCGTTCATGTCGATGCGGTGAACGAGACGATAACGGTCCGGGCTGAGGGCGGCCCGAATCGCTTCAGGCAGATCCGGGTGTGACGCCAACACGAGGACGGTCTTCATGGTCACAACCACAGCTCGGTCTCAGCCCAATGAGTCATCCCAATAGATAGCGTGCTTGAATAACGTCGGTACGGCGAAAGCACGGGCAAGGTTGCGCCATTTTTCCCGTCGCTGGCAACCGTTTTGATTCTGGTGGAGGTGATTTCATCACCGGGAGGCGTGGGGAGCTCGGCGTCCGAACATTTGGACGTAGTACGACCGACCCTTGAGGCACGGGCGGCTGACGCCCGTCGAAGCGTGCAGGAAGTTCTGGCCGGCGACGATCGTTTCCGTTACTCAACTGGCGCGACATCTAAACCGTATGAAAGATCCGACTGCATCGCGCAACGACCGTTGGCCGCCCCAGATCAAATACATTGTCGGCAATGAAGCCTGCGAGCGCTTCAGCTATTACGGGATGAAGGGCATCCTGGCCGGGTATATGACGGGTGCGATCCTCAAGGGCGGCTTGAACATGTCGGACGACCGGGCCACGACCCTCTTCCACCTGTTTGTCTTTGCGAACTATTTCACCCCGTTGCTTGGCGCTTGGCTGTCAGACAAGCTTTTTGGCCGCTACGGGACCATCCTTTGGGTGTCGCTGTTTTATTGCGCTGGCCACGGCGTGCTCGCGATGGGTGACCTGTTTCCGAGCGTGGAGGCCAGATTCAACCTCCTGTGCATCGGGCTCACGCTGATCGCCTTCGGTGCGGGCGGCATCAAACCGTGTGTCTCCGCGTTCATGGGCGATCAATTCAAGCCGGACCAAGGCCACCTTCTCCAAAAAGCCTATGGAGCCTTCTACTTTTCAATCAACTTCGGATCGTTCTTTTCATTCATCGTTATCCCGCGATTGCGAGACGCCTACGGCTATGGCTGGGCTTTCGGCGTGCCCGGCATCCTCATGGGACTCGCGACCATTGTCTTTTGGTTCGGGCGAAAGCACTACCACCGAATCGAGCCGACCGGAGATCCGGACTGGCCCAAGAAGGTCCTGTGGATCGTTGGCGGTGTGGCCGCTACGATCGCGATCTGGTATCTGTCGACTCAGACGAGAATTTCGGGCGCGTGGCTGACGGGGACTGTCGCCGGCCTCGGGTTGTTGGCGCTCGTGATTTCCACGGTGAGGCTTCACCGCCGCGTCGATGCCCTGCCGCAAAAGGTCGACGCCAGTGCCTATATTGTTTGGTGGTACGGGATTACCAGTCCGCTCTTCGGCAAAACCGGCGGGGTTTGGGCCAGTGCCGCCCGGCATTTTACTCCGAAATCGCTCGACCACGGCATATCGATGGGACGTGTTCTGACGATCTTCGCGCTGATCCCCGTGTTCTGGGCTCTGTTCGACCAGTCGAATTCAACCTGGGTGTTGCAGGGCAACAAGATGGTGCCTGTCGCGCTCACCGGCGCTTGGAAAAGCGCCTTCGGCTGGTTCTTCGGCGACGCCATCAATGCGGAGAACATGCAATCGACCAACCCGGCCCTGGTCATGATTCTGGTTCCGCTGGTCACGTTGGGAATCTATCCGCTACTCGGAGCCTGGGTCACACCGCTGAGGCGCATGGGTTGCGGTATGTTCATCGCGGCGTTCTCCTATCTTATTGTCGCGTGGCTTCAGCAGCGCATTGAGGCGGGTGAGCAAATCAGCGTGGCCTGGCAGGCGGTGCCGTATTTGTTTCTGACGACTGGGGAGGTGCTCATCTCTGCTACCGGGTTGGAGTTTGCATTTACACAAGCCGCGCCGGAGATGAAGAGCACCATTATGAGCTTCTGGCTGCTTACGGTTGCGGTTGGTAATGCGCTCGTTTCGGCCATTACGAGCGTGTTGAGCTCTGACGCAGGCGGACATTCCGGGGCGGTCAGCTCAGGACGATTTATGCTGTACGCTGCAATGACCGCCGTCGTTGGCGTGCTTTTCATCATCATCGCCATGCGCTACCGATATCGGGAGGCGACCACGACGTCTTCGTGAGGATAGACTGAGTCCCCTGATTACGCGGTCGTTCGTCGTTCGGTCGAACGGTGATCACTCACGAGATCTCGCCAAGTGCGCCGACGGAGTGCGGGGTAGATAAAAAGCAACGCTCCCTTGGAGTCCGTTTGCGGAGTCGGACGCAGCCCGCTGCCCGCTCAGCCCGGCGTGGCGGCGCTCAGCTCGGGCCAGAGCGCGGCGCTCATGCGCATGCCGGCGCGATAACAATCGAGATCAAACTTCTCGTTGGGCGAATGGGCGTTGTCATCGGGCAGGGACAAGCCCAGCAGCAGGGTGTCGGCTCCAAGGTGTTTCTTGAACTCGTTGACGATGGGGATTGAGCCGCCTTCGCGCATCAGAATGGGCTTCTTGCGGAACGCGGCTTCCAACGCACGCAGGGCGGCCCGGGCGTGCGCGCTGGTCGGCGCGACGAGATACGGCTCCGCACCGTGGCCGGCGTGAATCTCGAGCCGCACGGACGGCGGGCACACTGCCTTCAGACGGGCGAGGATGGCCTTGCGGATCTTTTCGGGATTTTGGTTCGGGACGAGGCGGAACGTCAGCTTGGCGCGAGCCCAGGACGGCACGATGGTTTTGCTGCCTTCGCCCTGATAGCCGCTGGTCAGTCCGTTGATCTCGATGGTGGGCCGGGCCATGCGCCGTTCTGTGGAGCTGTAGCCTTTTTCTCCGAACAACGCCGGCACGCCCATGAATTTGCGGTAGGCCGCGTCGGTATGTGGCAAAAGCGCCAGCTGTTTGCGTTCGTAGGCGGACAAGGGCAGGACATCGTCGTAGAAACCGGGGACGTTGATCCGCCCGTGGCGATCGCGGAGTTGGGCCAGCATCTGGCAGAGCGCCATGGCTGGATTGTCGACCGAGCCGCCGTAGATGCCGGAGTGCAGGTCCCGTGATGGTCCGTGCACGACAATTTCCATCGCGAGGATGCCGCGGAGCGCGTAGGTGAGGGCGGGCAGATCCTTGCGCGGAATGCCGTTGTCCGAAATGACCACCGCGTCGCAGCGCAGATCCTTCGCCCGTTTCTTGAGGAAACCTTCCAGGCTCTTGCTCCCGACTTCCTCCTCGCCTTCGATGACGAAGGTGAGGTCACAGGGGAGTTCGGTGCCGGTTTTGAGATAGGCTTCGGCCGCATTGAGGTGGGCGAGGTGTTGACCTTTGTTGTCACAAGCCCCGCGAGCGAAGAGCGACGACCCTTGGATGCGCGGCTCGAACGGCTTGGATTTCCAAAGCTCAAACGGCTCGGCCGGCTGGACGTCGTAGTGGCCGTAGACCACGAAGTGGGGCTTGCCGGCGCCGTGGCGCGGCGTGCGCGCGACGACCACCGGGTTGCCGGCCGTGGGGCATAACTCGGCCTTGAGCCCGATGTCCTGGCAATGTCGGGTCAGCCACTGGGCGCAGGCGGCCAGATCCTTTTTGTGATTGGACTGGGCCGAAACGCTGGGGAACCGCAGGTAGTCGCAGAGCGTGTCGACGAAGCGATGGTCGTTCTTTTTGAGGTAGTCGAGAACCGGTTGCACGGCCGAGTAGTTAGCAGGGCGCCATCCGGGAGGCAAATGAATGCGATGATGAACGGCGGAGATTTTGTTGGGCAGGGCGCGGCGTTGGCCCGCGGCTTGGGCTGCGTGGGACAACGAATGGCTGGCGGTTGCCAATGGGCGGGGAGTCGGGTGATCTTTTGTTCGCTTGGTTGGGTTGGGTTCAAGGCGCGAAGGACGGGAGAGCTGACGGGGAGGCCTTGGGCCGCGTGGGACGGGAACCACGGAAAGGAAACGGTTATGAAAACTTCACGAACGGCGAATGGGACGAATTGGACCCGGCGGATCGCGGTCGCAGCGCTGGCGGGACTGCTGGTGTCGGGCGGCGTTTACGTCCTGGCCGGTGCGCAGCGGGAGTATCGGGCTCAAAACAAGGCGTTCATGCGCATGAAGCTGGCGTGGGCGGATGGCGTGCTCGAGGGCCTGACGTTGGAGAAGTTTGATCAGGTGTCGCGCAATGCGCTTCGTTTGCGGGATCTCACCCACAGCAATCTCTGGTATTCAATGCGCCAGCCGGAATACATGCGGCTGACCACGAATTTTCAGCACAGTGCGGAAGGCGTCTATAGCGCGGCCGTCGACAAAAACCTCGAGGCGGCCACGGAGGCCTACACGAAGATGACGCGTGCGTGCATCGACTGTCATCACCTGGTGCGGGTCGAACAGCGCGGGAAAGGCACCGTAACTCCGGCGGTCAAACCATCCCCGAGTCGCGCTAGCGAAGGGCCGAGGTGAGGGTTGCCCACGTCGCGGCAATGGCCGATGGAGCATGGCCGTCGCGATTCGCCCTCACCCTTCGCGTCGGAATATCCGAAAGGCATTACGGTTAGGCCGCCAGGCCGTAGGCTTTGCGCACTTTATCGACGGCGGGCGCCGGCGCGGCGGCGGACTGCAGCAAGCGCAGTTGACGATCGCCTTCGGCGCGGGCTTGTTCCGCCAGGGTTTGTTCGCCGACGACAAATTGCCGCGCGTCGCCCACGGCGGACGCGGCGACACTAGCGCGATCTGGAATGCCTGAACCTGTGCTGTCGGTGTCATGCTCGGCGTAGTTGTTCAGCAACGACTCCAGCCCATCGGGCAGGTTGTCGCTTCCGCGAAAGAGCTGCTGAACGGCCTTCGGATCCGAGGTGAGGGCGGCGGCGAGCTGGCGGACATCGACGTTGACCCGGAGCGAATTGGTGCTGGTGCTGAGGGTCAGGCCACGTGCGGCGGCGTTGGGCACCGAGTCGACTGCGGCCCGCAGGACGCGCTCGGTATCCGTGCGAAACTGGGGCGCGCTGTTTCCTGCCTGCCGGACCTGCTCAAGCGCGGTGTTGAGTTGGGCGAAGACCGCGGCGAGCTCGGTGGCGGCCCGGTTCGGATCGTTGAGCGAGCGGCGTCCGGTGTCGGTTTCAACCCGCGTCCAGGTGGTTTCAGTCGTCCTTTCCTCCTGCCCCGCGGTAAACGTGGCCGAAGCATCCAGCTTAACGGCGGCGAGAAATCCTGAGGAGTCATTGCCCACGTCGATGGCTGTGTTTCCGGTGGCTTTGGCGGTGAGCGTCACCTTCTGGGTGCTGGCATTGAACGCGGCGGAGACGCCGGCGTCGGAGGCGTCGATCTTGGCGAGAACCGAGCTGAGCGAATCGTCCTCCGCCACCTCGATGGTGGTGCCGTTGATCTCGAATGAGCCGGCGGAAACGCTGAGGCCGTCCTCGAATCCAGGAGAATCTTCGCCGGTGCCGTTGAACAGTGCATCGGGATTGATTTGGGCGCCGCTGACGCCGGTGGGAAGGTGGGCGGCGTCGAGGAAACCGCTGCTGTCGTTGTCCAGCGTGACGGTTTCGCCCTCGACCTCAGGGGTGAAGACGACGCGATCGGAGGACTCGTCGTAGGTGACGGTAACGCCGGCGTTCGCGCTGTTCATGCGCGCGACGAGGGTGACCAGGCTGTCGGTCGCGGGGTCGACCGAGATCGTTCGGCCATTGAGTTGGAAGGAGCCGGTGGTTACCGCCGCGAACTGGGAGGTTGAATGCAGCACTCGTTCGTCGTCGCGCGCGGATTCGTGTTCGGTGACCGCATCGCTCAGCCCGGCGGCAGCCAGGAAACCGGTGTCATCCGCGTCGACCACGATGTCGCCTTCGCCCTCGGCGGTCAGTTGGATTCGGTCCGTCGCGGAGTCGTAGGTGGCCGTGACCCCGGCGCCGGCGTCGTTGATCTTGGCGAGGATTGACTGAAGGGTGTCGGTGTCTCGATCGATGGAGATGGTGGAGCCGTTGACGTTGAATGAGCCGCTGGTGACGGCACTGAACTTGGCTGAGGTGGCGAAGGTTTCCTGGTCATCCGGGAGGTTGCCGCGAACGGTGTTGGCTGTGCTCAGGCCTGCCGCTTCCAGAAAGCCGGATGTGTCGTCCGTGACCTCAATATCGCTTTCGTTGTTGGTCGCGCTGGTCAGTCGAATCTTGCCGGACTCGGAGTCGTACGTGGCCGTGACTCCGGCGTTGGCGTTGTTGATGCGGTTCAGCAGCGTGTCGAGCGATTCGATGTCGGATTGGACCTGGATGTTGACGCCGTTCAGGTTGAACGAGCCGCTGACCACCGAGGCGAACGGCGTGAGATCGGTCAGGACCTTCCGGTCGTCTCGGATGTGGCCCGGGACATTTTCTCCGTTGGATAGGCCAAGGGCGTCGAGCAATCCGGTCGAGTCGTCCCCAGCCAGAAGCGCAAACTCCGAACTGTCATTGGTGACAATGGAAATTTTGTCGGTCTCCGGATCGTAGCTGGCGGTGACCTCCGCGCCGGTATTGGTGATTTTCGACAGGATGGACTGCAACGTGTCGGTGTCGCGATCAACGTCGATGGCCACGCCGTTGATGGTGAAAGAGCCGCTGGTGACGGACGCGAACTGGGACGTTTTCGCGAGCACCTGCTGGTCGTCCGCGATGTTCCCTTTTGTGGTCGTGGCGTCAGCGAGTTTTAACGCAGCCAAAAAACCGGAGGTGTCATCGGCCAGCACGATGTCGTCTTCGGAATTGGCGTTGGTTTCGAACGTCACTCGATCGTTGGCAAACGACGCCGTGACGCCCGTGACCGTGCTGTTGATGCGGGCGAGGACACTGTTGATGGAATCACCCGAGAGAACGTCGATTTGCGTGCCGTTGACCGTAAACGATCCGAAGGAAATCTGCGCGTCCAGGTCGAACCGCGGGCGCAAGTTGACGTCCTCGTCGTCGAAGACGGCGTTGGGATCCACGTCGATGGGCACTCCATCTTGATCACCGGTGTTCAACTCGTCGGTGGAGGTGAGGACGGAGTGGCTGCCGGGCGAGGTGACATCCAGGCCGATGGTCGTGGAAGAGGTCAGTCGGGAAGGGCTTTCGGGCGTGGTGAGATCGAGACCGAGGGCGGTCGTGCCATCCAGAATCGAGGCGCGCGCGCTTTGCTCCGTGTCGAGGCCAAGAGCCTGGGTGGAGGTCAGCTTGGCGATGACGTTGGACGGATCGAGATTGAGGCCGAGGGGTGAGGTGGAACTTTGAACGGTGGATCCTTGCGCATTGACCCGATTCGTGGCGGCGAGGGCGGAGAACGTGGCGTCCTGGTCGCTGCCCGGGATTTCGATCCACTGGATCGCTCGGACCGACTGAAGACGTCGGGTGAGGTTGGCGTAAGCTTGGCGGAAAGAGTCGGGAATAGCGGCGAGACTGGTGCGCGCGCTCGCGAGGGTGTTGCTGGCGGAAGTCGCGGCGGAGACAGTCGTCTTTGCGGCCGAAGTCAGGCGCAGGTTCTGCACTGCATCTGTGGCCGGCGTGGATCTTTGGGTGCGCATCACCCCGGTGCCGAAGTTCAGCACGACCGGACTGGCCACTGGAGACACGACAGACATGGCTCTTCGCGCCGCATTTAGCTAATACGATGCCAGGCGCTGGGCGCCGGGCGCCGAGTGCCAAGTGCCAAGTGCCAGGTGCCAAGTGCCAGGTGCCAAGTGCCAGGTGCCGAGTGCCAGGTGCCGAGTGCCAGGTGCCGAGTGCCAGGTGCCAGGTGCCAGGCGCCGAGTGCCGAGTGCCGAGTGCCAAGTGCCAAGTGCCAAGTGCCAAGTGCCAAGTGCCGCGAGCGAACATGGCACCTGACACACCGCACCTCACCGCACATGACACATGGCACCTGACACCTGACACCTGACACCTGACACCTGACACCTGACACCTGACACCTGACACCTGACACCTGACACACCGCACCTGCCCCCTGCCACACCCCACCTGACCCCTGGTCTATAGTTGGACAGGTTGCCCAGATTTGGAGCGTGGCGGATGCGGTTTAGTGGGCTGCTTTGGCCGCGTCGCGGGCGTGGTCCAGCAGGATGGCGCAGGGTTCGAGGCAGGGAAGGATGCCTTTGTCGGCGGTTGTATCGGGCGGTAAACCGCCGACGGTCCACAGTCGTCGCTTCAGGCAATGTTTTGGTGCGCAACAGGACTGGATCACGGCGGCGGCTTGGGTGTCGGAAAGCTGGGAGGTGACCTTGTAGCGACCGGATTGCCGGCGGGCGAATTCCCGGTAGTGAGTGATTGGCGGCGAGGGCCGGAGGGATGCGGCCCAATCGGCGATGCTGCCGGGGTAGAGAAGATGCAACGCTCGTTCGAGATCGGCGAGGTTTGGGGCGAGCACGCGCCAGCCGGATTGCAGGGTAGGGGCGGCGCGCAGGGGACGGAACTCTCCTTGTGCGGTGTGCTGCGCCATCGCCCGGAGCGCGTCGATGGCGATGATTTCCAGTGTGGCTGGATCGGCGGTTTGATCGGCCGTGTGCCGCAGTTCGTGCCCGGCTGAAATTCGCCGAACCTGAACCTGGGCGAGGACGAACTCCTCGCCGGCCTGGGCCAGCAGGGTCGGGAGGGCGGGATGCGTAAGCACAGCCATGCGGGCTGGATATAGTCGAGAACGAGTTTGAGCGCGAGTCTTTGGATGGGACGTCGTCACCGGCCCGCATGATGCGGACGGTACGGGCCGACAGGTGCCGGGTGAGTATTTGGTTGTCGCCTCGCGAGCGGGCGGCAATAACCGGCGGATGCATTACCTGATCGCGGCGATCATCGGACTCGTGGGAGGCGTGGCCAGCGGTTTGTTTGGCATCGGCGGCGGGATCGTCATGGTCCCGGCGATGGTTTACTTCCTGGGGACCAACATCAAAACAGCCGTGGGCACGTCGCTCATCGTGATCATTCCCACGGCGATCAGCGGTTCCTTCAAGCACCAGCAGTTGGGCAACATTGATTGGCGCCTGGCGGCCGCGCTGATTCCGCTGGCGGTGGCGGGCGGATTTCTGGGTGCGGCCCTGACCCAAGCCTTGCCTGCGGCCACGTTGAAGAAACTTTTCGGCGGCCTCATCATGGTGGCTGGACTGAAGTTGGTGCTGGGGAAATGACCGACCGACCGACGGTTGGGTTTGGGTTGCGACGGATGCGGCTGCAGCGGCCACAAACCCATCCGTTCGTGGTGCGGTGCTTGACTCCATGCGGGTCCTTTTCCACACTCCGGCCCCAGACCACATGAATCTCCACACCTTTTCTCCTCGTTCCGGGTTCGAAAGCTCCCGGCGCACTTTTCTCCAACGCGCCGCGCTGGTGACGGCGGCGGCCTCGTTTGGTGGCTTGGCGGCAACGGCAGCCGATTCGGGCGCCGAGTCCCGCAAGCTCGGGCTTCGCAAGGCCATCATGTGGGGCACGGTGGGCGCGAAGGGATCCACCTTGGAGAAGATGAAGTACGTGAAGGCGGCGGGGTTTGAGGGGGTGGAGCCGAATAGTCACATGAACCAGGACGAGGTGGTGGCGGGGTTGGAAGCGACGGGGTTGAAGGCAGCGAGCGTCTGCTGCTCGACGCATTGGAGCCAGACGTTGTCACATCCGAGCGAGAACGT
This sequence comes from Limisphaerales bacterium, assembly GCA_044230345.1. GTDB lineage: Bacteria > Verrucomicrobiota > Verrucomicrobiia > Limisphaerales > JADJPG01 > JBGARF01. The sequence continues at coordinate 401,099 of JBGARF010000004.1, forward strand.
GCGGGAAAAAGGTTTGGAAGGGTTGCTGCAATCGTTGCGCGACGCGAAGCGGTACGGCGCCGGCTCCGTTCTGCTTGTGCCGGGCGTGGTCAGTGCCGGCACCACTTATCAGCAGTGCTGGGAGCGATCCATCGTCCAAATTCGCAAGGCCATTCCCGTGGCAACCGAGGCAGGCGTGGTGATTTCCATTGAGAATGTCTGGAACGAATTCATCACCAAAGAAGATGAGGCTCTGCGATATCTCGAGGAAATCAACAGCCCTTGGGTCAAGTGGCACTTCGACGTTGGCAACATCATTTGGTACGGCGATCCCATCGCGTGGGTGAAAAAACTCGGGAAGCACATTCATCGGTTGCACATCAAGGAATTCAGCCGGGATCTGGCGATGAAGAAAGGCAACCGCGGCGCGGGCTTTGCCGCGAAGTTCCTGGAAGGCGCCAACAACTGGAAGGGCATCATGGCCGCGCTCAACGAGGTCGGTTATGAAGGCGGCTGGGGCATCGCGGAGCAGGGCGGCGGCGACAGTCCGGAGGGTTTGATCGATCTGTCGTCGCGCATGGACAAGATTTTCCAGAGCTGATCCCCGTTCAGGATCCTTGACCGCAGATGCACGCGGACAGACGCAGATAGAAAGGCGATCCTCAATTCGGAGAGGTCGCGCCATCATCTACCGGTCGTCGTCCATCCGATCAATTGGTGGATGCCGAAGCATCTGTTCATCGGCGGTTTCCGTTCCGGCGTAGGGTTACGTGCGGGCGATGTGCGGGTTGGGGGGCGCAGCCAGCAACAAGGCGCCGATGGGGACGGCGTCCTCGCCGAGCGTGGCCAACTTCAATGCCGGGCCGGGCCGGAAAACTTCCATTAAGTGGGGTTCCATCGCTGTGCTGATGGCCGCGCGGAGGGGTTCGCCGGTGAGCGCCAGACCGCCACCGAGCACGAGCACAGCGGGATGGATGAGGTGAACAACGTGGGAGAGCGCGAACCCGAGATCGGCCGCGAGCTCGGACAGGATCCGACTGGCGTCCGGGTCGCCGGCGTCGAGCGCGGCGCGAAGATATTTGGCTTCGCCTCCGGCTTGGCCTTGGAGCAGCGCGGCGAGGCGTCCGGCGGGCGTTGCGTTGGCGCACTCACGCATGCGTCGGTCGATGGCCCAACCCGAGCAGCGATCCTCGACGATCGTTCCGGTGCGATCGAGGCGGAGATGGCCGAATTCGCCTTCGCCGGGGGGACGGCCGTGCAGGATCTGACCGTCGAGGGCGATGCCTCCTCCGACTCCGCTGCCGAGATTGAAGTAAAAGACCGGGGAGCAGCCTTTACCGGCGCCGAGTCGGGCCTCGGCGAGAGTGGCGAGGTTGGAATCATTTTCCACGGCCACCGGGCATCCGGTCAGGCCGGTCAACCAACGGGCCACTTCGAATCCGGACCAGCCTTCGACCTGGTGAGACTTGGCGATGCGGCCGGTGCGCCAGTCGACGGGTCCCCCGAAGCCGACCCCGATGTTGGCGGGGCGATGCTGCTTTTGAAGTTCGCCCACACCTTGCTCAATCTGAGCGCGGATGCCGGCGGCTCCGTCGGCGGGGTTTACGCGAAACCGGCGCCGATCGAGGATGGCACCGAGTTCATTCCCGGCCACCACTTGGAGCTTGGTGCCGCCGATTTCTACGCCCAGATGCATGGCCATGAGTTTTCAGCAAAGTGAAGTGTTGACGTATCCTGCGGAAAATATGGACCGGTGACAAGCAGGCGGGCGGGTGTGGTGGTCATGGCTTGACGTTTGGTCGGCGGGAGCGTGCTGTATCGGTCGACATGAGACCTCTTCTCCGGTGGTGGTTGGCCAGTTTGATCGTGCTTCAGCCCGGCGCTGCGTGGTCTTGGGGGCCGCATCCGACGATTACTCAAGCCGCCCTTGACGTGCTGGGGACGAATCATCCGCTGATTCGATTGCTGGGAAATCACGCGCAGCGCCTGACCAACCACTGTTGGATCGCTGATTTCAAGCGCCTGCCATTTCGCGACGTGGACCAGGATGTCTATGCTGACGACTATCTGCTTTTTCCCGGAGTCACGGCGCATTTCGATCACATTTGTCCGGAGGTGAAGCGGGCGTATGCGCCGTACTTCCGGAGAGCGCTGCAGGCGTTGAGAACGGAGACGCCCGAAAACGCGGCGCGATGGATCGGGTCCTTGCTGCACTTTGTCGAAGACACGGGGTCTCCTCCGCATGCGGCCGAGCTGCGTGGCCCTCTGCACCTCAAGATGGAAAACTGGATTGACCCGGGCAAAATCTCGATCCGCGGCTATAGCCCTCGTGGGCTCGGTGGTGATGATGCGGGTGCGCTGCAAGGTTTGGTCCGGCGCATGGACGAGCTCATTGCGTATTCCAAGCCCCGCGGGCGCTCGTTGATGACGCCGGTTCTACTGGGCAATCGGGCGGCGGTTGAACCCGTTGCCTTGGAATGCGCGCTGGAGACGAGCCGCGTCGTGGCCGATCTTTTGCATACCTTGGGTGAGCTGATCAGATTGGAAGCTTCGGGTGGAGCGTGGCTGGGGCGGGTCCACTCGGATGCGACGCCGCGATTTGAGCGCAATCCGGCGAAGATCGTGATCGTCGGGACCGATTTCTCGACCCTCGCCGACGCGGAAGGCCGGTTTGCTTTTCGGAGCCTTCCGGCGGGTCGGCATGAAGCGACCGTCGTTCGCCCCGGCTGCCGATCGACAAACGTGGTCGTGACCCTGGCCCACGGCGTGACGTCGCGGGTCGAGGTCCGGCTGGAATCCGCGGGGAGCCTGCTACGAAACGGGGATTTTTCCGGGCATTGGAATTCGGCGCATCGTCCGGATCATTGGTATGAGACGCCGCAGGGATGGGAGGGCGAAGTCATCCCGCTGCAGGCGGGCCGGAGTTACCGATTGAAAGCGAGGTTCCGCGCCGGGACGCGCGGCGAGGTGGTCTTGCGCTGGAGTCGCGAGGTGAAATACGACCTGCCACAGAACGTGGCGGTGCCGAAAATCGAGGCGCGCCCCGTGCGCCCGGAACGTCCCGAGCTGTCGTTTACGGCGAGCGAGGCGATGGCGTTGGCTCAGGTCACGATAAAAGGGGGGCGTCCGGAGGAGGTTTGCGAGCAGATCGAATTGCTGCTGCTGGACGAAGTTCCAGGCGGGGCTGGGCGGTAGTCAGTCGCAGCGTTGGCTTTGGCTTTTTCGTCTGGCCTTTTGATGCTCAGCCGCAGTTTGGATCGAGTGGTTACGCCTCGGGTTGGGCCGCGACGTTGTTGTGCCGAGTGCTGGTCGCAGGCCGGCGGACGAAGCTGAATCGACGAATGGATAGGCGCCAGCGTTCCCAGAGGGGCGCCATCGGTTCAGGGCCGAAGCGGAACCCGCGCTGGAGTTTTCGTTTGTCGACAAAGTAAAGATTCTCCCGCGCGCCGCGCAGCTCGATGCGGTGCCGCGTGAACGCCGCCAGAAGGTGTTCCGGCCAGCGGGTGACAGTTCGTTCTCCACGATAAGGTCCGTTGCGAAAATACGCCGCCTTTGGGAGGTGGGCGGGCCACGGTGCGCCGACCTTCCGCTGATTGCAGCGCGCGACAGTCGTGGATCCAATGGCCGGTGATCGTGTTGACTGCGGGGTAGGGAGCGGGATTGCCCCAGAGGACAAATTTCTTGGGGCCGTTGGAATTGGAAAACCATGGCAGAATTGTCCGCATGAAGCAGACGAAGCGGGCGAACTCATCCCGGTCGTAGTCGCGGTTGCGAAACAGCGTGATGGGCTCGCGTTTTTGTTCGCGCACGAACCGTCGGAATTCCGCCAGAAATCGGGGGTCGGTGAAGTGGCTAATCGCTTCCTGGAAATCGTTGAACAGCATCCACCCGCCATTGTAGTGCACGCCGCCGTGCAGGTAGAGAATGCCCGGCGGCATCCGGCTGGCCCTTCCTTGCGGATGAGCCGCTGATGCCGCGGCCTGTTGAACTTGCTGGCTGAGGTGGCGGCCGGTGCGTTCGAGGATGGTTGCGTCGGGTTCGGGCTCAACTGAGCCAGGCCAGCGCTGCGGCCGCGGCGAGCTGAAGAGGAGGTTGGAATGCCAGATGGTGGAACCGGTCGCGGGGTCGAGTCCGGTGCAAAAGGGATGCGATTCATCGATCAACCCGCCGGGCATCGGGCGGAGCCAGATGATGTCGAGCACGTTCAGGATTCCCCAGGTGTTGTGCAGGGTCAGCAGCAGCCAGTTCCAAGGAACGAGAGCGTAGTAGCGGAGCGAGCGGAGTGGAGGCGTGGCGTCCATCGAGTCCTGGTGCAGGGGGCGAACCGTTCAATCGGCGGTGCGCAGGCGGAAAAAGCGATTCCCGTTCAAGGCTGCCGGGAGATCGACGCGGAAATGGCCGTCCCGATAAACCGCTTCCGTGGTCACATGCGTAAAAGCCCCCGGGAGCGCGTCGCTGGTCTCGAGCACGAACGGCCCATTGTAGGCTGGCCACGCAAGGGCGAACGACGATCCGTCGCGGACAATTGCCAGCGGCGGGGGTGTGCGATCCGACGTTTCTCCAGTGATCGTAAGCGCGGGAACTTCAGCGAGCCAAACAGCCACCGCGCTCAGGGACTGGGGTGAACTCGCCGCATTCGTCGCGACGATTTGGAAGTGATCTCCCTGAAGCTCGACGCCATCGACGCTTTGAAAACTCGCGACTCGATCCAGAGTGAACGATGTGATGAAAACGCTGCCGGTTGGGTTCAAGGCGACGCCTGAGCCGATGATGCCCGGGAATTCGTTGCTGGAACCCGCAATCATGCCGATTGCGTTGGCGTTGCTCGAAACGTGAGTGCCCTGGAAGACGCCGCGGCGGTAGATGCGCGTCTCCAGCAAGTCACCTACCCGGTTGAGGCTTGGGGTGACCACGAGCGACCGGTTGGTATGGCCAAAAGCCAGAGCGCCGAGCGAGTCGCTGTCGTCAGTGCCCCACCCGTGCAGAGACATGGAGAACTGGGCCTGGGTGTTGGTCAACCTGATGGGTTCGAACGTCAGGTCCAAGCGGCCTTCCTCCCGCAGTTCGACCAAAGTGCCAAACGGCTCCTTAACTTCGGACTCGATCGGGATGGTGACGTGGAGGCGCCCAGGCAAGGGCAGGAGGACTCCCGGGCCGATGACGCGATGCGCCCGCCGGAACACGCCGGGCCGCGCGTCGAGCACGGAGAAGGCGCCGAGGCCGCCGCCCACCACGACGTCCAGCCGTGACACGGAGTTCGCATGCTGCGACGGCGAGTCCGCCCGGACGAAGATCCGGTTACCGATGACGCCTTCGCCAAACGGGCCATCAATCGCCAAGCTTTCCGACGGGAATTTGAGTTCAGTGAGTTCGATCATCGCGCCGACGCTGCCGTCGGGCATCCGCCAAAACGGGTTGGCACGAGGCCCCATGGTTGAAGTGGAACGGACGGTCACCTCGCCGATGGCTTCGGGGATGGTTCGCTCCGCCACCAGCGCGGAGTTCGACCACACCTGGAAGGTGGTGCTGATCGGGGCAAGGGGCGAAAGGTCAATTTTTACCGGGTAGATCCCGTAATCAGGCTTGCGAGCGTGCAGACGCGAGATTGGCCTTTCGGGTAATCCGTCCACCCGGCCGTAGGCGCTGCCGTCCATGAACCAGCTCTCATTGAACTCGCCCCAGATGCTGGCGTAAGGCGAGAGGAACACACCCGAATCCGCTTCGCCCAGTCGGACTGAGACGCCGTCGCTGCCCAGTGGTCCGATCTCGCTGACGGAGAGTTGAAAGGAGGGGGTGACGCTTCCTGCGTCGAGGACGGCGTCGCCGAGCGCGACATTGGTCAGGCCGTAAACCACCGCCGAGGCCGGCGTGGGTGGGCAGTCTGCCATCATTGCTGCGGCGATTCGTTGCTGGCGCTGCTCGGCCGAAATCAGGCCCAAGCCAAGGAAATTCGCGGTCGTGGACTCGACGCACGCTTGATAGGTATCCCGGTTCGGCCAGGCGCCGTCGCAGGGGCAGGCTTGCGCCAGGCCGCAACCCTGGGCGTCGACGATGTCGCCAAACGGAGTTTGCGGGCACGCATCGGCGGAGTCCGGAACGCCGTCGCTGTCACAGTCGCCGGGCGTTTCCGGCGCCAGGCGAACCAGCCAGAAATCCGAGCCGCCCAGCAGGGGAGAAGTTTTGTTTCCGCGGGTTCGCGATTCGGACGATCCGGCCAGAAGAAATCCGCCGTTGGGCAGGGCTTGAACCTGCCGACCGGTATCTTCCTTCAACCCGCCGTATGACTGATCCCAAAGTTTCTCGCCTGCACCGTTCAGGCGCACCATCCAATAGTCGCTGCCGCCGTGCCACGGGCTGGATTTGTTGCCACTGGGCAGCGAGCCGGAAACGCCGCCGAAGATGAATCCGCCGTCAGCGAGTTGATGAACCGCCTCCGCGCTGTCAAAGCCCTGGCCGCCGAAACTTGCCTCCCAGAGCGGCTGGCCCTCCGCATCAATGCGAACCAGCCAGGCGTCAATGTAACCGAAGAGCGGACTGGATTTCGTCCCGCCGGGTTCAGATTGCGAGTCGCCGCCCAGGAGAAAGCCGCCGTCGCCGGTCGATGCAACGCTGTGGAGATAGTCGTAGCCGGTGCCGCCGAAAGTCCGCTGCCACAGGATGCCGCCGCCTCGATCGATCCGAACGATCCAAAAGTCAGTTCCGCCGATCGAATCCACGGTCTTGTTGCCCGTCTTTCCCGAACTGGAGCTTCCGGCAAGCAGGAAGCCGCCGTCGGCGGCGGGCGAGACGCCTTCGAGGTAGTTGCCTTGAGTTCCGCCATAAGATTGATCCCAAAGCTGGTTTCCGTCGACGTCGGTGCGGACGATCCAGAAATCCGCTCCGTACTGGTTGTCGCCCCGATAGGGACTGGTTTTGGTTCCGCTGGCAGGAGAAGATGAATCGCCGCCCAGCAGAAAACCGCCGTCGTCGGTCTGAACCACCGCGCGCAGGTCGTCTGCTTTCGAGCCGCCGAACGATTTTTCCCACAGTTTGTCCCCGCTGGCGTCCAGACGAATCAGCCAGAAATCGTGAGCCCCAAAACTCCCGCTGGATTTGGATCCGCCTGGATTGGAGGCGGACGAGGCGCCAATGGCGTAGCCGCCGTCGCGGGTTTGGATCACGACTGTCCCGGAATCGTCCGCAGTGCCGCCAAAAGTTCGTTCCCACTGAACGTGGCCCGTGGCGTTGCCTTTGACCACCCACACATCGGCTGAGGCCGTGACCGGCCACCGGCTGCCGACGGCGATGAAGCCTCCATCGGCGGTCAGTTGCAGATCAAAGAGGTATTCGTTTTGGTCGCTACCGATCGAGTTGTCGGCTGCCTTGAGCGGAGGGCAGAGGGGCGACGGAGCCGCCACGAGCGGGGCGATGGCGCCGCTGTAGAGTGCAACGATGAAGAGGATGGATAAGACTCTCATAGGCCTGTTCAATTCGGACATCCTTCAAATACCGTGACCTGACTGCGACAGCGCTCCCTCGGGTGGTGTCGAAAAGTATGCGTCCGTGGGCGCGACAGGCAAGGGCGTTTTCCTTCTGTTTTCGAGGGACCAGGTTTGAGGTCAGACTGGATTGTCGGGGAACACGAACGCGCTGCCTGTAACTCAGGGTGCACGGCCGAGCGCCTTCGCCAATTCGGAGGCAAGGTCGGAGGCGAGGAGTTCAGCGTCGTTGCGTATGCCGCGCAGGAAGCGGCTTTGGAAATTGCGCACGTGATCCAGACCCAGGAAATACAGCCCGGGCTGATCGACACTTTGAAACGCGATCGTTTTGGGCGCGTGGGTGGTGGGGTCCCGTGAAAGTCGCAAGGGATCGAGATGGGCCAGGACAGGCCGGTATCCGGTGGCGTAGAGGACGGCATCAGGCGCGAGCGATCCACCGTTGGCAAACAAGACCCGGTTCGCTTCGAACGCCGTGAGATTTGGATAGAGGCGGACCATGCCGCGTTCGATGAGGTGCCGGGCGCGGCCTCCGGGCATGCGCACGTCAAAGCCGCGGGCCGAGAATCCATGTCGGCGAAGACGGAACGCTTCAATCCAAGGATGGAGGCGGAAGAATATCCACCAGCCGATGGGCCCGCTGCCGAACTGGATGGGGGAACGATGGCTGAGCGCCACGTTAAATCCAGCGGCGTTGAGTTCCACGAGGGCCTGGCCTGCGGACAATCGCTTTCCCACCAACAAAATGGTGGCGCCTGGCTTTCCCAGCCGTTGCCGCAGGAACTCCGGGCTGGAAATCTCCGCGATGTGCCACTGCGGAATGGAACTTCGGGTGGCACCCACGATTTCAGGTCGAAAGGGGTTTTGGAAATAGCCCGTTGCGTTGACGACGAACTGGCTGGTCAGAACTCCGCGGTTGGTCTCGACCACGAAATCGCGAGGCGAACCGCGGCGGACGGCGTGTACCTCGGTGTGGGTCTGAAGGGACATGGCACTGGCTCGAGCATAGTCCTTCAGGTAGTCCAGATAATCAGCTCGACTGACCTGGCGATGGCGGGCCCAGCGCCGGAGCACCGGCCCGCGGAGCACGCAGGCGCTCCAGGGACTGACCAAATCGAGGTTGGATGGCATTCGCCGCCATGTTTCCCCGACCGTTTCGCCGCGTTCGAGGAGACGGTGCGATAGGCCCAGGCGCTGACATTCCCGTCCGAGCGCCAGGCCTGCTGGGCCGGCGCCGATGACAATCACATCGACGGTTGCGGCGGATGGATCGGGTGGATTTGGCATGGGGGCCTGGCCGGCCGGTCGTTCAAATTGGACGCGTCATCCTGCTGCGGGGAATGCGGGCGCTCGCCAAAGATGACGTTTCGCCCGCGGTCGCGGCAAGCAGTGATCTCATGGATGGGCTGCGTGCGGGCGACGGGGCGAAGTCGCTCCGTGGTAGCCCGCTGTGAATTTGGCCATGGCGACCTGAGTCTGCATTGGTGGCATTTGACGCGTTCAAGATATGGACTGGAAACAACGATTTTTTTGGGCGGTTGGCTTGATGATCGGCCTGGCTACCGGCGAGGCGGCGGTGCCAGCCAAGCCTGGGGTGAAAGGGCCCGATTATGCCCGCGATGTGCGGCCCATTCTGTCGGACAACTGCTTCTCGTGTCACGGGCCCGATGAGAAAGGGTTGAAGGGCAAGCTGCGGCTGGACCAGCTGGAGAGCGCGACGCATCCGGCGAAATCCGGGGAGATCGCCGTGGTGCCGGGGGACGCGGGCAGGAGCGAGCTGATCAAACGCGTGCTGTCGGCGGACCCGGACGAGGTCATGCCTCCGCCGAAGACGAAGAAAAAGCTGACGACGGCGCAGGTCGATACGTTGCGGCGCTGGATTGAAAGTGGCGGGCGATACGACACCCATTGGGCATTTGAAGCCCCGCGCCGTCCGGCGACGCCGGCGGTGAAGGAGGCCAAGGCGGTTCGCAACGACATTGATGCCTTCGTGCTGGCGAAATTGGAGCAGGAGAAGCTGAAGTTGTCGCCGGAAGCGGATCGCGTGACGCTGATTCGGCGGGTGTCGCTGGATCTGACCGGACTGCCGCCCACGCCGGCCGAGGTTGATGCCTTTGTGGCGGACAAGAGTCCGGACGCATACGAGAAGGTGGTGCAACGGCTGTTGCAGTCGCCCCGGTATGGCGAGCACATGGCCCGGTATTGGATGGATGCCGCCCGGTATGCAGATTCGCACGGGTTCCACATTGATTCTGAGCGGAGCATTTGGAAGTGGCGCGACTGGGTGGTCGGGGCGTTCAACCAGAACATGCCGTTCGATCAGTTCACCATCGAACAACTTGCCGGCGACCTGCTGCCGAATGCCACCATGGAGCAGAAGATTGCGTCCGGTTATGTGCGTTGCAACATGAGCACGGGCGAAGGCGGCGCGATTGAAGAGGAGTACCGGGTGAAGTACGCGTTCGACCGCGTGGAAACCACCGGCACGATCTGGATGGGCATGACCTTCGTTTGTGCGCGCTGCCACACCCACAAGTATGATCCCATCCAGCAGCGGGAGTACTACGGGCTCTACTCGTTCTTCAACAATCTCAACGAGCCCGTCATGGACGGGAACAAGCCGAACCCAGACCCGTTTCTCCGCGTGCCGTCGCCGGAACAAAGCGCGCGTTTGGCGGAGCTGAAGACCCTGCTGGCCGACGGGCAGAAGAAAATAGATGCCCCGATGCCCGAGCTGGATCAGGCTCAGACGGCTTGGGTGAACGACTGGCATCAAAAACTGAGCTCCGGTTGGGCGACGTTGGTGCCGTCGAGCGCGCGTTCCTCTCTGACGAACGGAGCGGTGCTCAAGACTTTGGGTGACCAGACCGTGCTGGCGGAGGGCAACAATCCGGAATCCGACGTCTTCGAGCTGACCCTTCAGCCCCAGGCGGGCGTGATCGCCGCGTTGCGGTTGGAGACCCTCCCGCACGAGTCCTTCGCCAGGAAAAGCGCGGCGCGCGCGGAGGATGGACGTTTCCGTTTGTCCGAGATTGAAGCGGAATTGATCGCCCCTGCGGCGGAGAAGAAGACTGACCAGGCGGAGAAAACGGAGAAAGCCGTCAAAGGTGAGAAAGCCAAGGCGCCGAAGCCGACGCCGCTCAAGTTCACGCAGGCGGTGGCGGACGCAGCGGAGGGGGGCTTCGAGGTGGCGAAGGCGATCGACGGAAAAGCGGACACGGGCTGGGGCGTGGCGGGCGACGCGGTGGAGAAGCCGCATCTGGCGTTGTTCGCGCTGGCCGAAGCGGTGAAGGTCGCTCCCGGATCCGAATTGAAAGTTCGTCTGCGCTTCGAGGCCTCGAAGTCAAAGCGAGCCATTGGCCATTTCCGGCTGTCGGCCGCGCAGAACGACAATTTGGTGCAGTTGTTGAACCCGCCCAGGTTCGAGCCGTGGAATGTCATCGGCCCGTTTAAAACCCAGGGCCTGCACCACGGTTATACCAACGCGTTTGACCCCGAGATGGCGGTGGAATTGAAGAAGACCTACCCCGGGGTTCGCGACGAAATTAAGTGGAACGCCAAGGCCGACCTGGCCGACGGAAAGAGCAACCTGCTGGTCCAGGATTTGCATGGGATCCATGGCGCCTACTACCTGTATCGCACGTTGACCGTTCCCTCCGCTCGCCGGATGGAATTGAGCCTCCGGGCGGACGACGCCTTGAAGCTGTGGGTGAATGGAAAGCTCGTGGGGCAGCGCGCGGAGGATCGTCCGGCGGATGGGATGCTGCGGGTGACCGTGGATTTGGTGAAGGGCGAGAACCGGTTCCTGCTCAAAATCGTGACCGTGCAGGGCGCCGCCTATTTTACCTTTGATCCGCAGACCGGTGATGCCGGTTCGGTGCCGGCGGAGATCGCGGCGATTTTGGCGGCGACCAAGAACCTGTCGGCGGAGCAGCAGGTCAGTGTGCGCAACTACTATCGGCGCCAGCACTCGGCGGAGTTCAAGAAGACCTTCGATGAGGTGGCTCAGTGGAAGGAGGAGAACACGGGCATTGACCGGGCCATCCCGAGCACGCTCGTGGCGAAGGAAATGGAAACCGTCCGGGAGACCTTCATGCTCCAGCGTGGTGAGTATGACAAAAAGGGCGACAAAGTGACGGCGGGCGTGCCTTCCATCATGTCGGCGTTTCCGAAAGACGCCCCCACCAATCGACTGGGCTTGGCGCAGTGGCTGATCAACCCGGCGCATCCGTTGACCGCCCGGGTCATCGTCAACCGCTTCTGGCAGCAGACCTTTGGCGTGGGGTTGGTCAAGACGTCCGATGATTTTGGCATTCAAGGCGAGGCGCCTTCGCACCCGCAATTACTCGACTGGCTGGCGACGGAGTTCGTCCGCAGTGGTTGGGATGTGAAACGGTTGCAGCGATTGATTGTCACCTCGGCGACCTACCGGCAGACGTCGAAGGCAACGCCGGAGCTGCTGGCGCGGGATCCGGAGAATCGGCTGCTGGCGCGCGGGCCGCGATTTCGAGTGGACGGCGAGGTGGTGCGCGACACGGCGCTTTTCGTGGGCGGACTGCTGGTGGACAAGATTGGCGGGCGCAGCGCCAAGCCGTACGAGCCTTCGGGGTTGTGGGAGGCGGTGTCCTTCAACAATTCCCAGAAATACGTGCAGGATCGGGGAGAGGGCAATTATCGCCGCAGCCTTTACACCTACTGGAAGCGGCAGAGTCCGCCGCCAAACATGTTGATCTTCGATGCGCCCACGAGGGAATACTGCGTGGTCCGGCGCCCGCGCACGAACACGCCGCTGCAGGCGCTGGCGCTGCTGAACGACCCGCAGTTTGTTGAGGCCTCCCGTGGGCTTGGCTCCCGAATGCTCCGCGAAGGTGGCGATTCCGCGAAAAAGAGAATCGCCCATGGGTTTCGGCTGGCGACCGGGCGAACCCCGACGTCGGACGAGATCAAGGTGCTGTCAGGTGTCCTGGAGGAGCAACGGGCGGAGTTCCGGCGCGATGCGGGCGCGGCGGAAAAACTGCTGGGCGTGGGCGAGTTCAAGGCGCCGGGATCGGATCCGGTGGAACTCGCGGCCTGGACCACCGTGGCCAGCACGATTTTGAATCTGGACGAGACCGTAACGAAGAATTGAACCTGCGTTCCACTCTATGGACCCGATTAACGAGCAACGATTGTTGATGACCCGCCGGCATTTTTTTGGCCGAACGGCTGCCGGCATTGGCACCGCCGCGCTGGGTTCCCTGCTCAACCCGTCCGTCTTCCAGGCGTTCGGCAATGAAGGGGCCGTGCCAGGCCCAGGACAGAGCCACTTCAAGCCCCGCGCCAAGCGTGTCATCTACCTCTTCATGGCCGGAGGGCCCTCCCAGCTCGATCTCTACGATCACAAGCCGGGCATGGCCAAATTGCACGAGTCTGAACTCCCCGACTCCGTTCGCATGGGCCAGCGCCTGACCGGCATGACGTCGGGGCAGAAAAACTTCCCCGTCGTGCGATCGCTGTTCAACTTCGCGCGCCACGGTCGCAGCGGCACATGGTTCAGCGACGCCATCCCGCACATCGCCGGCATCGCCGATGACATCTGTGTCATCAAGACGGTCAACACGGAGGCCATCAACCACGACCCGGCCATCACGTTCATCCAGACGGGATTTCAACAGCCCGGCCGCCCGTGCATTGGTTCCTGGTTGCATTACGGCCTGGGCAGCGAGAATCACAACCTGCCTTCGTTCATCGTGATGATCTCCAGCGGCAAGGAGAGTGATCAGCCGCTCTACACCCGGCTTTGGAGCTCGGGCTTCATGCCGTCGGAGTATCAGGGCGTGCAGTTTCGTGGCACAGGCGATCCGGTGTTGTTCCTGTCGAATCCGCCCGGCGTCAGCCCGGCGGCCCGCCGGCGCATGCTGGACGCGATGGCGCGCCTGAATGCACGACAGTTTGATGCCTTTGCCGATCCGGAGATCAACACCCGCATTGCCCAATACGAGATGTCCTACCGCATGCAATCCAGCGTGCCGGATCTGACCGACATCTCGAAGGAATCTGAAACGACGCTGGAGCTGTATGGGCCGGATGTGAAAAAGCCCGGCAGCTTCGCTTACAACTGTCTGCTCGCCCGCCGCATGGCCGAGCGCGGCGTGCGGTTCATTCAGCTCTATCATCGCGGCTGGGATCAGCACGGCAACCTGCCCCGACGCCTGCGCGAGCAGTGCAAAGACACCGATCAGCCGAGCGCCGCCCTGGTGCGCGATCTCAAACAGCGCGGTTTGCTCGATGACACCCTCGTCGTTTGGGGTGGAGAATTTGGCCGGACCGTTTACAGCCAGGGCAAGATCGAGAAGGACAACTACGGCCGGGACCATCACGGACGCAACTTCTGCATCTGGATGGCGGGCGGCGGCATCAAAGCGGGCACGACCTATGGCGAGACCGACGATTTCTGCTACAACGTGGCCGAAAACCCGGTTCATATCCACGACCAGAATGCCACCATACTCCACTGCCTGGGCATGGATCACGAGAAGCTGACCTACCGCTTCCAGGGGCGCGACTACCGCCTGACCGACATCCACGGCGAAGTGGTGAAGGGCATCCTAAGTTAGTCAGTGAGTTGGCGAGCGGGTGAATCAGTGAGTGGAAACTTCGCGCATGGAGCCCCATTCGCTAACTCGCTAACTCGCTGACTCATTGACTCACTAACTCTCTAATGAAGAATTCCATCATCCGATCTCGATTGACCGCGGTATGTCCGAGATCGGGGCCCACCTGAACCTCGAAACTTTTGCCGGCTTTCTGCAGCGCTTCAATCAGCTGCAGCGCATTCGACGGGTGCACGTTGTCGTCGGCGGTGCCGTAGAAAATCATCAAACGCCCCTTCAAGTTGCTGGCCAGGCGCATCGCGCTGGTGTTGTCGTAACCCGCCTTGTTCTCCTGCGGGATCCACAAGTAACGCTCGGTGTAGATCGAATCGTAGTTCCGAAAATCCGTCACGGCGGAGTTGGCGCAGGCCGCCTGAAAAACGTCCGGATATCGGAGGAGACACATGGCCGCGGCGAAGCCGCCATAGGAGGTGCCCTGGATGCCGACGCGTCGACCGTCGACGTAGCGCCGTTGGCGAAGGTATTTCACGCCCGCGGCCTGGTCGTCGATTTCAACGGTGCCGAGCTTCTGGTAGATGGCGTCGAGGAAACGTTTGCCGCGTCCGCTCGCGCTGCGGGAGTCGAACGAAGCCACCAGAAAGCCCAGTTCGGTCAGGGCGCTCGGGAGCGCGAAGGTTTCCCGTGCGCCCGTCGTGGCCGGACCCGCGTAAACATTGACCAGGAGCGGATATCGTTTCGATGGCTTGAAGTTGGACGGGAAATGCAGCAGCCCGAAGAGCTCGTTGGTGCCGTCGGCCGCCTTGAAACGCAGCAGCTCGACGCGCTTGAGCCCAAGCTGGTTGAACCGCGTCAGGTCGCTTCGCGCCATCTCGCCCAGCGTCTGGCCGTCGGTGGTCATCAGGCGGGTGGACGGGGGAGTGTCGTGGGTTTGAAGGATGTCGATGAAATGCCGTCCGTCGGGCGCAAGATCGACGCTGTGATGAAAGGCGGGATTAGTTAGGCGCTGGTCGCCGCTGCCATCGAGGTGCACGCGGTGCAGCTGGAGCTTCATCGGGTTGTCCCCGCTGCGGGCCGTGTAGTAGAGCCAGCCGGCGGTTTCGTCGACGCGCTCGATCGCGTCGACCTCGAACGCGTGCCGGGTCAGCGTGGCGAGCAGGTGTCCGTCGAGGTGATAGAGGTAAAAATTGCGCCAGCCGGTGCGTTCGGACGACCAGATGAAGCGTTTTCCATCCTGGAGAAATCGGAAGGTTGGCAGGTTTTCGGTCCAGCTGGCCGGCCATTCCTCACGGACGATCACCCGGCAGCGGCCGGTGGCCGGATCGGCCGCGCAAAGCTCCATGATGTTTTGGCGGCGGTTGGTCCGGTGAAAGAGCAGCTCGCGGCTGTCGGCCGTCCAGGAGACGCCGTAGAGGTAGTGGCCGACGACCGTGTTGTCGAAAGGGCGACCGTCGCGGGCGTCGATGCGGACGGTCTGGCGCGAGGCGACGTCGTAGACGAGCAGGTCGACCACCGGATTGGGGGCGCCGGCCTTCATGTAGGGCTCGACGAGAAGCGAGGACTGAACACGGGTTTGCTGGAGGGCCAGATGATAGTCGAGCACCTGGCTTTCATCGAACCGGTAGAAGGCAACTTTTTGGCTGTTGGACGACCACCAGATGGCGGTGGTTTGGTAGAGCTCCTCGCCGTAGACCCAGTTGGCGGTGCCGAACTTGATCCGGGCCTGTTCCGAGCCTTCGGTGGTCACCGCGCGCTCGTTGCTCCCGTTGGTCTGGCTCAGCCAGAGATTGCGATTCCGATAGAAGGCGCGCAGGGATCCGTCAGGAGCGACGGCATTGGTGTATTGGCGGCCGCGTTCGGGACGTTCACGCCGCGGTCGGCTGTTCGTGTTGGTATTGGTGTTGACGCTGGTGTTGGTGCCGTCGCGGCCTGGTGGGCGATCGCTGGACGGTAGATTCGTGGGGGGCGGAGGGAGCACGGTCGCGGTCGCCGTGGCGATGTCGTAGAGAAAGGTTTTGTCGTTTTGACGATAGACAACGGCGCGGCTGTCGTTGGTCCAGGTGACGGACAACCCGCCCAGCTTGACGGATTTGCCGATCTCATCCTTTAACCGCGCGTAGTGTTTGTAGCCTGGCATTGTCTTCAGCCGCTCCTGGCCGGGCAGCGACCCGGGCAGGAGGAGTTGGAGGAGCAGGAGGAGGAGCAGGGCCGGGCCCAGCGCGGGCGTGGATCCGGCGGGCAGCGAGGTTCGCTTCGCGTCGAAGGCCACGCCTCGCTGTTCGAAGCGGCAGCTCGTGCGACGAATTACGGGTGATCGCGGATGGTGCACCCGTCCATCACAATGCCGTTCCGCGGTTCGCTCAAGTCAGAACTGATTCCGCAGCGCCCCCATCCTTGGGTCGGCAGCTAAGCATCCATGCTTCGATCTGGAGCTTGGACACTTCTTCCGCCCGGAGCAGACGGAGCGCGGACTTCCAAGTCCGCAGCGGGTGGACTCGGCCGCCAGCGCTGGAACCTTCAAGCCGCGGTCGCCTCAAATCAAACCGCGAAGGCAGCCTCGGAAACGACAACTACAGTTTGCGGATCCAGATATTGCGATAGCGGACGGGGTTGCCGTGATCCTGGAGGATGAGCGGACCCTTGGGCGTGGCGCCGCTGAACTTCGCAGCGGTCGTGGCTTTGCCGGTAATCGGGATGTGATCCTGAACGAGCACGCCGTTGTGGATCACCGTGAACGAGCCAGGCGTGACCTTGCCATCTTCGGTCGGCTTGGGGGCGTGGAAGATGATGTCGTAGGCCTGCCATTCGCCGGGCGGGCGGCAGGCATTCACCAGCGGCGCGGAGAATCCGTAGAACGACGCGGCCTGGCCGTTGGGATAGGTTTTGCTTTGATAGGAATCGAGCACCTGAATCTCGTAACGGCCTTGAAGGTAGACCCCGCTGTTGCCGCGGCCCTGCCCTTCGCCTTTCACCTCGGATGGGGTGGCCCATTCCACGTGCAACTGGCAATCGCCAAATTCTTCCCTGGTCAGGATGCTGCCGGTGCCGTTGACCTGCGCGACTCCGTCCGCGACCACCCATTTTGCGTCGCCGCCTTTTTCGCTTCGCCAGGACGAAAGATTTGTTCCGTTGAAGAGGACGATGGCATCTGAGGGCGGGCTGCCGGCGGTGCCGGGCTGAATGACCGGGGGGTCGGTTGCTTTGGGTTTGTCCGCGGCAAGGCCGGAGGGAATGGCGATCGCGGCGCTGAGCAGAACGGCCAAACGCGAAGTGACGTGGGCGACTTGGTTCATGGGCTGGACTCTCGGAGACTTCGCAGGGATCATCAATACGAATTGCGTTCGCCGTCCGCCGCCCGGTGCATTTCGAAGTTTGGAACCGCAGATTCACGCAGATTCACGGATGAACGCAGATAGAAACGGTGGTTTTGTGGATGACGACGATTCGAGCCGGTGTTTACAGATGGTGGATAATCTGGATCGCAAGCGAAGCTCAAACTATCTGCGTCCATCTGGGTTCATCTGCGGTTTTGAAATTCGGCCGCCGTCCTTACGCGTGGTTTTGGGACGTGGAACAATGCTGGGCCGGGACAGGGCGGGCAACGTCCAGAGCACTGGAACGATTCGGGGAAGAAAAAGGGTATGAATTCGCGAATCGGCCGGCGGGCCGCCGGCGCTCCCAGGAGCCCAAACCTAGTCGTCCATCGAATTATCCAACAATTTCGAGATTCATGGTTCGTCGCCCTTCGCCCTTCGCTCGTCGCCCGTCCAAAAATGTTCCGGCTACGTCGCCTGACCGCTGGGAGTTGGAACCCCGGCGCGGACCTTGCCGATCCAGCGATGGAATAACTCCCGGGCGAGCGGTTGTGTTTCCTCGCGGGAGACGTGTTCCCGGATGATCTCCGGTTTGGGGAGCCAGTCGACGGGGAGCGTGGTTTCGTGTCCGCGCGCGTCCGTGACGATGACCCGCCCGGTCAGTTCCATGACGAGCTCGGAACGGCCCTCATCGTAGGTTGCTTCACCGTTGGCGATGACGTCCCGGGTGCCTTTGAGCACCTCGTGGCTGTCGACAATTTCACTGATGGACAGAACCCGTTTCATGGCGTGTTCACTTCACGACTCAATGTCGTTCGGGTGGGTGGCGGCGCTGTTCGTTCCTTGAAAAATACAGGACGAATCTTGCCGAGCTGGCCGCTGGCACTGGCGGCTTCGGGCCTGCGGGGCCGATGGGGACTTCGCCAGGCTAGGGCGTCCGGAACAGGCTCAGGTCGAAGCGGGAGGTGCCGATGGTGGCCAAATCGGCGAGCACCTCGCCGATCACGCTGGCGAACTTGAAGCCGTGGCCGCTGCACGGGCTGGCGATGAGCACGTTGGGGTGGGCCGGATGCCGGTCGATCCAGAAATGTTCATCGGGGGTGTTGGTGTAGAGACAGACCGTGGATTGTCGGATCGGGCCGGCGGCATCCGGAAGGAAGCGTTGAACGATGGCCCGCATGTCGTCGACTTCGGATGCCGCCACGGTGCGGTTGACGGTGTCCGGATCGGCGGCTTGTCCGTCGTGGTGGCGGGCAACCTTGACGCCGCCTTCGAGGTAAGGGAAGCCGTAGAAGAAATGTTGGCCGTCGAATTGCCAGAGGTGGATGGGGCAGCAGCGGGGGCTGAAAACGGCGGACGTGCTGCGGGGCTCGAACCAGTGCAAGACCTGACGTTCCACTCGGAAGTGGCGGGCCAGTTCGGGCACGAGGCGGCTGATCCAGGCGCCGGCGGTGATGATGAGTTGTTGTGCGTGCCAGCTGCCGGTTGCGGTGTTGACGCGCACGCCGGTGGGAGTGGACGTCCAGTTGAGCACGGGCTGATCGCAGAGCAGTTCGGCCCCGGAGCGTTGTGCGGCGGCGAGGTGAGCGGCGATGCAGGCTTCTGGATAGAGGATGCCGGCCCGGGGCTCGAAGACACCGGTCATTTCGTCGGGCGGCTGGAGCGCGGGGAAACGGGTTCGGATTTCTTGGGCGGGGAGGAGTTCGTGGGGCAGTTGATGCTCCTGCGCGCTGCGCAGTGCACCTTGGACGATCGTGCTGTCGGGCGTGCCGATCATCAGTCCGCCGGTGATCTTGAGCAGCGGCGTGTTGGCTTCGCGCTGAAGTTCGTTCCACAGTTCATACGCGCGCCGGAGAAGCGGCACGTAGGACGGATGCTCAAAGTAGGCTTCGCGAATGATTCTGGTTTGGCCGTGGGAGGAGCCTCGCTCGTGCGGCGGCGTGAACTGATCAAGGCCGAGCACGCGCTGGCCATGCCGGGCGAGGTGGGCGACGGCCGCGCTGCCCATGGCACCGAGGCCGATGACAATGGCTTCAAAGGAGGCAGACACCGCGGCAGTAGAGCTGCATCGGCCGCCAGATTCAACCGGAACGCGGGCCTTTCGCCGCTCAGGGCTGGAAATCCTGGAACGTCAATTCGTCCGGTGCCCGGCTGGAGTGCTTAGGTGTCGCGGCCGATTTGCCCTGCTTGGGCGACTTGAAACGAGGTTGATTGACCCGGCCGTGGGCGCTGTTGCGGGCGGGCGCGGCGGGGGCCGCCGGGACCGGAGTTGGGACCGGCGTGGGGTCGGCGACTGGGCTGCTCTCGGTTGTTCGGTGATGGCCGCCGACCAGTTGGTGCAGCTCTTGGACCGTGTCCTGCAGTTGATGGGCGTGCTGGCGAAGAAGTCCGGCGGCGTTGGCGGCCTCCTCGGAATTGGCGGCGTTGGCCTGGGTGATGGCGTCGATCTCGGACACGGCGGTGGTGATCTGGCTGACGCCATCACTTTGCTCCTTGCAGGCGGAAGCGATGGACGAGAGAAGCTGATCGACCTTCTGGGCCTTGCTCACAATTTCGCCGAGGCTGGTGGCGACGCGCGTGCTGATGACCACACCCTGGCGGCTTTTGGTCACGGAGTCTTCGATCTTTTCGGCCGTTTCGCGGGCCGCGAGAGCGCAACGTTGGGCCAGGCTTCGGACTTCGTCGGCGACCACGGCAAATCCGGCGCCGGCTTCGCCGGCGCGGGCGGCTTCAACCGCGGCATTCAGGGCGAGAATATTGGTCTGGAAGGCGATCTCGTCGATGGTTTTGATGATGCGGGCGATGTTGTCACTGGACGCTTCGATCGCGTCCATGGCGGATTTCATCTGGTTCATTTCCTCGGCGCAGGTGGTGGCGGCGGCGCTGGTTTGATTGGCGAGGACCATGGCGGACTGGGCGTGATCCGCATTTTGTCTGACCATGCTGGCGGTTTCGGTCAGGGCGGCGCCGGTCTCTTCCAGGCTGGCGGCCTGACGACCAGCGCTGTCCGCGATGGACTGGCTGGTGGCGGCCAGTTGGCCGGAGACGGCGGACAAGTGGGCGCCGGTTTCGCTGACCTGGTCGATGCCGTGAGAAATGGGGCCGGCGAGGGATCGGCCGAGGCGCCAGGCGACAAGTCCGAGGGCGAGCACGCCGGCGCCGAGGATCCATTGGATGGTGCGCTGGATGTTTTGGACGCTGGCCAGCGATTCACTCTCGTCCACCCGCACCAGCGAGCTCCATTTCAGTCCAGGAAAACCCAGGGCACCACGCGACGAGGCAAACCCGCAGATTTGCCATTTGCCGGTGCGCGCATGCTGGCTGCGACACCCACCGGTTTCGCCGGCGATGGCCTTTTGAGCGGCGGAAACCCCCGCCTCAGCCAGGTTGAATTTCATGATCGTCGCGGCGTCACGGATCTGGTTGGTCGTTCCGGGGCGTGGCGTCGAAGTGGTTTCGGCGAGGAGTTTGCCGCTGTGATCGATGACAGCGATTTCACCTGAAGCCAGGCCCTGGCGCTGGAGATCCCGACCACACTCGCGGACCATTTCTTCAACGATGGAAAAAGACGCCCGGTTGTTCCAGACCCCGATGATGCGGCCAGTTCGATCCTTGATGGGCGCGGCAAAATTGATGACCAAGCCGTCGCCTGCCACCCGCTGAACGATCGGATCCAGCTGGACATCCTCCACGACGGTTCCGGTCAGGGAATCGGATTTGAGGAAGTTGCCGGCGAGAGCGGCCTTGAACCACGGCTCCTCCTTGAAATTGCGTTCGTAAAGCCAGGCGGTGTCGACGGGTTGGCCGGCGGCGTTGCGGTCGTTGACGGCGATGAGCCGGCCCTGCAGGTCGACGGCGAGAATCAGGGGATAGAGGCCGTAGAGGCGGCTGTAGTCGTTGGCGACGGCGGCGATGTGGTTTTCCGCGGAGCCGACGCGATACCAGGAATTCGTGTCGAGGATGGCTGAGTTGACGCCGAAGGCCTGCACATCGCCATATCGCTCAAACAGGTTGCGGTCGATCCGATCGTTCAGCGCGGCGGCAACCGATTGATAGGACCCCATGATGCCGTCGGCGAGGTGGTTGGAAGATCGCCAGGTGAATACGGCGAGCACGGCGAGCGGTGCAATCCCGACCGTGACGAAGCCGAGCAGCAATTTGGACTGGAGCCCGAGTTTGCGAGTAGTGGTCATGGCGATTGAAGACGCCCGCTGTCGCCGCGGCCGCTGGAAGCGGCACGGCCGTGGTCGAAAGAAGTCGACGTGCGACCCAATGATTTCGGACCCGATGCGGGCATCGTGTTCTGCTGACGATTGGTGTTTAGACCCCCCTGGACCGGCCGGTTTCCGACTGGAAACGGCGTCCTGCCGATTGTTTAACGGCTGAGAAGGGCAACGGCTTAACCACTTTTCGATTTTACGTTTTCTCGGGCCACTTCTAACCTGCGCCCACATGACTACGTATCCTGCCTTCCAACCGCCACTGCGTCTGCTCATGGGCCCCGGTCCGAGCGATGTCGCCCCGTCTGTGCTTCAGGCCCTGTCCCAGCCCTTGCTGGGGCATCTGGATCCGGCCTTTGTGCGCATGATGGATGAGATCAAGGTCATGCTGCGCGAGGTGTTTCTGACGCGGAACGAGATGACCTTTCCGGTCAGCGGCACCGGCAGCGCCGGCATGGAGTTCTGCTGCGTGAATTTGCTGGAGCCCGGCGACGAGGTCGTGGTGGGCGTCAACGGCGTGTTTGGGACCCGCATGGTGGACGTGGCGGAACGTTGCGGGGCGAAGGTCATCAAGGTCGAGGCTCCTTGGGGCCGCATCATTGAGCCCGGCCAGATCGCGGAGGCGCTCAAGGGACGGCATCCCAAGCTGGTGGGGATTGTTCATGCCGAAACGTCGACGGGCGCCTTGACGCCGGTGCCCGAGATTGCGCGGTTGGCGCGCGAGGCCGGGGCGTTAATGTTGCTGGACACCGTGACCTCGTTGGGTGGATGTCCGGTCCGAATCGACGACTGGGGGATCGACGCGGTTTACAGCGGCACGCAGAAATGTTTGAGCTGCCCCCCGGGATTGTCCCCGGTGTCGCTCAGCCCGCGCGCGATGGAAGTGGCCACGAAGCGGCGGACCAAGGTGCAGAGCTGGTATCTCGACGTGAATCTGCTCTCGAGCTACTGGGGTCAGGAGCGCGTTTATCATCATACCGCGCCCATCTCGATGAACTACGCGTTGCACGAGGCGTTGCGCCTGGTCCTGGCGGAGGGCTTGGAGGCGCGTTGGCAGCGGCACGAGCGGAATCATCAGGCGCTCGTGTCAGGCCTGAAGGAAATGGGCCTGGGCATTGCCGCGCAGGAAGGCCATCAGCTTTGGCAGTTGAACGCGGTGACCGTCCCGGCCGGCGCGGACGAGGCCGGCGTGCGCAAACGCTTGTTGAACGAATTTGGGATCGAGATCGGGGCGGGTCTGGGACCGATGAAGGGAAAGATCTGGCGCATTGGACTGATGGGGGAGACGTCGAAGCCGGAAAACGTGACGCGGGTGCTGTCGGCGCTGCAAAAGTGCCTGGCAGTGCCGTAAGTGTCTTCGTCATGGACGGGTGGCAGCCGGGTCAGGTGCGCCCGGCAAAAATTGCCGGCTGAGATTGGCGTCGGGTCCATTGCGGATTGTGATTTTGAAGTAAGGACTTCTAAAGTCGCGAGTGAGATGCGAAGCCGGTCGCAATCTGGGTCGCATCGCCTTGATTGCCGGGCGGGATTGGCATCATTAACGCTTTGTTGTCTGCCCGGCATGCTATGGACGCGTCAATCGGTGAGTTTTGATTCGCTCGGTCAGCGGATTTCTGCAGTACTTTTTCGTCCGTCTACCTCCGAACCGGCTCCGGCATTGATCGTGTGCCATGGAGCGGGCGAGTATAAGGAGAATTACTTCGAGATGTGCGAGCGTCTCTGCGAAAAGGGCGTTGCTGCGTTGGCGATGGACATGCATGGGCACGGGGAGAGCGGGGGAGAGCGTTACTACGTGGACATGCGGGAGTGGGTGGCTGACGTCGTGGCTGCCGTGGAATTTTTGTCCCGCAACCCCCAAATCGAAGGCGGTCGAATTGGGGCGTTTGGCCTGTCGTCGGGCGGAACAGCCATTCTTGAAGCCGCGATGGTTGAACCTCGATTGAAGGCCTTGGTGACGCTCGACGCCACGGTTAGAACTTCGATGCCGTTGGTGGCGGTTTTGTTCCTCAAGCTGCTGGTTTTACTCGGAACCATCAAACGGAAATTGACCAGCCAGGATTTGCGGCTCTCGCTGCTGAAGTTTCTTGAAAGCGTCCGGATGGCGGCGGATCCCGAGGTCGACCGCCGTCTGAGATCAAGTCCGGCGTCAACCGCGGCCTTCCGGTCCTTTCCGTTTCCGGGCGGGGCGCAATCGTTCTTCGTCGATACGCTCAAGCGTGTCTCCGGGATAAGCATCCCGACGATGGTGCTTTGGGGGGAGGAGGATCAACTGGACTCCCCCGAAACGGCCCGATTGCTCTACAACGCCTTGCTGTGCAAGAAACGTCTGCATATCATTCCGGGCAACGGACATGTCGGGCACCTTGATCGCAATCGCGATCAGGTCTTTGCCTTAACCGCGGATTGGGCGTTGGAGAACCTTGCGTAGCGCCACAAGCGCAACGCTGGCATGGAGGGAAAAGGGCCGACCAATGCATGCCAGGATGATCGAAGGAGCCGAAGCGAGGAAGCTCGGCTCGGCCGAAAAATGGAAATTGCTGGCGCCGTTTCTGCAAAGACACGGACGTGAAGCCCTTGCGTATGCCACGCTGCAAGAGGGAATGGAGTACTATGTGCACCCGGCGGGATTTGTGGCGTATCTCCACGTTACCCATCCCATTTTCGCTCGACGGGGCGTGCGAGTGGCTCTGTCGGATCCAGTGTGCGCCCCCGAAGATCTGCCCCTCTTGGTCCGCAGTTTCCATCAGGTCTCCCCTCGAACCGCGTTCGCGGTTGTGTCCGAACGGTGTGCGTCTGTCCTGCGGGAGGCAGGGTTCAAGGCAAATTGTATTGGATACGAGGTCGAGCTGCCGGTTCAATCCTACCGGACGGAGGGCAACTGGAAGGAACTCGACCTGATCAAGAGAGCGCGAAACGAGGCACGAAGAGAGGGAGTGACCGTCCGCGAGGTCTCCATTGAGACCGTGGATGCGGGGCAGCTTGAAGAGGTTTCCCGACACTGGATTGGTGGCAAAAAGGTCAGCG
This sequence comes from Limisphaerales bacterium, assembly GCA_044230345.1. Taxonomy (GTDB): domain Bacteria; phylum Verrucomicrobiota; class Verrucomicrobiia; order Limisphaerales; family JADJPG01; genus JBGARF01. The sequence continues at coordinate 425,701 of JBGARF010000004.1, forward strand.
ATCGTGAGATCTGGATCTACGCCCGCCGCCCCGTGTTTGAGCGGGAGGAAGGGGTTCGAAAATTTGTCGCCTTTAACCGTGAGAATCGGGTGGCCGGCTTTGCGTTCTACGATCCGATGTATCGGGATGGCCGAATCTTTGGGTATTCGGCAAACATATCCCGCTGCGATGAGCGGAGGTATGGGCGATTGGCCACGGCCATTCACATGACGGCCATCGAACAATTCCGGACCGAGGGCTGCGAGGTGCTGAATCTTTGCCTGGCGCCCTTTACCAAGCTTGAAGCCGGCCGATACAATGACGACGCGGGGACCAAGCTTTTCTTCCGGCTGAGTGAACGGTATGGCAACGCCATCTACAATTTTCGAGGGCTGTCGTTTCACAAGTCGAAGTACCGAGGCAGCGAAAAGTATCTCTATTTCGCGTCGAACAGCGCCATGCCCGCCAATGATGTTTACCTCGCGTTTTTGTCGTCGGACATCACGCGGAGCTATTTCTCGACCATGGGCCGGCTGCTCTGGGGCATTGCCACGGGGATCTTCCGTCCCTCGGAGGACGAGGGACGGCGCCGGCAGGCTGTTCCGAACCCGGGTGCTGTCGCCAAACCCGAATTGACTCATTTATGAATCGAAGCCGCTGGAACAAAACCGTTCGTGGACTGGTGTCGGCTTGTCTGACTTTGGACTTGTGCGCCCAGGTGGCGGCGGAGGAAACCGCGCCCAAGTCGGCCACCATGCGGTTCCTTGAGCAGGACTACCTGCTGGGTAACTGGGGAGGAGTGCGAACCAATTTGGCCGGGCGCGGGGTGGACTTTGAGTTTTTCTGGTTCGGCGCGATGCCCAACAACGTAAGCGGAGGGATTGAACGGGGCACCGAGTGGGAAGGCGCGCTATTGATGATGCTGAGCCTCGATTCCGAGAAGCTGGCTGGATATCCCGGCGGAACGTTTGCCGCCAGCTCGCTCTATATTCACAACTCAAAGGAGTTTTCCCGCTACCACATCGGCGACCTCAACAAGGTCAGCTTGGTGGATTTTCCGGATTCGCTTCGGCTCTGGGAATTGTACTACGAGCAGAGGCTCTGGGGCAACCGGCTGTCGGTCAAAGCCGGCCAGCTCGCCATCGACCGCGACTTTATCCTCCCCGAATTTTACAATTCGCTGTCGGGAATCACGTTTCTCAACCAGACCTTTTTTTACCCGACCCTCGCCTTTAACGTCTGGGACGTGGCCGGGCTTGCGCCTGGCCATCACGCCCTCGCCTCCACCCCTTACGCGGCTCCGGGAGTGCGGCTCCGGTTTGATCCGACCTCCCGTTGGGTTTTCCAAGTTGGGGCGTATGACGGATTGCCGGACCGGACTTGGTCAGGAACCCGGGTCAACCTCAACGAGGCTGAGGGTGCGTTGCTTTATGGGGAGGTGGGATATCGGCACAATCAGGCGCCCGGCGCCACCGGCCTGAAGGGCAACTTCAAGGCGGGCCTCTACTATCACACCGATGACTACGCTGATATCGAACAGGCGGTTTATGCGGCGTTCGGGGGAATTCCGCTCTCAAGCGTGAAGCAACACCGCGGGACATATGGCGCCTACGCGCTGATCGACCACCAGCTCTATCAGGAACAAAAACGTGATGACCCGGCGGCGCAGGGATTGGTCGGTTTCTTCCGGGTCGCCGGCGCGCCTGCGGATCGAAACCTGACCCAATTTGGGATCGACGGCGGACTGGTCTACAAGGGGCTGGTCCCGGGACGCGACTGGGACACGCTGGGCGTGGCCGGATCCTACCTGGCGATGAGCGACGACTTTGCCCGGGCATTTCGCAATTCCTCGCTCCCGGAGCCGGACTACGAGGCGGCGGTTGAGGTTTCCTACAAGGCACAGGTGACGGCCTGGTGGACGCTCCAACCGAGCCTGCAATATGTCTTTCATCCCGGCGGGCGCAGCGATCCAACTCGAAGAATCGATGACGCGGTGGCGATCGTTCTTCAAACCACCCTGCGGTTTTAGCGGTGAAGCTGAATGCGTTTGTTCTCCGAAAAACTGATCGCCAATCATGAACGAAAATCCTGTTGATACCGCGCTCCTCTCAGGGAGCTTTGGTCTGGTTTCGTTCTTGAATGCGGATCGCCGAGAGATTCAGCTGACGCCCCGCCACATCACCCGTTACGAGGTCACGTTCGAAATGGTCGCGACCGAGGGCGTCCTTCAAGCCTCTGAGGTGTTGAAGGAATTTCGGATTAGCTACGGAGGCCGGGTCGCCTACTCCGGTCGCGCGACGATCACCTCCATCACTCCGTCCGGCAATCGCGTTTTGTATTGCGCCTCCCTGGCGGAACCTTGGGCCGAGTCCGGGTTGACGAATTTCGATCGGGCGACGCTCGGGTTGGCCTACGACGGATTTCTGGATTGCTGGCGCCGTTACTATCAGGTGCGTCCGGAATTCAAGGTCATCGTGGCTGACATGCAGTCGTTGCTGACGGATTTGGAGCTTTGGTTGTCTCAACTGGAGGTCGGACTGGATGCGCCCGGCGACCACGGCGCCATGGAAGAGTTGCGATTGCGCTGGGCGCGGGAATTGGCCGGACGCACGACGGCCACCTTGAACGCCTTGTTTGAAAAATTCGAATCCGCGGCCGCCGCCGCTCCGCCTGAATCGCGGGCGGCCTATCGGAATTTTGCCCGGCGACAGCTTCACCCCTTGCTCCTCTGCTCGCCGTTCCTGCATCGGACGTTTCGAGAGCCTCTCGGATACGCGGGCGATTTCGAGATGGTCAACATGATCACCCGGGAGCCCCATGAAGGCAGGACTCTCTACGCCAAATTGGTGAACGCCTGGTTTTTGCAGCAGGCTCCATCCGAAGCGCATCGGAACCGGCTGACGCACCTGCGTCGTCGGATACTTGAGGTGGCCATTCAGGCGGGGCAGGCTGGCCGACCGGCGCGCGTGCTTTCGCTGGGCTGCGGCCCGGCGGTTGAAATTCAGGAATATTTGGCCCGCAACCAGTATCCGGGATTGGTAGAGTTCACCCTTTTGGATTTCAATCAGGAGACGCTAGACCAGACGCGACGGGCAATGGAAAAGATCACCCGCTCCCACCGGCAACCAGCCCGGATCGATTATGTTCGAAAATCGGTCATGGCAATTCTGAAGGAAAGCGGTGCGGCGCGCGAACGCCCTCAGTATGACATGGTCTACTGCGCCGGACTGTTCGATTACCTTACGGATCCGGTCTGCCGACGGCTCTCCACGCAGCTGTATAGCTGGCTTCGAACGGGCGGGCTCTTCCTTTCCACGAACGTTCATGATTCTAATCCGTGGCCGTTGTTGATGGATTTTATCGCCGACTGGCATCTGATTCATCGCAGCTCGGAACAGATGCTGGCCACTCGCCCTGAGACGATTGATCCCGGCGACTGCGTGCTGACGGCTGATGCCACTGGAGTCAATGTGTTCCTCGAGGTGAAGAAGATGGAGGATTTGCCCTGTGGCTAATGAATTGCCGAATACAGAGCGCAAGGATGCTGCGCTGCAAGCATCCTTTGCGGCCTACGCGAGGCAGCAGCGCTTGGTTAATACCCGGATTGGCTGCCTGTTCGTGATTGTCCTAATGCCGGCGGGCAGTTTCTTGGATTATTTCGTCTACCCTGATGACTTCGACTTCTTTTTCTTGCTGCGTCTGGCCTCGGCATTGGCGGCGGGAGTGACGCTGGCTTTTGCCTATACCGAACTCGGGCGGCGAAGCGCCCGTTCTCTTGGCGTGCTGGTGCCATTGATTCCTGCGGTGGCGATTGCGGGCATGATTGCCGTTCAGGATGGGTTTGCCTCACCATATTACGCCGGTCTCAATCTCATCTTGCTGGGAATCGGTGCGGTGCTTCACTGGACTCTTTTTGAAAGCATCCTGGCGTGCGTGCTGGTCGCTGGTGCCTACATTGCGGCCGGGCTTTTCAACGGCAGTGTGGCGCCTCCCAGCATCCTGGTGAACAACTTCTACTTCATCACCTTGATGGACGTCATTGTGGTCGTGGGCACCTATTTCGCCGAAAAGCAACGGTTTCGCGAATTTGCGCTCCGGTTCGAGCTGGATGCGAACCGTGCCCAGCTCGAGGAAAGCAACCAGAAGTTGAAGGAGCTGGACCAGATCAAGGGACGTTTCTTTGCCAACATCAGCCACGAGCTTCGCACCCCGTTGACCCTGATGATTGCGCCGCTGGAAACAATTCTGGCGCGCTACCGCGGTTCGCTCGATCCATCCGCCATCAACCTGCTGCACACGATGCAGAGCAACGGGCTGCGTCTGCTCAAGCTGATCAATGATTTGCTCGACCTGGTTCGCCTTGAGTCCGGGGTGATGGAGGTTCGTCGTGAAGCGGTGGCAGTGGAGCCGTTTCTTCAGGGCATGGCCAGCGCAGCGCGCCAGGTGGCGGCCGACAAACGCATCGAGCTGATGGTCGAGGTGGCCCCGGAGGTCGGACACGTCATGGTGGATCGCGATAAGCTGGAGAAGATCGTGATCAACCTCCAGTTCAACGCCCTCAAGTTCACTCCCGCCGGTGGCCGGGTCGAATTGCGGGTTAATCGTGAAGGGGACGAACTGGTGTTGAAGGTGGCCGACACCGGCATCGGTATTCCCGCGAAGGACATGCCGAACATGTTCTCCCGGTTCTTCCAGGTGGACAGCTCATCGCGCCGCAAATATCAGGGCGTCGGCATCGGCTTGGCCCTGGTCAAGGAGTTGACCGAGCTGCACGGCGGCACGGTGGCCGTGGCGAGCGTTGAAGGCCAGGGAACGACGTTCACGATCCGTATGCCCTACATCGCGGCGGACGAAGCGGCGATTGCCGCCGCGAAAGAGTCGTCGACGCGTTCCTCCGCGCCGGCTGCGTCGCCGGCCGATTCCGACTTGGCGTCCCAACCGGCGGTCGCGCCGTCGGGCGGAACCGTTTCGAATCAGGAATGGCTCTCTAACCTGTATCATCGGGCGAATTTGTTTGGTGGCGTCGACAAGACTGCCCAGGTGAAAGTCGCCGGCGGATTGAACGGTTCGAGCCGTGGGCAGCACGAGTTCACGGCCCTGATCGCGGATGATCAGCCGGACATGCTTCAGTTCATCAGCTCGGAACTGTCACCCCGCTATAACATCGTGGCGGTGTCGGACGGTCAGCAGGCGGTGGATCAGGCGGCGGTGTGCCGGCCGGACATCATCCTGCTCGACATGATGATGCCGGAGAAAGATGGCATTCAGGCCTGCCGCGAGATTCGGGCGGCCGAGGCGACCCGGGGCGTGCCTATCGTCCTGGTCACGGCGCATGTCGACGAGGAGACGAAGCTGAACGCCTTGCGGGCTGGGGCGAGCGATTTTTTGCCCAAGCCTTTCTCGACCACCGAGCTCCATGTGCGGGTGCGCAATCTGGTGGAGTCGTTCGAGTATCAGCGGCGCATTGGTCGGCAAAAGCAGGATCTGGAATCGACGATTGAGAAGCTGAAGGAGACGGAGTCGCAGCTGGTGCAAAGCGAAAAGCTGGCTTCGCTCGGGCGCCTGAGCGCCGGCATCATCCACGAGATCAACAACCCGCTGAACTTCGTGACCACCGGGCTCTTTACGCTGCGGAGCAAGGCCCGGTTCATTCCCGATGTAGAGCGGGATGACTACGCCGAGATTTTGAAGGACGTCGAGGATGGCATCATCCGGGTCAAGTCGATCGTCACCGATTTGCGAGGGTTTACCCACCCGGGCGGTTCGGAGGGTGATCTGGTGAATGTGGCGGAGGTGGTGAACTCGGCGCTGCGGCTGCTCAGTCAGGAGTGGCGGGACCGGGTGGACGTTCGAGTGAGCGTGGATGCGGGCCAGATGGTATGGGCGGAGAAGAACAAGCTCACGCAGGTGATACTGAACCTGATTCAAAACTCGCTCGATGCGGTGACGGCGAAGAAATACGGCGAGGGCGCTCCGCTGATCGAGATTCGCGGAAGGGTGCAGGGCGAGCGCAGCCAGATTGTGGTGCGGGACAACGGGGAGGGCATCGAGCCGGGCGTCCTTGACAAGGTGTTTGATCCGTTCTTCACGACCAAGGACGTGGGGCAGGGGATGGGGCTTGGGCTGAGCATTTGTTATCGGATTGTGCATGATTTCGGGGGGCGGATCACCGTGCGCAGCGAGCGGGGATCCTACACGGAGTTCGCGTTGGAATTTCCAATGAAACCAGCCGAGGTGGCACTTCAGCCCTAGGCCCAGAAAGCGTCTTCATGCAAAGCCTCTATGACTACCGGAAGTTTGCGATTCTCTACGTCGACGATGAAGACAAGTCGTTGAAGTACTTCGCGCGGGCCTTTGGCGATCAATTTCGAATCCTCACGGCGGTCAATGCGCAGGAGGGTTTGAAGCTGCTCGAGGAACAGCAGGATCAGATTGCCATTCTCATGACGGATCAGCGGATGCCCGGAGAAAAGGGGACGTGGCTGCTGGAGAAGGCGCGCCAGCTGCGGCCGCGCATCATCCGCATTCTGGCCACCGCCTTTGCGGACATGGACGCCGCCATCGCCGCGGTCAACACCGGGTCGATCTACAAATACGTCACCAAGCCGTGGGACCCACCGCAGCTGGAATCCACGCTCAAGCGCGGCCTGGAGTTTTTCATCGTGCAACGGGAGCGTGATCAGCTGCTGAAGGAGAAGCTGTCCGTGTTGCACAATGTGATGATTGCCGACCGCATCGTCGGCCTGGGCCTGCTCGCCGCCGGGCTTAGCCATCACATTCGCAACTCCCTGGTGGCCGTGAAAACGTTTCTGGATCTGGCTCCAGCCAAATTGCGCGAGGAAAAGCTCGATCTGAACAGCCTCCGCAACCCCGGGTTCTGGAAAGATTATTACCAAGGCGTCCAGGGACAGATCGACAAGATCAACGGTCTGCTGCGCGATCTCTGGAGCGCCTCCGATCACTCCTCCTCGGCCTTCGCCGATCGCGTCTCCCTCCGGACCGTGGTGGAGGGAGTGTTGAGTTCCCTCCAAGGCGAGCTGGCGTCGAAGCCGCTAACGATCGAGAATCGCGTTCCCGCCGAGCTGCCCGAAATAACCGGGGATCGAGCCAAAATTGAGAAGATGTTGCAGCTGCTGCTGCGGGACGAATGGGTGAGCCTGCCGGCCGGTTCCCGGGTGGTGGTCACAGCCGAAGGCGAGGGTGACGTGGTGCGCCTCCAAATTCGCGACAACGGCCCGGGACTGCCGGAAGAAGCGCTCCGGGTCATCTTCGATCCGTTCGCCCTGCGATCCGATACGCCCATGGAATACGGGGTCAATTTGATCGCGGTTTATTTCATCGCCCATCACCACGGCGGACGGGTGCGGGCGGAAAGCCGTCCGAACGAAGGCACCACGTTTACGATCACGCTTCCGCTCGACGCAAATCAGCAGCCCACGGCCGAAGGAGACACAACCTTCATCCAGAAAGCCCTGCTCAACGAGCAATTGTGGGAACGCCTGCTGAAGGCGGATTAGCTCGGACCAGATCGCGCGCCACCCGGCGGGCTCGTTCGATTAATTCCCGGTCCCGGCGCAGGTCCCCGAATTTCAAGGACGGCAGGCCGCTCTGCTGCTGGCCCAGGAGTTCTCCGGGCCCGCGCATTCGCAGATCGGCTTCGGCGATGGCAAAGCCGTCGTTGGTCGAAGCCAAAGTCGTTAGGCGTTCGCGAGCGTCGTCCGTGTCGCTGGCCTGCATCAGGATGCAATGCGACTCATGGGCGCCGCGCCCAATCCGGCCGCGCAGCTGATGCAGCTGCGCCAGCCCGAAGGTGTCAGCGTTTTCAATCAGCATCACGGTGGCGTTCGGCACATCAACGCCCACCTCAATCACCGTGGTCGCCAGCAGGAGCTGGATGCGATTGGCGCGGAAGTCAGCCATGACCGCATCCTTTTCGTCGGCCGGCATGCGGCCGTGCAACATGGCGACCTGATGTGGCGCAAAATAAGCCGCCAGGGCGTCGCGCTCTTTCGTCACGGCCTTCACCCCCGCGGCTGGATCGCTTTCGTCCACCCGCGGATAAACCACATACGCCTGGCGGCCGGCGGCCAGCTGATCCTTGATGAAGCGATGCACCTTGGGCAGCCGGGCGGCGGGCCGGACATGGGTTTTGACCTCGCCCCGCCCCACGGGCAGTTCGTCGATGACGGAGCAGTCGAGATCGCCGTAAACCGTCAGGCCGAGCGTGCGTGGGATGGGCGTGGCGGTCATGACCAGGAGATGCGGGTAGTGCCCCTTGCGCACGAGCGTTTCTCGTTGGCTGACGCCGAACTTGTGTTGCTCGTCGATGATGACCAGCCCCAGGCGGTCGAGGTTGAAGGCCGATTCGATCAGAGCGTGGGTGCCAACAAAAAGGCTGGGAGCGTCGGCGGGCCGGGGGGCAGGATCCAGACCGGGACCGGACGCCGCGGGCTCGCGCGTCTTGCGGCTGGCCGTCTGTAACTCGACCCGAAGTCCGTGCGGCTCGAACCAGCGTCGGAAGGTTTCGAAGTGCTGGTTGGCCAGGATTTCCGTTGGGGCCATGAGCGCCACGTTGAAGCGATTTTCCATGGCCATCAGCGCGCTGCAGGCGGCGACCGCGGTCTTGCCGGAGCCGACGTCGCCTTGAATCAAACGGCGCATCGGGTGCGGGCCGGCGAGGTCAGCGCGGATCTCGCGCAGGACCCGGGCCTGGGCGCCCGTCAATTCGAAGCCCAGCTGGCGGAGGAAAGGTTTGATCAGGCGGTTCTGATCACCGCCGCAGGGCAGGGCCCGGGCGTTGGCCTCGAGGTTGCGACGGCGCCGCTGGATGGCGAGTTGCAACTCGAGGAATTCGTCGAAGGCCAGCCGGCCTCGGGCCTGTTCGACCTCCGCCAAATCCTTCGGAAAATGGAGCTGTTGAACGGCGACGGGACGCGACGGCAGGCCCACCAGTTCCGGCCGATTCAGCCGGTCGAGCCCTGGCTGCAGTTCGGCGACGGCGCTGCCGTATTTCTGCAAGGTGCGCCAGACCAGGCTGCGCAGCCAACGCTGGGGAAGTCCTTCGGTGAGCGGATAGATGGGCGCGATCCGGTCGATGTGAATCGAAAGTTCCTCGCCGGCCTCGATGATCTCGGACTCTGGATGATCGATCGTCCGCGGCTTGCCCGCCTTCAGCTTGCCGAAAACCATGACTTCATCGCCCACCTTAAAATACCGCTCCATGAAGGGGAGGTTCCACCATCGGCAATGCAGACGTCCGGTGCCGTCATCGAGCACAATCTCAAACACCGAACGGGACCGTTGGCGGAAGGTCTTGAGACCTTGGGCGACGATTGTGCCCCGGGTGGTGCCGGCGACGCCGGACTGGAGTTCGGCGATGCGAAGCAGGTGCCGGCGGTCCTCGTGCCGACGTGGCGCGTGCAGAAATAGGTCTCCCACGGTGAACAGACCAAGGCGCGCCAGTTGCGCGGAGCGTTCCGGGCCAACGCCGGACAACGACGTCAAAGGCGTCTCGAGCGGGGCAACAGCCTGGCTTGGCGTCGGCATGCGGCCGGGGTTATAGCGCAAGCGCCCGCGGACGTCCACCGGGGAGCGGCACGGCACGGCCGGACCGCGGGCTTTCAGCCCGCAGCGGCTTGGTTCGAGGACGACGCTCGAAGGTTCGGACGCGCGATGTCGGGTCCACCCGCTGCGGACCAGGTCCGCGCTCCGCTCCAACAAATTCGAGATGCACCGTTGGACATCGCGCCAGCCGTCGGGGGATTGCGTCGTAGCCTCATTGGTCGTTCTTCCGACCCTGGCCAATTCCGGATGAAGCCGGTCAGGCCGGGGGGCGTCTGCCTCTTGGCTTTCGGCTTTGCCGGGAACGGACCGGCGGACGGACGTTTTACGGTTTTCGATCGGGTGAACAGCAGCCGGGCCTGTGTGGATCATGAAAAAGCATTGTTCGAAATTTTGGACCCGACCCGGTTCCGGCGGGCTCTTGCTGGCTTTGGTCGGAGCCGCCGTCGGTGCGGCGTGGCCGGCGGGCGCGGCCGCGAAGTCAGAGACGCCGGCCGCGGACGCCGCCGGGGTTGAATTCTTCGAGCAACATGTCCGACCCGTGCTGGTGGAGCATTGCTATGGATGTCACAGCGCCAAGGCGGAGAAAGTTAAGGGTGGGCTGATGCTTGACACGCGGGCGGGGCTTTTGAAGGGCGGCGATTCCGGTCCGGCGATTGTGCCGGGCGATCCGGACAAGAGCCTTCTGATCAAAGCGGTTCGTTACACGGACAAGGATTTGAAGATGCCGCCGAAGGACAAGCGGCTGACGGATCAGCAGGTGGAACATCTGGAGGCCTGGGTGAAGCTGGGCGCGCCGGATCCGCGCACGGGAGCCGCAACGGGAAAACCGCCGGCGCTGGAAATCGCGAAGCGGCACTGGGCGTTTCAGCCCGTGAAGATGCCGCCGGTGCCCAAGGTTCGAAACGTGGAGTCCGTCCGGACGCCCGTGGACACTTTCCTGCTGGCGAGGCTGGAGGACAAGAAACTCAAATTCACGCCGCGGGCGGATCGCCGGACCTTGATCCGTCGGGCGACGTTCGATCTGCATGGTCTTCCGCCCACCTTTGAGGAGGTTCAGGCGTTCGTGGCGGACCCGGCGAACGACGAGGTGGCATTTCGTGCGCTTGTCGATCGGCTGCTGGCGTCGCCGCGCTATGGAGAGCGTTGGGGACGTTACTGGCTCGATGTGGCCAGGTACGCGGACACCAAAGGCTACGTGTTCGAGGAGGAACGCCGCTATCCGTTTAGTTTCACCTATCGGGACTACGTAATCCGTGCGTTCAATGAGGACTTGCCCTACGACCGCTTTTTGGTGGAGCAGATGGCGGCGGATCGGTTGGGCCTGGGCGAGGATAAACGACCTCTCGCTGCGATGGGTTTCCTGACGCTGGGCCGCCGGTTCCTGAACAACCAGGCGGACATCATCGACGATCGACTGGATGTGATCGGGCGGGGCACCATGGGCCTGACCATCGGCTGCGCGCGCTGTCACGATCACAAGTTTGATCCGCTTTCGATGAAGGATTACTACGGGCTCTACGGAGTGTTGGCCAGTTCGAGCGAGCCGGGCGAGAAGCCTTTGTTAGGCACGGCTTCCATGCCGAAGGAATTTCCGGAGTACGAGGCGGAACGAAAAAAACGGGAGGACGAACGGCGGAGCTATCGGCGGGAGAAGGAGGATGAGGTCTACGCCCGGGTGCGCGCGCAGGTGGGGGATTATCTGTTGGCGGTGCACGATGGGGCGAAGGCGGGTGATGACAAGCGGGAAAACCTGATTCGCGAGCGCAAATTGCAGCCGTCGTTGGCGGGCAAGTACCGGACTTCAGCCCGGCCATGGTCCGAGGCGGCACATCCCATCCTGGGGCCGTGGTTTGCCCTGGCCCGGTTCGACGGATCGAACTTTGCCGCCAGCGCACGGGAGTATCTGGCCCGGCTGAAGACGAGTGGGGGGAAGGATGGTTCGAACCGGCTGAATGCGGTGGTGGCGGAAATGTTGAACCGCGAAAAAGCGCCGGAATCGTTGCGCGACGTGGCGGAGGCTTACAACCGGCTGTTGGCCGGAATTGATCGGGAATGGCGTGATGCGCTGACCAACAAGCCGCCGCCGAAGGCCCTCCCGGATGCCGGGCACGAGGCGTTGAGACAGATTCTTTATGGACCGGACTCGCCGATCATGGCCTTGAGTGGTGGCGAATTGACCCAGTTCATGGACACGCCCGCGCAGCAGAAGCTCCGCGCGCTCCAGCGCAAGATCGACGAGCTCGATGCCACCCATCCCGGGGTGCCCCCGCGCGCCATGGCCATGGTGGACAATCCCACGCCCACCCAGCCGCGGATCTTTCGCCGGGGTAACCCGAACAATCCCGGCGACGAAGTGCCGCGGGCGTTCATCGAGGTGCTGGCCGGGCCCGAGCGAAAGCCGTTCGCCCAAGGCAGTGGCCGGCTTGAGATGGCTCAAGCCATTGCCAGCCGAGACAATCCATTGACCGCCCGGGTTTGGGTCAACCGCGTCTGGGCCTATCACCTGGGTTCGCCTCTGGTGCAGACCCTCAGCGATTTCGGAGTGCGCTCCGATCCACCGACGAATCCGGAGTTGCTCGACTACCTTGCGGCCCGTTTCATGGCGGACGGTTGGTCGACCAAGGCCTTGCACCGGCTCATTCTCCTGTCCCATGCCTATCAACAGGGCAATGCGGAGAACGCGCGCGCGGCGAAGATCGATCCGGGCAATGCGCTTTACTGGCGTCAGAACCGGCGGCGCCTGGACTTTGAAGCCATGCGGGACACCTTGTTGGCGGCATCTGGCAAACTGGACTTCACGCTGGGCGGCCGGCCGGTTGACATCACCCAGGACAACGCGCCGGCGCGGAGAACCGTCTACGCGTATGTCGAACGTCAAAACCTGCCGGGGCTGTTCCGCACCTTCGACTTTGCCAGTCCCGACACCACCAGTCCCCAGCGATTCACGACGACCGTGCCGCAGCAGGCGCTGTTTCTGATGAACAGCCCGTTCGTCGTGCAGCAGGCAACCAACCTGATCCGACGACCGGACGTGCAATCGGCGGGGGATGATTTGGCGCGCCTCCGGCGTTTGCATCAGATCGTCTTCCAACGCCCGCCCGATGACGACGAGATTGCCTTGGCGCGCCGTTTCCTGGCTGCGGAGTCGTCGGAGGTCTCGTCGCCCGAAGTGCCGGCCTGGAGTTACGGGTATGGTCGATACGACGAGAAAGCCCGCCGGGTGGAAGGGTTCACGCCGTTGCCGCACTGGACGGGCTATGCCTGGCAGGGTGGTGAGACGCTGCCGGACGCGACTCTGGGTTGGGTTCTGTTGACCAGCGAGGGCGGACATGTGGGCAACGATCAGAACCATGCGGCGATCCGACGCTGGCGGGCGCCGGCGGACGGCGCAGTCGTCGTGCGGGGCGAGCTGAGTCATCCTTCCGAGAAAGGCGATGGCGTGCGCGGGCGCGTGGTGTCGAGCCGGACGGGTTTGTTAGGCGAGTGGACGGCGCAGCACGGGAAGGCGGCCACGGAACTGGCGCGCGTTGAAGTGCGGCAGGGAGATTACCTGGATTTCGTGGCGGACTGCCGGCAGAGCGTGGAGTTTGACTCGTTTCACTGGACGCCGACCCTGAAGTGGGTGGGCGGTGGGGCGGTGTCGGCGTCGACGACCGGCGAGTCGGTGCAGGAATGGAACGCGAAGAGCGATTTTGGTGGTCCGGTGAAGAAGGTGGAGCGTCGGCCTCTCACGGCGTGGGAGAAGTACGCGCAGGTTTTGTTGCTGGCCAACGAGAGCTTCTTCGTGGACTAGGAGTAGTTTACAGAATTGTAACGAACAAAACCGGGCCTTCGCGCAACTAACCAGTGTGAGTGGTGTCTAAGTTGATGTGACCGAACACTGGTACAGAACACGAAGTTGGTCGGCGGCGGAGTTAACCCTGCTGATCCTACTGGTCCTGGCTGGACTGAACTTCCTGATAGCGGCTCCAGCCAAGGCGCCTCCTTCAAAATCTGTTCCTACGACGCCGCGCTTGTCCCCTAACAAGCCGTCGCCGGCCAACCGCACGATGTTCGCCCAGTGCGAGTCACGCCAATTTGGGCTCCCGATCCGGTCTCCGGACGGGAGCCCCGCCGCCGGGGGGGCTCTGTGCGGCTTGGTTGCGGCACACCGATCTCAACGACGGTTTGACGGCGTGAACTGACGGTTTGGTTCGAGTTTGGCGTTGGTTTTTCCAGCTGCTGTGGCCAGGATCGGGCGTGAAGCCTGCAATCGAGAGGAACCCCATAGTTTCCGCGAGAGTGGCCTTGCTGCTCGTTCTGATTGTGGCGGTCCCGGGATGGGCACTGGCCGAAGAACACCAACCCCCATTCGTCAAGATCCAGTGGCCCAGTACCAATACACTGTCTGATTCCACCTTCGGCTACGGAACAACCATCAAGATTAAGGCCGAGGTATGCGACCCGGATGGGTCAATTTCCGCGGTTCAGTTCTACGTGATGACCAACTTGGTTGGGGTGGTGACCAATCCGCCTTATGTTGTTGTTTGGAGAGCATACGAAATCTTGCCCGGTTCACCGTATCTCATGGCCGTCGCCATCGACAAACAGGGAAGGACCACGGAGTCAGACCGGGTAGCGTTTAGGCTGTATGACGGCGCAACTCCCAAACCGATAGTAAAGATGGTTTCCCCCGAGAATGGCAGCATGCTGACGGAACCCGCCACGTTTGACTTCACGGCGGAGGTTCTGGCCGCAACCAGCGGAATCGGGGCGATTGACTTTTATATTGGGAGCAACGTCGTCGGGCGAGTCGACTATGGTGACCAATACCTAACCGCCACCTCGCCTCCGTTGGCGACGGTGACCATCACGAATCTGCCGCAAGGCGAGTATGATCTCTACCTTCGCAATCGCGCTCGTGACTTCAATGAATGCCGGGTCTGCTATGTGTTGACCAATCACATCGAAGTTGGACGGCTTCGGGCTCAAAGCATTCCGAGCTTGGCGGGCGAGCCTTTCCAGTTCGAGATCGAAACGTCGTTTACCAACCGTCCCAACGTCATCGAACGCTCTTCCGACCTCCACCAATGGACCACCATCGAAACGAACACTCCGTCGACCAACCGATTCTCGTATTTGGAGTCGGCTTCGCTTTCGGACAGGCAGCAGTTCTATCGCGTGGTCGTAAGGCGGAAATGACCGTTGGGAGTTCCAATTTCAAGGTTGGCATGAAATTTCCGGGTTTTCCGGGCTAGGAATCCTTTTGACTCAAAGGCTGTCTTGGCTATCCTCTCGCCCCTTGTTGATTTATGGCGAAGCTGACGGTCAATGATGTGGATGTTCGTGGAAAGCGCGTGTTCATGCGCGTGGACTACAACGTGCCGATGGAAGAAAAAGATGGCCAGATGGTCATCAACGATGCCACGCGCATCAAGGAAACCCTTCCCACCCTGAAACTCCTGATTGACAAGGGTGCCCGCATTATCCTGGCGGCGCATCTTGGCCGGCCCAAGGGCCAGCGGGAGCCCTCCATGTCCCTTCGACCGGTGGCGGCCAAACTGGCCGATATGATCGGGCGTCCAGTGGCGTTTGTGGACGACTGCATTGGAGAAAAGGTCAGCCAGACGGCGTCCGCCTTGAAGGACGGCGACATCTTGTTGCTGGAAAACGTCCGGTACTACAACGAGGAAGAAGCCAACGATCCGGCGTTTGCGGCGAAATTGGCAGCCGTGGCCGATGTCTACGTGAACGACGCCTTCGGCGCGGCGCATCGGGCCCATGCTTCCACGGCGGGGATTGCCAAGGTGGTGGCGGCGCGGGGTGGAAAGTGCGCGGCCGGCCTGCTGATGGAACGGGAACTGAAATTTTTGGGTGACGAGTTGGAAAAGCCGGCCCGTCCGTTTGTGGTCATCTTGGGCGGGGCCAAGGTCTCGGATAAGATCAAGGTCATCGACCGGCTGTTGGAGAAAGCGGATGCCATTCTGATCGGGGGCGCGATGGCGTATACGTTCAAGCTGGCGCAAGGCTTGAAGGTGGGAAAATCCCTCGTGGAACCGGACAAGACCGACGTCGCCCTGGCTGCGCTGAAAAAGGCGAAGGAACGTGGCGTGCGATTCTTGCTGCCGACGGACAACACCGTCGTTACCCCGGTCAAGACCGACAAGTTGGACAAGAAGGGCCGGGCGGTGATCGATTTTCAGAATCCACGGACCAACACGGAGGCGAACATTCCGGAGACGGAGGAAGGCGTGGATATCGGTCCGGCCACGGCGGCGGCCTATGCGGCCGAGATCGCGGGGGCGAAGACCGTGGTGTGGTATGGGCCCATGGGCATTTTTGAGGACAAGCGCTTTGCCGCGGGCACCAATGCGGTGGCGCAGGCGGTCGTGGCGGCGACGGCGCAGGGAGCCAAGAGCATTATTGGCGGTGGCGACAGCGTGAAGGCTTTGAACAAGGCCGGGCTGGGCGATCGAGTTACCTTTATGAGCACCGGGGGCGGAGCGAGCCTGGAGTTTTTGGAGGGCACGGAGCTTCCTGGTGTGGCGGTGCTTTCGAACAAATAAAATGGAAAAAGAACGAAAACTGGTCATCGCTGGCAACTGGAAGATGAACAAGACAGTCGCGGAAGCGCTGTCGTTGGTGCAGGGCATCAAACGCGAGTTGGCGAGCGTCAAGGAAGTTGATGTGGTTGTCTGCCCGCCGTTCACGGCCTTGAGTGAAGTTTCCAAGGCAGTTTTGGACTCGAACATCCGGCTCGGCGCCCAAAACATGAGCGAGCACAACAGTGGCGCCTACACGGGCGAAATTTGTGCCGGGATGCTCAAGGAGTTTTCGGTTCGCTATGTCATCCTCGGACATTCGGAGCGCCGCCAGTATCAGCAGGAATCGGACGAGCTAATCAACAAGAAGGCTTTGGCCGCCCACGCGGCCAGCCTCAAGCCGATCCTGTGCGTCGGCGAAACCCTCGCCGAGCGTGAAGGAGGCCGGATGGAAGCTGTCCTGGCCACGCAGATTCGGGGCGGATTGGCGGGTTTTACCCGCCAGCAGATGGAAGAAACGGTCATTGCTTACGAACCGGTCTGGGCGATCGGCACGGGCAAGACGGCGACCGCGCAGCAGGCGCAGGATGCGCATGCCTACATCCGCAGCCTCGTCAGCAAATTGTTCGAGGAAGCGGTGGCCCGCCGTGTTCGCATTCAATACGGAGGCAGCGTCAAGGCCGCCAATGCCCGGGAGCTGATGAGCCAGCCTGATGTGGATGGGGCCCTGGTGGGCGGGGCGTCTCTGGACGACCGTGGATTTGCTGATATTGTGCGGAACTCAATTTGAACCGAAGTAGAAAGAACGAACTATGAGCATTCTGATTTGGCTCCTGACGGCGGTTTTGGTCATGGACTGCCTGTTCCTGATCCTGCTGGTGTTAATCCAGCTGCCCAAAAAAGAGGCCGGACTGGGCCAGGCCTTTGGCGGCGGCACGACGGACGCCCTGTTTGGCGCTGGCGCGGGCAATGTCCTGACGAAGCTGACCAAATACGCGACCGCGGTCTTCTTCATCTCGACGCTCTTGATTTCGGTGCTGAACTCGCAACAGGCCCGGGCCCGCTCCGGTGATCCGCGCTTGAAGCTGAGCATGGAAGAGAAGCTGGCGGCCATTCCGAAGCAGGCCGCGACCAACGCCGCCGCAGCGGCGGCCACGGCCACCACCAATGCTGCTCCGGTTACCAACAACCCGGCAGCGATGAAGTTGGACCTGAAAAACACCAACGCTCCCGCCGCGGCTGCTCCCGCGAAGTAAACGCGGTCGATGAACGGTTTCGCGAGCGCCCTCCGCCAATCGGGGAGGGCGCTTCGCTTTTTGGGCGGCAGGCCTGGGGAGTTGCGGCCTGCAATGCCGCGCGCGAATTTTGGCCGTCAACTCGCGACTGCGCCACCTCACCCGGTTCCGATCCCGCAATGCGGGATCGAAACCTGCCCTCTCCCCCGCAGGGCGGCGGAGAGGGTTTACGCGGCGGGCGGTTTAAAGGATCGGTTGCCGAATCTCCGCGTCGCGAGCCCCCCGGTCGATCCTTCGGTTCATGGAGGGCTTCCCGCGCTGCGATCCCATTCAATTCGCCAATCGCTTGTGCTCAATTCGCTCCTCGTCCTCTTCTGTTCCCTTTTCTTTTTGGGCTGTCGGCCCGCTGGCGACCGGGCTGACATCGTCATCATCAATGGGAGCGAACCGGAGTCGCTCGATCCGGCGATCGTCACCGTGCAGGGCGATCTCCGACTGGTGCGCGCGTTGTTTGAGGGCGTGGTTCGGCTCAATCCGCAGACGGCGGAACCCGAGCCGGGCCTGGCTGCGCGCTGGGAAGTTTCCCCGGATGGCCGGACCTACACCTTTTTTCTGCGGTCGAATCTCGTCTGGTCCACGGGCGAGCCGATCACCTCGGAGGACGTGGTGTATTCGTGGAGGCGGGTGCTGAATCCGGCGACGGCGGCCGACTATGCCGGTCAACTTTATTTCGTCCGGAACGGACGCGAGTTCAACACCGGCCGGATCCGGGATCCAGCCGAGCTGGGTATTCGGGCTCTCAATCCGCATACCGTGCGGGTGGATTTGCTTTCGCCGACGCCGTTCTTCCTCGCGCTTTGTACCTTCCCGACATTGGCGGTGGTGCCGCGCCAGGCGATTGAAACGCACGGAGACCGTTGGGTGCTGGGCCGCCCGTTGCCGGTCAGCGGCCCCTATACGCTGGATTATTGGCGGCTCCAGGATCGCGTGCGTATGCGGAAGAATCCGCGCTATTGGGACGCGGCTGCCACCCGGTCCGAAGTGGTTGATTTTTTGTCCATGGATTCCGCGAACACGGCACTGAACCTCTACGAGACCGGTCAGGCGGACATTCTGTGGGACAAATCGCTGGTCCCCAGCGAAGTGTTGGACGTGCTGCGCCAGCGTCCGGACTGTCATCAGTTTTCTTATCTCGGAACGTTTTTCCTCCGCATCAATGTGACCCGTCCACCCTACACCAATGTGCTGGTGCGACGGGCGCTGGCCTTGTCGATTGATCGTCGGCGAATCGTGGAACGCATCACGCGTGGAGGTGAACAGCCCGCCCGCCATTTGACTCCGCGAGGCATCCCGGGCTACGCGCCGCCGGCGGGGCTCGATCACGACCTGCCTGCCGCCCGCCGGTCGCTGGCCGACGCTGGCTATCCCGGCGGGCGCGGATTTCCCACGCTCCGCTATCTCCTGACCAATCCGCGGGTGGAACAGCAAATCGCGGTGGAACTGCAGGCCATGTGGCAGGAGCTGGGGCTTCGGGTGGAGTTGCGGCAGAACGAAATGAAGGTCTATCAGTCGGCTCAGACCGCCCTCGACTACGATGTCAGCCGCAGCAGTTGGGTGGGTGACTATAATGATCCCAATACGTTTCTGGAACTCTTCATGAGCGACAACGGGAACAATCGGACGGGTTGGATGAATCCGAAATATGATCGGCTCATGACCGAAGCCAACGCGCAGATCGATGCGGCGCGACGGGCGGCGCTGCTGCGCGAGGCGGAGCGAATGCTGGTTGAGGATGAGGTCCCCATCGTTCCCGTGTATTTCTACTCGGGCCTGAATTTTTACGACGGGACAAAGGTCGACGGGGTTCATACGAATCTCGTCGATGAACATCCCATTCAGGCCATCGGTCGGGCGAGGGCGCGATGATGTATTACCTGAAGCGAATTCTGTTCTTTGTTCCGCTGCTGTTGATCATCAGCTTTCTGGCTTTTCTTCTCGTCCGCCTGGCTCCGGGCGGGCCGTTTGACCGCGAGCGAGCGCCGGCGTCGCCGGAGATTCGGCGCAATCTGGAGGCCAAGTTTCACCTGAACGAACCGGTCTGGCGGCAATACCTCCGTTATGTGGGCAGCCTGGCGCGCGGGGATTTTGGACCATCGATGAAGTATCGCGATCATTCGGTCAACGATATCATTCGGCAGGGGCTGCCGGTGTCGATGACTCTGGGGATACTGGCGTTTGGTTTTGCGTTTGGCGTTGGGTTGCCACTGGGTTTTTACACTGCGGTTCGTCGGGGCGAGTGGGGGGATTGGTTGGGCAGCTTCCTTGCGTTGTTGATGGTTTGTGTCCCTGGACTGGTCGTGGCACCGCTTCTGGTGATGGTATTCGGCCTGCAGTGGCGGTTGTTGCCGGTGGCGCTGTGGGACTCGATGCTCCATGCGATCCTGCCGACGGTGGCCTTGGGCCTGTTCTTCTCCGGGCGGGTGGCGCGCCTCATGCGCGAAGGTATGGCTGCAATCTTGAACGAACCGTTCATCGTGACGGCGCGGGCCAAGGGGCTTTCGGATGGGGCGGTGTTGCTGAAACATGCCTTTCGGTTGGGCGTGCTGCCGGTGGTCTCCTACGGCGGGCCGATGCTGGCCGATTTGTTGACCGGCTCGTTTGTGATCGAAAGCGTTTTTCGCATCCCCGGCATCGGCGTGTTCCTGGTGAACAGTTCCCTGAACCGTGACTACACGATGGTGGTGGGCTTGGTGGTCATCTACGCGGTTCTGCTGCTGGCGCTCAATCTGACGGTCGACTTTCTCTACACGGTGCTCGATCCGAGGGTGAAGTATGGCTGAAGCTCAGGCGCGATTGTCGAAGAGCCGCCGTTCGACGCGCGGTCGGGCCTGGCGCCAATTTGGTCGCCATCGTCCCGCTGTTCTGGCCCTGATTTTTCTCGTGGCGCTGAGCATGGTGGTGATGGTCTGGCCGTGGGTGGCACCTTACGACCTGGAGAAAACTTCGGAAGGTCAGTTTCAGCCGCCGTCGGCCCAGCATTGGTTTGGCACCGACGTTCACGGGCGGGACCTGCTGACGCGGGTGCTTTATGGCGCGCGCATTTCGCTCCTGATCGGCGTGGTGGGAGCGGGAGTTGCCCTTGTCATTGGCGTGTCGTGGGGCGCCATAGCGGGGTATGCGGGCGGTCGGATTGATGCGGTGATGATGCGCACGGTCGATGTGCTGTACTCGATGCCGTCGATCATCTTTGTGATCGTCCTTATCACCACCCTGAACGAAGGGTTGCGACGGTGGCTGGCCCGGGTGGCGGACGAGTCGGTGGCGATGTGGACTCCGATGCTGTTTCTCTTTGTTGGCTTGGGAGCCGTTTCGTGGCTGACCATGGCGCGCATTGTGCGAGGCCAGGTTTTGTCGCTGCGCCAACGGCCGTTTGTGCAGGCCAGTCGTGCGTTGGGCGCCAGTCATGCGCGCATTCTGATGCGCCACATCCTGCCCAATATCCTGAACATCGTAATCGTGTACGTGACGCTGACCATTCCCGCCGTGATGCTCTACGAGTCCTTTCTCAGCTACCTTGGCCTGGGGATTCAGCCTCCCACGGCCAGTTGGGGGACGCTGATCGCCGAAGGGGCCAGCCAATTGAACTCCATTCGGGTTTACTGGTGGCTGCTCGTCATCCCGGGCGGTTTCCTCGTCACCACGTTGCTGGCCTTGAACTTTTTGGGCGACGGCTTGCGGGACGCACTGGGCCCGCGGGAGGATGGTCGCCAGCGGTGATGCAGTGACCGGCGGACTGGTGGCTACAAAACCACACGTAACGTTCCGGAAAAGCGATTGAACCGCAGATTCACGCCGAAGGACGCAGATTTCAGAACATCGATCGAGGATTGGGATCTGCGACAAACTTGGAGACGCAGGTTCGACGAAAGCCCAGTATTTATCCCGTTCATCGGCGGTTTTCCAATCTTACGCGGGGATCGGGGGTGGCATCGCCGGATTGAATTTGGGCGGGCACTTTGGCACGGTGCCGGCGATGAAAGCGATCCGATGGAGCGGTTTGTTCGGTGTGATGGCGATCCTAGGGATGGGAGGAGAGAGCAGGGGAGCGTTGATCGCCTATGAACCATTTGATTACCGGGTTGGAATCAACCTGGCGGATCAGACCAATGGCTTTGGGTTTGCCGGCCCCTGGCGTCCGGGCGGGTTCAATACCAAAGTGCACGACCTGGCGACGGTGGTTTCCGGTGCGTTGAGCTATCCGGGTTTGGCTGTGGCGGGGACCAACCATGTGAAGATCGAAATGCCTGAAGGCAGCGAGATCTTCGGCTTGACGCGGGTCTTGTCGACCAATCTGAACGAAACTGGGGCAACCTTCTACCTGAGTTTTCTCCACCGGCCGGAAACCGAGGAAGAGTATTCGGCGTTGGTGCTGGGCTCAGGAGATGGTGACGAGCTTTCGATCGGGAAATCGGGTTCGGTGCGCCAGTATCACATTTCGCAGCGCGGCGGACGCCGTCGGGTTTATTCCGGGGTCGAGCCTGTCGTTGGGCGGACGGTCCTTCTCGTGGTCAAACTTGAATTTCGCGATGGCCCGGATCAGTTCACCTTGTATGTCAACCCGCGTCCGGGCGGGCCGGAGCCGGCGAAAGGCGCAGTCAAGGATGACCTGGACCTGCCCTTCGCCGATGGGTTGACTTTGTATTCTCGCGGCGCGTGGAGTGTCGATGAGCTTCGCCTGGGCACCGCATGGGCGGATGTCACACCGGCAATCAAAGGGACCTCAGCCAAGGGGACTTCAACCCCATAAAAACTTCCGAGGCCATCGGTGGCGGCCCGTGGGCCAGTAGGAGTTCTCGGGCATCAACGGCTGGAACTGGCCGTGAGATTATTTTCGCAGGGTAGGCTGACCGTTGCCTTCATCGAAGTAAATGGTTTGGCCGACCTCGCTGAACTTCAGGTATTGCTGCCATCGGAAGAGTCCAACCTCCCGGGATGCTTCGATCCGGCGTTCATTGACGGCGGGCGCCGATTCCTTGCTGGTGGCCAGCGCTTCGTGGAGCACTCGTCCGTTCAGGGGATGTGGCGGTTTGACGCCGAGGAGCCAGAGAATCGTTGGGGTGAGGTCGATATTGCCACTCGGCACGCTGCTGACGAGGCCGCGCTTCAGGTCGGGTCCGGCGGCCACGAGCGTGTTGTTCATGTCAAACGGACTGAGCGACGCATGGGAGCCTTTGCCGCGGGTGCCCTCAGCCGATTGGAACATTCCTGGCGCTCCGTGCTCGTTCAAGCCGGAGTTCCAGCGCAACGAGATGACCACATCGGGCGGATTGTTGGTTGCAGAGTAACGCACCGAGTCCAAGGGAAAAGTGCCTTCGAGTTTAAGGCGCGAAAAAATGACCCCCGTGAAATCAGTGGTTTGGAGAAATGAAACCAGTTCGCGGACGACCTCTTCAGGGCGATCAAACACGTAGAACATCACGCTGCCGCCGAGGCCGATCACCATGATGTCGCCGGGCTCCGGGTTCTCAAACTTCTTCGTGGCGGTGAAGCGCGCGCGTTTCAAGGTCTCGACGATATTCGGGCCTTTTTCGATGGTGGAAAATCCGTGATCGGAAACAACGAACAGGTCCGTTTTTTCATAGACGCCCTTTTCTTTCAGGGTCTTGATCACCTCGCCGAGGTTTTTGTCGCTGCTTTCGATGGCTTCGATGGCTTTCGGGGAGCCGGGGGCAAACTCGTGCTGGGACTTGTCCGGTTCGCTCAGCCACAGCAGCGTGTATTTTGGCACGTTTTTCCGCCAGAGCACCTTCGTTAGGGAACGGGTGGTCCAGTTATCCTGACCGGTGTTGGGCTGGACGATGTTGGTGGGAAACGCCTTGTCGTCATTTGCCTTGCTCAGGCCTTCACCGGCGGAGCGCGGGAGGGTTTTGCCTTCGAAAAGTGTGACCGACTCCTTTTCGGCGGGTGACTGTTTCCGGCGCGAACGATCGTGGAGCAGGGCGACCGGTTTTGCTCCCGCGATGATGGTGGGAATTCCCGCGTCCTGGAGCATTTCGGCCAGCGTCGGCGTGCGCATGTATTTGCCGTCGGACAAGAGGTCGCCGCGCCAAACCGGGTCGGACCCTTCGGTGGCGAAGGTGGAGAGGAGGCTCAACTCCGGGCGGTAGTCGGTGTTGGCGATGATGCCGCTTTCGCCCGGATGCATGCCGGTGGCGAGGGCCGCGCCGTTGACTTCGGTGGAGCTGATGTAGACGGGGTGATGCCGTTTGAAGAACACGCCATTGGTGGCGAGCGCGTAGAGGTTGGGCGCAAACTGCGGGGTGATAAAATCCGGACGCATGCCGTCCCAGACCACCACGACCACATGTTCGGCGGCGCCGTTGGCGGACGCGTGCGGGGTGGCGAAAGCGGAGGTGAGAGCCAAGGCTGCGACCAGCGCTGCCTGGTGAAGGGCGGTTCGTTTCATCGTGACAAAGGATTGGATCTATTGGGGTCAGACTGGGCAAGGCGACGGAGAGGATCAAGTTCGAAAGCCGTGACCCGCCGCGCTGGATCGCGCTGGATTGGGAATTACCGGGACGGCGGAAAATGGCTGCCGGTATGCCCGATGCTCCAATGATCAGTTGCATCGCGGCACCCTTTTGTTGCTATCCATTTCATCTCGCAATTCCAATTCTTTCCTCGCGCTGAGCGCGAGGTGGCGATCGACAAAAAGGCAATCAGGTTCATCATTTGCCGGTTCAACCGTAGGGTTATTAGCAGCCACACCACCGGCGCCTTGACCATCACCCGATCTCGCGGATGAATTCTCATTTTCGACATCGACGCCGTCGCTGCCGGGTTTCGGGCGCGGAGGAACCTGTGCCCGGTGGTCCGTCTTCGCCGACCGCTTTGGCGGAGTTGGGGCTCCGAAGGCTTCTGAATTCCAAGGCCCCATTGCTTCGTCGAAACCATCGCTACTGTTCATCTGTCATGATGCCTGGGCGCTGGGCCCCTTGGTCCCGCCCGTCTCTCGGGGGCGGTAGAATTACGCATGCGGCACTCAACGATTCCGGCTTTATGCCTGCTCATAGCCATTTTTATGGCTGGCTGTACAGCCGCGCAGTATCGCAAGTCGGCGGACAAGGAGGCCTACCGAATTAT
The DNA here is from genome assembly GCA_044230345.1 of Limisphaerales bacterium. GTDB lineage: Bacteria > Verrucomicrobiota > Verrucomicrobiia > Limisphaerales > JADJPG01 > JBGARF01. The sequence goes on from JBGARF010000004.1 coordinate 450,143, forward strand.
TCGGGAAAAGCAAAAGGCCACCTTTGGCCATACCAATGCCTTCAGTATCGACACTCGTTACTCTCACCGTCGCCCGGCGGACATTAAGGCTGACGAGATTATCGCCGATCGAACGGCTGAAACGAATCGAACGCTGACGCTGCCCGAGGCGCTGCGCCTGGCTTGGGAAAACAACCGGACATTTCAGCTTCGAAAGGAAACGGTTTTTCTGAGCGCCCTTGCCCTGGCGGGCGAAAGGTTTGCCTATGTGCCGCAGTTTTTCGCCAAGTCGGCGGCCTCGGCCGAACGGGCCGCTGACGGGGAGGAAAAGGCTGGGGTCGGCACCGATGTCGGGGTGGGCGCCTTGTTCAAAACCGGCGGGCGCGTCAGCCTCAACCTGGCGAACGATCTTTTGCGCTTCTACACGGGCGGCCGGCGGGATTCCGCGGTCTCCACGATCAGTTTGGCGCTTTCGCAGCCTTTGCTGCGCGGGGCTGGTGCGAGGATCGCCGCGGAAAACCTGACTCAGGCCGAGCGGAGTGTCATCTACGAGATTCGCGGCTTCAGCTATTTCCAGGACACGTTTGCCTACGACATCGTCAATACCTACTTCCGCCTGGTACAACAACAGGACACCGTCAAGAATCAGTATAACAACTTCAAGAGTCGGGTGGGCCTGCGGGAGCGTTCGGAGGCGCTGGCGTTTGACCGCCTTGCGCCCTTTCAGGCGGATTTGGCCAGGCAGGAGGAGCTTTCCGCGCGCAACAGCTACATTCTTGCTGTCGAGCGCTATCGAACCAGCCTTGACCAGTTCAAAATTACGCTCGGCTTGCCGGTCGGCTACGAGTTCCGGCTCGACGATACCGTCCTGACTGAACTGGAAGGACTGGGTCTGCTGCCGGTGCCGGTCGGCGACGATCAGGCGTTTCGCCTTGCCCTCGATCGACGTCCGGATCTTCTGAACGAGATCGACGCCTTCGAGGACAGCAAACGGAAGATCATCGTCGCGGCCGACGCCTTGAAACCCGGGCTTTTGGTCTCGGGTGGAGCCGAGCTGAAATCAGGAGGGGCGACGGACTACGCGCGATTCAATCTGGACGACTATCGGCTGAATGGCGGGGTTGAGCTGGATCTGCCGTTGAATCGCAAGCTGCAGCGGAATGACTTTCGCCGATCGACGATCTCCTTCGAGCGCCAATTGCGTTCCTTGGCCTTGTTTTTGGATGACCTGAAGAGCGATGTGCGCGGGGATTTGCGCACGCTGGATCAGTCCCGACAAAGTTTTGAGATTCAAGTCAGCGCCAAGGCCCTCGCCGACCGGCGCGTGGAGAGCAGCGAGCTTTCGTTGCAAGCCGGTCGGGTGCAGGTTCGCGAGGTGGTCGACGCCCAAACCTCCCGGGTGCAGGCCTACAATGCCGCGACCGCGGCGCTGGTTGACTATCATCTGGCCCGTCTGCGTTTGCTGCTCGACCTCGGCCTGCTGCGGACCGAGCAGGAGAAGTTTTGGCTGTCGCCGGGTGAATTTCCCAAGTCCGTCGAGAGTGCGCCGCGCCGCGCCGGGGGCCAGAACGATCGCCTGATTACCCCGGAAGAACTGTTCAGAAATGACAAACAACCCTAGTCCATCGTCCGAAAATTTGCCGGCCTCGACGCGCCGGTATCGCTTGATTGCGCTGGCCGCGCTGCTGGTCTGCGCGGCCGCCTACCTGGGCTTCCAGCGCTGGCGCACGCCGGCGCCGACGCCCAACCAGTTCCACAAGGTGAAGCGCGGCGATCTGCTCATCTCCATTGTGGAAGGCGGCGCGTTGCGGGCCGTGAAAGAGTCCATCATCCGAAGCGAGTTCGAGGGTATTTCCCGGATCATCAGCATCGTGCCCGAAGGTTCGTATGTGAAGGAAGGCCAGGTTCTGGTGGAGCTGGATTCTTCCGAGCTCAAGGATCGCGTCAATCAACAGGAGGTCACCTACCAGAACAACGAGTTCGCCTTCATCCAGGCAAAGGAAAATCTGAGCATCCAGCAGAATCTGGTGGAGAGCCAAATCAAGGAGGCTGAACTGCGCGTGGAGTTCGCCAAGTCTGATCTCGACAAATACATCGAGGGCGACGCCCCCCAGCAGATCAACACGGCGACGAACAACATCATCATCCGGCGTGAACAGCTCCAGCGCGCCCAGGACAAACTCGAGTGGACCCAACAGCTGTTCAAAAAAGGCTACGCCTCCAAGTCGGAGCTCGAGGCGGACGGCTTGAGCCTGATGCAGGCGCGGATCTCCGTCGATCAATCCGAGGAAGATTTGCGGTTGTTCCGAAAGTATGACCTCCCGAAGAGCCAGCGCCGGCTGGACTCGGCCTGGGAGCAGTCCCGCATGGAGCTGGAACGTCTCCGGCATCGGACCTCGAACCAGCTCGCGCAGGCTGAGGCCAATCTTCGCACGAGCCAGCGCGCGCTTGAGTTGACCCAGGACAAGTTGAAGGAGCTCAAGCAGCAGCTCGAGAACGCCCGCATCAAAGCGCCCCAGGACGGCCTTGTCGTCTATGCCTCCAGCGCGTTCGGTGATCGTGGCCAGATGCTGATCGAAGAGGGCGCCCAGATTCGTCAGCGGCAGGAGATCATCAAACTGCCTGACGTCTCCAAGATGATCGTCGAGATCCGCGTGCACGAATCGCACGTGTTGCAGGTTCATCCGGGCCTGGAGGCGTACGTAACCATCGACTCCATTCCGGACCGGAGGTTCAAGGCCCGGGTAACCAAGGTGGCCGTGCTTCCCAACTCCCAGGATCGATGGATGAATCCCAACCTCAAGGTCTACTCGACGGACGTTTTGATTGAAGAGGAATTACCGGACCTCAAGCCAGGCGCCTCCGCCCGCGCTGAGATTATCGTCACCAACCTCGTCAATGCCTTGACTGTTCCACTCCAGGCCGTGACCACGGTCAAAGGGCGGCAGGTCTGCTTCGTGCAGCAGGAGGCCGACCTTGTGCCGGTGCCCGTGGTCGTCGGCAATTTCAACGACCAGTTCATCGAAATCCGGGCGGGGATCAAGGAGGGCGATCACGTCGCGTTGACTCCGCCGGCGCCGTCCAATGACGAGGTCGATTTGAGCGGATCTGTCCTGACCTCAGAGGCCGTGCCGGCGGGAGCCGCGCGCCCGGGTGCGGGTGCCAGTGGGCCGCCAAAGAAGGCTGAAGCCGCCGGGTCCCGCCTATGACTCTCCGCCGTTCGCGGTCGCGTCGTCGAACCGGATTGTGGCTGGTGCTGCTGGTCGCCGGCGGTTTTGCGGCGTGGTCCGGTCGGGAGCACTGGGGTCGCTCCGGGCCTCCCGCTTATTCCACCAACGCCTTTTACGAAGTCAGGCGTGGCGACCTGCTTGTCTCGGTGATGGAAGACGGCGCGCTGCGGGCGCTGAATGAGACCGTGGTGCGCAACAATCTGGAGGGGCTCAATCGCATCATTCATCTGGTGCCGGAAGGCACCCATGTCCGGAAGGGCGAGTTGCTGGTCGAGCTCGACAGCTCCGGCTTGCGCGAGCGCTTGAATGAGCTCGAACTGTCTTATCAGGATCGGTTGTTCCAGCTGGTGCAAGCCGAGGGCAATCTGCGGATTCAACGGAGCCTGGCGGAAAGCGAGATCAAGGACGCCGAGCTGAAACTCGAGAACGGCGAGTCCGATTTGGAAAAGTATCGGGATGGCGATGCGCCGCTCCTGCTGCGAACGGTGGAGGCGCGGGCCGCCGTGTTGGGGGAGCAAGTGCGGATCGCCCGGGAGCGCCTGACCCGCACCCAGGAGCTTTTCCAGGGTGGCAACGCCACCCGCTCGGAGCTGGAGGCGGATACGCTCAGTCTGAAACGCGAGCAGCTCGGTTTGAGTCAGTACGAGGAGGACCTCCGATTGATCAAGAAGTTCGACCAGCCTAACCAACTCCGATTGCTTGAGGCGAAAGTGCAACAGGCGCGGCAGGAGCTCGAACGATCGAAACAACGGACCTCGAATGAGGTTGCTCAGGCGGAGGCCGACGTCAAAACCAGCGAGCGCGCGGCCGCCGCAGTCCAGGACGCGGTCAATAACCAGAAACGCCGCCTGGAAAACACCAAGATCTTTGCCCCGCAGGACGGATTGGTGATCTATGCGTCGGTCAGCCCGTTTTTCTCCATGGACGGCGGCATGGAGCGACGCCGCGATGAAGGCCGGGGTCGCGGCGGTCGTGGCCCGGGTGGAGGCGGAGACAACGGCGAGTTTCGTGGCGGCGGCCGGCGCGGAGGGCGGATGGGTGCGGACAGCACTGGCGGCTCCTCCGCGACGGCGCGAGCGGGGCAGACCGGTGGATCGGCGACGGGATCGACTTCCGGTAGCACGGGCGGCGCCGCGACCGGGGGCGCAGGAGGCGGCGCTGGGGCGACCGGCAGTCCCGGTGCAGGGGGTGGCGGAGCGGGTGCTGGCATGGGCGACGCCGGGGCCAAGGGCGGAGCCTCGTTCGTCTCGTACGCGTCGATGCGCCCGAGTTCGGTGTTCAAGCCGTCGGGCGCGAATGCCGCGGGCGCGAACGCCGCAGGCGGAACTGCCGCCAGTTCGTCGTCGTCCTCCAGCGCGAGCGGTCAGACCTTGGCCGGCGGCAATGCGGGCGCTTCGTTTGCTTCTCCGTTCATGGGGCGGAGTGGATTTCAGGGAAGCTCCGGCTGGTCGGGCTACGAATACAGCGGAACGCCGGGCATGTTGGAGGAAGGAATGATGGTTCGTCAGCGGCAGGAGCTGATTCAGTTGCCGGATGTGTCCCGCATGGTGGCGGAAATCAAAGTGCACGAATCCCGAGTCCGCCAGATCCGGCCTGGCCTGACGGCGTTGGTCCGAATCGAGAGCATTCCGGATCGTCGATTCAAAGCCACGGTTCGCCGGGTGGCCCCGTTGCCCGATGCCCAGATGAGCTGGCTGAATCCGAATCTGAAGGTGTTTTCGACGGACCTGCTGATCGAGGATCCGCTCCCGGACCTGAAACCCGGCGTTTCGGTGCGGGCGGAGGTTATCATCACCAATTTGTCCCGCGTGCTGACCGTGCCGATCCAGGCCGTCGCGCGTCTGGCGGGCGAGAATGTCTGTTTCATCCAGAAAGGTTCGAGTGTGGCCCCCGTGGCGGTGACCACAGGGTGGTTCAACGATCGTTTTCAGGAGATCACCGCCGGTTTGAAAGAGGGGGATCGAGTGTTGCTGGCCCCGCCGATCGACGATGGGATTGATGACGCCGGCGAGGAGTCTGAGGCGCCGCCCGTCGCAGCCGCGGAGGCGCCGGTGGAGCGACCTGGGGAGAACAACGCCGGGACGAATCAAGGGCCAACTTCGACCGAAGAGCCGCGTTTGCGCGGCCGCGGCGCCGCGGGGAACGAAGGTGAGGGGCGGACCGAACCTCGCGACGAGCGGGGCGCGGGGCGTCGTTCGCGCCGGGCGAAGGAGCCCGCCGAATGAAGCCGGTGGCGATTATTCGCATCGTGGGGGTTGAAAAGACCTACGACATGGGCGAGGTGCAGGTGCGTGCGCTTCGAGGCGTCGATCTCGAGGTGCTGTCCGGTGATTACGTGGCCATCATGGGCCCTTCGGGGTCCGGCAAGTCAACGTTGCTCAATGTGCTCGGCTGCCTCGACCGGCCCACCGCGGGAGCCTATTTCCTCGGTGGAGAGGATGTCGCGCAGATGGAGGACGATGAACTGTCGCAGGTGCGCGGCCGGAAAATCGGTTTCATTTTTCAGTCCTACAATCTGATTCACCAGCTGTCCGTGCTGGAGAATATCCAGATGCCCTTGTTTTACCAGGGGCTCGACACGCCCGGGAACAGCGAGCGATGCAAGGGCTTCGCCGGCTTGGTCGGCCTCGGGCAGCGGCTGGATCACCGGCCGAATCAGCTCTCCGGCGGCCAGCAGCAACGCGTCGCGGTGGCCCGTTCGCTCGTCAATGATCCGCTCATGATTCTGGCGGATGAACCCACGGGAAATCTCGATTCCAAAACTGGCCGCGAGATTCTCGATCTGATGGATCGCCTGAATCAGTCCGGCAAAACCATCGTGCTCGTCACGCACGACCCCAACACCGCCGCTCGCGCTCGTCGGGTGGTGCACATGAAGGACGGCGTCATTGATCGGATCGTCGACAACGAGCACCGGTCGCCGGCTTCCGCCGAGGGCACCGACACCGCCTTGCAGGAGGAGGAGGACCCCAGCCGGACCGCCTGGCGGCGGGTCTTGCGCCCGTTGCGGACGATGCAGATTGGCGCGAAAAGTCTGCTGCTGCACAAGCTGCGCTCGGTGCTGACCATGCTCGGGATCATCTTCGGCGTGTGCTCGGTCATCGCCATGCTCGCCATCGGCGAAGGGGCCTCGTATGCCGCCCAGGAGAAAATCAAAAAGATGGGCAGCGCCAATATCATCATCCGCGCCGTCAAGCCGCCGGAAGACGCCAAGGCCGGCAGTTCCGCCTCCGGCCGCGGGTCGGTGATCGAATATGGCCTGACCTACAAGGACGCGAGTCGAATTCAGGGCACCATTCCCGGCCTCAGCCGCGTTTTGCCCATGCGGTTGATTCGTGAGAATGTCCGCTTCTTTCGCAACGAAGTGCCCGGCCAGATCGTGGGTACCTTGCCGACCTATCAGGAAATATCCGGGCTCGACAACCTGCGCGGCCGGTTCATCACCGACACCGACGACCTGCACCAGAACAACGTCTGTGCCCTGTCCGTCGGGGTGGCCAAACGACTTTTCCCGTACCAGGATCCGCTGGAACAGGAGGTGAAGATTGGTGCGCACTATTACCAGGTGGTCGGCCTGATGCGCGAAACCAGCACGGAGGAAAAGCGCCCGCAGTCGGGCGACACCGCCGGCCAGCCGCTCGATAACAACGTCTATATCCCGCTGTCGGCGGCGCGCAGCCGGTTCGGCGAGACGCTCATCCGCCGCTCCGCCGGCAGCCAGGAACAGGAACGCGTCCAGCTCCACCAGATTACCGTGCAGTTCGCGGACTCCTCCGGAGTTGAAACCGCGGTCCCGCAGATCGAAGCGCTTTTGAACCGCTTCCATGCCAAGCGCGATTTCGAGCTCATCGTCCCGCTGCAACTCCTCCGCCAGGCCGAGGAAACCAAACGCATCTTCAACATCGTGCTCGGCTCCATCGCCGCCATTTCGCTGCTCGTCGGCGGTATTGGCATCATGAACATCATGCTTGCGACCGTGACCGAGCGCACCCGTGAGATCGGCGTCCGTCGCGCGCTGGGCGCCAAGCAAAAGGACATCACGTCCCAGTTCCTGATCGAGGCCATGGTCCTTGCCATCGGCGGCGGCTTGATTGGGGTCGCCCTCGGCGTGATTACCCCGCTTATCGTTTCGCAGTTGACCGACATGCGCACCATCGTAACCCCCGTCTCGGTGCTGCTCTCCTTTGGCATTTCAGGTGCCGTGGGGATCATCTTCGGTTGGTATCCGGCCTCGCGCGCGGCCAAGCTCGATCCGATCGAGGCGCTCCGACACGAGTAGGGACGAGGCGCCCGTTGACGAGACTCTTGGGAGCGCCGGCGTCCCGCCGGCCCTTTCCCGAATCAGATCTCTATCTGAGAGCAGACGGATTCGCTCGCAGGCCGGCGAGACGCCGGCGCTCCCAGGATGTGCCCCTTCCCTGATTGCTCACTCGTCGCCACCGCCGCCGCCGTTCTCGCCGCGACGTTCCCACGGCTTCTTCTGACGCTCGGGCAGGCTGGTGTCGACCCTGGCGTAATAGGTGTCTTCGCCGAACATTTCATCGACGGACTGCTGCAGCTGGCGCGTGGCGGTGACGAAGTAGCGGTCGTTGCTTTCGATGAAGATCATTTCGCCGCCGTTGCGGCGGATGCAGAGGAACACGGGGACATTGCCGCGGTTCGATTCGCAGAGCCCGCGGAGCGCCTCCAGGTTCTGCGGGTTGAGATGCGCGGCGTTCAACCGGAAATGCACCTGCTTGGTGAAACGCCGGGGGGCGTCCTCCAGCGCCATGATTTCCTGTGGAAACAGCTTTGGCTTATCCTCGTCGTTGTTGACCTCGGCCACGATGAGCACCGCCGCGCCGGGGACCGCCAGGCCGCGAAACTTGTCGAAGTTTTCGTTCATCAGCAGCATCGACATCGTGCCCTGCAAATCCTCGATCGCGATCATCGCGTAGGGTTTGCCTGACTTTTTGCTCATGCCCTGCTGCACGCCGCTGATCATTCCACCAATCCGCGTCATCGTCCGGGGCGGCAGCTCCTTCGCCGTGACGGAATTGTGGAGGCAGAACTTCTCCAGCAGCGGCGCGTAGGGCGTCATGGGGTGGCCCGTGACATAGAATCCGAGCAGTTCCTTTTCGTGGGCCAGGAGATCGTGCTGCGGCCATTCGGGAAGTTGCGCGGCGGCCTCCACCTTCTTGGGGGCGCTCTCCTCGAACATGCCGAACAACGACACCTGCCCGCGCGCGCGATCAGCCGCATTGCTGGCGGCGAGACCGATCACCCGTTCCAACGACGCAAACATGCTGGCGCGGGTCTCGCCCAGGCTGTCGCAGGCGCCGCATTTGATGAGCGCTTCCAGCACCTTTCGGTTGACGGCCCGCAGGTCGACCCGCTCGCACAGGTCAGACAAGGATTGGAACCGGCCGCCGGCGAGGCGGGCGCGAATGATTTCACCCACGGCGATTTCGCCCACGCCCTTAATCGCCGCCAGCCCGAAACGAATCGCCATCCGCCCGGGCGTTGTGACTTTCCCGTCCGATGCGGTCGTTGTTCGGGAACCGTTGGTGGCCGTTGCTGCCGCCGGTTCGGTGCCGGGCGCCGGCCAGAAGAAGGCCTCGCCTTCATTCACGTCCGGAGGGAGAACTTCCACTCCCATCGCCTTGGCTTCGTCGAGCACGATCTTGAGCTTGTCCTGGGTGCCCATGTCGTTCGTCATCATCGCGCTGAGAAATTCAACCGGGTAGTTGGCCTTCAGATAGGCGGTCTGGTAGGCGACGATGGCGTAGGCCGCGGCGTGCGATTTGTTGAAGCCGTAGCCGGCGAACTTTTCGAGCAGGTCGAAGATGGGATTGGCTTTGGCGGCGGGAATGCCGTTCACCTTGGCCGCGCCCTTGACGAACAGCTCACGGTGCTTGGCCATTTCCTCGGGCTTTTTCTTGCCCATGGCGCGTCGCAACAGGTCCGCGCCGCCCAGCGTGTAGCCGGCCAGAATCTGCGCGGCCTGCATCACCTGTTCCTGGTAGATGAGCACGCCGTAAGTTTCCTTGGAGATGCTTTCCAGCAGGGGATGTTCGTAGACGATCTCGACTTCGCCGTGACGCCGCTTGATGAAATCGGGGATCAGATCCATCGGGCCCGGCCGATACAAGGCCACGAGCGCCGTGATGTGTTCGACGGAGCCGATCTTGAACTTCCGGCAGAGATCCCGCATGCCGCCGGATTCCAGCTGGAACACGCCGACCGTGTTGCCCTTATTGAGCAGATCGTAGGTCGTTTGATCGTTGAGCGGCAAATTGTCGATGGGGATCTCGACGCCCTTCGTCTTGCGCACCATCTCGCACACGTTGCGAATGACGGTCAGGGTTTTCAGCCCGAGAAAATCCATCTTCAACAGCCCGAGGTCTCCGACCGGCCCCATCGCGTATTGGGTCACGATGGTGCCGTCCTCGTCCTGTTTCAACGGCAGCAGATTGACCAGGGGTTCGGGCCCGATGACCACGCCGGCCGCGTGCACGCTGGAATTGCGCGCGATGTCTTCCAAGACGAACGCCGCATCCAGCAGTTCGCGGGTGACCTCCTCGGTCTCGTAGGCCTGCTTCAGCTCGGGCGATTGTTTCAACGCCTTTTCCAGCGACATCTTCAGCTCCGCCGGGACCATCTTGGCCAGCCGATCACAGTCGCCAAAGCTCAGTCCCATCACGCGGCCGACGTCGCGGATGACGGATTTGGCGCCCATGGTGCCGAAGGTGATGATCTGCGCGACCGCTTCGCGCCCGTATTTCTGGCGGACGTATTCGATCACGTCGGCGCGGCGGTCGTCGGCGAAGTCGATGTCGATGTCGGGCGGGTTGACGCGCTCTGGATTGAGGAACCGCTCGAAGAGCAGGGCATACCGGATGGGATCGACGTTGGCGATGCCGAGCAGATAAGTGACGATGGAGCCTGCGGCGGAGCCACGAGCCACGCAGCTGACGCCCATCTCCCGGCCTTTGGCCACAAAGTCTGCCACGATCAGGAAGTAGGAGATGAACCCGGTCTTTTCGATGACCCCCAGCTCAAGCTGCAGGCGATCGATCACCGCCTGAATCGCCGTGGCTACATCGGACTGGTGGATGAGCTGTGCCGGCGTGATTCCTTCGGGAATGTGGGGTTTGCTGTCGGCTGCGGCGAGCGTCGGCAGGCGGCTCGGATCTTCGATGCCTTCAACGATGAACTCCTTGCCCTCCGCCCGAACCTGCAGGGTGTAGCGGCGCTGCATGCCATCAGCCAGCAGATGACGGAGGTAACCTTCGCGGGAGAAATGTTCCGGGGGCTCGTAGAGCGGGTAGTGGAGGGTTTTGAAGTCGAACTCGACGTTGCATTTTTCCGCGACTTCCAACGTGTTCTGCACCGCGTCGGGCACCTCGGCAAACAGCGCCTTCATCTCCTCGGCGCTGCGCAGGTAGAACTGGTTCTCGACGTACTTCATCCGCTTCGTCTCGGCGAGCTGGGCCTGGGTGCCAATGCAGATGAGGCAGTCGTGCGCGTGCGAATGGCCGCGCTCGATGTAGTGCACGTCATTCGTGGCCACGCACTTCAGCCCGAACTCCTTCGCCCACGGAATCAGGTGCTGGTTCACCTTGGCCTGCTCGGGGATCGAATGGTTCTGCAGCTCTAGATAAAAATTCTCCGGCCCCAACGTCTGCTTGAACCAGTCGATGGCCGCACGCGCCTTTTTGGGATCTTCCTTGATGATGGCCTCGGGGATCTCGCTGGCGAGGCAGCCGGACAGGGCGATCAGGCCTTTGGCGTGCTGGGCCAGGATTTCCTTGTCGATGCGCGGCTTGTAGTAGTAGCCCTCGAGATGCGCCATGGTGACCAGCTTGACGAGGTTCTTGTAGCCGACTTCGTCCTGGGCCAGGAGCACCAGATGGTTGTAGACGTCACGGCCGCCGGTGCTGGACTTTTTTTCAAGACGGCTGCCGGGCGCGACGTAAACTTCGCAGCCGATGATGGGCTTGATGCCCTTGTCGCGGGCGGCCTTGTAGAAATCCACCGCACCATAGAGCACCCCATGGTCGGTGATGGCCATCGAGTGGAACTTCAGTTCGTGTGCCTTCTCCGCCAGCTTGTCGAGACGACAGGCTGCGTCGAGCAGGCTGTACTCGGTGTGCAGATGGAGATGAACAAAATCCGCGTGTGACATCGAGTGAGTCTAGGTCGCTCTGGCGAAGCCGGGCAAGTGCCGGATTCCGGCGAAAGAGTCCTTGGTCTTTGCCGGACCCTGTGGTTAATTCGCGGCCGGCATGCCGGAACAAGCGCCCAGCCAGACTGCGGAAGACTATCTGGAACGAATCCATGAGCTGATTGAGGAAAAGGGTTACGCCCGCGTTGTGGACATTGCCGGTTCCCTCCGAGTCAAGCAGGCGTCCGTCACGAGCATGGTCCAGAAGCTGGGGGAGCTTGGGTACCTCGACTACGTCAAGTACCGCGGATTGGTGCTGACCCCAAAAGGCAAGGCCATTGCCGCCGGAATTCAAAAGCGGCACGAGATTTTGGCCCGATTCTTCTCCCTGTTCGGTCTCGACGTCGAAACTCAGCAGCGCGACATCGAGGGCATCGAACATCACCTGAGTCCCGCCACCGTCGATGTTCTGTCGGATCTGGCCGCTTATTTCGAAGCGAACCCGGCGGCCCTGGCCGCGTTTGTCCGTTCGCGCCAGTCCGGAGCCCGCCTGCGCCGGCGCAATGCCCGAACTTCTGCCCCCCGTCCGCCCGCATGAAAACGATTCCGGACAAGGTGATCGAACGTACATGGAACCGGGTCACGGAGGCGGCGCCGGAGGATGCACAACGCCTGCTCGACGGAATGGCCAAGGCGCAGCCGTTTGTTTTTGCCTACCTGATGGCGGTCGACGAAACCCTCTACGAAGACGAGCAGCGCGGCCAGCTGCTGCTCATCGGACTCATCGTCTGGGAGGCTCTTCGCAAAGAAGCTTCGAGTGAGATTGTATCGATTGACGACATCCAGGCGGCCGAAGCCGCGAACCTCGGCTTTCTCGAGGAGCTCGAGGCCGGCTCTGAAATGGACTACATGGAAGGCATGCGCGGGTTGATTGAGAGTTACAACCAGATGCCGTTGCTCGGAGCCGTGGTGGAGGCCCTGATGGAAGGCAATGAAGAAGAGCCCGAGCTGGCCAACGAAAACCTCGGCCTCGCCATGGTGCATCTGAAGTCCGTCATCGACTGCCTCGATCGAGATCATCCGAACCCAGACTGAATCCCTCCGCTTTATCCGGAACGATCGGGGAAGCGCGCGAAACTTCTTCGCCAACTTTGTGCCCACCCAAATATAGACTCATCTAACTTTGTTTCTTGACTCGAAAAAGAGGCGACGGCATGGTCCCGGCCATGATTGGAACTAGGTCTTTGATTTTTCGCCTGCTTCTCGTGGTTGGGCTTGCCGCTGGCGTTGGCGTTGCGTCAGGGGCGGCACCGCTGCGGGTGACCACCACGACGACCATGGTGACCGATCTGGTGCGGCAGGTGGGCGGCGATCGCGTGCAAGTCACGGGACTGATGGGGCCCGGAGTCGATCCCCACCTCTACAAGGCCTCGGCCCGCGACGTGACCAGGCTGCAAGGGGCTGATGTCATCCTTTATTCCGGGCTGATGCTCGAAGGCAAACTGGAGGAGGTGCTCAGCCGCCTCGGGAAGTCGGGAAAAAAGGTGGAGGCCGTCACCGCTGATTTTCCGAAGAACGAACTCCTCGTGCCGGAGGGCCAGCATGGGCATCCAGATCCGCATGTCTGGTTTGATGTCCGCCTGTGGGCCCGAACGGTGGACACCGTGGTGCGGGTGTTGGGCGAAGCGCGTCCTGCCGATCGGGAGTTCTTTGCCGGGCGCGGGCGCGAGGTTGCGGCGCGTCTGCAGGCCTTGCACGAGTGGACCAAGGTTCGGGTGGGCGAACTGCCGCCGTCCAAGCGCATCCTTATCACCAGCCATGATGCCTTCAGCTATTTCGGACGGGCCTACGGATTTCAAGTGGTCGCTTTGCAGGGGATCTCAACCGTCGAGGAAGCCAACCTTGCGGCCGTGACTCAACTGACCGATTTCATCCGCAAGCACCAGGTCAAGGCGATCTTCGTGGAGTCGAGCGTCCCGCCCAATGCCATCCGGCGAATCAGCCAGGACGCCGGCGTCAAGGTGGGCGGCGAACTGTTCAGTGACGCCATGGGCCCGGATGGTCAGAAGGAGAAAGGCTACGATTTGGGCACCTACGAGGGAATGATTCGCCACAACGTCAATACGATCGTGGAAGCCTTGAAATGAGCTGTCCTCCCCTCGGCGCAGCGGAGGCTTGCTCGCATTCCCTCGCGTCGCCCGCGCCCATGCTTTGCCGGGCCTGGACGGAAGGGCCGCTCTGCCGGGCTGGTCGGGTGGCTGGCGGGATATTGGCAGGACGAGGGCACGCCCGGTGGGTGAGGTATCTGATGTTGTTGGGATGGGCTCAGGCTGGGGCAGCGGCAGGAGCTGCCGAATCGCCGGCCTTGCTGCGGGACGATTCTCGGAATCCGCTGGTTGAAACCATGGGCGAAACGGAGCACCTGACGGGTGATTGGGCGGGTTGGCGGACGCGTTTGGTGGAGCGCGGCGTGCATTTACAAGCGGGCTATCTTGGGGAGTTGTTTTCGAACCTGTCGGGCGGAAGGCGGCGTGGAACGGTGTTCGAAGGGCTGGCCGAAGGCGCGGCGGAACTCGATCTCGAACGGCTGAGCGGCGGGTGGAAAAACGCCATGCTTCGGGTCTCAGGAATTTTTCCTCATGGCGCGAGCCCGTCGGGAAGGTTGATCGGTGACGTTCAGACCGTCAGCAACATTGACGCATACGACAGTGTCGCCCTGTATGAGCTTTGGCTGAATCAGACTTTTTGGGACGGAGGTGTCTCGGTTCGGGTTGGCCAGTTGTTGGCGGACACCGAGTTTGCCCATACGGAGCGAGGCGGCGGGCTTCTGAACGGAACATTTGGCTGGCCTGCCTTCATATCGGCGAACACACGAAACACGGGCCCGGCTTACTCTCGCGCTGCGCCTGGAGTGCGAATCCGGTGGGAACCCGCCGCCGGCTTCTTTGCACAAGGGGCGGTTTATGACGGCGACACGGCTGACCGCGACGACGGTCGGCCGGGCGGCAATCCCCACGGAGTCAATTTTCGTCTCAGCGGCCATCAGGGCACCTTTGCGCTGGGAGAAATTGGCTGGAAGCGGCCGCCTCCGGCCGATGCCAACGGCACAAACGACACCTGGCTCGCCGGAGCCTACAAGGTCGGCGTCTGGCTCCATACGGCTGAGTTCGAGGGATTCAGTTCGAGCCGTCGCCAGTTTGGACACAACCACGGGCTGTATTTGGCGGCCGAACAGACGATCGTGCGGGAGACGGCCGGATCGGATCAGGGTTTGGGCGCGTTTGCGCGGGTTGGCCTTGCGCCCTCGGATCGGAACTTTGTCACGGTCGGCTGGGACGCCGGGCTGCAATACGTGGGGCTCATTCCGGGCCGGGACGACGACGCATTGACGTTGGGCGTGGCCGGGATTGGGATTTCGCGGGACGTTCGGCGGGCGGAACGTCTGGCCGGTGCCGACTATCTTTCGGATCGCGAAGTGACGATCGAGCTGACCTATCAGTGCCGCGTCCGGCCCTGGTTCTCGCTCCAGCCGGACTTGCAATGGATCCATCATCCGGGGGCGTCGCGTGCCCACGACGACGCTTTGGCCGTTGGGCTGCGAACGCGGCTGACTTTTTGAATTGAGACACTTGAGACTCCTGAATTTGCCATGAACACCGCCGCCCCTTCCGCGTCTCCGCTGGAGGTCCATGACCTGACCGTGGCCTATCATCATAAACCGGTGCTGTGGGGCGTGGACTTGGCGGTGCCGGCGGGTCGACTGGTCGGCATCGTCGGGCCCAATGGCGCAGGCAAGTCCACCTTGATTAAAGCGGCGATGGGGCTGATCCCATTCAGCAGCGGTTGGGTCAAGGTGTTTGGCCAGCCGGTCCGCGAGAATCTGCGCCGCGTGGGCTATGTGCCGCAACGCGAGTCCGTCGACTGGGACTTTCCGGTCAGTGTCATGGATGTGGTCCTGATGGGCCGCTATGGCCGGCTGGGCCTCCTGCGCCGTCCGTCGCGGGAAGATCGCGACAAGGCCCGCGAGTGTCTTGACAAGGTCAAGATGCTGCCGTTCGCCAACCGGCAGATTTCCAACCTGAGCGGCGGTCAGCAACAGCGGGTGTTTCTCGCGCGCGCGTTGGCGCAGGAAAGCGATCTCTATTTCATGGACGAACCCTTCGCCGGGGTCGATGCCGCGACGGAAGCGGCGATCGTCGAGCTGCTCCAGGAGCTGAAATCGCGGGGCAAAACGTTGCTGGTCGTGCACCATGATCTGCCCACCGCGCGGACTTACTTCGACATGCTGCTCCTGCTCAACATGCGGGTGGTTGCCTTCGGGCCCACGGCTGAGATCTTCAACGCGGACCTTTTGCAGAAAACCTATGGCGGGCGCTTGACCATTCTCTCGGAGGTCGCGGAGGCGGTGCGGGAAAGAGGAGTATGACCTGGCCGAGATTCAGAACGTGCTCGCGAGGGGAAGCGCCCGCGCAAATGCGGACGCGGCTGCGACTGCGCCTGCGCGGCCCCCTTGTTCTGTTGGTCATGCTGTTCGCCGCGGCGTCGGCCCGGGCCGCGCGGATTTCCGATCTCACGGAAACGGAGTTCGTCAGCCAGGCCATTCGATTCTTCACGCTCCAGGATCCTTCGGTGCGGTATGCCTTGATGGGGTCGATGCTGCTGGGCGTGACCTGTGGTTTGCTCGGTTCGTTCATCGTCGTGCGCAAAATGGCGTTGGTGGGTGACGCTCTTTCGCATGCGGTTTTGCCGGGCGTGGCCGTGGGATACCTGTGGAACATGTCCAAGGACCCGTGGGCGATCTTCGTGGGGGCAACGATTGCGGGCTTGTTGGGAACGGTGGTGGTCCGCCTGATCAAGGATACGACGCGGTTGAAGGAAGACACCGCGCTGGGCCTTGTGCTGGCCACGTTTTTTGGCGCGGGGATCTGCCTGCTGTCGATGATTCAACGTCTGCCGGGCGGCAACAAGAGCGGCCTCGACAAATTTCTTTTTGGGCAGGCGGCGGCGCTCGGCGCGGCTGAAGTGCAGTTGATGGCGGTGGTGACCGTCCTCACCCTGACCGCGGTCACGCTGTTTTACAAAGAGTTCCTCGTCACCAGTTTCGACGTTCAATTTGCGCAGGTCGCCGGCCTGCCGGCGCGGACCATTCATTACAGCCTGATGCTGTTGCTGGCGTTTGCCATTGTCATCGCCCTCCAGGCGGTCGGCGTGGTCCTGGTCTCCGCGATGCTCGTCATCCCGGCGGCCTCGGCTTACCTCCTCACCGATCGTTTGCATCGAATGCTCGTGCTGTCGGCGTTGTTTGGCTTGGTGGCTGGTGCAGGCGGCGCATTCGCCAGCTTTTTGGGCCCGCGGTTTCCGACCGGGCCGTTCATGGTGCTGTCGTCGACCGCCATTTTCGCGCTGGCCTTTCTGTTTGGGCCGCGCCATGGGACGATGGCGCGCTGGTGGCGTCAGCGTTCCCGTGCGGCCCGCATCGGACGAGAGAACACCCTCAAGTCGATCTACCACGTGTTGGAAGCCCGGGAGTTCAAGGGGGAAGGCGTCTCGTTGCGCGAGTTGGCCCAGCGCCGGCGGGAAACCGTGGAGGAAGCCGCGCTGCAGGCGGCGGAGTTGCGCCAGCACGAACTGGCCACGCTGCATGAGGAAGGGAACGTGATTTTTCTCACGCCGGACGGCTGGCAGCGCGCCTGCAACATCGTGCGCAACCACCGACTCTGGGAGCTTTACCTGACCAACGCCGCTCACTTCGCCGCGGACCATGTGCACGATGACGCGGAAAAGATCGAGCACGTGCTCGGGGACGAAACCGTCCGGGAATTGGAACGGCGCCTGGAGTATGCGACGCGCGATCCGCACGGGCGCCCCATCCCCGGCCTCGCGGACGTGCAGCGCGGCACCGGGAGCGCGACGGCGCCGTCCGATTCGACGGGCTATGGCCGACGAACATGAACCCGCACCTCATTCCTCCGTTTGATTTTCACCAGGTGATGGTGGCGCCCTGGACCACTGACCTGAACACGCATGGCTGGACCATGCTGATGGGGTTCCTGGTCGCGGCGGCGTGCGGGTTGGTCGGAAACTATCTCATCCTTCGCCGCATGGCGTTGGTGGGCGACGCCATCAGTCACAGTGTTCTGCCCGGTTTGGTGATCGCCTTCATGGCGGCGGGCAGTCGGCATGCCGGCATGATGTTTGCCGGGGCGTTGGTGGCCGGGGTTTTGACCACGGTGTTGATCGAGCTGATCCATAAGAAAACCCGGGTCAAGCAGGACGCGGCGATCGGCATCACCTTCACCAGCCTCTTTGCCGTGGGCGTCATTCTGGTGAGTCAATTTGCCAGCCGGGTGGATCTCGATCAGGAATGCGTGCTCTACGGTGAGATCAGCAACGTGGCGCTGGACGCTCGAGTGATGCTGGGCCCTCTGGACCTGGGCCCTTCGGGAGTGGTGCGGATGGCGGCCGTTGCGCTCTTGACCGCCGCCTTGATCGCGCTGTTCTACAAGGAACTTCTGGTGAGTTCCTTCGACCCGGGCCTGGCTTCGTCCCTTGGACTGAATTCCACGGTGATTCATTATGCCTTGATGTGCTGGCTCTCGGTGGTGGTGGTCAGCGCGTTCGAGGCGGTCGGCGCGATTCTGGTGGTGGCGATGCTCATTCTGCCCGGCGCCACCGCGACCCTTTGCACCAATCGTTTGTCCAGCATGCACCTCCTTTCGGTGCTGCACGCGGCGGTCAGCGCGGTGGGCGGCCTGCACCTTGCCGTCTGGCTCGACTGCCCCGCCGCTGGCGCGATGGTGGTGACCGGAGGCGGCCTGTTTCTGCTCGCCTGGATCTTTAGCCCGACCCAGGGGTTGTGGCGACGGTGGCGCTGGCGTGGACGGGGCAGTTCCCAGGTTGCGCCCGCCGGGGTTTCGAGCCCATAATGGGTCCCATGAAAGCCAACACCAGCACCTTTCAAGCTCCCGCCTTCACCATCAACCGCCGCCGCTTTTTGCAATCAGCCTCGGCGGCCACAGCCCTGGCCGCCCTGCCTTCCTGGGGCGCGGATGCCCTCGACCTGACCCATGGTCCCGTCAAACGCGTCGGCCTGATCGGTGCCGGTTGGTACGGGAAGAGCGATCTCTGGCGCCTGATTCAGGTCGCGCCGGTTGAGGTCGTGGCCATTGCTGACCCGGACAAAAACATGCTGGAGGAAGCGGTTGCCATTGCCAGCCAGCGCCAAAAATCGCGCCGGCGCCCGCCGACCTACCGGAATCATCGGGACATGCTGCGGCAACATCAGTTCGACCTGCTGCTGATTGGCTCCCCGGACCATTGGCACGCGCTTCACGCGATTGACGCGATCGAAGCCGGCGCGGATGTCTACCTGCAAAAGCCCATCAGCCGTGACGTGCGCGAGGGCGAGGCCATTCTGGATGCGGCGCGCAAGCACAAGCGCGTGGTCCAGATCGGCACCCAGCGCAAAAGCACACCGCACCTGATCGATGCCAAAAAGCAAATCATCGACGCCGGCCTGTTAGGCAAGATCGGCCATGTCGATCTCTGCTGCTACTACCACATGCGGGCGAATGGCAATCCACCGGTCGAGCCCGTGCCGGACTTTCTCGACTACGAGCTCTGGACCGGCCCGGCTCCGCTGCGGCCCTACGACGGCCTGCCGCACAAACGCTGGTGGCGCACATTCCGCGAGTACGGCAATGGCATCGTTGGCGACATGTGCGTGCACATGCTCGATACCGCTCGTTGGATGCTCGGCTTGGGCTGGCCCAAGCGGATCAGCTCCGCCGGGGGCATCTATGTCCAGAAGGATGGCAAGTCGAACATCAGCGACACCCAGACGGCCACGTTTGAGTACGATGACTTCAATTGTGTCTGGCAACACCGCACCTGGGGCACCGCGCCCGACCCGGACTATCCGTGGGCGGTGATCATCTACGGCGAGAAGGGCACGCTCAAGGCCAGCACCATGCGGGCAGATTTCATCCCGCTCGATTCCAAGGCCAAGACCATCCATTTCGATTGCCTGTTCGAGCGCGAGCAATACCCGGAGGATGTGACGGAGAAGGATAACGAGCTGAATGCCGCTCCGGCGACGCGGCGGCACATGCTTGACTTCCTCGCGGCCGTGGCGAAACGCAGCCGGCCGATCGCTGATGTGGAACAGGGGCATATTTCAACCGCGAGTTGCATCATGGCCAACCTGGCGATGGACGTGGGGCGACCCCTTGTCTACGAGCCCCAGCGGCGAGTAGTTCTGAACGATCGCGACGCGACACGACGCCTGCGTCGTGATTATCGCCAGGGCTGGAAACATCCGGCCTAGACGCGCGAGCCGCGGATGGGGATCTCGTGATGCACTCCACCAGTCCTGAGCGGCATCAGCCGGAAGCCGGCTTGTTCCTGACCACGCGGTGGACCGAGGTGCTGTCCGCGCAGGATGTGCAATCGCCGGGCGCCCGCGAGGCCTTGGAAGGTTTGTGCCGGGCTTATTGGCGCCCGTTGTATTTGTGGATCCGACGCCAGGGCCGGTCGCCGCATGACGCGCAGGATCTCACGCAGGAGTTTTTCTCCCGGCTCTTGGAGAAGGACTGGCTGCGAGCCGCCGACCGGGAGCGTGGGCGGTTCCGGACCTTTCTGCTGGTGGCCCTGAAAAGGTTCCTCGCGGATGAATGGGACCGGACGCGGGCGCAGAAGCGGGGTGGGGGACTGTTGCCCGTCGCCCTGGACACGGAGGGCGTCGAGCAGGCGTTGGCCAGCGAAGCCGTTGAAACGCCGGATCAGGCCTATGAACGTCAATGGGCCATGACCTTGATCGAACGGGCCGTGGCTCGATTGAGGGCTGAATTCCACGCCGGCCATCGCGTTTCCGATTTTGAAGCGCTGAAGGAGTTTCTCACGGCAGACCGGGGCGAGATTTCGTATGCCTTGGCGGCGGCGCGCCTGAGCACTTCGGAAGGGGCGGCCCGAGTCGCCGTGCACCGATTACGGAAACGATTCCGCGAACTGTTCAAGGAAGAGGTGGCCGGAACGGTCGCGCGGGGCGAAGACCTCGACGACGAACTCCGCCAACTGCTCGCCGCGTTGGGACGAACGGGGTCTGGGCCTTGAGCGGAGCGATTCGGGCGGCTTCCAATGAACCGCCCCAAAATCTTCTTCGCAAACTTCGTCGGCGACCCAACTTATTCGAACCCGTCTGATTAAGTTCACGACGAAGTTTGGGACGAAGATTCCTCCCTGCGAACCTCTCTCCCCGGATGCGGTGAGGTGGAGCATTCCCCGGTTCATGGGCCCGTGGGCACGAGTGCGGAACTCGTGAAAGCTCTCCATGAACCTCCCCTTCGGAGCGCGGGCCTATGGCCCGCGGCGGGTGGAATCGGCGGTGCACGGACGAACCATCAGGCATCGTCTTCGGCTCGCGCCGCTGCGGGCTGAAAGCCCGCGGTCCGTCCGAGCCGTCAGCAGTTCATGTCTGGTGGGCAGGTCGAATAGGAACGGGTGGCTTCCCATGAAGCTTTCCCCCGGAGCGCGGACTTCCGGTCCGCAGCGGGTGGAATCGGCGGCGCACGAACGAACCATCAGGCATCGTCTTCGGCTCGCGCCGCTGTGTGCTGAAAGCCCGCGGTCCGTCCGAGGAGTCAGCAGTTCATGTTCGGTGAGCGGGTCAAAAAAAACGGGCGACTTCCCACGAACGCACGATCTCGTGTAACAATGAGCCGAGAATTCCTAATCTCCGGTCGATGACAGCGCCCGCGTCCAATTCTTCAGTCTGTCCGAAATGCAGCGGCCCCATTCCCACCGGGGCCCCGGAAGGCCTTTGTCCAGCGTGTCTGGTGGCGCTCAATTTGTTGACGCAGACCCAGTTGACCCAAGACGCGCCCGCTGCGGGGCAGGGGACATCGGTCGGTCGATCGGCGCCGCCGCCGCCGGCCGTGGAATCGATTGCACCGCTTTTTCCACAGCTCGAGATCCTGGAATGTCTGGGGCGAGGGGGAATGGGTGTTGTTTATCGCGCCCGCCAGAAATCGCTCGATCGTAGCGTTGCCCTGAAGCTGCTCGCGCCGGAACGTGGGCAGGACCCTGCCTTTGCCGAGCGGTTCCAGCGGGAAGCCCAGGCTTTGGCCCGACTCAGTCACCCGGGGATCGTCACCATTCACGACTTCGGCCAGGCCGGAGGTTTTTACTTTCTCCTGATGGAGTTCGTCGACGGCGTCAACCTGCGCCAGCTGTTGCAGTCGAGGAAGCTTTCGCCCGAAGAGGCGCTGGCGATCGTGCCCACGCTGTGTGAAGCCCTGCAATACGCCCACGAACGCGGCATCGTCCACCGGGATATCAAACCTGAGAATCTCCTGCTCGATCGGGACGGGCGCGTAAAGATCGCGGATTTCGGCATCGCCAAGCTCATCGAGGGCGCGGGCGAATCGGCGGTGCAAGAGGGCGAAATGATCGCCGCCTGCGCACCGAATCGCCCGCAGGGGCCGGGCGGCGACAGCTTTCCCGCCGCCGGCACCCCCGGCTACATGGCGCCGGAACAAAAGAATGCGCCGCGGACGGTCGATCGGCGGGCGGACATTTATTCGCTGGGCGTGGTGTTTTACGAGATGCTGACGGGCGAAAGGCCGACCGCGGTGATCGAACCTCCGTCGCGCAGGGTGGCCGTCGACGTGCGGATTGATCAGATCGTGCTCCGCGCCTTGGAAAAGACGCCGGAGCTTCGTTGGCAAACGGCGGCGGATTTGCAGTCGCAACTCGCCACACTAACGGAGAATGCGCCGCCGATGTTGCCGGTCGCCGATGCGTCTGCGAGGCCGGGGGCGGAGGCGCGACCGCGGGTCGTGCCCTCGCCGGCGCGACATGGGTTGAGGGGTGCGCTCGTCGGGCTGGCGATATTGGCGTTTTCGTTTGCCCTCATCAGTGCGTGGATCTTGTTGGCCCCGTCTGCTTATCAGGCGCAGATTCGTCTGCTCGTGCCAGACCCGCCGGCGTTTGAGGAGGTATTGTTCAGCGATGATTTGTTGAGCCGGGTTGCTGCGGATCTGGCCCCGGAATTCGGTGAAGCAGCGCCCATCCGTCCGAGCCAGTTGCGCGGACGAATTGCCCTGTTTATTGTGCCGCCTTCGCCTTCGCACTCCGTCCCGCCTGACCCCGAGTCCACCGCCAGTCCACGGCGCTTGAGCATCGTGGAAATCAGGGCTTCTGCGGACCGAACCACTGATGCGGAACTGCTGGCGGGCCATCTGACCAAGCGCGCACTGGCCGTGACGCCAGGAGCCGTTTTGCTCGACCGAACCAGGGAAACGGCCCGGGCAGTCCGCACCAGCTCGGGGCTTCAAGTTTTTGTGGGGTTGATGACCGCTGTGGTGCTGAGCTTGGCCTGCGGCGGTTGGTACGCGGTCCGGTCTCGCCGGTGCGCGCGTTCCCTTGGCGAGAATGCTCCGCCCTACCTCACCACGGCCCCGGTGCTTGGACTGGTTTTGGCGTCGCTCGCTGGCCTCCTGCCGCTGATCTCGTGGCTGGTGGTGAACTCCGCCCTGGAGCAGCATCACATGCAGGAGGCGGTGACTCGCGCGATCCGGGTCCAGTCTGCGGTCGCGGCAAGAGAGTCAGCGCGGCTGCACTATGCCGAACTGTCGCGCCAGGTCCTGGAACGATCCAAGAAAACGAACGGCCTTAACCAGGCAGCAAAGGTTTTTGCGGAACTGAACCGTCTTGAACTGGAGTTGAAGCAAGCCAACGATCGCCTTCAAGAAAGGGATAAGGCAATCGAAGCGGCGTCGATTCAATTTCGGTCCCGACCGTTCCTGCCGCCCGAGCTTTTGATCCTTCCGGGATTGCTCTTCGCCTGCGCGGGAACTTGGCTGGGCTGGCGTCATCTCCAGGCGATTCGGGGCCTGGCACCGCCGCGCCACCGGCAAGGCATCGGAATGGCGGCCGCCCTCATCTGGCCTTTGCTTCTCGCGGGTTCCCTCGCATTTGTCCTGGTCCTGTTGCCGCTGAATCATGGTTCGTGGGCGACTGCCGGGCTGATTCTTGCCACGATGTTCATGATCGCCACCGACCTCTTTCTGATCCGTCGCGCGCTCGCCTGGCTGGGTGGAGAGTCGTTCTTTCGAGTGCCGCAATTGACAACCGTGCCCCTTCGTACGCGCTGGCTTTGGTTGGCCGCCACCCTCGCGCTGGCGGCCGTGGTTGTTTCCGGACCGCGCGGGTCACGATCGGGCCGGCGTCCAGAACCGCCCCCGACGGAACCGACTGCCCGGCCAGCGTCGATGCGGGCCGAATCATTGCCGCTTCCGTCCGCAGCCACGGAATCCAATGCCGTTCCTGCGACCGAAGATTCGCGATCGCCCAGCCCCGTTACCCTGGCCGAACAGCGTGTGCTGCAGGCTCAGTATGAGAAAACGCTGACCGAGTTGCTCGGCGCCCAGCAGGAGCTCGCCTTGATCGAAACGAGAACCGATCTGACCCCGCTCGCGCGCGAAGAGCAGGCACGCATGCTTCAGCAGAAGACCAAAATCCTTTCCGAACAACAAGTGAACCTTCGTCAACGCCTCGAATCGAAATAGACCTCATGCCATGAAAACGATGATTAAACGTCTCGCCCTCCGGCGAACCTGTGTCCGAATCGGCGCCATCGCCATCCTCTCCCTTGGCTCATTCGTTTTCGGCAGCCCTGCCGCTGAAGTGCCTTCGAGTATGGTAAGCATGATGCGTCGGGACGCGTCGAACGTGCTGGAAGAAACTGAGCTGCGAGTGCTCACTCAGCACTACGAGAAAACGTTGGCCGCATTCTATGACGCGCAGTTGGAACTGCGGCTGCGCCAGGATATGCCCCGACCAGGAGGTCTGACGGCCGAGGCACGGCACGCGGCTGAGGTCGAGCTGAACGGACTGTCGATGCGCGTAAAGATCCTCGCGGAATGGACGGAACGGATTCGAGTTCAGATCGAAGACAAAGTTCAACGCATCAATGTTCGGCTGGACAAAGCACGCGTGGAGCAACTCCGAACTACGCCATTCGCTAACGAACCGGTGGGCACCCCGGCGAAGCCAAGCGCGCCCGGTTCCCCATCGAGTTCCGCGCCCGAACCCAAACGTCAGCCGGAATTGTAGAGTTGCGGCGCCGTCCGCTATTCCTGTCCGCGCCCGCCCCCGCCAGGGGCGTTCTCCAATGACTCCAGCAGACGGCTGAGGCGCTCCAGATCCACGCCGTCGGGACGGGCCTTCAACAGCCACTGGGCGTCCTCGCGTGCTCCGAGGGTGTCGCCTTGTTGCAGGCGAAGGCTGAGGCGCGTCAGGCGTTCGGCGGGTTCGCGGGAGACCGCGACGAGCAAGTCAGCGTAAGGCAACGCTTCGGCCGATTCGTTGCCACGATTCGCGATGGCGAGAAGATTTCTCAGCATGCGAACGATGATGTCGCGCTTGGACGCCGGGGCGAGATGTTCCTCGCGGAAGCCTTCGCCGGTCGCTTCAGCCACCCTTTCCTGCGCCTCGCTGCGGGTGACCATTCGCCCGCCGTCGAAGACGTCGATGAGCTGCAGCTCTCCGGTCGGAGGCTGGTAGCGGATCATGAAATGCCCGGGCAACGGCGCTCCGGCCACGCCTTCCAAGCCGATGGCTTGGGCCAGTTCGAGAAACAGGATGGAGAGGGTAATGGGCAGGCCCTCGCGATCGTCGAGCACTTGATTGATGTAGCTGTTGGCCCGGTCGTAATAGTCCGTCCGGCTGCCATGAAATCCACTTTCTTCGAAGAGAAATTTCCTTAGCGCGACGAGCTTGGCCGCCGGATCCGCTCCCGCCGGGAGCGATCGCTTGAGGTCTTCGGAAAAATCCCGGAGCTGTCGCTGGTATGCCGCCACGTCAAGGTCCGGCGCGTCGTGCTTGGCGATCAAGAGCGCCGCGTGAAACAGATCAATCTCCGACTCCGGCCGATCCAGCGCCGCCGTTAGCTGCGCGACAAGGTCCCGTCGATGCAGCTGCCCCGCGAGGCGGCGGAGTTGTTTGGCCTGACGTTCGAGTTGGCCCGCGCGGGTGTTCAGTTCGCGTCCCACGACCTCGGCCCCGGGTTGAACTGTCTCCAGCCATCGATCCACGTCGGCGCCGCTCTCCGCCGCAAATCCCGGCGACTCCAGATCCTTCAGCGCGCGGGCGATCTCCGGAGAGGTTGCGGCGGTCGCGGGGTCGGAGCCCGTTTTTGCGGTCAAATTTGTCCCGAGCGAAAAGCCGCGAAACTCCGCGCGGGTCTCGCGAAACTTGGCCAGGCCCACCATGGTTCCGGCAAACTCCGCACCGCTCACCGAGCAGATCAGGCTGCCATTCACGTAGCCCCGGATCCCATTGGTCTCCACGCGCACCCGGAGATGGTTCCAGTCGCCACGCCGATAGTGCGCGCTGGGCACCTGCCGAAGAATGCTCCACGAATAAACGTCGGGACCATCAAAGCGAGTCAGGCGCAACTGGCCGGCGGAAGGATAGAATCCATAATGTCGATCGTCGCCGTCGGCCCCGAAAACCAGCCCGGCTGCGCCGCTCTCATCGTCGAGCTTCACTTCGACCGCAATTTCGTACGGAGGTTGCGGTGGGGTTGAATTCGAGAGCAGGAGCGCGCGACCGCCAAAGCTGCGCCCCGCGCCTTCCACGGTGATGCGTCCAGCGCGCTGACTCCAGTTCGCCCCGAATCGAGGGGTCCAGTCTCGCGCGTTGACTGAGCCCATCGTCAGCCAGCGATGCATTGGCACCGGGTTCGGATGATCGAGCAATTTCTTCAGCGCATTGACGGGCATGGCGAAACCCAGGTTCCGGCTGAGGGCCGACTTGAGGGTCACGATGCCTTGCACCTTCCCGCGCAGGTCGAGCAGCGGACCTCCGCTGTTGCCGGGTTCAATGGGAATCGCGATCTGCAACATCTCGACCCCGTCGAAGTCCCGGCGGGCGGACAAGACACCCTGCACCACGCTGTGCTCAAGTCCCAGCGGATTGCCGAGGGCCACCACCGATGCTCCCTGAGCCAGTCGATCGGAATCGCCGAGACGCAGCGGCTTCAGCTGGCCCCCGTCGACCCGCAGGATGGCCAGGTCCAGTTTTCGATCGAAGGCCATCACCTCGGTGACCGGAACGGTGCGGCCGTCCGCCAGGCGAATTCGGATGGAACGTCCTTCGCCGATCACGTGCAGGCTCGTGGCGATCTGGCCGCCTGCGTCGATGACAAATCCGGCCCCGACGCCTTCCTCGCGGCCGTTCCGACCAAACTGAGTGACGACGACGATGGAGTCGCGCGTGGCCGCCACCAGCGCTTCCACGGTGTTGGTTTCCTCCGACGGGCGGGCCGACGGACGGGCGGGAGCAGGTCGCCTTAGCGCGCCGGATTTTTCGGCGCCGTGGGCCGACGCGATCAACAGCTCCAACAGTGTCAGCAGCGTCAGCAGTGTCCGGGGGACGACTCGCAGATCCATGGCGGGAGTTATGCGCCTGGCAGACCGGGGTCGCAACTGGATTTCCGCCAGACCCGCGCCCGATGATAGTCGTCACCAGAATATTTTTCCTGCAACAACTCGCGGCTGCGCTCGGCGAAGTCCGCGATGGCGGGCAGATCCCGCCACTCAATCCGCCATCGGTCCGTTGCCACGGCGCAGCAGGCCCGCTCGAAATTGGCGCGTTGAGCGTGCAACGATCCTGGCTGGATGGATCCCTGGATTAACAGCCCGTCCTTGCGGCGACGTTGGGCCGCTCCGGCCACCTTGCGTTGGTCA
The DNA here is from genome assembly GCA_044230345.1 of Limisphaerales bacterium. Taxonomy (GTDB): domain Bacteria; phylum Verrucomicrobiota; class Verrucomicrobiia; order Limisphaerales; family JADJPG01; genus JBGARF01. Next base: position 477,247 of record JBGARF010000004.1, read on the forward strand.
GGCCCTCCCAAAACGAGATCAAACTGTTCGGCCCCGACGAAACACTGTCCGGGCCCGGCGTCGATCCGGGCGGGAGCGAGTGCGGTGGTCACGCCAAGCTGGTTTAAGGCGGACTGGACCCACTCGTGAACCCGGCGATAACTCTCGGTCGCCTTCAGCTCGTACCACGGATTCCCAGGCGGCACACAGATGCTGTAGGTCCAGTCTCGGTCGTGGGGCACCAACCCGCCGCCCGTAGGGCGCCGTAGGAGCGGACGGAGCGAAGTCAGGCGGGCAACGGTTTCGTAGTCTTGGAAATAGCCAAAGGTGGCGGCAGGTTGGGACCAGCCGTAAAAGCGCAAAACCGGGAGTCCGAGTTCGGCCACGCCTTCCAGCAGGGCTTCATCCCAAGCCATGTTTGCGGCCGGTTCACCCGGACCGGCTTGCAACAGATACCAGGTCGAATTTGGCGACGGCATGAGTGCGGTTAACTGGGTTGGTTGAAGGTGGCTATCTGCTCGCCGGCGATGAATCTGCGACGGCTTGGACGGACCGCGGGCTTCGAACCCGCAGCGGCGTGAGCCGGAGACGACGCCTGATGGTTCGTTCGTGCGCCGCCGATTCCACCCGCTGCGGGTCCCGCGTCGGCGGGATCCGCGCTCCGGAGGGCGGGTTCATGGGAAGCCGCCAGTCCCTTTTCGACCTGCTCGCCAGGCATGAACCTGATCGACTCAATTCGTTAAAAATCAACGAAACCATCTTGAGGTTCGCTTGGAGCATTGGGAATTTGACATTGATTATTGGTCATTGGGAATCGACCCGTATTCGTTGCCTCCCCGCGATCACCAATAACCGTTTCTCAATTCGAAATTCCAAATGCGGTTCATGGGGAGTGCCTTGTCGGCTCCTGGGAAGACATCAACTTCCCACTTTGTCCGCCGAAGGACACAGGTCACGGATCTCGCACTCGGCGCAATCCGGCTTGCGCGCCTCGCAGCGCCTCCGCCCGTGCCAAATCAGCCAGTGACTGAACAGCGTCCATTGGGGGGCGGGGACGAGCTTCATCAGGGCTTGCTCGATTTTTTCCGGCGAGTCTTCCTGGGTCAGGGCCAGGCGGTGAGACAGTCGGGCAACGTGGGTGTCGACCACGACGCCGACGTTGAGGTTGAAGGCATTGCCGAGAACCACGTTGGCGGTCTTGCGGCCCACGCCGGCCAAGTGAACCAGTTGGTCCATGTCGCGCGGCACCTGTCCGCCGTGGCGTTCCACCAAGGCCTGACAGCAGGCTTGGATGTTTTTCGCCTTGTTGCGAAAGAAGCCGGTCGACTTGATGGCTTCTTCCAGCGCCGGGAGCGGCGCCGCGGCATAGTCGGCAGCGGTCTTGTACTTCTGGAAGAGGCAGGCCGTGACAAGATTGACGCGTTTGTCGGTGCATTGCGCCGACAGGATCGTCGCGATCAAGAGCTCAAGCGGGTTGGAGAAATTCAGCTCGCAGTGCGCATCGGGATAGGTGTGCTCGAGGGCCTCAATGATCCGGCTGACCCGGGCGGCGATCGGCTCGCCGCGGCCGCTTGATTTCGGCCGGATCACATCAGCTCCGGCGCGAGAAAGTCCTCGGACGGCTTGAACACCGGCGTGCCGTCGGGCGCTTCGGGGTATTCGAAGACTTTGCCTTCAAAATTCCGGATGAGGACCCGTTTGGCGTTCCGTTGAAGGACGTAGTTCGGATTGATCGGCACCTTGCCGCCGCCGCCGGGCGCATCGATGACGAACTGCGGGATGGCATAGCCAGTGGTGTGGCCGCGCAGTCCTTCCATGATTTCCAAGCCGCGCTGGACGCTCGACCGCAGGTGCGCCGAGCCGGCAATCAGATCGCACTGATAGAGATAATACGGCTTCACCCGGCACATGAGCAGCTTTTGGATGAGCGCGCGCATCGTGGTCAGGTCATCATTGACGCCGCGCAATAGAACGGACTGGTTTCCGAGGGGAATGCCAGCGTCGGCGAGACGTCCGAGCGCGGCCCGGGATTCGACCGTCAGCTCGCGCGGGTGATTGGTGTGCACGCTCAGAAAGAGCGGGTGATACTTGCGCAGCATCTCGCAAAGGGCCGGTGTAATGCGTTGCGGCAGGAAGATGGGGATGCGCGAGCCAATGCGCAAGAACTCGACGTGCGGTATGGCCCTTATTGCCTGCAAAAGATGCTCCAGCTTGTCATCGCTGAGCAGCAGTGGGTCGCCGCCGCTCAAGAGGACATCCCGAATCTGGGGTGTCCGCCGGATGTAATCGATCTGTTCTGCGAAATTGGGATGAAAGTCATAGCCGGTGGCGTTGCTGACCAAACGGGAGCGGGTGCAGTAGCGGCAGTAGCTCGCGCACCGATCGGTGACCAGAAAGAGGACCCGGTCTGGGTAGCGATGCACCAAGCCGGGGACCGGCGAGTGGCCGTCTTCCCCGCAGGGATCTGTCATTTCCCACGGGGCCATGCTGACCTCCTCGATCCGGGGAACCACCTGGCGTCGGATCGGGCAGTTGGGGTCATTGGGGTCGATGAGATTGAAAAAATACGGAGTGATGCCCAGCGCAAGCTTGGTATTGGCCAATTGCGTCCCTCCCAGCTCCTCAGGCGAAAGGGATGGGATCAATTGCTGCAATTGAGCCAGGCTATGGACGCGGTTCTTGAGCTGCCAATGCCACTCATTCCAGTCGGATTCAGAAGTTGCAGCCCAAGGGCCGCGACCGGCCGGGTGGAACTCTTTGAGCTGTTCGAAGCGCAGGTTGGACGAGTCCGGATCCTCCTGACCCCCAGAACTTGTATTTTGCATCGCGGGCCGAACTATAGGTAGGGCCTCCGGACTGTCAAGCGACCCAGCGTGAATGCGACGAACAACGAGGGCCCTCGCAAGAAGATCAAGCAAACGGCCGCTGTCCAACTGAATCATTCCGGCTTAGCCCTGGGGCTGCGTGGGCATTTGCGGGCGGGGGAGTGGAGAGAGGGGGAGTGGCTGTGGCTGTGAGGGTGGGGAGGCGGCCGAGCCTCGCCCTTAACGTAGTTTAACGTAGTAATACGGAGGTTGATCAGGGTCTGGCGGAGAAAGGGAAATCGGATCTTGCGCGGTGCACTTGTCACCAGTTGTTGGCCAAATCCCCGCTTGCATTTGCGCGCAGCGCGTGATTAGCTTTTGCCGATCTCAGCAAGTAATCTTGACCTCAGGGTCGTCTATCGCTGTGTCGTTGGTGCGACTTGGCGTTAGTACGGTTCAAGGGTCAAATCAACAAAAAGAGCAGAACGTATGCGTCGAATGAAAAAACTACTAGCGATGGCCGCCGCCGGCATGCTTCTCGGCACGGCGTCGACCTACGCGCAGAGCACCCAGTTGGTTGGAATTACCAACAGTCTCTGGCGCTTCTTAGGCGATAACACGGACCAGTACGCGGCGGGCTTCCCCAACCTTGATGATTCAGCTTGGCCCGAAGGACGCGGACTCTTCGGCAACGATTCGGGTTACCCGTATCCCTTCGTGAGCACGGTCCCCGGCGGCATTACTTCCTACTATCGCACCCGTTTCAATTTTTCAGGTGCCACGTCCGGCGTCGTTCTGACCATGACCAACCATGTTGATGATGGCATCATCATTTACCTGAACGGCACTGAGATCGTTCGTTATAACATGGCGGACGCTGCTCCGACGGCCACCCACACGAGTTTGGCTGCTGCCGCCAATCCGTTGGGCGAACCCGTCCGCATTGTGCATCAGGTTGCCTTGGACAGCTTGACCAACGGTGCGTCGAATCCCTTGCTCACCGGTCAAAACACGCTTGCGGTCTCAGTTCATAACAATGCCACGTCGAGTTCGGATACGGTCTTCGGTCTGTCCGTTTACTCCTCCCGTATTATTGCTCCTTGCTCTCCTGGCATCAGCCCGACGAGCCCCAGCACGTCCGAGTGCAGAAACGTGACCTTCGCGCTAACCATTCCTGCGGACTGCGGCGTTCCAGCTCCCGCGATTCAATGGTACAAGAATGTGGGCTTGGGTGAAGAAATCGTCGCTGGTCAGACCGGCACGTCTCTCAGCCTGACTAACGTTCAGTTGGCTGACGCGGGCCAGTACTACGCTCGCCTCGTCAACTCAGTGGGGTCGGCTGATTCGGCTCATGCCACGTTGACGGTGACCGCAGACAGCACCGGTCCGACCATCGTGTCCTTTGTTGCTCCCGCTTCCCCTGACAATGAATGGCTCGTGACCTTCAATGAGCCTGTCCTGCCCTTCGCCTCCGGCGGCGGCGCGGAAGACAGCATCACCTACATCATCCAGACCGGGGACGGCTCCCAGACGCTGGTTGTCGAAACGGCGACGATCGAAGCCAACAATCCTTCTGTCGTGCGTTTGAAGACCACGGAATCCCGCGTTCCTGGCACTGGCTATCGCTATGAAATGCAGCAGGAGTATCAAGACCTCTGCAAAGGCAACGTGACCGCCCCCGGCGCGACTGGCAGCATTCGTCAGACGATCAACATCCTCGACTGGACCGACGGTCGTGACTGGCGCTACAACCAGTCTGGTGCGGATCAAGGCACTGCCTGGCAGGCGTCGAACTTCGACGACAGCACCTGGGACTTGGGTCCGCAGGGCTTCGGCAATGAAACCGGTGGTTTTCCTGACGCTCCGGCTTCCCAACGCACGGCGTTGACGGTCAGCGCAACTCAGCTCACTTACTACTTCCGGACCAAATTTACGGTTCCGGCTGGCGCGGATAACCTGAAGTTCTATGCCCGCGTCGACGACGGCGCCGCGGTTTATGTCAACGGCACCGAAATCGGCCGCGTCAACATCGCGGCTGGAATCCCGCTGTTCTTCAATACGACCGTGGCTAATGTCTACGATCCCGAAAACAGCGGTTATATGCCTGTGGCCGGTATTCCGATTCCGACCAACCTCCTGGTTGCCGGTCAAAACACTCTGGCGGTCGAGCTGCATCAAACCTCGACCACCAGTTCGGATGTGATCCTCCTCGCCCGCATCACCGCTGAAGTCGGGACTATTGTTATTGATCCTCCGCAGATCATCACCCAACCGGCCAGCGAAGCGGTTGCGGAAGGTCGCTCCTTCACCTTGAGCGTGCTCGCGAGCCCGGTTGGAGTCAGCTATCAATGGACCAAGGACGGCGTGGATATCGCTGGTGCGAACTCGGCGACCTACACTGCCACCGCCGACGCGTCCTCTGCTGGTGTCTATCGCGTTGTGGTCAGCAACAGCGCTGGCTCTGCGACCAGCAACCCCGCCACGGTCATTGTCCGTCGCCAGATTCTGGCGCTCGGCTCGACCTGGAAGTATGAAACCAACTGCTTGGACGGAGTGAACTGGACCGCGCCTGGCTTCAATGATTCGGCTTGGCACTCTGGTGCGGCTCCGCTCGGTGTCGAGACCACCGCGGCCACCATCGCCCGCATCCCGGCCATCGCGACCCCGCTGACCCCGCCGAATTCGAACTTCATCTCCGCCTACTTCCGGTCCACCATCACGGTGCCGGCCTTGGCTGCGAATGAAAGTGTTTACCTGACTCACATTGTGGACGACGCCGCTGCTTTCTATGTGGATGGCAACCTGGTGTTGGCCTACAACCTGAACAACGCCCCGGGCTCTTGCTCGGAGTTGGCTCCCGGAACGGCTCCTGGCGACGGCGACGCTCGCGAAGTGACCGTCCCGATCGCTCTCACGGCGGGCACGCACACGCTGGCCGTCGAGGTCAAGCAGAACTCCGCGACCAGCTCCGACGTGGTCTTCGCGGCGGAACTGACCCGCGGTCCGAAGCTGCCGGTCCTGACCATCACTCACCCGACGGCCAACACCGCGGTGGTGACCTGGACCCCGGCGACGGGTGTCAAGCTCCTGCAGTCTGGGAGCATCACCGGCGGATTCACCCCGGTCGCCGGCAATCCGCAGGGCACGCACTCTGCGACGATTCCGACCACGGCGGGCAATCTGTTCTTCCGCTTGGGTTACTAATCTGAGTTATCTCAAATGCGCCGCGCACGCGGCGTAAGCACAAAGAGGCCGGACGAAAGTCCGGCCTCTTTTTTTTGATCTCGTCGCTGCCGCTGGGTCGCCTACCTGACGACGACCTTCGGCGCGGCGCACCGCTTCGAGCGGTCTACAACGAGTTCAACGGTCCGCGTCGAACTGTTCTGCGCCTCGTCCGTGCAACTCAAGACGAGGGTGTAAACCCGGGCGCGCTGTCCTGCTTCGGCGCGAACCTCCAAGGTCAGGTCGCCGGTAATCTCCCAGTCAGGCCGACCGTTACGCTTGCAGACGGGCCCTGTGCTACGAACTTCCACAATTTTGGTGGTCAGGCTCGAGCTGCAAGCGTCGGTCGCAACCACCGAGAGTCGTATCGTTACCAGTGGCTGACGATTGGAACGCGTGGGCATCAGGGTGGCCGCCACGGACTGGATCGCGGGGGCAATATGGTCGGCCACCGTTACTTTGACATCGTCTTCAGCTGAGGCTCCGTGGCGATCGGTGACGCGAAGTCGAAGCACGTGCGCGCCCCCGGGGATATTCAGCACGAGCCTGGGTTCAGTGCCCAGCAAGATGTCGCCTTCAAACCATTCAAAGGTGAGGGTATCGCCGTCGGGATCCGAGGAATCTCCGCCATTTAACACCACGGCCTCACCGCATTCGACGAGCTGATCGGGCCCGGCTTGCGCGATGGGTAGGTGGTTCTCCCCGGATCGTCGATCGAGGCGATACCAGGCGGGCTGCCCCCGCCATTGGCCGGTCCCCACGATCTGCCCGGCATCATTGATGAAATAGGCGGCTTCCAGGACCCAGCCTGAGCCGGGGGGAAGCGTATCGTTCAGATCGCGGATCACGCCTTGTTGCCAGAGGAACGCGCGCGGAAGGCCTTGGGCGTTGGTGGAAATGCCAACCACCTGATTTGAGTTGTTCAAATCCCAGACTCCGGAGGATTGGCTGCCGAGGTGGCCGACGCTGGTCATGACGCCGTCGTTCCAGACAAACCCTTGCACAATCTGGTCACCCGGCAGCGAGGAATCCCCGGCAACGACGCCTTGATCATTGATGGCGTAGCCGATGCTGAACGGGCCTCCGAGTGTTCCCAAGTCGGTGAGCATTCGCGGCGCAAAGACGAACGCCCGGTACTCAGTCTCGCCGAACGTGCTCGCGACGCCGGTTACCTGGCCAAGGTTGTTGAGGTCAGTGGCCTGGCTGAACTCGCCCCCAAAGCTTCCGACGTCGAACATGACCCCGCCGTCGTAGAGGAACGCGTGATCCGAGGTGTCGAAGGCAGTTCGGGAATTTCCGGCCACCTGACCAAAATCGTTGATGTCGATGCCGGCGCTGGACGAGCCCCCCAGCGTGCCGAGGTCGGTGATGGATCCGCGCTCGCAGCGAATGGCCCGGAAGTTGGCGCCGCCAGGCGGGAACGAATAGCCAGTGACGGCGCCGCTGTTGTTAATGGCCTGGCCCAGGCTGCCGCTGCCGCCCGCCCAGCGTGCCGAGGTCAAAGAGGGTTCGGTCAATGCCCACAAAGGCATGGAAATCCGTGTCGCCGATGGCAAACGAGTAACCGGTGAAATCGTTCAAGCCAAGAGCCATGGCGTCGCGTCCGCCCAGCGTGCCTTGGTCAATCGCGCTGCCGTTCCAGAAGAAGGGGTGCTGGGCACCTGTTGGATCGGTGAAGTATCCGGCCACGTTGCCCTGCTGGTTGAGCGCGGTGATGGTGACCGCCTGGCTGTCGGGGACCACGATGCGCGTTATCTCGGCGATCTGCCCGTTGCAGATTCCTTCGGAAAGCGAGGCCGCCAATCCCACCGCCAGCGGACGCCATGGCACTCTTTGAATCCTTGATGTTGGGCTTTCTTTCATACGGATGTTTGCCTAAGCACTCCCGGTTCCATGCTGGCCCCGGCCTGCTCCAGTCTCATTTCGGAGAATTGGATCGTCCGGATTGGGCGTCGGGCGGGCGGTGCGGACGCGGCTCCGCACTGTCCCGGGCGAAGGCTTGACGCAAGAGTCTGACGGCAAGTCGTGTGGGTCGTGTGGGCCCACCGCCGCGCCGCGCCGAGTCAGCCGCACTTTTGCGATCCGTTCGGTAACCGCTTTCGCGGATTTGAGGACTCATTCACGACCCATCCCGTTTTCTTTCCAAGACTCCAGCTTTGGGACACCAGGCATGATTTTTTCGCCCACGAAAGAATGTTGCTGGACTTCGTTTGCCTAGGCCCCCAGCATTCGGGCGTCGGTTGCAGTCAAAATTCCCATACAATCCCAACCATGCGTCGCCAGGACTTTGCACCTGGGCGGCTTGCTTTCCCTGAAATCATATGACTGAAAAGCCTAACAACCTCATTGTCACCTTGCGGGCCGGTGGTTTGTTCTTCGCCGTCGCCAATGTTGTTTGCGTCGCCATCCTGGCCTGGACCTACCTGTCGGTAAAACTGGAGCCCAAAACCCTGGCGGTGACCGGATCTGCCCGCAAAGGCATCGTGTCAGATCAAATCACCTGGACGGGAACGGTTACGGCCAAGGATACCAATCTGGTTCGGGCTTACGACGCGTTGAAAATTTCGTCGGACAAGGTGAGGGAGTTCCTCGTCACCAACGGCATTCCCGCGGCGGAGATCACGCTTTCGGCCATCAACACCGCCCGGCGTTTCCGTCAGGAGCTCGTGGCCGCTCCGGTGGTCGCTGGAGCGGCGCCCGCGCCTCCGACGGTGCTGACGACGGACAAGGTGGAGATGTACACCTTGAGCCAGACGTTCACCGTTGTCTCAACCAACATGGATCGCGTTCCGGCGGCGTCGCGAGCGGTCACGAGTCTGATCAAGGACGGCGTGGAGATCGACTCCGGTGAGCTCTCTTACCTCTACACCAAGCTTTCAGAGCTGAAGATCAACATGCTGGCCGAGGCGACCAAGGACGCCACGGCCCGGGCCGAGCAGATCGTCAACAACGCGAATGGACGCCTCGGCAAGCTGGTCGAAGCGCGCATGGGGGTCATGCAGATCAATCCCCGCGGGGTCACGGCCACCTCCGCCGAGGGCATGAACGACACGACTGCCTACGAAAAGGAGATCACCGCCATCGTCAGTGCCCGGTTCGAGGTCCGGTGAAGGTGGGAAGTCAACGAAGGTCCCCAGCCCACGCGTTACCGCCAGGGCTGCATCAAGCTCGAAAACAGAGTGCTGGCATTGATCATGATCGCTGTTCCGTCCGAGCCGAATCGTGTTAGACCAAAAATGTCTATCTTTTACCCCCCCCCATCTTTTACCAAGCCTTGGGCCACGGACGCCGGAACCCCAAGTTGTGGTCCTTCGTGTGCGCGCCGGTTTGATCCCTGTCAACCGTCGGAAGATGCCGCTTTTTTGGTAAAAGATGGGAGGTAAAAGATAGGCTTGTGTTTCCGTGCGGGCTTGATGCAGCCCTGCGTTACCGCGGAGGCTGAAGTTGGAAACTGCTGATTCAGGCAGATGGACGCAGCTCTTTCGGGATCGATTCTGAGCGAGGATTGATGACCACCCTTGACAAGCATAGCAGTGCTATGTAAATAGCACCCCATGCTGTCCAAAGAGCTGGTGGCTGCGTCGACGGTGCCGTTGGTTCTCTCCATTCTGGCCGAGGGTGAGAGCTACGGTTATGCGCTGATTGAGCGGGTTCGCGAGCTATCGGGGGAACGGATCCATTGGACCGAAGGCATGCTTTATCCGGTGCTGCATTGGATGGAGAAGGAGAAGTTGATTGAAGCCGAATGGCGGCGGGGCGACACGGGTCGCGAACGGAAGTATTACCGGCTGCGGAAGGAAGGCCAGCGGCAGCTCAAGGCGGAAAGGGAACAGTGGATGACCGTGCACACAACGCTCGCAAGCTTATGGAAAACCCAACCTCATTCGACCTGAACGCCGCATTGCAGCGGTGGCGGGAAAACCTCGCCGGGTCTGCGGCGTTGAAACGCGAGGACATCGACGAGCTCGAGGCGCACCTGCGCGACTCGATGGTGGCATTGGAGACAACAGGTCTTTCCACCAGCGAGGCGTTCTGGGTGGCGCGCAGCCGTCTGGGCGGCGACGAGCTCGTGCTGGAGTTTGGCAAGGTCAACCAGGAACGGATCTGGCTGAACCGTGCGTTATGGATGGTGGCCGGCGCGATTGGGTTGAATCTAATCTCCGGTTTGGCCACGACGTTGGCGAGGCTGGTGGTGGTGGTGCCCGATGCGCTCCGACAGTTGGCTGCCGGGTTGGAGCTGATCGCGGCCGACACCCCTCGCTGGCAATTCGGGGGTTGGTCGACGGCAGCTCTTTTGCATCCGTTCGTGCTCGTTGGGCTTCTCGCCGGAAGTTGGTGGGTGATGAGCCGGGCGAGCGGGTGGATTGGACGCCTCGCCGAGGTCGCACGGCAGCGCCCGGTGGCGACCTGTCTGATCGCGCTGGCGTTGTTGGCACTTAATTTTGGCGTGACGATCGGCTCATCGGTCTTGCTTTCCCGAACACTGCCGATGGATGCCTTCGCTGCTGCGATTAAGTGGCAGTATTACACCGTGGCCGTGCAGTGGCTGTACCTCCCGCTGAGTCTGGTGTGGCTCCTGCGCCGTCGGTCCCTGGCTGAATCCAGCCGGCAACGGGCCTGACTTTGCTCCCGCGGGAAGAATCGTTACCCAGCCGTGCCCGGCGCCAGCAGTTCCTCGATGGGCTGTCCAAAGGGCAGGATCGGTTGAGGACGGCCGGAAAAGTCGAGCAGGCTGGCGTGGTGATCGATGCCGAGGTGGCGATAGACCGTAGCCCAAAGGTCGTTGGGAGAGAGCACGCGATCGATCGGGTGTTCGCCGCGCGCGTTGGTGGCGCCGATGATCTGGCCGGTGCGCATGCCGCCTCCGGAGACAATAAAGCTCATGGCCTGCGGCCAATGATCGCGACCGGGCTGAGTTACACCCGTCTGGGTGCCCTTGCTCTGTTCCAAGCGCGGAGTGCGGCCGAACTCGCCGGTGACCACGAGGAGAACGCGTTTGTCCAAGCCTCGGGCGTAAAGGTCTTCGATCAAAGCGCTGACCGCCTGATCGTAAACCGGAAACCGCCAGCGTGAATCTTCGAAAATGTGGCAGTTCACCGCATGTGAATCCCAGTTGTAGCAGCAATCCTTCGGCATCGATTGGCTGGGAAACGGGTTCTCCCAGACCATGGTGACGAACGGGCACCCGGCTTCCACCAGGCGTCGGGCGAGGAGTCCGCGCTGGCCGTAGGCGCTCCAGCCGTAGCGTTCGCGCACGGCGGCGGGTTCGGCGGAGAGATCGAACGCAGTCCTAACCTCGGGGCTGGTTAACATCGTGACCGCGCGTTGGCTGAACTGGTCCATCGCTGACATCAACCCGCTTTGGTCCATGTCCCGCCGGAGTCGATCCATGCCGTCGAGCAGGTGGAGCCGATCGTCAAGCCGGGCCTGCATATCGGGCGTCAGGCCGAGGTTTTGCACCTTGAATTTATCGCTGCTGGGATCGCCCACCACCATGAAGGGCGTGTAGGCGGACCCAACCCAGGCCGGCCCCAGGCTGAACACGTCGATTTGACTGCGGCCGGAATCGACGCCGGCGACTACGGGTGGAAGGGCTGCGCCCCGGCGGGAGCGTCCTTCCAGCATCTTCCCGACGATCGAAGTGACGGCCGGAGCGTCGTTGACGAACTCCGTTGGTGTGGCGGGGATCCGGCCGGTCATGAACCGTTTGTGGGCGCCCCCGTGATCGGCGAAGTCGTGGCAGACCGATCGGATGATGTTGAACTTGTCGGCGAGGCGGGCCTGACGCGGGAACAATTCGCAAATCTGAATGCCGGAGACGTTCGTTTTGATGGGGCGGAACTCGCCGCGAATCTCCAGGGGCTGTTCTGGCTTCAAATCATACGTGTCCAGGTGCGCGGGCCCGCCGGGCAGCCAGATGAAAATAACCGCGTGATCCCTCAGGGGAGTAGTGGGGCTGGCTTCGCGGGCGAGGGCTCGGAGCTGGAGGAAGTCCGCTAGCCCAAGCCCCATTGCGCTCAGGGCGCCTGCCTCGAGAAAACTGCGCCGTGAATGGGGGCCGCGACACCGGCTGGCAACAGAGTTGGAACTCGACGCGGGCACGGCGGGGAAGGTGACCGAATGAGTCCGAAAAGAAAAGGACGTTCGTTGCGTGTTGAACGGAGCTCCAGGACGCGGAGATCCGAAGGGAAACACAACGCGGCTCGATCCCATTTTCTGTTTCGGGCCGGCGTTGTGGTCCAGACGTCCGCGGTGACCGGCCCATAACCACACCGGGCAATTCCGGTTGTCCCGACCCGAGATCCGGCTGGCGATCAAATGGGGATTCAATAGTCTGTGCGATGTTCCATGATGCCAGGCCAACAACTTAGGGAAAGTCCACCGGCCGCGGGTACCGTGCTCCAGGTGCCGGGCTATGAATTGGTGAAGGTGATTGGGCGGGGCAGCTACGGGACAGTGTATCTGGGCCGGAGCGCATCGGGCCAGTGGCGGGCGATCAAGGT